>JAOQAI010000015.1 GCA_025963645.1 Flaviaestuariibacter sp.
TGCTCATAGGAGCCAATACCCAGTATGCTAAATTTGGTGTTTCAAATCTGGCGGCTGGAACTTACTACATCAGGGCCTCCGATGGCAAACAGGCGCAATCGACGAAAGTGGTGATCGCACGATAAGACAGACCACCTAGTAAATTGAACAGCCGCTCCAAAAGAGCGGCTGTTCGCATTTTAAGATGGCTAGGCCAATTTGTTGCTATGGGCTTATGTAATTCATTAAAGAATTGCGTAGAAATACGATAAAAATTGCTTCGTAAAAACACGGTAAAATCACCTGTAGTAATACGGTTGTTTTTACCGTTACTTTTTTTCACCTTTACCCTCGTAATGCGAGTGCTGTTGCGGAGCCATCCGAATCCTCTGAAAGCTAAAGCTAACTGCTAAATAAATATCTCCCCGGAATGAGAGACCTGGGGTCAAAGACTGCTAAGAAATTAGGACAAAATAGAGAGGCATGGCGACAACCGGGGACCCAAAAAGCAGCTATAAAAGGTAAGCACATGAGGGGGTTCGAAATCATTCATTTGCTGGTAGATACCCTCCGTGTTATAAAACTACGTTGATATAGGAGCTTTTCTAATTGTAAGTGATCTTAGGATAAATACTTTATAAGGTGTACTAAACTAAATCAGCTATCGAATGAAAAAGTTTGATCTTCCTGTAGTTACTATCTCATTTCTCGTTCTGTTTTGCCTGGGTGGGATAAGTGGATTTGCACAAAGTTATTTAGGTTTAGATGGAGGCTTTGAAGGAACGGCAACGATAGATAATACCAATGTTTTTGCAACACCGCAAAGTCTAAAGTGGGCAAAAGCAAACGCCACTCAAACAATTGTAAATGAAACTTCAATCGTAAGAACAGGTGGCAATTCATTGAGGGCATCCAATTCCACTACAGGGCGGAGAATTTGGTCGCCTAATATTAGCGTACCTTCTGTTACCACAAATGTTACATTGCAATTATGGAGATATGTGACCAATACTACAAACACCCAGGAAATTCAACTTGGTATACAAAATAATACCGAAGGTCTATCCGGCACATACACATCACCCTCTATTGCTGGCACTTGGGAAAAGGTAACATATACTAAGAGCTCTTCAACTTTTACCAGTGTGGCCGGGGTGATATGGAACAGACAAGTAGGAACAGGCGGGAATATTTATTTGGATGATATTGTAGTTTATGCCGGTGGAGTCGATGTTTCGGCTCCTTCTCCAGCCACCGCCGTAACAGTTACCCAAAATGCTTCTACCGCAGCCACCGCTTTAGATCTATCATGGACTGCTGCAGTGGGAGGAGTTGATAATGGAGGTTATATGGCAGTTCGTTATACTACTAATCCAAATGCCGATAATGACCCTAATGCAAACGGCGTCTATGCCATTGGTAACATTATTACAAATGGTACCGGAGGACTTGTTGGAACCGTAGAATACATTGGAACTGGAACTTCTTTTACCGACAACGATTTGATAGCAGGAACTACCTACTACTATAAAATATATACTTATGATAAAGCTTACAATTATGCAGCAGAAGCGAACGGTAATGGTACCACTAGTGCAGCGGGTCTGAATCCTCCAACACTTTCTGCTGCCACAGGAGCCACTGTAGATGCGCCTTTCGAAGTCACCTTTGTAGATGACGCTGCCTGGCGAACTACAAATCCTGCCATCACCGTAGATGGCACACCGCTTACTGCGGGCTATGCCTTCAGCCCTGGGAAAATCACATTTACGCCATCGGCTTCAATTCCTGCAGGCTTACTACAAATTGCAGGAGCCAATAAAAACATTACCGTAATCGCCTCAGGCTATACAAATGCTACTGTTTTGCAAACCATTACGGCTGGGGCGGCCACCAGATTGGGAATGAGTAGTCAACCAGCTGCTCCGGCATCAAACGGCTCTGTGTTTGCAACGCAACCTGTTGTAAATATCCAGGATCAATATGGCAATACAACAATCTCTGCTGCCACAGTAACCGCCACAACCGGGGAAGGAGCATGGGCGCCGGGAGGGAACACAACCGCCAGCGGAATTGTGGGTATTGCCAGTTTTGAAGGGTTAACAGCAGGTAGCGCTGCAGCAGTAACAGGTGCAACGATCAGTTTTACCAGCCCGGGATTAACTCCGGTGGCTTCAGGTACTTTCAATATCCCCGCACCGGCGCCAGCCAATGATCTTTGTATAAATGCGGTTGTCTTAACAGTTAATGCGGTTGCCACTTCCGGTTCTTTATCAGGCGCCACCATCACTAATGCTACACTCAATAAGAACGATGTGTATTATTCATTTACGCCAAACTGCACCGGCAATCATACGATAACCATTGATTTTGCGTTAGGTCCGGACATTGATTTTGAAGTTTATGCTACTGCTTGCCCGGGAAGTGTAAGTAGTCGTCTGGTGAATGCTATCACCTCTGGCGGAGTAACAGAAACAAGCACAAATTCATATATTGCCGGTACAACCTATCTGATACGCGTAATTGATTATTTTGGAACCGCTTCGGCATTCAACATTTCTGTTTCCTCTGTACCTGCATTGACTTTGTCAAACACAGGAACACCTGTTGCCGGCAATATCAGTACCGGCTCTTCCAATACTGTACTGTTTGGCTTCACACTGACACCTGATGCATGTGCCACCAGTTATGATTTCACGGGTGTTACCATTTCAAAGTCCGGCACCAGCACTACTGATGATATCAGCAATCTGCAATTGGTATATGATGGTAACACCAATGGTGTCTATGATTCCGGTGTGGATATTATTGCTTCAGTAGCAGCGCAGCCAGTGGCTACTTCTATTGTATTTAGTTTGTCAGGGCAAACGGGTTTGTCAGTATCACGGCGTTATTTGCTTATCGGCGACGTAGCTAATGGAGCAATTGTTGGGAGAACCTTCACAGGCTCATTAACAGCGAATAATGCCACTACGAATGCCATGGTGAGTGGCAGCGCATCTGGTAATACGCAGAGTGTTATTTCTTCAGACGGATATCTTGCCATTTCTACTTTGGGAATAGCCGTTACAGAGAATTTCAATAGTATCGGTACATCTGCCACGGCATCCTTGCCAAATGGGTTCAGGATGGGTTCATCAAGCAATAGCACCGATTTTGGGAGCTTGCAACTAACAACAACAAATGCTGCCGGTACTTCCGGTGCGGGTGCTATTGCAATCACAAGCGGTGCTTATAATTTTGCCAATGGTGTAACAGCATCGTCAACGGATAGGGCTATCGGGTTTTTAAATGCAGCTTCTTTTACATCACCCAGGAGCATCATTGTAAAGGTCAGGAACAATACAGGCTCTACGATAACTGATTTGGCAGTTGCTTTTGATTATGAAAAATATCGTTCAGGCTCAAGAGCCTTCAATATGAATTTCTTTCATGGAAGCAGTACTACACCCTCAACGGTGGCTGTTGCAGGAGATCAGGCTTATGCAGCGGATTTAAATAATAACGTTGTTTCCGATCCGCCAATTTCTATAACGAAGTCGGTAAACATTACCAATCTGAATATTGTACCGGGTCAGGATTATTACCTCCGGTGGACACTTACCGGCATTGGCGGTAGCACTAATGGGCAGGCAATCGGCATAGATAATATTTCTATTACGGCTACAGCGGAATATACCTGGAATGGAACCACGACAGACTACCAGGTCAGTACCAACTGGACTCCTATAAGAACTGCTCCTGCCGCTACTGATATTTTGAATTTTACAAATACGGCTACAGTAACGAATGTACCTACGCAAACGGTTGGACGCCTCAATGTAAGTGGGAACGGAGTAGCTGTAAGCTTGAGTGGTTCGAATACGGTACTAACTATTGACGGTAATAGCTCTTATAGTTTTCATATAGGTACCGGGTCAAGTCTTACGCTTTCAAATATAAATATGAAGCTGAAAGAAAATGCGCTTGTCAATGGGAGTTTCACGACAAATAAGTATGTGGACCTGAATGTATCAGGTAAAGAGCTGATTGTAAATGGCAATATAGATTTTGGAACTGCCGGGTATGTATATAATACTAATGGAGGTGGCAAGTTTACGCTTAACAGCGGCGCTACTCTTACCACCGGCAATGTTGATGGTATCAATGGCGGACCAAATAATGGTTCAGTTTTAGTGAGCGGGATTACGACTTATAGTTCGAATGCTAATTACACTTTTAATGGTAACGTGACCAATCCAGGTTTTAGCAATATAACCTTTAGTACGGCAGGCGTTATTACTGGTGTCCTTACCATCGCCACTGGCCTAAATACCGTATTAATGGATGGCTCGCTGGCAGTATCCACTTTAGTGCTCCATTCAGGAACCCTTAGCACCGGTAGCAATATGCTGACAATAGGGTTCATGAGCAGAAACGCAGGCAGCATAAATGCCACTTCAGGCACACTTGTTTTCTCAAACAGCAGCCCATTTACTATCCCTGCTTCCGCTGTGAACAATACCATCGGCGCCTTGGTAGTCAACAGCAGCAGTACGCTTACTACTTCGGATGCACATACCATCACTGGCTCGGTAAGTATTAGCAGTGGCGGCCTTTTGCTTGGAAATGATATGTTTATTAAGGGAAACCTTACAAAAGCTTCTGCTGCTTCCTTCCTGCCGAACAATAAAAAAATAACACTCAATGGCATTGCTTTGCAAACCCTTACTGTCAGTTCAAGCGGTACACTTACTGTTTTTGACTTGGAAATAGATAATGCCAGTGGAGTGGCCTTGGCAACGGGAACGAGTATAATAGTTGACGGCACACTTACGCTAACCGATGGCGAATTTGACGTTACTACCAATAGCCTCACGTTAAATGGTCCGGCCATTTCCGGCAATGCAGCTAATCTTTCTGTTAGTACTACTGCCGATCTAGCGTTTGCAGGTTCGGGTGTTACACAAACCATTCCTGCCTCTATCACACAGGTGAAGAACCTTACTATCGGCACTACTAATACCATTATGCCTTCGGGTAGCCTTGTGGTAACCGGCGCCATGATTGTCAACGGGACGTTTCGTCCAGCCGCCTCTGATGTCATCAGCGGCAGCGGAACACTTTCGGGCACGGGTGTTATACAAGTAACCCGTTCAACAGGCTCTTCTGATCTATCAGGACAATACACCCTAAACAAAACTTTGACCGGCCTAACCGTGGAAATGAAAGGTGCAGACCCCCAAGGTTTAGAATCAGGTTCGTTTGCGGCATTGACAATTGATAATACCAATAATGTTACCTTAAGTGGTGCAATTGTTTTAACCGGGGCGCTATCACTAACCAATGGTAAATTATTGCTAGGCGCCAATAATATTACCACCGGCTCAATTGAGAATGGAGGAGCCCTTTCTTATATTGTAACCAATGGCGCGGGTGCTGTTATACGGAAAGCATTGAATGGGTTAGAGGAATTTCCTATTGGTATTTCAGTGGATTCTTATAGCCCGGTCAGCATTGACAACCCTGGTTTAAAAGATTGGACGGTTAATGTGGTAAGCGGCATTGTGCCTTCGACCGGAACCCACCCTGCTAATCGGCCAAGAGCACTACAGCGGACATGGAACCTTATACCATCCAGTGCACCCGGTGCAACCGATCTTAGTTTTTCTTATAATACCTCAAATGCCAATATTTTGGGAGCTGAATTTACACCCGGAGAAGAGGTAATCACCAATCATTATAACAGCAATACATCCCGCTGGGAAATCGCTGGTTCTGCGCAGGATCCGATACCAGTTGGAAGTGTTTACACCGTAACCGTAAGTGGACAGACGGCTTTCTCCCCATTTGCCATTTCTGAAGCCGAAGGGGCACTGCCTGTAACCTTAGTTTCATTCTGCGGTAGGAGAGTGGCAAGTGGCAACCTCTTAAAATGGGAAACAGCATCGGAAGTCAACAACCGTGGTTTTGAATTGCAGGTTTCAAGCGACGGCAGGGTTTATTCAAAACTGAGCTTTATACCAAGCGCAGCGGCTGGGGGTAACAGTACCGAACGACTGCTCTATTCCTATACGCATGCTACAAGCGGCACGAAAAAGTTCTACCGCCTGAAACAAGTGGACTTTGATGGACGTTTTAAAATGAGTGCTACCATTAATGTCCATCCGGGTGATGCGGTAAACTTTAAGTTAACCAATGTGGTGCCTAACCCGGTTCTTGGTACTTTGAACTTCCAGGTGGAAGCCCCCATTAAAACAATAGTGCAACTTTACCTGAGCGACGGCTTTGGAAGAGTGGTGAAGCAGGCCGCTACAGCAATAGAAGCCGGCACTAATGCCATGCAGCTAAATATGAGTACACTACCCGCAGGCACATACCTGCTCCAGGTGGTTACAAAAGATGGCTCGGAGCCACTGGTGCATAAACTGATTAAACAATAGTTTCATCGGTTATGAAGAAACTGTCATTTGATCTTTCTTTTTGCATCTCTTTCCATTGCCTTTCCAACCAAATAACCAAGGGCGGCGCCCACTATAATTATGACAGCCATCATTGCGTAGCCGGCGCCGGCGGTGTAGGCAATAATGGCGGCGAACACGGCGAAAAGAAATGCGCAAATAGTGGTGGCGTGGGTGCGCTGCCTGGCTGGTATGGCGGAGGGCTTTTGGTATTGGTGTCCGGGACGTTTGCGGCTTTCTGGCATATCTGTTTTTTTGTGAGGGTGAGCTACTAAAACCACACCATACTCTTTACTCAAAATCAATGGGCGGAAGATTACGTTCCTTTAATTCGGCTTTGTATTGCTTCATGTATTTGCGGTTCTTCTTAGCGCCAATGCTGGTGGCCATTCCGCTGAATGTCATGCGAATGATATAGTTGAAGAAGGACCGGCTCTTGTCCCGCTCGTAATAGATGAGACCGGTGCGGCCATTGCCGTTCTTTTTAATAATCAATGCATTGGCTAAAAACGTGGCCGCCCTTCGCAGCAAACTGGTTTCTTCCGCATTGCCATCTTTTACGAGCTTGATGCGCAGGTCGCGGTAATACATCTTCATTTCTCCGAGTGCCAGGTCTTCTTTGCCTATGGCGCGAATGTTAAGGGAATCGATTGTTCCGGAAGTAAGAATAACATTGGAGAGCGGCGCCAGCACGGGATTTAAAAAGGAAAGGGTGGTGGGCTTCATCCGCAGGGTCATTAGAAAGCCATTCAGCGAATCGGTGTAAGACTGCTTTACCCGCAGCGCTATTTCTGCCGAGTCCATCAGCCAGGCATTGAGGGTGAATTGCAGGGAATCATCCGCTCCAATATTCCGGTTCTTAATGTCCGCAAGCCCACCGCTCAACCGGTCCAGGACAAGCGTTCCTTCCATCCGCGTTTTTGCATTGCGTTCGGTATAGCTTAAATACCCGTCAACGAGGTTGACCTTTTTAATATTGACCGGGAAAGGGATTTTTTTAATAAGCCCTGTGGGTAAGGACTTGACAACAGCCACTGGCAGCGGCGGGCCCTTATCGCGGTAAATGGTGATGACCGGGTTGGTGATCGTCATGGTATTGGCAATGATAGCGCTATCCACTTTGTAGCGGTCGAGGTTGAAATCCGATACCAGCATGGCGCCGGAGCGGAACGTAATGTAGTCGGTTTGATACGGAGTTGTTGCCATCACTGAATCAAGCGAGCGGGTAGGATGGTAGATAAATGAATCCAGACCCAAGGTTTTGTTCTTCGCATTATAAGAAGCATTGTACCAGTTTAGCGTGGTGTTGCTATCCACATATTGGCCGGTTGCTGTACGGAGCCAGGCAGAGACGTTGGATTTAACCAGCTTGTCAAAATCCTTCAGGTATTCCGATGACAACCGGAGGTTGCCCAGCGCTAAATTTTCCAGTCGGAGGCGATTGCCTCCTTTTCCCATAGACAGGTCGTTCGGCGTTTGTAAGGATAAGTTGTTGATCAGCGTACTCCAGGCCGGTTGACCACCATTATTTGTTAGCTTGAGGTCCGCCAGGTCTATATCCAGCTTACCTTTTTCTACACCCACCACCTCACCACCGGGTTTGGTAAAAGTAGCCGCAGTGGTTGCCAGAACAAGACGATCGATGGATGTATTCTCATCTAAACGGATACCACTGACCGCTAATTGGCTACCGACTCTCTTCGGAAGAGTGATCATGGTAAGCGAGTCGTTGCGGTGCAGGTGCACGTTAATATCTGGTTCGCTTAACGAGAGGCGATCGATCCGGATGGCTGGCTTTGGCGTGGCAGTTGCGGAACTGCTATTACTCCTCTTACTTATTGATAGAAATGGAGAGGTGAGGTTGGCATAAACCACATGCAGGTCCTGGCGCAGCATACTATTAATGTCAAGTCCGAAAGCCACCCGTGGTGCGGTGAAAGTTACCGAGTCGCGGTCTTTTACCTGCTCCATATTCACGTTGGTGATATAGGAATCACCATCAGTGATTTTGTAATTCGTCGCGTTAAGGGTCATGTCTTTTGAAGCGACAGCCAGGCGGTGGCCAATGAGGGAAAGCCCTGAAAGCATAGGTGTTGTTGTTCCATTTTTGGAAAAGGAAGCCAACTTAATTGTTGGTAGGAAGGTGCTGGCTTTTTGTCCCGGCCCTGTAAAGGTGAAGTTGGTATTAGTGCCGGAAATATTCTTCAGCAACAGGTCGCCGCTTTCTTTTTTGCCACCACCTTTCTTTGCTACTTTTCTTATGGCAATATCAGCTTGTCCCCAATGTAATCCATCCAGCACTACACGTTCCGCATCATCATCCAACAACAGGTTGTCGATGGCAACATTTCGAACAACTGCCTTGAGATTGCCACCACGGGTATTAACCAAAAGCTGGTCGGCTTTTATAAGATTGGCGCCTGTATAGCGGGCGCCTCTTAATTCAGCAGTTATATCTTTTAGGCGAATAATACCCCTTGCAAAAGAAAGCCGTTCTACGGCCCGCCGCAAGCCGTCATTATTATTAGACCGCAAGAGTTCATTACTATTCAAACTCAGATCAACCTTATCAAGGTTTAACTCTGTTTTCGATCCCAGCTTCATGTTCACCTGCCCGTTAATCACTTGCAGTTTTTGCAGCGTCAGCAGATTATCCATAGTATGCAACGAGGTAAAAAAGCTGGTCTTCTTTTTCTTTGCCACATTCCTGCCTGTCGTAGTTAAATTAATAACAGGGTTATGCAAAAGCGCTTCCCTTGCAACTACATTCTGGTTAAAGATCAATTCGAACCAGTTAAGACCGGTCAGCTCGAAGTAAGGGATCTTAAAGTCTTTGGACGCTGCCGTTTTTCTTCCCAAGCCCGTTTGCATGGTAAAATTGTTCAGCACGATCTTGTTGTTCGCAAAATGAATGCTATCGAACGTATAAGCCGAGGAACTGTCCTCGTTATAAAGACGGTAGTCCCGCACCAGCATATCAAACCGCTGCACAACCACGGGTTTTACCGAATCGCCGTTTATGCGCAGCCCCCGCATTTCAAAATCGTCCTTGTTCGAGTTAAATAAAGAGCGATCCTTTGAGCCGCTGATATTAATATGAATGCCCGCATCTTTCACACCCACAAAAGCAAGGTCAAGATCACCGGTCAATTCGCGTATGATCTTTTCAGGGTCCGGTCGTTCCCGCTTTTTAGCAGAAGGGTCTGCCGCAAGCGTATTCAGGTTGATATTGAACAGCGGATTCTCGCAATACACCGAATCGGCTTTGATCAGGTTGAGGTTATAAAGGGCGCTGAAATCCACACCCACTAACAGCAATTTTTTAAAGAATATGGTGTAATTGCTTTTGGAGTTCGTTGTAGATGCCGCTGAAATGGTGCAACTATCCAGCACGATCCGTTTGCGGAATAATTCGAGGCTAAAATTTTTAAACGCCAACCGGTGTCTGCCGCCTGGCAACGCGATATTTTGATTCGTGGTGGTGAGGTCAACGGTTTGCTCGTTGGCTAAAAAGGTGTCCCGCTTTCTGGCGGCTTCAGCTGTGCGAATAAGGCTAAAGTTGATATTGGAGATAGATACCGGCTCGACCCCGGGCTTTATTTTATTGACAAGATTTAACCTGGCATCATTGATAACGATGCGACGGATCCCGAAATCGTCTAAAGCATCCAGCATCGAGTTGTATAGTTTCCCCATCTGCTGTGAGATAGAAAGCTCATCCTTTTCGAAACGTGTGGTGGTGTCTTCTTTCCATTGCGTCACGGTCACTTCAGGATCATGCAGCTTGATGGTGTCGAGCAACAATTTTTTCTGTAGCAATAAGGGCCAAAAGGAGTTCACCCGCAACGTAAGTTTCCGAAATTTTACGCGGTAGGTAGTAGCTTGGGTAGTGCTGTCTGTGCTGGTAAGGTCCGCTTCCCTGATCTTTATTTTGTTGTCGAAGAATTCAAACTCAAGTGCGGATAATTCAAGTTTTAGCTTACCACCGGAGTTTTCGGCGACCACTTGTTTTAAAACTGACTTTGCATTATTTACAAACCATATGTGCAAACCAAAAACGCATAGGATTATAACCCCTAATGTTATCAGGCTTAATTTTAGGAAGCGTTTTCGGGCAGGTGACAGTTTTGAACGTGGTGGAACCATATATCATGCTTATACTGGCAAAAGCAGGGCCACGAGTGGCTCTATGGTTTAAGTTAGCGATAAGTTGGCAAAGCGCTGATAAAAACTGGAATAAAGGGTTGATTTCTATACTTAGCCAAGATCAATATCCGTATTATCCCCAATGTTCAGGGTACGGGTTTCACCACGAATGCCGGTATCGGACCCGATGATGGAAAAGTCCAGTACAATATCGAATATGTTGGAGAAGGAGCCAATAATGGAATTCTTGATAATAGAAGATTCTACGGTAGTGCTATCGCCAACCGTCACATACGGACCAATAATGGAATTGCGAATGTCGCACCCCTTGCCAATGCGCACCGGTTGGATAATGACCGTATTCTCATAAGCATGCGAGGTCATCATGCTGCCGCCGAATTTTTTGAGTAACGTGGCATTGGACTCTAATAAAGTTTCCCGCTTACCGGCATCGAACCAGCTATCGACTTTAAAAGACTTGAATTGAGCGCCCTTACGGATCATGCAATCTATCGCATCCGTCAGGCTGAACTCGCCATGCGTTTTCAGCCCTTGCTGCATGTTCGCTTCCAGACATTCGAACAGCAGCGCCGTTTCCTTTATTTTATAAATACCAACAAGTGCCAGGTTCGACTTCGGGATCTGCGGCTTTTCAATTACATGCGACACGCAGTTGGTATCGCAATTCATCTCCGCCACACCAAAGCTTCGCGGATCGTCTACTTTTTTGACGCCTAACATAGAGTGCTCGCTTTGCAGAACAGCGTCAATATCATATTCGCAAAGTGTATCACCTAAGACAATAAAGACTTCATCGTCCTTTACAATATCCCTGGTAAGGCGCAACGCATGACCAATGCCTTGCCGGTCATTCTGCTGCACAAAATGCGCATTGATGTTAAGGTAATTGTAGCGCACATAATCCTGGATCTTTTCACCCAGGTAGCCTACCACAAAAATGAACTCGGTAATACCCGCATTTTTCAGTTGGTCCACAATGATACTGAGAACGGTTTTGCCGGCTAAAGGTATCAAAGCCTTTGGCTGCGTATATGTGTGCGGTCGTAGTTTCGTTCCTGCTCCTGCTACGGGAATAATTGCTTTCATTCATTAATCTTTAGATGGGTCTGCGGCACTTTTCTTATTCACCTTCCATCATAAAACAATAACGCTACTGCTTTCCATTTCTTGCCCCTTGCAAGCCGACAAATGTAGGACTTTTTAAAAATGCAGAAATTCTATCCTGCTTGCGGTAGCTCGCTTATTTTTGTGAGACATCGAAAAAGTTAATTTAACATTGGCCCAAGCATGCAAAGAGACAAACTCGTTTTTGACATTATTTATAAAGAGCTGGAGCGCCAGCGCAACGGCATTGAACTCATCGCTTCTGAGAATTTCACTTCTCTGCAGGTTATTCAGGCAATGGGTAGTGTAATGACCAATAAGTATGCGGAAGGTTATCCGGGTAAACGCTATTACGGTGGTTGTGAGTTTGTGGACCAAACCGAACAGTTAGCGATAGACCGTATTAAGCAGGTATTCCATTGTGAGTATGCCAATGTGCAGCCTCATAGCGGCGCACAGGCCAACCAGGCGGTGATGCTGGCCACACTTAAGCCCGGCGATAAAATTTTGGGATTGGACCTAAGCATGGGCGGTCACCTGACGCATGGCTCGCCGGTGAATTTTAGTGGCAAACTTTATCAACCTCATTTTTATACAGTTAATCGTGAGACCGGATTGGTGAACTACGAGGAACTGGAAGCAGTTGCCCGCCGCGAAAAGCCACGGATGATCATTTGTGGGGCATCCGCTTATAGCCGGGAGTGGGACTGGGCCCGCATCCGCCGCGTGGCAGATGAGATCGGGGCATTTGTGATGGCCGATATTGCGCATCCGGCCGGCTTAATTGCCAAAGGTTTGCTTGCGTCGCCTTTTGAGCATTGTCATTTTGTTACTTCTACTACGCATAAAACTTTACGCGGTCCGCGTGGGGGCATTATCCTGATGGGTAAGGATTTTGAAAACCCGTTCGGCGCGAAAGACCCGAAAGGCAATACCCGCATGATGTCGCACCTGCTGGATATGGCGGTTTTCCCGGGTTCGCAGGGCGGTCCGCTGGAGCATGTTATAGCAGCGAAAGCTATTGCATTCGGTGAGATCTTGACCGATGAATTTACACAATATGCCAGGCAGGTACAAACGAATGCGCAGGCCATGGCGGCAGCTTTTGTGAACCGTGGTTATCATATAATCAGTGGCGGCACAGACAATCATTTAATGCTGATTGACCTGCGTAATAAGAATATCACCGGCAAGAAAGCGCAAGAGACTTTGGATAGAGCGCACATCACTCTTAATAAGAATGCAGTTCCCTACGATGATAAAAGCCCTTTCGTGACATCCGGAATACGGGTTGGAGTGCCTGCCATTACTACACGTGGCATGAAGGAAGAGAATATGGAAACGGTGGTGGAACTGATCGACCGCGTATTGATGAATATTGATGATACGGCATTGGTAGAAAAAGTTTCCGGTGAAGTGCACGAATTGATGGGCGCTTTCCCGTTGTACCCGGAACTGGGATGGCAGGATTAGAAATGTAAAATTGAAAATGTAAAAATGGAGAATGATGCCAAACCTCATGCAGGCAGGTATCCAACTCCAAACTTTAAACTTTAAACTTCTTATGTTACAACGAATTCAAAGTGTTTGGCTTCTTTTGGCAGCAGCATTCGATGCTATCACGTTTCGGTTTCCTTTTTTTAGCGGTGATTGGCTGGGCGATGAACCCGAAATAAAAACCGTTTACCTCAATGCGCAAACCACCACCTGGCTCCTGATCCTTTCTGTGCTTACCGGTGTGCTGGCTTTTGTCAATATCTTTTTGTTCGATAACCGTAAGTTGCAGTTAAAGCTTTGCTACCTCGGTATCTTTTTAACAGTAGCATTGCTGGTAATGTATTTCTTAGAGATGGCTAACTTTAAGGATGGCGCCGTTGCCTTCTGGGTAATTTTTTATTTTGCCATACTTGGCTGTTACATATTAGCCGCCCGTGGTATCTGGAAAGACCAGCAGCTGATACGAAGCATGGACCGGTTGAGATAATTTTAAGCCTTGCTCGCAGGGCTTTTTCGTGTGAATAGTGTAAAGCTTGTTAGCAAAGATTAATCTGCATATTTGCATATTCACTTATCTGCACATCCTACTTATGTTTCAAAACCGCATTACAGAATTATTCAGAATCCGTTATCCGATTATCCAGGCTGGAATGATCTGGACCAGCGGCTGGAAATTAGCCAGCGCCGTTAGCAATGCGGGAGGCTTAGGTATTATTGGCGCCGGAAGCATGTACCCGGAGGTTTTGCGGGAGCATATTCAAAAATGCAAGGCGGCAACGGGAAAGCCTTTTGGTGTAAACCTTCCTTTGCTTTATCCAGACCTGGACCGGCACATTCAAATTATTATAGAAGAAGGCGTAAAGATTGTTTTTACATCCGCCGGTAATCCTAGAACCTGGACACAGCATTTCAAGCAGCACGGCATTACCGTGGTGCATGTGGTTAGCAGCAGCAAGTTTGCACTAAAGTCGCAGGAAGCCGGTTGCGATGCGGTTGTGGCTGAGGGTTTTGAAGCAGGAGGGCATAACGGACGTGAAGAAACAACAACACTGGTTTTGATTCCAGCCGTGGTAAAGGCCGTTTCTATCCCGGTAATAGCAGCTGGCGGCATTGCTACCGGCGCACAAATGCTGGCTACCATGGTGCTGGGAGCAGAAGGTGTTCAGGTTGGGAGCCGCTTTGTCGCTTCAGAAGAAGCTTCTGTGCATCCGGCTTTTAAACAAGCGGTGATAAATGCAGCGGAAGGCGATACAAGGCTGTCTATGAAAGCGCTGACGCCGGTGCGGTTGTTGAAAAACGAATTTTCGCGGCAGGTGCAGGAGGCAGAAAATCGGGGGGCTTCTATTGAGGAAATGAAGCGGTTGTTGGGCAAGGCCCGTGCTAAAAAGGGCATGTTTGAAGGCGATATGGAAGAGGGGGAGCTGGAAATAGGCCAGGTAAGTGCTTTGTTGGACGATATTTTGCCCGCCGGACAGATTGTTGACAATTTATGGAAAGAATTTTCCGAAGCCCTGACCATATCAATAAAATTGAATAGCTTTACTACGAATTAACTCTTATTACCCACACTATTTAAAAGCTTTATATGAAATTCAAAGCCCTTTTCGCTTTCTTTTTTATGATGCTTGCTTCTTGTTGCGCCAATGCCGCCGCCACACCTCCGGGTACAGGAGATGAAAACGCCAAGAAGAATGATCTGGTAGGTGGTGTTTACAATAGCGAGACAAGAAAACCTTTGGGAAATGTAACAGTAACTGCCTTCGTATCAAACAGCAAAGAAAAGTCAGTGCTTACCGATGCTGCCGGTTCTTTTTCTTTTAATGATCTAAAGCCCGGTACTTATAAACTTGTATTTGAAAAAGAAGGTTTCCGTAAGGTTACCAAAGAAAAATATATCAGCCGGGTAGACGAAGCATTGGACCTAAACATCCTGATGGAAGAACATAATGCTTATGATTTTACGCCGGGTCCTTCTCATTTTTTTGATTTCGACTAGAACCAATTGCTTAGTCTTTTAGAAACTGGGATGTATGAACTACATCCCAGTTTTTTTTGTTATGACGAAGAAGCGATATTCCTTCTGTTTGCCAGCTCTCCCCGAATTTTTTTGTTTCAAAATGGCTCCAGGCTTCTGAAAAGGATCCTTTTGATAGATCCCGGGTAGCAATGGTTATATGTGGGTGAAAAGGACGCATATCGGTTTTAGCGCCATACTCAGGATGTGAGGTAACCAAGTTGTCGGCCATTCTTTTCAATGCTGCTAACGCTGGTGTGAGCGCCGGCTGTATGAAAATGGTGCGGGGCTTAAAAGCCGCAAAGCCATTGGTGCTTATTTCAAAAGGCGAAACGGATAAAGCAAGTTCATCCAGGTCATTTTGTAAAACGGATTGCTTTTCAGGCGCCATCCAAAAAGGTGGGACCAGCGTAATGTGTGCTGGCGATTTGAGTCCCACTTTACAGCCAAAATGCTCAAGCATCCAGTGTTTGTATTGCAATACTTTTTGGTTCAGTTCTTCCGGAAGCACCAAGGCTACAAAATACATCTCCATAATAAAAAAGTCCCGCTTTTTGTGCGGGACGGTTCTTACGTTAACCTATGGCAAAGCTAACTAATCATTATTTATATTGAAGTCATCTTTGTTTTTCCGGAGGGTAAAGTTTTTATGCTTTTGCAGAAAGTTGCTGTATTTTTCATATACGGATTTAGGCTGTGTTTTGCCATTGATCTTTAGCTCCCCCTCCTTGTGCTCAATGCGGTAATCGTTCTTATCGATCAGGCCATCTGCTGCAAGGCTTTCTTCAAAGGCTTTGTATTCCTTGATTTCTACTTTCGCTTTTTCAATGCTTTCCTTGGCGCCTTTTAACGATTCCTCAATCTGTGGGCCGAGGTTCTTCAGTTGTTCCTCCATTTTAGGCAGTTCCAGTTCTTTGATCTTAGAGATCTCCGCCTTTATTTTTTCTACATCAATCTTAGCAACGGAAGACTCTATTTCCATTTTCAATTTTGCAGCATCCAATTGCTTTAACGCCTGCTCCACTTCCGCTTTTATTTTTTGTGCGTCAATAGGCGGGATGGCTTTTAATTCCTTTTTGAGTTCGGCATCCAGTTGTATCATGCTGCGGTCAAGTTGCTCGAGCACCTCATCAAAATTCCTGGCTTTTTTCTCCTGAACACCCCTTTCCTTTTTAGCTTCTTCAGATGTGGTTTGAGCCTGAACCGTTGTTCCGAATGCTAAAAAGACTACTATCGCTAACACACTTGATTTGTTTACTGGCAGATGCTTCATGATTATTGTTTTATATGACGAATTATTTCGTACAATATTACGATGCGCTTCGTATTTATGGTGTGCCGCTCATCATTTTTTACCAAATAAAAAAAGCCATCCCAGAGGATGGCTTATGAATAAAGTCGGAGAATTAGTTTTTTCGGAATGCCCATTTGGTCATTTCTTTCCAGCTTGGTTTTTTGCCATACATGAGGATGCCCGTACGATAGATCTTTCCGGCAAACCAGGTGGTGAATAAGAAGCCTAAAACTAGTAAGCCCATGGATAGTGCTAATTGCCAATAAGGAACTGTGCCCGGAACACCGAACGGGATGCGTGCCATCATTACAATGGGTGAGCTGAAGGGAATAATGCTCGCCCAAAAGGCCACTTTGCCGGTAGGGTCGGAGATAGCAGTTGTCATCATGGCTATCGAGAAAATTACCAGCATTGTTACCGGGAGTGAAAGCGATTGCGCTTCCCGCATGTCTTCGTTAACGGCACTGCCGATAGCAGCATAAAGGGAAGAGTAAAAAAAGAAGCCGCCCAGTAAATAGAAAGCAAAACAGAAAATAATAAGCGGAATATTGATGCTGCCGAATACTTTCTGCACTCCACCAAGCATTCCGGAGATCATATCATTGCTGCCCCCGGTAGATTTAGTGACATTATAGATTATGAAAATGAAAAGTATCCAGAGGAAGAATTGCGTAAGCGCCACCATGCTGATACCGACGATCTTACCCAGCATCAATTGAAAAGGGCGGATAGAAGACACCATCACTTCTGCAATGCGGTTGGTCTTTTCTTCCATAACGCCCATCATTACCTGGGAACCGTAAATAAGCAGTATAAAATAAATAAGGAAACCGCAGAGATAACCAATGCCGCTCGCAACGGCAGCATTAGCCGTCTTATCTTTTTCATTCTCCCCCGTTAGGTTAATGCGGCTATTATCCATGATCGCCTTCTTGGTATCATCAATGCCAAGCTTGTTCGACTTGACCTTATCCCAAATGCCATTTAGCTTGTTTTCCACGCCTTGCACCGCGGATAGCCCGTATGTCTTATCGGTTATTAATTTTACATCGTTCAGCCCTTTATCCCATTTGGCGGTGTCTGCGATCACCACAAATCCATCATAGCCCAAAGAGACATAGTTAGCTTGAACGGAAGCTCCGTTACCGGTGACATATTCAAGGTAAGAAGAGCTGTCGGTACTATTGGCAGCACTTACCAATGCCTTGTCAAATAATCCGGATGAATCGATGATGGCTACCCGCAGTTTCTTGGTGCCTTTGCTTGCTAAATAGCCGCTGCCGAAAATGAGCGCCATATAGAGCAATGGGAAAAGGATCGTAGCGATGATGAATGTTTTTTTACGGACACGGGTCAGGTATTCACGTTGTATAATTAACCAGGTTTTATTCATGTTCGTTCGTTTAAGCAGTTACGGTTTGAAATTGACGTGCAGTAGGCGTGCCTTCTACAAGGTTGATGAAAATATCATTCAGCGAAGGCAATATCTCATTGAAAGAATGAATGGAACGACCGGATTGAAGAAAGTGGTTTAATACATCATTGGAGGTATAGCCTTCGTTGATCTTTACTACAAGCGTCTTGTCGCGCTGGCGACCCACCACTTCAAAAATCGCGTTGGTGTTTTCTGCAGGCGCTTCATTTAAACCAACCTGGAAAAGGTTTTCCTTGAACTGCTGCTTTACTTCTTTTACGGTGCCGTCCAGTATTTTTTGACCTTTATTCACCAGCACAATATGGTCGCATATCTCTTCTACCTGCTCCATGCGATGCGTACTGAAAATAATCGTGGAGCCACCTTTTGCAAGATTGAATATTTCGTCCTTGATCACATTGCTGTTCACCGGATCCAAGCCGCTAAATGGTTCATCCAGAATAACCAGTTTGGGACGGTGTAAAACGGTAGTGACGAATTGCAGTTTTTGCTGCATTCCTTTAGAAAGGTCTTCTACCTTTTTGTTCCACCAGCTTTCCATTTCTAGCTTTTCAAACCACTCCTTCAGCATCCGGTTGGCGTCCGCTTTGCCCAAACCTTTTAATTGCGCCAGGTACAAGGCCTGCTCGCCGATCTTCATTTTTTTGTAAAGGCCACGTTCCTCTGGCATATAGCCGATATGCTCGATGTCTTTTAATGGGTTGAAAGTTTTGCCATCGAAAATGATCTCACCTGAATCAGGGTAAAAGATGCCGGTGATCATGCGTAGCAAAGTTGTCTTTCCGGCGCCATTCGGTCCCAGCAAACCAAAAATGCTGCCCCGCTCTACTGAAAAGCTGATATCATCAACCGCCTTTTGCGTAGCATAGTATTTCTTGAGGTGTTTAAGCTCCAGTATCATAGCTCGTTAGTTTTAGATTTTGTGGCTGCAATGTAGGATTATGACAAAAACAAATGCTAAGTATTTGACCAAAGGCGGTATTCTCCATGTCAACACATTCTTTAACCTTGCCAAACCGGGTTAATCCCGCATTTTTGCAAAAAATTGGATATGCGTAAATACGTGTTGTCGGTTGTGGCTGTAGTGGCGGTTTTTATTTTTAGCAGCTGGGGTTTTTTGGTACATCGTACCGCTACGCAATTAGCGGTTTATCAGCTTCCGAAGGATTTACAACCTTTTTTTCATGAGAATATGGGGGAACTGGTGAAGAACTCTGTGCGTCCGGACCAGCGGCGAAACAGTGATAAAACCGAAGCTCCTAAACACTATATAGACCTTGAACCATTTGGTGATTCGGCTGCCTGGAAAATGCCGTACGAATGGCAAACGGCTATTGCCACCTATACAAAAGACTCTTTGGAAAAATATGGTTATGTACCGTATGTAGTGGTTATGATGAAAGAGCGGCTGACCAATGCTTTCAGAATGAATAACCGCGATAGCATTTTATTTTACGCGGCAGATATGGCGCATTATATCGAAGATGCCAATGTACCACTACATACATCCATTAACCATGATGGGCAACTGACGAACCAGAAAGGATTGCACAGTCTTTGGGAAAGTTTTGTGCCGGAAATAGAACTCACTAATTATAATTTGTATTCGTCACATAAAGCTAAGTACCTGCCGCACCCGGAGGTCGCTATCTGGAACTCAGTAAGGACGGCACATCAATTATTGCCGCAGCTATTCGCTGAAGAGCGTGAGGCTTCTAAGGGTTTTGTGGATAGCACTAAATATAGGGTGCAAATGCGCAACGGAAGAGAGTCAAGAAGTTATACAACCGTTTTTGCAAAAGCATACAGCCAACGTTTAGGCAATACCATCAACCAGCAATTATTGAACAGTGCCAATATGCTTTCTGATTTCTGGTATACCTCATGGGTAGATGCCGGGAAACCAAATCTTAATGGTTTGCTGAAAGCAGAGTGGACGAAGACAAAAAAGAAAGCTTGGAAGCGGGAATACAAATCTTACAAAAGGAACAAACTCCAGAGTGATAGCTTGCTGATTTCTCGCCAGCGGTTAGAAGGCACGGAATAATGGCAAAGAAATTAGCATAGTAATGGCAAGATGATCATCGTCTTGCCATTTTAATTTTTCAACTATAACTATTTAATTCAGCAATAATATTTGCAATCCGTTCCCCATCCATCGCCGCACTCACAATTCCACCCGCATAGCCTGCTCCTTCGGCACAAGGATATAAATTCGAAACCTGCGGATGATGTAACGTGACGTTATCACGCGGAATGCGAACAGGGGAAGAGGTTCGGGATTCGGTAGCAACTACTACGGCTTCATTGGTATAATAGCCTTTCAATTTTTTGCCAAACTCTTTGAAAGCTGCTTGCAGGGAAGCCGTTACTTGTGGCGGTAGAACTGCTTGCAAAGAAGCGGAATGCAAGCCCGGTAAGTAGCTGCAATCAGGTAGTGATCCAGACACAATTCCCCTGGTGAAATCTACCAGTCGCTGGGCAGGCGCTACCAATTTACCGCCGCCGGCTGCAAAGGCTTTTTTCTCTACTTCCTGTTGAAAGAGTAGACCCGCTAAAGCGCCATGCTTTTTAAAAGGTTGAAGATCCCTTTCCTCAATATTTACTACAATCCCGCTATTCGCATACGGGTTGTTGCGCTTCGATGGCGACCAGCCATTTACGACGATTTCACCTGCTGCGGTTGCTGCTGGCGCAATAATACCACCGGGGCACATGCAAAAGGAAAAAACGCCTTTGCCATCTACTTGCTGAACCAAACTGTAAGCTGCAGGAGGCAGATGTTCGCTACGCCATTCGCAATGATATTGCGCTGTATCTATCAACGCCTGCGGATGCTCTACCCGAACGCCTAACGCAAAAGGCTTGAATTCTATTTGCAGCTTTTTATCATGCAGCAATTGAAAAATATCCCTTGCAGAATGACCGGTTGCTAATATTACAGCCGTCGCCGAAATGCTGTCGCCATCTGCTGTATGCACCTCCGTTATCCTGCCTGCTTCAATAGTAAAGTCTGTTAGCTTTTTTTGGAATAATACCTGGCCGCCACATTCAATGATCTTCTCCCGCATGGCAGTAATGATCTGTGGTAATTTATTGGTGCCGATATGCGGATGTGCTTCGTATAGAATTTTTTCATCCGCTCCAAACTGCACTAAAATGTTAAGGATGCGCTGCACATCTCCACGCTTGGTGCTGCGGGTGTAGAGCTTGCCATCGCTGTAAGTACCAGCGCCGCCCTCTCCAAAGCAATAGTTGCTTTCCGGGTTTACAATGCCCTCTTTGTTCATGGCTGCGAGGTCGCGGCGGCGTGCACGAACATCTTTCCCTCTTTCGAGCACAATTGGTTTAATACCCACTTCAATAAGGCGTATGGCAGCGAACAGTCCAGCAGGACCCGCACCTACGACTATTACGGTTTGCGCCGCTTTGCTTACATCTTTTAGTACAAGAGGCATTAAATCCGGTTGCTGAAAAGGCTCGTCAATAAATACGTTAATGGTAAGCAGGAACCAGGCTTGCCGCCCACGGGCATCCAGTGATTTTCTTTGTACTGTATAACCTGTTATAGAAGCAGGAGAAACGGCACAGGCTTCTGCTATGAGTTCTTTTAGCAACTGGCTGTTTGCCGCCTCAGAAGGCGCTACTTTGATCGTAATTTTTTTTTGCATGGTCAGGTATTTATCCTGAAAGTTTGAGCAGCAAAGGTGGTCAAATTGTTGGAAAGCATTGACTGAATTCCATAAAAAATGGATAAAGGTTTTTTCTGATTCAATTACAGCCTTCCTTCATGGAAAATGCTGCCTACATTTGTTTCACTAATACCTTTTGCATGTTATTGAACCGCATCCGGTTGGCGCTTTTCGCAACTGTCTTTTTTGCATCCTGCCAAACTGTTCAGGTGCCTGTAAAAGCTGATTATGCAGGTTATCGCATCACCGATTCATTGCCAAAAGACGCTTCATTAGTTGCGATGATGGCACCTTATCGTGATAGCGTGGACAAGAGCATGAATATCGTGATAGGGATGCTGGATAAGCCATTGGAAAAGCGCCAGCCCCAGGGAGCTTTGGGCGATTTTATGGCGGATGCCTTGTATTACAATGCAAAAAAGAAGTTTGGTGTAGAACCTGACCTTGCAGTAGTAAATTATGGCGGCATTCGGTTAACACAAGTGCCTGCTGGTCTCATCACCCGCGGTAAAGTATTTGAGTTGATGCCTTTTGATAACCTGGTGGTATTGCAACAGATAAAAGGCGATGTGCTTAAGCAATTCCTAGATCATACGGCAGCGGCTGGTGGCTGGCCTTTAGCGGGTGTCAGCATGAAAATTGAGAATAAAAAAGCAACCGATATTTTGATCAAAGGAAAGCCGCTTGACCTGGATAAAACCTATAATCTTATCAATTCCGATTATGTGGCAAATGGAGGGGACAATGCAGCCATGCTAAAGGCTATTCCCCAACAAAATATAGGCTATCTCATGCGCGACGCTATTTTCGATTATATCATAGCGTTAAAAGCACAAGGGAAAAATATTTCTGTTACCGAACAAAAACGAGTGTATGCTCAATAGACGCGGCTTCATTACACAATCGGCATTGGCTACGGGTTCTTTGCTGTTAAGTTCTACCATTATTAAGGCAGCAGACCTATACGATGTGCCAAGGCGACTGACCATCCTGCACACGAATGATGTGCACAGCCGCATTGACCCTTTCCCAATGGATGGAAGCCGTAACCAGGGCTTAGCCGGCGTTGCTTCCAGGGCACAATTGATCAGGCAAATCAGAGCACAGGAAGAAAATGTTTTGGTGCTGGATGCAGGTGATATTTTCCAGGGCACACCGTATTTCAATATTTATAAAGGCGAGCCCGAAATAAAAGCCATGAGTGCAATGGGCTATGACGCCGCCACAGTTGGCAATCATGATTTTGATGCAGGCTTGGAAGCATTGGCCATGCAGTTAGAGCGCCATGCGTCTTTCCCTATGATCATCTGCAATTATGACTTTTCAGGCACACCCATGGAAACCAAATACCAGCCGTATAAAATCTTCCGGAAAGGTGGTTTGAAAATTGGTGTATTAGGCGTCGGTGTTGAGTTACAGGGCTTGGTACCAGAGAACTTATATGGCGCCACCAAGTATCTCGACCCGGTGCAGCAAGCGAATCGAACTGCTGCTACATTAAAGGCGCAAAACTGCGATCTTATTATTTGTTTATCGCATCTGGGCTATCGATCCAGTGCCAATAGAATGAGTGACCTGGTATTTGCTCCACAAACGGAGAATATTGACCTGATCATCGGCGGACATTCACATACGTTTTTAGAAAAACCGGAAGTGGTAAAGAATAAAAACGGCGAAGATGTGGTGATAAACCAGGTGGGTTGGGCAGGGCTGCAGTTGGGGCGGCTGGATTTTATTTTTGAGAAAAGGAGAAGAAAAACTTTGGTTGGTTCACAAGCGATCGTAGTTAGTAAAAAAACCGAGATATAAAAATTTTTCTTTTCAACTTCTTTTCACCAAATTCGTTCTCCCGTATAAAAAAAATTTTTTTATACACAGGATGTGGGAAATCAGATCAACTACTTTCATAACTCATTATAAATAGCCAGTACTGCATGGAGAAGAATGCTGAAACCGTTTGGAACAACTGCTTGTCTATCATCAAGGACATTGTGGAGTGGCAGCATTTCAAAACCTGGTTCGAGCCAATTAAGCCGGTTGGATTAAAAGAATCTGTTTTAATTATTCAGGTGCCAAGCCAATTTTTTTACGAGTACCTCGAGGAGCATTACATAAATCTCCTGGCAAAAACATTGAAAAGAGAATTAGGTAAAGAAGCTCAGTTGGAGTACCGTATCATGGTTGACGGTGGCAATAACTACAACAAGCCGTTGACGGTGGATGTACCCGGTCAAGGTTATAAATCTTTTGCCAATAACGAAGTGGATTTTCCTTTGGTCATTAACACGCCAGTGAAAAACCCATTTGTTATTCCAGGGTTGAAGAAAATGCAGATAGACCCGCAACTGAATGCCAACTACACGTTTGATGCCCTTATAGAAGGCGATTGCAACCGTGTAGCACGCCGCGCAGGGAAAACCGTAGCGGAGAAGCCGGGAGCCAGTTCTTTCAACCCTTTGGTGATCTATGGCAGCGTGGGTTTAGGTAAAACGCATTTGGCGCAAGCCATCGGTAACGAAGTAAAGCGGGTGCAGCCCAACAAGGTGGTGCTTTATGTAAGCTCTGAAAAATTTATCAATCAATTTATTGATCACAGCCGTAACGGTGCGATCAACGATTTTATTCACTTCTATCAAATGATTGATGTATTGATCATTGATGATATTCAGTTCTTTCACAAGGCAGAGAAATCGCAGGATGCGTTCTTTTCCATTTTTAATCACCTGCACCAGTCCGGTAAACAATTGGTGCTGACATCTGATAAGCCGCCGAAAGATTTGGAAGGCGTACAGGATCGCTTGTTAAGCCGCTTCCGCTGGGGTTTGAGCGCCGATATCCAGGTGCCCTCTTATGAAACCCGCATTGAGATATTGGAGCGGAAGATGAAGAACGATGGATTGGATATGCCACCGGATGTGGTAAAGTATATTGCCTTCAACATCAATAATAATATCCGTGAACTGGAAGGCGCATTGATCTCTCTATTGGCTCAATCATCGCTTAACCGCAAGGAGATCGACCTGGAGTTGGCTAAGAAAGTATTGCGCAATTTTATCAAGTCAGCCAGCAAAGAGATCACCATTGACACTATCCAGAAAATGGTTTGCGATTTCTACGAAGTGCCGTATGACAAGCTGTTGCAGAAAACCCGCAAACGCGATATTGTACAGGCAAGGCAGATCAGCATGTATCTCGCCAAAGCCTTCACAAAAAATTCATTGAAAAACATTGGTGAGCATTTTGGCGGTCGCGATCATACTACCGTTATACACTCCTGCCAGACGGTAAAAGACTTAATGGACACAGATTCTTCTTTTCGCGAGAACGTAATGGAATTGCAACAAAAAGTGCAGTTGGCGGCGCTATAAATTTTGACTAAGAATCTTTAAAAAGAGCTTCTTATGGAAGCTCTTTTTTTGAAATAAGTTTTGTGGTGTCCGATTAATCTTTATTTTTGCTGCCCTTGCAAAAAGAGGTGAGGTGGATGAGCGGCTGAAATCAGTAGTTTGCTAAACTGCCGTACGGGTTAAACTGTACCGCGGGTTCGAATCCCGCCCTCACCGCACAGCAAATTTTGTTAGTCATTGGTGCTTGGAGTTTAATACCTTTGCGCACCAATGCAGATCGGGAAGTAGCGCAGGCCGGTAGCGCACCTGGTTTGGGACCAGGGGGTCGCAGGTTCGAATCCTGTCTTCCCGACAGAAATAGGTGTCAAAAGACACCAAAAGCCCGCAAAATCAATGATTTGCGGGTTTTTTTATGCACATAATTCGTGAGCTGAAACCATAGTAACTCACTTCATTTCGTGAGCTATTCGTGAGTCGGAATCGGGACCCTTTGCTTCCTAATTTTGATTGGATGAAATAGCTGGCAAGTGAAGGAGCCCGGATTTTAGTTAAAACCTGATCTCACGATACAAGCTGGTAGTAGAAGAACTGAAATTTTTTAATTAAAAAATTAGTGAGAATGAGAACTACCAACACCTTTGGGGTGCATTTTATCGCCCGTGCAAAGAAATCAAACCCAAACGATTTATTGATTTATGTACGCATTACCGTACGTAAAGAAATTGCAGAAGTTTCCCTTAAACGAATTGTTCCCAAGGTGTTTTGGGATCAAAGCGGTAATTGTATTAAGGGTAACCGAAAGCTGGCGGAGGATTTTCATGAACTTTCTGGTGACGTGCGCTTCAAACTGACTGAGGCTTTTCGGAAGCTTCAACTGGAGAAGCGCTCAATTTCTGCAAAAGCGCTCAAAGATTGTTTTTTGGGAAACGACCAATCCAGTTCCACGATTTGTGACCTGATGAAGTATCACAATGACAATATGATCTCCGTGCTGGCTCCAGGCACCCTCAAGAATTATTTTACCACCGAGCGCTATGTTAAATTATTCCTGGAACGAAAGCACCGGGTAAAGGACATGGCTCTTTCGGAGCTGAATTATCAATTTATCAATGAATTTGAATTTTTTTTACGCAAGACCAAACCGCTCAATGAGAAGAACCCACTAGGTAATAACGGGATCATGAAGCATATGGAACGCTTGCGTAAAATGGTAACAATGGCTACAAAAATGGAATGGATTGTAAGGGACCCTTTTCAGCAATACTGCTTACGCTTTCAAAAAGTAGATAAAGAATTTTTGACTGAAAATGAACTGGCTGTGGTAGAAAAAATAGAGTTTACCATTGCAAAGTATAACCTGGCGCGCGACCTGTTCGTTTTCAGTTGTTATTCCGGGCTGGCCTACATCGATCTCCACCTGCTGGAACCAGGCGATATTATTTTGGGTATCGATGGAGAGAAATGGATTAATACAGTACGGGCAAAAGCCAGTACGAGAGTGATGGTTCCACTCCTCCCCAAGGCCAAAGAAATGCTGGAGAAATATGCTGTCGATCCAAGGGTTATGGGTAAGGGACGTGTGTTTCCCAAAATATCAAATCAGAAGCTGAATGAATACCTCCGTGGTATCGGGAAATTGTGTGAGATACCTAAGCACTTTAGCTTTCACATGGCTCGTCACACCTTTGCTACAACCGTGACGCTCGCTAATGGCGTTCCCATTGAGACAGTAAGCAAAATGTTAGGACATACTAAGCTATCCACAACCCAGATTTATGCTCGGGTTTTGGAAAGAAAAGTCAGTAATGACATGATAGCTCTCAGGGCAAAACTTTATTCCAATGAATCCATTGTGCAGCTATAACATTAGATAACGGTTTTCATAGCAGTAAATCTGCTTCCCAGCTACTTGTGATCAAGGAAGTGATCCATGTAATTAAGTTGTTTATTTCGTCAATCGAGAATAACATGCTGCGAGATATAATCCTTAGTTGGCAGAAGGAACAATGCTGAATCAGCCTCAACAGCTGCCTAAATATTTAATCCTAACCCTTTTGAACAAAAAAATCCTTAACTGTCAGATCAATTGAAACTATTGCATGTAGACTAGCTTGCATAATAAAAACACATCGGCAAAAGCTCAATCCTTATTTCAGTTTGCCAGGAAATATTAAAAAGCGGTCTTTGTGGTTGACCTTAGTTGTAGTATACAGATTTATAATTTATGCTCTGATTTGAGATAAAGGTTCTAAATTTTTTTTTAAAATCTATCGGCCTATTTGTCCATTGAATTAAACTTGTCTACAATCCAAGAAGGTAGTAATAAGCATTGTATATGTTTTTTTTTAATAGCCGAATTATAAAGGTTGATAAGTTTCGCTGGTTTCTCTATGGCAAGCAATGCACTTTTTTTTCCAAATGCTGCATACACTGCTCCATACAGTTCAGCATGGCAACACGAGTTTATTTGTTCCAGTAATCGAGTACAACAGACTGCGATGTATCGCATTTTTTTCAATTTTCCAATGTAAAATTCTATAGTTCGAACTCGGGAAAAGGGTTGTAGTGAGATACAATTTTTGTATGGACGATGAAAGATTAACTCATTTACTTCAACACTTTATACTAAATAAATATTTCATATAACATAAGTATGAGAAGTGCACAGGACTGCCCTGAGTTCGAACTTTTTATTTTTGAGCATAAAAAGTGTGATTGATTATTAGCGGACTACTTATTAGAAATATTATAGGTGTATAAATGTGGATTTTACTACCAAATGCGATGTATCGCATCGGGTTGTTCTCGATTGCCTAAAATGATCGAAAAAGAATGCAAAGTTGCTTTGAGCTGAATGATGATTTACTTAGCCTTGTAAAACCTATGCTTTTAAAAGCACTTAAAAAGGTAGGGGAAACCAAAAACAGGAATCTTTTTGCTTTTAATCCGGAAGACTCCGAGAAATGGGAAAACAAGCTAAAACTGTTTCACCGCAGCAAGGTATTGTACCTCGTATGCTTCTTCTGCAGGGATGGACTAATAACATAGCTCTTCTAGCGGCACATTTCCAAAGAGATGCAAACTTATGTCTTTCAACTCAAAATGAATCTCGACAATAAGCGGATAAAATGGATTTGTGGATAAAGCCTGTATAAGTGCAACAGGCAGAGAACTGCTGGCTACTCTGAATTAATTCCTCAATTTTTATTCCTTCCAAACTTCCCTATCACTTACCTGTGTAAGTATATTCACAAGGTTACCATCTTTGGATTGATCTAGATTCAAATGATAAAAGGCATTTATTAATTGAAAGGTTTCATCGTCATGTTTTCTAAAGTCTTCTAAAGTGCTTTCATCTGTAACCAGGCATTCGTAGTAATCAAGGTGTAAGATCTCATCAAAAAATGATATGGCAATTTCTTCCAGTGCTGCTATTTTATCGCGGCTTGCAAACTCGATAGGAACTTTGGTTCCGGGCCGGGGAGCGGGCTTCTTCTGTGAATACCGGTTGAAAGAGCTCTCCAGGTAATGGTAGGCTTCCTCTTTGGTGTTGCCTAATCCCAGCATCAATTCCCACCTTATTACCTGGACCAGCCATGTCTTGTATCCTTCTTCCGGTAAAGTATCCGCTGGCATTGGTTGCTTCCTGTATGCCAGTGGGTAATCATCAATGCGCCAGGTCTTCTTTCGATAAGAAAGCAGCCGTTTCCATAATACCTGCACTTGTTTGAGAAATGCCATGGGATAAAATTAAGCAGTTCCATCTTTTACCACATAGACCCTGATCCGTTGTTCCACTATCAGGTAAGGTATTGACAAGTCTTCGAGCAGCTGCACGAGGTCACCGGAATGGTCAATTGCTTTTGGGGAAACCAATTTTCCCGCTTCGTGGTTTTTCACCGGGTTTATATCTATCCATTCTATATCACTAATGTTGTAAGGGCCTTGCCCTTCCGCCTCCAAATAACTGTCGCTGGGCTTAATCAGCCAGTTACTCCAGTCATCTATCAATGATTCATTTTTGATTTTGAACCGGCAGGTAACCCGTATGGACTTAACGGCATTTAAAAAATGATCCACGGCATCAAAATGATAAGGCTTTGAATTGATGACGAACCTACAATGGGACAGCGTATTTTTAAGTTGCCACATCTTGTCTTTTATCAGGGCGGGATCATCTGCTGAAAACAACAGTTCTTCCAGGTTAGTTAGGGCATTTAATTGCAAAAGGCCGTCAATGGTAATGCCTGTGTCCTTTATATGTAAAAATTGGAGGCCCGTAAGCCTATTGAGATCCTCTATGCATCCATTATCTAAATGCGTACAGCCCTTGACCCTTAATTCTTTCAGGTATTCAAGCCGGGTTAATGCTTTAATGCCTTCATTGGAAATCCCTGTTTCATCCAGGTCGAGCATATCTATTCCTCTTACGTTAGCCAATATATATTCAAGTCCCTCGTCGGGAAGATCGGTGAGGGGCCGAAGGTCCAGGTGATGATGGTACTCCTGCATGGCTTCTGCCAGCTTACCGTACTTCCGCTTTAGCTCTTTTTCGTGCTTTTGTTTATTGCCCATTGACGGAGTTATGATCCAAATGCCTTAGGCTGTCCATATAAGCTTTTGCCCTCTCATAATCCGCTTCACTACTCGTTGCCAAGGTCCATTGGAAATACCCTTCATACTTTTCAAACCTAATGATAAACGACATGGTTTCACCCTTCAGCCTCCAGCTATACTCCTTGTCAAAATCAAAATCCTCCTCATTGCCCGCCTCTTCAAGAAAAGCCTCGTACGCTTCGTCTAAACTCCCTTCATCATATTCCGCTTTAATGATCTGGCTGATGGCAGGAAGATGCCGGTAGTAAAACCCCATGTGGGCAACACCGGATACCGAGTTATGCCTGATCACTTCAGTGACCTTTGGCTTATCTATTAGCTCTTTTTTTGCATGGCTATAAATCTTATGAGAGGAAAGGTTTCCGCTTTCGTCGTAGGTTACCTGTTCTATCAAAAGGGAGTGACTGAAGCAATCCGCTTGTTGTAACATACCGTTCTCAAAATAAAGTTTGCGGCTCCAGCCATTTGCCGGCACTGCATTCCGCAGGTATTTTTCTTCCTGTACTTGTCCTGAAGGGTAAAGAGTCTGGACGAGTTCATCAGTTGGATTTGGATTGAAGTGGGTAAGCATTCGTTCTTTTAATATTCGTTCAACAAAATAGCTAACCTCTTATTCCTGAGCCCCCGCGATTGTCAATAATTTTCCCGTCCTTGTCAACACCTATAACTTCTTTGGTCTTTTTCTTCATATAGTCCATGATACTCTTTTTTACCTCCATTGGAGCACCCTCTTTAGGTTTGAATTCGAAGTCTACATCGTATATACCGGCGGGAATAGAGCCTGAGACACCGCCGCCTGCTGAAATGGAGATTTCAGTAACTATCTCACCACGACTTTCCATACCTGTATGTTGCGAAGAACTTTTGAATTTAACTACCACATCCAATTCTTTATTTCGATTGACCGCTTTGATCAACATGACGGTTTTACCCGACTGTTGCTTTGCCAGGATATATTCTATCTCTACTCCATTTTTATAATCCTTTTTTAAGGTTTGTTTGGAGCTGCCATTGCCTTGCCATGTAATTGCTATGTCTGGCGGAGTAAGAAAATTTCGCGGGTTTTTCGCTGCCGTTTCCTTCATTTTTACTGTTGCCTCTTCTATTGTAGCACCATACGCTATACCATGGGCTAAATATTCGCAGGAAAACCCCAGTATTTTGGTTTTGAACGAATACACAATTGATGGTTGTTGCGGCTTTAGCAAAAACATATCCGCTGAAGAAGCCTTGTAATCAGTATAAAAGTTTCGGCGAAGGGAATCATACTGACTTGCTTTTTCAAGAGGAATCTGCTTCAGTATCCGGTCATAACAACCATCGCCTTTTGGGCGGTAGGAGGCGACAAACATGTATTCTTGAGCAACAGCATAGTTGCTTAGTAAAACAATCGTTATGGTACAGAATATTTTCATAGTGCATTTAATTGCCAAATGGATCATCCTCTGCTTTGCAAAGAGAGCTAAGATGAAAAAAAGCTTTTCGTATTTTATCAAAATTTTTGCCATCACCCTTAAAATACGGTAGCGTCATTACTTCAATAGCCCTTGTATCGCAATCAGAGCAAGTATAACGAACTGAACTCCCGTTGAAATATATTTTCAAGCTTTCAATTGGTGAACTAGCAACGAATGAACTATCATTATAAATTTCTATTTTCCTTATGTCTTTGGGATCAAATTTATAAGTGTATCCCTTACTATTAAATGTGTAATTAGAGCAATTATTGGTAAAGCTGATAGTTGCAGTACACCCAGTTAATGCGATAACAAAATCGTCAATTGGACAGGACCTTTTTGCCTTGTCTTCACTATATGATGCAATAGGCAATCTAAGGCGTCTTTTTAAACCTTCTGTTTCTTTGAATTTCTTTTCTAAATAGTTTACTGTTTCAGCTTTCGTAAGTTGACGTCCCTCTTGCGCCTGTACGCTTAGGAAAAGCCAAACTGCAATAAGTAAAAAGAATATTTTTTTCATAGCATTTATTTATAAAACGATTCAAACCAGATCCAATAAGTACTTTTCTTAATTGCTTCCACCTCTTCAGTACTAAGTCCTGCTGCAAATGCACGGTAGATATTGGAGTATGCTTGTGAGTTTGCCACGCAGTCTACCCCGGAAGATGGATAATTTCTTGCCTTCGTGAACTTAAAGCCGTTTGCACAATTCTCTTGTGTTTGGTATTTGCCCATTACAGTAAACCGCACCTCGTTAAAAATACTACACCCGGTTTGCTTGCTTACAGTGAGCATACGATTACACTCAGTAACGATCATATCCATATATGCAGCATGCTTTCTCCTGTTATCAGCCAGCTTTTGGTTTAATAGGTTGCTGGCGGCATCCAACTCATTTGTTGCATTCCTGATATTCTGGTTAACCAAGGCTTTTCTCCTTTCATATTCTGTTTTGAGCTGGCCAACCAGCCTTTCCTGTCTAACTGGTAATCCTGTAATCAATTGGTTTATCTGCCTGTTCAATTCGATATTGTCATTTTTTAAACGGGTGACAAGCTGGGTGTACTGATTTGTCATCGCTTGCTTTTCTTTCAACTTGGTGCTAAGGCTCTCTAGGAGTGCAGCATGTTGGGTGGAAAATTGTTCTCTTTCACTTGATCCCAGCTTGAGGTTTTTCATTTCCTCTTCTGCATGTTTTAGATCTGCTTTTAGTTTTTCTGTTTCTGTAGTTATTGTTGTAAAAGAGGCTTTGTAGGTATTTTCTTCCTCTTTCAACTGTTTATGGTTTGCATCTACCAAACCCTCGGCCCTTACTCTCTTAAACTTCGTGCTGTCAGATTCTATTTGCCTGGCTTCAGCAGAACTTATACCAAACTCACTTTGTAAAGCAGTTAGCCTGTTCTTACCGATCTCCATTTTATCTTCTGCAATATGCTTCCTGGCAATCTGACCCATTATGTCTTCAATAAGGTTTTTTTGGAATGGCTGCGATTCCGCGATCACCTTCGTTTCATAATTCTTTGAATGCCCGGTTATTTCTTTACATAATTTATCGTTGGTCTTTTCAAGTTCAGCTATATCAGCTTTCTTTTTTGTAACTGCATTATTTCCTTTTTCTAAATTCTGGATCTGAACCTTTTTATAGGCGATCTTTTCCTTAAACTGTTCTCTTATACTTTCCAGCTCACTAGTTGTTGCAGGTATTGCATAACCTTTTACCTCACCTAAATGTGCCTCAAAGTTTACTCCCTTTTTTTCAAACTCCGATTTCCAGCCCTTGCATTGACTGCACCTCGCCCCAACCTTCATATCCGCTATGAGATTATCTCTTTCTTTATAAAGAGCATCAAGTTCTTCTTTTAGTGCCTTTAATTTTTTTCTCCATTCCTCTTCAAGGCTAATCAGTTCTGTTTTGTATCGTTCGATCGAGGCTTTATTTGATTCAATGGCTTTTGCTTTAGTTTCCATAACGGTCACCTCGCCTATACCGGCAGTTTGCGCTTTGCTTTCAAAAACAGCAAATACTAAAGTCAGCAATATTAATTTCCAGATTCCCATAAGGCTTATAATTAGGAATTTGTTATTTATTGTCCAAAAGGGTCATCTTCGGCTTTGAACAAGTCTCTAAGATGCTCAAAAGCTTTTTTTAGCTTGGTGAAATTTGCAGCATCGGCTTGCAAATAGTAAAAAAATACCGTGTTATCAACATTATCTGTTTCACTTCTCTTCCCGGTACTAAGACAACATTCGCATCTACCCTCATCATAACTCCCGTATGCGATAGTATGATATTTTGCCGTTTTGGTATTAAGCTTGATAATCATTCTGCCAATCGCACTAGTAGTATTTACATCAGGATCAATAACAATGTCTGCTATATATGACGGATTGAAACTAATAGTGGTAACATGCTTTTTATAATAACAATCGTAGCATCTCTTGTTTCTATCTTCATCACAAGGATGCTTCGTGTATGATGCAGTTTCCTTTTCCTTGTTATTGTTGACTGAGTGATGTATTCTTAAAATATCACCATTAAGAGATATGGTTTGTATCCAGCAATAACGAAACTCTTTATTACTTTCCTCAAAAAAGCTATTCTCTGTTGCCTCTTGTAATTTCTTTTGTATATAATTCACGGTTTCTTCTTTTGTCAACGCAGCCTTTTCTTGTGCTAAGAGATTGAAAGTCCAAGAGAATAATAGGAAGGAAAATAGAATCTTTTGCATGTGTCTCATATTTATATGTTTTGGTTTTGAAATTGACAAAGGCAATGATCAAAATAGTTATTCTGCTGTTTTAGGGATGTTTAATCGTATTTAGTTTTGGCACAAGTGAATGTTTTACTACAATCCACTGACACGCTATTAATTTCTTGCATCAAATAGCTATCTTAAATTATTCCAACTTAGTTATGAGGATATAATCTAAAGTTAGGCTCTTAATAAATATCCTGTCATGAGAATTTGAGCCTAAAAATCACACTGCATTTAGGATTCCCCTCGATTTTATCCAAGTATCATACTCAATAAGACAAGTTTAAACTTTCCACTTAGAATAAAAATACCTAATTCTGGGTATTTTTTCAAAACACTAATTAACTGCCAAATGAATGAAATAACCATTCACATCCCGCAACCAGGCATCGGAAAAAAGATTTACCGTCCGCTTGATGCCGCTGAAAAATAGCCTTTGAGTTTGGTACTAGTCCATTTATTAGTTGAAGTAATACTTTTTAACTGCCTGCAGGCATCTCTCTACTTTCGCGGGCAAGTCGCAATAATCATCGGCGTAAGCTATATGCAACAAATGCGATTCATGGGCTAACTTCAATGATCCAGTACCTTTTTCCGACTTATATAGTTTTACAGAATTAGGAGAGCACTCTAAGACATTATAGATATCATGAACAACGAATAAAATATCCGCAATTGGAACTTCGTTCTTTACAGTATAGCTGTCATTAGCATCATGAATCCGAAGGGTAACCGACAATTTCCTTTTTTGTCTACACTAACAGGAGCGATAATAGTCGACAAGTCTTTATGTACCTGCCGATTTTGGATGCCCTCCCGCAACACCTGATTCATCACCTGCAAAAAGTTCTTAGCGGCTGCCTTTTTGTTTTGTGCTGCAGCATGTGTTGTTCCAATAAGACCAGGCATAATACCAGCAAGAAGGAGGCAAGACGTTCTTTAGTTATGAACATACTTGTAATATTAAGAATTTTTGTGGTTCCGCTTCCTTCAACCAAGCACTTGTTATTGGCTTATCGCAGCACTAGTCTTAGCCGAAATCTGCACCTAGAATCGGACGATTATCTAACTTAGTTTTGGACCTATTAGCTTTAGAAAGGCTGTAAAATTGATAAGCTCTTCCATAATTTGACGCATTAAAATGATCTGTTTTTTTGATATACAATCAAGGTTTGCTTTTACTTTTTCGTACAAATTGCGCGAATGCTACTTGTAAAAGCTCTCATTCATTGCGCTTATTACCATTGCTTCAAATTCCCTTAGCTCCTCAGCATTTGGAGGCAACCCGATCAAGCAGTGTATTTGCCCCGGGAAACATTTGTCCCAGACCTTTACACCTGATTTTCTAAGTTTTGCTGCATACAAAATTCCATCCTCCCTTAACGGATCAAACTCGGCATTTATAATTACAGCGGGTGGCAGTCCTTTTAGATCCGGATTTAATATTGGAGATACTTCGGGATTGTTGAATTCGCCGGGAGCATAGGTTTCTATAGCAAAATAACAGGCAGCTTTCGTTTGAAAATAACCTTTTGCATTCTCCTGGTAAGAGACCGAAGACTCTATGTTGTTAGGACTGCAATCAATTGGAAGCCCGTTTAATACCTGCAGCTTTATTTTATTAATGATGCCTTCTTTTTTTGCCCTATGTGTTACCACAGTTGCCAGGTTAGCACCCGCGCTATTGCCCATTAAAACAATGCGGCTGGTATCACCACCCAGCTCACCACCATGTTCTGCAATCCATTTAAAAGCATTGTAACTGTCATTCACAGCTGCCGGAAACTTATGCTCGGGAGCTACACGGTAATCAACCGCAAACAAAATGGCTCCATAGGTTTTTGCTTCTTGCCAAAGTGAATGCTCCAGTCCTGGTAGAAGCGGCGATATAAAGCTGCCACCATGATAATTGATAATAATTGGAAGGTCCTTTAAATGCAAGGGATTAAAGACTAGTACCGGAATACTATCAGCCGTAACTTTAATTCTTTTCACATCCGCACTTGGATAGGGTATTGAAGGAGGTCCTGCAAACTTTAGTTGCTCGATAGGAATTTTACGAAGCTGTTCAAGAGTGAAATCTTGATTTCCAATCATTTTTAAAAACGAAGCGACTCTGGGATCCAGTTGCCTGGTGCCGCATGATTGGGCTTGAAGGGGTCCCTGTTTAAAGAGAAGCAGAAGGGTTAAGCTAATTAGGAGCGTAGATTTTTTCATTATAAAGGCAGTTTGGGTTTATTTGGATTATAATTCTTTTCGTTGCATGAGCATTTTTCTGGCGCCGGCACTAATTTCCTGTTTCCAAAGTCTTCTATCGGATTTGTCGATGTAGTAGGTCATAGAAGTTTGGATTAGATCTCCACTGATTTCATCCCTTACACTTACAATCCAAACCTCCCTGTTTCCAGATTTATTACTTTGAAAAGTTCCGCTGGTAACATTTTTAATGAAAGCACCGATCACTCCTATTTTGCCAGTTGGGTTGTAATCATAAATCGAAATGTCTTGTGTGTAGCCATCTTTAAGGGGTAGCCAGGTAATCAGCGCCGGGTATAAATTACTATCGAAATACGCAGCTCTGGTAGTGTCGCTCACTATTGTTTGGACTTGCTTTGTTTTATCGTTGTATTGTCCAGTAACCACCTTTCCAAAATTTAAAACCATGTCTCTTTGCATATTACTGGAGGTATGCCGGATAGGAGCAAGGGTCGATAGTCTGGCAACCGTAGTATCGATCCAAGGGGCTTTGCTGTTTTTCATGGCGACAGACGTAACTATTGTAAGTAACTCTTTGTCTTTTAGGACCTCTGTGGACACTTCGCCTATTTCCATTTTAAGGGTGTCTTTCAGGGCATACCAGGTCATTGTATAGGTTTCGCTTTTTATCCACTTCTTTTCAAATGAGCGTTCTCCTGGTGTAAGTCTTGTTTGTGCATTGCCTGCGACTATGGAAAGGATCAGGAATAAAGTAATAACTGATTTCATTGTTGTTCGTTTTATAAAGTGTTTGAATGAGCCGTTTTGAGTGTTATGAATCTTAACCCAACAAGAACCAACCAAAGTAGCCAAAGAGTGCTTCCCACAAAGCCAGCTATATCAAGAACCGGAAAGGAAGGAATAACGGTTGCTAATAGCTCTCCCTGTGCAAGCAGATAGATGAAGGAAGCTAGGTATCCCCACCAGGCGATCCATTTTGGAATAAGCTTTGTTTTTAAAAGGGCAGCAGCTGTAAATACTGTCCAGATGATCGTGAAGAGTTGTCCTAGATGCTCCCCTAATAAGACGCCTCCAAATTGATGGACTGCTCTAAATATCATACTAATTGATGCCTGTGCAGCAGGGGTTTGCGCACTTACGTATTCTGTAGCAAGCATTGGTACTACAAATACCCATCGCAAAAGACCAATAATTTGCACAACCCCAGAAACTATTCCAATAGTAGTCACCCACTTTAGAGATGATATCTTTTTTAGTTCTAAGTTTTGGCCAATAAGTGAGTAGGCGATCAGCAGCGGCAAACCTAACAGGGCAAAAGCCAGCCATGTAAGGATTAGAGTCGTGCCACCCTTGTGAAATTCGGTAAGAACGGTTCCGCTTTCGGCTCTTAATATATCCGGGTAATCAAATGTAAGTGTCAACATCGTATAGGGAACAGTGACACCTAGTGCACCTATTATCAGAAGCGAGCCAATTAATTTTTCTTGTTTCATCTTGAAATAATTAGGAGCTTAAAAGAAGAAGGAATAGCTGATGCCAGGTGTTGGATTGATTTGAACATCCTTTCCTTTTGCTGATAAGGCAGCAGCGCCAATCCTAAGGTTTATTCCCCGATAAGCCATCCATCGAAAACCCACTTCCCCTATGGCTGCATTTTGATTTTTATAGTCTTTGCTAAGTCCTCTTGCATAGGAGATAGAGCTATAAAATGAAGAAGGGTGTTCTTTCCTTCCCACCGGTAAAAACCAATAGGTTAACCCGGTTCTAATGAATTTTGTTGTGATGCCTGATTCAAAGTTGGTTAGATAATAACCTGCATGTATGGAAATATGCCGGTATCTATACTCTGCACCAACGGATGGATTTCTAAATCCATTGATACTGAATTCATTCTTGGAAAACTCTTTTTGTGCAAAGGCATTAATAATTGAAAATGTAAGCAGTAGAACAATAGTCATTTTTTTCATGTCGTTTAGTTTTGGTTGTTGACGACACAAAGGTGGACTTACTGCAAAGGGGCTAACAGGACAAATGTCTATTAATTGGCAAGGCGTAAATTATTTCTTATTCTGCTTAGATGTCTGGGCGTAACCCCAATTATGGAGGCGAGGTATTGAACTGGAATTTGTTGTATCAGCTCAGGTTCTTTAAAAAGCATTTTCTCATAACGTTGGCCTGCCGAGAGCATAATGCCATCTAAGCGGCTTTCTTCTATACAACAGATCTGCCATTCCAAAAGACCTATATAATAGTCCTTAAAAGAGGGTATGGTTTGCTGAAGCTTTTTAAAATCGTTCTTGTTGATTATCCAGGTTGAGGAATCTACAATAGCCCGAATGTTTTCTTTGGAGGGGACTTGTTTTATAAAACTTACAAGCGATGCAATAAGATTATTTGCGCCAAGCGAATAGGTCGTTTTTTCTTCGCCATCGAGGTTAATGAAATATTGAAAAAAACCTGATTCAATAAATCCTAAATGGGTACTGGTTTTCCCTTCTTCTGCAAAGAAGTCGCCTTTACGAAAGTGCTTTAGTGTAAAATAACCTGTAATTTGTTCAGCTTCTTCACCACTGAAGCCTCCTTGAAGAAAGAACGATTTAAGTAAATCCACGTTTGTAGAATTATGGTTGCGATGACTAATCTAACACTATATGTTGAAAAGGAAGAATTGTTCATAATATAGATAAGTGAATGTTCATGGCTACTTTTAAAAAATGGATAGGGATGGCGATCTATTGAATCTTCGTACTCTTTTTCAATCTTTTGGAGAGATTCCGGATAGTGATTGGGAACTGTTGCTGCCGCACTTACAGGAGAAGGTTCTAAAGAAGCACGATTTCTTTGCTGAAGAAGGCAAGACGGCAATGACTGTAGCTTATGTAATAGAAGGTAATCTGAGACAGTTCTACACCAAAGACGGAGAGGAGCGTACTACCTATTTTTATTTCTCCGGCAATTTAATGTGCTCTTATATAAGTTGTCTAACCAAACAACCTTCCTTGTTAACTATCGAGGCATTAAGCGATATCCACATGCTTTGCTTCCCTTATAAAGTGTTGGAGGACCTTTATGAAAGGAGCCATGCCTGGAACACCTGCGGAAGACGATTGGCAGAATATTTAGCCACTGGATTGGAAGAACGAATGGTAAGCCTGCTGCTACAAAGTCCAGAGGAGCGCTACCGGTCTTTACTTTCCAGCTCCAAAAAGAGGATATTAGAGCAAATACCGCAGCAATACATTGCTAGTTACTTAGGCATAACGCCTGTGAGTTTGAGCCGCATTCGCGGACGTATTACAAAGCTATAGCCCCTTTAGGTTGTTTTTGCAGAGCGCCTAGGTGCGTGTCCTTAAAGCCGGTTTCATACTTTAATCCATAACCTAAAATGCGGTCAAAGGATGCATGTGCAAATAGAAGTAGCCCTACAGCAATTAGTACTTCATTTGACATTAGGTATCCTGTTCCGGCAATAGCTATAGCAACTCCCTTATGGTGAAATAAATTGTATAGGAATGCGTCACAGCGGATATTTAGGGCATATCCAAGCATACCAATATCAGGAAGGAAAAATAAGATGCACCAGAGCCACACCGGAAGACCAAGAGTGTAGTAAGATAAAAGGTAAATCGCTGCAAGCGTCATTGCTGCTTCCTCTGTTTTCAATATCGTTTTCATTGTTTCTAATTTGATAACAAAACTAGCAGCCCGAAAATGCAAAATAGTTAACAATAGATAAGAAACCTGTCTGTTGTAGTTCTAATTGCGACCTTTCGATCCTCATAGACGTAATCTGACAGAGCGGACCCGGAACAGGTGTAACACCAGATGTTAAGGTAAGTGCCGGTGAAGCACTATTAAAGGCACAGGAAGTTATTTTTCAGGAACGATTACTGAGTGCAAAAGATAAAAAGGAAAAACACAAAAATGAATATTACCTGAGAGCATTACTACCAACTAAGGAGATAAATGATATTCCTTTGACCCAGTTAAGGCAACTTACAGGAACTTATCCGGATATAACAGTCTACCTTGAAGGAGGTAAGCTTTTCAGCAAGAACAACCATAATAGGAGAGTCTCTGAACTAATGCATATTTCGGATAATTTATTTGTGCTGGAGGAAAATGCACAAATAGAATTTTTTAAGGATAATACAGGACATTATTCAATAGTCAAGATTTATCTAAATGATGGAAATGTTTTCGAAGAAGCAAAAAAGGAATAATTTATAAACAACATTTGAGCAGGTATAACTTACATAAAGAAAGTGTAAAAATGACGTTCCAGTAGTGTAACCATCATTGGTGGCAATGAAGTGAATTATAATAACATCACTGATTTGCGGGACGGAGCACCTATTATTATTGGTAAGCTAGGTGTTTACATCCGATGCATTCTGATACGTTTAACCTGGCAATAAGAGTATATCATTTTCTGCACGGCAACGCGAGTTTATCTGTTCTTGTAATTGAGTACATAACACTGAGATATATTGCATAAAGTCAACTCTTAAATAGGAGAGAACTAATGCATTCGGTGCCGGGCAACACGAGTTTATCCCTTTCTGTAATCGAGAACAACCCACTGCGATGTATCGCAGTTTTTCAATTTTCTGATGTAGACTTTTTAGTTCGAACTCGGGAAAGGGTAGGGATGAACATCCATGATTAGCAGGGCAACTGAGTTTATCTGTTTCAGTAATCGAAAACAACATACTGCGATACATTGCATAATGTCAACTTTAAAAAGAAGAAGCGTTTAGGGCTTAAACTCGGATTTTATATTTCGGTATTTATACAAAAGGCTGAAAAATACTCTTTAGAGGAAAGAGCAATAATTTATTGATTCCTATTTAAGTTATAGTTATTCAGTTACTTATGCGCAATAAGAGTGGCAAATCTCGAAGCAACTAGTTTGAATTTTGACCTTTAGTCTCCAAATTTCAGGTGTCACTTTACTGAAGGCCCTTTAGCATTTTATAAAACGCATCAGCGTACGTATCGCTGATAGGGATGACTTGGTCGGCAATCCAGATCCTTTTTTTCTCGATGTGGTCAATCTTTTCAATCGCTATTAGGAAGGACCGATGCACCCGGGCAAACCCACGGGAAGGCAGCAATTCTTCAAGCTTGGCAAAATTCTGTAGGGTCATGATCTTCTCCTCCCTTGTATGGATGCGCAAGTAGTCTTTCATCCCCTGCACAAATAGAATATCACTAATAGCCACTTTCTGGATGCGGTGGCCCACTTTCAAGAAGAGGTATTCGGACTCGCTTTTGGGTTCCCGAATTGGCTCCGTCGTTTCGGGTTGTAGTTTTGTACTTTGTTCCTCATACAGTCGCAAAGCCGTCTTATAAAACCGTTCGAATGAAAAGGGCTTTAAGAGGTAGTCCCTGACCTCCAGTTCAAAGGCCTTCAGTGCGTACTGGTCGTATGCCGTAGTAAGAATGATCATCGGCTTTGGGTTCAGCATCGGGATAAAGCTAAGCCCATCGAGGTCTGGCATGTTAACGTCCAGAAACAGGAGGTCAGGACCGTTTTCCTTCATTGAACCTACAGCTTCCAAAGGGCTCGAAAAAATTCCTTTCAACTCCAAAAAAGAAACCTTTGCGATATAGGCTTCCAGTATCTCCTGCGCCAAGGGCTCATCATCAATTATATAGCAGGTGAGCTTTTCTTTCATGAGGCTGTGATTGAAGGCCATGAATGTTGAGAACAACCGTGAATGTTTCGCCGGTATTGTGAATGTCCACCGTGTGCTGTCCCGGATACAGCAAAAGCAGCCTTTTTCGAACGTTCGGCAAGCCGATACCGCCAGGTTTATCAAGAGCGCTGGGCACATTCTTACCAACCGGGTTCTGGACGCTGAAGGTAAGCGTATCGCCTTTAACCTTCACATTCACTTTAATATCGCCGGGAGCTAACCGGGCGGGGCTGTGCTTGTAAGCGTTTTCAAGCAAATGGATGAAAAGCAGTGGGGCAATGTGAGCCGCACCCATTTCTCCTTCTATTTTCAAATCCACTATGGGCTTCTGTTTATACCGAAGCTGTTGCAAACTCACATAGTCTTGCAAATACTCCATCTCCCTTGTCAGTGGTACCGTAGGAGCATTAGACTCGTAAATCATGTAGCGCATCAGCGAAGCCAACTGCATAACAGCCTCTGGTCCCGCTGGCGCTTGCTTGTACACCAGCGTGTGGATGTTATTAAGGGTGTTAAACAAAAAATGCGGATTGATCTGCGATTTGAGGTAATACAGTTCGGACTCTACGGCCTCTTTCTCCAGCTGCTCTTTTTTGACGGTATTGATCACCAAGGTCTCTGTGACCCTGGCCAGCCAACTAAGGAAAATAAAGGGTAGTACAATTGAGATCAGGTAAATAATATATTGCTGAAAGAAACTATTCGGGCCATCCGGACTTCTATTATGAAAGAACAAATAGATGAAAGGAGCGGTCGAGATTATTAGCGCCAGTCCCAGAAAATAAGCTCGATCCGCTCTTTTGCCTGAATAGCGGCTCAGTAGTGCGAAATGGCTGTAAAACACATACAAACAGGTCAATATAATACCTGTGGTCAAGGCTTGCCAGTTGGAATTATCATCTTTTAGCTGAAGAATTACCAACAGGGAAAAAAGGATCCAGAGAACAAGATGGATCCGTACGAATATTTTCTTTATTCGCTTCATGGGATAAAGGTATTTTTTCCTGCCATTCTTTCACCATGTTCTCTACCAGCAGTCTGTTCCAATCTACGAATGGGCAAAAAGCATCAGCAAATGCACTGGCAGACGCAAAATAGCAATTGGTCGATTACTTCATACCAATTGCATATCGCGTTTTGTCTTCCGCTCTGGTACGGATTGCTTTGCATTAAAACAAGAGAATCAAGTATCAGGAATCGTGAACTGCTTCTACTTCTTTAAGCTATCAGAATCAAATCAAGTATAATGAAAAATCAACTGTCAGGGTTGTCTATCAGCAATGTCTCCAAAACCTATGCTAATGGAGTGCAGGCTTTAAACAATATATCGCTAAACATTCCAAGAGGCATGTTTGGGCTGCTGGGTCCGAACGGTGCCGGTAAGTCTACGCTTATGCGCATCCTCGCCACATTACAAGACCCGGACACCGGAAACATTAAACTGGGCAATCTCAATGTGCTGGAACAAAAAGAGGAGGTGCGGAAAACGCTCGGCTACCTGCCACAGGAATTTGGCGTGTATCCAAAAGTGAGCGCAGAAGCCCTGCTCGACCACTTTGCCATTTTGAAAGGCATTGCTAAAAAAGGAGAGCGAAGGGATATCGTGGAAGCACTGTTACGGCAAACGAATCTTTGGGATGTGCGCAAGCAAAGGCTAGGCGGGTACTCTGGTGGAATGCGGCAGCGCTTTGGTGTTGCCATTGCGCTTCTGGGTAATCCAAAGCTAATGATCGTGGATGAACCCACTGCTGGTCTGGATCCCGCAGAGCGAGTGCGTTTTCTGAACCTGCTGAGTGAGTTAGGAGAGCAGAGCGCCGTGATCCTATCTACACATATCGTAGAAGATGTGGCCGAGCTATGCACGAATATGGCAATCATCCGAAAAGGACAAATTCTACTAGAGGCTGAGCCTTTAACTGCCGTAAATGAATTGAAAGGAAAGATCTGGCGACGCATGATTGAAAAAAGTGCATTGCAGGAGATTGAGCAACAGTATGCAGTGATATCTACAAAACTACTTGCGGGGAGAACGGTGGTAAACATATATAGCGAGCACGATCCGGGCAATGGCTTTGACCATGTAGAAGCCGACTTGGAAGATGTTTATTTCTGCACCATGGCGGGCTATTATGGTAAGGGATCTGCAAAAAAACAGGAGGGATCATGAAGCTGCTACACATCTTTCGATTTGAGTTGGGCGCCCAAGTACGCACGTTATCTACGTGGTTATATTTTCTAGTGTTGTTAGCATGCGCATTCCTCCTTTTAACAATGAATTTTGCCGAAGATGCCCGCGATGGTTATGTACTGGCAAATGCACCGGTCGTTATTGGAGCGGTTACTGTTTTAAGTTGCGTCTTGTGGTTACTTGTTGGCGCATCGGTTGCTGGTCATGCAGCCGCACGTGACGTTCAAACCCGGATGCATCCACTTACCTATACGGCTCCCGTACGAAAGGCGGAATACCTTGGCGGCAAGTTCCTGGCAGCCTTTGTCACCAACGCTGTCATCATGCTGGCAATACCGGCAGGTATACTGATTGCCGTTTATCTTAATGATGTCGAACCGGAGATCATTGGTCCTTTTCGCACAGCGCCTTACCTCGCTTCTTATTTCTTTATTGTGTTGCCAAACGCCTTCTTTGCTACGGCCATTCAATTTTCGGTGGCAGCTATTAAGCGAAGTGCTATGGCAAGTTTTCTTGTAGGGATACTACTCTTCTTCATGGCTTATATCCTTGGATCATTCCTTAATCAATCAACGCTAAGTAGTGGGTATGGTAACCTGGTTGATCCGATGAGCTTCAGCATCATGCTAAATAAATATACAATTGAATACACACCTGCCCAGGTGAATAGCCTGGACATAGACCTGGGAGGTCCGTTGTTATTGAACCGGCTGTTCTGGTTCGGAATTAGCCTGCTTGCACTTGGCTATACTTATTTCCGCGTTCGAACCGCTCATCCAACGGTTGGTGCTTCGGGGTGGAAGCGAAGGAAGGATAAGCAAAAAATACAAGGACCTCCGATAGCACCAATAAGTATTGGTATTGTGGAGACCACACCGATCACCGTACCAACGGTTAGACAAAGCTTTGGCTTTGCCACACAAGCCAAACAAGTAATTGCTATAACTATTGTGTCATTTAAGCAATTGGCAAAAGGTCGTGCGGGTATTTTCTTCCTGGTGTTCATGGCATTGCTTGTACTACTGATCGTTCCTCTACATATGAAGTTCTTGGATGTACCTATGATGCCAAGAACAAATTATTTACTTAGTTTCTTGTCGGCTTCTTTAACGGATGCAAAAACGCCTTGGATCATCATTCCCCTGCTGATACTATTTTATGCAGGGGAGCTGGTGTGGAGAGAGCGGGAAGCAGGTATGAGCGAAATAACGGGTGCAGCACCCGTGCCCGAGTGGGTGCTTTTTACCGGGAAGTTTTTAGGGCTGGCATTTATGTTGCTTGTATGGCTGGCATTACTAATGGCGGCCGGTATTGTTATCCAGCTGGGGCTTGGGTATTATCATTTTGAGATCGGGCAATACCTGCAAACCCTATTCGCAATTCAGCTGACCGATTACCTGCTCTTTGCGCTACTTGCCTTCGTAGTGCATGTGCTAATTAACCAGAAATACATTGGTCACCTTGTGCTATTGGTTGCCTATGGATATATAGCCTTTGCGCCAACTCTTGGTGTTGAAAATAAGTTGCTCATTTATAGTTCCGATACCGGTTGGGCGCATAGCGATATGAACGGCTTTGCACCTTCGCTACAACCTTGGATCTGGTTCAAGCTTTATTGGGCGGCGTGGGCATCGCTGCTGGCGGTACTGGCAAGGCTGCTTTGGGTGAGAAGTAAAGAAGCAGGAGCTAGGTCAAGGGTTCAATTGGCACGGGGCCGATTTAAAGGGTTAACCCTGTGGACCACCGTATTGTCAGCCTGCCTGGTCATTGCAGCAGGAGGTTTTATTCTTTACAATACCCATGTGTTGAACGACCATGAATCGGCTTCAGAAGGCGTGGAGAATAGTGTTCGGTATGAGAAACAGTTTCTAAGGTTTGAGCACTTACCCCAACCAACAACGGTGGATACGAAACTCAATGTTGGTCTATTCCCGAACCAAAATAAAGTGACTATTGCCGGCACTTATCACCTAGTGAATAACAGCTCGTTGCCAATTGACTCCATACTGCTATCAAGCGTTCGTGGCGTCTCCACCACCGGGGTCGTTTTTGACCAACCGACGAGGCCGGTTAATGCTGGAAACGATGCCACTGACAGGATCTATGTTCTCCTATATGCGTTGCAACCCGGAGACTCCCTTCGGGTCAGCTTCCGGGTGGATTATGCCCCGAAAGGGTTTACGAACAGCGGAGTTGAATCGCATGTACTTGCTAATGGTACCTATTTCACCAACAGGCATTTGTTTCCTGTTATCGGCTTCCAGGCTTACCGGTGCATTGCTGATGTAGGCCAAAGGAAGGCGCATGGCCTGGCGCCACGTCCGGTGTTGCCGTCTCTATACAACGAGAAAGCACGGAGCAACTTATACCAAACGGATCAAACCCGGGTTGATGCGATTGTAAGCACAGATGCAGACCAGGTGGCCGTAGCGCCGGGAAAACTGCATCGCTCATGGACAGCAGGGAATCGCCGCTACTTTCGCTATGTTACGAATGCGCCTATTCCCAATCAATATGCAATCTTTTCCGCCAAATATGCTGTGCGGGAAGTGAAGTGGAATGACGTATCTATCCAGATCTTTCATCAGCCGGGGCATACAGCCAACATCAACAGCATGTTGGCTGGCGCACGTTCCGCACTGGCTTATTACACGCATCAATTTGGCCCTTATCCCTATGATGTTTTCCGATTAGTGGAGCATCCGGGCGATGGTTCGGGTATGCATGCCGAGGCCTCCACCATCGATTACCAAGAAAGGTTCTCTCTATTAAATCCAGCCGACAGCAATGCTTACGATCTTCCCTTTTATGTAGTGGCACATGAGGCGGCACACCAATGGTGGGGCGCTGCACAACTACTGCCGGCAAGGGTGGAAGGTGCATTCCTATTAACAGAAACTTTTGCGGTATACACGGGAATGCAGGTACTAGAGGAGAACTATGGCAACGAACATTTGCAACGCTACCTTACCCAGATCCGTAAGTCCTATGAGGTGCCGCGTACCAAAGCGGCTGTTCCTTTGCTTCGTGCCAGGGATCAATACCACGGCTACCGCAAAGGGCCTTTTGCACTATATGCCTTAAGCAAATACATCAGTAAAGAAGTCGTAAACGGTGCGTTGAAACAGTTGTTAACAAAACATGGGAAAGGCAAAGCACCTCTGCCTACCACACTCAATCTTTACCTGGAGCTGAAAGCGATTACGCCAGACTCTCTTCAGTATCTGCTGCACGACCTATTTGAAGTAAATACCTTTTGGGATCTTAAAACAGAAAATGCAACTGCGCAACAGACAAATGCGGGCAACTGGCAGGTTACGCTTGAAATACAAGCACGCAAAGAGGTAGTTGATGAAAGAGGGGCTGAAGCGCAAATCCCTATGAATGAGTGGATCGAGATAGGCGTCTTTGCTGCTCCGGAAAAAGGAAAGACATTAGACAGGGAACTTTACCTGCAGAAGCATCGCATCCGTACGGGGAAACAAACGATCACGCTGTATGTCCCAAACAAGCCGACCAATGCAGGTATTGATCCTAATAATTTATTAATTGATTTGAAATTGGGTGATAATATGAGGAGAGTCAAAGTGGAGTAAGAGCAATTTGCAGCATCCGAGCTACCATCAAATTGGCAAAGGGAAAGTCATAATAGTTGACTCGAACTTAAAACCGATTATCGTGGCAAAACGAGTTTATCTGCTTCAGTAATCGAGAGTTTATGTCTGGGAGCCTCACGCCCTTTATCCTCGTTATTTAATAGGGGTGTCTTTGCTTTTTCGTCTATTGTGAAGATTCAAGGTGGTCGGTTTACGACGGACAATGGAGCTTCTTATCCAATCAATAGTGCGCCTGTGCACTGGACTGCCGAGAGTTCGAACTTTTTATTTTTGAGCATAAAAAGTGTGATTGATTATTAGTTGATTACGTATTATAAATAATATACGTTATAAAACCGTTCTGTTTGATGTGTAGGTTACGATATTAATTATCAATGGTTATGGAAAAGGCACTACCTATGCCTTCTACAGATTGCACTTGTAGTGTTCCTCTGTGAAGCATCACAATTTGCTTGCAAAGGCTTAATCCAATACCGCTGCCGCTCTTTTTAGTACTAAAAAAAGGAATGAAGATTTTGTCGAGCACTTCTTCCGGAATGCCTGCACCATTATCGGCTACTTTAAGAATGATTTTATTGGTAAGGATTTGTTCTGCTGATAAAATAATCCGTGGGTTTTCCCGCTCTTTCACTGCTTCCATGGCGTTTACAATCAGGTTTATCAGCACTTGCTCCATGAGGCTGGCATCCGCTTCAAAAGAAAGAGCGGTATCACGTAGGATGATCTCCAGCTCAATGTCCTTCTGTTCGAAGGTGGGCTGCATCAGCTGGTTTAGATTTCCAAAGAGTTCTCTTATATAAACCTTTTGCTTATTCAGAGTCGTGATTTTATTGAGGTTGCGATAGGTTTCCGCAAATTTCAGCAACCCTTCACTGCGTCTTTTAATAGTATCAATACCCAACTCCAGGTCCTCGAATGTGGTCTCATCCCGAACGGCTAGCCGGCTTTTGAGGGTTTCCGCTAATGAAGAGATAGGAGCGATGGAGTTCATGATCTCGTGTGTCATTACAGATAGCAAGCGTTGCCAAGCCTTTGACTCGGTTTCGTCCAAAGCTTCGTTCACGTTTTGAAAGGCAATGAGCTTGAATTTTTTTCCATCGGTTTGGAAAGCAGTCGCAGACAGCAAGATTTTGAAAGAAGATTTTTCGAGATAGGCGGTTGCGATTTTTGATTCGCCCGCCCGCAGCAGGGACACTTCTGAAAAAAGTTCTTTATCCCTCCGCTCCAGCGAGTTGATCGTTTTTAGGTAAGGCAGTTGGAGCATGCGCTTGAGTGAATCGTTCATCCACACTACTCCTCCGCTCTCTACTTCATACGATAATATACCCGTGTCGATCAGTTCCAGGATCTTCTGTAGATATTGATACTGCGTTTCCTTTTCCTTGCTAATGACCTTGAACGTGGTATTGATATCATTAAATCCTTGCCGCAGCGGTTGCAGGTCGGACGGTGCGTGCTTTACGTCGAAATTGCGGGAGAAGTCGCGGTAATGTACTGCCTCCACAAACTGGGTCAGTTCATCCTGGGTTTTATTCTGAAACCGGATAAATTCAACCAACTGGTAGCAGATCAATGGGGCCAGCAATGCCATCCACAATGCCCATCCCTTCACCAAAAAGAATGCGGCGGCCGTGAGCGTCAAAAAGAGTACGAGTACGCGTAATAACAGTCTTCCGCCAAATTTTTTAAATGTCATATTTGTTTAAGCGGCGATAAAGAGCCGTTCGGGTGATACCTAGTTCTTTGGCGGCCTTCGAAATATTGCCACCGTTCTTTTCAATTACTTTAAGGATAGTATTCTTCTCCAGTGTTCCTAAATTAGTATGCTCCGTTTCTGTTGGCGCCATAGCGGATTCGATAGGAGAGAAGATGATATCCTTTCCGGATAAAACCGCTCCTTCCGCCATGATCACCGCCCGCTCAATGCTGTATTGCAACTCCCGCACATTGCCCGGATAATGATAGTTCACTAACTTCTCGATGGCTTTTTCGTCCAGCTCCAGTGCGGGTTTTAAATATTTGCTGCTATATAGCATACTGAAATGTTTGGCTAAAAGCAGTACGTCCTTGCCGCGTTTTCGAAGCGGGGGCACGACTATTTCGACGGTATTGATTCGGTACACCAGATCCTTCCGGAACCTGGCTTCATTCGCAAGCTCGGAAAGCGGGATGTTGGTGGCGCATACCAACCGGATATCAATGGGAGTGGAATCGTTGGTGCCCAAACGGGTGATTTGCCGGTTTTGCAGCACCGAAAGGAGCTTGGCCTGTTGATGCAAGGAGATATTGCCGATCTCATCGAGAAATAACGTGCCGGTATTAGCGGCTTCAAAACGACCGGTCCGGTCTTCCCGGGCATCGGTGAAAGCTCCTTTTTTGTGACCGAATAACTCGCTTTCAAAAAGCGATTCGGTAAGTGCACCGACATCTACTTTAATAAAAGGCTTGGCTAACCGGTTGGAAAACTGGTGCACTGCTTTAGCGATTAACTCCTTACCGGTGCCGTTCTCGCCCAATATCAAAATGTTGGCATCGGTGGGTGCTATCTTCTGAATTTTATAGAAGATGTCCTGCATCGGCTCCGATTGGCCAAGGAGTTCGGTCTCGAAAATGGAAGACGCGTTTACCCGGTCTGTTGCAACGCCTTTGGTTTCTTTTCGGCGGATGGCTTCTTTGATGGCGGCCAGCAATCGCTCATTGTGCCAGGGCTTTACCATAAAATCAAATGCCCCTTCTTTAAGCGAACGTATAGCCAGGTCGATATCGCCATACGCAGTGATCATGATCACTGCCGCCTTCGAGCGGAATTCTTCCTTGATCTTTTTAAGCCAGTAGATACCCTCGTTGCCCGTATTGATGGAACTGTTGAAATTCATGTCCAGCAGGATCAGGTCAAACTCCTGCTTGGCTAAAATCGAACGGATATTCTCCGGGTTTTTTTCGGTTATGATCTCTTTTACTTCCGGTCGGAGCAGCAAACGAACGGCAGTAAGCACGTCCACATCATCATCAATAACTAATATCGAAGCAGTTTTAAGCGACATAAGTAGTGGTAAAGTTCCGGCACAACGAAGCTAAGAATAATGCCAGCATTGCAACCCCTTGAGAATGAATCTTTCCTTTAGGATTTCAGATAAGGCGACTGTATCGAAACCGGACAGTTTTTGTGCGAAGCCGGACAGTAAGAGAAGAAGGACTTTTACTTAAATCATTGAAAACCACAGCTATCCATTCTTGGCACTCCCTTTCGTTTATAAATGCGAATTGGATCCGTTATTTTTTAGAATAACGTCTAAAACCAAACTAATACGATCGTGGATAGAAAAATTGAAAAGAAAACCTGGACCCGGAAACGAATACTTACCCTCACTGGTATTGTGGCACTGGCGGTTTTAATCGGAAGCAGCATCATGCTCACCTCCGGCAAGTCTAAATTGAATGTCGATACAGAGCGCATAACGATCAGCGAAGTGAAGAAAGGTGCTTTCCAGGAGTTCATCCCGGTGAACGGTGTGGTGCTTCCTGTGACCACTATTTACCTGGATGCGATGGAAGGCGGCAGAGTAGAAGAGAAGCTGGTGGAAGACGGTGCCGTAGTGGCAAAAGGTCAACCAATATTACGCCTTTCCAATACCGACCTTGAATTAAGCCTGGTGAACCAACAGACATCGGTATACAACCTGCTGACGCAAATGCAGATCGCCCGCAACGCCGCCCAGCAAAATACCACAACGAAGCTGAATCAGATGACCGATGTGGACAATGCGCTGAAGGAGGCCCGTCGTATCTACGAACTCAATAAAACCTTGTACGAGCAAAAAGCAATCGGCTTGCAGGAGTTTAAGCAGTCGGAAAATAGCTACAACTATCAATTGGAGAAGAAAAAGCTAACCGAGCAGATTCTTAATCAAGATAAATCTTCTAATTCGCAACAGATCGCACAGGCGCAGCAGTCTTACAATGGCTCCCAAACTGCTTTGAATGTAATGCGGAAAAAAGTCGGCGACCTTATTGTAAGAGCGCCAATCAATGGACAGCTAACCTCTCTGGATGCCGAGATCGGACAGAGCAAGAACAAAGGGGAGCGACTGGGACAGATCGATGTATTGAGCGGATATAAAGTACGGGTGGATATTGATGAACACTATCTCTCCCGTGTGGTGATTGGGCTGATGGCAGAAACGTCGTTTGCCGGCAAGACCTATAAATTGAAGATCAACAAAGTATATACGCAGGTAACCGCAGGTCGCTTCCAGGTGGACATGCAGTTTGTAGATGCAGTGCCGGACGGCATTCGCCGTGGACAAACCATGCAAATACGTCTGGCGTTAAGCGATGAAACGCAGGCCTTGTTATTAGCAAAAGGCGGATTTTATCAGCAGACCGGGGGCAACTGGGTTTTCAAGGTGAGTAATAATGGAGGGACCGCTTTCCGTACGGATGTGCAGCTGGGACGTCAAAATCCGGATTATTACGAAGTGCTGAGTGGCTTGCAGCCGGGAGATAAGATCGTCACCTCTAGCTACGAGAACTATGGAACGATGCAGGAATTGGTTCTTAAAAAATAGAAGTATGAAAATTTTATTCATCATTCTTTCCGTCACCTGCCTGCAGGTGCCACCAGTTTGCATGTATAAAAAGACAAAGATGCCCAGAGCAAAAATTGTGAAAGGCGTTATCCCGGCACCGCTCTACTTGCATCCACTAACCCAGTTTACCAACATCTAACTATAAAAGAAAACAAATGATAAAGATCAAAAACCTCGAGAAGATTTACCGTACCGAAGACGTAGAAACGGTAGCCCTCAACAAGCTTTCCTTTGACGTAGCTGAAGGTGAATTCGTTTCTATCATGGGGCCTTCCGGTTGCGGCAAATCTACCTTGTTGAATATTTTAGGATTGTTGGACGATCCGGATAGCGGCAGCTTTTTGTTCAATGGCATCGAGGTCGCGCATTTCAATGAACGCAAGCGGGCCGATTTGCGCAAACGCAATATTGGATTCGTATTCCAAAGCTTTAACCTGATTGATGAACTGACCGTTTTTGAAAATGTGGAATTGCCACTGATCTACCTGGGCGAAAAGGCGGCCGACCGCAAAAAGAAAGTAGAAGAGGTGTTGGATAAAATGCAGATCATGCATCGCCGCAACCATTACCCACAACAGCTTTCCGGGGGTCAGCAACAGCGGGTAGCCGTAGCCAGGGCCGTGGTCAATAATCCAAAGTTGATCCTTGCGGATGAGCCGACGGGTAACCTGGATTCTTCAAATGGTAATGATGTAATGCATTTACTGACTGACCTGAACGAGCAGGGCACCACTATTATCATGGTTACACACTCCGAGCACGATTCACGGTACAGCCACCGCATCATCCGAATGCTTGACGGACAAGCAGTGCTCGAGAACATAATGGTCTGACGGTTTATGGTTATTCGTTTCAGCAGAGAGCTTTCGGCTTTGCATTAGTGAGCAATAGCGCTTGGTATAGTCCACTTGTGAAGTAATACCTACGATGTGCAAGGATGGAATCAAAAGCAGAAAGATGCGTTGATAAAGCGAGTATCTGATTCATTGGCCATTCCCGTCAAACGTCGGGTCATTAAATTATAAGAAGAAATATGCTGCAAAATTATATCAAAACCGCCGTGCGAAGCTTGCTCCGCCATCGCAAACATGCGCTGCTGAACATTATGGGCCTGGGCATTGCCTTGGCAGCAAGCATCATCGTGTTTTTGGTGATCCAATTTGAAACGAGCCATGATAAGCACCTGGTCAACTACAAGCATCTATACCAGATCGTTTCCAAGGATAAAGATGCGGCGGGTGAGCACTTTTCGGGAGGGGTTCCATTTCCAACCATAAAATTTTTGCGACAGGATTTCCCGCAATACGCTTTCGCTGAACTGATGCAGAACTACGGCACACAGGTTGCTGCCAAGAATACGGCTAATCATGAGGCGGCAAAGAAGTTCATTGAAGAGGATGGCGTGTTTTATGGCGAACCGGTACTGTTGAAAATGTTCGAGGTGAAATTCTTAACCGGTCAGGCTTCGGTACTAAGTGATGTAAATAGTGTAATCATTTCAAAAAGTACTGCGGAAAAATATTTTGGAGATTGGCAAAAAGCGGTAGGGCAGCGTCTTAATTTCAATAATGCGACGTATGATTATGCGGTAGGGGCGGTGTTTGAAGACGTGCCGGAGAACAGTGACTTCCCCTTTAAGATTGTGGCATCCTATGCCGGGTTCGTGGCGCATGAAGGTGCTGATTGGTCGATAAACGACTGGGGCTCCAATACAAGCAACCATCAGGTTTACGCTTTGTTGCCAGAGGGAACAAATACGGAGGCGCTTGATAGACAGCTTTCGGTATTTGAAAAAAAATACAATACAAATAATAAGCAGCCAACGCGTTCGCAATTATTGCATCCGTTAGCCAATATTCATTTTGATGAGCGCTTCGGAAGCAATGGTGACCATATCACCAGTAAAGCATCTTTGTATACATTAGGCTTTATAGGTTTGTTGGTGCTGTTAATGGCTTGCATCAACTTCATTAACCTTTCGACTGCCCTTGCCGCTACCCGAAGCAAAGAGGTAGGCGTTCGAAAAGTAATGGGAGGCAGCGCCTCACAAATGCGTACGCAGATACTGATTGAAACCGCAACCGTTGTCTTTATTGCCACGGTTATTGCTTTGCTGCTTGCATGGTTGGCGCTACCTTATATCAAGAATATCATGGTGGTGCAAACGTCACTCCGGTTGTTCAATGCAGGCAGCACCCTCTTCATTATAGGCGCAGCACTGATAACGATTCTATTGTCGGGTGTTTATCCGGCGGTCGTCATGAGCCGCTTTAACCCGATTGAAGCTATCAAGAGTAAGGCGATAGTAGCAAAAGTCGGCGGGCTTTCTCTACGGCGGGCCTTAGTTGTTTTACAGTTTGCTTTCTCCCAGATTTTCATCATTGCCACCATTGTAGCGGTTACGCAAATGAATTTTATTAAGAATACCGACCTTGGTTTTATAAAGGAGTCGGTATTGATGTTGCCGGGCACTTCCGATAGTGCTGCGGTAGCTAAGCAAGAAGCTTTCAAGAATGACATCCTGGAAATGACAGAAGTAAAAAACGTAAGTTTTTCTTATGATGCACCCAGCAGTGAAAATTCCTGGCAAAGCAATTTCGCTTTTGATAAAATGGAAGACCGTGATTTTGACATCAACCTAAAGTTTGGTGACGCTGCCTACTTTCCTACGTATGGTATTCAACTGGTTGCCGGAAAGTTTTATGAAGCCAGCGATACCTCCCGCTCTTATGTAGTAAACGAAACCCTGCTTAAGAAAGTGGGTATTGTTAATCCGGAAGAAGCTATTGGCAAACTGCTGCGTGTTGGTGGCGGGCGGGCGAAACCGGTGGTTGGTGTGGTTAAAGATTTCAAGCTACAGTCGCTTCGCGAAGAAGTGCCACCGTTGGTCATTATGCCAAATAAAAAGAGGTATGGGGTAGCAGGAATAAAGTTGGCAAGTACGAACCTGGAGAAAAGCAAAGAAGCCATTAGCGCTATTTGGAATAAGCACTACCCCGAATATGTTTATAATCCGCAGTTCTTCGATGAAAGCATAGATGCGTTCTACGAGCAGGAAGAAAGATTGAGCTTGATGTACAAAGTCTATGCGTTGCTTGCCATTTTTATCAGCTGCCTTGGTTTGTATGGTCTCATTTCGTTTATGGCGGTACAAAAGACAAAAGAAGTGGGCATTCGTAAAGTCCTTGGCGCCAGTGTGAAAAATATCGTTTACCTCTTCTCGAAAGAATTTACCATTCTTATCGCTATAGCGTTTCTGTTAGCCGCACCGGCTGCCTGGTATATGATGCATACCTGGCTACAGGACTTTGTTTACCGCATTGATATTGGGGTTGGCGTATTTCTGGTTGCCCTTGTTATCTCTCTCTTCATTGCCTGGGTAACGGTGGGCTACAAGGCCGTTAAATCGGCGCTGAGCAATCCTGTAAAAAATTTAAGAACCGAGTAAAAACGAATGGTATGTTTAAAAATTATTTCAAGGTAGCACTACGCAACCTCTATCGTTATAAAGGCTTCAGCGGGATCAATATCTTAGGACTGGCTATAGGTATTACGGGCTGTCTGCTTATTGCCCTTTTTGTGTGGGATGAGCTGCAATACGACAAGTTTGTAAAAGACGGCGACCGGATCTACCGTATTTACAATCAGGGAGTAGCCGATGCGGGAAGCAATGTCGCCGCCGTTACGCCGCCTGCTTTTGCACCTTACATGCAACAACAGTTCCCGGAGGTAGAAGGCACTACCCGGATCTTTATGTGGTCGGGAAAAATGCTATTGGAAAATGGCGAAAAGCGAGCCTATGAAGAAAAAGGATTCATTGCCGACTCAACATTCTTTAGCATGTTTCCGCTACAATTCTTGAAGGGGGATGCAAAGACGGCATTGGATGGACCAACATCTGTAGTACTATCAGAGGAACTGGCAGCCAAATATTTCGGTTCCGAGGATCCCATTGGCAAAACATTGAAGCTGGACAAAACTGATTTTGCTGTGAGCGGAGTGGTAGCATCGTTGCCCGAGCATTTTCATCTTTCCTTTAATTATATGCTGCCGTTTTCAGCTGCCGGAATTCCGGCAGAGAGAATGCAGAAATGGGGATGGACACAGTTTTATACTTATGTAAAGTTGAAACAAGGCTCGGACGTTGCAGCACTTCAAAACAAATTGCAAGAAGCCGTAAAAAAGCAAGCGGCTGACGACCCAGATGAAGGAGAAGCGACCAGCCTGCCGCGTTTTCAAGCTTTAAAAGACATTCACCTGGGCTCGGCTAATTTTGAGTATGATAATGCAAAACGTGGTAATGAGAGCTATGTGAAAGGATTGACCATCATCGCCATTTTCGTGTTGCTTATTGCTTGCTTCAATTTTATTAACCTTGCTACCGCCAGGTCTTTCCGACGTGCGAAAGAGATTGGCGTTCGCAAAGTGATTGGTGCGGATCGCAAGCAGTTGATCATCCAGTTTACCGGCGAAACGGTGCTGATATCTTTTATTGCCATCATTATTGGGGTCTTGGCTACACTTTTGATTCTGCCTTCATTGAACAATTTTACCGGGAAAGCTATCTCATTCAATCCGATTACCGACCCATTGCTGGGGCTCCTTATAGTCGGCGTTGCCCTGGTCATCGGTATTATCTCAGGGATATACCCGGCTCTCGTTATGTCAGGTTTTCAGCCGATTAAGGTTTTAAAAGGGCTAAAGCCAACCGGTGGTAGCGGCAGTTCTGCTGCTACGTTGCGCCAAAGTTTAGTGATCGTGCAGTTCGCCTTGTCCGCATTGCTTATTGTAAGTACTGTGATCGTATACCGTCAGATGAATTACCTGCACCAGAAGGATTTGGGGTTTAGTAAAGACCAGATCGTTTATTTCAATGTTCAAGGCAAGGTTGCCGAAAGCCCGCAGGTCTTCAAAGAGGAATTGAAGCGGTCTGCCGGAGTTGTGTCTGTCACCGGTGGGTATGGCTTACCGGGCGATCAGTTCGCTACGGATGGCATTACTGTACCAGGCAAGAATGGCGATAAAGAGCAACGGGCAATCCACCTGATTGTTGATCACGACTATATCAAAACCATGGGCGCCCAGGTAATCGCCGGCAGGGACTTCTCCACCCAGTATGCTACCGATGTAAAAGAGGCGTTTATCATAAATGAAACCGCGGTTCGAGAACTAGGCTTTGGAACACCGGAAGCGGCGGTGGGGCAACGTCTTCACTGGAAGCAGTGGAACGCGGACTCACTGAACCCTTACAAGCAAGGTAAGATAGTTGGCGTAGTGAAAGATTTTCATGTAAAGAGCCTGCACGAAAAAATATCTACTACCGTTATTCATATTTATCCATCAGCACTGGCGAAAATGGCAGTGAAGGTGAAAGCTGCCGACCTGCCTGCTACTCTCGATTTCATTAAGGCGACCTGGAATAAGTTCAGCCCGGATTACCCACTCGACTACAAGTTTCTCGATGAAAATTTCGCGGCCATGTATGGTTCCGAAGACAAGCTCAGTGCCTTACTGTGGATCTTCACAGCAATGGCCATTTTTGTCGGCTGTCTAGGCCTGTTTGGACTGGCAGCATTCAGTGCCGAGCAGCGTGTAAAGGAAATTGGCATCCGGAAAGTATTAGGCGCCAGTGTGCTGAACATCGTGGCCATGCTTTCTAAAACATTCCTGAAGCCGGTTGCCATAGCCTCGTTAATCTCTTTCCCGATTGCCTGGTGGGCAATGAACAATTGGCTGAAGGATTTTGAATACCGGATCGCCATAAGCTGGTGGGTATTCGCTATTGCCGGTATTGCCGCGCTGCTGATTGCTTTGATCACCGTAAGCTTTCAATCGATCAAAGCCGCGACTTCTAACCCGGTCAAAAATTTACGAACTGAATAAAACTACCATTATGAGATTCACAATTATCGCGATCCTTCTATTCTTTGCTAATACATCATCGGCGCAAAATGTGGAAATGACAAAAAGCGTGCACGACGATGGCAAAACACTTCGCTTGACCTATAAAGCAACCGTTGACGACAAGCGGATTAACTATGAGAACACGTTTGATGTAGACGGGTGGACAAAGACACAGAAGGACCTGCGTATTAAAAATATCATCGACTCATTACACAATGCCCCCGGGGAAACAAGGAAAAAGGTAGCCGATTATTCAAAAGTGAAAATTGACGACAACGGCACTCGTTTAACCCTTACCGTTGACTACAAATCCGCTGGGCAAACGATAAACTTCACCAACACGTATGACGTGAAAGGTAAAAACCAACCGGAGAAAGATGCTATGGTGGCGAAAATATTAGCTGGATTAGGCGTAAAATAAACCAATATGATCAGGAGCTATTTTAAGGTTGCGTTTCGTTATCTGGCTAAGCATAAGGGCTATACAATTATTAATGTTTTGGGCTTGGCTGTCGGCATCGCCTGTTGCATTTTGGTGATGCTATTTGTGCGGAGTGAGTGGAGCTTTGATCGCTTCCATTCCAAGGCAGACCGTATTCATCGTGCATGGCTGCAGGAATTTTACCAGGGCGAAATATTCAATAGCGCGGCTACTCCCATTCCATTAGGGCCCACGTTGCAGGGAGCGCTGCCCGATGCGGAAGCGATCTGCCGGGCTGCACCGTTACGTCCTATGGTGACCTATAACAACAATACATTCAGCGAGTCAGTGGCAATGGTGGACAGCAATTTTTTTAATGTATTTGATTTCGGGTTAAAGACAGGAGAGAGGCAAGCGCTACTTCGCACCACCAATTCAATTGTAGTCACCGAAAGTATAGCTAAAAAATATTTTGGCGCTAATAACCCGGTCGGAAAAGACCTGCAACTGCAACTGGGGGATGACAAAGTTTTGTTTACGGTTACCGGCATCTTAAACGACCTGCCGCTGGAGTCGAGTTTGCAATTTGGTATGGTGATCCCGTTTTCCAATGCACCGTATGTTTATAGCGAAGATGCGCGGACGAAGGCCTGGTCGAATGTAGTGGTGCAAACCTATGTTCTTTTGAAACCGGGAGCCGACACGGCAAGCGTGAATGTTAAGATCGCAACCATCATGAATCCTTTGGTGGCAAAAAATTATAAGCCGGGGCAGTACAACGTGCGGCTGCAACCACTGACTGATCTTCATTTTAATAGTACGCTGCCTGATGATATGGAGAGGGACAGCAACCCAAAGTATTCTTACATCCTCGCTACCATCGGTTTGCTTGTATTATTGATTGCCTGCATCAACTTTGTTACCTTATCCATCGGTCGCTCCACAACAAGGGCGCTTGAAGTAGGTGTTCGAAAGGTACTGGGTGCCGGCCGCAAACAATTGATCCGTCAATTTTGGGGCGAATCCTTATTACTAACGGTGTTTTCCTTATTTGTTGGCGTTTTATTAGCGCTGCTTTTATTGAAGCCTTTCAATGAGCTGGCCGCCCGGGAGCTTCGCTTACCTATAGATGTTTTCACCGTCGCTTTTTGCTTCCTAATCGTCTGCGTGATAGGACTCATGGCGGGGATTTACCCTGCCATTGTTCTATCGGGATTCAAACCCATACAAGTGCTGAAGGGTAGGTTAGTTGCCGGCAACATGGGGCTTTTCAGGAAGGCATTGGTGGTCGGACAATTTGTAGCATCCATTATCATGATTATTGCAACCATTAGCGTTAATAAGCAGCTGAATTATTTGCAAACTAAAAACCTCGGCTACAATAGGGAGCACCTGGTTATTGTCCCCACCAATCTGCCGCGGCGCGAAGGCAACGCGTTAGCCGAACGTTTTAAAAATGCGTTATCCGGTAATCTCCAGGTAATCAGTAGCACCGCTTCTTTATATAGCATGGCCAACTATGGATGGATGCAGCTGGGCTATACGGACGAGAAAAATGTTTTTCGTCAGTTTCGCTTCAACGCGGTTGATGTGGATTTCGTAAACACAATGGGTTTACAGATCGTTCAGGGGCGGACGTTTGCGAAGGGTAATGTGGCCGACTCCAACAACATATTAGTAAATGAATCATTGGTAAAAGAGTATGGCTGGAAAGATCCGATCGGCAAAAAGCTACCGGGTAAATATGAGCAGCTAGTGATCGGAGTGGTCAAAGATTTTCACCTGGAATCTCTCCACACGCCAATTAGTCCTGCTGTTATAGCGCTGAAGCCGGATAGTGTTTTTAGCCAGTCAAGCGATATGTCCTATAACTCGTCGCCGCGACCAAGAATCTCGGTACGGTTTAGGGAAGGCTCGGTGCAGGAACATATCGCGATCCTTAAAGCAGCCTGGACGTCGGTTGCCGGCGACCAGGATTTCGAATATGAATTTTTGGATGAATCGCTGGCGCAGGCTTACGAGCAAGAGCAACGCCTGGGAAATATTGTAAAGCATGCTTCGGTGCTATCCATCTTCATTGCCTGCATGGGATTGTTTGGTTTGGCTACACTTGTAGTGGTGCGTCGTACGAAGGAAATCGGCATTCGGAAAGTATTGGGTGCCGATGCGGGCGGCATTATAGCATTGCTCTCTAAGGACTTTATCGTTTTGGTTTTGGTAGCCGCACTGATCGCTTTTCCAATCGCCTGGTGGGCGCTAAATGACTGGCTCCAGGACTTCGCTTTCCGTATACAAATTCCGCTATGGGTGTTTTTTGCTGCCGCTATGCTTACGATGATCGTAGCACTGGCGACTGTTAGTATGCAAGCACTTAAAGCGGCGTGGGCCAACCCGGCGAAAAGCTTGAGAACCGAATAATCGCAATACTATGATACGCAACTATTTTAAAACCGCATTGCGGCATCTCCAAAAGAATAAATTGTATGCCTTTGTAAATGTTGCCGGCTTGGCCGTTGGCATTGCCAGCTGCGTGTTGATTGGCATCTACATCTGGCACGAGTTAAGCTACGACCGTTTTCATAAGAACAGCGATCGCATTGCACGGGTGACGTGGGAATACAATTTTGGTGACGCGGAAACAAAAACGGCGAGTACGGGTACGAAAGTGGGGCCGCAACTCACAAGGACTTTTCCGGAGGTTGAAGGCTATGTTCGGTTGTTGAAATATCCGCGCTTTGTACAGTACGGCGAGAAGGCTTTTGACGAGAAGGCATTTTTGTATGCAGATTCGGCTTTCTTTTCGGTATTCTCTTTTGCATTGATTTCCGGTAATGCTGCAACCGTTTTGGATGGTCCCGAAAAGTTGGTTGTTACGGAATCGACAGCAAAGAAATATTTCGGTAACGAAAGTCCCATCGGCAAAACAGTTAAAGTCGGCGGCACAAAAAGCTTCCTGGTTACCGGTATTTGCAAGGATGCGCCGGGCAATTCGCAGATTCAATTTGATTTTGTAGGCTCCTTTACAACGCTCAACGCATCTAAAGAAGAAAAGTATACCGAAGCTAATTATGCTACCTACCTATTGTTGAACAAGGCAACTTCCATTAAGGAACTGCAATCTAAAGTAACGGCATTCGCGACAAAGGTGGGTAAAGAGGAAATGAAGATGCAGGGTAACAGCTATATGACGTTTCACCTCGAGCCCCTGACCTCGGTGCACCTGCATTCCGCCCTGGATGGATTTGAACCGAACAGTAATATTGTTTATATCTATGTGCTTGGTGCCGTTGCTTTTCTTATTCTCTTAATTGCCGGCGTTAACTACACCAACCTAAGCACCGCCCAGTCTGTAGGGCGCAGTACCGAAGTAGGGATTCGCAAAGTATTGGGCGCTGCCAGAAAGCAGGTGTTCAACCAGTTTATCTGCGAATCTTTCGTTATTGCCGGGTTGGCGGTAGTGATCGCGTTGGGGCTTTCCTTCTTCTTGTTGCCCTATTTCAATGAGCTTGCCGGAAAAAGCCTGGAACGGAACATTTTGGTAGCGCCTGCAACACTCCTGGGCTTAGCCATACTTTCCATTGTGATTGCTTTTACGGCAGGAGCTTATCCATCTTTCGTGCTCTCCAATGGAAAAATCATAAAGATCCTGAAGGCAGGCCTTAAGCTAAAAGGCTCCAGTGGGCTACGCAAAACACTTATCATCTTTCAGTTTGTGATCTCGGTGTTTCTTATTGCGGCAACTACGATTATCCTGCAACAGCTTTCGTACATCCAAAACAAGGATTTAGGATATAACAAGGATCAGGTGATCGTATTACCGATGGACAACCGGGTTTTCGAACATTATGATGATGTAAAGGCGGCACTTGCCGGTCATGCCAATATTGTTTCCGTTAGCGGTGCCTATGAGGACCCTACGCATGTCGGCTGGAGCGATGGCGTGAACGAGGGGGCCTATGACGAAACGAAGCGTGTATCGGTTCATGCGATGCCGGTAGATGAAGATTTTATAAAAACGCTCGGGCTAACGATTGTTGCCGGTTCCGGCTTTTCAAAAGCGGATGTTGCGGCATTCGATACGTCGAACGGCGGCCAAAATCTGCATCATGCCTATATTTTAAATGAATCTGCCGCGAAAGCATTAGGCTGGACACCGGAACAAGCCATTGGTAAAACGGTCACTAAGGGAACCTCCGGTCCCGTAAAAGCGGTAGTCAAAGATTTTCATTTCCGCTCGTTTCACGAAGCCATCAGTCCACTGCTTATATTCCTGGATAAAAGAAATATCCAAACCATTTTCGTAAAAGCCTCCGGAAATATCCCGTCTGTACTGAACCACCTGCAAACCGTGTGGAAGCAACGGGCCGAACGCCCATTCGAGTATCATTTTCTTGATGACGACTTTGATGCCCTTTACCGAACCGAACAACGGACTGCCGGAGTGTTTACGACATTTGCTACGCTGGCTATTTTGCTCGCCTGCCTCGGCTTGTTTGCCTTAACGGCCTATGCCATGGTACAGCGGACAAAGGAAATGGGTATTCGTAAAATACTCGGTGCTACCGGTTCCAACATTTTCACGCTGGTATCGAAAGACTTTATGGTCTTGATTTTTATCGCAATGGTTATAGCCATTCCGATAGCGTGGTTTGCCATGAGTAAATGGCTGGAGAACTTTGTGTACAGGACGGAAGTGAAATGGTGGGTATTCGGATTGGCAGGTGCCGCAACGCTTGTTATTGCTTTAGTTACTATAGGCCTGCAAGTGGGTAGAACAGCATGGGCCAACCCAGTAAAGAACCTGCGTACAGAGTGATTTCTCAAATGGTTAAGCATTAATGATAACTTATTATGATTGAATTAAAACATGTTTCAAAGTGGTTTTCCATCGGGGGAAGGCCCTCTTTTATTCTGAAGGACATCAACCTGACAATTAACGAAGGCGAGTTTGTCTCTATTATGGGTCCATCCGGTTCCGGAAAATCAACCCTGCTGAATATTATTGGAATGTTGGACCAGCTAAATGAAGGAAGCTTTTTTTTCGGTGGACTACCGGTGTTTGAACTGAAAGAAAAGCAGCGCTCCGAACTCTATAAAAAGAACATCGGCTTTATTTTCCAGGCCTATCACCTGATAGATGAACTGACCGTTTATGAGAATATCGAAACGCCGCTGCTTTACCAGGATGTAAAATCCGGTGACCGGAAAGCAATGGTGTCGGACATGCTTGACAAATTCAACATCGTCGGTAAAAAGGACCTCTTTCCCAATCAACTTTCCGGTGGTCAGCAGCAGCTGGTTGGTATTGTGCGGGCATTGATTGCGAAGCCAAAAGTCCTGCTCGCAGATGAACCCACTGGTAACCTCAACTCGAAGCAAGGCGAGGAGATCATGGAGCTTTTTCAAAAAATAAATAGGGAAGAAGGGGTCACGATTATCCAAGTGACACACTCGGAGAAGAACGCTGAATACAGCAGCCGTATCATTAACCTGTTAGATGGAAGGGTGGCCTCGATCGCCCGTCTATAAAATCTCATTAATCATGTTTCGTCTTTTTAGTTTTTGCTTTTTCTTTTTCGCTGGCGCAGTCCAGGCGCAGACCTATACGTTACAACAGTGTATTGATACGGCGCTCGCAAATAATATTGGGGTGCAACAAGCCGGGTTATTAACGCAAAGTGCCGGCGTACAGCTAAGCCAGTCGAAGTTTAACCGCCTGCCCGACCTGAGCGCCGATGTCTTTCATGGATTGAGTCAGGGACGTAGCATTGATCCCAATTCCAATAGTTACGTAAATCAAAGCCTGAATTATGCCAGCTATGGTGTAAACAGTGGTATCACGGTTTTTTATGGCGGTACCCTGCGCAATACGATCAAGCAGAATGCCGCTTCTTTTGAAGCTTCAGGACTTGAAACACAGCAGGCAAAGGACAACCTTGTGCTAAATGTCATCATTACTTACCTTCAGGTATTAAATGGAGAGGACCTGGTGCGTTCATCAGCGCAGCAAGCCGAATTGAGCCAGAAGGCAATAGACCGGCTGCAGGTACTCGACAACCAGGGCGCTATAAAACCTTCTGAACTTTCGGATCTGAAGGGCCAACTTATGAATGATCAATTGGCCGTTGCCACTGCACGAAATGTGCTGGAAACTGCCAAGTTGAACCTGGCGCAGCTAATGAACAAACCTTACACAAAAGAGCTGACGGTGCAACGCATTGCCTTGGAAGAAATAGCTGCGGAATACAAGAACACGCCTTCAGGAGTTTACCAAAACGCCCTGCAGCAATTTGCTCAAATAAAGGCGGTGGAATTTCGCAAACAAAGTGCTGAGTACGGGGTAAAGGCCGCAAAGGGTAACTTCTATCCGAGTGTTTCAATAGGTGGGGGACTGGCAACCAACTACTCCAGCCTTGCACAGAATGCCTCCGGAAAGATTCCTTACAACGGTCAATTGAAGAATAACATTTCTACTTCTGTAGGCGTTGGATTGTCCATACCCATCTTCAGCCGGATGCAGGTCCGCAACCGCGTTCGGCAGGCTGATATACTTTGGAACAACAGCAAACTGCAGGAAGACCTGACCAAAGTAACGGTGCGCCAGCAAATTGAACAGGCATACCTGAACATGACCAATGCTTACGAGCGATACACTTTACTTCAATCGCAAGTAGCCGCCTATACGCAATCCTTTAAGGCAGCGGAAGTACGTTATGCTTCCGGTGTGGGCACGTCTTATGACTACCTCATCGCCAAGGACCGTATGGACCGGGCAAACATCAACCTGATTGGGGCGCAATATGATTATGTATTACGGAAGAAGGTTTTGGATTATTATGGCCAGTCATTAATTGATAGTAAATAGTGAGTATAGCGTTAGCAAGTCGTTTACTGTTGAAATCATCGAGAACAACACACTCTTATACATCGAGTTTTCTTGCACTTTTCTGCACAAATTGCGACTTGGCAAAGTAGGCTGTGAACTGCTTCAAAAATATACCGATGATCCGCATTTGAAGCGAAGAAACCAGTTATTCCCAGAATTTCCAATCAAAAGCTGAATGAATATTTACGGGCGATAGCAGAATTTGTGAAATCCAAAAGTATACAGCTTTTCACATGGCTCGCCACACCTTTGCTACAACCGTGACTCTCGCTAATTGCGTTCCCATTGAAACAGTAAGCAAAATGACATACTAAGCTATCCACTACCCAGATTTACGCGCGGGTTCTAGAAAGAAAAGTGAGTAACGATATCGCATAATTGAGGCAAAGATTAGAAAAGTGCTAGCTCCTAAAGGCCTTCACTTGCTACCCTATTTTTTAATACGTCCCCGGGTACAGACACCGATTCTTTGAAGGGTGAACTAGCAGTAGGCAAAATTGGTAATGATGGGACAAGAGATAAGGTTCACATCTGAAATACCGGCATCAATTTAAACCTGGTTACCGGGATTGAAGACAATTGTATTTGAGAAAGGTTGCTTATTCTTCTACTAAGCATTGCGTTTAACGGATTGGTTTCTGTGAATTTATGTATATGCATAACTCGCCAAAACTATGTAAATTTGTATACTTATGGCGGAATATGATAAAAATATACTTCGCCAGAACTTTAGGTTATATGACTACCGTGGCAAGGTATAGTAACTTGACAGTTGGAAGGCAAGAAGTAAAACAAGGTGATTATGGCAGAAATAATTGGCCGTAGGGAAGAAAAAGCAGTCCTGCAAAGTGCTGTTGCCTCTAAAGAAGCAGAACTTGTTGCTATCTATGGAAGACGGCGCATTGGTAAAACTTACCTCATCCGGAATTATTATGAAGACCGCATAGCTTTTGAGCTTACAGGCATGAATAATGGTAGTCTGAAAGCCCAGTTACTTCAATTTAGCAAGGCCCTGCAACAGGCGACGCGTAGCCCCCTTGCACTGACTCCACCCCAGAGTTGGGTTAGTGCATTTACAGCACTGGAACAGGTGCTGGGAAAGGCAAGCAAAAAGAAAAAGTGGGTTTTATTCTTCGATGAGTTTCCCTGGCTAAATAGCAGGAAGTCTGGCTTCCTCGAAGCTTTTGATCATTTTTGGAATACATGGGCGAGCCGTCAACCCAATCTTATCGTGGTAATCTGTGGTTCTGCCGCCTCCTGGATGATTAATAATGTTGTCAATGCCAAAGGTGGGCTTCATAACCGGATTACCCGGTCTATCCGCCTATTGCCCTTTAGCCTCTCTGAAACAAAAGCCTATATAAACAGTCTTTCGGTTAATTTGGATCACTACCAAATCCTGCAGCTTTATATGGCATTTGGCGGGGTCCCGCATTATCTGCGAAATGTTGAAAGAGGACGGAGCGCTACCCAACTGATTAATAAGATTTGTTTCACCGGCACCGGGGCTTTACGAGATGAATTCACTAACCTGTACCAATCTTTATTTGAGTCTGCAGGCAATCATATTAAAACGGTAAAAGCACTTTCTAAAACACCCAAAGGATTGACCCGGCAGGAAATTATTGACGTTTGCGGGTTTAGTTCCGGGGGAGGAACAAGCGATATGCTAAACGAACTGGAGCAATCCGGTTTTATCCTCTCAGCGATTCCTTATAATAAAACATTCCGGGAGTCTATTTATCGGCTAACAGACGAATTTTCGCTTTTTTATTTGCGTTTCATGGATGGCGTAAAAATCACTGGTAATGATATGTGGTCTCTGCTCAGCACTACCAATACCTACAAGGTTTGGTGCGGAATGAGTTTTGAGGCGATTTGTTTAAAACATATCCCTCAAATTAAACAAGCCCTTAGTATCGGTGGTGTACACTCAGAGGAAAGCCCTTGGAGATATGGTGGGACAAAAGGAGAAAGTGGCGCACAGATTGACTTACTGATTGATCGTGCTGACCGGACTGTAAACATTTGTGAAATGAAATTTTATACCAGTCAATTTACTATAGACAAAGCTTATGCAACAGAGCTGGAACGTAAACTACAAGTCTTCCAGGAACAAACGAAGACTAAAAAGTCTCTTTTTCTAACCTTCCTCACCACTTATGGGGTAAAAAAGAACGAGTATGCCGCCCGCCTGATTCATAATGAGCTCACTATGGATATATTCTTTCCTTAAAAGAGGCAAGCCAGAATTAAATGGATAACCTGGCAAGTTCCCTGTTTTGCGGAAGCGATAGTAACAGCCTGCTTGGGTTAGGAGGGGTAACCGTGATCGTTCTTATCCCCGGTAAAATAAACTGCACTTCCTTGAAAATGATTGTAGGAAGGGTGGTATCGAATGTATCCATAGGTATGTAACTCCCGGATTGCTTTATGATAAGTCGCGGTGCCGGAAATCTTGCAGAAAGGCATCACCTGGTGACTGAATACACAAAACGGATATCCGCCCATTTGCTGCCACAATAAGAGCAAGGCGGCATAAAGGCTGATATGAACCGGGCTAATCCGGGGATCTTCCTTTGCTGCGGACAAGAAGGAACTCATTAATTTGATGGTATCTATCATTGCCATGTTTTTAATGTTGCTGAATGCCTCGCTCCAGCAAGGTTTCGATATCCTCGTATTTGTAAAACAGGATGCCCCCAACGCGGGTGTAATTGACAAGCCCCCGGTCACGAAGATTTTGTAAGGTGTTCGGCGATATTTTCAGGAGCCTTCGAACGTCAATTGATTTTAGCCAGGGTTTTTGAGGCTCCGGTTTTACGATGAGCCTTTGCAGATCCTTCAGCAGTTCCCGGCGAAATTGCTCCAGGTCTTCCCGCGTGATAATTTCTACAGACATAACACTCTATTTCTTGTTCACAAATTCTATTAAGTCCGTTGTGCCTAAGCGCCCTATACAGGGCGCTGCTTTTTAGAGGCGTTTCTCTTTTTGCCGCCCTCTTCGCCAGAGGGAGTGGACTTGGCTTTTTGAGTCTTCGCCTTTTCGTGTTCTTGCTTTATGGTAACTCCTTCCTTCGTGCCCTCCTGGCCCACCTCCTTTCCATTGATGATGCGCCGGCCGTTTGGTTCATAGAGGTTGAGGGATTTAAACTGGGGCGCTGCTTCAAGAAATACCGGCTTTGATCCTACTTCCGTCAGCAGGGTTACCGCCTGGCGATTACCCCGCTCCAGGGATCTGACAAGGCTGTCCCTGTCCTCTGGCTTTTGAAGCTCCTTAAAGGCGTGTTTATCCAAGGTCTTTTCCAGATCAAACCCGTAGGCCTCGTGAAACTGCTTCATCCGGTAGTTTCCGCCTGCTTCGGTTTGTTTGAAATCCAGCTGCACCCAGGCACGGGATCCTTCCCCTTCCTTGTTCGCCAGGTCTTTATGGACCGCCCTTCCAGAGAGGAGGTTATAGCCTTCTTTAAGGGTGATGTTGTCCTGCTTCGCTGAAATATAAAAAGACTGCTTCAGGGGCTCTGCCAGCTTTTCGTTCTTTAGCGCCAGGTCATAGCGGTTAAAAAAATACATGTCGCTTTCGGAAGAGCGCCTGAAGTGTAGGGTGGCTTCCGTTTTATCCGTACCGAAGGAGGACTCATGACGGAGGGTAAATTCCGGTGCGCCATGCATTAGTTTCTCTTTCAGGGTCTCTGCGAGCCCGTCGCCAAAGCCGGTGTATTTAATCTGGTCGGCGAGAAACTCATAATTCTTTTCGTTCATAACAAAAGGTTTAAAAGTTAATAGATATTATTGCTGTTCCGCTAAAAGTTTTGCCTTGAACAGGTGCCGGTTGGCAACTCTTACCAGGAGATGCCTTCCGCCTGATTTTTCCAGGACTTCTATTCCGAAATATTTGGCATCCGGTACCGTAAATTTTTCCAGCGCCACCACCGTTGTCAGTTCACTGTGACCGCGAACGGTTTGCACCGGCAGCGCCCATCTTAGGGGCGTAAGCACCCGTTCCTGCCGGGCGGTCCGTTTGGCTTTTTTCTGATCTCTGATATAGAAGCGAAGGGCATCCACCTCGTAGTCGATGGAAGTCGAATTTTTAAAATGCAGCTGGTAGAACAGCGTATTTCCCCGGACATAAATCCCCTGAACCTGCAGCCGTATCCCCCCGCTTTTCCCCTTTAATGAGTGCAATAATGGAGGTGCATTCAAGAGGCTTTTTACTGTTCGGTCCAGGGATTCTTCTCTCAATGCCGGAATGGTATAGACCCATTCCCTGGGCAGTGTGTCATACGATACCGAGAAGCTATAAAGACTACCATCGGCTGTAATTACACTGAGGTTGGTTTTAGCGAGGGCGGAGCTTGCGGCTTTGGCGAGCAGGATATGGGAAGCTTCCTTAACCCGCAGTACGAGGACTTCTTTTGATCCGCGGTCGACATGAACAATAGGGGAGGGAAACACCAGGCTTGTCGTTTTATCCGCTGCCAGCTGGATCGCAGGGTGTTGCGCGCCGGCGCTTGCAAAAAAAAGGAATGCTACCAGATTACAATAGATCGGTTTCATGGGTTTTGTGTTTAGTTAAATGAATTTTTTTTGTTTTTGAGAAAGACCTTGTACCCCGCTTTTACCGTGATCCGTACCCCTTTGGTTTTCTTTCCCAGGATTTTTTTAACGGTGCTTAGGCCGGCACTGGCAGCCTGGGCTTTGAGCGAAGGGTCCATGATGCCGATGTCTATGTCCTGAACCGCATCGTCAGCAGATGTCTTCATGGCTTCGCCTGTCATAGCGCCGGGTATGTACAAGCCCCGCAATCCGTCGAGGTCATAGACTTCCATGTCCACCGGAAGAATCGATCCGCCATACTGGATGGAAGCGACGGTCATTTCCGCACGCTCACCATTTAAGTTAGTCACGCTGAATACAAAACTTCCTTTTGGAATAGTGTATTCGCCGACATGCAAGTCCTGCAGGAGACGCAGTTTGGCTATACTACCGCTAAGCAGGGTTTGCGTGCCATGTACCACTGCTTCAATCGTTCCTTTGTCGCTCCCTTCCCCGGTTCCTTCCTCCGTACCATAGAATACATCGGGTTGCTTTTTTTCGGCACCGCCGCCGAGCAGCGAACTGTATGTCTGGGAGCCGTCCGGGTTGACCGGAAAGGCCTCCTTTACCTTCTTACCAGCGGTACTTTTGAGCCGCTCCCGAACGCGCTCGGGATGCTGGATGTCCAGTATTTTATCCATCATGCTCTTGAGGTTTTCCAGTTCGGGATCGGGCTCCGCACCCGATGCACTTTGGGAACGCATCACCCTTTCGAGTTGCTCCAGGTAGTTTTTGTCCATTCCCGCTTCGCCATGAGGGGGAACAGCAGGCACGGCCTTTGGGTGTGGCTGTTGTGAAGTCACCAGGTGACGGTTCAACTCATCGATTTTCCGGTAGATTTTTTCTTCGTTGGGATCGCGGTAAGCTCCTGGAGTAGGACTCCCCGGCGGCGCTGCAAAAGGATAATCACTTTGGGAGGGGTGAAAGGTATCCCCACCCGGCTTTAAAGGCTGTAGCAAGGTGCTGTCTCTTCCGTTTTGCAGGGCTGCACGCTGGGCAGCGTCATAAAAGCTCATTTTGTTTTCTCCTTCCTCCTCTTTGAGCCGCGCCGGTGGCAGGTTCATATTAAGACCGGCGACCGGCGATTCAGCGGGCGCTGCCTGCCCCTTACCGCCACCCATTGCCCAGAAAGCCATTGTTAGAAAAGGAATAACCAGGACCGGTAACAGGAGCAGTGCTTTGCGTTTTCGCGCATCTGGTGAATGATTGTTTTTCATGATGTTTATTTTTTAAATTGTTGCAGGTAAATTCCCTCCAGGAACAGGATCGTATCACGTGTTTGCCGCTGTCCCATATCTCCACTTTTTAGCAGGCTGTCCAGGTGAAGCCGGTAGGCATGTAACCGCAGGTATTCCTGGTAGGATAAAACAGGCAGGCGCTTTTTGGATAAATAGGTGGCAGGTTGATGGATTGAATCGATTGGAGCCATTTTGTTTTTACGCCCGAATATGCTTTCGGAAAAAACCCAGCTGCAGATCCCTGAACAAAGCAGGGTAAAGAAAACCAGGGTCATCTTTTGTACCCCCCTGGAACACCTTCCGAAGCCTCTGCCAAGCCACTCTGCCATACGTAGCTGTTCTTGCTGAACGGATTCCTGCAGGCGGTTCCAAAAACCGCTACCTGCTACTTCTCTGTTTTCTTTCCTTTTCATGGGAGCTGCTTAAGGGCGTGGTTCTGTTTTTATATCCCTGTTTTCGAGCGTGTTCCATTTTTCAATAAGAAAGCCATGGGGGTTATTGTCCGAACGGGAGACATGGCGAAGCCACCCTTCCGTCACCAAAGTGCGCTGCGTAATGGAACTGGGGCGGATAATATGTTCGGTTGCCCAGCACCGGAAGTGGTGGGGGTAGGTATCCATATCAACAGCCACGCTGTCCACCGAAATTTCCTGGCTGATATTTCCGGAAATGAGTCCCGTGTAATAATTGTTTTCTTTCAGGCTTTCATAAAGGGAGCGGGCAGAACCATCGGCGAGGTAGAGTGCCTTTGTGATATTGTTCTGAATGACTTTATCATCCGGATCGAGCGTAAAAAAATAGTGGTGAAAGGTGCGTACATGATCCCGCGCTTCCACCGGCAGGTTCTCCTTGCGGTCGCCGGCAAAGGCTTCTATGGCTTTCCCGCTTGCCAGCACATAAATTCGTGACTCCCGGTAGATGGTCGCTTTGTAGTTGCTGTAAATGACCGCCCCGCAGATCAGTGTGCAGGCGGCGACGACGCAGAGACAAAAGGTGCGTACCTGCCGGAAGGCAGTATCTAGATTTTTTGCTTTCTGGAACATGCTCTTGTTTTATTGTCCGCTTAATTTATCCTTTGTGTGTTGGTTCCCACCCTCCCCGAAGTACCCCCCGGAAGACCCGGAGTTGCTCATGCTGTTTCCCAGGCGGTTGGCAGCACCACCCATGCTGTCGGCGACCATGCCAGCTCCACTGCTGATCGAATGAACGGTGGAGGTGGCCGACGAGCTGAAGACATGCGTGACCTTTTGAAGCAGCGCGTTGCCACCCCCGGCATGAACGATGTAATTGGCTACGGAAGGCACCGTGAAATAGCCGATAATGCCGATTATCAGGAAGATCAGGTAGGCGGTATCGGCAGAAGAAAAGAATGTATCCCCTGCTTCATTGATCTGGCTAATGTCCAAAGCGATCATCTTTTCCTGGATCTTGCCAATGATGCTGCCGAAGATGTTGGCCACCGGCAACCAGAGGAAGACATTGATGTAACGGGCAATCCAAACTGTGAGCGTATGACCAAATCCATCAAAGACCGCGATGCCAAATACAAGGGGCCCGAGGATGGCCAGTACAATAAGATAAAAGGTCCGGATGGTATTGATGCAAAGACCGGCTGCCAGGTAGATGACATGCAACACTTCGCTCATCCACTCCTTGATCGCATTGCGAAAGTTGTAGGAAGCCTTCGCCATGGCGAACTTGATGTCGTTGCCGATGCCCTCGAAGAAGTTTTCATCCTCCGGGGTCTCACCGGGGTTGGTGTATTTATACCATTTGTCGCGATCGCCACTACCGCTTTCACCAACATAGATCTGCCATACCGTTGAATTCTTTACCGCGTCGTCCTTTTTTTTGAGGAGTACCTCAACGGCTTTATCCGAACCGGTGACCATCGCTGAAGTTGCCGTTACCGTCGGTTTCATGACGCCGTTGATCAGGGCGATCACCGACGGAAAAATAAGGACCGTAAAGCCAATGACAAAAGGGCGGAAAAGAGGGTAGAAGTCTACCGCCTCCGCGCGACTGATATGCCCCCACACGCGCGCTGCGATGTACCAGGTGGCTGCAAATCCGGCAATGCCGCGACCGACACCAATTAATTGACTGCAAAGCGGCAGCATTTCTTCATAAAGCTGCTCCAGCACCTTTTGCAAGCCGGTAATTTCTCCTGAAATACCCTGCGCCTGACTTCCCTCGGGCAATAGAATCCCCGCTATCGTGACCAGCACGATTCCCATACACCTTTTCATAGTCTTTGCTTTAGTGGTTTATGCCATAGAGTCCTTTGATCGCCCGGAGATTGTTTTTTTCCTGGGCCCGCTGCAGGCCGAGTGCCCGTGTCCCGGAATTAAAATGACGGAGAAAAGCGAGCGCGTCTTCCATTTCAACCGCAACCCGGTCGATTGCCTGCAGGCGCTCCTCATCGGACATGCGGAGCCGCCCGGCTGTCAGTACCCCGGACAGGGTTTCAAGGTTTTTCAAGGACGTTTGAAAGAGGTTGCTGTATACCTTACTGAAATAAGACAGTTCCCCAGGGGTGAACAGCATGCTCGCCGTAAATTGGCGCCTTGCTGTTTTATATTCTTTTACCAACGCCGCTTGTTGTGAAAGAATGACGGGCACCTTTGCATAGTTGCGAACGGCAGGACTCACCTCAAAGAGGGCATCCAGAAATGCCTGGTGCAATTCAACGTTTTCTTCCGTTAGTCCTTTGATGCGGGTATAGCCCTGTGAAAGGATGGTATATCCTTTCTTTAATTGTGACAGCATGGTTTTGAGCTGGGCCAATTTTTCCACGTTGAGAAGCAGCTGCTGTGCTTCTGATGACTGGGCGGCTGCCCGGTGGGCGCCGAAAGGCAGTAAAAAAATTCCGATTAACCAAACACACTTTTTCATACACGTAGTTTAAGAAGTTTATCACTTGTAGAGCCGCTGCATTACAGGTTCCTTATACCTTTCTCCTTTGCGTTGCCACACGAGAAGCTGCAGGCTGCTTCTGTAATCCCCGATCGCAGCTTTAAGAGCGGTGAGCTCACTGTAAAAGGCATCCAGTTTGCCAATCCGCTCCGCATCGCGTAGTGTAGTGCGGTCATTGGTAACCACGGCCAGCAGTTGTTCAAGCGTCCCATAAATGTGCTGGGACAGCTGGTCCAAAACGGATCTTGCCACAGCTTTTTCCCTTGAAGAAAGCAGGAGGGTGGCCTGCACTAGCCGACGGGACTGAACAACCGCATTTAACAGGTCCTTCCCGGCCGCCTTCGATGCGGGAAGCTTCCAATAGTTCAGCACGGCCGGGGATACTGTTCTAAGCGAGGTAAAGTGGTCCTGGTGGAGCTGCCGGTCACCTCCTTTAATGCGGGCAAGGGTGGTAAGACCGGTTTGGGCAACAGAGAAACCTTTTTGGACCACACCGGTATAGGCTTTCAAACCGGCGATCTGCTCAGTAAGATAACGGATGCCGGTCTTTTTTTGCTGTAACCACTCATCAAGGGGTTGTGCCTGTCCTGCCTGGAAAAAGGCAAGAAACAGGTAAAAAAGGGCTGTCTTTTTCATAGGTCATTGTTTAGTATGGTAGTCCGTAGAGGCTGCGGACAAGGGTTGTTTCTTTTCTATCCCGGGAACGCTGCAGGGAGAGCTGGATATTGCTATTGGTAAAGGTTCGCAGGTCAGTGTAATTCGCTTCAATCGCTGCTGCCGTTTTATCAATCAGCGCCATGCGCTCCCCGTCGCTCATGCGGGTGGTAAAGGACCGGACAACAAGCTCAATTCCTTCCAGGTGCTGAAGACTTTCGGCGAGGATGCCCGCGTAGACGCTACCTATATACTCCACTTCCCGGGGTGTAAAATGACGGTCGCGGCGCACCCCGCTCCATGCCCGGCTATAGGCCGCCACCAGCAGCTTTTGTTTGTCCATCAGGTCCCTGAGACGGTGGTAATAAGCAAGGGCAGTCTTTACTTTTCCGAGCTCTTCAAAATAATCGCTGTACAAGCGGCGCTGCTTTTCCGCCCACCCGGAAATCTCGTTCAGCTTTAATTTGGACATGGTGTTTTCAAGGGTCTTCTGCGCATTTTGCAACCAGACCGTCTTGTTTTGAATACGCTGGATCTTTAAATCCATCGCTACGATTACTTTTTTGATGCCTTCTTTAATGATCACTGAGATCGGGTCCTGTGCAGCACCACGCCCAGGTAGCAGCACAAGCGCCAGGCACAGGAGATAAATGGATGTCTTTTTCATGGGTTATTATTTTTCGGTTTATGTCGATCGTTAGTACGTACCTCCCGCATCTCTCTTGCCAGTGCGGCAATACCCTGCCGGATGCTCCCGTAGCGTGCTGCGTATTGCTGCACTCTTAGCTTTTCAGTTTCCTCGGTGGTATAGGTGAGGTATTCTTCTGGCGAGACTTCCGTGCGGTAGACTTTGGAGAGGGTGCCTCCGAGGGAGATAAAAACTTCCTTGTACTTCCTGTGCGAATCATTGGCCCGGTTCAGGGAAAGGACCTGTGCTTTTTCCTTTTCCGTTAGCCCGAGCAACTCCTGGATCGCATCAAACTTGTTCTGGTACTTCGACTGGTCCAGCAGGATCTTGCAGTCGCTGTTGTTGATGATGGCCTGCTTCACTACCGGCGAGGAAATAATATCCTCGACTTCCTGGGTCACCACAATAGCTTCGCCAAAAAACTTACGCACGGTCTTGAAGAGGTACTTGATATATTCTGCCATGCCTTCCTTGGCGATGGCTTTCCAGGCCTCTTCGATGAGGATCATTTTGCGCACCCCTTTCAGTTTGCGCATCTTGGAAATAAAGACTTCCATAATGATCAGTGTTACCACAGGGAAAAGGATGGGATGATCCTTGATATTGTCCAGCTCAAAGACAATAAATCGCTGGGGCAGGAGGTCAATATTTTCGGTTGCGTTGAGCAGGTAGTCGAACTCGCCGCCCTTGTAATAGGGCCGCAGCACATAGAGCAGGTTGGAGAGATCGAAGTCCTTTTCCTTAACCTGCTGCTCTGCCAGCTTTGCCGAGAATTCGGATCCGAGGAACTCGTAAAAGCTATTAAAGCCCGGGAAGATATTTTCGTCCCGGTCAAGGAATTCGTAATACTGCTGCAGGGCGTTACTAAGGGCTACATACTCGCTGCGGGAGAAACCTTCGCTGTCTTTTTTCCAAAGTGCCAGCAGGAGCGTTTTGATACTTTCCTTCTTTTCGGTATCCAGTATATCGCCTTCGCCAATATAAAAGGGATTGAAGCGGATGGGCGTGGTTTCCCCATAAGTGAAGTAATAGCCTACCACCAGGTCGCACAACCCCTTGTAGGAATGCCCGACATCCACGAGCACGACATGCGTGCCCTGCTCGTAATAGCTGCGCACCATATGGTTGGTGAAAAAGGATTTGCCGCTCCCGGAGGGACCGAGAATAAACTTATTACGGTTCGTGCAGATGCCCCGCTGCATTGGTTCATCACTGATGTCTACATGAACAGGTTTCCCCGTCAGGCGGTCGCCCAGGCGTAATCCCGTGGGGCTGGGTGAACTCCGGTAGGCGGTTTCCAGGTTTAGAAAACAACAAGCCTGTTCTGCAAAGGTGTCGAAAGTATCGTTCATCGGGAAATCACCTTCGTTACCCGGCAGGCCGGCCCAGAGGATCTGCGGGGCTCCCGGCACCTCCAGCTTGGGTGCGGCATCCATCTGGGCAAGGGCGGAGCCAACCCGGTTTTTCAGCTCCTTCAATCCTTCTTTTTCGCAAGTCCAAACCAGTACATTGAAGTGGGCTTTTATCGGTAAGCGCTGCTGCGAAATGGCTTCGTTTAAAAAATCGTTGACCGCTTCTTTACTGATCGCGTTTTCCCTTGAATACGCCGCCAGGGATTGGAGGCGAAGCCGCTTGCTTTCCAGCCGCTTCAGCGTTTGTTGCGCCTCTTCGATAAAGAAAAACTGGTTATAGATATGACTGCAGGGAAGCAGCAGCCCCAGGGGTGCCGCAAAGCCAATACTGAATTTGGTTTTATCCGTTGAATATTTATCGTAATTGATCCGCGAACCGCACAACGCGGGAAGATCATTGGCGTCACCCAGGGTATAAAGCTGGAGGTAGGCATCACCGATGCGAAGGTCGGGATCAAAGGTGATGTCTTTGATCAGGGGCTTTCCGGATTGCTCCAGCAGGTAGCAATACCGCTCCAGTACGCCCGCCTGGCCGGGTCTGCTCAGCAGCTCTTTTTCCTTTAGCTGCTCCGGTTGCGCAAAACCGCTGTCTTCCAGGATGCGGCAAAACTGGCTGCAAGCGTCCATGAAATCAGGCAGGGCCTGCGGCTGCAGTACGTGCCCGGGGAAAAGGTTTTTACGCAGCAGGTTGGAGAGCAGCGAACTGGAAGGTCTTTTGCCAGGGGGGCGCTTTGTAAGAAAGAGGTAGCACTGGTGATCCAGGAACGGGCGTTCATGGAAGAACCGTTCGCTGGACTGGGTTAGAAAAGAGGCGTTTTCCTTTGAAAAGTCCGATTGCACCCGGGAGTCCACAAACCAATCCTGTTTATGAAAGACCGTTCCCGGTGGTAACACTTTTATGGCTTTGATCCAGGTATGGTGAAACGCTTCATAGTCCCGGTCCGAAAGCGAAAACAGCTCGGGAAGGTGGACGTTGTACGCCGCGGTGAAGTCGCCGCTTTTGGAAAGCAGGCAATCGTGCTCAATGCCCAGGATCGGCAGGATGTCCGATAGGTTTCGTTCCATAGAACTTAGTTTTTTTGTGAAGGGCTGATGGGGAGAAAGTACCTTCGGGAAGTGCTTTTAATGACTTTGGGAACCCTTTTCCGGGCGATCTTTTTCATCCACCCATACGCCCCGTAGGTTCGGCTCATACGACCCACGTAGATGAAAAGACCGGCACCGGAAAGAAGGATAATTCCAAGGCAGAGGGCCGGGTTGACACCACAGATATAAAGCACGGCAAAGCCCATCAGCAAGAGAACAAGACCGGCACCGAGATACCAGATATACTGCGCTTTAAATCCTTTGAATTCAACCGGCTTGTTTACGCCTTTGTTGATGCGGTAGACACTGCTCATACACCAAAGAAGGAGCGAATGACAGTAGCTACCACCACCAGGAAAACACAGGACCCAAACCAGGCAGCGGCTACTTTGCCGGTGTCGTGGTCACCGCTGTTCCACTTCTGGTAAACCTTGACCGCCCCGATCAAACCAAGGAGCGCCCCCACGGCGTACATCAGGTTTGTCCCCGATGCAAAATAGGACCGCACTTTGGTGTTTGCCTCATTGATGCCGGCATTGCCATCCTGTGCCAATGCGACCAGGTTTGTCACAAGCAAAAGGGCCGCGAAAAAGAATTTTTGGATACGGTTTTTGGAAAGGAAATACTTCCTGCTCACCTTTTTCATACACACATTTTTATGGTTAAGAGTAAAAGAGACCTTTTTTAAACCCGCTTCCGGTGGCCGCCTGCCATAGGGCAGGAGGCCGGGAAGGGGTGCCTGTCAGGAGCCGGACCACACACGCCAGAGATCACCCTCACTCAGCTCCAGGGCACAGTAATGTTTGCATTGAGATACCAGCAGCCCGGTTATCGTTTCCCGGAAGGTGGAGTGGGAAAGGGCCGGGTACTTTGCCAGGATCACTTGCAGGGCGGCCAGTAATTCGGTACGCTCCAGCCGGGCCGCTCCCGCGGCTTCAAAGAAGGCCGTCAGTTCATCGAGGCACCCGTGCAACACGGTCTCATCCACTTCTTCTACCGGACCCCCGGCTGCCGGACCACGCCGGAGGGCGGGCCGGTCAGGAAGGGTGTTGTCGGCCGGTGCATCAAAGGGTACGGAAAACGCGGACGGTTCCTTTTTTTGCGGACCCCTGCGGTTAGACCGGAAGCGGATGCTGCTTCCAAAAAAGCGCAGGTACAAAACGATATAATATACGGTTGTAGACAGGACAAGGGCTGTCCAGTAGCTTTGCCAGCTTATTGAATTTAGCATAACACACAATTTTCAAACGTCACAATATCAAAAAGAGAATCTAACCCAGGGAGTTCAACGAGCTGCTTCTTCGTCGGTAGCGGAAGTAGAGGCGTACTGCTGCAAAAACAGTTTTAATTAGGGTACAGAGCACAGAAAGCGCAAAGAGTCCGAAAGAAAGCACTGGTAACGTTTGTTCAAAAGATGCGCGGTTATAGTGCAGCCGTTCACCAGTAAAGAACAGGTATAGGGACACTGTCATCAGCAGGACACCAACTAACACTAATATCGTCGTTACTCCATCTTTCGAAGCTTTGAGAGAGGCAACCGTAAAGAGAATGCCTGCAAGCCCAGTCAATGAATAAAATGCGCCATGTGAAGTACCGAGGATAAGGTAAAGCAAGTAAGGGCCGCCAAAAGCTTCACCACTGATTAGCAATAGCAGGAAGGAAATTGACAGAAAAATAGGATGTCCAAAAAAGTTAAGTGCTTTCATAAAATATTTTTTAGTTGCATGGTCCGTTACTGTGTCCAACCCATCCCTTGATACCGGGCATATCGATACCACCAGATCCTGCCGCCATCATCGACTGCAGCTTCTGGTAAAGGCCGTTCGGGGTGTTGGTGCCAGTGGGTGCGGTGCCACCGGGTATATCATACTTCGGCAGTTCCAGGCGCTGGGCCGGGGCAACCGTTTCATTAAAGACATCAAGAACAAAGTCCGTACAATTGTATTCATCAATATCGTACTTAATAAACCGGGACAGGTATAACACCCGTGTGATAGCCGTTTGCAATTGAGCCGGTGTTAGGTTCATCGCCAGCGAGGCGTTGTATTCGTGCAATTCGTTGTTTACAAATTTACCGGTGATCGGCGCTGATGTCAACATAGTTTTATAACCTGATTGAGGGTACCAGCCAATGACCTGCTGCACACTTTGACTTCCGTTGCTTTTCTTCAATTTAATGAAGGTATGGCCAGGCGAGCCAGTCTGCCAGTTAAAGAAGCTGGAGGGATTGCCATCCACCGGTATATCCGTCAGAATCTCCATAGTGCAAGTGGCGCCGGCATCGGCAATGGCATCAAAGCAATTCATGAACTTCTGAATATCAACAGCGTCATTGGCGTCATGGGTTTCCTGGTCGATGAGGATGGGTGGGTCCAGCACTATGCTTTCCCCGGTACCACTACCCCCGGTACCATATCCTCCGGAATAGTCACCAGTGTTGCTTCCGCTGCCGCCATACCCACCGCCGCCGTACCCACCCCCTTCCAGGGAGCCGTAATATCCGCCGTAACCATAGCCCCCATAACCGCTGCCGCCTGTAAAAAGTCCTTGTAGCAGGATCCAGTTACTAAATGTGAAGCTGCCGCTGTTGGAAGGCTGACTCACAACCACTACTTCCGCCAGTTCCACGTATTCAGGGGCTGGTAGATTAGTAGTGCGGGCAGCTGCCTGAGGATGGAAGGCTTCGATATAGCCCCCGGTAACGCGGGAAGCCAGTACTGTTTTCCGGTCAAGTGTACTGATCGTGATAGAGCCGTTCCATACCCGGCGCTTTACCCGTCCTTCGCCCACTTCCGTTTGCCCTCCCTCCAGGTGGATGATCCTGCCTTCCAGTACCCTACCGCTAACAAGGGTTTGGAGGAGGACAAAATCAGTTGGCAGGGACTTGCCCCGGAAAGGGATACGCAGGATATAGAGGTTTACAGAATCCACTTTCGTTAGAACGGCTTTCGTAAAATCCAGTTGTGCATAGTCGTTATGTTGTAAGCTGTCCCGGATTGCTACCTTAACATTCTGTAGATAGCTGTCTACCAACGTTGCGGTGTTATCTTTCCGGCAAGCGATCAATACCAAGGTAAGCAAAAGACTAAGGGTGAATACGCGTTTCATGTTGTTTCGTATTTACAGGTTAAAAGTAGTATGCTAAAAAAGGGTACCCGCTTAAAAATGGATAAGAAATTAAAAGCGGGATTTAATCTTGCTCATCGTGACTTCGGTGATACCGAGATAGGAGGCCAGGTACTTTGCCGGGACCCGCAATACCAGCTCTGAGTGATGTTCCATCAGGTAGTCATATCGTTCCTGTGATCGCTGCATGCGCATGGAATAAAGCCGCTGCTCACTTAAGGCATAATAGTTTTCGGTTAATACCCGGCCCGTAAAGTTGAATTCCGGGAAGCGTCGATAAATCTGCTGCAATTCGTTATACTCGATATAATACAGAATACAGTCTTCCAAGGCCTGGATAGATTCGTAGCTGGGTTTTTGGGTGTAAAAACTTTCAACGCTTATGATCACATCGCCTTCTTTCATAAACCAGGAACAAACTTCATGATCCTCCTTCATATAAAAACAGCGCAGCAGGCCCTGCTCAATAAAACAGATATGCCGGCATATATGTCCTGCTTTTAGAAGGTATTCTTTTCGGGAAAGCTCACGCGGTTTAAGAATAGTACGCAGGTGGTCAAGCAATGCTTCTGACAAGGGATGAACGGAGTTGAGGAAGCGAAGTAGTTCCATACGCAGGGTTTAGGGTTTACTTTTCAGAACGAATGATAGAGGGCTTTAGCTAAAGTAAAATAGATAGGTGTTAGCAACCATACAGCAGGACTGGAAAAATGTTGCCTAAAGGTTCGAATTTGTTGGAAAAAGGCTTACTCAAAATTTGGGCGTTCCTGAAACTGCGCGCGGAAGCCGGCACGATAATATACGGTTGTTGCTTCCGGGTTCCTTACTTTTAAAATTGAAAATTTAAAAACATGTATAGAACAACCATTTTGGTATGCAATCGTAAAATATGATATTGCAAAGAATTATGGCAGCTAAATCAACAATGGAATCCTGGGCAAAACTCTTTTTGAAGAAGTATCATGGCGACTATCTTTTAGATGCAGACCGGGATATTGAACCTATCCCTTATTCTGCCTGTTTCCTGCTGAAAATATTCGATACCCAGGGCAGCATTCGGAAAGTGTACCTGGTTGAACCCATGGACCGCCTGGTGGCCGAAACAAGCCAACCCTTTTACGGCAAGCTGCTTTCCTACTTCAAGGAAATTGAAACCGTACCTTATAAGAATTATGCGGTGGGTTATATCGATGTGGATAACGAGGGCAAGCCACTCGGTGGGACACAGGTCTTTAATTTACCGGAAGAATACAGGCGCCTTTAATTTTTCTTTCACTAACGATGCCTCACATAAAGCACCCGGTGCTGGTGTACCCCTTGAAACCTTACACCCTGGCATCTTTTATTTTTATAGTGCGTCTGTCTTGATGCTGATGGTCCATAAGGTCTACACCATAAAACCAGCTACTGCCATCGGACTCCCCGATTCTGTAATAAAGATATAGGTCCTGATCGATGGGTTCCCTGAGGTCGAGTTCACCATAGTGATTCCCTGCATCATCAATCACGATCTTGCAAAAACCGATTGACCTGTAATCGTTATTTATTACCAGTGCCACCTCTACCGTCGTTTCATAAGAGATAGGTTTCCATCTATCCAACAACCCCAGTTTGATCTTCATGATTTTTCAGTAAAATAGTAAAAGGTTCGCCGGTCCCGGGCTCAAAAAAGCGGGTTCCTACCGGAAATAGCGGAAACGCCTGTCACGTTTGTTGTCCTTGGTGCGGCTACTCGTGTGGTTGCAAAAAAAGCAGGGATTGATCGCCTTGCTCTTTAGCGGTGTCTATAAAATCGCCGGGGAAATCCTTTACCAGGCTTTGCGGATCAGCGACTACGGCAACTTCTACAATGTGATCGTTGAAGTCCGCCTCACCACTCATGTCATTAAACCCGAAAGTATAATATACCCCGTGCTCGTATTGTTCCCGACGCACCTGAACGCTTGTATCCCAAAGCCATCCATTGTTGTGGTACTGACCTCCTATAAAATAAGTGGTCCCGCCACTTTGAACCGGAAGGGCGTGCCAGGATCCGGGCGCAGGGCGCCCACCTCCTAAAACCAGGTCGGCATCTCCGACCGGGGTGGAGACTTGGCCGCTTCGCAGTAGTACTATGCACCGCTGGAAAAAATCTGCGTTGCCACCCCGAATTCGTATATACAGGCGGTGCTTCCCGGTGAAGTACCAATTGGTAAGCCCCGTTGCATACACCTGGTTTAAGGAAGTTCGCAAGTAGTTTCCCAAAGCAGGTGTAGCCAGGTGGGAGCTTGCCAGCAGCCTGCCTACGGTTTGAAGGTCTCCGTCATTTAATTCGCCGCGGCGTCCAATCGTAATTCCAGGCGGTTTGGTAGTGATGGTTGCCCGGTTGTTTTTCGAGAATGTATGCGTTCCATAATGCATGACAGAACCGTAATTATAGGGACCAACAACCTGACCCGTTTGAGAGACGCTGAAATTACCCAGGGCATCCGTCTCGATATTCTCTTCATGAATGACAATATATTGGTCCCGGTCGCGCCGGCGTTGTTCGTGTTGCATACCAAAGGCGTGACCAATCTCGTGCACTGCAGCACCCCACCCGCACCCCTTAGCGAGCTTAATATCCTGGCGACCACCAACACGACCAACCGATGAAGAGCACTTAGTCGAAGCCCTGAAATAAATATAGTCCTGCTGCGTGGTACGTGGGATGAACCGTACTGGAGTAGCCTCCTCCCAGTGGCGGATGGCTCTTACGATACGTTCCTGGTTTGGCATCGCACTATGAATAAGGTAAGGGACACGGCCTTCCGGCCAGCGAAAGCGCTGGCCGCTCACAATAACGCCCAGGGGCGCTAATGTTCCCTTTTCACCGGATGATAACTTCTCAAAATAGTCCGCTACCATTTTAGAAGACGCGGCAACGGCATCTGCCATTCCTAAGACAATGTCTCCTTCCGCTATGGCATAGCCATCATCTTCCACATACATGATGGGGATCCGTTCGAAATCGTCACCCGAAATATAGGCTAGTCTAGGCTTTCCAATTAGGGTGTGAATTTCACACTCAGCCTCCAGGTTTTTTTCAATCGTTTCGTTCATAAACAGGCTTTATCAATTTTAAAATATCCGTTAGGTCATAGAAACTTGAGAAGTTTTAGCTTAGCTACCCTGGGCTCTAAACAATTAGTAGTCTTACCTGGCCTTACCATTTTTCGGATCCGTTTTTGGAAGATATGATTTCTTGGTAGCACAAGGGTTATCGCTTTGCGCCCGCGAACTACGCCGCGTTAACTGCATTAATTCCATTGCTAAAGTATTTATTTGCAGGGAAATATCTTATCCGTATTAATACGGGTACCGAAAGGAGAATTGAAGTAAGGCGTTATTGGTAAGGCCTGTTCTGCCGTTGCTGCTCCTCACCATTTTAGATCTGTCTAGTAGGGGTCCAGGTAATTAAAAGCGCGCCTTTCCCAAAATGGCAGCTTATTCCAACGGGTTTCTTTTGCATAAAAGTGGTTGCGAAGGTTAAGGTAGTTTTTGAAATTCTCTTCTACCTTTTTAGGATATGCCTCTACCAGGCTTTCATCTCCATTCAATGAAAAATTAATGGCTCTCGCAGCATTACAGCCGGAGTTCATAGCAAATCCGATTCCCATCGAAGAGATCGGATCAAAGGAGGATGCTGCATCCCCCACAGCCATAAAGTTTTTCCGTTGGGACGTATCTGTTATCTGGGAAAAGGCATTTTTGATCCAGGGTTTACCAGTTGCCCTTGCCTCGCCCACCTTGTATTTTATATACTTGGTTGACAGCAAAGAAGCCTGCCAGTTATCCGCTACCTGAAGCCGGTCTGTACTGATAATATCCGCATCTGAAAAAAACGTTACGGATAACACCTGGCCCGGCAAAGTGGCACAATGCCACCATCCTTTTTCAGATGCTTCCAGTATAATCTCCTGAGGAATAATTTGATCCTTTCGGAAAAGTAAAAAGGCGCCTACTCCAACGAGCGTATCCTTTTTTGCAGAGGCAATACCTAATTGCCTGCATACAGTTGCCTGACGTCCCGTCGCATCAATTAAAAACCTGGACTTTATACCAAACGCTCCTTTTGTAAAATGCTTTGCATGAAGCTGCCATTCATTAGTATCTGTTTGCTGGTAACGGGTACATCTGGTGCGCGGAATAATCGTTCCCCCTCTTTTAGACACTTCCCGGAGTAGCTTCAGATCAAATTTTTCCCGGTCCAGCTGGTAACTTTCATTGGCAGGGCTGTAAAGCGAATCCCTTGAGACGAGCCTGTCAGTGCCCCAGGCTGCGGCTTTACTATATCCTTTTATAAAGGTGCCCTCTTCCAGGGAGCCTTTGGAAATCTTCAAATAATCAAGCATTTCAAAAAGGCTTGAATCAACATGCTCACCTACCCGAATCCCGTCAAAGGACGATTGTTCCACGATGGTGACTGAAAATTTCGTGTAGCTAAGTAAACTTAATGCGGCAGAGGCCCCGGCAGGACCCCCGCCCACAATAAGTACATCTGTATTGAAGGATGCTTTCATCGTTACCTGCGGTTTCTGGATCCTGAACGCGGGAGCGGAAGTCCGTCCCCGGCCACTACAATTGGTTTGAATGCTTTGGCTTCGAGATGGGCTACCAGTTTTTCAGCGCGCAGGCTTTTTTGTTTCAGCACTTCGGTATTTTCCTGTATAAAATATACCGGGATGGTTGTAGCATTGTCCTGGCTGTTCCCGCTGATTTGCCCCACGGGTACATCTACAAAAGTAAATAGCTCGTTAACCCTTTCGGTTTCCACCAAATAGGGGAACCCGGGGGTTCCGGCATTCTGGTCGCGGATAAACCCGAGAGCCGACCAATGCTCCACCATCTGCACAAAGGAGTTTATGCCCCGGGCATAATTTACCTGCACCCCGGCTGGATTATGAGAGGCGCTCTGTCCTTCTACCGATAACTCACCAACCAGTACATCCCAGGGACTTTGTGGCGGCCACCAATAGGCATAGTAGGTGGGGGGAAGGGGTTGCATCTGACCACCAATGTTGGCTTTATTTACGGTTGGGTCGGTGAAGTTTATCAACTGGAAGGTGCACTGGAAAAAGTCCGCCTGCCATGGACAAGCCATCCGCTTGGTCAGGTCCCCTGGCTGGCACCCGCCCCCCTCGCACTCATCGCGGGAAGGATCCAGTCCTGTTGCAAAATAATTGCCGCCCATATCGGCGATGGTAAAGGGAGCGGCATAGACATTTGGATTTTGTAAACTCCAGGTAACCTCGATACCCGGGCACATCGGCAGACCAACACAGTTGCCGATACTAGCCATATCAAGGGGATTCACCGGGTAGGGGGTAAAATTGGGATCATTGGTAAAACTACCGTTCGCCCATTGCTGTAACAGGAAATACTGCGTTTCATCAAGAGCCAGAAACTTCAGCACATTCACATTGCTTACCGAATTACTTGCCGAGTTTAAGGGCATCATTGGAAAATAGCCCTCGCTTGATTCCTGGAAGAGCACCTGTTGGGGTTGCTCATCCGGTGGAAGACTTTCAGGAATGCTGTCCGGTTGCCGGAAATAGGAGAAATAGGTCTGCCGGTTAGCAGAATTCGCCGGCGAAGGATCCGTAAAGTCAAAAATATGGGAAGCGAATGCCATCATGGATTGCACATTGGCTACCCATTGGTAACGACAGATCCGGTTAATGATCGGGAGGATGTCCCGCTGGTAATTGGCCACGAAACCTGTATTCCAGCTCCCATTGCTGTACATCTGGTCGACGAGATCAAAATGCCGGACTGCGACATCAAAGAAAGTATCACTGAGGTTGGAGATGTTGACGATCTCGGGCGCAAAGTCGGGCGAACCGACAATCACCCAGGCAGACAGGAAAGCCTCCGGTGTGCCGTCATTAAAGGTAATAGAACAATAGACCGGCCCATCCGATATGTCATCATGCCAGGAATCTGATCCCCCATAACTTGTCAGTGGTTCATTTCCGCCAGCATTGCCATAGCCTCCAAGGACGATCAACCGACCCGCGCTGTCCGTAATCAGGTTACCCAGCGTATTGACCGGCGTGCCATATAATACAGTGGAAGGCGGGTATTGTACAGGGTAGCCGGCTGGCGCACTGGCTACATCAAAGCCAATGTATTGTTCTGCCCCGGAGATGGTCCGTGGCCCCGGGTCTACGATCAGAGTTTGTCGGTTCTGAACCGATAAATTCCGCAAGGGAATAGCCTGGCTGGAATAGCTGTTGCCTTCCCCGTAAAGCAGGTTGCCCTGCAGTTCATTGTACTGGTACCACGCAGCTTTTTTATTAGCGAGATGAACGGTCCAGGTAATGGATTGTACATTGGGCGATTGCAGCGTAAGCTCGTTGCCCCCGCCATCATAGACTTTAAAGGGTTGCCCTTGTCTCTTAATAAGACCTGTCCCGTCTTTAAAGGAAACTATCGGACCCAGTGAGTTACCATTAGCGTCCCCTTCATAGGGAAGCCCGCCAATGGCGTCCGGGGATAAGCATATTTGATCCGGGCTGTTTCCCAGGCGGGAAACACCGACGGAAGGATGAAGTTGTAAATTCATGTAAGCGTATTTTTGTGATAAGAAATAGGTAGTAGTTGCAAAAGCAGGTTCAGAAAAAGGCGAACTTTCCTACCCAGTAACAAAGGGATTTCCTTTCTAAGTGCCCATAGCCAAAAACATCCTTGATAATAGGAACGAGTTGCTTGTAAAAGCCGTTAAGCCTGACACTCATGGGACAGCCGTTGGTTGTGGACACAAGGTATATGCTTAACGGGACCTGTGCAATGCGTATTAACACCTGTATGAATACCCCGAATATTTCAGGCTCTTTTGTGGAATGAGGATTTGCCCAAATGTTTTTTTGACAGTTTCATACTGCATGGAAACGTAGGGATAGCTTACCTAATGATACTGAACCCTCCCGATCATCACTTACATCTTATGAATACCGTGTTTGACGGCATAAGTCATGATATCTGCCGGATGAAAAGCATTTAGTTTTACCATAATGTTTTTACGATGCCCCTCCACGGTCCTTATACTAATTTGCATGGTGCTTGCAATTTCTTTATTTGCTTGGCCCCGGCAAAGCAAGCGAACCAATTCGGTTTCACGGCGCGTGAGTTTTTTTTCACTTACCCGGATCTGGCTGATCGTTTCCAGGTGTGCGGCAACGGCTGGTGTAAAATAGGTGCCACCACCATGTACCTTTTTAATGGCGGTGAGCAATTCATCTTTTTCCGTATTTTTTAATAAGTAACCTTTCGCCCCTGCAGCGATCATATCCGCTACAGACCAAAGATCCTCATGGGAAGAAAGTGCTAGTACTTTTATTGCCGGAAAATGTTTTTGGAGATACGCCGTGGTCTCGATACCGTCCAATTGAGGCATCTGAATATCCATCAATATAATATCGGGCTGAAGGTGCCCCAGTTGCTCAAGTAGTCCATTGCCGTTCTCAGCTTCACCAATACAGCATAGCCCCTGCATAGCGAGCTTGCTAATCAGCAGTTTTAAACCATCCCGGAAAATAAGATGGTCATCGGCTATAAAAACAGTAATTGTATCTGGGTTCGCTGTCATATCCTGTAACGCTTTCAAAGTTTTGGTTTCCGGTTTGGTCGTTCAAGAGAAAGCCATTCTGCTTTTAACGGATGGACGGGCAAGAACGCTAGCGTCTGAAGCAGCCGGCATTGCCCTTTATTAAGGATCAACTTACGGCCTTTTCAAACCCTTTTAATTTTATCGAAGCCAAATTAAGCCTGGAAACTGTCTCATAATTTTATTGAAGTTAAACCGGCCCGTTTTAAAATGACAAAAGATAAAACCGGTACGTGCTATTTCCTGCTGCTTTGCAAATTCCACCGAACACCCGAAAATTTATCTTTTATCGTATGCTTAGTAAAAGGACATTAGCCGCGATTGTGTTTGTAAAGCGAGGTCGCTTTATAGCCAAAATATTTTTGGAACTCCATCGTGAAATTGCCAGGGCGCATACCTACGGTAGGGGCTACCACTTTTACCTGTTCGCCTTTCAATAGCAACTCCTGTGCTTTTAGCATCCGCACACGCCGCAAGTATTGATATAAACCCATACCGAATTCTTTACGGAAAGCCCTCTTTAACGAGGATTCACTATAGCCAACCAGGCGCGCCAATTTATCATTCGGGTAGTGCTCGCGGATATCAAGAACAATGATGTCGTGAGCTCTTTGCGCCATTTCTTTTTCTAAGGGCGAAAGGCGTTGGCGGGGTTCTTCCTTATAGGTTTGCGCCAGTTGTGCAAATAGTATTTGTTGCAATTTGAGTTCCAGATAGACTTTCTGCAGTTCAGGCGGATAGTGTAACTGTGGTATTTCGTAAAAGGCGTCCCATACAGGGCGGGGTGCAGGGAGGCAAAATAAAGAACTGGTGCTTGCGTCCTTTGGTTGCTGCTCAAAGCAGGGAAATAAAGCAACCCAACCGGCACCCTTACTATCCCGTAAATGGATACTCATTATTTGGCATTCCTTCTCACCGGGAACGATGATTTTCATCTTTCGCTCTGCTGGATTCAGCCATGTGTATTGTCCCTGGGCAAGGGTTTGACAGCATTTTTCATTTCGTCCTAACCCGATCCCTCCTTTCATCGAAAACCAGGAACGTAAACCACTTTCCTCACTTAGCAACAAAGTACTTTTCCTGTGGAACGAAAAAGTATAATAGTGAAGCGTGTAGCTTTCTGTCCTGATTTCCTGAAGCCCGATAGTACCGGACTCCATTATTGAAAACCCCGTTGCTGCCCCCGGAAGGAGGAGTTTGGTCTGCCCGTAGGGCCATCCCGCTTGGAAATGTATAGGTTCCAGAAAAGGAGAAGAAAAACCTTCAAACATAAATTGGTAATCGACGTAACCCTAAATTAAAGCGGGTATTCTTAAACCCTCCCCCGGGTCGTGTATTCTTACCCTTTCATTCGTGGTTTCCTTCTACCCGGCAATTTCCTTCCGCTGCTGATCGAGCTAACAAAAGACACAACCGTAAATAATAATTAACGCTTACCGGTTTGCGATACTGGTATGTTTCTCGGTGGAGAGGGTTTAAAACGATAAGATGGATTGATGTAGTTCTTCAATGATTCCTTCACAAAGCTCGCCTTGGTGCACCACCGGCGCTAAGGAACTACGGCATAAAATCATTTTACCGGAACCCCAACACCGGATTTATTCCGTTCCTCCTTGCGCCTGGGTGTGCCCAAAGGCGGAACGGTTCCATAATCATTTTTTAACCTCAAAAACAGAAGATTATGGAAAAGCAAAACACCGTAGAAGCCATGGGCAAAGTAGCCGAGGTAGAGCTGGTTTACAAGTCCCGTGTAAAGCCATCGGAGCGTCCGGCAATCGTTTCCTCCGCTGACGCTTTCAACGTTCTTCGACTCCTGTGGGAAGAAGGCAAAATGGACCTCGTGGAGCAATTCAAAGTCTTGTTCCTAAACCGCGCCAACAAGGTCCTGTGTGTCTTTAATGTTTCATCCGGCGGCATTACAGGGACGGTGGCGGATCCGCGGCTCATATTTACTGCGGCACTCCGTGTGAATGCGGTGGCGGTTATCCTGTCCCATAACCATCCATCGGGTAACCTGCAGCCTTCCCGTGCCGACGAGGAATTAACACAGAAGATAAAAGGTGCCGGTGCATTGCTTGATATTAAGGTACTGGACCACCTGATTCTTTCCTCCGAAGGGTATTACTCCTTTGCAGACGAAGGGCTATTATAGCCCTTTTTTTATTCTTCAGGAGCTGCTTTCCCCAAAGGAATCCAGTTTCTCATTCATTTCACTAAGCCCCGCTTTTTGCAAAAGTTCAGTGGAAAAGGCACCAAGTTCCGCCAGCGTTTCTTTGGCAACCAGGTCTAATAAATTGTCTTCTTTCCCTTCGCCGCCCCCAGGGGCAAGACCGCGCTGGATTACTTTGCTAAGCAGCAAAACATTTTTGCGGGGCATCCGCAAATCCACCTTAACCGGTTCCTTCATACCCGGGATGCTTAATACGGTGTCATAGAGCTTCAGCAGATCATTTTTTGATAACATAAAACGTACTTTTTAATTCACAAAATCTTGTTCACCCAACAAAGCTACCCACCTTGCTTTCTTTCTTCCCCCGCAGTATATGAAGGGGTGATAGGTATAGGGATCCGGTGGACTAATTTGGCAGGGTGAACAAGAAAAGTGACGTATGAAAGACGATAACCGGGGCCTGGATTGCAAGGCCGCCAATGCCTTTGATCTGGTGAGTTTTTTATCACGCCTGGGCTATGAACCAAACAAAGTCCGCGGTCATGATTACTGGTACCACTCACCCCTGCGCGAGGAACGTACCCCATCGTTTAAGGTCAATCGCCGGCTGAATTGCTGGTATGATCACGGGGAAGGTACCGGGGGTACGCTGGTGGATTTCGGGATCCGGTATTATGGCTGCTCGATCTCAGCGTTTCTTGGTCATTTATCCGGTACCCCCGACTTATGTAAACCGCCATTACTCCAACCGTTATCCACTTCGCCCGAAGCTGCCCCGGCTTTGCAAATCTGTGAGGTGCGTCCCCTCTGTTCCCTTGTTCTCCGACGTTACCTGCATTCCCGCCATATTCCCCTGGCACTTGCTCAAAAATACCTGCGTGAAGTGGTGTTTGAAATCAAGGGAAAACGCTATGCCGGGCTCGGTTTCCCCAACCGCTCCGGCGGCTATGAAATACGTAATGGCTGGTTCAAGGGAAGCAGTGCGCCAAAGGATATTTTTCTTCTCCCGCAAAGGGGTCGTGAGCTGGCAGTGTTCGAAGGTTTTTTTGACTTCCTGTCCTTCCTTTCCCTGCAGCAAAAAGGAGCGATGTTGCGAATGGATTTCCTGGTCCTTAACTCCCTGTCATTTGTTGATAAAAGCCTTGATCTTTTGCGTTCCTATCCACAGGTACGGCTCTACCTCGATAATGACCCGTCGGGGGATACACGGGTTGGGCAGATTTTGAAATCCTGCCCGGGTGCCCGGGATAAAAGAAAGCTGTATGCGGGTTATAAAGACCTCAATGAGTGGCATATGCATATGGGCAAGGGAAGACGACTCGGGCAGCGGCCTTCTTTTCGACCGCCCTGATTTTCGATAGTCTATCTGGTCAATGAATACATGAGGCGTCAGGCTGCCGGTAACCGCACCCGGCAAGATGTACGATTGTCGGACAATCTGTCTTGGTCCCCAGGCTCGGAACTCGCGGGACCCTGTTTGAAGAATTTGAAAAAGCATAAGGAATGATGAAGGAACACGCGAAGCAAGGGTATACCCGAAAGGTCACCATCCGGTTCAGGGAGGAGGAGTACCAGTCGTTAGTGAGCCGCTTCCATACTACCACGAAGCGGAAATTCAGTGAGTATCTAAGAGACCACCTGCTTCAAAAAAAGCTGACCGTCAAGTCCCGCAATGCATCGCTGGACGATCTCGTAATGGAACTGGTCCAACTACGCCGGGAGCTGAACGTGATGGGAAACAATTTTAACCAGGCCGTGAAGCGGCTGCACAAAATGGAGCATGTGATGGAGTTGAAAGCATGGGTATTGATCAATGAAAAAAGCAAAGAACTTTTCTTTTTAAAAGTAGCCCAAATCCAATCCAAAATCGACCGAATCGCAGACCAATGGTAGCCCGTATCCATACCGCTCAAAGCTTTAAGAAAGTGCTCAATTACCACGAGCAAAAAGTACGCAACGGGGTTGCCGTATGCCTGGAAGCTGCCGGGTTTTTAAAGGAAGCTTCACGGCTTTCTTTTTACGATAAATGGCTCCATTTTAAGCGCCTGACGGATCTCAATGAGCGGACCCGCACCCATACGCTTCACGTCTCCCTCAATTTTGATTCCTCGGAAACGATTAGCGAAAAAAAGTTAGTTGCGATTGCAGGGGCGTATATGCGGGGCATCGGCTTTGGAGAGCAGCCCTACCTGGTCTACCGGCACGAAGACGCCGGGCATCCACACATACACCTGGTGAGCGTTTCGATCCGCCCCGATGGCCGTCGTATTTCCATGCACGGGTTGGGAAGGGGTGCGTCGGAAAGGACCCGCCTGGAATTGGAAAAGGCTTATAAACTGGTCCCTGCCCAGGGATCCCGAAAATGTCGGGAAGGGGAAAGGCCCCTGCAGAAGGTGATCTATGGAAAAGGGGAACTGAAACCAGGTATTGCCGCGGTATTACAAGGGGTTTTGAACGCTTACCGGTATACTTCCCTGCCGGAACTAAATGCCGTGCTACGGCTGTACCATGTCGAAGCAGATGGTGGCGCGGAAGGTTCCCGTATAAAACAGCGGGGCGGCATAGTTTACCGCGCACTGGATAAGGAAGGCAACCGGGTGGGATCACCCCTTAAGGCAAGCCTTCTTCCCGGTAATCCGGGGCTTTCCTTCCTGGAGAAATGTTTTCAAAGAAACAGTACCGGAAGGGAGGCGCTGCTCCCCAAAGTACGTGCGGTAATCAGCCCGGTAGTGGAGGATAAAAAGATAAAGGATTGGCAGGGGTTTCAAAAAGCGCTATCGGGGGTAGGGGTTGATACCGTGCTCCGGCAAAACGCCGAAGGCTACGTGTATGGAATTACTTATGTCGACCACCGGAACAAAGCCGTTTTCAATGGCAGCGCCTTAGGTAAAGAGTACAGCCCAAAGGGACTTACGAACCGTTGGAATGATGGGAGTGGCGTAACTACGGTACCCGCAATATCCCTTCCCGGGCAGCATCTCCCTTCAGGAACCAACTGCTTTGAAACAGATGCTAAAGAGAATGTTCCGGGCCTTTTGGAAACGCTATTACAGCCCCAAGCGCCGGGGGAGGTGGCGCCGGCGTGGCGGTTTACGAAGCGGAAACGAAAAGGTCGGCGCCCGAAAAACTAAATTAAAATAACGGTTATGGGTACTGGTGAGAACGAACAAGGACTACGGAAAATCCTGGATATGACCCGCTGGATCAGCCTTTTTTTTGTGGTACTGCACTGCTATTATTATTGCTATGCGGCCTTTGCAGGATTGGGGTGGCGAAGCGGCATAACGGACCGTCTTTTAAGTAATCTTGAAACCACTAAACTCTTTGTAAGCCCCTGGTATTCTAAGGCATTTGGGTATGGCTTCCTGTTGTTTTCCCTGATAGGTACCACCGGTAAAAAGGAGGAGTCTCTCCGCGTAGCCCACCCCGTTGTTTATCTTCTTAGTGGTACCCTGCTTTATTTTTTAAGCAGCTACCTCCTGGAGGTGAATGCTCCTATCGAATGGGGTGCCTTTTTATATGGCGCGCTAATTTTTGCGGGCTATATCCTGGTGCTGACAGGCGGTGTCCGGCTATCCCGAGTGATCCGCCAACGCCTTAGCGGGGATGACATTTTTAACAGCGATGCTGAAACCTTTCCGCAGGAAGCACGCCTCCTTCAAAATGAATACTCCGTAAACCTGCCGGCACGCTACCGGTTCAGGGGACGAGTTCATCGCAGCTGGATCAATCTTATCAATCCTTTCCGCGGGGTGCTGGTACTGGGGTCTCCCGGCAGCGGTAAGTCCTATTTCGTGATCCGGCATATTTTAACCCAGCACCTGCAAAAAGGCTTTTCCCTTTTTGTATATGATTTCAAATTCGATGACCTGACCCGGATCGCCTATAACCATTTCCTGAAGCACCGGACATCTTATGCCGTGGCGCCGGAGTTTTACATCATCAATTTCGATGATCTTTCCCGCACCCACCGCTGTAATCCGCTGGATCCAAGGGCAATGTCCGATATTACCGATGCTACCGAATCTGCGCGCACTATTCTAATGGGGCTGAACCGGGAATGGGTACGCCGGCAGGGGGACTTTTTTGTGGAATCACCGATCAATTTTGTAACGGCGGTCATCTGGTTTTTGCGCCGGTACCGGGACGGCGAGTTTTGTACGCTTCCCCATGTCATTGAGCTGATGCAGGTAGACTATGACGACCTGTTTTCCGTGCTTCGCACGGAGAAGGAAATTGAAGTGCTGATCAATCCTTTTATCAACGCCTATCTCAATGATGCCATGGAGCAACTGGAAGGACAAATTGCAGCGGCTAAAATAGCGATGGCGCGGCTGGCCTCTCCCCAGTTGTACTACGTCCTGTCGGGCAATGATTTTACACTGGACATTAATAATCCCGAGGCACCCAAGATTGTTTGCATGGGTAACAACCCTCAAAAGCAACAGATTTATGGTGCGGTGCTTTCCCTGTACGTGTCGCGGCTTATCAAACTGGTCAACCGGAAGGGAGGCGTAAAAAGCTCCCTTATCTTTGATGAATTCCCGACGATCTACCTCAATAATATGGACGGACTGATTGCTACCGCCCGTAGCAATAAGGTAGCGACCACCCTGGGTGTACAGGATTTCAGCCAACTCAAAAAAGATTACGGGCGGGATGGGGCAGATGTGATCATGAATATTACCGGTAATATTATTTCCGGTCAGGTCATGGGAGAGACCGCAAAAAGTCTCTCCGAGCGGTTAGGAAAGATCATGCAGGACCGGACCTCTTTTTCCATTAACCGTACGGACACTTCCGTAAGCCACTCCCGGCAACTGGAGGCAGCGATGCCGCCTTCGAAAATTGCCTCCCTGAGCTCAGGGGAATTTGTCGGACTGGTTGCCGACGAACCGGGTCAGAAAATAGAGCTAAAAGCCTTTCATTGCGAGATTGTAAACGATCACGCGACGCTGAAAAAGGAGGCGGATGCATATCAAAGCATACCGGTAATACGCGAGGTAACGGCGGGAATGATCCAGCAAAATTACTGGCAGGTAAAGGGGGACATAGAAGCGTTGGTGCTCGCCGAAATGGAACTTATTATAAACGATCCCGCAAAGGCCTACCGGCGGATCAATAAGGCATAAGGTGATGCAGGGATTACATTGCCATATGTAATCAGGAGCTCGTAATTGCCAGGTTCGTATCAGTCTTTGAACGCCTACACTTTATAATAGCCATGCTTGATGGCAAAAACCGCAATGCCGGCAATGTTCTTAGCCTCTGATTTTTCAAATATTCGTTCGCGGTAGCCTTCTACGGTCCGCACACTCATATTCAGTTCCTTGGCAATATCGGTATTCTGTTTCTCCCCGCAGATCATTTGCATAATCAGTATTTCCTTTTCCGAGAACTTGGGACGGGTTTTTGCCCGGTAAGGATTGAATTTGCTCATACCAATGAGGCAGGCAAGCCTGGATGTGGTAGCGGCACAAAAAAAGGTACCGCCGTGGTATACGGCATGCACCGCTTCTGAGAGTTCATGTTTGTTGGTATTTTTTAGGAGGTATCCCTGTGCACCTGCTTCCAGCATGTCGATGATCAAATGGTCTTCGTTAAACATCGTAAGGGCGATCACGCCAATATGGGGATGTTCTGCCTTGATCTTGCGGGTAGCTTCTATACCATCCATCAGTGGCATCTGTATATCGGTAATCACGACATCCGGTTCCGCTTCCCGGATCTTTTCCAGCAATTCTTTTCCGTTCTGTGCTTCCCCGACTATTTTTAATTCCTCCTGGTTTCGCAGTAACAAATGAAACCCCTGGCGAATCAATTCATGATCATCGGCTATCATTATTTTTATCATGGTGTGTTTATGCTTAAAGGAATGGAAAATAAATATTGCGTACCCTTACCGGTTTCAGATGAAATTTTAACCCTGCCACCTATTATGCCGACACGACTATGCAGGTTCCGCAATCCCAATCCAGGTGCATCGGTTTGACTGTCATTGTAGTGAAAGCCGGTGCCATCGTCCTCGCAGAGGATTTGCAAGGTATCTGCTTCGAGGGTTAGTTGCAAGGCCAGCCGCTTCGCCCCCGCATGTTTTAGCGTGTTCTGTATCACCTCCTGAAGCATGCGGAAGACAGCAATGCTCTGTTCTTTTTCTAAAACTAACTCGGGCGGCAAATACAAATCAATTTGTAAAGGAGTGGTACGGTTCAGCAAAGCGACAAGTTCCTGCAAGGCATAGGAAAGGCCTTTGCGGGAAAGCGAACTGGGCATAAGGTCGTGTGCAATGCTGCGGATTTTCTTAACGGCATCATCGAGCCGTGCCCCTGCGTTTTGGAGTAGCGCTAAATCATCCGGGTTGGCGCTTTCAATACTGTCCACCTGGAATTTAATAAAGGATAGGGTAGGACCCAGATCATCGTGCAGGTCGGCTGCCATGCGGGTCCGTTCCCGCTCGAGGGTATTCATTTCAGTCATCAGGTTCTGTTGTTGCAGGTGCAGGTTGCGCCGCTGTTGCTTGACAACCGAAACAACAAAGAACACAATAATGCAGAAGATGACGGCACCTGCAATCAGGACAGCAGTATAAATCTGGGCTTGGCGGGCATCCATAAAATGGCTAACGCATAGATGAGGTTCGAAAATAGGTTGATATAATGCTGAATCCAGTAAATGTGTAATACAAAAACATTTCCTTCTCCTAAGCCATTCACCCAAAATGCTTCGGTCAACACAGAAAAGGTAAAATAGCCAATAAATCCAAAGCAAATTAAGGCAATAGGATTTTTTAATAATTTGGTATTGCCTGCAAAAGCTACCTTGTTGATGGTACTAATACTCAAGAGTACAATAATGAAAGAGTGTAGAATAATAAAGTAGGAACAGAATGTATTGATATTGTAAACAAATCCCAATTCAACAATCCAAACAATAGCCGATAAACATTGTAACAGGTAGAGGCCTGTCTTATTCAAGACTTTCCATTTATAGAACTGCCACGTTATGAGCAGGCTTTCAAGAAGAAAGAAGCAGTTGTTGTTTATGGTGTTGTTCCGAACAGTATGGGCTAATATAATGCTCAGAATTTCGTTAGCAAAAGATAACCATATCAAGAATAAAAAGGGCCGGTAAGCTGGATCGATTTGTTTGTATCGAATCCAGCTAATTACGACCGCTATAAGAATTGATAAAGAGAATACGAGAGTCAGCGTATAGTTCATTACCCTAAAATAAAGAAACTAGGGATTTAGATCTGACGGAGGGGGGCAATCTACAGGGCATCGATTTCCTGCTTCTATAATCTCCGCATCATCCGTAGTGGTGTTTTCCCCCGTGCCTTGTCCGGTAACGGAACTTGTTAAGGGTAACATGTCTTCGTTGTCCTCATTTACTCCGACAATGATGGCGTGCACCTTTAGTTCGCTATCCATACCGTAATAGATTCGAAGTCCGGCACATCCTGGCTGCGCCAGCACCGTGTCAAAGGGAGCACGGTCAAAGGTTTCACAACGTGCTAAAATGTTTTGGCCTTGGTACTCCGGATTAAGGATTTCGTTCATCTGTTCCCGGTAGATGGTTGTCATTTCGATGGCCTGATCAAGAGGGATAAAATGGTTGGTGTTTGTTAATGATTGAGGCATTGGAAAAAATTTGTTTAGTTAATAAAGGCGGCAATTTGAGGTGCGGGTACGGTAAAACAAAGAGTGATACTACGGAAAGTTTTACCGGTGTAGCCCCCTTGACTTTTTAGTTAAAAAGACGTATGGCGTCAACTGAAAAGTTGGGAAGTATCACTGGAATGAACCCTGTGAGTCTGCTGGATAATGGCAATAAAATAGGTGACTGCTACGGTAAAACTTTCCGTGCCGGTACGGTTGTTCCTGATGAGCTTTCAGCCTGAAATTGCGGAACAAAGCTGTAATAACTAATAACCAAAACCTACTATCTATGGCTTCGCTAAAATTTGCTTTCCTGCTGCTATTTGTGTGTTACCTAAATGTTACAAAGAGTCAAAGCACTTACAAAGAAGATTTTACAGAGAATAACCAGACTTTTAAGTTTGAAGCGGCTAAAATAGCTTCCAGATACCAGCTTAAGATCAATACGGAAACACCAGTGAATGCCCAGGGAGGAAATAATGACCTTCAAAAATTCTATTATGATAAAGTAAAAGCAAGGTTGGATAAAGAATTTAATGGGCTATATGCCAGTAACCCGGTATTGGTAGCGAGGATCGAGAACTTCTCCCAAAAGTTTAGTCAAAAAGCAGTGCTAATAATCAACCCTCCTGTTGTACCTCCTGGGAGTAGTAAAATTACGAGGCGGGATACTTTTGATAAATATGAATTGATTGAATATCAGATCAACAATAAGGATTGGTATTATGCACTGCTGGATACGACCTTGAATGGAGGGGTGGCGCCTGTAAGTATTGGCAAAAAGACAGCAGGCATTTTTAAATACGAGGAAGCGGCCGTGGAAGCAAGCCCAATTGTAAAAGATAGTTTGCTATATATCAATGCGTTCATCGGACGGAATAAGGAAATCCAATTGCCAAAGATTTCTACTATCCTGATTGACAGACAGGATTATGTGTATATTAAATACAGCGACAATACGACTGATAAGCTAACGGTTAGTGGGCCCAGGGCTTCAGCTATACAGACGCGGTTGGAACTAAATGAACAGAAGGGTCCATCCGTCGCTCCTGTGCCCGGGAAGAAGGCCGAGGAAAACAAACCGGATATGTTATTGGAAGCGCAATTGGTACAGTGCCTTCCCAAATCCAGTTTTAACCTGGCAGTACTGACTTATCCTTCGGTAACGGACTCCTTAATCCTTGAAATCAATACACTCCAGGATAAAAAGAGGGATACGATCTGGAGGAAAATCAGCAGCATAGAATTCAAAAGATTTATTACTACTCATGAAGTTATAAAAAAGCTCGGCTGCCAGGATACTGTTATTCATCCATCCCTGGACGTTTTCTGGGGAAAGCTGGAGGAGGCCTTAAAGTCGAAGAAAAAAGAAGAGGAACGCAGGGAGAGCGAAGAAAAAAATAACAAGAAGATAGAGGAAGTACGACAGGAATTCAATACCCGCCTGGACAAAATTGCAGCGGAGAAAGATTTTGCGGCCTTGCTGGATCTTCGCTCGGATACGGTTTTGCTCCATCCAGCAAAATACAGGTGTGGCAATAAGCAGTTACAAATCAATACAATTGAAAAATACCTGCTTGTAGATTCGATAGCCATTCGTATTTCCAATAATATTATTCACCAAATAGACATTGTCGGAACTATCGACGGGAAAAGGGCACAAACCTCTTCCAATCACAGTTATGGTATTTCACTCAGGGCGTTAATGGAGCGCGGCTCCCTTATCACCTATCCCTATGAGGGAACCTGCTACGAAATATTTTACAGCGACCTCTTCCTGGTGCGGCCAACCAGTGATGACGCCATAAGCTATAATTTAAAAGACGGGGTTTTTTACTTTATCCCGAATAAGGGAATCCGGCAGCAAAAGCTAGAACAAAAGCGACTGCTAGATTTTGTATCCGCTTCTGTTTTCCTGGACCTGCAGGCCTTTAATGCCAACAACCCAAACAAAAATTTATTAACCGAACTGTATTTTACTTTTAATATTAATAGTTCGAGGATCGGCTGGAAGCCGTTACGTAAAGTCACCCCGGGAAGATATACGTATACTAATCTAACCTTGGCGACCAACCTGTTTAAGGAATCGAATATTATCCCTACCTACCGGCAGCCTCAGTTGTATCACTACGATTCTACTAAAATCGATACGGCAATCGTTCCCCCGTTTTACAAGTATCGCGATTCGCTCTATTCCAATAAGTACTACCTCAAAAATTTCGATCTCATAAAATACTCCTTCTTCCAGATACGCCCGGTGCTGAATGTACTTTCTATCGATTGGAAACAGATCAACACCTTTTTGGATGTCAATCTCGGTGCTATTTTCCTGGGCAGTAACGCTCGTATCAATGATCCGAAGCGGGGCGCCGATTCTATCAGCTCGGTTCCGGTATTTTCCTATAGTGGCATGGCAGAAGCCCGTATCCGGATCAGCCCGCGGTCAAGATATGGTATTGATTTCCACCTGGCCTATGTTCCGGGTCTTAAGTTACTGGATGATACCTACAAATCCATAACCGGTCCCTATGACGTCGAAGAACTGGTGAAAGCCGGAATGACCAAAGAGAACAAGAAAGCCTTTTACCAGGCCGAACTCAACTTCTATTTCAATCCAAAGCAGGAGCTTTCCAATACTGACCGGGGCGGCATTTATTTCAAAATGAACTGGTTTAAGTCGGTTTCCAACAGCGATGGTCATGTGATGTTCCTGGTGGGGTATTCAAGCGATATAAAAAACTTTTTTAAGTAGTACACACTATAGCAATTGTCTGTTAAAGGGAAACTTCTAAAAAGCCTGTCGACGACTTCAAGTAAGCTAACATATCGTACTAAAATAGGGGGCAACAAAACTAAATATGCATTACTATATCAGAAGGAATGTTGAGAGGATGGGGCCTTATACTTTAAACGCGCTTAAAGAACAACTGCTAACCCTTGAAGAAGAGGTCCAGAAAGAAGGCAGTTCAGAATGGGTACCTGCTAAAGAGCTGCCCGAACTATATTCGGTTTTTATGGAGCATTTGGCTTCTCAACTGCTAACAGTGCCTCTAAAGTCCAAGGGCCATACATTGATATATAAGCGGATCTTATTGACCATCCTGCTTATATCTGCTGTCGGGTCTGTCTTATTGGGATACCAATGGTATGACACTGAAAGAGGGAACCGGGACTACTTTTTAATTTTACTTTCAGTTTCCTTGTTGTTCTTTGCTATTTGCGTAACCATAGTAATGCTATACCTATTCCCGCTGACAGTTAATGAAGATGCAGGAAAGAACGAGGTTGTTAAAAGTGAGTTTCCACATTTTGAAAGAGCCGTTTACGACCTGGACGGAACAATAAAAAAATATAATTTCCTGGGTGGGCTATCCTTTGTAATGACAGTTTTCGCTTTAATCCTATTAGGTGGGTTTATTTTTCACCTGTTTGAGAAATCGCTTGAAGATATTAAGAATCAAACGGCAGGTCTATCTGAGAACCATACCACGCTGACCTTTGTATTTATCATTCTGCGTACTTCGCTACTGGGTGCTTTTATTATCACATTTATTCTACAGGCTTACCGGTTTACCAATTCTTGTTTTGACCAGGCTGTACGGTTTAATAAGCGGAAACACGCTTCCTATTTTTTGATACAGATTTTTTCAAGCTTAGGCCCTGGTGAAATCACATCTGATAACCTGGAGAAGATTATGCACGGTTTCCGTGAATGGAATGTAAATGTGGAGTCAGCATTTACGCAATCAAAACGTTCAAAAAGTGCTATGGCTCCGGGTAGATTCATCGAATTGCTTGAAAAGCTGATAGCTCAAAAAACTTCCGGGTCTTCAATATGATTGGTATGTCGGGTAACTAAAAACAGTGGAGCAATAGGTAGCATTGGCAAAGAGTTCGATGTCTATAGACTCCGGATGACTAGGTTAAATGGAGCCGCCGGGCGGTCCCCTCAGGTCCGATCGGTTGTAGATTTTTCTTAATGCAGATAAACAACTACCCTATATTATCCATGTTTTCTATATCGTGTCCTAAGGGATAGACTGCAAGAATGCGAAAGCAATTTCCAGGCAGGTTTGTTGAAGTAACCAGTAGCCTTTTTTTCAGGCCTTCTGTTGGTTTTTAAGGTTGTTATTCACAAAGGGAAATGGTTTTTGGAATAGAACCGTGCCAGCACGGTTGTTTTTCCGTATTGGTCACATTGTTTGATTGAGCTCTTCTATGGAATTTGCAGGTCAACCCATTAGTTCTATTTATTAGACCTACTAAATAAGATTATATGCAAGCTGCTATTTCCACAGAAATGATTTTTATGCAGGATATTCAGGCCATTGATTTTTCCATGATCCGGCTGAAACTAGAGGATAAAGAAGAAGGCCCGGGATGGACGCAAAAGCAAAGTGCCGAGGCGGAAGTGGAATACAAACGATTCCTCGCTTTAAAACGTACCTATCCTGGAAAGGATATTGTGCCTCATAAGATACTGGATCATTTCTGGCACCAGCACATTCTGGATACCGAAAAATATGCGCAGGATTGCGACCTGATTTTTGGCAGTTTCCTGCACCATTATCCTTATTTCGGAATGAATGGTGAGCAGGATGCACAAAACCTTACGGATGCCTTCGAAGAAACAAAAGAGTTATACCGGTTTCACTTTAAGGAAGAGTATGTCGGAATGGCGAAGCGTTGCAAAGCGCCGAAATGCCGGACGCAGTGCAAGCCCATGAAATGTAAATAAACCTCCCACTCTTAAAGAAATTATATGGCTAATCCGAATTCGAGCGGCACTAAATGTCCGGGATGTACTAAAACAGGTTTTGAATTGGTAGAGGACTTCCCGAGCAATGCCAATTATAAAATGTGGTATATCAGGTGCGCGGGTTGTAAGACGTTTATGCAGGCGCTGCCTTATTCAGATACGAACTACTTGGTGAAGGAGCTTTCGACCTCGGTCACAAATCTGCGAAATGAAGTACAAAGCATGAATCAGCGAATTAATGCAAACATCGGCGACCTTGGGTCCTCTACCGTCCGCAATTTTACGCTTTTGTCTGAAAAAATTCTAAAAGCGATTGAAGAGCTGAAAGAAAAATTGCATAAGTAATCTACTTTTAAACTCCTTGGTTACCACCTCAACCTCTGTGCTGATTCCGATACATATCTACCAAAACAACTGCCAATTCAAATGCAAAAACGAATCTATGCGCTCTGGAGTCCCGGCTCAAAAGGAAAGACAACCACTGGAAAGCTTATTGCCGGGGAGCTGCACCGGCTTTTTCCTGCTGCTCCTGTTCTCCCAGATGCTGCCGCACTCTCAGGTGGTGAAATAAATATTCAAATCGTAATCGGTAAGCTAAAGATTGGAATTACCAGCCAAGGCGATCCGGGGACAGGATTATACCAGCGGTTGGAAAAGCACGCTCTGGATGGCTGTCATATTATTGTTTGTACAACACGCACCCGCGGTGAGACCGAAGAGGCGGTGGAAGAAACAGAACGCCGGTACGGGTTCAGAGCGGTTTGGTTCACCAATTATCAAAGTGGCTTTCCGGGGGAACATGCCTTTCTGAATGAGGCGTCGGCTACGCGGCTGGTTTCACTAATGCGGGCAATGTGCGGATTTTAATTATTATTTGAAATAGATAAACAATGTCAAAAATATTATTGAGCTACGACGTACAGGAAACATCTCATGACGTGCATACAGAATTAAAAAAGCTTTTGAAAGAAAAGTATCATTATAGCGAGGTCATTCTATCTACAGCGGAGAATCTTACAAAAGGTAAATGGTTCGATTTGCCCAATACCACCCTAATAAAATATAATAGTACCCCTGATGACGCTTCCAGTGAATTTCTATCGGCATGTAAGCAGGTAGGTGCCCGCTGGGAAAAATATATAGTCGTGGATTATACCCTAGCTGTATTTAAAAACCAGGAACCCTCAGAGCGTAAGTAATCATAGTTATTGGCAGCCTTACCTAAGACAAAATATCAGTAAGTTCTAGATCTAAATATGCATATTGCACTCTAAGCCAAGCTATCTGTTTGCATCAGAATTTGCCTTATTTTGAAAACAATGCACATCTTATTAACAAGCTCCGCACTATTAAACGTTTAAGCTCCGATTCGGAAGTAATTTTGTAGTAATATAAGAGTACCTTAATGAAAGAGAAAAAAAGTAGAACAATATGAAGTTGCAGTTTTCAGGTCACGAATCTTTTATTTGCAAGCACTTCTGGCTCAAGAAAGGCTATGACTTCATTCAAAAAGATGAGATCACTTTCAACGATGATTTAGCGGTGGCTAAATTAGGCGTTGGTAGGAACATGGTCACTGCCATCACTTATTGGCTGAAAGCCTATGGTATCACAGATAGCTCTAATAATCTTACAGAGTTTGCAAACTATCTTTTCCAGGAAGGAACGGGTAAAGACCCATATTTAGAAAATCTGGGAAGTATCTGGTTATTGCACTACAATTTGATCAAGACAAATAAGGCTTCTTTATACAGCTTTTTCTTTAATGAGTTCAGGCGCGATAAAATAGAATTTACCAAAGAGCAGTTTTCTAATTTCTTGCAACGAAAAGTGGAAAGTAGTGCAAAAGCAAACGTAAATGCAAATACAATCAACGTTGACATTACAGTTTTTATCCGCAACTATTTGAAAGCTGGCAGCACCAATAAAAAGGTTGAGGTGGAAGAAGAGTTTTCTAACCTAATGATCGATCTACAGTTTATGGATAGCTATACTTCCGAAAATGCCGAGGGTAGGAATGTGGAATGGTACCGTGTTGAAAACGCTGCTCGTATAGACCTGCCTTATGAAGTTGTACTCTTTACTATTTTAGATAACGAGACGTATGGGATGTCGGTCTCCTTCAAAGAGTTGTTATCCGGCTTTGACTCCCCTGGCTCCATATTCGCTTTAAGCGATGAAGGATTGTACGATAAGCTGCGCCAGATAGTTGAAAATTATAAGGGTATTAGTTACCGGGAAACGGCCGGCGTCCGTGAGCTGCAATTCAAGTCGAAACCACAAAAATGGAGTGTATTAAATGACTACTACCGCGCTTAAATATTCTCCATCCATTAATATCGTTAGGGATAGGGCTTATGCCTTTAGCTACATTCCTACGCCTAATACCGAACAATTATTTACGCAGCTGATTAAAGACATCACTGCTGGAACGAAAGCGCAACTACTGATTGGTGCATATGGTACAGGCAAATCTTCATTTCTTTTAGCATTTAAGCAGCAATTGACTGGGATTTACAAACACTTTCCAGAGACCAAGGCGCTAAAAATGAATCTCACTTATGAGTTCATCTCGTTGGTTGGGGATAACAATTCACTGTTTGCACAATGTGCTGCAATTTTTAAAGTAGACAAGGAAGACTATTCAACCTTGGATGTCATCGAGGCAATTGATAAAAGGTATAAGCAATTACAAAAGAAGGGGCTGGGTTTAGCTTTCTTAATAGATGAATTCGGAAAATATCTGGAATATGCAGCTAAGACCGAGCCAGGAATAGAGCTGTATTTTATTCAGCAACTGTGCGAATGGATAAATGATACAACCACCCAAGCCCTTTTTATTGGTGTATTGCATCAGGACTTTAACGCGTATGCATTAGGACTTACTAAAAGCCAGCAGCAGGAATGGAGTAAGGTAAAGGGTCGGTTTAAAGAGATTGTTTTTAATGAACCGGTTGAGCAGCTTCTTCTGCTGGCAAGTAAGAGAATAGGGCTGTCTTTTAAAAGTCTTGCACAGCCTAAAACGTTTGATAGATTATTTAGAAAGATCAAGGAATCGAAGTCATTTCCACTACGGGATTATTTAGATACCGACTTTGCAAAACAATTATATCCTTTTGATATCTTGTCCGGCGCCATTCTTACATTGGCGCTACAGCGGTATGGACAAAATGAAAGAAGTTTATTCTCATTTATCGAGTCTAACGACCATCTTTCTATAAATGAGTTTGATACTGCAAAGTATCCCTACTACAGCATAGATAGAGTTTATGACTACTTGATCAATAACTTCTATTCCGTAATTACACATAAGAGCGCACGCACTAATTCTGTGCAATGGCAAGGCATTCGCAAAGGGTTAGAGCGGGTGGAAGGAGTTATAGCAGCCGAACATCAACAAAGTGCGCAACAACTAATTAAGACAATCGGTCTCTTAAATATTTTTTCTTCGGCAGCAGCGCAACTTGATCAATCATTTTACACTGACTATGGAAAGTATGCAATGGGTCTAAAAGACCCGGAAAAGGTATTAGATCAATTGGTAAAATTTAAGATCATTCGCTTTGTAAAACATAGTTTCAAATATGTCATTTTCGAAGGAACAGATTTGGATATTGATTTAGCAATTGATCAGGCGGGTGAAGTGATAGAAAAAGTAACCAATCTTGTTGAGCAGCTAAACCAGTTTTTTGATTTCCCATTTGTGGCAGCCAAATCCATCTCGTTTGAAAAAGGAACACCGCGATTCTTCCAGTTCAAGTTGAGCGAAGATCCTATTGTGCTTGCCCCGGAAGGAGAGATTGATGGATTTATAAACCTAATATTTAACGACCACGAAAGCATCATTCAAAGTATAGAAGAAACCTCGCGGAATGCGAAAGAGCCAATCCTGTATGGCTACTATAAAAACACCCAGCTGATTCAGGATAAATTATTCGACATCCAGAAGGTCAGAAAAGTGATCGCTGCCAATATGGATGACACCACTGCAATCAAATATCTGAAGGAAGAAGAGGCAGCCCATATTCGCCTGCTCAATCATTATGTTTTAGATAGCCTCTATTCAGAAAATGGAAATATTACCTGGTACTACCAAGGCAATATGCTCTCCTTTGGTAATCGGCAATCTTTCAACAGACAACTCTCTGTTATCTGCAGAGATTATTATGGAGGAACGCCAACAGTTAGAAATGAACTCTTCAACAAAACAAAGCCATCCACTCAGGTTTCCAATGCGAGACGGGAATTGGTAAATCGTTTACTGAACAATATTGACAAAGAAAACATTGGCTTTGACAAAGAAAAGTTCCCCCCGGAGAAGTCCATTTATTTATCCCTGGTAAAAGAAACGGGTATCCATGCAGAAGTAGAGGGCGTGTGGTCTTGGAAACGTCCGACAGATCAAACATTTAACAGGTTATGGACGGCCTGTGAGGAGTTCCTGGATACAACAAAGGGGAAAGACCGGAGCTTACAGGAATTTACAGATTTGCTGCTGGCTAAGCCCTTTAAGTTAAAGCAAGGTTTTATTGATTATTGGGTACCGGTTTTCCTATTGGCAAAGGCAGATGAATATGCATTATTTGATGCCAATGGCTTTATACCGGCTTTAACTACACAGGTTCTTGACTTGGTAAACAAGAAGCCTTCGCTGTTTCGCATCAAAGCGTTTGATGTAGAAGGTATTAAGCTGGAGCTGTTTAACCGGTACAGGGTCTTTTTAAGTCAGGCGGAGCACTCCAAGCCAAACAATAAAGTTTTTATCCAATCAGTGCGCCCCTTTATGGCGCTGTACAAAGAGCTTAATGAGTATGCCCGTACAACGGCAAACCTCTCTCGGAAGGCTATAGCGTTTAGGGAGGTTATTGCAAAAGCAAAAGACCCTGAAAAAGCGCTCTTTGAAGACTTCCCGACAGCTTTAGGCATTTCGGTTGTGGAGATCCAGCAAAAGCCTGAAAAGGCAGAAACTTTTATTAAGTTGTTACAAGGCGTCATTCGTGAACTGCGCTCTGTTTTCGAGAAGCTGGCAAAAGAGGTGGAGCAGTTTATTATAGCCGAAATGGGTACTGTTGAGGGCTTTCCGGCTTATAAAACGGCAATCGAAATGCGGTATAGCCATTTACGCAGGCATCTATTAACGGCAGAATTAAAGACGTTTTATGGAAGACTTATTTCTCCGATGGAAGACCGTATTTCTTGGCTTAGTTCAGTTTGTCAGGCATGCATAGGCAAACCTTTGGAAAAGATAACCGACGATGATAAATTTATTCTGCTTGATAAACTAAGGACCAATTTCTATGCTCTCGATAATCTATCCGAAATAAGCAAGGCGGACATTAACGAGGAGAGTGAAGAGGTATTAAAATTTGAGCTGACCTCCTTTGTCGAAGGAATTAATAAAAGCCTGCTGCGTATTCCGAAAAACAAAACGAAAGAAGTGCTGGATAAGCAGTCAGAGATTAAGAGTTTGTTAGGAGGAGATAAGAAAGTAAATATTGCCATATTGGCCACGTTGATAAAGGAATACTTAACCAATGAGTAAAAAGGTAAGACATGTGTTAGGTATTTCCGGAGGCAAGGATAGCGCAGCATTGGCTATCTATATGAAACAGAGGTATCCACAACTGGATATGGAATATTATTATTGCGACACAGGCAAGGAACTTGATGCTACCTATGAATTGATTGCAAAGCTGGAAAACTATTTAGGAAAAAAAATCATTAATCTCAACGGAGCGGAAGGTAGTACAGAAGACCCGTTCGATCATTTTTATCACCTCTATGGGGGGTATCTGCCTTCTTCTAACGCTCGCTGGTGCACCCGTAAATTAAAGCTCGAGCCTTTTGAAGCTTTTGTGGGAGATGATCCAGTGGTTTCTTACGTAGGCATTCGGGGAGATGAGGATCGGGAAGGCTATATATCCCGAAAGGCTAATATTCAGTCCGTCTTTCCTTTTCGTAAAAATATTTGGAGCGAAGACGTTATAGCCAAGGCTTTGAAGAATGATAATATTAGTGCAGTGTCTGAAGCCTACTCTTTTCTGTTTGGTGATAATTTGGATAAGCGTACGTATGAACTAATTCAACAACCAGTATCAGCACGATTTACGGTTCAGCAAAAGTTGCAATTATTGTTAGACCGCGGCATTAAGGAATTTAATGCAGTGGTTTTCGAGTTGCTGAAGCTAACACGTTACCCGCTTGCCTTGGAGCAATCTTTTCCATTATTGGATAATGAAGACAATCTGAATAGAGATGACATCTTCCGCATCCTTCGCGACAGTGGCGTAGGCGTGCCGGATTATTATGAGAAAAAAGCTTTTGAGGTAGACGGTAAGAAGGGCGAATATGCTCGCAGCCGCTCCGGTTGCTACTTCTGCTTTTTTCAGCAAAAGATCGAATGGGTCTGGCTCTACGAGCAGCACCCCGATATGTTCGCAAAAGCTATGGAGTACGAGAATGGAAAGGAAGGCTTTACCTGGAGCCAAACCGAAAGCTTAGAGGAACTAATTCAGCCCGAGCGAATAGCCGCTATTAAGAAGGAATATTTAAACCGTAATAGTAAAACCAAAATTAGCTCACCTTACTTGCTGGACATTCTGGATGATGAAGAATCAGAAGGGTGCGCTGCATGTTTCATTTAAATTTATTGCTAATGACAATCGCTAATCAACCTTGGGAGATTCATGATTTTTTGCAAGAAGCAGCAAACTTCAACCTCAACCCCAAATATCAAAGGCTACCTGTATGGAAAGGAACTAGAAAGCCTTTGCTGATCGACTCGATATTGAGGGGATATGACCTACCCAAATTCTATGTTACTGTTTTGTCCCAAAATCCAAATAGGTATGAGGTCACAGACGGTCAGCAGAGATTACGCACGATCATAGAATTTTTTGAAAATGGTTTCGCTCTATTGCCAGATACAATAGTTGATGGGATTGATGTTTCTCGAATTAGATATTCGGCTTTACCTCAAACAATAAAGGAGAGGTTTCTTCGGTTCACTTTAAGTTTCTCTGAAATATTGAATGCTCAACAAGGGGAAGTGAATGAATTGTTCATCAGGTTACAGAAAGGCGTAGAACTCAATCCTGTTGAGTTGCGCCACGCTATGTTTAGTAATTTAGGCTTTGCTATTGACGACCTCTTATTGGATACGCATGTAGCAGGGTTTTTCAACTCTTCAAAAATTCCTATCGGGAGATTTAAACACCAAGATTATTTGGATCATGCGATTGCTGCCTCCTTCTTTGGTGATACGCGAGATTTAAAAGCAGAAGCAATGTACGAGTTGTATAAAGAGTATGCAGTTCAGGACATTACTCCATTCAACCGTCATTTCAGAAATGCTAAACGCATTTTAAGGAAGATGACAGAAATCAACGAAGTTGAGCTTGGTGTTTTCAAAAACAAATGGTCTTTTGTAGATGCTTTCCGATTACTGTTAGAAAATATTCAAAATATAGGAGCAGTTAACCCTTCAGATTTCGCTACACTTTTTAAGGAGTTTAATGAAAAGAGAGTAGAGTACCGCAAAGAGCCGGAAATAGCTTTACGTTCTCGTAGGTTAGGTTACGGCCGTGAACTTTATGATTATATCAATGCTTTTGAGAAAGAAGCTGCCAATAGAGAAAGCCTACGCATCAGGAAGGCTGCGCTGAAAGCTGTCTTCATTGAGATGTTCGAATCAGAGCCCCGAGAAGCTAGCTGACTCAAATTTTGAAGCTCTATTTTTGATTTTATGCCAAAAACTCAGAAAGATGATTCATTGGAAAGCAAATTTGAGAATCTTAAAAAAACACTTGATATTGTAAACTATGATTTGCAATACGGTTACAACGGCAAGGATTTAGGCTTTAGAATATGGCATAAGTTATTTAGTGAAATAGGAATTCTTGGCAATGTTGACAAAACTGATTCAAGGCTTTTCCTGTATATTGTCATCAGAACAAGTTCATGGGGTTATTCAGGCGAAAGAACTGACCTGCATGATGTCTATTCACTGATTCTCGCAGCTTTGTTCCGTGCAAGTGAATTGGGCATTTCTTGTGAAGTGTGGGATGAGCCAAATGACTTTTCACAAATAGAAGAAGAACTTTATCGCAGGATTCTGGTTGTGGGCCAACCTTTCACCAAGGAATTGACTATTGGCGGCAATTTAGAAGATTGGCTCTACTCTGTTACAATGGTGGTGAACACTGCTTACCTTATAATCAGTTCTAAATCTTGGATTACTCTAAATAAACAAGGAACAATACAATATTCGTTTAAATATGACGATTCATCTTCAAAATGGTCAAATGAAATCCCCCAAAAACTGAAGCATAATTTCGCTAAAGAGAATGTAATGGTGTACAAAAGAAAAACACCGAATTGGACCTATTATCGTAATTATAGAAAGGGAATTAGTTTCATTCATTCTCCTCAATTTTGTAAATTTTTTTCAGCGATGCTCAGTCCTCTAGTAAATGAGGGCAACAAAGTATTCCACACTAACAATGGAATGATATTGCATCATACCAAAACAGGTACAGCGAATTTCATCAATACTAAAGCAAGGACAAAGATTGACGAAACAATGCGTGTATTATTTAAAAATCACAAATCCTCAATTATTATACCTGTTGAGAATCTCCTCATCGGCATTTCGAAAAATGCAATGGTTTTTTTACACGCAGACTCAGGTAAAAAAGCCTATGAAATTGAGCGTGAAAAGTTAAGAGAACGTCACGAAGCGGAAGCGGAATTTATTTTTCCTACGACAAATCTGAAATGGTACGACAAAATAAATGATGATGAGTTTGAAAAACTTGCAGGTGAATTATTGAATCGTATGAGTTCTGTGAGATGGGTTAGACGGTCTGGACACAGTAGAGAAAGAGATTACGGTAAAGACCTTTTAGTGGAAATGGAAACTTCTCCGCTAACCGATGCTGAAGCCAAACAAAAGGGTGTGTTGATTGTTCGGAAAGTAGTTATTCAATGTAAAGTTTCGGAAGGAGGATTGTCTAAATCAAAAGTTCAAGATATACGAGATTGCATCGAACACCATAATGCAGAAGGTTATCTGCTTGTATGCTCGAATTATATCACCGGAGGGCTTTCAACCTACTTAGAAAAGCTGAGAGACGAGAAGCGTTTTTATATTGATTGGTGGGGAAGAACAGAAATAGAAGAAAGAATAAAGATTTATCCTGATTTAGTTAAGAAGTACAGTAAAATATTCAAGCAAGATTAATCTTCAAGTGAGCTAATCAATTGCTCCATTCCGAAATTTAAAAGAAAATCAGAATAGTAACTATCGAACACATCACGGATATATTCGTCGACTGTTACATCCTCTTCATTGTTATTCTTTGTTACACTCAACCGGTAGTTGCGTTTCTTAGTAATCATGTATAAGAAAAGTGTGTGAAAGTAAACTGCCGCCAAGTACCGCTTTTCCGCAATATGCAGTTGATCTTCTGATTTCAGTTTAGACCGGTAATTCAAATACACTTGACTATCCAAGTTGATAATAATTTTCTCCAGCAGGTTACCCTCACCAACAGGGTACATAACCGTTTTATGATCCATTTCAATCCCCGATTCTTCTAAACCGTCCCAATCTGTTTGCCGCACCTTTTTTAATTCTGGCAACCCAATATTTTCAGGGCTTTCTTCTTCCTTCGGCACTTCTTCTTTCTTGGCGTCTTTCTCTTTTACTTTCACCCATAGAATCTCTTCCAGCGGATTACTGGGACCAGTAAGCGAAACTTTTACCTGTACTTCGTCACCGACTGCCAATTCCTTAGTAGGGTTAAATGAAATGCGAATCGTTCCATCATTGGGACTGCTCTTAACGATATTCATCAAAGAACTGATATCTGTTCCCCGCCCAGTTTCAACAACACCCTCACTATTGTTTGTGCGCCTATTTAACAAGGCAATCTGTAATTCGCCGGGTTCTTCCACTCTATCGAAATAGCCATTCTCTACATCTGTTTCAAACTTGATTGTCTTTTCGCCCTCCTGCGGTACAGCAATAGCAGTAGTGGTTCCTGCTTCCTTATTTTGAATTTTGAAAAAAGTAGGAAAGCGCTTTGGCGTAAAAGGCTCCCGTTGTGCTTTTGCTTTGGGTTTTTGCTCAGGCTTCTTTTGCTCTTTTTCTTTTTTCTCTTCCTCTAGTTTTAAAGTGTTTTGTAGGAGTTTGAAAAGATCAGAATCCTTAGGCAGGTTCTTAGCAAATGATTTCAGTAGCTCATTCGTATCCTCACTATCAAAACCAATAGATTCCTTCTTCTTTTTATCGATGTCGGCTAACTGACTTTTCCGCAGTTGCTTTCCTAAATATTCCCGCAGCGCCATCACTTCATCACCGCCCTTCAAGCGGTCCCGTGAAGCCATGAACAGTTCCTTTCGGAATTCGTACTTCATCTTGGTGCAGTCCACATGAATCAATAAAGAATCTTTTAGCAGGTTAAACTTCAGTTGCCGGGTGATGAATTCGGAGGTATAACTGCCATGCGCTTGCCCGTTGAGCGAAAACATAACGGACATATTGTTTTTAAAAAAGAATCGCCGGATATTTTCTTTTGTCTTCTTTACATCGTTATTAGCCACTTTCGATTTAAAGACATAGCAGGTTACTTTCATCTCGCCGAATAGTTCGTCAATATAGGTTTGAGAGAAAAATGTATCGATATAGTTTTTATCGTCTTCCAACCGCCGCTTCAGCCCAAACAGGTCAAGTTCCAAAACATTATTATTCGGATAGCGTTCTTTCTTATCAACAGTTAGAATGGGTAGCACCGGTTCAAAGAGAAATTCATTTAGGCTTTGATTCAGGTCTTGCGAAAAACCATAATAGCCCGAAGGAAATTGATACGAATACATCTTGATGATCGTGCCTGTCCTAAACTTCCGGTTGTGAAGCTTAAGATCTAGCTCACCCTCCAAATCAAAGGCGGGTATGTTCCCATCGATCTTTAGGAATTCATACCATGTATTCTTTTTGTACTCCGATTCTTCTTTGGTAAAAGGATGCTCTCTGACCAGTGTAAAGCCAAATTGACCTTTACCATCATATCTTTTTGATGCGATTAGTTGATAACCTTTTTTGCCACAGAAAACAATAGCCCCAGAACCGCCCATATTATACTTGCCCTGCACAAACATGATCTTATTCTTATTACCGCTTACAAGGGATAAGAAAGTCTTATCAAAATCTACCGGATATTGCCCTTCGCCATTATCGTACATGATAACAGAAGTGTTACGGGATGGTCCATCTGCAATGATTTGAATTTCTTCTGCTTGTTTGCGTCTAAAAGTGGGTAGATCCCATTGTTTACATTCTGGATAAAATAGTTTAATAGCATCTTCCATAGAGCGAGGTGCTAAAGGCCCGTCCGGTTTAATGCCTCTTTCCAAACACTTTTTAGTCAGAGTAGCATCCATAGAATTGGTTACCTTTTCTACTAATGCGGCAATAGGGTTAGATTGTTGATTTTCAATGATCCCATAATTGCTTTCATTATTTCCAACAGGCACCCAGTTGCTATTGTCAAATACGCTTGGGTGAAAGGAAATGACCTTTTCTACCTCTTCTTCTGTTTTAGCATAAAATAGCGCTAAGAAAAGCTCTTTAAGGTTTATTGTCAAAGCACTATTTGTCATTGTATATAGTTTAATTGCGCAGTTATAATAAAGGTTTCAGGTCATACTCCTTCTAAGCCAGAGGAAGTTCTGCCACTTGAGGCTATAACTAAAATACCACTTCTCTTTTTTGTTTTAGACGCCGCTCTTTCTACCGCACTTAAAATTCTGATCTTATTGGTTTCTACACCGATATAATTACATTCTGCTGTTGATAACTGAAATACATCTACTGTATCATCGTTTTTTATCGTTCTGGAAAGCATTTCTTCTTCCATGGATTCGTGCAGAATATTATAATCATTCCCGAAGCTTCATCTAGTTCTACTCTAACGGTAAATCTTGCCATACCTTAGTATAAAGGGCAACAAAAGCATTATCGGTGAAAAAAAACGTTGCTGTCACGGTTTTTTCTAAAGCAAGAAGTGTTATATTAATTCAGTTTAGAAAGGTATGCCCTATGGCTTCCAGGTGTTAAGCAATAGCTATAAAATGAAAATATGCCAGCGGAAAAAAATACTTTTGTTACGTTGATTAGTCTAAGCGGATCTCATTTTATAGCTGAATTTACAAAGACCGATCATTTGTCCATGGGCATCGAATGTCATTTGTAAGATCTATGCTTTTTGTTAACGCTTCTCCTCACAGTAGGTAGTTGCGGTCGTTTTTATTATAGAAGGAGCGGAGGCGCAAGAACCTTTCCTTGCTGTTATAGCATTATTAGTTTTCTAGCGCCCTGCAGGAGAGGAATGCTTCTCAAATATTAAAATCAATCCATTTCGATTTCCGCAAGTCCAACTTCGTCCCCAAGCATTAAGTAAGTAGGCTGAATTTCCAACGGCGTTGCTGTAGGAACCCTCGTAAGATGCATTCTGTCAGGTTCTCCTTCGTAATATAACGTTCCATCATCGTTTACCTTTATACCAAAGCCGGTAAAAGCAAAGGCGAGCTGTTTCTCTCCCTTGAAGGAAATCTCCTGTGTACCGGAAGACATGACTTGAAGTGAATTGCCCTGTGATTGCAAAACCTTTTGGATTTCCGGTAAATCAAAAGAAAAGTCCGCACTTGAAGATTTTTCCACCTTGATGGAGAAATTATTACTGGTAATTGTGCTGTCGACGAGGATACATTCGGAAACTTCATCAATAAAATTTTTAACCACCGGATTGTTTACATCAACTTTCCGTTGCGTTAAGATTTTCATCAACAACCCGATATCCACATATCTTCTTAATATATTCTCGAATGCAAATGAAACTTTTTTTACCCCCTTAAAAGCAAATTCAAAGGAGGCTGCATTTGATCCCAGTCCTTTTAAAAAGCCATCCATTACTTCAATTCCGGTTTTCGCGTCTACCGCCTTCGTTTTGGTTGAGGAAACATTGGCCATAACGGATTCCTGAACTTGGATATTCATTTCAGTACTATCCGCCAAGAGACTTTTTATAGTTCCTATAAATTTGACATTTTTAGTAGTTTTTGAAAAGACAGATAGCGGCTGAATTATATATTCAGGAATTCTGATCGGATTAGCGTTGAAGATGTCGATTAACATTTGCAACAGGGGGTCGTCATTACAGAGTTTGAGAAAGTTCATAAATGGAGTTTTGATTATTGGGATTCTATTTGAAGTGCAGATTTAAACTTTGATATATTAATGCCATAGATGGTATTCGTGCTTTTTTCGCCAAATGCAACAAGGGCTATTACATTATTGTTTTTATCAATGATGGGGGCTCCGCTGCAACCCTGATAATTGGTATGCGAACCATATTTATGGGGTAGCTGAAAAACATGATAGTCCCCTTCTGATTTAATGTAGCGTAAATTATCTTCCAACCGGTGACTGAAAAGTAATCGATTGCCTTCGACCCCTAAAAACTTCACATTCCCATAAAATCCATACACCTGGTCAAATACCGGCTCTGCCGAAAAATCAATTTTGAAAATTGTCCTGTCTGCGCCAATGACCTGCTGTTCACCAATGATGGCAATGACGTGATAGGAAGAAAGATTTGGCGGAATCTTCAGGTATGTAAAATCAACGAGTTCGGAATCTGTAAACTGGTTTTCATCGGCTAAATAATGAAGTTTGCCCAAGGAGTTCATCCTTACGGGTTGTAGAACCGTCGTAGGATATCCACCGTTTAAATCTACGGATTGAACTTCCATACGCCATTCACTGTCAGCTACAGAGGCATGGGCTATCGAAAGCAAAAACCTTGAATCGTAACATTCCACCAGGCAACCTGAAGCGTTTGCAACCGGAAGTATACCCTCATATTTCCATAGGGGAACACTTGCTAATACGATCATTTCTTTCCATTCGTGTCCTATAATTCCTTCATACCAAGTCATATCAATGCGATTTAACGGTAACGATTTATTGGTTCAGGATTTATAAATTTCTTCATTAACAGTGTCAATCATTGACTGGTGTGCCGGGTTTTCCTTGCCGTATAGGTATTCCCGGGTAATGCCACGTTCTTTTAGTTCCTCGCGGATCGCTGCTTTATTGTCAGCCGGAATCCTGAACCGAAACAGTAACGGTACCACCTCTTCCTGATGGTTCATCGGAATGTCAAAGTTCGCTTTGGAGGACAGGTAAAACCTGCCTTTTTGTTTGTACATCCTTGTTTCGAAAAGCCTTGCTTCCAAATCATCAAGATAAATCGATGAATTGATTAAACAACCTTCTGATAAAGAGGAGGGGTCCTGATCGTAAAAGGTGTCTTTCACCGGAAATTCATTATGGGACCGGATGGTATGAAACCTTGCAAGAAACACCCATAGCTGCCCATCAGCCTTTTCCACATCCTCCACGGGGCTTTTCTCGGTGGCAAAATAAAGGGCCTGAATAATTTCAGGTGTCCAGTCTAGTAACCGGGTTTTTATACCCGCATGTTGCGCCTGAAAAAGCAGATCCCAGTCCTTGCCATGTTTTTTATTGTAAAAGAGAGTTCGCAGTGCTTTCTCACCAAAATTGGAGGTTACGGCTGCTTCAAATTCCTGCAATGCTTTAATTTCCAGTTGCCTAACCTCAGCTGCCGTTGATTTTTTGTCAACCGATCTGAAAATTCCGGGTGAAATATCCCAGCCAAACTTCTGCTCGCCACGGTAATGTGGCATCGCACAAATATCGTTTGCAAAATGGGCCTTTGTTTCAAATTGAATCATCGTCTCATGAATAATAAGGCCGCTCTGTAATGATGTAATTTCTTTCGGTAAACCGAGCTCCGAAACCCGTTGATCGTATACTTCCATTTATATGTTTTTATTAATACAGTCATGCCTAGAAAAGACTTTCTTTTATGATTGCTTTGGTTGATTGGAGAAGGGTGAATTCAATATTCTAACAAATAAGCGCAGTTGGTTTTTTCAAAGCAGTTAAATAAAATAGTTGCAATAAAAAATCCGAAGGAAACAAAACAATTAATTACGTTAAGCTTCGAAATTGAATAAACAAACGGAATAAAAAAACCGTGCTGGCACCCTTTTTTAATGGAAAGGAGAACTTTAGATTTCCACTTTTAAAGTTGTCAGTAAGTAATGCCTAAATCACTTATTACCCATTGTAATCATTGTCTGAGAGAAACCAATCACTTGATTATTTTCTGTAAACGTAACCTTGATCTGAAAGTAAACGAAGATGAGATGAAAAGTGATATAGATACGTCCGTAAAAGAGGATTTCTTGACCCTTCAATGCAAAGGTTGTGATAATCTCTCTTTCTTGCTCCGTAATAGTGGTGAAGTATTTAACGAAGCTGATGGAACTGTTGGATTTTATGACATTAATTATCCTTCAAGCAAGTGGACATCAGAATTTAACCTCCTGAGCGACGATGAGCAAAGACAACTCCCACGGTTGCTGGCCGACTTATATGAGCAATTAGAAATAGCGTTTGATAATGATGCCAACACACTAGCTGGTGTCGGTTTACGCATGATGGTAGAAGCTATTTGTATGGAGCAGGAAATCAAAGGAAACAATTTGAAGACGAAGATTGAAGGTCTTCTGGAAAGGGGTCTTATCTCGAAGAATGAAATGCCCATCCTCGATAAGCTCAGAGAAATTGGTAATTTTTCCGCGCATCAGATTATTGGTTTTTCCATTGATAAACTTACCTATGCACTGGAAATTATTAACCATGTGCTTAAGAGTATTTATATTTTACCCAAAATTGAAAAAAAGCTTGCCCGCGACTTGTTGAAAAAATCTTCACCTAAGAAGGATATAATTGTTCAAAGGCATTCTAATACAGCTTAAGCACACTAAAAGACTTTTGCTATGTTATAATTCCATATGCCAAAAGCCGCTGCTTCAAAATTGTAAAAAGGAATGTGCCCCACTGATTCAAGTATTATTTTAAAGAAAGGAATGAAAACGGATAAGTAATGAAAATAATCAGTGTCAATATACCTGCTGAGCAGCTAGTAAAAGACGGCCTTCAGTCAATCGAAATGAAAAAACTAGGGCAGTTTGTTGTGCTAGCAGGTAAGAATGGATCCGGAAAAAGTAGAGTACTAAATAAAGTGCATACGCTTTTAAAAAACAAGCCTGGCATTGATAAAATCACAACAGCGAAAAGCAATATACCTGGATTTAAACAATCTATTATTGAACATCAAAATACGATTGATAACCCACAGGTACCAAATGAGAATAAGATCCATTACAGAGCAAATTTGCAATCGCTCAAACAGACATTAACGAATGAGTACTCCCTTTTGGAGTGGAATTTTATTGAAACGGAAAGTGAAAGTGATCGCTATGATGCTATTTTTTTTGTTCCTAAAAATTTAATCCTGGATGACCCTTATCAATTGTCGGGTCATGATATAGAATCCCGTGCCCAATCTTTATTCGAGCTTGGAATTTCAAGAGCGCCTCAAAGCACTTTAGCTAAAATTCAGCATATACAAAACAGAGCTTTTAATGCGAACTATAATTCCTCTGATGCGTCAGATGAAGAAAGAGCAAAAGCTATTGAAGATTTAGAAACACTTACAGGGCTCATTAATTTATTCCTGGGTACTACAATAGGCAGAGATTTAAATGGTCAGGCAACTCTATTTGGTTTTCCATTAGGTCAGGCAGGGCTCTCTGATGGTCAGAAAGTGGTGTTACAACTTTGTGTATCGATTTTCAGCCAGGAAAAGCTGTTGAATGATGTGATACTTATGATGGATGAACCAGAAAACCATTTGCATCCATCGGCATTAATAGACTTATTCGAAAAGTTCAAATCACTTGTGCCCAATGGACAGATTTGGATCGCAACCCACTCCATTCCTTTATTAGCCTATTTTGACTCTTCCGAAGTGTGGTTCGTTGAAAATGGTAAAATCAGTTATGGGGGGGCTATACCAGAAAAAGTGCTTCTAAGCTTATTAGGAAGCGAGGAGAAAATGGAAAGGATTGCTGACTTCCTGAGCCTTCCCGCCCAGTTCGCCTCATCGCGCTATGCATTTGAATGCTTGTTAAGACCCGAAGCCATTTATACGGGTTCAAATGACCCGCAGTCAGTGCAGATTGCTGAAGAAATACATCTTATGCTGGAACAGGCGCCAATCCGTGTGCTTGATTACGGAGCTGGAAAAGGAAGAATACTTGCCAATGTTTTTGATTATAAGCCAGCCTTTCAAGAAGATTTTATAAGTAAAATTGATTACATCGCTTTTGATGAGTACAATGAAGATAAAGGAGTATGTGGGAAGACAATTGAATCGGTTTATGGAAATGCAAGCCGCAGGTATTTTAATGATATTAGCACCTTACTCGGTATATACGATAAGGAATCGTTTGATGTAATCATCATGTGTAATGTTTTACATGAGATTGATCCTATGATCTGGCTTGAATTATTTAATGAAAATGGAAAGGTTTCACAGCTATTGAAGCCTGCAGGCATACTGATTTTAGTAGAAGATACTTTAATTCCACATGGAGAAAAGGCATACCAGAATGGGTTTTTGGTTTTAGATACCCCAGAATTAAAAGACTTGTTTGTAATTTCAGAAAAAGACACAGATTTTGTTTATAAAGGCCAAAAGTCGGATAGGCTAAAAGTTCATCTCATACCAAAAAGATGTTTGGTTAAGATCAATTCCGGTACACGTAAAAAAGCCCTGCAATCGCTTTCTAAAAAGGCGAAGGAAAGAATTCTTTCCATTCGTAAAGAATCAAGGCCTACTTACAGGCATGGTAAGCTTCATGGATTTTGGGTGCAACAATTTGCCAATGCAGAGCTCACCTTAGCGCAACTTTAACCGATGTGAAAATAAGAATACCTTAAGGTTCCTTACTTAGTTAGCCGTTATCATAGTTGAGCTGCTCATTAAAACTAGTCCTGTAACCGTCTGATAAATAGCTCCCAATAATATTCCGATGCGCCTTCCAAAGTCAGCATTTCGATCCTACGGCTGCTAAAAGACATGCCCATACCTATCGCACTCAAGTACAGGTGATACCCATCATCCTTAAGGCTCAGTGATTCGTTGAAACTGTTACGGGTTGGTGAAGCAGAATAGGTAAAGCTTATGCTTTTTGAAAACCCGAAAGCAGAAGCCCCCCCGTAAAATATCATACACTCCGTTTTAATATTTCCCTCAATGTAAACAGCTGCCGTAAAGGTTTGGGAATCGATTCTTTTAAAACGATATTCCACATCGGTGTTTCGCTTTTGCAATTCTTTTAAAGAACCCTCGAAATACTTAGCCATATACTCAAAAGCCTCATCTAAAAATTTATCCTTGTCATGATCAGAAAATTGCTTTCTGATTCGCAGGTTACTCGATCGAGGTAGGGGTTGCGGTACCGAACTTTCTAGGAAAGCAGCTTCATTCTTTTTAGCCGAAGCCGGAAGTGTTTTTACAATCCGTTTTATTTCGTTGGTCACTTCTAAAAAGGCTTCGTCAAACGTAGGATATTTTACTACGGGTTTCCCATCCTTAGGGGTTGCCAGCAATTTGCCAAAAGGCGCATCATGCCAGTCACAAGGGCGCAAAATAACCGGGAGCACAACGACATCCCCCCTCTCATGCATTTCCATGGCTAGCTTCATTTCTTTATCGTAGCAATAGTCCGAAGCTAAAAAGTCAGCGCTTACCAATAATAAAATGATGTTGGCAGCTTTGAGATGAGAGCTTATTTCACTTTCAAATTCCGATCCCCCGATGATGCATCGGTCATGCCAAACATCGATAACTCCTTGGCGTTTCAGAATGGATAAATGCTTATCTAATTCATTTCGAAGTTCTTCGTCTTTATGGGAATATGAAAAAAATACGGTGATCATGGAATGTAATGGCTGGTTTGTTAAAGTTATAAACTATAAAAAAATTGTAAGTATGAATTGAAAGTCTTCATGCTTTCCTTCAACGGGTGATACTCGCTACGTGCATCTTGGCACCAATATACCTTTTCCCCTCTACTCAAAAAAGGATGACAGTACGGTTTCTTAATCCACCAAACAGGTATAATTTGCTGGCACCCTAACCAACTGTAATAACCTCCATTATCAATCTACTTTGGATTCGGGTTGGCTGGCTACCAGTCTCTTAAGAAATGCTAAAGCCGTGGCAACTTAGTTGCTCCAAGTAATAGCGCAGCAACTTACTTTTCGAAAAGTGCTACTCACTATTCTGGAGACTCTCTGGAAAATACTTTTACACTGGCAGAGGATAACCTATACTGTTTAAAGCGGTTAGGTAAAGCCTTATATAACTGCCTGATTTTCTAGAAACGCTTAAATAATATTTTATGTCAAATAGCCAAGCAAAAACAATTCAGAAAATCAAAGGATGATTAGGTTAAATTAAAGGCAACTATGCCCAATAGAAGAAATTATGAATAATCCATAAGCATTTATCCGAATGTTTCATTAACAATTTTGCTTCCGCCTATTTTTCCAACTTTAATGTTTTTCTTTAAGTATTTAGAGTCCCTATTATTGAAAGCTGGCAATGTGCCTTCAAGAATATTTATGATACTTCTATTAATCTCCGCGTTTTCAATCGCCCCCGAGACCACCTGAATTTTATTTTTATTTTCTTTATCGATGTGCATATGAATTATTTGGTCTGCATCACAAACGACAGCCAGATTGGGATTATGGGTAACAATTATAATTTGCCTCGTTTCTTTGGCTTTTTTAATGAAATGGACTAAGATGTAATAAACACTTTCATTATCAAGGTTCTCTTCAGGCTGATCAATTATTAACGGAATGTCATCATTATCTAAGATTAGATAAAAAATCAGAAGAAGAGCCCCTCTTTCTCCTGGGCTCAACTGCTCAAGCGTCTTATTTCCCAGTTTAAGATTATAAATTGGCTGCAGATAACCAGCACCGAAAAGAAAATCATACAAACGTGCTAACTCAGCCCCTTGCCTAAGCTGGTTCTCAATAGATGTAGGCTTATTCTCAGGCGTCCTTTTATCATGTCGTAAGCTGGAAAGGATTTCCTCGGTGAATTGAATAAAATTTTCACTTGATTCAAACTGGGACTTTTCAAGAAGGTCAAATAACTTTTTATATCCCTCTTCCTTCCCATTATATGTTCCAATTTTATTTTGACCGATAAAGCTGAAAAACCCTTCTGAAAATCCACGTATTTCTAGCCCTACATCTATCTTGACATCATAACGCTGTTTAAGTTCTTTGAAGTTATCTATATACTGCATAACTGGCTGGAATAGTTCTTTTCTAACAGCAAGCAGGTCTGTTTTTTTATCATGTAGCTGGATGGCTAGCTTTTTTCGAACCACGTATTTTTCTTCAAGTTCAAAAGACAGACTTTCTTTAAGATATGAAATGTAATTGTTAAGGAAGTTTAACGTCCCTTCAGTGTCTGTACTTCCTTCAATCTCTTGCTTTCTTCGTTCCCATTCTTTCAATTCATCTAAATATTTCTGCTTCTCTTTTGCTGGTTTATCAAGTTCTTCTTGCTCTTTTTTTAATCTTTCATTAAGGATGAAAAGTTTACTAGTCAGACTTCCTTCAGAAGTATTCAAAAAAGAATTGATAGCAATCTCTCGTATGTTTAAACGTTCGATAATGCTTTCAATAGGTGATGTATCAATTTTATATTGTAATATATTTGATACATCGATGTTGTTTTTTAAAAGTATCGTAAGAAACTCATCATTTGGAGAAAAATATTTATCGAGTTGCAGACCGATACTTTGATAAAATATTATTGCTCTATTGAGCTCTTCTTTCTGAATCGACAAATCCCGTTTCTCGCTTTCTAAAATCGCAATCTCTTTTTCAATAGCCTGAATTTGATCTCTAATAGCTTTCAATTCATCAAACCTGGCTTTTTGGTCATCTGTTTCACCTTCTTCGATAGCAGGTGGGATAGGCTTACTACTTTCGTGCGCAAATAGCTCTCCTTGTCTTAAATTAATTTGATTTTCTATAGCCTTACGATGATTTTCCGTTGATTTTATTTCTAGCTCAACAATCTTAATATTGATTGCCGATAGTTCATTATGAATTTGAGAAATATCATTGTTTATCAAACTTGACTTATAGTTAATTAATTCGTCAAGAGAAGCTTTTCCCAAGCGTTTATCACCAGGTGTGTGAGAATAAATAATTTGTTTAAGCTCCTTTTCAAAAAGATCGCTTTCAACATTCGAGCACAAGCGTTCTAAAAAATGTTGGGGAATATATTTTATTCTTTCCGGAAAGCTTTTGTCAGGATTTGTATTTAAACATCTCTTTGTTTCAGTACCATCTTCCCATGTTAAACACGCTTCAAACTTTTCTGAAAGATTAATCGGCTTTGGCTTTCTGAATTTCAGATTGGTTAAGAAGGAAAATGTAGTTGGGTCCTGATGGGTATTACCACAAAGCCCAATAATATCAGTAATTGCACTTTTCCCACCCCCTTTATTACCAATAATTGCTACTAAACCACTATTAAATTTTATTGAAAAGTCTTTAAACCAAATATCATCTAAAGAATGTCCAGGAGTTAGCTTAATACTTAAAGAGTGAATAAATTTTGTCTTGTTAGATTTTACACGTTTTAAGAGAGGAGGTTCTTCTCCTATATAAACACGGTCTGGTTCGTTAATGATTTGTTTTAGCCCTTCAAAAGTAGGATCAGAATTGATCCAGCAATATTTCTCGATTGGTTGTGATTGTGCATCTTGAAGACAACCAAAAGGATAATCATTTTTATGCGCGTCCGAACCTTTAATACAAGGCTTGGGTTTATCAAACCATGCATTGTATTGATCAATAGTAAATTTCGAATCCTGGAATTTGAAAAATTCGATTTGTTTCTCTGTAGACGTCCCAATTATATGGGCCTTATCAATCATAGCCAACTTGAAAAAACCATTAGACACCGGATTGATTTCATCAATACCTCCATACTCATCATAAGGTAGCCATATGAGAGAATGAGTATCATATAGATCGAATTTCTTCAAGCTCTCAATGACTCCATCAAAATCAAAAGAAGTTTGCTTTATCAATAAGGAATCTAATGCGCCAAGTTGTGAATTTTTGCCTTTATCGTCAAAACAGTCAACTGAGGCAATCCATGTTTTGATTTTAGAAAAAACACTTGGATCATTGTCAAAAATGACATGAAAATTTATGCGGACACCTTTCGGGTTTTTTTTGGTATGTAATAGGTTATGCATCCTGAATTCAACAACAGGAAACAATGTTTTACCGGGGATACTTCCTCGGTTAATGATTTCTTCATATCCTGCGATGCTGCAATAATCATTAATGCCAATGACGGCAGCCTTGCATTGGCCGGCCTTTTCAATAAAATCATTGTAATCTCCACCAAAAGAAGCTGGTGTATGAACATGTAAATCCCATATTCTCCACAATGAACCTTTTGTAAGATCAACAGATGATGAAATCATAGATTATTATTTTGAAGTTGATATTAATTGAAGGTTCAGAAAGAAATGATGTTCTTGCAGTATAGATATAGAAAAGCCCATTTCGGTTATTTGGAAAATAGGACTCACCTTAACGTCAATACAAACACAAGTGTATAAATCGAATGTCTTTTCCACCTGAATAATCCGACCGCTCTGCAAAAGGGTGGAGTCAATTGTGTAATGGATTAGTTGTTTTGTATTCTGGTTCAAAGCAGTCAAATTGTATTGGTTGTGACAAATTAAATCAAAATAAGTAACCCGAAGAAGCTAATTGCCAGTAGCCCGAAATTGAAGGAGAAATCTTATTAAACAAACCGTACTGGCAACCTTTTTTAATTAAAAGAAAAGCAGTATAGACCAGTTAATAAAAAATCATTATCGTACTTATGTTACTGACTTTCCGATAATCAATCTTAAATTCTACAAATGATTTCAATTTATCGAAACAAATTGCGAACTCTGCATTCTAAATATTTACGCCGAATATCAATATGAAAACTTCCCTCTCGCATCTCCCCGAAAACAAACAACAAGAACTCCATCGAGTCACCCAGCTCATTGAAGTAACCGTTAACCCGGAGAAGATCATCCTGTTTGGCAGCCATGCAACCAACACCTGGGTAGAAGACCAATATACGGAGGGACATATTACCTACGTCTACACCAGTGATTACGACCTATTAGTAGTAACAAAGGAAGGCGAACGAAAAGCAGATTACGAGATTTCCGACCAGATCGAAAACCGGTTGCACTTTCCTGCACCCGTAAACGTTATTACAGATGATATAGAATATATGAATAGACAATTAGAAAAAGGGCAGTATTTCTTCTCATAAGTTTAGTAGAGGGAATCACATTGTTTGATGTTAGCAACATGCAGTTGTATTAAAGGAGAGAATTTGCGCCTGCCTAATACAAGAAGTTCTTTGGGATAAAATGCCAAAAGATCTATTGTCAAAATATTTAGCTATAAATTTTTTGTCATCATCGCTGTGATTCTTAAAAATATAGGTGCTGCGTCTTGCTGAATTGCGTTGCGCACCAACGTTAGGGTGAAGTGATGTAATTTTAAGGAAGACAAAATAACCGTTTGTAAAAAATATTTATACTGAGCGATATTGATAGCTATGCTTCAAGCCATCGTTACAAATAATCATGATTCAATGAGTATCCGAAAGAGAAATCATGAGATACTTACATATCAAGGATAAAGTACTAACAGAAAGTTGTCAATAGCAGCTCTAGTCCGATCTAATATTATAAGCTTGTTCTTTAAATGATATACTGAATATTATAAAAGAAATCCTCGATAAAAGTCCAACTTCCTCCTGGCTCTCCTAATATTAAAGTACTACCTTGATTGTCTTCATAAATCAATCTAAGCTTGATCTCCTTTTCAAATGTTTGTTCATTCGATAGGATGGTCGTGGATACAAATACTTCAGAAATAGCAGGCACACAATCAACTACTTTTAAAATCTTGTAATTAACAAGCTCTTTATTTTTAAAAGCATTTCTTATTCTTCCTGCCTCAGTGTTATAGTTGATTTCTTCTTTTGTAAATCGATGAATCTGTTTTGCAATGGCTCCAAAGTTTTTCCTCTTCCAGTTTTCTAAAAAGGTTAGTGCCTCTTTCTCTGGAGTGAAAGCTTCATATTCCTCTGAGCTTCCATTCTCAGGAATATCAACGCCTACTGTAAGATTCCTTGGTTTCCAGGCTTTCACTTTTTTACTGACTTCGTTGCTTCTTTTCTTTATCGCACTATACTCCTTTATCGCACTTTTAAGCTGCTCAAGGTTCTCCTTAAACGAAAGGATAGGCTCCTCATGCGCTGGTACTTTTTTTCCATCTTGGATAGACTTCGCCCATTCACCAATGGCAAATAATGCTGCCCAACATTTTGCAGCAACAGTTTTATTAGCATAGCCTAAATCACGACCATGTACGATGCCATTTCTAAAGGGCAGGTCGATAGTTTCTGAAGATGTCCTTTTTCTGCTTTCGCTGAAAATCTCTTTTAGTACTGAGAGTCCGGTACTGTGAGCAGCCATAGAGTCCCAAGCTGTTAAATCTGTATTGTCTGCAAAGAAGCCCTTGCTTTTACTGATATCGTTAACGGCACCATCCATGATAGTTAGCAGTGAAAGCACTACTGAATGGTAACGTTCTGCTAGAGTATCTTCATAAGCAAGCCGTAGAAAATGGTATCGTAATCTAAATGCAGGAATTGCTTTCAGCCATGCGATTGGCCATTTTAGCTCAGGAGAACTGTAATGTGAGGTCAGTTCAATTTCTGCATCCTCTAAGTTCCCCGCATCAGCTAACGTAATGCATTTATCCATCAAAGCGGCATTAATAGATTCATAAGCAATCCATCCGCGCTTTGCAAAATAGTCGTTGAATTTATCTGGTGTTTTAGAAAGTTTTTCAAACTGTTGCTGTAGTTCTGGAAGTTGGCTAAAAGCCTCAGTTACCTTTTTACTTTTAAGTCCAAAGAAGGCAAAGAACTTTACGATCTTATGTAAAGCGGCGGCTCCTTCTAAATCCTTTTTAAATTTTTTGTAGGTCGGATTGTCTTCAATTCTGTCATTCATAGTAGGCAAGGCTTCTAATAATTGACTTTGAAAATACTGCGCCACTTTTTCTTTATCGCAACATTACGCACCAATTGTGATGTGGAGATCACAACTTCTTTTTCTTAAAGCCAAAATCAACTAATTCTCTTGATGAATCGCATTGCATAGCAAACATGTACGGAGAGTGGAAAAGATCATGGATGTTCTATAACTGATAGATAACTGCTTTTAGCCCTTTAAAACGGGTTTTCGAGTCTTCCCCTGGTCAAACTGATGAAATTTTACACAAAAATCTTTTCGAAAGCTATTAACCATCTAAGACAAGCTTATGTAGTTCATCTTAGTTTGCAATAATATATCTCGCATTGAAATTAGAAGCAGTTAAAAACATAATGGTTTCAATTGTATCTTAGAATTAAATAATGGATTTGGAGTTAAGGGATAATCTTGAAATTAATAATAATGCTGCTAGAATCAACATTACAAAAAGCTAGTATTCCCGAAGCGATTGAGCCTTGGGTAACTCTCTCCTTAGAAGAATATAAGTCATTACGAAGTGAGAGTATTGAATCTTTAAAAAACCAAAACAGCATTTTACAAATTGGAACTGTTTCATTAGGCGCGTTAGTTGGTTTAGCCATAAATGGATGGCAAGATACCAGTGGCGTTCCTGAAATTCTATGTTTTATCATTGTGCCTTTATTTTGTTATGTTATTTTGATTCGTTGGTTAGGTGAGGTAGAAAGAATGATGCGGGTCGGTAATTATATTGCTTTATTAGAGAGGAGGATTGCTGGGGCTTATCCAAAGAAACGTACTTTAGGATGGGAGAACTGGCTTCGTTCAGAAGGTACAAAGAAGCGTACACCACAGATCAAGGTAGCATATCTAGTAGTAGTAGCACTATTTTATGGCGCAGCTGTCGTATCCTATTGGCTTGGTTACCAAAAGATTATCACTAAAGAAAGCTTTTTTCATAACTGCTATCAAAGCAATAGTATAATATTTAATATTGTGGCAATAAGTATATTAGCGATTGCCGCTTTAAGCATTTTTGGGTATATGAGTATTATTAAAAGAGACGCAAAAAAACCCCTTGAAGATATCCCTTACGAAAAAGAAGAATATAACGAATCGGCGTCTATAGAAAGTTAGATTAAAAAGGCCGTCTATAAGTTTAGATCTCTGGGTGAATTAGTTAAGTCTGTTATAGATCTACCTCCAATTATTAAAACTAAATGTCGATATAGTTTATTTCTTTATAACAATATTCTTCAGCTTATCTTCTTTTCCACAGGAATATTGCCTTGCTCGTTTCTTATTGGATCATATCTAATTACTTTAATAAACATATCTAAGTCAGCTCTTACTTGTCTTAAATCAAAAAAATTAATGCTAATAAACTATTTGCCTAGCGCTATTGATTATAATTAAAGTATGAGGCCTTTGATATCTATCTGCATAGTGTAAGGTTGCAATTTCTCCATACTCGAAAAACTCCGATACCGCTTAACAACATTATGCTCCACATGATACCACACCTCCACGTAAAAGCTATCTATCTGGTATAGCAAAAGTTTGTATTCACCTTCAATTCTATTTGCTATCAATGTGCCTTCCCAGATCGCTTCTTGCTGCTCCATTTCATCGAGGAGGTTAAATTGGTATAAGGTCATAAAGAAGGTTTATTATTCTCTTTCTTCATTTAATAATTCTATTGTAAATCCAAAACATCTTTTACAGCGAGGAACTATTTAAATTCCTTTGAATCAAATAGGTCTGTAATTGTTATCTCTAATGCATTGCAGATTTGATATAAATAAAATATGGATGGGTTAATGTTGCCTTTCTCTAATCGATTAATACTTTGTCGATCTTTATCACACTCAATGCCCAATTGTGCTTGATTGAGGCCATTCTCTTCACGTAAGAAAGCAATACGCTTACCTAAGTTTATGAGAAATGTATTTTTGACCTTGTCCATCGCAATAATCAAGCAATGTGAGCTAATCTTATAAAAAAGATGTCAACGGATTTGTTTACTTAATAAAGTTTCTTTATTTTCACATTTAAGTAATTTTGCGATTCTTCATAATTAATTGAAGCAATTCGCTTAGAGTCTCGCTTTTGAAACCTAGGAATTTCAACGCACACGAGACGATGAGTGAAGTGCCCACCCTCTGGCGTGGGTACTCTCTTATTCGTGTGCGGGTTCTCCTAGGTACCCAAAAGCGGTAAGTTGAGACCTGCGCCTATTTTTTTCTCTGCTTATAAAGGCTCTCTGGATTGTAAATCACTATGAGAGTAACTGCTTACCATATCAATTCCTTCTTCTTTTTCAGGCACACTTGCCTGCAAACTCCTCCTGGGTTAGTACCTCTCCATACGTATCACTACACCACAATTCATCTTCTTAAGACCGGCATTGCTAAAAAGCCCAAGAATCCAACTTAGATCGGTTCCCTTCTTTCAACAGCAACAGGCTAAGTATTGTCGCTGCTTCACATCTTTCCCTCACACTCCTCAACAACCGAACAATGAAACATCATTTGGCTGTCATGGTCATCCTATTGCCTATACTATCCCTGGCGCAGGAAAGTAATAAAGGTATTATGCCCCTCTCCATCGGGCAGGCATTGCCGCCCGCCGCCCGTGCCCTGCTCCTTAAACGCGCCGTGCCCCTGGCAAGTGCAGATCTGCAAAAAGACCTGCTCATTCTCGATTTCTGGAGCCCTAACTGCGGCTCCTGCCTCACCGCCTTTCCGCTCCTTGACAGCATCCAACGGGAGTATAAAACACGAGTGCAGGTGGTCGCCATTACCGGGGCACCTGCCGGTCGGGTGCGCTCCGTCTTTGCCGGTCGTAAAGCCCTGCAAGGCTTGCAGCTCCCTATGGTTACCGATGATACCCTTCTCCGCCAGTACTTTCCCAATATCATGGTGCCGCACCTCGTCTGGCTGGATGGCACCGGCACCGTTCGCGCCATAACGGGCGGTGAATACCTGACGGTGCCTAACATCGTCAAGGTCCTCCGCCATGGTTTCCCGCCCGGCTGGCCCGTTAAGCAGGATGTGCAGGACTGGGACCCGGCAAAGCCCCTGCTGGTAGCCAATAACGGCGGCAAGGAAAGTGACTATGCGTACCGCTCCCTTATCACCCGGTACATGCCCGGCTTGCCTGCCCAAATGAAACGCACCATAGATTCAGTGGGAGGGACCGCCCGTCTCGTGGCAACCAACGCCACGGTGCCGGAGCTCTATTCCCTGGCATTTCCCTCCAGTTCGAACTGGCCCTCGTCCCGGCGCCTGTGGGAGGGCGTAGATCCGGGGACCTTTGTGCCCCCGGCTGATGCCGACAGCCTGAACGCCTGGCGGTGGGCGAATCTTTTCTCTTATGAACTAACCATGCCCATCGAACGCAAAGCGTCCCTGAACCGATCCATGGGGCAGGACCTCGACCGCTTCTTTGGTTTGCACGGCCGCACCGAAAAACGATCCCTCCTCTGCACCGTACTGGTGCGTACCGATTCCACTATCGTACTTAAGAGCGTTGGTGGTAAGCCAGCCCACAACCTGGGGGGCGATGGTCCCAAATTCCTGCGCAACCGCCCGTTGTCCCTGCTGCTGTCCTACCTCGAAGCCCATTCCCCCCAGCCCGTCGTGGACCAGACCGGTATCCGCGGTGGCGTAGACATCGATCTTCCCGGGAACCTTTACGACCGTGATGCCCTCTCACAGGCGCTCGCTCTCAAGGGACTTGCCCTCCGTGAAATCCGTTGCGAAATCGATGTTTTTGTCCTGACTAAAGACGGGGCAGCGACCGCTTCCAACAAGTAGCTCCAGAAACTTTTTTAACCCACTTTCTAAAACAACGCTATATGAAATTTCTCTTTTTTTTCCTGCTGCTTATTCTCACCGCCTTTACCGGGATGTCGCAAACCGTCACCGGGTCCCTTCGCACCCGGGAAGGGGTTCCTGCCAGTGGAGCCACGGTTACCAACAACCGCACACGGGTCAGCATTACAGCTACCCTCACCGGCACTTTTGCCATCGGGGCACTTCCCGGTGATACGCTGTTCATCACCCATTCCGGGTACGAGCACCTGGTGCTTGTCGTCCCGGAAGGATCAGAGGCTCTACGCCTCACCTTAGCGCCGGATCCGCACATGCTTGCCGCCGTAACGGTCTCCACCGGTTACCAGCGCCTGCCCCGTGAACGGGCAACGGGTTCTTTCTCCCAGGTGAGCGAAGGGCTCCTTAACCGTACGGTTTCCACCGACATCCTTAGCCGCCTGGAAGGTACCGCCACCGGTCTTTTTTTCGACAAGCGCCTGGCCGGGGCTCGTCTTAGCATTCGGGGACGTACCACCATTTTTGCCGGAAGTGATCCGCTGGTAGTGGTGGATAATTTTCCCTATGAAGGAGATATTTCCAATATTAACCCTGCCGATGTGGAATCAATCACCCTGCTCAAAGACGCCGCCGCGGCTTCCATCTGGGGCACCCGTGCTGCCAATGGCGTCATTGTGATCACCACCCGGAAGGGACGCATAGGAGCGAAGCCTACACTTTTTGTTATTGCCAACACTACCCTGGTGGAAAAGCCCGACCTCTTCGCACTCCCGCAAATGAGCGCATCCTCTTTTATTGAAGTGGAACGGTTTCTTTTTTCCAAAGGTTTTTATTCCAACCAGGAAAGTTCCCCCAATAGGGTTCCCCTGTCTCCCGTAGTTGAACTGCTGATCCGGCACCGTTCAGGTGCCTTAACCACTGCGGCATTGGAAGAGGAGCTAGCCAAACTCCGGGGACTTGATGTGCGGCGTGACCTGGACCGCTACCTCTACCAAAAAGCCCTCCGGCAGCAATACGCCGCTACCCTCACCGGTGGCAGCGCTGCCCATGCCTACGCCCTAACGCTGGGCTACGACCGTAATGCAGACAACCTCGCCGCCACCTTCCGCCGCTATACCGCCCGCTTGTCCAACACCTGGCAGTGGAGCCGCCGCGGCACCCTCGAAGGAACAGTAGCTTACTCACAAACAGGTGCCCGCACCGGCAAGCCTTCTTTCAGCAGTATTATTCCTGCGTCTGGTAAAGATCTATACCCGTATGCCCGGCTTGCTGACAGCGCCGGAAACCCGCTATCCATTATAAAGGACTATCGCCAGACCTTTGTCACCGCCGCAAAAGCCGCTGGTCTCCTTGACTGGAGCTATGTGCCCCTGCAGGATTATACCCATAACGATAACCGGACGGCAACCCGTGACCTGCTGCTGAACCTGGGCCTGACTTATAAACTGACCAATGCGCTATCCTTTGAAGCACGCTACCAGTATGAAGGAGGCAATAGCGACAATTACAACAACCAGGGGCAAGGGGGCTATAATACCCGTAACCTTATTAACCGCTATACCCAGTCAGCCGGGGGTACACTTTCCTACCCGGTGCCGGTAGGCGGGATCCTCGATATTGAAAACAGCACTCTTTCTGCCTATGCGGCACGTGGGCAGCTGTCGTATAACAAAGCGGGGGAGAAAGGGGCACTTGCCGCCATTGCCGGCGGGGAAGTCCGGCAGTCCGGGGTAACGGGTTCCTACAACCGTGTCTATGGCTATAACGGTGAGATCCTGACTTTTTCCAATGTTAATTATGATTCTTCCTACCGGCTGTACTATAACAACGGTGTGCGCTCCACCATTCCCTCTTCCACAGGTTTCCGCGAGTCCGTCAACCGTTATGTATCAGCTTATGGCAACGCGGCCTACACCTGGAAAAACCGGTATACAGCGTCTGTTTCGCTGCGCAGAGATGCTTCCAATCTCTTTGGCGTAGCGTCCAACCAGAAGGGCGTACCGCTTGGTTCCGCCGGGGTTGCCTGGACGCTCGATAAGGAGTCGTTTTACCGGTGGCGTGCGGTACCTCGCCTTAAACTGCGGGTTACGTATGGGTATAATGGAAACGTTGATAACACCCTGTCAGCTTACACCACCATTAGTTATTTTAACTCGGGCAACGCCTTTATTACCGGACCCTACGCCGCAATCGGGCGCCCGGCTAACCCCGACCTCCGGTGGGAGAGGGTGGGGACCTTCAACGCCGGGGTGGATTTTGCTTTTGTAAAAGGCATCCTCTCCGGGTCTATCGAGTATTATCGCAAAAGGGCAACGGATCTGCTGGGCGATGCGCCCGTTGATCCGACGGTGGGATGGCCCACCGGCAGGCTGCGTCGCAATATAGGCGCCATGGTAAGCGAGGGTGTGGACCTTGAACTTAGTTCCCAGGTGGTTAACCGCACCTTTAGCTGGTCGGTCAGCTTTCTTGGCTCCTGGAACAGTAGCCGCCTGACGCGCTACGACAGTATCAGTTCAGCGGCATCTACCTACCTTACTACCGGTATCTCCACGGTCCCCCTGGTAGGGAAGCCCCTGAATAATATATTCAGCTACGCCTGGGCAGGCCTGGATCCTCTTACTGGTGATCCCCGGGGCCTCGTTAATGGACAAATTACAAAAGACTACCTCGCCATCAGCCGCACACCGGTACCGGAGCTCCTATACCATGGTTCTGCCACCCCAACCGTTTTCGGCTGGCTGCGAAACACCTTTTCCTGGAAGGGCGTTGAACTTTCCCTTAATGTAAGCTATCGCTTTGGTTATTATTTCCGGCGAAACTCCCTCCAATACAATACTCTATTTAACGGCTGGAGGGGTCACCCGGACTATGAAGAACGCTGGCAAAAGCCGGGCGATGAGACCACTACCACGGTGCCCTCTATGATCTACCCGCTCAATACCCGTCGCGAGTCTTTTTACGAGAATGCCTCGGTGCTGGTGGAAAGAGGCGATAACATCCGCCTCCATGACATCCGCCTTGGATACGCCATTGAAAAGGCGCGCCACCGCTGGCTCCCCGTAAGGTCGCTTCAGTTATATACGGTTGCCCAGAACCTAGGGATTCTTTGGCGCGCCAATACCCACGGACTGGACCCGGATTTCTACGGTACCAACCTGCCCTCGCCGCTGTCCCTATCCATCGGATTCAAAGCAGGGTTTTAAAAGTAAGGGAGCACTCCTTTTACTGTAACCTGTGCATTTTCCATAATTGATTAACTATTAAAATTTAACCCATGTCACGTATCATCCTACTGTTCTTCCTAGTGCTCACGACATCGTCCTGTAAAAAATACCTGGAGCTACGACCCGATAAAAAGCAGGTAGTGGCCCATAGCCTGAAGGATTACAGTGCTCTACTCGATGGCGCCCGCTTTATCAATATTGGTTACCCCGATGGCGGCGAAATAGCCTCTGATAATCTCTCGGTCACTACTGCCGATTACCTGGCGCTTCCGGACCGCACCGCGCAGAACCTTTACACGTGGAACGCTGACGTATTTAACGACAATGAATCCAATGACTGGACCATGCCGTACCAGGCAGTTCTCTATGCCAATACGGTGCTCGAAGGCTTGCAGCATATAACCCCCGATACGGAGAGCCGTGAGGAATGGAACCGGCTGCGGGGTGCGGCACTTTTTTTCCGGGGGCTGGCTTACTTTAACCTGGCGCAGGAATTTTGTGCCCCTTATAATGCCCCCACCGCTGCTACCGACCCGGGCATCGTACTGCGTGCTACGGCGGCAATATCCGAAGCATCTGTTCGTGCCTCCGTACAAGCCACTTATGACCGGATCCGCAGTGATCTACGTGAGGCGGCTACGTTGCTACCGGCCGCACAGCTCTTTAAAACGCGTCCCAATAAAGCGGCGGCTTTTGCAGCCCTGGCGCGGACCGCCCTTAGTTGTGAAGCCTACGGCGAAGCGAAAGCCTGGTGTGACAGCGCGCTTTTTTATAACAATGCCTTATTGGATTACAATACACTCAACGCTTCGGCGGCTAACCCATTACCCCGTTTTAATGCGGAAGTCCTGTTCCATGCCATTGGGGGAAGAGGGATCCTCGTTCCTCCCACCGGGAAAGTGGATTCGCTACTTTACCGCTCTTACGCAACAAACGACCTGCGGCGGGCACTTTATTTTAAACCCGTTAGCGGAGGCTTTGGCTTTTATGGCAGTTATGATGCCAGTGCCTACCTGTTTATGGGAATCGCAACTGACGAAGTGTATCTTACCAGGGCGGAGAGCCATGCCCGGTTAGGTGCTTCGCAGGCGGCCCTGGCAGATTTAAATGCACTGCTGGTAAAGCGTTTCCGGGCGGGCACATTTGTGCCATACACGGCAGCTACTCCGGCAGAGGCACTGGATAAGATATTGGTTGAACGGCGGAAAGAATTGGTTTTCCGAAACCTTCGCTGGTCTGATCTGCGGCGACTGAATAAGGACCCCCGGTACCGGGTAACACTAAAACGTGTAATAGGCAACCAGGTATATACATTGGAGTGGAACAGCCCCCGTTATACGTTCCCTATTCCTGATAACGTTATCCAGCGTTCCGGTATTCCGCAGAATCCATAATTATCAGATATTACTAAATTGGGTTATGAAAAAAGGCGAACGATTAACCGTTCGCCTTTTTAACTAGCGCAGTGCCTTAGAGGCGCCTCTTAATATCTGCAGGCTCTACTTCTTCCAGTGATTCCAGGTCCGGCTGTTCAGGATCGTTTCCGTCGGGCTGTACAAAAACGGCACAGCGTACGCCGGTTCCCGTGCATACCTGCTCATCTCCGGTGGCGGGGATATAGTAGTCCGGGTCATTAATGTGGCTGTCATCGGTACCGGTATACATGAACCACTGTTCCTGCAAGACGGTTTCGGAAGAACGGAACGCGAACAGCGAAAGACTTAGCACCGCAACCAGTGCAAGGCTAAGTAGTAATGAAAAACGTTTCATAAAAGAGGGTTGCTTTTATAGGCGCAAAAAACAACCGAAAAACTTTAATGAATAATAGATCGCCTACTCGTTTGTACAGGTTTTCGGCTTTGCCTGTTTATTGCAATAAAAAAGTAAGTCAGTTTTTTTAAGCAGTATGGCAGTCCCGTGCTTCAGGTTTTCCGGAAAGTAAAAGGAGCACAGCGCAGGCTAAACTGACAGCGGCGAAGCAACAGCCGCCTGGCCGGCTCCGGTATGTTACTGACACTGTTTTTTTCTTGAATTTAGCCGCTTCATTTTCACAGCATAAAGCTCTGAAGGCTTCCAGAGTCCTCCAAATGTAATGGGTATGCCAAACGGTTAAAAAGGTATGCGGGTATGCTAAATGTCGTTTACATTCTTCCGGGCTTGCCCGGCTGTATAACCCCAGTATAACTTAAAGGCAAGCATAAAATTTTTGGTATAACGGAAACCAACAGCCGAAGAAATTTCTTTGATCGGTTGATCACTATGACGGAGCAGGAACAGCGCCATTGCCATACGGCAGGCTGAGAGGTATCGCAGGGGTCGCTCGTCCAGGAAAAAGAAAAATCCTTCGTTGAGTTTGCGGGCGCTCATGCCGGTTCTCCGGCAAAGCTCTTTAAGGGTGAGAGGTCGGTTAACATGCAGCTCCATATAATGCGCCAGCTGCTCGATCTGTTGTTGTTCATGGCGGGTAAAACGGTAACGCATAAAACCAGTTATCGGGTTTAAAAAATGCGCCGCTGTATTTTTTTTATTCTAACCGGCCTTTCCCTTTTACAGGAATTAGCCACCGGTACTTATTCCATCACACCCGGTAAATACCGTTCTTGATCGCATAGATGACTATGCCGACCACGTTCTTCGACCCGGTCTTATTCATGATCCGGTCACGGTATTTCTCGACGGTTCTATGTGTCAGGCTTGTCAGGTCTGCAATTTGTTTGCTTACATGCTGTTCACAGATCAGTCGTATGATATCAATCTCTTTTTCCGTAAATAAGGGCTCACTCGGGTGTAAAAGCGGGCTCCGGCTTTGGGCGATCAGTTTCGAAAGGCGGATGCTGGTGTGGTTACAGAAATAATTGTAGCCGTCAGCTACACTTTGAACCGCCTTCAGCAGTTCACCTTTCGAGGTGCTTTTCAGCAGGTACCCACCGGCACCGGCTTCTATCATATCGACGATCAGGTGTTCCTCGTTGAACATTGTGAGCGCGATCACTTTTGTATCCGGGAAGCGGGAACGGATTATCCTCGTAGCGGTTACGCCATCCATTTGCGGCATTTGAATATCGGTGATAACGACATCCGGTTTGCAGGAAGCTACCTTCTCCAATAACTCGGTGCCGTTATGTGCTTCCCCGACAATGTGCACCTCATCCTGCTGTTCCAGCAACAAATGCAATCCTTCGAGGAAAAGGGGATAATCGTCTGCGATAACCAGTCTTAAGGGTTGCCTCATATGTTTAGTGGAATTTGAAAAAAATACTCGGTCCCGGATCCCGCCGCTGTAGTGCATTGCAGGTGACCGCCGGCGATTTCTGCACGGTTATGGAGACTTGTTAGTCCCATGCCGTTTTCCGAAGCCGGCAGGGATGCGAAGCCGTTACCATCATCTTTGCAGGAAATATAGAGCTGCTTATCGTATTCCTTCAGGTGTAGTTGTATCTGATGGGCCCCGGAGTGCTTGACGGCATTGTGTACGGTCTCCTGTACCAAACGGTATATCAGCAGGCTTTGATCCCCGGATAAATGCTGATTCACTTCATAGCACAACCGAAAACGGATGGATGAGATATGCCGGTATTGATCTATGAAATCTTGCAACGCTGCCTCCAAACCTTTTGTCACCAGCAACTTCGGTGTCAGGTTACGGGCTATGCCCCCTAGGCGTTCAATAACAGTCAGGATATTTGCTTCCGCTTTTTCGAGGTAATACGCCGGTGTAGCCAGCTGATCGGCTGCTTTGCTGATCTGTATACGGGTCACCGAAAGCAGCGGGCCAAGTTCATCGTGGAGGTCATTGGCAATGCGGGTTCTTTCGCTTTCCAGCAGCGCGATCTCGCTAATGAGCAGGCTTCGCTTTCGTTCAAAATGCCGCCGCTGTATCCGGATAACCGAAACGGCGAAGTAAATAATCACGGTCCCCAAAACGAGGGACGTGATCAGGACTGCATGATATATCGTGGTTTCATAGGGATCCATAGAAATGCCAGTGCGTAAATCAGGTTCGTAAATAAATTGATATAAGAAAGAATCTCGTAAATGCCGATGCGAAAAGATTGGCTCTGCGTAAGTCCAAACAGATAAAAAGCTTCCACTAAAACACCATAAATAAAAAAGATGATAAGTCCCATGCAGATCAGGAAGCGGGAATTATGTAGCAAGCTGCGGGCTTCCCTGAAAATGAGGCGGTTGATAAGGGTAATGCTCATAAGTACGATGAGGAAGGAATAGCCAATAATAAAATACGAGTTGAACCGTAAGAGAGGATCATAGATCACCTGCTCTGCCACCCAGCCAGAAAGTATAATGGACTGCAACACGAAATAGGTCCGGGGACGCTTTGCGAAGAGATTCCACCGCTGGAACTGCCAGTTGATCAACAGGGCTTCTGCGAGGCAGAACAGGTTATAACTTACCGTGTTGGAGTATCCTGCCTTCATGAGCCATATGCTGAGAACTTCATGAAGGAAACCCAGGGTTGCCAGGATCAGGAAGGGAAGAAAGGCCGGGCCGGTCTTTTTAAACCGGGCCCAGCCAACAATTGCTCCGATGCCGACAGACAGGCTGAAAAGGGCATTGAGGAAAAAGCTCATAGGTTTTAATAAACGGTTTTAGGGGTTCAGTGGAGATTCCGGTGGACAGATATCAGGACACCTGTTCCCTCTTTCGATGATCTCATCCTCGGTTTCTGTCGTCATGCTACCAGCTGCCAGGCTTGAGGCTGGGCTAATGGTAAGCATATCCTCTCCGGCTTCGTTTGTGCCCACAATGATAGCGTGAATTTTTAGCTCTTCATCCATACCGTAATAAATTCTGAGACCCGTACAACCGTTTTTAGCCAGCAAAACATCAAAGGGCGCCCGGTCAAAACTCTCACAAAGGGGCAGGATACCGGATTGCTGGAATTCAGGTTTTAAAATGCTCTCGTAACTCGATCGGTATTGTGCGGTCATTTGTTCCGCCAATGCAAGAGAAATAAAGTGGTTCATAAATAACTTCTTTTAGAACCGTGAAAGTGCCTTTCAGAAGCTTGCCGGGAAACCCCGTTTCCACGAAGAAATGGGTGTGTTTACACGACTTTAGCAGGACAGCTTAAACACTTACCACCCCCTTTAGGCTTGTCAATAGGGGGAAGACCCGAAAATATAAGAACGGTGCTTGGGTGAGCAGGAAAAGCGATATGGGCATGAGTTCCCACTGTAACCTCTTTTTTCACCTGCGTAAAATTACGGTTTGCATACCGTGGTAGCACGGTGTAAATACCGTGCTACCACTCTTTTTATATCGTGGTTTCCTCCCCAGTTTTACGGTGCAATCACGACTAAGTGAATACAACCAAAGGCCCTATGTTTTTTGCAAAGCTGCTTGGAGATAAACTGGCTATTACTGCGATGCTGCTATTGCTGTTGCTACACCCGGGCACCAATGCACAGGATAGCACAGTGAAACTTCCACTGGAGTATTTAGCCGCGATTACCCAAAAGACGGACGCTCTTTCTTCTAAGCTGGACACAAAGACACAAAAAGTGCTGGCTTCTTTTCAAAAGATTGAGGCGAAGCTGTGGCGCAGACTTTCCCGAAAGGACAGCACCAAAGCCACTGCACTAAAGCAACATTCCGCTGCCCGCTATAAAACATTGCAACAAACTCTCTCGGGTGCCACTATCTATGCTCCCTATAATGCGGCTCTTGATACCTTAAAAACCTCGCTCGATTTCTTGGCAGCTGCCAAAGGAACTTGGCAAGCGGAAAATAAAGCTGCTCTTTCGAAAGCTTCTGCTTCTCTAAAAGAATTAGACAGAAGCCTGGCATCTACCGAAGCTGTCAAAGCCTATCTCAAAGAACGTAGACAAGCGCTAAAACAAAGTGTAGGAAAACTTGTACCTAAGGAAATGAGGAAGCTCAATAAGCAAGCCTATTACTACAGTCAACAAGTAGCCCAATATAAAGAGACCCTGAAGGATAAGAAAAAGATAGAGCGAAAAGCCTTGGATCTTTTAACCGGCACCAAGGCCTATAAAGACTTCTTCCGAAAGAACTCGGAGTTGGCAAAGCTGTTCCGGCTGCCGGGTGGGGACGGGGAAAGTACTGGCGCAATATCTCTACAAGGGCTACAAACACGGGCATCAGTATCGCAGGCGATCACACAACGCTTCGGCTCTTCCCCTGAAGTCATCACTAGACTTCGAGATCAGGCGAGTGGCGCTCAAGGACAATTAGCAAGCCTTAAAAGTAAAGTTGAGCAGCTTACAGCGGGGTCCTTCGGTAACGGCGAAGCCGAGTTACCGGAAGGCTTCAAGCCCAACTCCCAAAAGACTAAACCCTTCCTAAAGCGCCTAGAGTATGGGGCTAATATCCAAAATCAAAAAGGAACTTCTTTTCTTCCGGTGACCTCTGATTTGGGCTTGTCACTCGGATATAAACTCAATGATAAAGGTGCCTTCGGTATTGGGGGCTCCTATAAATTAGGCTGGGGCAAAGGATTTAGGGACTTAGAATTATCATCTCAGGGTGTAGGTATCAGAAGCTATCTGGACTATAAAATCAAGGGAGCTTTTTTTATAGCCGGGGGCTATGAGATGAATTACAGAAGCGCTTTTCATTCTCTGGCGCAACTACAGGCATACTCTGCATGGCAGCGCAGTGGGCTTTTAGGCGTAAGCAAAAAGTACAAAGCCGGGAAAAAACTCAAGGGAAACATACAGGTGCTCTGGGACTTCCTTAGCTATCAACAAGTGCCACGCACCCAAGCCATAATTTTTAGAATCGGGTACAGTTTCAAATAAAATGAATAATGACATCTCTTATGTTTAAAAAGAGCCTATTTATAGTATTTGCTGCTTTAGCAGCGGGTATAACATCTAAAGCACAAGTCAATTATCAAAGGGGCAGTGCTGAACAAACATTCCCATTAATATCTTATACCGATAGCAAGAGCGGGCTGTCTACAGGGGTTGCAGCTGTCTATTCCAGTGGCAACGGGTTACAGGTTAATGATCTGGCCTCTAATCTTGGAACCGGCTGGGCTTTACAAGCCGGAGGCATGGTATCCCGCATTCAAAATGGGTTGCCTGATGATCAAATGGAACGTACAGGGGTAGATCGGGGACCAGAATCTTTAAAACGATATGGTGCGGGCTATATGTATAGCCCAGCTGCAGGCATCGGCTGCCCGGAAGCTTTGACTTATTATGTTGTTTTCGCTAATGAAAACGTGGTTTATAAGCCCTATAACATAGCAATGGCTGATACGGAACAAGATCGTTTTGTGTTTAGCATGAATGGTCACTCCGGAACTTTCGTGATTGGAAAAAACGGAACCATCAAAAAGTTAGGAGATTCAAGGGTAAATATCTCCTACTCAACTGCGGATATGACGAACGACCATATTCGAACCCGCATCAGCGCCTTTACAATCACAACCGAGGACGGGATTAAATATCATTTTACAGCAAAAAACCTCACTCGTATAACGAGATATAAATATTCTGAGTACCGCAATGGACAGTGGTATCCAATTAGCTACCAGAATATGCCTAATCATCCTTATGCAGTAAACCGGTTTGCAGGTGAACCATTGCCTTTGGAGGAACGTCCCTACATAGTTAGTGGCTGGTCATTAACCGAAATAGAGAACCCTAATTCAGGAGACAAAATTCTGTTTGAATATGAGCGGACAACACAGGAAGTACTGGGTGGCAAATACATTTCGCATGAAAGAGATCTGAACAAGTACGCCAGTAAAAAAGGGATTTTAGGAGGGATGTCGCTTGAAAATTGGTTTAGTTATCTTGCCAATCCTGCCAATGCCGATGCTTACGCAACTGATCCTAACTTACTTGGGCGGTTGGCACCTTCGACTACTACAGTAACCTACATGAAGTCCATTAATGAGCACCAACGGATAAAAAAAATAATTTTTCCGAACGGGGGTTTCGTTGATTTTAACTATTTCGGCTTTAAAAGAAAAGACTTACCTGGAGAAAACCCCCTGTACTCAATTGAATATTTTTTAAATGGTAAGCGAATTCGCGGGTATCAATTTAAACATGGATACTTTTTCAAAAACACCATTAGGGGGCTTTTAGAGAATTTCACACCGTTTGAAGAAAAGTTTGCCAGGCTTTGCCTGATATCTATAACCAAACTTGGTTCAGATGAAGATGAAGCATCAGAGCCGCCTTACAAGTTTCAGTATTACACAGGTAGTCTTACATCAACCGATGACATAATTCCTGCTCGGAATTCACTATCACAAGATCACTGGGGCTATTATAACGGTAGTCTAAGCGGACTGCCGGCCACCGAGGATCATGATTTCTTAAGTGATCCACAGAATCAATATTTTAAGGCTGTATTGATGAACTCGCACACACCTAAAGTTGGATATGCGAAGAATGGGCTACTTAAGAATGTGACTTACCCAACGGGCGGAACATTGACCTATAATTACACACAAAATTATAGCCGCCCAGTTGTAACAGCTCCCTCGGCTACCGATAAAATATACGGCGGGGTATCGGTCGAATCAACGGTGTTGTTTGACGGCAGTGATCCTTCTAAAAACATTGTAACGAATTATTATTACAGAACACCTAACGGAGGCAACAACTTTAAAACATCACGATGGGGATATGAAAACCCAGCCTATACTAATGTGAGCCACACCGAATACGACGAAGACCATTCACGCTATAAGCATCCCGGTATTGAGTTCCCTGAGATGGCTGTCAAATCTCCATCGGCATCTTTCAACTTGGGTGCATTTTTACTTAATACCGCTGTTAGTATGGCTGTAAACCAAATTTTGACGGCTGTATTTTCTGCAGCGGCAGCAACAGTAATAGGCGTAGCGGTTGCAGTAGTTGGTATCGTCATAGCTCTGATAAAAAAGTTCGAAGATCATCACTACTATAAATTCATCCTGACCAACTATAACAGTGCAATGGCTAACCCCATAGAGGGAATTTCACGAGTAGAGGTACATACCAATTCCCCTACTGGATACAATGGCAAAACTGTATATGACTTCACAGACACTAAAGACTATTTTTTGTATGAACCTGCAATCGGTTGGCCCTTCGCGCCAAAACAGCGGATGGCACCCTGGGCATTTGGTCTTACAAAAAAGGTTACGGTATTCGATAAGAATAATCTTCCTGTGAGCGAGTCAAATAATACCTATGACTTTATCTCAGAAAAAATCGCTAATCAGAATAATGTAAGTTGTAAATGCGCTACTCGGTTCCTGTCTTCAAAATGGTCGCGCAAATGGCCGGATGCGACCGGGATAATTGGATTTAATCAATCCTTTAGAGGGTTAACACCCCTGGTTTACTATCAGTATAGTGGTAGGACTGATTTAAGGAATACTGTTTCGAAGCAATACGTAAATGGTTCTCTTTACCAGGAGAATGCTACTTCAGTTGCAACTGACCCAGCCCTATTATTACAACGAGGAAAAATTGTGCAGAAGGACCCTTCAAGTTTTTTATACCAGATAAGTTATTACCCAGAAGATTATACGATCGGGGGGGCTATTCAAAAGTTGAAAGAAAATAATGCCGTTCATACCCCGGTAGCAACCGAAACCTGGTTGTTGAAGTTGGACCAGACTAATCCATTTATGCATTTTATGTATCTTATAAATGCTAATGTAAATGAGTATAAATTATACAATATAGGTGGAAAGGAGGTCGTAAAGCCTTGGAAAACATATGCTTTAAAAACAGACAGGCCTATATCACTTGGAAGCATTGGACATCAAGCATCTGATAAATCTGTGTTGCTACGTCACCCCGAGTTTTTTAAAGAAACAAATGAGTTTATCTATGATGATAATGGAAATCTCATAGAAACCAGGAGCAACGACCAGGTAACCAGTTTCATCAATGACTATTCTAATCGTTATGTAGTGGCTACGGTCGCCAATGCGGCTTATGAGAATATCGCCTACACATCTTTTGAATCAAATGGTAACGGCAGGTGGACATATGATCAATCGGGTATCAGCGACCGGGGAATAACTGGTTACAAATCTTATTTGCTCGAAGGAAATACTATTTCTATAGATAGGCTCAGTGGTGGGATGTTCACTGTAACCTACTGGATCAAAGATGCCAAAGGATCGGCCAATATAAATGGCGGAGAAGGGCAGCTTCTATATCAAGGAGTCGATGGATGGAACTTGTATAAGCATGAATTAGAGTTAGGTGAATCAATTACGATAACCGGAAATGGTTACATCGATGAACTGCGATTATACCCATCTGGAGCCTTCATGTCTACAGTTGCATATAAAGAAGGGATCGGGAAAATAACGGAGTGTGACGCAAATAACCGGTTGCTTTTCTATGAATACGATGGATTGGGGCGACTAAAGCTGATTCGTGATCAAAGCAAGAATATCATCAAGACATACGAGTATAACTACAAGAAATAATTGACCATGAGACATTTTCGAATGATCGCAACACTTGCACTTCTTTTAGTAGGTGTGTTTTTTAAGCAGTCAGCCAAGGCGCAGGTTGCCATTACGGGACCGACCTGTGTGACCTATGCAACAGTATATGATTATGCAATTGGCGGAACCTGGAGAGACTCTTCAACCTTCAAGGTTTGTATCACCGGAGGGGCAATTGTAAGTTCGGTTGCCAGTTGCCAGCCTAGTGCGCCAGTGACGCTTGTAAAAGTGATGTGGGATAGCAGCGCTACTGCCGGCAGCCTGGCAGTTGAATCAAGCCTTGGCAATCAAACGCTTTCTGCAACGATCTCAGCACCTTTACGTGGGGGTGTAATTGCAGCTGCTGCTAAACACCAAAAAGTGTTACCAACCAACCTGCCTGCTTCTTTTAGTTGTACTCAACCAACAGGTGGGGGATGCTCACCTGCCTACACATTCCAGTGGGAGTATTCTTACGACCGCCTTACGTGGGCATCTCTGACGGGGGCTACTAGTCAGGGACTTGTGTTCAATACTCCGGTAACCATCCCCACTTTTTACAGACGGAAAACCACCATTACAAATGCCAATACAATAGCTTACTCAGACATTGCTGAGGTATTCATAAATACTGACACCGAATAGACACACAACAAAAAATTAGCAATGAAAAGGTTATTTAAATACTTGGTGTTAGTTGTGTTGTTACTTGGCGTAACACATGTTTCCAAAGCCCAACTTTCTATAAGCGGACCGACTTGCGTGGACGCCGGGCTTACGTATCAGTATACGGCAAGCGGTGCTGTGGCGGGTACCCGGACATGGTGTATCACGAATGGTACCTTCGTTGGCATTAGCGGTTCATGTGTTTCTGCGGTAAAAAATTTAACCTCTGTAGAAGTGGTGTGGAGTGGAACAGCGACTAGTGGCACCCTTTCATTTTCGAACGGCGGCTTTACCACGACGATCACCGTCACTATGACCCAACCCTTGGATGGTGGAGCAATCAGCCAAGGCCAAGGTCAAACTATCACTTATAACACAACACCTGGCACAATACAATGTAGTCCTTATTCTGGCGGGGAGTGTGGGTCAACTTTCAGCTATTTGTGGCAGCAATCATCAGACAATATAAACTGGAGCTATGTTTCCGGGGAAACCTCTCAAAATTTATCCTTTTCAGCACCTATCACCCAATCAACTTATTACCGCAGACGCGTTCAAGAAGCCAATAGTACTTATCAGGCAAATGCTTATTCAAACTCCATTTTAGTGACTGTGATGCCGCAGCTTGCCGGTGGTATGCTTTCACCTGCCTCACAAACGATAGCACACGGCAACGTTCCCCAGGCAATGACTTCTTCAAGCAGTCTTTCCGGAAATTGCAATGGCAGTTACACCTACCAATGGGAGAGTTCCCCGGATGGCACTACGTTTACCGCCATAAGTGGAGCTACTGCTTTGTCCTATACACCCGGGTCACTAACCGCTACTACTCATTACAGGCGGAAAGTTTTTTGCGGGAGTGAGCAAGCATACTCCAATGCTGTAATTGTTACTGTAATGCCTGCTTTAGTCGGAGGTACAATTTCTCCCGCTTCGCAAACCATTACGTATGGTACTGTTCCACAGACAATTACCCCAACCGGGAGCTTGCAGGGTAATTGCGGAAGCAACTATGCTTATCAGTGGGAGAGTTCCTTGGATGGTACTACATTCACCGCCATTAGCGGTGCCGCATCTTTAGCCTACACACCGGGTGCGTTAACTGTTACCACGCATTACCGCAGGAAGGTGACTTGTGCGAGTGAGCAGGCTTATTCAAATACCGTACTGATTACTGTAATGCCTGCTTTGAGTGGTGGAACTCTTTTGCCAGCCACGCAGACAATAACTTATGGAGCCATTCCACAAGAAATGACTGCGTCTGGCAGTCTCAATGGTAATTGTGGCGGCAACTATTCCTACCAGTGGGAAAGTTCGTCGGATGGAAGCAATTTTACAGCTATCAGCGGGGCGGCGGCACCATCTTTTACTCCGGGAGCACTTACCGCTACAACCTATTACCGAAGAAAGGTAACCTGCGGTAGCGAACAGGCTTATTCCGGTGTCGCGACCATAACCGTAATGCCGCAGCTGGTTAGCGGGGTGCTTTCGCCAGCTTCGCAATCAATCACTTATAATACAGTGCCTCAGACGCTTGGTTCTTCGGGTAACACCGGCGGCAACTGTAGTAGTAATTACAGTTATCAGTGGGAAAGCTCTGCGGACGGCAGCAACTTTACTACTATAGGGGGTGCTGTTGGAGCTTCTTATTCCCCTGCTGCTCTTACTTCTACAACACACTTTAGAAGAAAGATAACTTGTGGCACTGAAGTAGCTTATTCTGCTACCGTAGTGGTGTCGGTTATGCCTGCATTAACCGGTGGAAGTCTTTCACCATCTGCACAGACGATTACGTATAACACAGCGCCGCAGTCAATGAGCTCGGCCGGTGGTTTAAATGGCAACTGTGGTGGGGGGTATAGTTACCAGTGGGAAAGTTCGCTAAACGGCACCAGCTTTTCACCAATCAGTGGGGCTACAGGTTTGTTCTATGCACCAGGAGCCCTTACAGCGAATACGCATTTCAGACGAATGGTTACTTGCGGCACAGAACAAGCTTATTCAAATAGTGTACTGGTAACGGTAGCGCCCCAACTAACCGGAGGTACAATATCTCCTTCGTCTCAAAGTGTTTCTCCGGGAGGCACTTCGCAAACCCTATCCTCTGGTGGCGGGCTTGGAGGAAATTGCGGTAGTAGTTATAGCTATCAATGGGAGAGCTCCGGTAACGGCACCAACTTCTCCGCAATCCCGGGTGCAACATCGGCGTCTTTTACCCCTTCTTCACTTTCTGGCACAACTTATTTTAGGCGTTTCGTTACTTGTGGAAGTGAGCAGGCTTATTCCAATAACAGCATTGTCAATTATGCTGCTCCTGCGCTCACCCCCGGCTCTTTCTCTGTGTCTTCCATCACCATTGCGTTAGGGGATACCATCACACTGCTTAGTCCGGGTGCAGCGTCAGGTGGTAATTGTAGCGGAGCTTATCAATATAGCTGGCAGTATTCGTACGACAATAGTGATTTTGAAGACGTATTTGAAGCAACCGGGGCCTCCCTGTTATGGGGCTCTACTATTGAAAAGGATATTTACATCAGGCGTAAAGTCCTCTGCGGTACTGATTCTGCATATACTTCTGTCTTTAGTATTCTGATAGCTCCACCACTGTCTGCCGGGGTGATCACCACAGCTTCCCAGACAGTACAGCAAGGGTTTGTTCCTTCTGCAATACAAGCCACTGCCGCCTCACAATGTAGCAGTTCAATCGTATATGAATGGCAGGTGTCTAATGATGGATATAGCTATGCGATTCTACAAGGCGCTACCGGACAGAACCTTACTTATTCAAGTGCATTAACTCAAAACACTTACTTTAGAAGAAAGGCAAGTTGCGGAGATGAAAAGAAATTCACCCGACCACTTCTTTTTTCTGTGCAGATGCCGGCACCCGACACAACCTATGTACCCACTTCACTCGATGTAGTGCTTGATTCGGTAGGAATTAACATCCACACACTCTTTCAGATTCCCAATGACAGTATTGCGAACAATCGTACGCCGAGGGATACTGCCTGGTTTCACTTAGATGATCAAACTTCCCTCACTCATTCTCTCAACCAGTTGGAGGTGCAACAATTAGATATCAATGCCTCGCAATTGGCCGATTCTGCGCAAAAATTGGATAGTGTTGATTTGCTTTTGATAAAATTTAGTGCAGGTGGAGCGGGAAGTGACAGTGCGATAGCTCCGGCGACTTTTATGGATGATAACTTGGTGCAGCTTTACCGTTCTTCAGGAAATTTTGCTGCACTTGACTCCATAATCTCTTCGGAGCCGAAAGTCTCGTTTGAAGAGATAGCAGCAGTTCTCAATGAAACACTTCCCTCTAATTCGCCTTTTAAAAGGGTGAATGCTGTATCGTACGTTGATTCTTTGGTTCAACCGGAACAGTCTTACATTATTCAGGGTGAACCGATCGTAAATAGAACCGGAACATTCCGTTATAGTTTTACAGGAAGCGGTTTAAGCAACTCAGGTGTGTTTTGGGTTGTAAAAGGGGGAAACATATTAGCTCAAAATGCGAATCCAGCAACGGGGCTTGTATATGCCGATGTACAATGGGTATCGTCTTTCGACGTGCCATATATAGCGCTATTAGACTTGTCATCAGCACGATTCGGGATTACCAGTGTCGTATTTAATTTAAAGCCCTGCTTTATTTTGCCAGCGGTTCAGAATGTAGCAATAGGCCAAGTGCCACAATCATTGACTGCTTCTACCTGCACAAATGTGACTGGAACTACAACAACCTACCAATGGCAAGTCCTTAGTGTATATGGTAATGGTTCCTGGACCGACATTTCCGGGGCCACACAAGGTACATACCAGCCACCGGCATTAAATAATGTTTGGCTTATGTATCGCAGAATTACTAAGGTCTATAATAGCTTGGGAAGTCTTCTTGGAATGAATGCAAGTTCAGCGGCAAGTGTTTTGGTAAAGCCAATAGTGAACCGGGTTGCTACAACCTCAAACTATGTTCCCAGAGGCTCGTCCCCATCTGTGAGTAGTGATATTCCAAGTGGCGGACTGATTGGTTTGTCAGGAACCACCACTACTTACACATGGCAAGTAAGCTATGACGGTAGTAATTGGTGGTCCATCAACGGGAGTAGCGCTACATTTCCTGGTTACACTATTCTACAGAACAATACAAAGATCCGACGTTGGGTTCAAGTCACCGGCGGCCCTACGAACGGCATTTCCGAGACCCTCTGGTCTACTTATTCCAATGTGCTCGAATTTACCACGCAGTACCAGACCGCAGATTACGAAAACAGGAACTACATCCGGGAGCATGTCGTACTCACCAGAGGAGTAGATACCTGGGAAGCGGCTGATGTTCTTGCTATTGATAAGAAGGCACAAACCACGACCTATCTGGATGGACTCAGCCGCCCGGTTCAAAAAGTTGGGAAGGGTACACATTACAATGAGCAAACCGGGCAGTGGTGGGATATGGTACAAAACATTGACTATCAGGCAGGCGGGCAGGTTACAAAATCTCTGTTACCTTACCCTTCAACTGAAAACCTAGGGAAGTTCAAAAGCAATGCAGCAACTGATCAAATAGCCTACTATACTTCGAATTTCAGCGATGTCAATGCATTTGCAAAAGTGGAATATGATGGCAGCCCTTTAAACAGAGTGAAGAAAGCATTTTCGCCTGGGGATAGCTGGGGCGGAAGCAACAAAGGAGTAGCAGGTGACGTAGAACCTTACACTACATCAGAAGGGGTAAAACGTCTTACAATCGGATTCAATGCCGGTGACTTACCGCAGGTAAAGCCTGCCTACCCGTCGCTTTGGCTGACTAAATATGTAGGAAAGGATGAAAAAGATAAAAGAGTAATTACGTATACAGATAAAAGCGGTCAGGTAATTTTAAAAAAAGTACAACTGGCTGATGACGTTAACTTGACACCTACCCAAGGCTGGCTGAGCACGTATTATGTGTATGATGACCTGGGGCAGTTACGGGTGACGATTACTCCAAAGGCAGTGACTGAACTCAATGCCGCCAATTGGGTCATCTCCTCTCAAATCATTGAAGACCTCTGCTTCACCTATCAATATGATGAACTTGGACGCACGGTTGCCAAGAAAACACCTGGTAAAGCGATCGAGTATTTTGTATATGACAAACGAGACCGGTTGGTTCTGTCACAAGATGGAAATGGAAGGGGGAAAACCATCCCAGAATGGCATGCTACATTATATGATGAATATAATAGGATTGTTGCGACGGGTTTATACAAGACCACAAAAACATTAGCACTGCTTAAAGCGGATGCAGAAGTTGGAACGTGGGCGTCCATAAACGAAGGCTGGGTCCAGATAAATAATAGCCCCATTGACTATAATGCGATCAACAATCCTAACTCCTTTACTCCCCTTGGCTTTTCTTATTATGATAATAAGTATTTCCAGGAAATGCGAACTTTTGTTTCGACTGAGCTTTCTTATAAGGGGGGTGATGTGGAAGATCATACTATTATAACACAACGGGTTATGGGTATGGCAACCGGATCTAAAGTGAGAGTTATGAAAGACGGCACGCCTCAATACCTATCAAGTACAGTTTTTTATGATGAAGAAGGGCGGGTAGTTCAAACGCAAGGGGACAATATTGCGGGAGGCGTTGACATAAGTTCCACGCAATATCATTTCGACGGGCGGGTCCTAAGTAACCTGGAAACCCATAACAACCCACTCTCACCCTATACAACCGTACCCATTCTAACCAAATACAAGTTTGATAAAACGGGAAGGGTAAAAGGTCTATTGAAAAAGATCGCATCTGATGGCCGATCTTATACAAGCACGACAGAAAATGGTGCTACTGATGAAGATGAGGATGCTGGGTATAAATCTATCGCTTCTTACAGTTATAACGAGCTGGGAAGACGAACCAAAAAAGTGTTGTCACCGCTCTTTAATAATGGACTAGGGCTAGAGACCTTAAATTATGATTACAACATCCGCGGTTGGCTTACAGGCATTAATAAAGGCTATGTGCTAGGCGAAGCGGGCAGTAATCAATGGTCGCACTACTTTGGTCTGTACCTGGGATACGATAATAAGAATAACGAATGGGCTGCGGCACAACTAAATGGACAAATCACCGGGCTTCAGTGGCGTAGCCAAGGCGATAATATTCGGAGGAAGTACGAGTTTCAATATGACAATGCCAACCGCTTAAAGCAAGCGAATTTCAGCCAGGAAGTTGAGTTTGAGCCGAACTCCTTCAGTAACCAGGTCATGGACTTCAGCGTGAAGGATATAAGCTATGACGATAATGGCAATTTGCTCTCCATGAAGCAAATGGGCATTTTGCCTGGCGCTGCTACTCCGGTTCTGATCGATAATCTTTCTTACCAGTATGCGGTGAAAAGTAACCGCTTGTTGAAGGTTACTGATGCAGGTGCTTTAGGTGCGGAAAATGGTAAACTGGGTGATTTTAAAAAGGGTAACACCACCACCGACAATGATTATAGTTATGATACTAATGGAAATATAGTAGTAGATAAAAACAGGGGTATTGCCAGCATCGTGTATAATTACCTGGATAAGCCTGAGCAAATTAATCTGACCCGAACTGTCGGTACTGCGACGGTGACCAATACCATCAAGTATATTTATGCGGGAGGCACCAAAGTCCAAAAAGTAATTACGGATAATTCAGCGGTGCCCGGTGGCGGTGTGGTTAGAATTACCACCACCAGCTACATAGGCGCTTTTGTGTATGAACAGGTAACCACTGGTGCGAACGCAGCTGCGGAGACGCTTCAATCCATTGCCCACGAGGAAGGGCGCATTCGAATTATTACTCCTCACAATATCGATCCGGCTAATGTACTTACCGGAGGTGGCTTTTTAAACCTGCCTGATGGTAAAGAAGGCGTATATGATTATTTTATAAAAGATCACTTAGGTAACGTACGAACCACGATTACCGAGGAGATCAACAAGGCTTCGATGGTGCTGACCATGGAAACTACCAATACAGCTATAAAACAGCAGGAGGAAGCAGTATTTGGTAACCCGGCTCCCAATAACGAAGTGGTGGCTACCCGGGTGGCAAAAAGCGATGCTGCGGGCTGGAACTCCAATACGTCAGCTGAAGTGAGTAAGCTTGTATCCACAAGCGGTTCAGCTAAAGTAGGTCCAAATGTCATTTTACGGGTAATGGCAGGTGACAAAGTTAGCGCTACTTCTAAATATTACTATTCTGCCAATCCTGGCAGCAGTAATGGCAGCACCGGTCTTAACGGGATGCTGACCAGTCTTATGCTTGCTTTAAGCGGCGATAAAGGCGGTGCCTTGGCACACGGGCAATCAGCGCAGATCAATACGAATTTAAACAGCTCTGTAAGTCTTCAAAACCTCTATAATAGTCAACCAAACTCGGGCGTAACCGCAGCTCCAAAGTCTTACCTGAACTATATCTTCTTTGATGAGAATTTTAATTTTGTTTCCCAGAACAGCGGTTTTCATCGAGTGTCGCAGGCGGGTGATGGAGCGTCGGCACTCTTAATGACAGAGGTGAAAGCACCAAAGAACGGGTATGTATATGTGTACCTCTCTAACGAAAGTAGCACACCTGTTTACTTTGATGACTTCTCCGTGTCGCATAATCGTAGTGCGCTAATCGGCGAAGATCATTATTACTCCTTTGGGCTTAAGATTGCAGCCATTTCATCAAAGGCAGTGGCTACTTCGCTGAATGCAAAGCTGCCTACTTATGGTTATCAGGGTGCCTTTTCCGAGGAGGTAAGCGACTTTGAGCTAAACTATAATGAGTTTGATCTACGCACATACGATCCACAAATAGGACGCTGGACAGGCATTGACCCCTACGATGAATTTGCATCGCCATATACTGGTATGGGTAATGATCCTATCAGCAACGTTGATCCAACAGGTGGCTTCATTGGTGGGGCGCTTAAGGGGCTGTTCAGTGGTGCTGTAAAAGGAATGGGCTGTTGGGCCCCAGGGGCAGCAAGTGCTGGTATATCAGCAGGAACAAGTACGCTTGCATCAGTCCTCAGTGGTGCAGCTGCTTCTTTTTCCGTAGCAGGAGCGATTCAGGCTTCTGGCATATATCAAAGTGGTGCAGGGCTTTCTGAGGGTGTAGGTGGAAGCAATGTAACAGGCGGGGCTACAAATACCACTACTGCTGAGGGAAATAATATTAATACAACTGAGTCAATTAATCAGCAATTAAATGATGAATCTGGCGCAAAGGCCGGAGACTTACCAGATGAAAATACTATTAATGGTGCGCCACAAGAATACTGGATATTGTATAATGGAAAACAAGTTATAACTTATAAAGGTACTTATGGTGATGTCTCGAAATCTGTATTAATAAAAATTTATGGTGGGACTTCCGGGGCTCCTTATAAACAAAATGCTTTGTTTGTCGATAAAGTTGACGAAGGACCTGTTCCAGAAGGTGACTACTCTGTTAATTTAACTTTTGATTTTACTCGCAAAACGAAAGTCGATCCAAAGACTGGCGATCCAATAGAAAATCGGGGAGTTGAAGTTATACCTTGGGGAAATGGAGCATATTATTCAGGTTGGGGGTTATGGCGTGCACGATTAGAAAAGGTTAATGTTAATTCAACTAGAGACAATTTTTACTTTCATGATTCGTATAAGGGTGAATCTCATGGCTGTATTGAGACAGAAACAGAACTATATTATGATTTTGCGAAGTATAAAAAGTTAGGACAAAGGTCAATAAAGGTAAAGGTTGATTATCCACAAAATGCTAATGGTAATGCCCCAACTCGCGGCAATACATTCAGAGACCCTCGTCCTTGGGAATACCGGAAAAGAAAGGATGAACGTGGGAATTTTTGGCCTGAGCCTAAACCTGGCGCTTTCCCAAATAGAAAAAGACTATAACTTGTAACAATGAAATACTTTTTGACTATTATATTATCTATTTTTTTAAGTCATTCACCATGTATCAAACTAAATATTATTAATAATAAAAAGAATAATAAGGAAGTTTTTTTGAAGGTTATAAATTGTGGGAAAAAGAAATTGTATTATACTATCGGATTGGAAGCTAAAGAAAATGGTAAATGGTCTCAAATTGTTTCAGATATTAATAGTCTTGGAAAAAATACCTTTTTATACTACAAACCATTAAGCGTCAATAAAACAGACATGGCAAATTTAAATTTAGAAAAGATGCCAAGTCAATATGAAGGAAAGATTGTATCGCTAAGGTTAGTATTAATGTATCGGACCGATATAAATAAAGTGGGTAAAGTAAAATTTTATGAAATTGGTAGCCGCCAATTGTAACTATTTTCTGTATGATTTGGAATGTATAAAAGTAGTACTCTCATTAGCTAAGATTAATATCATTCCTTTTTTTAAAGATTGTAGCAACCTTCTTACAAAAGCAGTTGCTACATCCCTCAATGCAAACTGTCTAAATATGGCTACCAGGTAGCTTTTTTCAGAGGCAGTCACTTACTTCGAGCTCAATTATAATGAGTTTGATCTACGCACTTATGATCCGCAAATAGGTCGTTGGACGGGTGTTGATCCTTATGATGAATTCGCTTCGCCTTATGTGGGCATGGGAAATGATCCTATCAACAACGTGGACCCTACAGGAGGCTTTACTGCTGGGGTAATAACAAAGGGGTTGTTTCAAGGCTTAACTCAGGCAGGTAAATCAGGAGTTATGGCCCTTACTGGGGCAATTCTTGGCGCTGGTATCGATGCTATGACTGGTGTGATGGGTTTAATGGTGCTATAATAGGTGCAACTCTTGGATTTGGCGCTTCTTTCCATGGGTGGAACTACATTACAAGTCGGTACACAGATAGCAAGCATATATGCAGTCAGCAGTGCTTTGGAAGCTATAAAGGACTTTAAGCCTAAAGATGAAACTCATGCAAAAAACAAAAATGGTAATGTAATATTATGGTTGAACTACGAAGGGTATGATGTTCGTGGTGATGAAATTGCTGCAAATTCTATCTTTGATGTTGTTGAAGTAACTAATGCTGCGAATTCTTATAATGCAATTAGTGCTTATTTGAAAACTAATAAAGTATCCCTAAAAAATCTAGTTGTATGGTCCCATGGAAACAAAGATGGAATTGAAACCGCAAGCAGTGAGGGATGGCTCGCTGGTGATGACACCGAAAATTATATAAATAAAGTCCCTCTTAGAGAAAAAGCATGTTTAGCTTTTATCGAAAATATGACAGCCCTAGCTAAGGAAATGGCCCCCGGAGGAAATTTTGTTTTTTTGGCTTGTAATGCTGGAAGTACAGGAAGTATAACAAAAGACTTCGCTACGATTTTCGCTAAAGCTGGAGTAAGCTCTTTAAATATCTATATGAATAAAGACGAGTCACTATATAAAGAAGATTTAGTTACTGCTAAAAATTCATCAGTAGGGGTTGTAACTCGTTGGATGCTTTTTGATAAACCTTTAAATTATACAAAAAACTGGTGGACTAGTTATAAGGGTAGGCAACAGAGAACGATAAATGGAAATAGGCACTATGGTGATGTTATAAGGAAAAGCCTAGTGATTTCTTCTACTAATGCAGCTAACCCATTTAGCTTTAGAAATTTTTAAAATAGAATAAGTTTACCTATATGAAATTTTATCCCTTTTTAATGATGACTTTCGCTTCATTAATCAACTTCTGTTGTTCCGTAACTAATAAAGACTTCAGCTATAAAATTTTAGAAGATTTCGACAGATCCAAATTTAAATTTGGGGAGAGAAATATATTTCTTGATTATAGAGAAGACAAGTCAATAACCTATAACAAAAAAAATAATTCCTTAATTACGGAGGTTGTTACAAGAGAGAGCCGGTTGCTTAATTTTACTAGCGATGTAAAGATATCAGGGGACGAAATTGTTATCTCCTATAAAAGAGTCCCAAAAGCAAATAGAACCGGTGTCGTATCAGGTGTTGTGGAAATAACGCTGTTTAAATTCGTTATCCCCATTTCTGATACCTCGAAAAGTTATGTGATGAAGTTTAAGTACCCAAAAAGCAATGTCGATTAAAATAAAACTTGGTATTTTCTATTTTGGATTGGACATTAAGAGAGGTGAAAGCACCTAAGAATGAATATGTGTAACTGTGCCTGTCTAATGAGAGCAGCACACCGGTTTACTTTGATGATTTCTCGGTATCGCACAATCGTAGTGCACTCATAGGTGAAGATCATTAGTATTCCTGTGGGTTGAAGATTGCGGCCATTTCCTCCAAGGCAGTTGCTACATCACTCAATGCAAAGCTGCCTTCTTTGATTACAGGGCGCCCTTTGCAGAGAAGTAAAATCCTTAGCGCATTTTACCAGTCGTTTGATTTGTTGTGATAAGTGTAAGTGGAATTTCCTGCCCCAGCGTTGTAACGGTTCCTGTAGCCTTAAATTGTGAAGTGGAGTGATTCACCATTCCTGTAAGTAGATCAACTTTAATAGTGCCAGTCTGCTCCCCCTTGAGCGAGAGCAACACCCGGTATCCCTGCATTTGTACCTCCTTTTTTTCAATATCCACTTTCCCTTTCACCAAAACGGTACCCACACCATTTCTGACAGTGGTGAATGAATAGGTAAGCGGAACTTCAATACCCAGGTCGGAAACATTGTTGCTGTTAACCATCCATTGGTCACCTACCTTAACCGCTTTGTCCGGGAATACTTTGGTAATCTGTTCCAGGGATTGCTTCCAATTGCTCTCATTGGCAAAATTCAACAGTGACGTTTTGATTAGCTGTATAGCGTTGGCATCTCCTTTTGCCAATTGATACATGTCTGAACGAATCTTCTCTAAACCTTCAACGGAAATCACTTTGCCATCCGGTGCTACTCTTGCGGTAAGTTCAGCATTATTAAATGCACCAAATATTCTCTCCTGCGGATCCAGGGACTGGGCTGCATTATTGGAACTGAAGTTTTTTTTCAACTCACCAGCATCTACATCTACGTTGAATTTTTCGTAAACCGTTCTGAACTGGTAGGAATTAGAGGAGTCCTTTCGGATATGTAGCAGAGTGGTCATATCTGCCTTGCTTTTCAAGCGGATTTCATTTCCATTTACTTCCTCTTCCATTTGGGTTTCTGTGATAGTGCGATAGGTGTAGTTGCTTTCCTTTTTTGAAGTCTGGATGGGGGCTATAATCATTTTCTGGGGTGCCAGGTATTGCTTATCACTATTAGATACTGCTGATTTATCAGCCGAATTGCAGGCACATAAAATAAATAGAACGAAAGAGGAAAAAGACAACACTGCGTACCGAAATTTCATGAAGTAAATATAGGCCTATAGGCCATTATCAAACGTTCCAGCGATAGTAAATTCGGCTAGTCGTTATTGCGGAACAACATATGGTAAATGAAATGTTTTCGGGATCTGGAAGAATATCTATCCATACCGGGAGCCCAGGTTCAGGGCCAAAGAATCAAGGCTGCCGGTCCCAAAACACGTATTAATACGGGTTTTTTGGTGCATCCAACAAGGTTAGCTTGTGCTAACTAAAACAAGCTGAATGCAACTTCAAAAAAACGTCTTTCGACAGCAAAGCTCCGGATGGCTTTTTACCTCTCTTATGGCTCTGGATCTCTACTTTGAGCAACCCCCAAAAAAATATTGAAATATGACCCATTTCAGATATCTAAACAAAGCTTAGTGGCAGGCCTTTTTTCAACGCCTGATGCAACCTCATCTTTTGTTTACAGAGCACTCCCACTGGGCTTCTGAAAATTCTTAACTCAACAAACACGTTTTTATGTGGACAGTGTCTTTAATTAATAACACAAACCCAATACAGTCAATAAATTTTTCCGATGGCTTGCCTTTGGAAGCTGTACGTGGGGGTGCTGGCAATTCTTTTCGGCTAATCGTAAATGGTTTTGGCTTCCTTGATTTTACAGATACAGGTCATCAGCCCGGAGGATCGGGATATTGGCAACTGAACCTGAATGGTAATATCTATTGGTACGACGGACAACCAGCCATACCAATCATAATCAATAATGATGGAACATTCTTTGTGGAGGGAGCCTTTTCAGGTTTTCTTATACCGCTTCCCGACCTCAATAGCCAAGATATCGCAGTAATGGACTGGCTTATGGAAAACAACTACGTTCCTTATCAGCATATCCCCGACGAGCCCGGAAAGACAACTGAACAACTTCAGGCACTAGGGCTTCAATATTTTCCTTTTACAACGGCAAGTTTTGAGCTGGCAATGGCAGTCTATGACTGGACTACAGCAGATTTTACGCGGATTCAGTTCATGCAACTATTTATGTATACAGATGTCTCCGGGTGCCCACTGGATATGGCAAGTATTGCTGGGGGGATATGGTCGTCCAATTGGGGTACTTATAACCCTCAGAATAAAGATTACATGAACGAGTATATGATGCAGCCTGCCCAGAGCCTGCAAGAGGTTCAAACCCAGTTGTCTCAAGTAGTAACTCCGCTTCGGGATTCAAATGATGCCGAAGTGCGCCTGCTCACTGCTGCATTATCATCGTTGCCTCGAACATCCTGTTTATCTGTACCTATGCTGTACAGCGGTCAGGTAGATATCTCAAACTTAGGCACGGAACATTTTGCAACCTATTTTATGGAATTCCCATACAATAGTAATCCAGGCACGCCTTTGCAGATGCCACTGAGCGAAGCGTTAGAAACTTTTATTGTGGTTGGCAAAACACTAACCCTGAAAGGGCTTATGTCCTTTACCAACTCTCAGCAGGATGCAATGCATTATTCAAACGGAATTTTAGTGGAAGTATCACCTCCCGCGGGTTCTGTAGTTTGGGAAAATGCAACCTATATAACACCGCTTTCAGATGGACCTGAGAAAATAGAATACCTGTATCACCCGGGATCGGCATTTGGCATAACGAACATTCAGACAATTATAGTTAGTGGTAAAAGCATTGTTCAAATCAGCGTACTGGCCTTATAATAACATGACTATGGAACCAGACAACAAACAACAAAAACTCTTGGAATTGCGAAAGCATCCGTCCTATGGAATGATGCTCAATCCACTATTAACAGTGCTCCAGCCAACGGAAGATATGCCTCCCCTTCCAAACCCTGGCACAACAGGGTCACTTGTACCGGGAGACATAACTACCTTGTATAACATTGCGTCTTATACTGGCTTTTTTTGGGACATCCCAAATTCTTTTAGTGCCTTTACTCTTGAGGAATTGACAGAGTTCGTCAATTTAAAAACACAAATCCAACCTTCATATTTTACTGTATACAACCAAGCACTTTCCTTGTATCAGTTACTTTCAAATGAATTTGGTCCGCAGGGAGCACTTAGCTTTTTGTATACGCCAAATCCATTATACCCACCACCAAATTGGGATGCCGTGCGATGGTATGTAATTCAAGAGTTTCTTTCAATGTTCATCACTTCAGGCAATTTCCGTTTCTATGGTTGGGTAAATTATCCAGGGTGGATGGGCGGACCTTATAACGATCCTTCACATTTGCCATACCGTACCTAAAAACAAATAGAAATGAATAAAAATAGTACCGCTACTCAAGAAGCAAATGTGATTATAGTAGGCTCTGGCATTGCAGGAAGTCTTGTGGCCAACATGTTGCTTGCAGCAGGCGCATCAAATGTTGTGATGTTGGAAGCAGGGGCAGATATTCCTATGGAAGATCACCGGTCATGGTATGACGCAATTAGCACTGCCCACAATCAATTACCGTATGATTCCACCTATGATCTCCAGGGAGACTTTACATCCTCAGGGGTTGAGCCCTGGAATATTCAAGGGGGAAGGATCATTGGACGTGGCGGATCAACGATTCATTGGGGTGGATGGACACCGCGCTTTATGCCGGAGGATTTTTGCTTGAAAACGAATACGGGACTCGGAATTGATTGGCCATTTGCCTATGCTGATTTGGAACCGTATTATTGTTTGGCAGAGCAATACCTGGGGGTTGCAGGCATAACTCAGGAAGGTCAACGTGATTGGCGTAGCCAGGCTTATCCTATGGCAGGGCCTGTTCTTCCGCTGACTGCCCAACCAATTATTTCAGCATTGCAACAAAGCGGCTACATATTTGGAAACATGCCGGTAGCACGTAATACTGTTACCTATAATGATAAGCCACAATGTATCACTACAGGTACCTGTTATTATTGTCCAATTGGGGCTCGCTTTACCGGTAACCAACCATTGGATAAGTTGGCTTCTAATCCAAATTTCACATTGATGCTTAATTCCCCTGTGACCTCCTTGGTGATGGGCGCAAAAAACACTGTTACTGGTGTCCAATATTTAGATACCACTACTGGACAAACACAAATAATGAGTGGTGTCGCAGTGTTTTTATGCAGTGGTGCATTTGAAATACCGAAATTAATGCAACTTTCTACGAGTGCATTTTGGCCCGATGGCATTGGAAACGATAATGACTTGGTTGGTAGATATCTTGTTGCAAATCCCTATATCTATTGTTCGGGAGGTGCATCCACAAATCCTGAACTCTTGCAGCAGGAATTAAACTTTCCAAATCTTTGTTCCCGGCAGTGGGATACGCCCGAAGAACAAGCAACGGGTAAATTTCTTATGAATATGTCATATGAGGCACCGTTGGTAAATCCGGCTGCTTTAATGTATGAAGGAAATTCTGCTGCACAGATTGCTGCTACCGTGACCGGTCCCTTCCTCTACGAATTGCAAGGAGGTATTTCGCCAACACCAAGTTATAATAACCGTGTGACCTCTGCAAGCGGGACTACACGCTATGCCTTACCTCGGACTGCTTTTAATACACCTGATGAAATTGTATCTCAGGATACAATTAATCGACACATAAATAATATGATTCAATTATACGAGAACATTGGTTTTACAGTTGGAAAGTCAGGCGCTTATCCACAACGCGGAGATCATGCTTCCTCTACTTGTCGGATGGCTACTACTGACAGTGATGGTGTCGTTGATGATACTTTAAAAGTATTTGGAACGGATAACCTATATGTTGCATCAAATGCTGCGTTGCCTACGATAGGTGCCGCCAACCTTACGCTTACCTTAGTTGCTACTATTATGAGGGCAATGGATAAAATACTCAACAGCAGACCATCATGGGTCTAACAAAAGAGCAGTCAAAATTTATTAAATGAATCAAATAAAAATATCGCTGGCTAAAAACAAGTAAAGGTTCCGGTAATAGAGAAGAACCCACTTCGATCTATCGCAATTTTTCAATTTTAATAGGATAAGCACATTCTATGTCAAGAGACGCATTGTGTACCGAGAGTCAGACAATTATCTAACTCCATTTGAAGCTTTTTAGCTTTAGAAAGGCTGTAATGTGGAATTGTTTTTAGGTTACCTTGGAAATTAAAAGTCCGATCAACCGGAGCTACTTGCACTTCTCCTAGAAACTGAATTCAATAGAATTAGCGATAACTCACTGATACTATGTAAGACTTTAACTGGACCTTGAACAAGCCAAGACTTTGCTGGGCACCTTTGTGCCGAGAAACAAACGGTTATCTAAATAGGTGAGATTGTTTAGCTGTAAAGGAGTAGAAGGCTTTTAACGCCGCTTTTTTAATAAGAACCATAGAGATAGGGAGATTTCATAACTCTATGAAATAAAATGACATCAGTTAATATTTACTCAAAGCAAGGTTTCTGGCAACGAACGCAAGAAAAATTAGAATTAAACTCATGCTAATTTGAACGAACAAATAGCTATGACCACTTTGAAGGCATCCTAAATAGTCGGCAAACCCTCCTCCTTGAATAATAAAAAAGGTTATAATGAAAAATACAATTTCAAAAAATCTTTTCCCGCTAAAAATTATTCCACTGAAGATTGAAAATGCAATTAAGGTGATAGCTCCTAAAACAATTTCGAATAAGTTGGAAGTTTCACCCACTAAAGCGAACCGTAGCAAAAGCGGAAGTGCAAAAGTCAAAGCAAGCAGGATTCCGGCAAATAGTTGAGCAGACAAAAGTCGCTGTATGGGTTTATAAGTGGAGAAGATAAAACTGCCGGTTCCAAAATGTTTTTCTTTCGTTGACAAGGTCGCCCACCTGTTAACCTGGAGGAACCATAGTACCGGAAGTCCTATTTGATGGGCTGTATTTAAGGGCATAACGAGTAAAGCAATAAAACCGGCCAAGTTCACCAACCAGAACCATTTCGGACCGTAACTCAATAGTAATTTTAATTCTGTTTTTACCAAGGGAAGAATGCTGTAATCAGTAGAGGTTTTTGACAAGCCAGCCAGCTTTATTTTCTGGTTATTTGATTCTTCCAAGGCTTCCGCGCTTATTGATTTTTTAGTTTTGGACGGTTTCTTTCGCTTTGATTCAAATCTATTAAACAACTTTGCACTAATTGCCAGCAGCCCCAAAGAAGTTCCAATCCACAATAACCTTGATAAGATGTAGAAAAGACTAAAGTGGGATCCTTCGAATAAGAAATGGCTGGGCTTATTGCTGCCATCAATAATAAACCCAACCGAAATTTCATGTTCGCCATTGGGGATGTTGGAGCTTACAAATAAAGCTAATTGGTCAGTTAAATACTTTATTCCGATAACGTCAAACCATATTACGTTTGGATTATTGCTGGCGCTGGTAATTGCTACAATAAAAAGAAATAAAACGAAAAAAAGGATGTTCAATAAATTTGTTTTGTTTCCAAAAACAACCTCAAAAAAAACCGCTAAAACTGATAGACAAAAAAGCCCGGGTAGTGTTACCAATAAAAAAGGCATCAAGAACTGAACGATATTAAAAGTATATTCCTGACCGCGGTAGATCACTAAACCCAAGGCAATTAAAATAGTAACGCCTGTTATGGTCAGTAGGATTAAAAAATTAGATAACGACTTTGCAAATAAGTAAGCATAGTTACTAATGGATGTGCTGGCAATGATGGGCCCCACACCGGTTTCTCCATCCCGCCTGATTCCATTGTTTACAATGTAAAACCCAACTACCCATAAAAATACACTCGTCATAATGGCGGTTACATGACCTATCCAGGCGGCATTGTTATAGCCAACATAGTTTCCAATGCGGACAGTTGAGTAGGGGGCATTGTCGTCGGGGACAAAGCTGTAAGCTGCAAAAGCACTTGCCAACAGCGTAATTATAAAAATATAGCTGCGGGTTCGTTGTAAATAATCGGCCTTGATGATGCTTCTATACTTGTTCACTGCTTAATTTTTGGTAAGAAATAAATAAGCGTCTTCCAGCGAAGCATTGCAAGTCACAGCCTGATCAATTTTTTGTTCCGATATAAACCGAACCAGCATATTGTCTTTTCTCCGGATTGTATTAACAACCAGGTTTTCTTCTTTGAAAGCGGGCAGGTTATTTTTATCTATGTAAATTTCAAAAACTTTGTTAGCTACTAGGTCAATGATGTCGGGTTGAAATCCCTTTGTAATTAATCTTCCTTGTTTCATGATGGCGACCTGGTCAGCAATGGTTTCAATATCTGATACAATATGGGAGGATAAAATGATGATGCACTCATCAGCCAATTCTGAAATAAGATTTCTAAATTGAACTCTTTCATGGGGATCAAGACCAACAGTAGGCTCATCAAAAATTAGCACCTTCGGATCATTTAGCAAAACCTGGGCAATTCCGATGCGTTGTTTCATTCCCCCGGAATAGGTTCCTATTTGCCTTCTGGATGCGTCAGTCAAATTCACAGCTTCCAGCAATTGCATGACCTTGGTTCTTAGGTTGGGACCCCCAATGCCTTTTAAGGAAGCAATGTATCTCAGAAACTCGTAGCCAGTTAAATTGGGATAGACACCAAAATCCTGGGGGAGATAACCAATCACTTTACGGATGCAGTTTGGGTCCGTAATAACATTGCGCCCATCCAGTGTTATAGTCCCTTCGGTGGGTTTCGAAATGGTTGCCATTATTTTCATAAGGGTAGATTTCCCAGCTCCATTTGGCCCCAGTAATCCAAGAATACCGTTTTCCAGTTTTATTGAAAAGTCACGAAGTCCATATTTTTCGCTGCTATACTTTTTGGACAAGTTTTCTATTTGTAGTTCCATGTGTACTATTTATTGCCTGACGTAAACATTGATGCCTTAATTATCCTCGTGATATCTGATGAGTATCATGAATCACCCTTTTTTAATTCGGTCTTGCTCTTCTCCTGCACCCCCCTTGGTTCTACCTTCCAGTATTTTTAATGTACTTCCCAGGCGGTAGGTGAAGGTTAGTGTGGCAGTTCTTTGAAAATTATTGTTTACAATTTTAGCATCTATGTCCTTGTGTCTAACCAGTCCTGAAAATTTTTGAGAATTAAAAATATCCCGAATACCCAGCTTTAAAGCAGCCTTCCTTTTCAGGAGCTCTTTTTGTACGCCGGTGCTTACTACCCAGGCAGGTTCACTGATAACCTGCCCCTCAATTCCTTTGGATCGGTACCAACCATTAAGATCAGCGCTCCATCCTTTTTTAAACTTAAACTGGTTGCTCATATTTGTCATCAAAGCCGTGCTGCTTATATTCAGTGCACTTCCATCAATACTGCCAATGAATTTATTATGTGCAAAACTTGCATAAACATTACAGTTCCATGTCCTACTAAGAGGGATAGTTGCACCTATAGAAAATCCAATTTCTTCTCTTGCAGCTATGTTATCATGGGTGATAATAAATTTTCGTTCACCAGTGTTCTGTTTGAAAACCTCAGCAAACAAATCGCTTGTTTTACTGTAGTTTACCGTAGTGGTTAAAATCTTTTTGTAGCTATGGAAAATTTCGATAGCGCTGGTGTATTGGGGTTTTAATTGTGTATTGCCAATACGATAGGTATAATCATCAAGGAAATAATAGAAAGGGTTTAAGGACTGATAAGCAGGACGGCCAATCCTTCTTCCGAAGTTAAATGAAAAAGTATTATCATCATTAGCATGGTAGCTTATAAAGACGGTGGGAAAAACTCCATTATAACTTCTCATAAAAGTTGAATCCTGATTCACTCCATTACCTGACTGATGGCCGGAAGCAGTCGTAGCCTCTACACGGATCCCTGTCTGGAACTCCCATTTTTTTCGCTGCATGGTATAGTTGATATACGCAGCCTGGATGTATTCCTTATAACGAAAGTGGTTTGTCTTTCCATAATCCGGTTCCCACGAATTACTCAAAAAATTATCATACACTGCCTTGTTATCCGTTACTACGTAGCTGGATTTTATACCCATTTCAAACTTAGCGCCTTTTTGAAGGGGGTGAGTATAATCCACTTTAATCGAATACGCTTTGATACTTGCAGGAAGACTTCCCCTTAACTTGCTCGCGGGCTTTCTTACACTCTCATCAGCATTGAAGTAATTATTATTAAGCAATTGTTGATCCGCCTGTTTGAAAGCAATGATATCGATGTCAGATGTTAATTCTTTGCCGGTGCTATCAAAACGATGTTTAAAATTTGTATTAAAACTGGTGTTTTTAAAATGGCCTCTTACCCTGCTAATAGCTTTGAGCGAAGAATCTGTTTGACCAAATGGGGTCTGTAATAGGGAAGTATTATCATCAGTGCTTTTGCTTTGCAAAAAGTCGCCATTGAAAACAACTCCGAGCGTAGTATTACCGGCATAAAAGTCAATTCCCACATTGGCATTTTGAGTGATTGATTTTTTCTTTAGGGAAGATTGCTGATCAAAGATGGTTTCGATTTCATTTGAATTTGCATTCCTGTAATTTCTAAGAATAGAGAGATCCCGGTATTCTGTTCGATCAGAAAAGGAATAGTTGCCAAATAAATTCAATTTTTCATTTCGGTAGTTCGTATTAATGCTATTGTGATAATTCGATGAAATGTTTTGCCCGTAGCTTGTACTCCCGTTCGCATTGAAACCTTTTGTCTTCGTCTTTTTCGTTTTAATATTAATTATTCCGGAATTCCCGGCAGCATCATACTTTGCCGATGGATTGGTTATGATTTCTATTTGGTCAAGGCCCGAAGCCGGGATACTTTTAAGAAGATCAGTTAATTGAGGTCCAGACAGATAGGCCACTTTACCATCCATTATGATGTGGACACCAGATTTTCCTTTCAGATTGATATTGCCGTCCTTATCCACTGAAATACCAGGACTTGCTTCCAGGACGTCCATTGCAGTCCCTCCTGCGTTTAAAATGGAAGCATCAATATTGATTACTGTTTTATCAATCTTTCTTTCAATGAATGGTTTCTTGCTAACGACGAAAACCTCCCGTAGCGATTTAACTACCGTTGTTAAAAAAAAAGTGCCGAGATCAATATTAAATCCCTCCACTGTTATAGGCGGACTATAGGTTTTTTTATACCCCAGCGAAGTAGATAATATCCGGTAGGTTCCCTTAGCCACATTTTCTAGAAAAAAATTTCCTTCCCTGTCAGTAGAGGTAGCTTTTACCAGAAATGAATCTTTCACCCTCACAATCGCTATAGTAGCGCCATCAATATCTTTTCCGGAGACGTCCTCTTTTACATTTCCTTTGATACTCGAAAGAACCTGTGCAAATCCTGTGAGTTGCAACAAAAGAAGAGCAAACAGGCCTGTAAGCGTTAGTTTCATTTGATGTATTGATTTATGTAAATAGGACTTATTATTATCCTTATTGCCGTATTGCATTAATGACGGCTATAGGTCCGGCTTTTTTCCAAGCGGGTTTTTCTTCCATGGGTTGAAAACAAGTAGACTGAGGCTTAAAGACCGGTTATATCTTTCAATCTCCCTTGATATATTGGTTAACCCGTAACCATAGCGAACATCCAGAGCAAATCGGGTCTGCTTAACATCGAAAAGGTACCCTGCGCCTGCCTGTACACCCGTTTCCAACCTTTTGAATCCATCGGGTGAATTTTTAAATAAAAGTTTAGTTGATTTTTCAGGTATCGCCTGTGTGCCCGCTGTCTTAACGCGCCCGGCTAACGTGTAAGCAACGTATAGTCCTGAATTGATATATACGCGACCCAACTGAAACCTTGCCAGTACAGGTATTTCTGCCGTATATAACCGCAAAGTCGATTTGTTACCCGTGATTGGGTTGTCTCTTTTGAGCGCACCACCTTTCATTATGAAATAGGTTTCTGTTACAAGGGAAAACCTCGGCGTGATACCTGCCTGCAATGATGCACCCAACTGCAGGCCTGTGATGTTCTTTTTATAGGGCTCCAGCGTACTATTTGCCTTGCCATAGTTTAAGTTCGTAGTTACCCCATTTACCAGTAGGTTAAGACGGGTTGTTTGTGAAAAGGAGCTAAGGGATAATATAGAAAAAATAAGGGCTATAGCCCCTGGTTTAGTAACTGTACTGCATGAAGATCTCATTGTATTCTTTTTAATGGTTGATTGCTGATTATAGATTTGAAACAGTGCAATGGCCGGTACTTTTATTTAGAGAGGTATGTAGGATTAAACCCTTTGGCAATAAGCCATATCGCTAAAGTCATTTCATAAACAAATACAGGAAGAGCAAACAAAACTCCCCACAGGGATACTTGAGGAAAAATGCCAAACATCTCTAAAAGCGAAGCAAGGAAGATTGTAATTGCTCCTGCTAATCCCAGGATCGAAATTTTTGTTGGAATAAGTTGGGTTCGATAAAAAATATAACTGTATAAAAATGTGTTAATCCCTAACATAAAGTTTGGACCAAGTATGAACGTCCAGTCGTGCACAGCTTTTAGGACAGATCCATTCGTTTGAAAGGTGGCAATGTCCGGTGATGGAGCGTTTGTGTATGCCTGGCTTAAAGTAAGTAGTGACAAAACACTCAGTGCTCCAATTAAAATAAGAATAGCTTCAATGAATCGAAAGGAGAAATAGGCCAAGGTCAGGCTTTCATTAAATTTTTTCAGCGTAGGAGAAAGCATAATTGCGGTGCCGGCTACAGCAACTACGGAGAGCAATTCCAGGAAAGCTCCAAAAAGAATTTGGTTCGCATTCTTTGCACCTTCTAAAAGATAACCAGGGTCGAATAAAATTGGTTGGTAAAAGCTTAATGCAAATATGGAAGCCACTGCAGCCACCAAATAAAACCACCCTGCAATACGGGCATTTGCCCTTTCTTTATTTTCTGTTGGATGTATCGGGTTCATTGAATTTACTTTTTTATGCAAGCAAACCGATCCGGGCAATATTCCCAGAATGGATTGAATGTTTTGTTCGTGATTGCTTTTAACCAGGCGTAACTGACAAAGCAGGAATAGCTACTAACTGTCGAAATTCAAAAAGCATGTTAAAGTGTTAGGAGGCAGTGGTGGTAATTTTGCTTTATGCGTCAACAAATAATGGCGAACCATTTTTAACTATTAGCTGTGGTGTTGAAGGCCATACTTTTTATGCGCCTGATATGGGATATTGATTTTTCAATATCAATAAAGAGCCAATAAGTAAGCATTAAGATAATAAATACGACAACGGCTTTAATACAGTCAGCATAGCTTTGTATGGTATATCCTGATACAAAAGCAAAGATTACGTCAATGGTAAATGCTGCAAATACCCATTCCCTTAACCTTCGAAACATGGGAACTAAAAACACGGCCGATCCAATGAGTTTGGCCAGACCTAGGGTAGTAATGAAATAGGGAGGATACCCCATTCTTATAGTTTTAGGGTAGGTTGCTGGATTTTTAGTAATCTCCATATAACCGCTTAGTATAAAAAAGGCACTGATCAAAACAGTGATTGTCCAAAAAACTATTTTTTTATGTTTTAAGGTGATTGTGGGAAATGACATAATGGATAATTGTTTATTTGTTAAGAAGGCAAAACTCACCTTCATTTCAAATAAAAAAATTACCAATTGGTAAAAAATACTAGGACTGTGCTTTGATCCTGCTTAACGATTGTTCAGTAATGCCAAGGTAAGAAGCTACTATTTTGTTTGATATAGTTAAAACCATATCTGAGCTGTTTAATAGGAGATTTTGATATCTTTCCTTTGCATTTAAGCTTATCAAGGTTTCAACTCGTGTTGCATAAACGAGCGCTATTTTTTCTAAAGACAACATGTATCCCTTTCTAAAACTTGGGATGCTCTCAACAAGAAAATTAAATTTTTCTTTTGTAAAAACCAGTAGCTCCGAATCTGCCAGTGCTTCAATGTATTCATGAATAGGGAGATCATTTAAAAAATTGATTGCCCAGCAGTAACTATTTTCAAATGAAATACTCCGTGTACATTCCTTGCTGTTTTTATCGAGATAGTATGTACGAATACACCCCTTATTTACAAAATATAACTCCTTAACCATGGAGCCGGCATGTTTAAAAATAGTATTCTTACTAACCTTTTTGACAGAAATGTTTCTAATAATTATATCTATCTCCCGCTGTTCGAAAGGAACAATGGATTGGAGTATATTAATATAGTTTGCAAATACTGTTTCCACTCAAATTGATTGAATTAGAATGCGATAATATTTCCCGTGTCAACGTAAAAGTTAATTTCTCCCTTACACAAATTAGCCATTCCAAATTTTATGATTCTAAATTAAGCATTATGGTCCAATTGGCTTAGCTTATCGAAAAAGTGTAACTGATGGAAAATATTTCGGAGTGAAGGCATGAACTAGTATTTTACTAAAATATATTGCCTGTTACCTTAGTCTTTCCCCACCTGGCATGGCAAGTCGAGTTTATCTGTTTCAGGTAATCGAGAAGGGCACACTCCGTGAATCGCATTTTTCAATTTGATACTTTTTGAAACCCGGAGATAGAAATTTGGCAATTTGTTGCGCAACGTAAGGTCTAGTTTCTATAGCATTCTGTATATGAGTCGTGGGTAGTAAAATAAATTTAGTAGACCATTTAAAAGTCATGAATCAAAATAAGGCATCAACCCGTCTTGCTTATGCTGAAGATATTCCACCCCTTTCGGAACTAATGACAGCACTTGGTTATTCAACTACTGAGGCTATGCGCGGTCGTTTTTCTGTTTTAGACAGATATTCAAATTACCGCCTATTTGTAGCTGAATTAAACAGTGAAATTGTTAGAAGGGCAGGATCCCTTAAAAGTTATTATTTTGAAAGACCGGGATGTTATATAAGGCTCAGTGCCCTGATTGTTCAAGAAGGGTGCCGGCGAAGGGGGGTAGGTAAGGCGCTTGTGATGGCTGTTGAAGACTGGGGTAAGTCAGTAGAGGCAAAGGCAGTTATACTAAATTGCGGTAACCGGGAGGAAAGAGAAGCTGCGCATTTATTTTATAAGCAATAAAGCTATGAGCCAAAATCAACCGGCTACTTTAAAAGCATTTAATAGCACTCTTACCTTAAAGGAAATGAGCAAATTCTTAACCACCAGTTTTCTTGGCAATAATAGTTGGATTTTTAGCTTTAAAAAGGCTGTAAAAATTAGTTCCTACGCAGTAATACAAAGCATGGATTTTTACTTTCCCCTTTCTGCCTTATAGCCTGATCCATCACTCGCCATTAGGGTTAGTATGGTGCCGCCATCGCTCAGTGAGGTAGTATATACTTTTGGTGCGCTGCCTTTTTGCAAAAGGGTGAGCTTATTGCCTGTCAGTTTATATGTACCTACTGTTCGCATATTATTGCTCCCGCCCAACCAGGTGTTGATCACATACGTGCCATCCGCTTTCAGATCCAGTCCACTTTGCCGGTTTCGCAGTTCATCCCGAGTACCATTCTTATACAGAAGCGTCGTAAACCACCAGCTGCCCCTAAGTCCCGAAGAGGATGCTGCCGCACCTGTAGCTTTCGTGGCTACCTTCGGTTTCTGCGTAGTAATACCTGTACTAACGCCTTTACCTGCTGTAAATTCCTCTTTTGTAACCTCGTTGTCACCATTCGTGTCATAGCTTTTGCAACCACAAGCTTCTATTTCTTTACCTGAGAGCCACCCGCTTTGATTGCTGTCAAGTCTTTTAAACATTTGCTCGGTAAATGTTGTTTTTTGCGAGATGCTGCTAAGTGATAGGCATAGCAAAGGAGCGATGGAAAGGCGTAAGTTGATTCGAAGTTGCATGATCAATAAGTTTTTAGTAGTAGGAAAAAAATCCAATCTTACAGAGAATAGCCTCCGCCGGTTGTGCTATTGAAAAAAGCATTGAACCAGCCATTAGGCGTCGGATTGGTTTGTTTCCAAGGCATGTCCTTTACACCATAACCTTCAAGGATAAGATAGGTATGATCCAGGCAGTTATTGGATATACCTTGAAATCCGGCCATCATAGTGCGCTGAGCCCGGGCTTTAGCAGAAGAAATACTTGGATTCTTTACCGTTACCCTTTTATAAGCACTATAACCCAGGTTTTTCATCTTGGCGAGCATCTGCGCTTCTCCCAGAAACATTTCGCCCCAAAAGTCATTGTCTTGCCCCGCCAGTCGGATATAAGTTCTAACGATGCCTTTTGTATTGGCTTCCGTTGAACCGGCATAGTAGCTGCCATCGGTGAGTTGAAAGCCCCAGCCGATATGTCCTAAGCCAACTACATTTTGTGGTTTAATGAAAACATATGCTTGGCCAGAGGAGCGGGGCTGGATAAACTTTTGGGTGATCGCCCACTCCAGTTCCTTTTTATCCTTCCACCTGCCTCCATTCCAAAGCAGGATATTGCAATAGCCTTCTGCCGTACCGCCGAGCGTTGCAGGACAGGTGCCCCAGACGTTATAGAATACTTCGCCTACCCAAGGGTCCTGGCAAGGCTGGCAATCCCTCACATAACTTTTTTGATGGTTGCCTTGGAAGTAGGGCTGTTGTTGTGCCGAGGCGATATAAAATGTGAATACAATGAGTAGTAAACAAAGAATGCGTTTCATAATGCAGCAGTTTGTGCAGGTAAGATCGGATAATTAATCCGGTATGATTTTTTATTTTAAAGCGTCTCTAAACGATTGCACACTTTTCTCAACATCAAAACAAACAATTATGGTATTTGGTTTGGGTTATTTCCCAATATTGAGGGCAACAGGAATTTATCTTTTTCCAGAATCGGAACAATACACTGCGATATATCTCACTCTTTCAATTTTTTCCATTGTGAAATTAAATGTTTAAACTAGGGAAAATGAATAAGGCGATACATTGTACATAATAAAATTTTTAATTTTCGATTACCTCTTACAATTGGTAACTAGCTTTTTAGCAATCAGACTATGCCGACTGACCTATTACTATCATCAAACCAAGACTGATAATCTACCGAGTGTTTCTAAGGCATGTTCTACCTTATCGTTCCAGATTAATCCATAACTCAAACGCATGCAATTTTCGAATTGATTTTTCAAAGTAAACATCTTGCCTGGGGCTATATTGATTTTATTCTTCAAAGCTTTTTTATAAAGTTCCGTAGTACTTATATTTTTTGGAAATTCTACCCATAAAACTAGTCCTCCTTGTGGCCTACTTACCGATGTGCCAGGAGGAAAATATTTACCAATTGCTTTGAGATACTGAAACAAATTAGCTTGTAAAGTTTGCCGTAACTTCATTAAATGATTTTCATACCGGCCACTTTCCAAAAAGTGAGCAATTACTTGGTGGGTAAGCGTTGTACTTGACATAGAGTGATTTAGCTTGAGTTGCAATATCTTTTCCTTGTATATCCCAGGCGCCACCCACCCAACTCTATAACCAGGCGCCAGTGTTTTTGAAATTGAACTACACCATAAAACATTTCCACTTTCATCATAGGTCTTACATGATTTCGGACGTTCCGAGCCAAAATAGATGTCCCCATACAAATCATCCTCAATAATTGACACACCGTATCTTTCTGCCAGGGTTACCACTTCCTTTTTATTTTCATCCGGCATACAACTACCAATTGGATTACTGAAGTTGGAAATGAGAATGCAGGCTTGTATCTTACCTTTTTTTAAAAGTTGTTTAAACGCATCCATTTCAATTCCAGTTTGTGGATTTGTGGGCACTTCTATAATAGTTAGTCCTAAACTTTTAGCCAGTTGAAGTATTCCAAAAAAAACAGGGCTTTCAACCGCTATTGTGTCTCCTCTTTTGGTAACCGAAATAAGGCTAAAAAGTAATGCATTCGAGCAACCGGCAGTAGAAATGATATCATCAGGTTTTATCTTTGCTTGCATAGCGTAAGCATGTCTCGCAATCTGTCTTCTTAGGCTCTCATTACCCTGTATCAAATCATATTCGGTACCGCCTCCCTTAATCACTCTCATCGCATTAATAATGCCTTTATTCAGCTTTGCAATGGGAAGTATTTCTTGGCTGGGTATGCTTTGTGATAAGTTAACTACATCATCACCAAGCACCCTATTGTATACACTCTGTATTAATACATCCACGTCATTGTTATTGCCCAAAATGAAGGGTTTACTTGAATGAGGAAGAGGTGGAAATTTATGAACTGAGAAGCAAACAAAGTATCCGGATTTGGGTTTAGATGAGATTAATGCCTTTTTCTCCAATTGTAAATAAGCTTGTATGGCTGTACTTTGACTAACGCCAAACTCTTTGCAGATTGTTCGAAGCGAAGGCAATTTGTCTCCGACTTTCAATACATCATTTTGTATTTGGGATTCAATACTTTCTGCGATCTGGGTGTATAGAAAAGGATCATGCGGAGCTTTTTTCATATAATCTGCTATGGTACATATTCAATAATCTGCATCTGTACTTGTAAATGAAAATAATGCAATTTTGTGCAGAGACATACAAACAGGTTTCTTATTATTATAAAGTTGGGTTGCAGTAAACATGTTTGAATACCACACAAACGCTATTGATGTTGCGTAATTAAAAAATCAGTATAAAAAATAATCTATTATGAAATCCATCAAAAAGTTATTCTTTTTTGCCTGTTTTCTATTGGCATCTTATACAAGCTTATTAGCCCAGAACAGTAAGGTTAAAACAAAGCCAGCAAAATTTCTAATTACTGGCGCTTTAGAGCTTGGAGGTGATGAGATAGCCGAAGTTTATTTCACTAATGGTGAAAGGCAAGGAGTAAGGGCAGGACAAGGAGGTTCAGTAGGGTTTGGAGGCCAGTTCCAAATCTCAGGAGCGGAGAAATTTTTATTGCGATCAACCGTTGGGATAAAATATGTTACCACAGCAGCAGACAATGTTCATATACGGTTAACACGTATACCAATTGTACTGAGTGGAAATTACATGGCAACAACCAAACTGCGGATAAGTGCAGGCTTATCCATGCATCGAAACATACAATTTAATACAGGTGGTCTTGGTGGAGACGCAAAGTTCAAAGCGGCTAGTGGTCCCATATTCGAGATTGCATATACTGGCATTGGTCTCTCCTATACTGCAATGAAATATAAAGACGAGTCGAACCATAGCTATTCGGCTAATGCAATTGGTTTGACATTTTCTATTGCCTTGCCACGTAAGTAATTATGAAGTTCATTAAATTCATACATTTCAATGCAGCGGCTAATGCTTTTTACTATAGTGGTATTTTCTTCAATTGTTAGCAGGTCAGCTGAATTGTTGAATGGATATATAGTCATGACTAACAATGATACCGTAAAGTGTGATATCAGGTCTGATGATTTTTTAGGAGTCAGAATAACTGCTATAAACCTTTATATGGATTCTATAAAGTAATATCTGATAGCTTAGAAGTAACCCATCAAAATCCTGATAAGAAGAGCAAATGGCATTATATGATTCAATAGGGGAAGGCTATATCAATTACCGCATTCCTGATAGCCGAATATCCTCACAGATAAATCTTGCTTTAGGAGGCGCGAAAAAGGTGGTGAACGTAGGTGCTGGCACGGGATCCTACGAACCGCTCGACAGAGAAGTGATCGCAGTAGAGCCCTCCGATCTTATGATCGCCCAACGTCCCAGAGGGTCAGCGCCTGTAATCAAGGCATCTGCAGAAAGCTTGCCCTTCGAAAACAAAAGTTTTGATGCGGCAATGGCTATTCTTACCATTCACCACTGGTCAGATTGGAGAGCGGGTATTCAAGAAATGCTACGGGTAGCTGGTAAGGTAGTAATCTTTACCTGGGACCCGGTATTTGAAGGCTTTTGGTTGACACGCGATTACTTCCCGGAGGTGCTTCGCATTGATAAGCAGATATTTCCACCGGTTGATAAAATCATTTCTCTCATTGGGAACGCGAATTCCAAAGTCATTCCGATACCAGGCGATTGTACCGATGGTTTTGGATCCGCTTATTGGAACCGTCCCGAGGCCTACCTGAATGAGAGCGTGCGGAAATCCATGTCCACCTTCGCGAGGCTCGGAAACATAGAAGATGTTATCCAACGATTAAAATCGGACCTTGATACCGGAATGTGGCAGGGTAAATACGGGCATCTGCTCACTTTAAAGGAAATGGATTTGGGTTTCAGGATTATTTCCTCTGTTGAATAGGTATGGTAAGTAACCAAAAAATAAATGTTGTTTTTCAAAAATCCGTAGCAATTGGAAAGTAGAAGTCCTGTTGATTTTCGTAAGATTAATCATGGCAGAATAAAGAGGCTATCTTAATCCCTTTCAAAAAAAGTAGCATAGACAGAATGCAAAATGTTCAATTTTATGAACAGAAATATGCTTTTAAAATACACAGGATGACACTACTGAATTAACTTTAAGCAGGAAATCACTTTATTGAACCTGAAAATATGACTATGCAAATGAATAGCTTTCGATCAAGAATAACAGCTTGCTTTGTTATTGTTTATCTTATAATGTCAACGATATTTATATCCTGCGCTGACAATAAGGCACCGGAGCAGACGCCACAATCCAAAACAATAACTGAAGAACACCTGGATTATTTTAGTACTGCCCTTACTGAGAAGTCTATCCCTGTTGCATCAAATGCAGATACGATTGGATTGGGAAGCGGTGTTAATGGTTTTTTGCTTAGAAAGGCTTTTCCAAATCTGGTCCCAGCCGATTTTGAAGGTGTTCTGGGCCGGCAAGGAAATTATTCCGTTCGTAATGGTGAACTTTCCTTTGAAGGAAACGCTGCTTCCACGTCAGCTAACCTGACAGAAGAGGGTTTTAAAAGACTGTTGGAAAACTGTTCAAATAGGTTGAAAATACCTGTAACGGGGCGGCGGGATGTTGACACTATCCTGTCAAGACTATCCGGGGGGCAGACGGATTCAATGGGAGGTAGTGAACAAAAAGCTGGTACCTGGGATGCTGTTTATAAGAAGTATATTCCTTTAAACCTGAAAGATTACATCATAAAAAATCATCCCGGGTGGTCAATTCCTGACCGTTATAGATGGCATCCGAATTTATTTGATAAATACAGGACCGAAAATGCAGTTCCACCAATAGTTTCCGGCGACTTTGACTGCAATGGAAGTACGGATTACGCTCTCTTAATGGATAAGAATAAAAAAGGCCTGGCAGTCATGCTTTTCCTGGGGAACGGGCCATCCTTTTCCTCCCAGATCCTGACCCAGAACCTCGTACATGATGTGCCTAAAATTGAATATGTTTTAAGCATCGTAAAGCCCGGGGTCTATAAAACCATTGACCCGGACCGGGAGGCAGATTCGCCGCCTGTGAAGCTTCAATGTCCTTCTATCGGTATCGGACTTTTCAAAGAACTGTATGACGGGAGCCGGGATGTATATTACTTCGACAAAGGAGAACTTAAGTCTTGTCTCATTGACAACACTTATAAATAGAAAAACCGACAGTAAATAAGAAGTTAATCACTCTGAAATTAATTGGTCAAGCAGTTAAAGTCACCTTCAAAACATACCTATAGTGCGATGAAACTTCATGCCTCCATGTGCTTATTCAGGTGCGCCTCTAGTGTCCTGTATTTTGTAGCCTTGGTTGGAACGGTTTCCCCTTCTTGCCATCAAAAGGAGCCAGAAATACAAGAAAAAAGGTCAGCTTTACCAGCTTCTGAATCTTACAGAATCAGTAAAGAAATACCAATTTGGACCGGCTCAATACCCGATTCTCATTTGATAAACGGCAAGGAAACCTACAATGATGGAATGGTAAGAGATGTTTCTAATCCTACCATTAAAATATTTTCTCCCGTCAAAGAGAAAAATACTGGCGTTGCCGTTTTTGTCTATCCGGGCGGAGGATATACCAAACTGGCCATCGAGTTAGAAGGTTCAGAAATATGTGAATGGTTAGCCTCCATCGGTGTTACCGGCATATTGCTTAAATACCGGGTACCTGCATCAGGTCCCTATCACAACCGTGAATGTGATTGTGAAAGGGACCCGGTTAAGCCCCTGGCGTTGCAGGATGCACAGCGAGCTATGGGACTTGTTCGTCACCGGGCAAAGGAGTGGGGGATTGATCCGGAAAAAATTGGAGTGATGGGTTTTTCAGCCGGTGGCCACCTGGTGGCAGATGTAGGTACCAATTACAGAAAACGAATTTATTCTTTAAGGGATGAAGCAGACCGGGTAAGTTGCCGTCCAGATTTTGGAATCGCCATGTATCCCGGACATATGACTTTCCATACGACAAAGCCTTACGAGTTGAATAAAAACCTGCCCGTAGACCAGGAGACACCTCCGATGTTTATTTTGCAGGCAGGCAATGATAATATAGATACGATACAACATTCACTGGTCTATTATATTTCACTTAAAAAAGCGGGCGTGCATGCTGAATACCATATTTATGCAGAGGGCGGACATGCCTTTGGCTTAAATGAATCCGCCCAAAAAGTTCCCAATTGGAAAGCGTTGCCAATTGCAGATTGGGAAGCATTGGTGAAACGTTGGTTACAGACAATAAATATGACACCTCGAAAATAAGCGCACATTATGTTGCTCAGAAGTTTGGATAATAGGTGCGACACTATTTTTAAGATGTTACGATAGAACCAAGAATTGTGAAAACGTTTGTTAACTACATTCATGGTAGTAAAGACAGGGAGACTTTCGGATTGGAAGTCCGGAATAAACATTCCAATTTTACGTTCATATAGTTTGAACCTATAATTTCTCTTTAGGATTGTTTGTCTAACAACTACGCTTGTTGCTAATGCGGAATTCAATAATTTAAATGATGAATACTCGAGCCTCTGTGACAATGCTAATTTGTTTTCTGCAGCTTTCTTGTGGAGTAACCTCCCGAACAGTTGTACAGGGCAAGCATAAGTTAGATAGTCAAAACTCTGTACAGGTTATCAAAGAAGTAAACAGGCATTTTCAGATATGGCGTTCAGGGTAGCATCACCCTTTATGATAACAGTAAAGGCATTTATATTACCAGTGATTCCCTGGATATGCGACGCATGAATTATCCTGCGTCTACCTTCAAGATTATAAATCTACTGATCGCTCTGGAAACTGGTGTCGTCAGCAATATAGAGGAGATAATTAAGTGGCAAGGAAATGTACCTGATTCCTCACGCTATGGACTGCGTCCATCCATTTACCATGATATGACGGTAAGGGAGGCCTTTACGGTTTCGGCAGGGTGGGCTTTTGCAGATTTGGCAAAAAGGGTTGGCAAAAAGAATTACCTGTACTATCTGAAAGCCTGCGGTTATGGAAATGCAGCGTATTCCCCTGATGATGTTGACTTCTGGAATTTTGGTCCCCTGCAAATCTCACCTCTTAACCAGGTACAATTTCTCAGACAGATGTATGAGGGTGAGGTACCATTTTCTAAAAAAAATATCGACATTGTAAAAATTTTAATGGTCACCGAAAAAACAGCTGATTACATCATTCATTCCAAAACCGGATGGTCAAAACAAGGGGAGCGGGAACTGGGCTGGTGGACGGGCTACCTGGAAAAAGAGGGTAAGGTTTACTTTTTTGCAACCCGTATCACACAGCCATCTAAAAACAGTCGGTCCTTTGATACAAAATTTGGAAAATCAAGAAAAGAGATCACCTTTCTTATTTTAAAGGATCTGAATGTCATTTAATTTTTCTTTCCGGATAGGGGAGCAATGTCATACAATCTTTTTACTTCAGCTATACTCTTAATTGAGTAGTAGGATAGAGTGCATTCATTTAAAAGATCAGTGTAATTCAAAAATACAGCTTTAAAAAAAAGCTTCAACCATTCCATCTATTCACGTTATTGTAGTTTCAGCTTCCTGCAAATCTTGTCAATTTGTCCTCTTTGGTGGAGGTGGTCCAAAGTAGTTCCTATTTCTTCCTGTCCATACACTGTGAAGCCATTATAGGATGATCAGCGAATCTTATTTAGGAACAGTTTTATATTTTTACTTATACTCATACATTATGAATGAATTTTTAAAAACTTCAAACAAAAAACAGTACAAACCGGAACTAACAAATTCAGTAAAAAGAATAGGTAGCACAATTTCAGTTAATCACTTTGCCCCATTTATTCCGTTACCAGCAACCATCCTGGGAACTTGTACAATGATATATTTTGATGTACCAACTTATATTTGGCTATTAAACATAACTTTTGTTTGTCTTGGCACTTTCACTTCACTATTCTTTTTAAGAAATCCAATCCTACCAAAGAAATCCAATCCGTTTATAGTTTTTGTAATCTTAATAATTTTACTGTTAGGGACTTTCTACGACAATGGAATTATGAATGTGCATCGCTGGATAAATTTTGGGTCATTGCAACTGAACATAGGCTTACTTGTTTCTCCCTTGATGCTGATACAAATTTCAAGGATTACCAACCCTAAACTTGCTATTTTATTTAGTGCCATAGCAACAATAATTTTTTTTCTGCAACCGGATGCATCGTTGGTATCAGCATTTTCTGTTTCAATCTTTGTTTTGTTGCTTAGAAAATTCAAAGCCGAGGTTTTTACAATATCATACTTGCTTTTCACCTTGTTTATGGTCAGCTACGCTTGGTACAACTTAGATAATTTAGAACCGGTTAGTTATGTGGAAAACATCATTAGTTTGACGAAGGAAATTTCAATGGCTTTATATTTGGGATCATTGATTTCGTTGCTTTTATTGATCATTCCATTTATATATTATTCTAAGAAAGATGACTTATCTATTTCTTTGGGCATCTATTTCTTAGTGTTACTACTTGCCACATTATTTGGGCATTTTCCTGTTATGCTAATGGGGTATGGAATTTCACCTATAATTGGGTATTTCATCGGTTTAATTTGGCAAATCAATACTAGTAAAACATAGTGCCAAAGGAAAATATTGCTGAAAGAGGTGATAAGTAACAACGATCTGGTACCCCCCGTTTTGTAAAAGTCGGGCTTACGATTTCTATGAAAGTGAGATGCTAAATTCAAGCTTTTTGCTAATGAGGTTTTGTGCTGAAAAACCTTGCCTTTACATGGGGTCAAACGTTATAGGCAATGTTAGATGACCTCATAATCCCACACTTGTAAAGTATGCAGTGGGTTACCCTGACAAACTTTCATCGCAAATTGCGCGACAACCAGAGGCAGCTTTTTATCAACTTTTAAGGGGCGGTCCTTCTCTGACTTTTAAAGTTTATCACTGACAGGTAAACATCTAACACGACTATAATGATTGGCACCAGGACTTTTTTTGCCAAATGAAAAATGCCAGGCAAATAACGATTTCTAACCTTGTTTAATCGAGGAATTTATTGACTACATTTTACAGTTTGGCAATTTGAACAATCAACAAATGGACTTGATATAACGTAATTCAAATATAGCTGCAGTTAAATATGCTGCAACCATTTCATCTATTCATGCTCTTGTGGATTCAGGATCCTCCAAATGCTGTCAATTTTTACTTTTTTGTTAATATGATACAAAGTGGTAGTAGTATCTTCCACCCCATATTCTATAAGCCCATTGTCATTTTTAAGGAGGAGCAAAGGTTTAGATTTGACATTCGAAATTTGCAATGCAGCGGTTTTTGGTACAACTTTATGGACTTCATAAGATGTATCTGCCACAAATCCAAAAGACTGTATTACCTCAACAGAATCAAAATGCAATAAGAGATCCTTTTCCTGCACCGAAAATTTTCCTTTAGAAAAGTTATCCCCTTCTAAACAGTAGGAAATAAAAATAAAGCTACTGTCTTTATAAAAAGCAAGATTGCTTGTACAACAATCGCAGGGCGCTTCCCCCTTATAGGCAGCAGAATCTAAAAAAGGGCTAAAGGAAAACACTTTACCAGAGAAGCCTGGTATTGGGTTTCCTTTTCTATTCGAAACCTTGGAAGTGCAGGCTATAAATAGAACAATAAGCAGCCAAGCGATTATTTGCGATTTAATTTTCATTATTATGTAGTTCATTACAAAAACAAAATAATCTGGCCAGCAAGTGTTTATCTTTTTTCAGCAATCGAGAATACCCTCACTTCGGGTATCGCATTTTTTCAATTTTCTACTCCAAAATTATATGATTCGAGTTCGGGGAAAGAGTAGGGCAAAATTCAGCATTTTGCTTTAGAACATAAAATTTAAAGCATTTAATTTCAATGTCTTATAATTACTACATGTGACTTATATCATAAGTATAAAGAGTATACAAGACTGCGGCACGTTCAACTTTTTATTTTATAAAAAATGTGATGAAATACTAGAGCATAATACATTATTTAAAATACGTTTTCAAAGCATGTTCTATGTTGTATTATGGTGGGTTGTTCTTGATTACAAGCAATAATAAATTTCGTGCTGCCTTTTTTGGATAAAGGCAAAAAACAGTTCGGATTTGGTTAATTGAAAAAAATCAATTCTCTTTAGTATTAAAATATTCTTCTAAAAGTCAAACTTATTGCTTTTTGATACTGGGAACACGGTTGTACGACTTCAATGGTCACCAAACCTCCAGTAGTGCTAATTCGGCCCCTGATTGTGATTACTAATAAGACGTTCTTTAGTTGGTTGTATAAGGGTTATTTTTTTTAATGCTGTTAATTACTAAAGTCTCACCTTCCAGATACTAACTAAAGGGGGAGCGTTGTGCTGATTGGAGCAAGTAAAATATCACTATTTAGACGTATGGCAAACAGAAGGTATTTTATCTTCTTCTAAGTAATATGTTGCATTCATGAACCATTCCGCAAAGGCTTCATACTAGCTGTCCTATTACTACTTTGATGTTTTTAACCAGAAATCTAACTGATAATTGATGTATAATAATTACTCAATGATGGCACTTTAGAACAGGCATGGATTCTTATACAAGAAAATAAAAACTAAAACCAAAACCAAAACTACCAATATGCAAAAGTCCACACCAATCAAAACCGACTTGTTTCGCTTCATAACTTTCAGGAGCCCGGAACAGCTTACGTTTCAAAATAAAAACCTTCGGTTTGTAACGCATCCGGATTTGCAAAAAAGCATTGTCAATGCCTGCCCTTTGCCAACAGGTAAAGAAGCTACAAAAGTTAAATTGGAAGAATTTACCAAACGGTTTCCAGCATTTTCAAGCAAACTTGAAGTAAGAAACATAAATCCTGCATTATTTGATTTTGCAAATAATGCGCTAAAGAAGAAGATATCCCTTAATGGCATTGAACAAGAGGGAAAAGAGAAGATGCAAACCCTGTCGGCCGAACAGGAAACGAAACTTTTTGATGCATTGATAGGGGAAGTCATTTCAAAAAAATCGAAAGAGGTAAGACAATCTATTGGTCAATTATTAATCGTAAATCACGCTTTAAAGCATTCTAAGCCTTTGGTTGAAATAGGGGTTCGCAAACTTGCCGATATAAAAATTGAAATCCCCTATCAGGCAATAGAATGCTACAAGCCGTGGTGGTTCAATCGTTGTGGTGGGAGCCTGGAGGGTGTTCAAAATTTAGGTATTGCAGATTTCAGAAGAGTTGAACAAGAAGTATGTTGCTATGTGCCAGGTGAAGTGTCCCATATAGAAAATATCATGGCAAAAGAATACAAAGAACGCAGTACAAGAAATTATGTGAGAACCGAAATTTCACTCGAAACAAACCGAGAAACGGAAATTGAAACCCTCAACGATGTAACAACAGCTACCAGGAATGAAATTAGTTCTGAAATAGCACAAGTTTTGGAGCAGGAGAAAAGTTCTAACTATGGCGGTTCCTTAGGTGTTTCAGCTGAATATATGAAGGCACAGATTGATGTCAACGCCTATGCTGATTTTGCCACTTCTAATTCATCTTCCTATTCTAATACGGAAGCCAAAACCTATGCAGAAGACGTCACCAAAAGGGCACTAGAAAAAATAGTTCAAAAAACTTCAGAAAAAAGAACCTCAAAAATCATAAAAGAATTTGAGGAAAATAACAAGCATGGCTTTGACAATAGAAACGGCGATAAGCATGTAACAGGTATTTACAGGTGGATTGATATAATCTATACGAACAGACTGGTGAATTATGGCAAACGCTTAATGGTTGAATTTATGGTTCCGGAGCCCGCTGAATTCTATAAGCGTGCTCTAAAATATAAACCCATCGATACAAAAAACGAGTCCGTTGATGTCTCAGATCCTCCTAAGAAACTGGAAGAATTTCAGCTTACTAAACCGGCTGATATTACCGCGCAGAACATCTCCAATGCAGCAAGTTACTACGGTGTTACCCTGAATACTTTGCCTGCAAGCGAAATTATCCTTACAAAGGATTTATCGCCGATCTCTATGGTGGACCATAACCGAAATATCAACACGCAAAGTCTATCTGCTATTAATGTTCCAAACGATTATGAAGCCGCTACGGTTATTGGTTCTTATACTTATGAGTACCGTGCTGGTAGTAGTACAAGTGCGCAGCAGGCATTTTGTGATTTTACTTTTGGCGGAAATATAATTTATAGCGGGAAAGATTACTCTGGCACGAAGAAGTCAAAAACCGTAAGCATTAGTGTGACTTTCAATCCAAATATTGGTGGCACCATTCCGGTAAGCGTTGGCTATTCGGGTTGCTTTGGGTTTTACGGGGCCGTGAGCGTTAAATGCGTTTTAAAGGCCTCAGTAACATCGGACTGGCAAACTGAATGTTATAATAGGCTATTAGCGGCATACAATAGAAAACTGGATGACTACAATGCGGAACAGGCAGCAAATTCCCAGGCAGGAGGTATCACCGGCTCAGAGGAGGAGAAGCGTACAAACCCGGCACTAAACCGCATCATTGAACAAAGAGAATTGAAAAGGATTTGTATTGAAATGCTCATTAAGCCCTTTTGCAAAGTTCAGGGCAGAAAAAATTTTACGGATCAAAACGCTTGCGATTTATATCAAATACCACAAGTAAATCAAACTAAAGAATTTACGGAGTATGCTTCAATGGTTAAGTTTTTTGAGCAGGCAATCGATTGGCAAATCATGTCTTATTTGTTTTACCCCTACTACTGGGCAGACAAATGCGATTGGGCGGGTTTAATGCAAAGCGAAAGTGATGATGCTGTATTTCAGGCCTTCTTACAAAGCGGAATGGCCAGATTAGTGGTACCCATCCGTCTTCAGTTTACCGAAGCCTTTGCATATTATTTAGAAACGGGAGAAATATGGTTGGGTAATGAACTGGTGGCAGGTACCCCCAGCGATTTATATTTATCCATAGCGGAGGAAATGCAAACCCTTGAAGGAGCCGTTGAAGAAGAATGGGAAACAAGGGTGCCTACTAGTTTGGCAATTGTACAAGATAAATCTGCAAAATTGGAGGAAGAAGGCTTGCCTTGTTGCCATAAAGTGGAAAACGAGGAAACTACCACTAATATTTCGGGATCGGAAAATATTTTGGAAATTATAAAGCCCTAAAGATATGGCAGGTAATAAAAGCATTTTTGAATTTGCTGAAAAATTCGGGTATGAAAGTCCCTGGGACAGCTGGTTCCCGGAGAAGCAATCTGCCTCCACCCGTGCAAAGATTACAGAAGCAAGGATTGAAAAAGCTGCCCTGAATCCATTTCCTAATTTTATTAAATCCGAACCACCAAAGGATTCATATGTTATTGTGCCCGTTATAATAAAGGTTGGTATTTACGGGGAAGCATCCAGGGTTATCATTTCCAGCGATGGGCAAACCAAAATAGCATCGAAAGGAGGGTCTACTGTAAATACCTATGAAGCTGTCTTCAATGTAAGGGTGCAAAAATCTTTCATTAAAACGGATCAGAGCAATGCACAGGGGGTTGAATTTAAAATAGTCGTCACCGATAGCCATTCCAAGACGGTCAGTGATACACGGTATCTTAAAACGGTTATGGATACGCGTGGCAACATCACAGATTCGGAAAACCAAACTGCCAATGAGCATTGGCTAAACTGTAACTTCAGACTGAACAATCACTTCCTCGCTGGTTCTAATGTGGCTACCTCTCGTACGGATAGTCTGGTCAAACCGGGGGGCACGTTAAAAACTCCTGTCAAAGCCATCGTTTTGCACAGAACGGTGGGGACAAGTATTTCAGGAGCTATTAGCCATAGCAAAGGGACCCACTTTTACGTGGAAGGAGGGAGGAAGGGAAAAGACGGTGAAGTATTTCAGGCCATTTCGCTCAAGAAAAGCAGCAATCATATTTTTGATACAGATGATCGGATCGGTCATCTGGATGTTAAAACAGATAATTCTATCGGGATAGAAGTGGTGGGTTTGGCATACCTTAAAAAGGATGGCAAATATTATAAAAATGTCACCGGCCAACCTGAAATTACTTCAGTGCCACCTTTGTCTAAAGAGTATGTTGATATTAATGGAAATAAGAACTATTGGGACGCCCTGACCGAAGCGCAAATAAAATCCTTGGTTTGTCTTGTCAAATTATTGATGCAAGAGTTTTCGATTCCTTCGGATATGATACTTACACACGAAGAGATTCAACGCAAAACTGCTGGGGAGGGCCAGGCGGTTAAAGATGCTATCTTTTCCTACTTAATGGCCGATCAATAATTAGGAAAGATGAACCCCAAAAGGATATAGGATTAAGAGTGTCATAAAGCTTCCCTTTAAACTGAAAATTTGTAATGCAAAGCTATTCACCTACCCCGCTGCAAATTTTATGATGGAAATGAACTCTAAAACCATTTATAGCTTCTTCCCACACATTGGGACCTTAAGCTTCAATTGTCACACGTCCTAACACAATGACCTAAGTTCCAATTGTAAAAAAGTAAAGTTCGGAGTTAGAGAACACTCTGCTTAGAGGGGAAAGGGTCATAAGGCCCTTCAATTATTCTTACCTAATAAGACATTCAACTTTTGCCTCGTTTCGGAAATTTCTGTAATGGACAATGCTTTCTGATACCAGGCGATAGCGTTTTTTTTGTCACCCATAGCATTATAATAATCGCCGAAAGAGTCTTTTAGATTTGCATCCCCGGGATAATGGAGCACATTACTTTCAAATAGTTTCTTTGCTATGTCAAATTGCTTCTCCCTCAACGCACGATAGCCTAGGCTGTTAATTAATGATGCATCGGGCAACACTTCGTAACCCAGTTGCTTTGAAATAGTACTATAATGTTGGGTAATCAATGAGAGTAGATTAGGGTTCTGGGTACTATAACTTGAATATTTAGGCAGTGGATAATAGTCAAAGATGAACCGGAGGGCATCATAGGCTGAAATAAAAGAAACGGTACCATGGCTTTCCTTTTCATAGTATGCATGATCGAATCGTAAATTATTGTCATGATGTTGTTTAATAGAATGGATTAAGTCAAGATTATACCGGATAAGTTCTGTATTATCAGATGTATCTGATTGAACAGCTGCGGTGTCTACCCCTTTTTCCATGCGGTTAGCAATAGTCAAAAACAATGTTTTATTTTGATAGCTGTCTTTTTTTAGAGCAAGTTTGGCTTCTTTTAAAATTTTATGATTATCCCACCAGATTGATGCATCAATCGAAATATAAGCGTTAAATAAATGCTTATGGTGGACTAGGGTTTGTATCACCATTAATCCACCAAGGGAATGCCCCATAAAAAGCTTGTAAGGGGCCGTGGGATAGGACGAATCCATATAGGGAATCAATTCTTTTTCTATGAAGGAAAGGAATCGCTCACCCCCGCCTGAACCATCTATTCCATTACTACTACTTGGGGATGCCGTAGGTGTTAAATCTCTGACCCTATTAGTATTTGATATACCGACGACAATCATAGGCGGGCAAACTCCACTGACAATCATACTTTCAACAATTGCTGCAACTGAGCGAAAATGGCTTTCTCCATCTAATACATATAATACAGGGTATGTGTTCTTCGAGGGGAGTTTCACCTTTTTACCAGAGTAGGGTGTATATACCAACAACTGGCGCTGTTGATTAAGTAGGGCAGACTGGATACTATCAGCAAAACCCAGCGTAAAGTCTGTTTGTGATCGGACTTCTGAAAACGAATAAGTAAAGAATGCAAGAAAAATAAGTTGCTTCATTTATTTAGTGATTTAAAAAGTAATTGTAATTATTTCGTTTCCCCTCCAATAAAATAATTTAATTGTACTTGTTGATCATTATACAAAATGTGATTTCTGAGGATTTATTCCGGGTTTTGTTGGTATGGTAAATTCAGTACAATGAAAATCCAAAATCACTTGCTTTGATTTACCCGTATAATCACTTCGGAAATTGATTTTTAGTCGCGATTCAAAATAAAAAATGGTGCGTTGGTGTTCTTGGGAAAACTGTCTTCCTATTTGACGCAGCTGATTCTGCAAGAAAATTCATGCTTTTGCGAGCAATACTTAACCCTAGTATAGGCATTCTTATTATTATTTTTTTCTGTCATTAATAGGGTCAAAAATACTTAGTCAAAATTTCGAACTCATTAACTTTAGTTAATAAGCATAATTCTAGAAAAAAGCTGATTGCATACAATTTTGTAAAAGGTGCATTTTAGGCTTCTATTTTGTGAAGTGCTAATCAAAGCTCTGGGTTTTATTGAGGTTTTACTAAAGTTCACCGAGTTGCCATAGCGTCAAAGCGATATAACTAATTATTTGCGATTACTGAAACTGTGCAAATGAAGACAAAAAGATTCATTTTTTTATCCAGTTACATTTAAGGATTTAAAATCTGAAAAAAAGATATCCATTGCTATATATCTATACCCGGACGAATATGTACCTTGTTTTTGATGTTTTTGCTTTTGGAAAGACTATTATTTTCATTATAATTGCTTTGCTCTCTAAATTTAAAAGCTCTGATATAACAGGGGTATTCGGTACAAAATGCCACTTACTAACTATGAAGATGTAGGACTAGTGGAAAGCAAAATATTTTTATCCCAAGATAAACGTATGGTGATCAGATTGGTGCTATAGATACTGAGGATAAGGAATTAGCTGCTACGTACTAAGAGAAACAACCGGCGCCTATAGTACATATAACAGGGGTTAATGATTAATCTATTTGTTTACTTTGGTTATATCACTTTAAATGAAAACAGTACACAAAAAGCATAAGTATCTTCAGATTGCTGAGAAGATTGAGGAATTAATAAACGATGAAACCCTTAAAATTGGCGAGAAATTGCCATCAATCAGAACGGTCAGTACAGAGCAGGGTATCAGTATGGGAACTGCTTTTCAGGCGTATTATAATCTGGAAGCAAAAGGGCTGATTGAAACAAGACCCAAATCGGGCTATTATGTACGTCTCAACAATGTAAGATTTCCTTCATTGCCAAAGGCACATCCCCTGGAACCTATCGTTAATGAAGGCAGCGTACAGGAAATGATTGATGCGGTATTTAAACATTTGGGAACTAAAGACTTAATAAATTTTTCCATTGGCTCCCCATCAATGACCTTGTTGCCTGTTGCCAAGCTAACTAAATCGATTGTGCATGCCTTCCGTAGTTCTCCACATAATTGCATCGCTTACGAGGACATTCAAGGTAACCCTGAACTGAGGAAACAGATTGCCAAATTGTCTTTCAATTGGGGAGGTCGTACCAAGCCGGATGACGTCGTGGTAACTTCTGGCTGTATGAAGGCATTGGTCATGTGCTTAAAGGCAGTAACAAACATAGGTGATGTAGTTGCGATAGAAAGCCCCACCTTTTTTGGTATATTTCAGTTGATCCAAAGCCTGGGATTAAAAACTATAGAAATTACAACTGATCCTTTTGAGGGTATCGATCTAAAGTACCTTGAAAAGACTATTAAAAAGTTTAAAGTCAAAGCTTGTGTCTTTGTTACCAACTTTAATAACCCGTTGGGTAGCTGTATGCCTGATAATAAAAAGAAAGAATTAGTAGAGGTGTTGGCTAAATATCAGCTCCCTTTAATCGAGGATGATATTTATGGTGAATTATACTATGGTAAACAACGGCCTAAAACCTGTAAAAGTTATGATACGGAAGGATTGGTTTTATACTGCTCGTCCTTTTCTAAATCATTAGCCCCCGGTTATCGCGTTGGGTGGTGCATACCCGGAAAGTTTACCGATAAAGTAAAACAACTAAAACAGATCCATACAGTTGCAAGTACAACCATTACCCAAGTGGCGATTGCCCACTTTCTGCAGATAGGGAGATTCGAATATCACTTAAGAAGTCTTAGAAAGTCCTTGCATACCCAATGCTTTCGGTATACGCAGGCTATTTTAGCGTACTTTCCAAAAGACATCAAAGTAAGCCGACCCAAGGGTGGATTTGTTTTATGGATCGAATTACATGTAAACGTGAATTCTTTTGATCTTTGTCAAAGGGCTATCAGGCAGGGTATTTCTATTGCACCGGGTAGAATCTTTTCCGCTGATGAAAAGTACCGGAATTATCTTCGGATAGCTATAGCAGGCCTTATGATCCGGACGTAGACTATGGTCTAAGAGTTCTGGGTGAACTGGTCCATAAATTAACCAGGGCACCTGCTCGTTAAGTAGGGCTTTTACAAGGTATATCCAGTAAAGGATAGAATATTCTGAAGTCGAAATGTGCGTTTTGCAGTAAACGGTTTCAACCGTTTGATAGCAAAAAGTTGTTGAAATGCAGGTTTCGCAGAAACGCTGATACAAATCAAACGGAAGTAAAAATGGTAAAATCCATTAAAAACGCAGAGCATTACACCTGGGGAGGCAGTTGTGATGGTTGGCATTTAATAAAGACAGATCCTTTAAGTGTTATTCAAGAAAGAATGCCAAAAGGGTCGGCAGAAGACTTTCACTTTCACAACATGGCACAACAAGTTTTTTATATTCTTTCAGGAGTGGCTACTTTTTATATCGACCATAAAGAATTTATTGTTTGTGCAAATGAAAGTATTTATGTTCCCCATAGCACCATTCACAAGATCATGAATAATTCAGAGGATGATCTGCACTTTCTTGTTATATCCGCTCCGAAAGCACATGGAGACAGGGTCACCGTCTAAGTTTCATTTATTAGGACGGTTCACTATGAGTACTATGTAGTTCCCGCCTAACATTACCTCCGCTTGGCTGAAAAAGGAAACCAAAATAGGTTTGTCAAGGGCAACTGATATAGCCAGTTTTTAAAAAACTGCATCTGTTTTTTTACTCCTGCATTAGTCATATTTGCACTATCATGGACAACGGAAATTTGGCGTTCGGAATTCCCTTTCAAAGCATAGATTGGAACACCATTGAAAAAGTAGTGTACAAAGGGGAAAGGGGTGCTGCCTACTGGCAAACCCTTCATTATGCGGGACTTCGAATTCGTGTGGTAGAATATTCAGCGGATTATTTTGCGGATCATTGGTGTAGAAAAGGGCATTTCGTGCAGTGCCTGGAGGGAGAGTTTCTTTCACAAATGGAGGACGGAAGCAATGTTCATTTGAAAAAAGGCATGAGTTATATCGTATCTGACGAACTTAGCTCGCATCGCTCCCTTTCCATCACCGGAGCCACCTTATTAATAATCGATGGAGACTTCCTAAAAATTAATCATCCGGGGCTTAATATGGATTTGTTGTCTGAATAAGAGGAAACGATGAAGAATCCTAAGAAAAGTCATGCAACCTGTAACAATCTGGAAATATTGGCATCTAAAAAGCAATCCTATCAGGAGTAAAACTTACAAAATGAAAATTCTTTTATCCTTCTTAATGTTATCCTTCATATCCTGTGGACAGGAAAACAATAAATCCAATAATGAAAGTACCAGGGAGCAAATGACAGACACGGTAAAACATAACGGTCTTTCCGCAAAAGATACATTACTAAGGGCTGCCCCACCTGCGGATTCCACAGCGCAAATATTGAATGAGCGCTTAAAAACAGTATTCGATGGAAAGCTTCATATTTTGACTGACAAAGAAGCAAAGTGGAATAAGGAGGACCTTGATTTTATTATTCTTCCTGCCAGGAAGAAGGACCCCCTGTTTCCCATTATTGCAAAAGGAGACTTTAATTGGGATGGAAAGGAAGATTATGTGGCACTCGTAAGTGACGTAACCAATAGTATCTATCGTGTTGCCATATTCCTGAATTCAGGTAAAGTGATCGTTTGGAAAGAAGATGTAAAAGGCGCAGGTATTGAAACCTATAAATCTCCTGATTTAAAGAATTTATCCGGTAATAAGATCGTATTAAAAGGTAATGGCATTTTAGTTCAATGGTTTGAATCCAGTTCCTATGTTATTTACTGGAACGGAATGGAATTTACCAGAGAGTGGACCGGGGATTAATTCAGATCCCAATTAGCGATCCTTAAAAAGACAGGTATGAATCCTTTTGATTTGTTTTCCAATTGGTATCGCGAGGAACTTGAAAGAAATACTAATGCTATTCCTGCCGCCTGCTGTTTATCAACCGCTGGCTTAGATGGCTATCCTAATGCCCGATTTGTTGCCTTAAAAGAAGTTAAGGACGAGAGTTTCATATTAACAGGTTCTCTTCAAACGCGTAAAGGAAAGGAAATAACTATGTCCTCTAAAATAGCCCTCACATTTTGGTGGACAAATACACAACGGCAGGTGAGGATACAAGGTGAAGCAACACTACTTTCCAATCAAATGGCAGATGGTTATTTTCAAGCAAGACCCATGGATGCCCAGATCATTTCTACAATCAGTAAACAAGGGCAGGCGTTGGAGAATCCCGAATTGTTGCAACGTCAGTTTTATGCATTTGAAAGACCAGTGGAAAGAGCATTCATTCCTCGTCCACCAGATTGGGGCGCATATATGGTTAAGCCTATTCGATTGGAGTTTATGGCATTTAAGAACAGCAGGTTTCATGAAAGAGTATTGTATCAATTGGACCATGGAAAATGGGTCACAAGCCTGCTTCAACCCTGATTCTATTATCAAGGTCCGGCTTCCTTTTTAAATAAATTTCTTTTAAACGTTTTTGGCATAAGTCCCTCCTCTCTTTTTCTGTATTAAAGCTGTAAATGATAATAGCGAACTCTATATAAAAAAAGATCTAAAAGGGCATGGAAATTAAAACCTATATCGTTGACGCTTTTACCAATGAGCCCTTCAAGGGCAACCCCGCTGGAGTTTGTTTGATAGAAGAAGAAATAGAAGCGCATTTAATGCTTTCCATTGCACAGGAACTAGGGCTGTCGGAAACAGCTTTTGTCAGGCGGATGGCAGATGATCATTTTTCTATTCGGTTCTTTTCCCCAAAAATGGAGATACCCCTGTGCGGGCATGCTACCCTGGCATCTTCAAAAGTCCTGTTTGAGAGGTTCCCTGCACTTCAGAAAATTCAGTTCAGTAACATCCAGAAACTGGACCTTGTTATTACAAAAGAAGGAAATGATATCGTCATGCAATTTCCGGTTTATGACACGAAGCCTTCCACCTTCCCTGATGCATTAAGGCATGCCCTCGGAATTCAAAGTATTACGAATTGTGAATACAATAAAGAGTTCAAGGTCCTGGTTTTGGAAATTGATGACAGCGAAGTGCTTGGTAATCTAAAGCCTGATTTTGAAGCATTGTGTAAGTCCCATACGGGTATTAATGGCGTTGTGGTTACGACATTATCAAATAGAAGGGATTTTGATTTTGAGTCACGTTATTTCTGGCCCTGGAGTGGAACCAATGAAGACCCGGTAACCGGCGGTACACACACGTTTTTAACGAAATACTGGAGTAAAAAACTGGGTAAGAAAAAAATGCGTTCCTATCAGTGTTCCCAAAGAAGCGGCCATATGGAAGTTGCGTTAATAGACGATAAAAAGATGACGATCAAAAGCAATGCGCATATTATACTTAACGGGGCCATTAAAATGCAAAGTGTAAATCATGATAACTAATTCACTGATAGCCCTTTTTAAAGAAGATTTGGGTATCCTTAAAAGGGAAATTGAATCTTACCGGGTCGAAAAAAACCTATGGAAGGTGAGCGAAGGGATTTCGAATTCAGCTGGTAATTTGTGCCTGCACCTTATTGGAAACCTCAATACCTATATCGGCGTGGTCTTTGGCAAAACATCCTATATAAGGCAACGCGACCTGGAATTCTCCTTGAAGAATGTGCCCAGGGTAACGCTTTTGCAGCAACTTGAAGAGGTGAGTATGGTAGTTGAGAGGGCATTGAATTGCTTGGCAGATAGCCAATTCGAGGTCCCGTATCCACTAGCGGAGCAGGAAAAGCCGACAAATAACGGGTATATGCTGATACACCTGGTAAGCCACTTGAACTATCACCTTGGCCAGATTAATTACCACCGGAGGGTATTTGACGTATGAGACGGATCGCTTTTTTAACGGATATTCATCTACACGAAGCTTTTCCTTTGGGAAAGAAAGTCACTCCGGAAAAGAATTTAGAGGTGATTATGGCAGATCTGTGGAAGAAAGGTATTCAGGAAATAGTTTTTGGAGGGGACATCGGAGAATCTTCTGCCCATCCTTACTTTTTTCAAAGAATAAACAATTACCCATTAAAAGTAATCCTGGGCAATCATGACTGCTTTAAAACGGTATCGGATTATTTTAATAAAAGTGATAAAAGGGACGAGTTATATTATCAAGAAGAAGATGAACATTTCAAGTATCTCTTCCTGGATTCTTCTTCTGATACCATAAGTGACAGTCAATTGGAATGGTTGCGCGTGGAATTGGAAACAATTAAAAAGGTAATCCTTTTTATACATCATCCAGTTATCGAAATTGATACTCCTGCAGATAAGTTATTTCCTTTAAAAACAGGTTATTGCTAAGAGACCTGTTAGTTGAAAAGAAAAAGGAGGTTGCCATATTTTGTGGGCACTATCATATGGAGGATGAGTGTAGCTATAAAAACATAAAACAATTCACAACTCCATCTTTATCATTTCAACTGGTAAAATATGCGACTGGGTTAAAAGTGGACAATACCACTTTTGGTTACCGAATAATAGAAATTGAAGGCGGGGATATGCATACCAAGGTTATCTATTACACATAACCTAAGTATGCAATGATCAGTTGAGGATAAAAAATATTGATCATGGGTAGGAAGAAATTTTCGTTTCTTTCTTGGCATGTTTCTGCTTTTGGAAAAGATCAACTTATTTGTTTTCTTGTTTCCGACCGCTTTCTTTAGCAAAATAGGCGCCGGCGACAGCCATGAGTCCTAAGTAGATGGATCAGTGGGCCCGCATGGATTATCTTTATTCCACTCAAATAAAGGTGGTATTAATAAAATAATTCCAAATATTCTATCAATCGGAATCTTTTACTTGGCTTTTGGCATTTCCATAATTGAGTCTTATACTGTTAACTAGCCTTTATTAGGATTAGTATATTACACCTTGGCTTGGATAAGTGATAATTTATTGTAACTGCAGGGAATTAAAGAATTGGTTCTTAAGATCATTATCCTCTCCTTTTGTACCGCGAGTTTACGATAACTGAATAGGGAAATGTTTATAAAACACGGCCCTTACTACAAAGGAAGTCACTGTACTCTTGGTGCGCATTTCAACAATAAACAGGTAAAAGTTTGCCCCTTTATTGAAGAAAAAGGTTTTATAGATTTATTAAAACACCTTGATCGGGAGTTATACAGGTGGAGCAATTCATTATGGTTCTGGCTGAAAAACCGGTTCAATATGGCGCTGCTTGTGAAAAACCGGTGTAAATTACAACAGACAGGAACTTATGGAAGATAAAATAATACAATTTATTAAGAGGTACATTGATCTTTCTGATGCCGAGGCAGATATAGTCAGAGACAGCAGTCATATTGAATCTTTTAAGAAGAATGATATCTTATTGTCTGAAGGGGAGTATTCCAAAAATCATTATTTCATTTTAAAAGGGTGTGTTAGAACTTATTACATCATCGATGGTAATGAGAAAACAACAGAGTTTTATACTGAAAATCAATCAATCGTTCCAGCCAGTATGGTAACGAAAGAGCCATCTGAGTATTTTATTTCTTGCCTTGAAGATTGCACAATCGCTATTGGTTCAGAAGAAAGAGACCTGGTGTTGATCGAACGCATTCCGAAACTCAAAAACCTGATCATGAAATCGGATATCCAGGTAAGGATACATAATCAGGTGATGTTTGATAACTTCAAAAGTAAAACTCCTGAGATGCGGTACCATTTCCTGCTGGATACAAGACCTGACTTGTTCAATAGGGTTCCGCTTCATCAATTAGCTACCTATCTGGGTATTACTCCTGTTTCCTTAAGCAGGATGCGCAAAAGAATTTCAACAAAACGATAGTAAGCGGGGTTCTACTGCTTTTTTTTATTAATTATCCAAGGTTAAGTTTTATAAAAAACTGGCGGGCTACGTTTGTGTCCGAATTTATTCAACCTCAAAAGAATGAAACCGCTAATAGTTTTAATAGGTGTATTTGGGATCACCTTGGTGGTAACCAAAATATTTCAGGGCAGGTACAAATTCCTTTTATCTGGCAGAATAGCATTGTCAGCAATGCTTGTATTTACGGCTATGGCACATTTTGCTTTTACCCAAGGAATGACAATGATGCTACCCTCATTCATTCCATATAAAACTGAAGTGATTTATTTGACTGGAGCAATTGAATTTGCGGCTGCAATCGGAGTTCTTATTCCAAGATTAAAAGCTGTCACGGCTTTCCTTTTAATTGTTTTTTTTCTACTTATACTTCCTGCAAATATTTATGCGGCATTGAACCACATTAACTACCAGAAAGCAACCTATGATGGCAGTGGGACAAATTACTTATGGGTAAGAATTCCCCTGCAAATGCTCTTCATGCTGTGGACGTACATATTTGTAATAAAATTTTGGAAGCCAGGATAATAATTAAGTAAGGGTAGTAAACAGCGCTTTAACAGAACGACATTAAATTAAAAAATGATGCATGGCGGTTCACTAACGTGGCTCCAGACAATAATTCAAAATAAATTTAAAAAGATGAAACTGATTGCAAAAGATGTTTATCAAATCCCATTGATGCCTAGAAATAGCATAAACGCATACTTGGTTGAGGATGTTCTAATTGACGCAGGAATCAGAAGTTCTTCCAGCACAATATTTAGAAGTATTTCCGGGAAGCAGGTTTCCACACATGTTTTAACGCATGCGCATGCCGATCACCAGGGGAGCAGTAAGGTGATTTGTGAGCAATTAAACATACCTCTTTGGTGTAGTCCACCAGAAAAGCCACAGGCTGAAAATGGAAATGTCACAAAGGAATATCCAAAGCAAAATCATATTGTTACAAAGTTTCAAAAGCGCTTTTGGGCGGGAGAAGGGTATAAAGTTTCCAGAACGTTAAAGGAAAATGATTACATCGGAGATTTTGCTGTTATAGAAACGCCCGGTCATTCAAGCGGCCATCTGTCGTTCTATAGAGAAAAAGACGGGCTATTGATTGTTGGCGACGCTCTGGTTAATATGAATTTATTAACTACCGTTGTGGGTTTACATGAACCGCCCTCCTTATTCACGGCGGATCGGGAAGTAAATATAAAATCAATAAAGAAACTGGCATCCCTGCATCCTAAAATCCTTTGTTTTGGTCATGGTCCGGTATTAAACAATGCTGGCAAGTTCGAGCTATTCGCTAAATCTTTATAGGGCATGTGTATGATACGTATTGATACAGACCGGCTAATGATCAGGCCACTCAGGATTGAAGACTTATCTGCTTTTCATTTTTATCGCTCCAACCCGGAAGTAACAAAATACCAGGGCTTTGATGTCTTTACTTTAAAGCAGGCTGAAGCATTCATTAATTCTCAGACGGACAAAGAATTTGCGAACCCAGGTGAGTGGGTGCAGTATGGCATTGAAAATAAAGAAACAGGTGTTCTAATTGGGGACTGTGCGATCAGACTTGGCTTGACAGATAACAGACTGGGGGAAATTGGGATCACCATTTCTCCAAAAGAACAAAAGAAGGGGTACGCGAAGGAAACGTTACACGCTATTCTTGATTTTTTATTTGGAATTGATGGATTTCATAGAGTTACTGAAATAGTTGACACAGAAAATGTCGCCTCAATTCAACTGCTTGAAAGTTTGGGGTTTCGACGGGAGGGGCATTTTGTTGATAACATTTTTTTTAAAGGTGCCTGGGGAAGTGAATATCAATATGCTATGTTGAAAAGTGAATGGCTCCATAAAAAATTATCTAATAGAAACTCTTGAAGACATAAAAGTTTTGCATCCAACTAGGTAAATGATGAAGAAGTTAGCAATTATAGCGATTGGAAGTATGCTTCTGGGCTTCAGCCAGCAAAGCAGTTTTGCCCAGTCTTGCGGAACACGGCAGTTAGACCCGGAAGTTGCCGGCTTCTTAAAACTGATTGAGTATAAGGACCTGAGTTTAGAAGAACTTAGGAACTTACCGATCGAACGAATCAAATACCCATCACTCCCACAGTTTCCTTATCCAAAAGAAGATGTCAAAAGGATAAAGGTTACAAAGGACAGCATTCCTGTGTTAGTCTTTAATCCAACTCATGAGAAGAACCTGCCAATTATTATTAGTTACCACGGTGGTGGCTTTATTTCACCACTGGTACCAGGGTTGGAGCATTCACTTTGGCTGGAAGCCAAAACCTTTAAGTCCATAGTCTTTGCTGTTGACTATCGGGTGGCTCCAGAGCATAAATTTCCGGCTGCTGTAAACGATAGTTACAATGCCTTCAAGTGGATATCGGAACATGGCAGCCAGTTTGGTGCAGATACAAACCGAATTGTACTGATGGGCAACAGTGCAGGCGCCAACCTAGTGGCAGTAATTGCACATAGGGCAAAGCGAGATAACATCGTTCGCAGGATAAAATTACAAGTACTCAACGGCCTGCCAGGTGATTTGCGTCCAAAACATATGGAGGCCTCCTTTTCTTATCAGCAGAATGCAACTGGCTATTTTCAAACGAAAGCAGCCTGCTCTTTATCGGCAGAAAACTATGCGCCAGGCCAATTCGACCTTGTGGAGGTGTCACCTTTATTAACTACAGATTTTAGCAGCTTACCGCCGGCAGTTATTATCAACGCAGAATTTGATCCACTACGAGATGATGGCTCCTTGTACGCTTTCAAGTTAAAAAAAGCTGGTGTGAAAGTTTGGGAGAAATGCTTTGCTGGGCAGATCCATTGCTTAATTGGCGCTTCACCGAATGGGGAAGCGGTAAGAGCCTATGAAGCACTTGTAAAAGCGGCTATGAACGATACTTTTTCCAAATTTTAGAAAACGTATGCCTCAAAGGTAGGGAATAGGAAATGGAAGAAGAATGCTTCGTATCAACTCTTGATTCTTAAACGAAAAAAATAGCCCAATAGAAAAATAGATGTGCACACACCTAACCTCTCTGGCTAGAATACGAAATAACTAAACCGGCAAATCTGCTTCAACATGAAAGCGTTTACAAAAAATAAATATGGAGGCCCCGAAATACTTCGATTTCAAGAAGTAGAGAAACCAGCAGTCAGAGATGGCCATCTTCTGGTAAGGGTGATGGCAAATTCAGCCAATCCAGTTGACTGGCATATTCTCAGGGGCAAGCCTTTTTTTGCACGTTTCTCTTTCGGCTTATTCCGGCCTAAATATAAAATTCCGGGCGCTGATTTTTCCGGGGTGGTAGTGGAGACAGGAATCGGGGTAAAGCATTTTAAGATAGGAGATAGGGTATTTGGTGAAACCCTTAGTGGAGGCTCTTTTGCAGAATACACTTCTGTGCCTGAAAGCGTTTGTGGATCTATGCCTGCAGGGACGGATTTCATTGAAATGGCTAGCGTGCCAATTGCAGGGTTAACGGCCTTGCAGGCACTTATTACTCATGGAAAACTCAAATCAGGGGAATCTGTTCTAATAAATGGTTCTTCAGGAGGGGTAGGTCATCTGGCAGTGCAAATTGCAAAAGCCTATGGTGCTAAAGTCACTGCCGTTTGTTCTGCTAAAAACATTGAGTTTGTGACCCTATTGGGAGCTGACCATGTGATTGCATATGACAAAGAAAGCATCCACCGCCACACAGGGAAATACGATCTTGTTATCGATACTCATGGCAATCTTGCTTATAAGGACTATGTACGAATGGGCCGGCGCGGTGTGATGGTTGGTTTTACCACTATGGGTCGTATGGTCTCTCTCCTTTTAAGAAAAAGCATAGGCAAGTTTGAGATAGCCCAATTTACGGCGGATGCCAACACCAAAGATTTGGAGGCATTAGGCGGGTTAATTAAAAACGAGAAAATCCAAGTTCACATAGACAAAACGTACACTTATAAAAGCATACCTGAAGCTATAAAGTATATAGAAGCACTACATACTAAAGGCAAGGTGGCAATGGTATGGGAAAACATTGAAGACTGACCTAAAGTGGTCATCTATTTTTTTCTATTGAATATGTCGCTAAGGCTCAAGTATGCACGAATTTATCCCCAACCTATAGAACTTTCTAAAAGAACCTCTACTACTTTTTAGGTATCAATGAACCTGCTTTGCCCTGGGCAATAGACGCGGATGAATATTATAACAAGCTCAGATGGAAGAAGATTTAAGCCAATTAGAATTTAATAATTTGGTTAATGATTTAATTAATAAAAAGGTTGAATTCGAGAATGCAGTGGCAGTGAAAAGTGCTCATGATGAAATCAACAATATTTATAATGAACTTAAGAGGTTGCAAAATGTGATGAACCGTGTTATCATTAAAAAGCAAGAGTAGTTGTACCGTTTGAATCTTTGATAATCTGCTGCCAAGAAGCAGCGATTATTTAAGGTGGTTGAGACGCTTTAGCTGTAAAAAGAATACAAAAAGCGCTTTAAACCGTTTACAGTTACAGTGTGCATCATGTGACTAGTCTTTTGTCCTGGTTTTATATCTCTGGGAACCTTAAAGAGCTTAGGTGCATTAAAGATCCACGAAAAGTAGTATAGCGGTTCTATTACAAATTAAGTCCTTAAGCCAATTAGGCAACCTTATGGGTAAAACAGATATGTGCCAAACAATAAACTTCCCTTTTTGTAACAATTTCCTTCCTTTTGTATCAAAGCTGGTAAATAAGGATAAATGAAAACACTTTTTGTCAGCTTTCTTCTTTTATTATTAGCCTCTCCAGCCTTTAGTCAACATAAGGCAATCAAGGTAAAAAAATGGGGAAAGGGAAGCCCGGTATTGTTTTTACCCGGGTTTACTACCCCAGGGTCAATATGGAATGAGACAGTATCTAATTTAAAAGACGGTAAGCAGGCTCATACCGTTTCTTACGCAGGCTTTAATGGAATAGCTCCCATTGATACTCCTTGGTACCCTGCTATTAAAGCACAATTAATTGAGTACATAAGAAAAGAAAGGCTTACTGACATTACTATAATAGGACATAGCATGGGTGGTAACCTGGCTATTGACATTGCTGCTGCATTGCCTGATAGAATAAGTAAACTGATTTTAGTGGATGCCATTCCCTGTATGCGGGAATTAATGATGCCGGGTGTTACAGCGACTGTCATTCAATATAATAGTCCTTATAACAAACAGGTACTTCAAATGAAAGATGAGGCGTTTCAGCAGATGGCCGTTATGATGGCTACTAACATGACTATAAGGAAAAATTATGTCGATACACTCACACGATGGATTAAGGAAGCCGATCGTAATACCTATGTTTACGGATATACTGATTTACTTAAGCTTGATTTACGTGATATACTTGCTGACGTGACCGCAGAGACATTAATTTTAGGAGCATCATTTCCAAGCGCTGAGATAGCAAGGGGAACTTTCGAAAAACAATATACAAACCTTAAGACGAAAACCATTAAAATGGCAACAGATAGTAAGCATTTTATAATGCTTGATCAGCCGCAATGGTTTTATGAACAGGTAAACGCTTTTCTTGATTAAAGAAACTGGAAGAGCATAGTTCTGATTCGTATAGTTAACATTAATACATAATCTTTTAATAGAACAGATTTTCTAATAAATTGACGCATTCCCCTTCATTAAAAACACTATTCTCCTCTTTGCACCAAGAGCATCATGCAATGGTGCTTCAGATGTGCCTTGGGTTTATGAAAGGTGACAGGGAGTTGGCAAAGGATCTAGCTCAGGAAGTTTTTATCAACGTATGGAACGCGCTTCCCTCATTTAAAGGTGGTTCAACACCCAAAACATGGATTTATCGCATTACGGTAAATACCTGCCTGCTTTATATCCGGTCAATTAATAGAAAGCAAGTGATACCGATTGAAGCAGACAATTACACAGATGCATTTGAACGGGCAGGACATGAGGAAGAACAACATTTAGCATTGTATAAGGCAATAGGGGAATTACCTAAACTAGAACGCCTTGTAATAATGTTGGTATTAGATGGGGTAAAGTATGAAGAAATTGAAAAAGTAACAGGGATCAATAGTATTAATCTTCGGGTGAAGATTCACAGGATAAAGAAAAAAATGAGGCAACTCTTAAAACAGGATTAGTAAAATGGAAAACTTAGAGACCCAGTGGAAGGCTGCCAGGCAAGCAATATCAATTTCGCCCTCAAAGCCGGATGAACTGATCCAACTTGCAACACGGCGAAAAAAGACCCTTCTTTACTTTCACTTTGGCAACATTATCATCTTTACCGTAACGCTGGTAATCCTTTCTCTCTTCTTTAATTCAGTAGTTCTGAAAGAGCGCATCAGTATAATAGGTATGTTCCTTATGCTTTCAAGTCTGTCTGTTAGACTTCTTATTGAAATTATCAGTACGATTAAATCGAAGAAAATACAGCTATTAAGCAGCACATCAGCCGCCACCGATAGGGCGCTTTCGTTTTATAGTTTTCGTAAAAAAGTTCATGGGACCCCTACCATCACGACAGTTGTTGTATATATAATGGGATTTTATTTATTGTCCCCAGAGTTCAGTCAGCACATCGGGCTGAAGTGGATGATAATGATGCATGTATCGTTTTTATTAGCTGCTCTTGTACTTATTACACAGGCGAAAAAAGGTATGAAAAGAGAAATGGACGCTTTAAAATCCCTTATCGATCTGAAAAAAGAGATGAACACTGATTAAGAGGGCATTTGAGTGATTCATAACTACAAATTGACCCTAAATGAAAGATATCATGATGACAAAAGATCTTTTGGATAAACTGCGGCTGGATTTATCAATTAAAGCCAAGAATGGACTTGATTTTACATTAGCTGCCGCTATCATTTGGGCATTGATTTCATTTATTTGGACAGTCAATACCAGCCCTTACAATAAATCTATATTCACTTTTATGGTAGGGGCTCTATTACTGCCACTCGCTTTTTTGTTCTCTAAACTATTTAAAACAACTTGGACCATTGAAGACAACCCTTTGCAACCTTTAGGGCTCTGGTTAAACTTTTCTCAATTATTCTATTTTCCCTTCTTAGTATTTACTATGATCAAAATGCCTGGTCATTTTATTATGGTTTATGCTATAATTACCGGTGGTCATTTCTTTCCTTATGCCTGGTTTTATAAGACACGTTGGTATGCTATATTCGCAGGGATCATCGTATTGGGGGCTTTATTCTTCGGGCTAAGTCTGCCAAATGATAAAACTTATTTTGTAGGAATCTTTACTAGCATTTCTCTGCTCCTAATAACCATTTGCTTGTATTTTGATTCTGAACGAAAACTAAAGAATAATAATTAAGCCGTATTCATTGGTATTGTACTTTTTACTATAATATATAGCGGCTTTATCAGACGAGCACATGCTAAGGAATGTTTAAACTCACTAGGGTTGTGCGCATTATCATAATCAGTTTGGTATGGAGAAAAAAGGCGTTGGTGTAAAACTAATGGCAGCCCTGTTTATTAAGAGTTAATTGCTGAAAATTATAATCATGAAACAAGTAGGCATTTTTCTTTTCCTTTTTGGCATTCAAACCACACAGGCGCAAACGGTATCACCGGGCGATAAAATGTTTTCGCGGCTATCGGTAAAGCCCGACACATACACCATGAAACTATTTATGGTAAAAGACACCCAGCAGCGGGAATTAGGTGAATCCCTGGTTACCATTGAGAACAAAGAAGGAAAGCTATTTATTATCCAGGATATTAAGATCAAGGGAATGCCGGCACGCTGGATTGATTCAGCTGTAACAGAAGCAGGCACTTTCAAGCCGTTGTATCATTCTTCCAATAATATGCAAAGGGACATGGTGATCCGGTTTTCCGGAAATTATATTAGCGGGCATTACAACGACAAAATAAAGAAAACCACATCCCTCATTTCCGACACTATCGAAGCCAACTATTTTGATTCAAATTTTTACCCGTTTTTGGTTGCCTGGTTGCCGCTTAAAGAAGGGTTTACCTCAAAATTCACTATCTACGATTATTCCGGTCCGCAAAAGCATGGTCCGCTGGGAGCCTCCATTGATGCCGTAAGGAAGACAACGATAACCATTGAGGGAAAAATGATCGAGGTTTTTGAAGTGACGCTCTTTAATGAAATCAGCAATAGCTCCGGCAAATACTATGTAGGTGTAAAGGATAATAAAATTTACCAGATTGACTCCGTAACGCCACGAGGCACCATGCGTATGGTGAGAGGAAAAGTATAAAGGCAGTTCACGGGTAAGCAGCGGGCATTTAAACATGTATGTTTTTATAATGGGAAAATAAGTATTTGGATTTATTCAGGGAACCCCATATAACCCGCAATATGAATAATAATAAATGCTGGGTGCTAATTTAGAGAGGCGATTCGAACATAATTATCTTACTAAATAATTCTCATGGCATTGTATGCTACAATAGTAGAAGATTATATATTGGGTTAATAAAGGTTGGGTTTAGAAATGTTATACCCAGCCATAATAGATCTCTGCTATATGTCCTGCCTAAGTTTAGGTGTTCCAGTAATCGAAAAGGATTCAATTACGATCTATATTATAAGCAGGTAGAATGCATAGGATGACCAGAGTTCTAACTTTTATTCTGAGTGTTAAAAGGAATTAATTATAACAGGTTACCCATTTTAAACATGATAGGTGTTGTAGTGTAAAAGAAAGCGGCCCTTTCTTGTATGAATCAGTTTCGTGGTGTAAGTGCCAAATTTTTCTATTCCACTATATTTACGTTTCTGCAAAGGATGGAATTAGAGAAAATTATATTGATAGTCTTAAGCGGACTGGGTGTTTTCCATGGGATTTTCATAGCACTAATCCTTTGGGCTGGAAAGAATGCATCAAATATTTCCAACCGGGTTTTAAGTGTCTTAATGATCATCCTTTCAATCAGAATTGGAAAGTCTGTGGTTCTGGAGTTTTCGAAAGAGCTTAGTATTATTTATGTATATCTCGGCTTATGTCTGCTCCTCTTTATAGGCCCCTTATTTTATATGTATTGCCGGGCACTGGTCAGCAAACAGGGGTCCATGATCAAACGGGAGTGGTTGCATTTTTTGCCTGGAGCCCTTTTCATTTTTTTGGCCATTCCATTACAATGGGTTGGGTTTAAAAATTTGCCTGTTGCTGTCACAATGCTCCTGTTTTTTATTTTCTATTCCCATTTACTCGGTTATTTACTGTTTACTAAGAACAGGATAATAGGTCAAGGTGAAGCTACTAAGCAAAGCGGGGAGGTAAGTGAATGGTTAAATATTCTGTTTTATGGATTGATTTCAATTTGGCTTGTCTATGTACTAAACCTATTTGAAGATCTGGTTCCCTATATCATTGGACCAATCGTCTATTCCCTTACGGTTTACATTGTTACCTATCTGGCTTTCACAAAAAAGTATTTACAATCGATCAATGCCGTAAAATACCAGGCAGCAACTTTTAGTGAAGAGGAAACACAAACACTTTATGAAGCTCTGGAAGACCTCGTTAAGACACAGCAGCTTTTTTTGGATTCCACAATTTCGTTAGCTGTACTTTCCAGGCGCTTACGAGCGAGCACTCAGAAAATCTCTTTTACTGTCAATACGAAGGCCGGCTGCAATTTCAACGAGTACATAAATCGTTACCGGGTTGCCTATGCGGTCGGACTGCTAAATAAGCCGGAAAACAAAGGAATCACCATAGCATCTATCGGTATGGAAGCCGGGTTTAATAGTCTTTCCAGCTTCAACCAGGCATTTAAAAAGGTAACTGGTAAGACGCCCTCCCAATTTAGAGGGGCTTTCACGGATGTGAAAGACTAAAACTCTATCATTTACTATGAGGAAATGATCATTTTAATAGGATCTACAAGGGGTTAATGGTTGTTTTGGAGCTAAATCTAAAACAATCATGAAACAGCTTTCACTGACTTTATTACTAAGCTTTTTAATCAATTTTGCTTTCTGTCAAGCGAGACAATTTCCCTATGGAGGAGAAAGGAGACGATACACGATTTACTTGCCAGCCTCTTACCAAAAAGAAAAAGGAAAGTCTTTTCCCCTAGTTTTCAACTTTCATGGTGGTGGAATGACCATGACAGAGCAGATGTTTTATTCCAGGATGAATGAGTCGGCTGAAAAGAATGGCTTTATAGTGGTTTATCCCCAGGGCATCAAGCAGGACTGGAACGTAGGCTTTGAAATGTCTTATCAATACGGAACTGATGATGTGGGATACATCAAAGCCCTGCTTGCCTCACTACTTAAGGAATACAGAATTGAGAAAAGAATGGTTTATGCAACCGGGCTTTCACGGGGAGGCTTTTTCTGTCACCGGCTTGCTACTGAAGTTCCGGAAAGCTTTGCCGCTATAGCGGCAGTGGGCGCCCCACTTCCGGATTCCGTAGCGTATTTCCATAATAGGAAAGAATCGGTTGGTGTAATGCTAGTGCAGGGTGACCGGGATGAGATAGTAAGCTACGATGGGAAGGAAAAAGCTTATAGTTCTGCAATGGGAACATTTGAATACTGGAAAAAGCACAATGGCTTGCAGGAATCAGCTGCCAAACAAACGCTTATTGATTACAACAAAAAGGATAGTACTTCCGTGCAGGTAATGGAAATAAAGGGCAATAGGGTTGGCGTCAGCTTAGTTTCTGTAAGGGGTGGCGGGCACACCTGGCCAGGAAGCAATCCATTTAATATCGGGTTTCCGCTGGGGGAAACCAGCCAGGATATCAATGTGAATGATCTGATCTGGAAGTTTCTTTCCCGGCATTCAAGGAAAGAATAAGACAGGGGAGACGACTTAGTGCAACCTTTTTTTAAGATGGAATAAGCTAAATCATTTGCAAAGAGGAAGAAGAAGGAGTGTAGACTAACGAGCAGACAGACAAATATTACCTGGATAGGATTATTTTATGGAAAGCTTTTTAATCAGAGAACTCCTCGAGGATTTAGATGGATTAGAAAAACATCAAAACTTAGATCATTATGAGAATTGCTAAAGTCCTGCACAATTGCAATTTCTTCATGCCCAAAATTTACTGCCCATTGGTTCCTACCATAATCTTGAACTAAAGCAATGCATTCTTTACTACTAATGTAAAGCTGATAGAATAAAAGGAATAATTAGGATAGTATATCGTTGTAGCAAAGTAAGGGCTAGTCAGGATTATATGGAGTAGTATTGCTTCTGAGAGTCTTTCCAGTTAGTTGGGAGAGCTATGCATGATAAGTGAATGCGTTTGGGTGTAAATTTTGCGAAGCAGAAAAACTTCTAAAACCCAACTTTGCCACTTTAAATGTTAAATAGTTTTTATCGTTAGATCTCTTTTGTAAGCCACATCGAAATAGCTATCTTTACGTTAGTTCTTTATACCAGTGAGTTATTCGTGAGCTTGTGTAGCTTGAATCCTTGCATTTTATTGATAATCAAATACTTGATGGCGGTAGCTTTTCGGGCTGTCTTCCCGACACTTTAGAAAAAGCCTTCAGGAAACTGGAGGCTTTTTCTATTTAATTTGTGACTTGAACTATCAGTAATGAACAAGAAGGTTTTTCTCTTTTTTCTCTTTTCGCTCCTGCTGCATTCCGTTTGTGTGGCGCAGAATTGGGATATTGATTTTTTGAAAGAAGCCAATTTAAATCGAAATCGGTCCTTAGATGGATTTCTGATCTTCATAACTAATTTTGCCGCTCCGCTTGCTTACAGCATACCTTTTTTTCTTCTTCTTTTTGCAGTAATAAACAAGAGAGCGGCGCTCAAAGAAAAATCCATCTATATCATTCAATCTGCTGCGCTGGCGCTGGCGCTCTCTACTTTACTAAAGCACCTTATTGATCGCCCCCGACCATTCATCACCTATCCTTTTTTAGAAAAATTATCTACCGGCGGCAGTAACTCGTTTCCATCAGGACATACCACCGACGCTATAACATTAGCTGCTTCATTAAGCTTTGCTTTTCCACGTTGGTATGTGATCGTGCCGTCTTTTGCCTGGGCACTTACGGTGGGTTATTCCCGTATGCACTTAGGTGTTCATTATCCTTCTGATGTGATAGCCGCTGTATTCTTAGGTACCGGTTGTTCTTTCCTGATTTATAAGCTAAAGGAACGCCGCAAGAAACAGCAAATTGAAAAGGATACCGCTTTAGCCTAAAACAAAGAGGGCTACAAAAGCAGCCCTCTTTCCGGTGTATGTAAATAAAATTTTTATTGCTGCTGGATAGCTGCATCAGCGGATACAGGTTGTGCTGTTGCAGTGTTAGCATCTACTTTCGTAGCGGTATAGAAAGTCACTTTTGATTTCGTCTTTGAGGTTTTCGTTTTTATTTTTACTTCCGCCACTTCGCCGGTTGCAATGGCTGCTGTAGCAATTGGAAACACAGACGCTGGATCCGCTTCATTATAGGCACCCAATGCCAGGTTCAATGTATTGGCATCCTTGTCATAAACCAAAGTGCCTTCAGGTATTTGCTTACCGGTGCTGCTTTTTTGAGACAGGATGCGGTAAGTGCCAGGGGCTTTTTTCAAATAAGCTTTAAAAGTGCCTTGTGGCAGCCCGGCAACCCAAACAATGCCTTTGTTGGTAGAATCAAGGCTGATAGTGACTTCAGTGCTTCCTTCCACTGCATTGCTTAATTGGTAAGTTCCAATAACCGGAAACGACTTTTGAACGGTCAACGCTCCAGGCATCGGCAGCAGTTTATACTTTGCCTTAATGGAATCGGCTGTGGACTGTGCTTGTACGGCCGCAGAGGCAAACAGCAGGGCTGTAGCTAAAAAAAGGGTGTTTTTCATGGTTAGCATTAAGGAATTTTAAGAAAAGGGTGTTTTGCCACCAGTAATGGAATATTGTGCCAAAAACGGAAGTCCATTAAACTTTCTGGGTTTCAACCCTGTTAAAGCGATTTGCATCTGCCACACCGCCCGTATCTTCGCTTACTAAAAAATTTGGGAATCCGGTGAAAAAAACAGTGGCGCCACAGGAAGTAGAAACGATGATAGAGCAGGAATATATTGAGGTTTATGGAGCGAAAGAGCACAACCTGAAAAATATTGATATTTCTATCCCTAAGAATAAGCTGGTTGTTATTACCGGTATCAGCGGGAGCGGCAAATCATCTTTGGCTTTTGATACGATTTATTCTGAAGGTCAGCGCCGCTATATGGAAACCTTTGGCGCTTATGCCCGACAGTTTATTGGCGAAATGGAGCGTCCGGATGTAGATAAGATCACCGGGCTGTCGCCGGTTATTTCTATTGAGCAAAAGACTACTAATAAGAACCCCCGTTCTACCGTTGGAACAGTAACCGAGGTCTATGATTTTCTTCGTTTATTATTTGCCCGTGCCGGTGAAGCCTATTCTTATAATACTGGGAAAAAGATGGTGAAGTGGAGCGAGGACGAGATCGTAAACAATATCTTTCAAAAGTTCAATGAAGCAAAGATTACTTTATTAGCCCCGCTGGTCAGGGGACGAAAAGGTCATTACCGCGAACTGTTTGAAGAAATGCGGAAGAAAGGCTTTTTAAAAGTTCGTATTGATGGCGAGATAAAAGACCTGGTGCCGAAAATGCAGGTGGATCGATACAAGATTCATGATATTGAATTGGTGGTCGATCGCTTGAAGGTAACATCTGATCTCAGAACCCGCGTGAGCCAAAGTGTGCAGCAGGCATTGAAGTTGGGCAAGGATCTGATGTTTGTAGCCCCCTCCGGCTCCCCCAACGGGGGAGAGGAGCCCCCTCTAATTCCCCCAATAGGGGAGAACACCACGCTACAAGCCCAGCTTAATGGAAAGTCTGCAAAGAAAAAGATAGTGTCGCAAAGAGAGCTAAGTGGGGATGCTGAATCCCCCAGTGAAGGGGACTTAGGGGGGCTGGCTGTCTACTCCCGCCAACTTATGTGCGCCGACACCGGCATATCTTACGAGGAACCCTCACCAAATTCTTTCTCTTTCAACTCACCATATGGCGCTTGCCCTACCTGCAAAGGCTTGGGACAGGTATATACAGTCGATATGAAGGCGATCATACCCGATGATAAGCTTAGCATCAATGAAGGCGGAATTGCCCCCCTGGGCGGCGAAAGAGAGGCTTATATTTTTCGGCAGGTGCAAGCCTTGTCCCGCAAGAATAAATTCAGTCTTGATAAGGCGGTAAAGGATCTACCGGAAAAGTCGTTGAATCTTATTTTATTCGGTAGGGAAGAGGGTGTAAGCGACGAAGAGCTACAGTTCAATGATGAGGCAATAGGTGAAACGCCGTCCGGTGATTTCGAAGGCGTGGTGAACCAGGTGAAACGATGGTTTGCCACCAGCACCAGCGAAGCCATTCAGCGGTGGGCGGAAGGGTTTATGCAATTGACCACTTGCCATACCTGCAATGGGGCGCGGCTCAAAAAAGAAAGCCTTTGGTTTAAAGTAGATGAAAAGAATATAGCCGAATTAAGCAGCTTGGACCTGGTGCAATTGATGGAGTGGTTCACTGGTATTGAAAAACGTTTGAACAATACCCAGAAGATCATAGCCAAGGAATTAGTTAAGGAAATTCGGGAGCGCCTGCAATTTCTCCTGGATGTGGGCTTGACCTACTTAATGCTCAATCGCCCTACCCGCACATTAAGCGGCGGCGAATCACAGCGTATTCGTTTAGCTACACAGATCGGTTCGCAATTGCAAGGCATCACTTATATTTTAGATGAGCCTTCTATCGGCTTGCACCAACGGGATAACCAACGATTAATCGCAGCGCTCCAAAACCTGCGGGACATTGGCAACAGTGTGCTGGTTGTAGAGCACGATAAGGACATTATGCTGGCTGCCGATCACCTCATTGACGTAGGTCCTAAAGCAGGCTTTCATGGCGGCCGTATCATGGCGCAAGGCACACCGGCAGAAGTGCTGCAACAGGATACGTTAACCGCCCATTTTTTAAATGGAGAGCGGGAAATAGCAGTTCCAAAAGAACGCCGTTCTGGCAATGGAAAGGAACTGGTATTGAAAGGGGTAACCGGACACAATCTTTATAATGTAACCGGCACCTTTCCCTTAGGTAAACTGATCGTAGTAACGGGTGTTAGCGGTAGTGGGAAGTCTACTTTAGTTACTGATACGCTTTACCCGATTCTGTCGAAGCATTGCTACGATTCCAAGATGACGCCGATGCCTTATAAAAGCATTACCGGCCTGGAGCATATTGATAAGGTGATTGAAATTGACCAGTCGCCCATTGGACGAACGCCGCGCAGCAACCCGGCAACGTACTGCGGGTTCTTTACGGAGATCCGCCAGTTGTTCGCCTCCATACCGGAAGCAAAAATTCGTGGCTATGCGGCCGGCCGGTTTTCTTTCAATGTTAAAAGTGGGCGTTGCGAGGTATGTGAAGGCGGTGGCATGCGGGTGATTGAAATGAACTTCTTGCCAGATGTTTATGTGCATTGCGAAAAATGTGGCGGTAAGCGCTACAGCCGCGAAACCTTAGAGATTCGGTACAAAGGAAAATCCATTGCCGATGTATTGGACTTGACAGTAGAAGAAGCGGTGGAGTTCTTTCAAAACATTCCTTATATCTACCGCAAAATAAAGGTGTTGCAGGATGTGGGTTTGGGATATATCACGTTAGGTCAATCGGCTGTAACGCTGAGTGGAGGCGAAGCGCAGCGGGTAAAGCTGGCAACCGAATTAGCTAAAAAGGATACAGGCAAAACGTTTTATATACTTGATGAACCCACTACCGGCCTTCATTTCGAAGATATTCATCACTTACTCGAAGTCGTAAACAAGCTGGTGGATCGTGGTAACTCCGTGCTTATCATTGAGCATAATATGGATGTGATCAAAGTGGCCGATCATATCATTGATCTTGGGCCGGAAGGTGGTTCGGGCGGAGGCAAAATATTGTTTGAAGGCACTCCGGAGAAATTGATCAATGTGAAAGGTAGTTTTACAGCTCAATACCTAAAACCAGAATTAAGGCCTTCTAAAAGCAAAAAATCGTGAGTATCTCTACTCACGATTTTTAATGACTCCGGTAAGCTGGCCAGAGATCGATGAATAAAATTTTTAGGGTAACTATCTGTAGGGAACGGATTATGGCTTTTTGCCAGGATTTGAATTTTATTATCTTCTCCGGAGCTTACCGGGAATAGGCTAACTAAGGTATTAAAAATAAGTAGGGCAACGCATTTGACGTGTGCTTCTGCCACTTGTTGAGTTCCAATCTGGTAAGCGCCATCCCATACGGAATACAGTTGAAAAGAAAGCATCTGTTTGCTTCGGGTTTCCTCTTTGTTCGTTGATCGCAGGACGATTTTGCGGACCATTAGGCACGAAGTTCTGGCGATTGTGTAATTGATTGGCCATTGCCGATTGCTCGGGTGTTAAATAGTTAGCAAACAAGTTGGCATCTATATAATTTGTGCTCACATCATCTATGTAGTCCGTGAAAGTTTTGCGGTGCATTACCTCTAATCCGATGTGGAAATTCTCTTTCAAAAAATACTTAAAACCTGCTCCCACCGGAATTTCCATTTGGATAAGGCTGTACTCTTTGCGGTCTGCATATTCTTTCATGCCTTGGCCTTCCAGGCGCAGGGGTTTTAACTCTACCCATTTACTTGTACCGTTTGCTTCAAAATACTCACCTTTCGGATTAAAACGAAAAGCGCCAGCCCCAATGATGCCGTAGGGGCGGATCTTTCCTTTTAAGCCGTCATAACGCTCTAAAAAGACGGTAGGATAAAACTCAACTCCTACATAAGCTTCTATAATGTCTGTACGGAACTGTAGGTTACGGTCCTTGCGGAAACGCTCGGCGCCGCCTTTGTCTTCAATAATATTGTCATACCCTTCCAACTTGCCGTGGTTGATAGCGGCGCGGATTCCTAACCATTCAGCGGCGTAGAATTGTACATAAGCGCCCTTCGCCATTTTGGTCAGAGGAAAGTTCACGTCTTTTACGAAACGCTTTCCTACGCCACTATTGCCGCCAAGATCACCTAAGAAAAACAAAGGGCCGACACCGACGCCAAATTCAAATTTGCCATTACCGGTTGTAATGCTTTGGGAAGAGGAAGAAAGAGATGAAAAAACGAAAAGCAGGCACAGTACAAACGTACCTGGAGCAGGTAGAGTTGTTCTCATGGGATATTGGTTTAGATTTTAGCGGATTCTTTGTCGAAAGTATTAAGTTATAATTTATTGTGCAATAAAATCATAAATTTTTTTTAAGATTAAGAACAAATACTAAGCAACCCTTAGTAAAGTTACGATGCGACGTTTTTAAGCATGTGTATATGCGGAATGCCATCTTCCAGGTAGGTTTCGCTAATTTGCACAAAACCAAACGATTGGTAGAAATTTCGCAGGTATAGCTGCGCTCCTATTTTAATCGGAACAATACCACATACGGAATACAAAGATTCTATCGATTGCGCCATTAATAATTTTCCGGCGCCACTTCCGCGAACAGATGGCGATGTTACAACTCTGCCAATGGAAGCCTCGTTGTAAATAACACCTGCCGGAACGATCCGGGTATAAGCTACCAGCTTTTCATCGCGTAGCCCTAATAAATGAGAGGACTCCTGGTCTTTATCATCCGCATCCTGGAAAACACAGGCCTGCTCCACCACGAACACTTCGTTGCGCAGTTGAAGTACGTGGTAAACTTCATAAGGCGTCAGCTCCGAAAATTTTTTCAGCGTCCAATGGATCTGCATGGCGCAAATTTAGCGTCCAACGGTTGGAACTACAGGCAGGCTCTCGTTTTCAGTGGCGTTTACTGATTGCACTGCAAAAAAGTAGTTGTCTTTAGAATAAGGCAATGTTATCGTAGTAGCTGCTGTAAAAATCTTCTTCTGCCATACCGGTGAAGTCGTTTCCCGCATTAAGATATAATAGCCTTTTACGGCACCACTTTTAGGGGCTTTCCAGTTGAGCGTAGCGGTGTTGGTGAGGTTACGGGTTTCAATTTTCACTTCCTGTGGTACGGCTGGTGCTTTCGCAAGGTTTGCTAAAACGGCAAGGTTTACACCGGTATTTTTCCGTAAATATTCAAAATCCATAAACTCTGGCAGGTCACCGTACACAATGCCTTTTTCGGTGCGAAGGTCTTGGTGCTGGTGGTTGTAATTTTCATTCATCTCAGTCAGCCGGACAGCAGCATAGCCTTTTGCCACAAACGGAGTATGATCGCCACCACGTAAAAAGCGGTCATTGCGATAGATCATCACCACCTCCAGGTTATCCATATAGCGTTCGCCTACTTCTTTCACGTAGCGGGCTAACTGGCGTGGACGACCATCGTTCTCCAAACCCAGATTGCGAATGTTCTGGGCGATGCGACCTGTGTCGGCAACAGAAAATGCTTCGCTGAAAACACGCAGCCGGGTATTGTCAATGATATTCGTCTCATTGCTGTTATTGCTACCCATGATATCATTGTTCAGTACCGCATCGATATTCCAATTTTTTGCACGGGCATTATTGGCTAAGAAAGTTGCTCCCAGTAAGCCTTGCTCTTCGCCGCTTACCGCCACAAAGATGATGGTAGCAGGGAAGGAGTGCTTGCTCATGATGCGGGCACATTCCATCACGGCTGCCACGCCGCTGCCGTCGTCATTGGCGCCAGGCGCTTCCGACTTAGCATTCATCACATCTGTCACGCGGCTATCCAGGTGACCGCTGATCAAATAAATACGATCATCGGTTGGATCAGTTCCTTTCAAGATTGCCATTGCATTCCCAAGATTGGTTGGCACATTCACTCGCCTGCCATCTGCCGGAAGGGTTGTCGTATCTACATAAGCTGTTAAACGACCATTGCTTGCCTTTCCAAATTCCTTGAACTTTTGCACCACCCATTCCCTTGCTGCGCCGATGCCTACTTTTTTATCGGTGGTCGTGCTTAGTGTATTGCGAGTACCAAACGTTACCATCGTATTAATGTAAGACTTCAGCGAGTCGGCTGATATTTCTTTCACCATGCTCTCGATCTCCGCGTCACGGATGATTGTTTTTTGGGCAGCGGCAACGAAAGAAAGTAGTAAGCAACTGGTCAAAAGGGAAACAAATTTTCTCATGTGTGTATGTTGAAAGTGCTGGTAATTGGCTGCTAATTTACTTAATACCCAAGTTGTAGTTAATATCCGTATTTCTCTTTCCAAAGAACACGCAAGTACTTCCGAAGTTCATCTTCCCTCGGAGTTTTGCCCGGTTCATAAAAGGTAGTTCCGGCGATAGCATCGGGTAAAAACTCCTGTTCCGTAAAATTGTTCTCATAATTATGCGCATACTTATAGGTCTTGCCATAACCCAGCCGTTTCATCAGCCCGGTTTTGGCATTGCGCAGATCTAATGGTACGGGCAGGTCGCCCTCTTTTCGAACGGTTTCCAAAGCTTCCTCAATCGCCATATAAGATGCATTGCTTTTATGAGAGGAAGCTAAGTAAGTAGCGCATTGTGCTAGGATAATTCGTGATTCCGGGTAGCCAATTTTATTGACGGCTTCGAAGCAGGCGTTGGCTAAAACCAGCGCGGTCGGGTTGGCGTTGCCAATGTCCTCCGATGCAAAGATCACCATGCGCCGCGCAATAAATTTCACGTCTTCACCTCCTTCTATCATGCGTGCCATCCAATAGATAGCGCCGTTTGGGTCTGAGCCCCGCATACTCTTAATAAAAGCGGAGATGATATCATAATGTTTTTCGCCGCTCTTATCATATAGGGCAATCCGTTGCTGCGCTATCTCCATTACTACACTATCCTCTATAAGGACTTTTTCTTGTCCTGCTAAACCCTCTACCACCAATTCAAAAAGGTTGAGCAGCTTTCTCGCATCTCCCCCAGCTATGGTCAACAAGGCTTCGGTTTCTTTCAGCACGATGTTTTGCGTTTCTAGCCATTCATCTTTTTGAGTTGCCAGTTCCAGTACCTTTATCAGGTCTTTTGCCTCCAGGGATTTTAATACGTACACCTGGCAGCGGCTAAGCAAGGCACTGTTTACTTCAAAAGAAGGGTTCTCTGTAGTTGCGCCAATGAGCGTAACAGTGCCTTTTTCAACAGCGCCAAGCAGTGCATCTTGTTGACCTTTATTGAAGCGGTGGATCTCATCGATGAATAAAATAGTACCGGTCAGCTTTTGCGCTTGCGCGATCACATCCCGCACTTCTTTTACGCCGGCGCTGATGGCACTAAGGGTAAAAAAAGGAACCTGCAATGTATGTGCGATGATGTTTGCCAGCGTCGTTTTCCCGGTACCCGGCGGACCCCAAAGAATCATAGATGGTAACTTGCCCTGGCTGATGGCTTTGCGGAGCACGCTACCATTGCCGGTAAGATGTTCTTGTCCTACCAGGTCATCCAGGGATTGGGGTCGCATGCGTTCGGCTAAGGGAGCGTTCATTGCCCTAAAATAGGCAAGAATTGGGCTGATTTAACCGGATTTCCGTATCTGGGATTTAAGTAACTATCAGATGAGGATGACCTATCGGACGCTGGCTGAAACCGGAGTACTGAAAAAGCCCGGAAACGAAAGGGTTACTTCACGTTTGCTTTCAAAAAGGCACTCACTTTATCAAAAGAATGCGTCAGGTTGGCGCCTGCCCAGCCATGACCTTCGGTTGGATAAAAAACATACTCTACACTGGCACTGGCTATCAACAGTTTATCACGAAGTGAAGTGGATTGCGCCACCGGAACAATAGGATCGGCTCCGCCTTGTAAAATGAGAGTTGGTGCACTTTGCCCACCGGCATAATTAATTGGACTGGATTGCTGGTAGGAAGACGGATTGGAAGCTGGTGTGCCACCCATCAGTAATTGCATGCCCAATATATTCATGGGGAGCGTTTGCGCCGCATACATGCCAGCCATATCGGTCGGTCCAAAAAAGGAAACGATTGCTTTTGGTTTTAATGGTGCCGCATATTTATACCCTTGCAACAGCGCCAGATGACCACCTGCCGAAGCGCCCAGCAATACCCATTTGTCGGAGATCCGGTAGTCCATCTTTTTTTGGAAGATCGCATTAATGGCAGTTTTAACATCCATTTCCTGTGTTGGGAAAGGGTTCGTAGTAGGTAACGCCGCCAGCCTATAATTAATGTTGAAAATAGCATAACCGGGCAGGCGCTTCTTCATTGTATCCACATATGCTTGAAAGTCTGCCTTGTCACCTTCGATCCAGGCGCCACCATGAATCATCACCAGCACTTTAGTGCTGTCTACATTGCGTCCGGCAGGTAAATACACATCCATCTTTTGCTTGGCATCGGTTCCATACGCCACGTCCTTTAACGTTTCGGCGGGAAGGAGGGCCGGATTCCACGAATCGTTCAGGTCGCGTTTGCCACAGGCAGAAAATAATGCGGTTAGGAAGAGAACGGTCCAAAGCTGTTTCATAACAATTGTTAGAATGGTCAGCTAAAAATAAAGCATGGATGAGTATAGAAAAAAAGAAATCGTCCAGACCCAAGCTACACCCGTTAAAGAAGTGTCTTTTTTAAAAAGCTTTCCATTTTATCAAACGAGCTGTTTAGCGTATTGCCATACCAGCCATGACGCTCCGAAGGATAGATGATTAGCTCATTAATCACGCCTGCCTTTTCCAGGTGCTGGTGTAATAATCTGGATTGTGATATATCAACCACGTTATCCTTAGCACCATGAAAGATGAGGGTAGGAGGCACTTGGGGGGTAATAAAACTTACCGGGCTCGATTCTTTATAAATCGAAGCATTAGCGGCAGGTGTAGTGCCGGTTATCATTTGTAAGGCTATTGGAACCAACGGATGCCAGGGTTTTTGATACATAGCTGTCAGGTCGGTAGGGCCAAAGAAGTCAATAACAGCAGCCACTTTTGGTGTGTTATATTTATAGGCTTGCAGTAGGGCTAAATGAGCACCTGCAGAAGCGCCCAGCAAAGCGATCTTTTCTTTGTTGATGCCATAATAGCCTGACTTTGTGATGATGGCATCCACAGCCGCTTTCACATCTTGTTCTTGGGCCGGAAAAACATTGCCACCATTTACCAGTCTATAGTTGATATTAAAAATGGCATAGTCAGGCATCCGCTTTTGAAAGGCGGTGATATAGCTGGCAAAGTCCCGTTTGTCGCCGCCGTTCCAGCCGCCGCCATGAATCAGTATCAGGGTTTTGGTCGTTGCTGTGCTGCGTCCGGCCGGTAAATAGATATCCATCCGTTGCGCGGTATCTTTTCCATAGGCAACGTCAGGTAGGGTTTGTGCAATAGTAGTAGGAAGCGCCGGAGTCGGTTGGACTTCGGGCTGGCAAGAAGTAGCTAAAAACATGGATAAAAGGATCACTAAAAGCATTTTCATTTGTTGCTTTCAGAACGCAAGATTGGTGCCTTTTGTGCTGAAGAAATCGTTAAGAAAAGGGGAGCTAATCTTCTTCGAAATAATCGAAATCCAGCTTCTTTATCTCATAAGTGTTTTGAACGGAAACTCCGAGGTTATAGTCGACCATGTATTGTGCTAATTGCTCTCCGTCAATCAAAACAATCTTGGTGTCCATCTGAGAAGCGTAGGATACAGCTTCTTTTGAAAAACCAGACGTGGTAATAAAAACGCCTTTCTTAGCTCTTTGGCCAGCAAGAGCACCTACAAACTTTTGTATCTCGGGACGGGGCACGATCCCTTCCCAACGCTTTGCCTGAATGTAGATGACATCAAGACCGAGTTTATCCTCTTTGATGATGCCATCTATTCCTTCATCATTTGTGTATTTAGTAGCTTTTCCCGCTTCCGCGATAGAGCCACCGTAGCCCATCTTAACTAATAGTTCAACTACAATCTTTTCGAAATAAGAAGGATGTACATCTTTCAGCTTTATTAAAATATCCTGTTCTAATGTTTTGCGAATGCTTTGATAACCTTCTTCGATCTGCTCTTCCGGTGTTTGTATATAATCTGAAGCAGATTCAGAAGAATTTAAAAACTCAATTTTATAATCTCCCTTTTTCCGAAACCCAACTATCGATTCCTTATAATCTGGAAATTTGTCAGTCAAATACTTAACATTTATTACCACTGGCTGGTCACCTAAAATGCTTTTTCCACGATTGGTTAACTTGAAAAGCCCCCTTCCAACATTTTCCACCGTTCCGGCCATTTTAAGGTGAGCCTTCGCCCAATGCACTCGGTTATGAAATGTCTTTTGCTTCTTACTAGGTAACCATTCTTCCAGTTCTTCTTCCGAAAGATTAAATTCTTTGGCTAAATCAGAGACTGCATTTTGAGTGTTATGAATGTTGCCATCACTTATATATTTTAGCAAAGGCAGCATTAAAGTTTGGTAATCAGGTATCATAAGCATTTATTGAAAAAGCCTGTTTGTCAAAACAGGCCTTCAAATGTATTTTAGTTAATGATTTAGCCGGCTTTTAAAAATTCAACAGGCATGAGCTTTTCGAGATTCACATGTTTCGAGGCATCCATTATTTCAATGCCTACTATTTTATCATCGTTTCCAATGTCAAGCACAATATCTTCCGAAATCCTTTTGTTTACTACTTCTTGCGTACCGGTTTGAAGACGGAGATAAAGTAAATCAGTGTTGCTGTCGTAATGAATTTGCATATCAGGTAATTAATTCTATCATTTACTGTTTTCCAAAGTTCCCGAAAAAAACATAAACGGTTACAGTAATTATTGTTTCATTTTCAATCAGGTAATAGACCTCAAGTTTCTTTTCTGCATAAAACTTTTTATTCCATTCTTTTTCCAAACTGAAATGCTTTTGTCTTGCCTAACCGACTTGCTTTTGCTTTGATTGCATCACCTGTCAGAATTGTTTCAATAATTTCTTCCTCGGTAGTGCCCCTTTCCTTTGCTCTTGCAATGTATGTGGTTCAATTCTAATTTTCATGCAACTATAATTCGCTCAGTCTGATGCTCAACTCCTTCAACTGCTTCTCATCAATTGTCGCCGGCGCATCCAGCATCACATCCCGCCCACTATTGTTCTTTGGAAAGGCAATAAAATCGCGGATACTTTCGCTACCGCCCAAAATAGCACACAGGCGGTCAAACCCGAACGCGATACCACCATGTGGCGGCGCCCCGTATTCAAAAGCGCCGAGTAAGAAACCAAATTTGTGTAAGGCTTCTTCTTCGGTCATGCCCAGCGCCGCGAACATTTTTTCCTGCAGCTCGCGTTGGTAAATCCGAATAGACCCACCACCGATCTCATTGCCGTTCAGCACCATGTCATAGGCATTTGCCTTAATAGTAGCATACGGGTGTTTCAGGTAATCGACGGCGCTCATAATGAATGGATCATTCATGATCATAGTTTGGATATGATCCGGCTTTGGCGAGGTGAACGGATGATGCCGCGCCACCCAACGGTTCTCTTCTTCAGCATATTCAAACAGTGGAAAATCCATCACCCATAGCAGGCGGAATTCATCTTTTTTGCGGAGCCCCATGCGTTCGCCAAGCTCCAAACGCAGGTCGCTTATAGCCTTGCGGGTGCGCTCTTCGGCACCGGCGAGAATCAATATAAGATCGCCTGCTTTGGCATTTGCAAATTGCGCAATAGCAGCTAACTTTTCTTCACTATAAAATTTATCGATGCTACTCTTGTAAGTGCCGTCTGCATTGCATTTGATAAACGCCAGGCCCTTCATACCTATCTGTGGTCGCTTTACCCATTCAGTCAGTTCATCTGTTTGCTTGCGACTCCATTCGGCAGCGCCCGGCACGGCAATCGCGAGCACGGTTTCGGCTTCATCAAACACTTTAAAGTCAGCACCGTTTATCAGTTCGCCGGTAGCTACTATTTCTCCGCCTTTATTGAAAGCCGATTTCAGGTTCGCCACTTTCATTCCAAACCGGATATCCGGTTTATCATTACCGTAATGCCACATGGCATCTTCCCAGGTTATACGCTCTACCGCATCGGCGTAATCGATGCCTTTCACCTGTTTGAATATGGATTTGATCAATCCTTCAAACATGACCAAAATATCTTCCTGCTCTACGAAAGCCATCTCGCAGTCGATCTGTGTAAACTCCGGCTGGCGGTCGGCCCGCAGGTCTTCATCGCGGAAGCATTTTACAATTTGATAGTAGCGGTCATAACCGCTCACCATCAGCAATTGCTTAAAGGTTTGCGGCGATTGGGGCAGCGCATAAAATTGCCCTTCGTTCATCCGCGATGGCACTACAAAATCCCGTGCTCCTTCGGGAGTGGATTTGATAAGGAAAGGCGTTTCAATATCCATAAAGCCTTGGCCGTGCAGGTAATCACGGGTGGCGCGATTCACCGCATAACGCAGCTCCAGGTTCTTCTTGATTACATTGCGACGAAGATCGAGGTAGCGGTATTTCATACGCACATCATCGCCACCATCTGTATCGTCCTGGATGGAGAAAGGCGGAACCGCGGATTTATTGAGGATGGTAAAGGATTGGACCAGGATTTCTATTTCTCCCGTTGGGAGATTTGGATTCTTATTGCTTCTTTCGATAACCTTGCCGGTTGCCTGCAAAACAAACTCACGCCCCAATGGCTCGGCGTCCAGTTGTGGGTTCAGGTCTTCGTTAAAATACAACTGCGTGATGCCATAGCGGTCGCGGAGATCAACGAAGGTGATAGCGCCAAATTTGCGTACCGTCTGCACCCAACCGGCCAGGGTTACTTCGGTGCCGGCGTTGTCCAATCTCAATTCTCCGCAGGTATGTGAACGAAACATAGTAGTAATGTAAAAAAGTTGATTGTATAAAGCGTTAGTAGCCGCGCAAAGATAAGTGGATGAAGGCAAGGGCAACGAGTGGTGAAATGCCTTCCAAGCGCATACTTGATAGCAGCAATGCCAGGGAAACTGTTATTCAATCAGGTGCGGCACAAAACAGCTTTTATTATCGGTGATAAGGCTGCTTCCTTCCCGAATGCCCATGCCAGCTGGCTCCTGGCCAATGATCCAGCTGCCGATTACGGGATAATGTCCATCAAAGTCGGGTAGTGAAAATAATTCTTGGAACACATAGCCTTCTTTACCATATTCGCCTTCGCTGTAGTGCAACAGCTTGCCTTCTTTCACCATGGTAATGTTTGCTCCCTCGCGGCTCAAGATCGGCTTTTTTACAAATGAAGAGAGCCCTTTTGGATCCGTATAAGTGGGAAGCAGCAGGGGATGACCCGGGTATAATTCCCATAGCACAGCCAGGATCGCTTTATTGGAAAGGATCATCTTCCACGCCGGTTCTATCCAAAAGGCTGCATTACGATCTTCCAATATCTGCCGGCCAAAATCTTCCTCAACAAGCCACTCCCATGGGTACAGCTTGAAGATGTTCTTAATGGGTTCTTCTTCCAAATCAACAAATGTTTGCAACTCCTCGTTCCAGCCAATATCATCTATAAAAACCAACTTTGTATCCAACCCAGCTTGCAGGGCACAGTCTCGCAAATACTCAGTATTGGTTAGGTCTTCGAGGTTTTCCGTTATGCAACTAAAATGCAGTGTGCCCGGATGCAGGTGATCTTTTAATAACTTCCAATAGCTGATCAACTTTTCGTGAATCGTATTGAACTGGTCTTTAGATGCATCGCGGTCCTGTAGCCAGAACCATTGCACAATGCCTGCTTCGTAAAGGCTGGTTGGCGTATCGGCATTGAATTCCAACAATTTTACCTGTCTGTCTTTATAACAAAGATCAAAGCGTCCGTAAATGGCGGGGTGGTCTTCATTCCAGGTCTTTTCGAGGTAAGGAACCACCCAACCTGGAATGCCAAACCGGTCGTATAGTTTTTTGTCAATCACATGGTCCACGGCTGCCATACACATCTCCCACAATTCCGCTGTTGCTTTTTCTATCTGCACCACTTCTTCCATCGAAAAGCTATAGTAGGCTGATTCGTTCCAATAAGATATGTCGGTGGAATGAAAGCCGAAGCCCAGCTTTTCTACCGCCGCTTGCCAGTTATTACGGGGTGTGATCGTAACTCGTTTCATAGGATATTTCCTTTAAGAAGAAACAGACGAGCGCCGGCCAAATCCACCGCGGGAAACCGTGCCCTTGAAGCTGTTGCTACCAATATTAGAGGCCCGTGACAAGCCGTTGGAATAATAGCCTGCCCGCTGGTAGCCATTGTTTCCAAAACCGCCATACGGACGAAATGCATAGTACCAAAGGAGCAATCCTGCACCACCTACGCCGTTATGCTGGCGTGCTTGGGTGTAAGGCGCGGTAGTATCGCTTCGCAAATAGGTTTTGCTGCCACCAGCCTGCCATTCAGGCTCCTTCTGTTGCTGCTGGCAAGACGCCAGGGCGGCGGATATCAGCACCAGTTCCACACATTTCGATTTCTTCATGTTCTTCTACTTTATGGTGATATAGATCTCGTAATCTTTAGTAATGGTAGCATTCCTTTCGCCGTCATCCGTCTTTACGACGGAAGTAGTCGTGCCTAATGTCGGTAGGGTGTCATGGTATTCCACTGTCCGGTACAAACCGTTTTTCACCCAAACCTTATGCGTGGTTGTCAAAATATCATAGCTGCTATCCAGGTGCGTCACCACCACAGCGGTTTCTATAGCGCCATCCTTGTTCACTGTTTGGGTTACGTCTTCGTTTTTCTCGGAACAAGAAAAAAGGGAAATAGAAAGCATTAATAGCAAGGTACCGTACTTAAACATATTGCAAAGATTAGAAAGGATAAAGAAATGAAATATTAAAGATGCTGATTGTAGGTTCAGTAGGCTACGAAAGCTGAATCCCGATCTTCTTCATCAATATCGATGCATTCAGACTGGTGCAAACGCCGGTTTTCAGCTTATAATCAAAATACAATTCTTCGTTTTCCACCTGCACATCAAAATGATAATTTTCAATAGCCGTTGGGTGATCTGCTTGCAGCGCTGCCAGCTCTACATCATGCGTTGCTAAAACTGCCACCGCCCTTTCTTTTATCAACTGTTGTATCAAAGCCTTTGAGCCGGTGTGCCGGTCGAGCGAGTTGGTGCCACGCAGGATCTCATCGAGTAAAATAAACACGGTCTCGTGCCGGTTCACGGCTTCAATGATGGTCTTAGTTTTTTTAATTCGGCATAAAAAGTAGACGTATTTTCCGCCAGGTTATCGGCAATGCGCATACTGCTGAGGAGGTACACCGGCGATAGTTCAAAGCGGGCTGCACAAACCGATGCGCCGATCTGCGCCAGCACAATATTGACACCGAGGCTGCGCAGGAAAGTGCTTTTGCCCGCCATATTCGACCCGGTGATCAGTCCCACTTTCGGTGCACCGCGCAGCTCGAAATCATTGTTCACTCGTTGCGTTTCTGCCAGCAGCGGATGACCGATGGCAATTCCATTTATAGCAAAATGTGTTTCACTAAAAATTGGAAAGCACCACTCAGGTTGATTGAAATGCAGGGTCGCTAAACTATTCAAAACCTCGGCTTCGCTAACGAGGTCAAACCAAGTGGACGCACCTTCTTTATTTGCAGACCGCCAGTTGTTCAACGCCATGATCTGCCGAACATCCCACAGCAAAAAGCTGTTGATAATGATAAAGGCGAATACATTCAGCCGCACGTCAAACCGGTCAAGGATGGCTTTCAGTTGCCGGATGGCAGCCGAAACGTCGGCTGCATCCGCTTCTAATCGTTTCAAAAGAGGCGCGGTAAAATCACTCTCTTTTACCTGCGCCACCAGGCTTTCCAGCACCGCTACTTCTTTTACTATCCCGGAAAGCTGCGTGTATGCTTTCGTAGCATTGCGGCTTAAAAAAAGCCCTACGATATAGTACAATGTAAAAAGCGAAAAGAAAAGCGTGGTGGGAATAAGGTCCAGCATTGCCGCCAATGCCGAACCGATCGTGATGATGGAATAGAGCGGAACGAACACTTTCCAGAACGGTGTCTCGTAGTGTGTTTCTTCATCCGCCAGCCAGGCTTCTATCTTTCGTTGAGTGGCGAAGGTGAGCGGTGTGCCCGCAGCAATGGCTTGCCCGTCTTGTCGCCAGGCTAAGGAAGATGCAAGTTCTTTCACAGCTTCCTGCCGTTCTTCTATTTGTCCAATAGGCAAAGGGGCGAGCACGTTATCCGCCAGCCGTTGCCGCCCTTGTGCAGTGTAACAGCGATTTAAGTATTGAAACAGCGAAGAACACCCAAACAGGTCCAGATCAGCCGCATACACATGTGCCGGTTCGGCATAGATTGCCCCATCATACAAAGTGGTGTATTGATGCTCCAGCACACGCAATTCTTCTTCATTGATGCGGATCAACGCCTCCGTATGAGCGATCCGTCGGTTATTGTCGGCATCCCCGAAAATAAGAAAGACCAGGAGGACCAACCCGGCAGCGATAGCCACAAAACCAATAGAGCCATAAGCCGAAAAAATAAAGTAGGCAATAATGATCGTTGCGATGAACACTGCAAACCGTATCCAGCCCAACCGGCTGCGCTTGGTTTGAAGGGTGGAAAGATGCGACTGGTGAAGGGCCCGTTGCTGACGGTATTGTTCTGCGGGTGATAGGTCTTGCATAAATGAAAGGAAGCAAGATAAGCGGAATTGATGTAGTGTGTAATTTGAACCTATCTCAAAATAGCTTTTGTCACGTTGAGCTTGGCGAAACGTATACCCTTCGCCGGGGCTCAGGGTGACAGCCTTACTGAACGAGCCTTTTTGAGATAGGTTCTAGATAAAGGCTAATACATTCGCTGGGTGTTTCTTATCGCTTAGTTTCGCAAACAAAACAGTCTTCTTCACCGTGTCCCACCGCTACTTCATTATCAACAAGCCTTATGATATGGTATCGCAGTTTACCAGTCCTGATGCGGTGCGGCTGCTGGGCGATCTCGACTTCCCTTTCCCCGAAGGCACGCATGCCCTTGGGCGGCTGGACAGCGAATCCGAAGGCTTGCTAATCCTCACTACCGACAAGCGCATGACGCGGCTGCTTTTCTCCAGCGGCAAGCCCCACCAGCGGTCTTACCTGGTGATGGTGCAGAACGAAGTTTCAGAAGATACCTTGGCTCATTTGCAGGAAGGCATTGTCATTCCCGTCAGCGGCGGCGAGCCTTATATTGCCAAACCGGTTTCCGTGGAGCGGATCACCGAGCCAACGGCTATCTATCCCTATGCTACCGACAGCCGCGAAGCCTACCCGCATACCTGGCTGCTCATCACGCTTACCGAAGGCAAGTTCCGGCAGGTGCGAAAGATGGTAATGGCCGTGCGGCACCGCTGCCTGCGGCTCATCCGCGTTTCTATTGGCGGGTTGGTGCTGGGCGATATGCTACCGGGTGAAGTGCGGGAAGTGGAGGGGGAAGAGTTGTTTGAGCGGGTGGGATTATGAGATATTAATTAAGATTAGTACACATCAGGCATACCGCAAAAGAAGGTTGCCATCGATGCCCAGCTTTTCATTCGCTGCTTTTAGCAAGGCAAGATCAGGCACTCGTTTATTACTTAAAATTTGAGACAGTTTCGCTTCGCCGATATTCAAAAGCTTGGCCATCTCTTTCTGCCGCAGCTTTCGTTTAAACATTTCCAGTTCCAGCATTCCCTGGACCGTTTTAGGTGCCGGGATCTCATAATGATTCTTTTCATAAGCCTGTGCGGCAAGCGCCAGCTTCCTCAGTTCGGTGGCGTCTTTCTTGTTCATGTCTTCTCCCAGCCGCATCAGGGCGTCAATGCGTTTTATGGCGGCGGCATATTCCCCCGCAGTTTCAATTTTATTTTTACTCGCAGCCATTTTTACTTGTTTTAATTTCTTAAAAAGATGTTTTACAGCTCACTCAACTTCACTTTGTCATATTCCTTATGCGTACCAATGAACCGGATAAATACCGTTCGCACTTTAAAAATGATCCGAACGATCAGCCGGTAATTGCCACCCCTGATATTGAACACATACAGATCATTTCCCACCGCATCCACGGAGCCGAACAGCATCCTCATTTCATTAAAGTTGGCCCAATCCGCTTCTTCCACCACCCGGTACCAGTTGTTTAAAGCATCCTCGGCATCGGGGTGTTTCGCAGAAAAATCGCGAATGGTTCCATAGCTCAATACGATCATCCGGGCTGTTTTGGTAGAAACAAAAATAGTGCAATAAAATTTCGGATTTTGAAATTTTATTGCACTATTTGGAATTGGTTAGTTTGCTAGTCAATCCGTCCAACGCAAGACTCTTTAGCTTTTTGCGTGATGTGGAAATGCATCGAGGAGTTGTTTGAGCGGAAGGTTTGTAAGTAGTGAATTTATTTTGGGAAGAAAGGAAACCGGGAAAGAATAGAAAGCGCCATTACAATCACTCCCAACCCCATCATCACCGTTCCCAGGTCTCTTGTTTGCTGGTCATAAGCAAAGAAGCGGTTACCGGTAATGCTCGTTCTTTTGGAGCGGCTGTAAACATACCCTGCAATGATGCCCAGCAACCCACCCAGCAACGCCGATACAAAACCCAGCACAATGTAAAAAGTATTACCCCTTTCTGGCTTTTGCGCCAGTTCGTCCAGTACCTCCGCTCTTTTGTCACGCTGCTGTTTTGCTTTTAAAAAATCGAGGTTCCGCTTCTCCAATTCGGTTTCTATGGCCACTATAAAATTATCCTGGTATTCATCTGCCTTCTTGTAGATCTGGAGCAGTTCCTTATCGGATTTGTCGCTGATTTGCATCTCAAAATCGAATGGCATACGGTTGATTTGTTTGCAGAAAATGAAGTTAAGTATTTCATGAAACTAAACCGCCATGGATTGATGAAGGGGGTAGTTAAACCGATGCGTCCCACGCAAGATTCTTTTAGTGGGTTGGCGTGATGTGGAGACGAATCTGGGAAGGAAAGAATAGAACATTTCTCCAGTTAACTTCGATGAAATAATTTTATGGAGAACGTGACATATTTGCTAGGAGCAGGGGCAAGTTGTGAATCCTTACCAACATACGCCAATTTTAAAGCTCGGTTTAATTCATTTATGCAATTTTTTAGAGGTGTATTTACCAACAATACCTCGATAGATGCAATAGAGCGACAAAAAATCCAAACTGTAATTACTGACTTTGAAAGCCTAGAAAGTGAGCTTAGTTTTCATAATACTCCAGATACTATTGCAAAAAAATACTTTCATACTGGGGCTGATACAAAATTGTTTTCTCTAAAATGTTCCTTGACCCTGTTTTTCCACTATGAGCAAAATAGTAATACTCCGCATACATTTTTATCGGAAGAACCTGAGCGCGACCTAATTGATAAGAGATATGATGCCTTCATTGCAAGTCTATTAAAACCGGTAAAGGGTAAGTTAGAACTACTCGAGCATGTCAATATCTTGTCTTGGAACTATGATTTGCAATTCGAGCTTGCTTATTCTCGATACAGTACTGACAACCTTATACATATACAAGAAGTAATACAAAGCTTTCCAAGAGTTTTCTCGCAGAGTCGACCATTGTCTAAGGAAAAATTTTCATTAATTCACCTTAATGGAATCGCATTTCCAATTTTGGGAGGCAATGACTTAATAATCGGATCCCAAAGAAGAAGGGATAAAGAATATTGTTTGTATTTATGTGGGCTTCATCAACAACTTAAATCAACGAACCAAAGTAGACAAGACAACATGAGTTTGATATCATTTGCATGGGAAAATCTTGAACACAATTATGAGCTTAAAGAGAATGACATAATTGAAAAAGCGATAGAATCTGTAGAGAAGACAAAGATTTTGATAATCAATGGCTATTCATTTCCCATTTTCAATCGTGCTATTGATTTGAAAATTTTACAAGCTATGTCGTCTATAAAAAAAGTATATATACAAAATCCAAACGCCAAAGATTTGATGCCATTATTGACCGATATATTTAAACAGAGAATATCAGCTGATGAAATTCAAGACGTTGGTTATTATAATCAATTTTTTATTCCTGATTGGTTGATGATGACATCACCGCAATATTCAGTTACTTGAATAATTAATTAAGATAGCAGAACAAAATAACCTACGGAACAGGCCGCTCTCGAAGGGCTTCTCTATTTACTTTTCCTTCCCTCGATTCCTACAGTCATTCACTCGCTGTGCCGCCGGATGGTAGTTTGCCATGCGCTATTTTGGAGTAGATGGTAATGCGATTTAAGAGAGAGTTCACTATGATTTATTTTGAAGTATAAAGGCAGTTTTAAATCCTTCTCATATTGAGGGTAGTGGTTGAAAATAGAGACTGGTGGTCCATTCGGAAACTCGCGATGGAAGATAAAAACGGAAAGTTATCTTTGTAATCTGATTTTGCTTTAGATAACACTTTGCATATCTGGTAAGATCTGCTGGAATTAATCTTACTCTTGTGCATCGTTACGGAAAGTATAGCTACTACCCCAAAAGTAAGACAACAAAACAATGACAACTAGCTACAAAAACCTTGGATTGGCATCGATTTTACTACTTTTTTCCTGCTCGGCACCAAATAAGCCTAAGAATAACAACGATCCAATACTTGCAGATACATTTCACAGTATTTCCGAAGTTCCAATTACAAAGAACATAAAATTTGATTCAACGGTTGTAAAGGCTTTTGATAAAATATATTTTGGCAAAACTAGTCCATATCTACAGGCTGGTGAAAATTACGAGCACTTTTTGTGGCAATATAAAACCACACTTGCTGGTATTCCATTTTATTATTATTCAGCCAAACTCGATAATTATGACCGGGACTATGGTCTATACGGATTTACTTTAGCTTCAACAGAAATTTATACACAAAACGAAAACAAAGAAATCATTGAGGAAATAAAATCTATAATATCACTTAATTATCAAGCCCCCAAAAAGATATTTATATCTGATGAAGAAGATATGAAAGCTTTCAAAAGCGTGGATTCTATGATGAATGCAATAAAAAAAAGATCGGGTTCTGGTGAGTCCTTGAAATCAGGTTACAGCGTTTTTGAGTATATATGGTTGAAAAATAACATTTCAATTAAGTTAGGCTACCATGAGGAATACGCTTGGGTTGACGGCTATGGGCAGAAATTGGAACTAAAAGTTGGGCAGAATAATAGGTTACTAATCAAAGGTCAAAAGAAATTTTATAGACCCTTATTGGAATTTGAACATAAAGAAATCAGATCAAGGATCTTGAAAAACAATGAAAAAAATGAAGCAATGTCGAAAAAAAATCAAGAAAAATTAAAGAGCGAAACGCTTACAAAAGAATCTAGTAAATTTTAGTTTCAAAGAGACAACTTATATGGCAAGTCGCATAGTTACTCCCTTTTTTTATGCTGATGCTAGTGTTCAAACTTGAGACAGGTTGTGGCTATCTTTCCTTCATCAAAATTTAAGCAAAGAGGTATAGTCGTATTCAAGATAGATATAAATTATTCCAGAAGTCTTAGTGCCATTAGATTCCTGTTGAATTTTATTGGTTACCGTTTACGGATTAAGCAGCAAAACTTCTATTTAGATTTACAATTATCCGAAAATCAACACTGCATTAACTATTATCACGATAAAGGTGTATTATTTGTTTAATAATTTTCTTACCTTCGCGCTCCCAAAAGGAAGTTCTTTCAGAAATCGCATAGCGAAATGAGGAATTTGGGAGACCCGGTAGTCGCAGAGATGAAGGGTCGCTATTACCAATAAATCAAGTAAAATGGCAAAAGAAATCAGCGGCTATGTAAAGCTGCAGTGCAAAGGTGGCCAGGCAAACCCGGCGCCGCCAATCGGACCCGCCCTGGGTTCCAAAGGTGTCAACATCATGGAATTCTGCAAGCAGTTTAATGCTCGCACACAGGACAAAATGGGAAAAGTACTCCCGATTCTCTTAACGGTTTACACCGACAAGTCTTTCGACTTCGTTATCAAAACCCCTCCGGCAGCCGTTCAGTTAAAGGATGCTGCTAAAATTCAAAGTGGTTCAAAAGAGCCTAACCGCCAGAAAGTGGGCAAAGTAACCTGGGCACAGGTAGAAGAGATCGCCAAAGACAAAATGGCCGACCTCAATGCTTTCACGCTGGAAAGCGCTGCCTCTATGGTAGCCGGTACCGCTCGCAGCATGGGACTGACTGTAGAAGGAGCCCCTGCTAAATAAGCCCCCTAAATCCCCCGAAAGGGGACTTTGAAACACTTTTAAAATTTAAACAATGGCATTCATTCCAAAAAAGCGCAAAGCGGTCAACGCCAAAGTTGATGCGAATAAAGCGTATACTTTAAAAGATGCTTCTGCATTAGTAAAAGATATCAACACGACCAAGTTCGACGCATCTGTTGATCTTCATATCCGGTTAGGCGTAGATCCTAAAAAAGCTGACCAGGCCATCCGCGGAACGGTAACGCTTCCTCACGGAACTGGTAAAACAAAGAAAGTATTAGTGCTTTGCGGACCCGACCAAGAGGCGGCGGCTAAAGGTGCTGGTGCCGACTATGTAGGTCTTGATGAATTTGTAGCAAAAATCGACGGCGGCTGGACCGATGTAGATGTGATCATTGCTACACCGGCAGTAATGCCTAAGATCGGTCGTCTGGGTAAGATATTAGGTCCACGTAACCTGATGCCAAACCCTAAGACGGGTACGGTTACCAATGATGTCGCGGGTGCGGTAAATGAAGTAAAAGGCGGTAAGATCGCGTTCAAAGTAGATAAAGCGGGTATCATCCATGCTTCTATCGGTCGTGTGTCTTTCTCTCCGGAAAACATTGTGGGCAATGCGCAGGAGTTGATCAACGCGATCATCAAAGCGAAGCCTTCTACTGCTAAAGGTACTTACCTGAAAGGGTTGACCATGGCAGCTACGATGAGCCCAGGTATCACTATTGACACAAAAGGGTTTATTCATTAATTCACTTAACAAGGTCCCTGCTGCTTTTAGTAGTTGGGGATGACAAATAAAAGATCATGACTAAAGTTCAAAAGAACGAAGTAATAGAAGCGCTGAAGGAGAAATTCTCCCAGTACAGCAACTTCTATGTTACCAATACAGAATCCCTGAGCGTAGCCCAGGTATCTAAGCTGCGCAGCGTTTGTTTCGACAAGCAGGTGGAAATGAAGGTGGCAAAGAACACCCTTATCCGCAAGGCATTGGAGTCATTGGGCAACGAAAGCTATACCGGTCTGTTCGATTCGCTGAACAACGTAACGGCTTTGATGTTCTCCGACAATCCAAAAGAACCAGCCCTGATTCTTTCTTCTTTCCGCAAGGAAAGCAAAGGCGAGAAGCCGGAATTGAAAGCGGCGTTCATCAACGGCGACATCTACACCGGTGATAACAACCTGGTTACCTTAACGAAGATCCGTACGAAGAACGAATTGATCGGCGAAGTGATCGGCTTGTTGCAATCTCCTGCAAAGCGTGTGTTGGCTGCCTTATTGCACCACCACGAGCAAAAAGCAGCAGGTGTGGAAACTACTGCAGCACCAGTAGCAGAAGAAGCAGCTCCGGCACCAACGGCGGAAGCGGCTACTCCAACCGCAGAAGCACCAGCCGCACCGGAAGCTCCGGCAACGGATGCACCGGCAGCAGAGTAAGGTTTCATGTTTAAAGTAGAATGTTTAAAGTTGTTTCCTTCTGGCAATGACCTTAAACCTTAAGCCTTAAACTTTCAACATAAAACAACCCAGGCCTGAGGGTCAACAAAGGCAAATTTTTTTAAACCCTCCTCTGGAGCATACGCTGTGAAAGGGGAAAAAATTGAATCAAAATGGCAGACGTTAAAAATCTCGCAGAACAATTAGTAGGTCTTACTGTAAAAGAAGTACAGGAATTGGCCGATTTCATGAAATCTGAGTACGGCATCGAGCCGGCTGCTGCAACAGTTGTTGCCGGTGGCGGTGGTGGCGAAGCTCCAGCAGCTGCTGAAGAAAAAACTTCTTTTGATGTGATTCTGAAATCAGGTGGCGCATCTAAGCTTGGTGTAGTTAAACTTGTAAAAGAGTTAACTGGATTAGGTCTGAAAGAAGCGAAAGACTTAGTTGACGGTGCTCCGAAGCCTGTTAAAGAAGGTGTTGACAGAGCGACGGCTGAAGAAATCGCTGGCAAGCTGAAAGAAGCTGGTGCTGACGTAGAGATCGCTTAATTGTTTCTCTATTCAATAGATTAGCCCCCGCGAAAGCGGGGGCTTTTTTGTACCGCGGATCTAAGGATTAGTGCGATTAATAGGAGGGTGTGTTGGAGTAAATCTTTTATTAATTTAGTAATGAAAGCGGACTTGATAAATTGTAATTACTTCCTTCTCGACTTTATATACAAGCCTATGTTCTCCGGTTATGCGTCGCGACCATTTTCCTGCCAAGCTGTGTTTCAACGGTTCCGGTTTTCCGATACCTTCAAAAGGTGTTTCTTGAATATTCTCAAGCAGTTCCCGAATTTTCTTTAATATTTTTTCATCACCAGATTTTTTCCAGTGTTGCAAATCTTCCAATGCCTGTGGCTGAAAGATTATTTCCATATATCGTCAAGATTGACTTTGGTGCCGCCTTCTATTTCACTTATGGATTCCATCAGACGTTTTTTATTTGCTTCTGTTGAAAGCAAGTGCGCTGTTTCATCTGCATCAGCAGTAGATTCATATGGAACTTCTAAAGCTTCCAAAAATGCCTTAATGGCTTTCTCCTGTGCTTCATTTAGGGGATGTGCTATATAGGTCATGCTATAAAATTAAATCTTTAGAATATAAGAATACGTAAAAGTCTGAGTTGGGAATAAAACGATTAAAGAATCTGGAATCCATAAATTAGCACCATGTTTAACCGCATCATTTTTCTCGTACTGTTACTTTCGTTTTCCCTTTTATTGAATGCTCAATTAGTAGCCAAAGTCACCGATCCCGTTGAATGGGTGAATCCCTTAATGGGCACTGATTCAAAACCTAGTTTATCCAATGGTAATACTTATCCCGCTATCTGTGTGCCGTGGGGTATGAATTTCTGGGTGCCGCAAACCAACGTGATGGGCAATGGCTGGCAGTATCAGTACAGCGCTGATAAGATCCGGGGCTTTAAGCAAACGCACCAGCCTTCGCCGTGGATGAATGATTATGGGCAGTTTTCCATTATGCCCGTTACAGGTAAAATAAAGTTTAGGCAGGATGAACGTGCCAGCTGGTTCTCCCATAAATCAGAAATAGCAAAGCCTTATTACTACAGCGTTTACCTCGCCGATGCCGATGTTACAACGGAGATCACACCGACCGAACGGGCCGCACAGTTCCAATTCACCTATCCAAAGAACGATAGCTCTTATGTAGTAGTCGATGCCTTCGACCGCGGCTCTTATGTAAAAGTGATCCCGGAAGAGCGAAAGATCATTGGATATACGACCCGGTACAGCCGCGGCAAGCTGCCCGATTTTAAGAGCTACTTTGTCATCTATATCGATAAACCGTTTACGGTTTCCTATACCTGGCACGACAGCACTCTGGTAAAGGACTCGCTGGAAATGATGGCGAATCATGCAGGCGCTATCATTGGGTTCCGTACCGTAAAAGGAGAGCAGGTACATGCGAAAGTCGCCTCTTCTTTCATCTCCTTTGAGCAGGCTGATCTTAATCTAAGGAGAGAATTGGCTGCTGATAATTTCGAAACCACGAAGGCGAAGGCTAAAACAGTTTGGAATAAAACCTTGGGTAAACTGGCAGTAGAAGGCGGCTCGGTTGACCAGGTCAAAACCTTTTACTCTTGTCTCTATCGCACGGTACAATTTCCCCAACGGCTGTATGAGCTGGATGCCTCTAATAAAATTATGCATTATAGCCCGTACAATGGTAAGATACTTCCTGGCTATATGTTTGGCGGCACCGGCTTTTGGGATACATTCCGGGCACTCTATCCATTCCTGAACCTGGTCTATCCTTCAATCAACAGGGAAATGCAGGAAGGCCTGGCAAATGATTATAAAGAAGGCGGTTGGTTACCGGAGTGGTCCAGCCCGGGTTATGCCGACATCATGATCGGCAATAATTCTGCGTCAGTTGTATCGGATGCTTATGTAAAAGGCTTGCGGGGCTACGACATCAATACCTTGTATGAAGCCTTATTGCATGGGGCAAACAACGAAGGCCCGATTACTGCCGTAGGCCGCAAAGGAGTGGCTTATTACAATGAGCTGGGTTATGTGCCTTATGATGTAAGGATCAACGAAAATGCAGCCCGCACGTTGGAATATGCCTATGATGATTTCACCATTTTCCAATTGGGTAAGCTGCTCAAGCGTCCAAAAGAAGAATTGACTTTATATGCCAACCGTTCGCTCAATTACCGCAACCTGTTTGATCCACAATCGAAGTTGATGCGTGGCAAGAATAAGGACGGCAGTTTCCAATCTCCTTTTAATCCTTTCAAATGGGGCGATGCGTTTACCGAAGGAAATAGCTGGCATTATAGCTGGAGTGTGTTTCACGATATTGAAGGCTTGAAGCAGCTAATGGGTGGCAATGCTTCCTTTGTAACTATGCTGGATTCTGTCTTTATCATGCCGCCGGTTTTTGATGAAAGCTATTATGGCGGTGTGATACATGAGATACGCGAAATGCAGATCATGAACATGGGGCAATATGCACATGGCAACCAGCCGATCCAGCACATGCTTTACCTGTACAACTATGCTGGTCAACCGTGGAAGTCGCAATATTGGGTGCGGGATGCCATGGAACGTCTCTATAAACCAACGCCTGATGGTTATTGTGGTGATGAGGACAATGGACAAACTTCTGCGTGGTATGTTTTCTCGGCAATGGGTTTTTACCCGGTTTGCCCGGGTACGGATCAATATGTATTGGGAACGCCGCTGTTTAAAAAGCTGACGGTCTCTTTGGAAAATGGAAAGCAAATAGTCGTTAATGCAACTGCTAATAGTTCGCAGAATCGTTATGTGCAAAGCCTGCAGTTCAATGGGAAGCCCTGGGATAAAAACTGGCTGAATCATTTTGAATTGCAGAAGGGCGGTGTTTTGAATTTTGGAATGAGCAGTAATCCGAATAAGCAGCGAGGTGTTGGTGCTTCAGCCTATCCTTATTCTTTATCAACTGATGCCAGCAGTAAACAATATTTAAAATAGATTATTGAAGGCTTAGATAAGGCGCCATCTTATTATAAGTGGCGTTATCCACCAACACGATATTTTTAAGTTCATCTAATGATTTAAAAGCGCCGTGTTGATTCCGGTATTCCACAATCGCATTGGCAAGGTTCCAACGGATATAGGGATGCGTTTTCAATTCGTCCTTTGTAGCGGTGTTGATGTTTATCTTTTTTACAGCAGCCGCATCAACAGACAAATAGGGCTTGATCTTTTGAAATGTAGAATCGGGTACGCCATAGGTTTCGCCAATTTGCTCGACCGAATGAAAGCCGCCCAATTTATCGCGGAAGTTGGTGATGCGGGCAGCCAGCTTCGCGCCTATGCCTGGTAAGGCTATAAACGCAGCGGTGTCATCACTATTAACATTAACAGCTTGAATCCTTCTTTCGGTTCGTTCATACTTTGGATAAGTTGGATAACTGGCAGTTGTTGCATAATCGGGCTTGGGCATATCCGCAATAGCGATATAATCCTTCACTCTTTCGTAAAAACCTGCTGGCAGTCCCCAAATTTTTTGAACATCTTCCGGCTTACGAAACTTACCGCCTTTGCTGCGGTACTTATCAATGGTTTTGGAAGTCTTTTCTGACAGCCCCAATAGTTGCCAGCCCTCCGGCGAGAGTGTATTCGGGTCGAAGTAAAAGAGCTCGCCTTTTGTAAAAGAAGCACCCTGGCTGGGTTCATATTGATACGCATAATTATTTTGAGTCTCATCTCCACTGTAACGGTTGCCTTTTGGTCTGGCTTCCAAGGTGTCTATCGCCGCCAATAATTCAGGCGTTGGTTGGATAGCAATTTTAGCGGATGAACTTTCCGTTAGCTTGGGTAGAAGATAAGCCGAAAGCAAAATAGCTCCAATAATAAAACAGCCGATCCGGTCCTTTTTGGTCAAGGTTAGGTACCCTTTCGCAAAATTTTGCCACCCATTGTTCAGGTCTTGTTTCCAACCCATCGTGCTAATGGTTATTTAGCCAAAATAAACAAAAATCTTTGGGGCACACTATTTGTTGCCCTGAAAAATCTTGTGTTCTCCCTCTAATTACTTACTTTTGCTCTCCTTAAGTTTTGGCCAAAAACATTTTGACGTCGCAAATTCAAGCTTAAATAGTTGATTATCAATGCTTTTTCTTTGAAAAAAGAGATGGCCTGAAAGCTATTTGCCCCGTCTGAACATTAAACCGGTTTTTTACATTATGCCTGCAACAACAACAGCTCAAAGGATCAATTTCGGGAAAATCGGCAACATTGCGGATACCCCCGATCTCCTTGCCGTTCAGATTCAGTCGTTCAGAGAGTTCTTCCAGTTAGAAACAACTCCTGACAAGCGAAACGTTGAAGGTCTGTTCCGTGTGTTTAAAGAGAATTTCCCGATCACTGACACCCGCAACATCTTCGTACTCGAGTTTTTGGATTATTTTATTGACCCGCCCCGCTACTCTATCGAGGAGTGTATGGAGCGTGGCTTGACGTACGCCGTGCCGTTAAAAGCAAAGCTGCGTTTGAGCTGTAACGATGAAGAGCATATCGATTTCCAGACCATCGTACAAGATGTGTTCCTGGGAAATATTCCTTATATGACTCCACGCGGAACATTCGTAGTGAATGGCGCTGAGCGTGTGGTTGTTTCCCAGTTACACCGTTCGCCGGGTGTATTCTTTGGTCAGTCGGTCCACCCGAACGGAACGAAGATCTACTCTGCCCGGGTTATTCCTTTCAAAGGAGCCTGGATGGAGTTCGCAACGGACATCAACAATGTCATGTATGCGTACATCGACCGTAAGAAAAAATTCCCGGTAACAACCCTGTTGCGTTCTATCGGTTACGAAACCGATAAGGACATCCTGGAGTTGTTCGGCATGGCAGACGAAGTGAAAGGCGAAAAGAAAGCCTTGCAGAAATATTTGGGTCGCCGTTTAGCTGCCCGTGTATTGCGCAGCTGGGTAGAAGATTTCGTGGATGAGGACACCGGTGAGGTGGTTTCTATCGAGCGGAACGAAGTGATTCTGGAGCGTGATTCCCTTTTGGACGAAGAAGCGATCGAAACAATCTCCGATATGGAAATTGCTTCCGTTTTCGTTCAGAAAGAAGACGTTGGTGGTGATTACGCGATCATCTACAATACCTTAAATAAAGATACCTCTAACTCTGAGCTGGAAGCCGTCCAGGTGATCTACCGCCAATTGCGCGGAGCCGATGCACCGGACAACGAAACAGCAAGAGGTATTATCGATAAATTATTCTTCTCCGACAAGCGTTATGACTTAGGAGAAGTAGGTCGTTACAAGATCAACCGCAAGTTGGGTCTTGATATGAACATTGTTCAGAAAACACTGACCAAAGAAGATATCATTCTTATCATTAAATATCTCGTTCGCTTAACGAATGGTAAAGCGGATATTGATGATATTGATCATCTGAGCAACCGTCGTGTTCGCACGGTGGGAGAGCAGTTGTATGCACAGTTCGGCGTAGGTCTGGCTCGTATGGCCAGAACGATTCGTGAAAGAATGAACGTTCGCGACAACGAGGTATTTACCCCGGTTGACCTGATCAATGCCCGTACACTTTCCTCTGTGATCAACTCGTTCTTCGGAACCTCGCAGTTGTCGCAGTTCTTAGACCAAACCAATCCACTGAGTGAGATCACGCACAAGCGTCGTATCTCCGCTCTCGGACCCGGCGGTTTAAGTCGTGAAAGAGCTGGTTTCGAGGTGCGTGACGTGCATTACAGCCACTATGGTCGCTTGTGTACGATCGAAACACCGGAAGGTCCGAACATCGGTTTGATATCAACGTTATGCGTGCATGCGAAGATCAACGAGATGGGCTTTATTGAAACGCCTTACCGTAAAGTAAAAGACGGTAAAGTGGATATGAAGCAACTGACCTTCTTAAGTGCGGAAGAAGAAGATACGGCTCGAATCGCCCAGGCAAATACGCCGTTGGATGACAAGCACAATTTCTCTGAAGATAAAATTGTAAGCCGCGAAACAGGCGACTTCCCGATCCTGGATAAAGCCGATGTTCAGTACATGGACGTTGCTCCAAACCAGATCGTAGGTTTGTCTGCGTCATTGATTCCGTTCCTGGAGCATGATGATGCCAACCGTGCCCTGATGGGATCGAACATGCAACGCCAGGCGGTTCCGCTTTTGCGTCCGGATGTTCCGATCGTAGGTACCGGTTTGGAAGGCAAAGCAGCCCGGGATGCCCGTATCCAGATCCATGCAGATGGTGATGGTGTGGTAGAATTCGTGGATGCCAACCAAATTCACGTTCGCTACAACCGTAACGACGAGCAGCGTTTGGTTTCTTTTGAAGATGACCTGATTGTTTACAATCTGACCAAATTCATGAAGACCAACCAGGAAACGTCTATCAACCTGAAGCCGGCTGTGAAGAAAGGACAGAAGGTGAAGAATGGTGATTTCCTTACGGAAGGTTACGCTACACAAGGTGGAGAATTGGCACTTGGTAAGAACCTGAAAGTGGCATTCATGCCATGGAAAGGTTACAACTTCGAGGATGCCATCGTGATCTCTGAGCGTGTGGTTAAAGAAGATATGTTCACTTCGGTTCACATTTCTGAATATGAACTGGAAGTACGCGATACAAAATTGGGTGAAGAAGAATTAACGGCAGATATCCCGAACGTTTCGGAAGAAGCGACGAAGGATCTCGACGAGCACGGTATCATCCGTATCGGTGCGCAGATCAAGGAAGGCGATATTCTTATCGGTAAGATCACACCAAAAGGTGAGTCTGATCCAACGCCGGAAGAAAAGCTTCTGCGTGCCATCTTCGGTGATAAAGCCGGTGATGCAAAAGATGCCTCCCTGAAAGCACCAAACGGTGTGGAAGGTGTGGTGATCTCGAAGAAGTTATTCCAACGTGCGAAGAAAGATAAGAACGCTAAGGTTCGTGAAAAGGCAGCCGTTGAGAAGCTGGAAGTTGTTCATCAAAAGAATGTGGCCGACCTGATGAGTGTATTGCTGGAAAAACTGCAATCGCTTATTAAAGAACGTCCTTCTACCGGTGTTACCAACAGCTTTGGTGAAGTATTGATCGGCAAAGGCTCTAAGTTCACACCGAAGAACTTGTCCAGCATTGATTTCATGAGCGTTAACCCGCTCGGCTGGACAGGCGATGCAAAAGTGGATGAGCAGATCAACGTATTGCTTCACAACTACAGCATCAAATTCAACGAAGAATTAGGTCGTTATAAAAGAGAAAAATTCAATATCTCCATTGGTGATGAATTGCCAGCCGGTGTATTGAAACTCGCGAAGGTTTATATCGCGGTGAAGCGTAAGCTGAAAGTAGGCGATAAGATGGCAGGACGTCACGGTAACAAAGGTATCGTTGCCAAGATCGTTCGCCAGGAAGACATGCCGTTCCTGGAAGATGGAACGCCTGTTGACATCGTACTGAACCCACTAGGTGTACCTTCCCGTATGAACCTTGGACAGATCTATGAAACCGTTCTGGGTTGGGCCGGAGAGAAGTTGGGAATGCGTTTCGCTACACCAATTTTCGATGGAGCATCCACAGAAGATATCGCTGGCTACATCGAGCAAGCGGGTCTGCCGACCTTCGGTCATACCTACCTGTTTGATGGTGAAACCGGCGAACGCTTCCACCAAAAAGCAACGGTCGGTATCATCTATGTCATCAAGCTTCACCACATGGTGGATGATAAGATGCATGCCCGTTCCATCGGACCATACAGCTTAATTACGCAGCAACCGCTGGGTGGTAAGGCACAGTTCGGAGGTCAGCGCTTTGGTGAGATGGAGGTTTGGGCATTGGAGGCTTATGGAGCCGCCAATATCCTTCAGGAATTATTGACCCTTAAATCGGATGACATCATTGGTCGTGCAAAGACCTACGAAGCCATTGTGAAAGGCGAGAACATTCCACGTCCAGGTATTCCGGAGTCGTTCAATGTATTGGTTCATGAGTTGAGAGGTTTAGGATTGGATCTGAAGTTCCATGATTAATATATAATGAATGTCAGTGGCGAATCAGGAGTTTAAAAGCTTTGGTTCACTACTGACAACTCATTTCTCACAGCATCAGCAATTAGAAATCAAAAAAGAAATTAGTCCTTATGGCTTTTAATAAAAGAGACAATCGCCCACGGCCAACGTTTTCAAAGATCACGATTGGGCTGGCATCACCGGATAGTATTTTGGAAAAAAGCTTTGGTGAAATTCTGAAGCCGGAAACCATCAACTACCGTACGTACAAGCCTGAAAGAGATGGTTTGTTCTGCGAGCGGATTTTTGGACCGGTAAAAGATTACGAATGTGCCTGCGGTAAATACAAGCGTATTCGTTATAAAGGCATCGTTTGTGATCGTTGCGGTGTGGAAGTAACAGAGAAGAAAGTACGTCGGGAACGTATGGGTCATATCAAATTAGTAGTTCCCGTTGTACACATTTGGTATTTTAAATCCCTGCCGAATAAAATTGGTTACCTGTTGGGAATGAGCTCTAAGAAATTAGAGTCTATTGTTTATTATGAGCGTTTTGTCGTTATCCAATCAGGCATCCGTGCCGATAAAGGACAGAACTATGGTGACCTGTTGACAGAAGAAGAATACCTGGACATTTTGGATACCCTTCCAAAAGACAACCAGTACCTGCCTGATGAAGATCCGAACAAGTTCATCGCGAAGATGGGTGCGGAAGCAGTAAGTGATCTATTGGCTGGGATCAACCTGGATCAATTATCATTTGACCTTCGCAATTCAGCGGCTACCGAAACTTCACAGCAACGTAAGGCTGATGCCTTAAAGCGTTTGCATGTGGTAGAATCTTTCCGCGATGCACAAACAAGAATTCCTAACCGTCCCGAGTGGATGGTCATGCAATACATCCCGGTTATTCCACCGGAGCTTCGTCCATTAGTTCCATTGGATGGTGGTCGTTTCGCGTCTTCGGATCTGAATGATCTTTATCGTCGTGTGATAATCCGTAACAACCGTTTGAAGCGTTTGTTAGAGATCAAAGCACCAGAGGTGATCCTGCGTAACGAGAAGCGTATGCTGCAGGAAGCGGTGGACAGCTTATTCGATAACAGCCGTAAGTCAAACGCTGTTAAGGCTGAAGGTGGACGTGCCCTGAAATCGCTTTCCGACGTATTGAAAGGAAAGCAAGGTCGTTTCCGTCAGAACTTGCTCGGTAAGCGTGTCGACTATTCTGGTCGTTCGGTTATCGTGGTAGGGCCTGAAATGAAGATTCATGAGTGTGGTCTTCCAAAAGACATGGCGGCGGAATTGTTCAAGCCGTTTATCATTCGCAAGTTAATTGAAAGAGGTATTGTAAAAACCGTGAAATCTGCCCGCAAACTGGTAGATAAAAAAGAAGCCGTGATTTGGGATATCCTCGAAAATATATTGAAAGGTCACCCGGTTCTTCTGAACCGTGCCCCAACGCTTCACAGGCTTTCTATCCAGGCTTTCCAGCCGAAACTGGTAGAAGGTAAAGCGATCCAGTTACATCCATTGGTTACCTCCGCGTTCAACGCCGATTTCGATGGTGACCAGATGGCGGTTCACGTGCCATTGAGCCACGCGGCTGTATTGGAAGCGCAATTGCTGATGCTGGCTTCGCACAACATTTTGAACCCGCAGAATGGTACGCCAATCACCCTTCCTTCGCAGGACATGGTACTCGGTCTGTATTACATTTCTAAAGGCAAGAAATCAACTCCTGAAGAAATCGTAAAAGGCGAAGGAAAAGCGTTCTACAGCCAGGAAGAAGTGATCATTGCCTACAATGAAGGCGTGATCGATATGCATGCGCATATCCGTGTAAGAACGAATGTTCGTGAAGGCGATAAATTAGTTTTCAAATTATTGGAAACAACAGTTGGTCGTGTATTATTTAACCAGCACGTTCCAGCTGAAGTAGGTTTTGTAAACGCTTTATTGACCAAAAAGAACCTTCGTGAGATCATTGGCGACATTATCAAGATCACCAACGTTCCAAAGACAGCGAAGTTCCTGGATGATATCAAAACCCTTGGATTCCGTACGGCATTCCAGGGTGGATTGTCCTTCTCGATCAATGATCTGATCATCCCTGAGATCAAAGAACAACTGGTTGCTAACGCGAAAGTGGAAGTGGACGAGGTGTGGGATAACTACAACATGGGATTGATCACCAACAATGAGCGTTATAACCAAACCGTAGATATCTGGTCTCGTGTGGATACACGTATCACCGAAACTCTGATCCGCGAACTGGCAGCAGATAAGCAAGGATTCAACTCTGTGTTTATGATGTTGGATTCCGGCGCCCGTGGTTCCAAGCAGCAGATCAAGCAGCTGGCTGGTATCCGGGGATTGATGGCAAAACCGCGTAAATCTGGTTCTACCGGTTCCGAGATCATTGAGAATCCGATCCTTTCCAACTTTAAAGGTGGACTGAACGTATTGGATTACTTTATTTCTACCCACGGTGCCCGTAAGGGTCTGGCAGATACTGCCTTGAAAACAGCCGATGCCGGTTACCTGACACGTCGTTTGGTAGATGTTGCACAGGACGTTGTTATTACAGAAGAAGATTGCGGAACACTGCGTGGTATTGCCACTTCCGCATTAAAAGATAACGAGGACATCATCGAACCATTGAGCGATCGTATTGAAGGTCGTACATCGGTTCACAATGTGTACGATCCGGTAACAGAACAATTGATCATTACCGCTGGTGAAGAGATCTCCTCTGATGATGCGATGAAGATAGAAGAAACCGGTATCGAAACCGTTGAGATCCGCTCCGTATTGACCTGCGAAGCCAAGCGTGGTACTTGCGTGAAGTGTTATGGTAAGAACCTGGCAACGGGTATCCTGGCACAACGCGGTGATGCAGTTGGTATCATTGCAGCACAGTCCATCGGTGAGCCGGGTACACAGTTAACGCTTCGTACCTTCCACGTAGGTGGTGTGGCTGGGTCTGCTTCGGTAGAATCTACTTTGCCAGCTAAGTTTGATGGTACGGTACAATTTGATGGCGTTCGTTCGGTAACAACTACCAACAACGATGGTGAGAAAGTTCAGGTGGTGATTGGTCGTACGGGTGAAGTAAGATTGATGGACGAGAAGAACGACCGTTTATTGATCACGAATAACGTTCCTTACGGTGCTACGCTGAACGTAAAAGACGGTCAGAAAGTGAAGAAAGGTGATGTGATCTGTACATGGGATCCGTTCAACAACGTTATCATTTCCGAGATCAACGGTACGTTGAAGTTTGAGAACGTGATCGAAGGCATCACCTTCCGCGAGGAAGCCGATGAGCAAACCGGTCACCGTGAGAAAGTGGTTATTGAAACCCGTGATAAAACAAAGATCCCTTCCATCCTTGTAGAAGGAAAAGAGATCAAAACATACAACTTACCTACCGGTAGCCATATCATCCAGGAAGATGGCGATGATGTGAAAGCAGGTCAGGTGTTGGTAAAGATTCCTCGTGTGTTAGGCAAGCTCCGGGATATTACCGGAGGTCTTCCGCGGGTAACGGAATTGTTTGAAGCCCGTAATCCAAGCAACCCGGCTGTGGTAAGTGAGATTGATGGTGTGGTAACAATGGGTGCGGTGAAGCGTGGTAACCGTGAGATCCTGATCGAAGCGAAAGATGGAGTAACCCGTAAGTACTTAGTGCCGTTGACCCGCCAGATTCTGGCGCAGGATGGTGACTTTGTAAAAGCAGGTTCGCCAATGTCTGACGGTCAGATCGCACCGCAGGATATTCTTTCCATCCAGGGACCATTCGCTGTTCAACAGTACGTGGTAAATGAGATCCAGGAAGTGTATCGCTTACAGGGTGTACGTATCAACGACAAGCACATCGAAGTGATCGTTCGCCAGATGATGCGCAAGGTTTCTATTGTTGATCCGGGTGATACGAAATTCCTGGAGGAAGACTTAGCAGATAAGTTTGAATTCCTGGAAGAGAACGATTACATCTTTGATAAGAAGGTAGTAACGGAACCGGGTCAATCTACCAAGATGAAAGCTGGTCAGATCGTTAGCCTGCGGGAGTTGCGTGAAGAAAATTCGATCCTGCGTCGTGGCGACATGAAGCTGGTAGAATTCCGCGATGCAAAACCGGCAACGTCTTCCCCGACTCTCTTAGGTATTACCAAAGCATCCTTGGGTGTAACAAGCTGGATTTCTGCGGCATCGTTCCAGGAAACCACGAAAGTATTGTCGTCTGCTGCTATCCAGGGCAAGACGGATGATATGATCGGGTTGAAAGAGAACGTGATCACGGGTCACTTGATCCCAGCCGGTACAGGTTTGCGTGAGTTTGAGAACATGATCGTTGGTAGCAAGGAAGAATATGAATTGCTGCAGACAACCCGTGAAGCAATGACCTTTGACGAAGAAGAGTAATTCTGTGAAAAGCTAAATAGTAAACCCTGCTTCGGCAGGGTTTTTTGTTGGTTCTAATCAGAACAAATAAAGCCCGCTTCGCAGCAGGCAATTATTAATGTTGTCTTGTCCTTTAGCGTTAGCTTCTTCGCCCGGTGATCGCGGCATAAATGATCAGTGCCAATACAGCGCCACCAGTCGCCACCAGAATGCTATACAGGTTAAAGCCATTCACATCACCCCAACCCAAAACGCGGGTGGCAATAAAGCCGCCTAAAACAGCTCCTACAACGCCGATGATCATGGTGACGATGCAGCCTTGCGGGTCGCGTCCGGGACGAATGGCTTTTGCCAGTGCGCCAGCGATCAAGCCTAATAAGATCCAGGATAAAATGCCCATTGTTTACGTTTTACTGTGATTAATATGTAAGCGTTTGCAAATGCTGTACCGCTGTTAATCGTTTGAAAAAGTTGCTTGGTGCAGATATTCGGCAGGTGTTTGCCCTTTATTTTGCACAAAATTGTTTCCCCCAAATGAAAAATGGTCTGGTTATCCTAAACGTCGTCCTTTTAGCTGCGGTGGCTGTATTGTTCTACCTGCATTTTTCTACTGCTAAAAAAACAGACCCTGTCCGTGTCGCCGGTTCAACCAATTCCGCTGCAAATGGCGCTTTTCGCATTGCTTATTTCGAGATGGATTCCATTGAAAATGCCTTCAGCATGGTGAAAGATGTGAAAGCGGAATTAGGTAAAAGAGAAGATGCGATGAACAACGAGCTCACCCGTATGGAAAAGGATTACCGTAACAAAGCTTCGCAATACCAGGCGCAGGCGCAGAATATGAACCAGACCCAATCGGAAATGGCGCAACGCGATATGATGCAAACGCAGCAAGCCATGCAAGGCCGCAAGCAGCAAATGGAGCAGGAATACCAGGAGTTCTCCATGCGTAAGCTGACCGATGTACGCACCAAAATTGAAGAATACCTGAAGCAATACAACCGCAACAGCAACTACTCTTACATCGTTTCTTACGAGCCGGGATTGTTCTATTACAAAGACACAGCATATAACATTACTGGTGATCTGATCAAAGGGCTGAACGCCGAGTACGGCAAAAAGAAGTAAGCTGCTACTGATACTATTTAATCCTGCTTCGGTAGGATTTTTTGTTTGTGACCGACTATAATCAGGTATTGTCACAAATACTTATCTTGACCCGAAATTAGGAGCACATGGCTGACCAAACTATTACTGCAACTGAAGCTACAGGAGAAGACAAGAATTTTAAGCGATCACTTGGATTACTAGATGCGACAATGATCGTAGCTGGCTCTATGATCGGTTCCGGGATATTCATTGTCGGTGCAGATATTACCCGCAATGTGGGCAGCGCCGGCTGGCTGGTAGCGGTATGGCTCATCACGGGCTTCATGACGATCACTGCCGCTCTAAGCTACGGCGAGTTAAGTGCTATGTTCCCAAAGGCGGGAGGACAATATGTTTATCTGAAAGAAGCCTACAATCCGCTAATTGGTTTCCTGTACGGCTGGAGCTTTTTTGCAGTGATCCAAACCGCCACGATTGCCGCTGTAGGCGTTGCCTTTGCCAAATTCACAGCCTATTTAATTCCATCCTTAAGCGAAGATCTGGTAGCTATAGACCTTGGTTTTCGGCAAATATCCCCGGCACAATTGCTCTCTATTGTTGTCATAATATTATTGACCTGGATCAATACAAAGGGGGTGAAGAATGGCAAGCTCATTCAAACCACATTTACGCTTACCAAGTTGGTAAGCTTGTTTGGTTTGATCGCTTTTGGGTTGATTCTCGCTAAAGGCGATGTATGGACCGCCAACTGGACCAACGCCTGGGACCTGCAAGGTTTGGCAAGAGATGGCAGCACAACGGAGTATATAACGACGGCTGCTTTAGGTGCTATCGCAGCGGCAATGGTCGGTTCTATTTTTAGCTCAGATGCCTGGAACAACGTAACCTTTATCGCAGGAGAGATCAAGAATCCGGCACGTAATATCGGGCTGAGCTTATTCCTCGGAACGCTGATCGTTACTATCATTTATGTGACGGCAAACATTATGTATACGGCGGTATTGCCTTTACAAGAAATTGCATCTGCCGATAAGGACCGCGTAGCCGTAGCCGCATCCAACGCCATCTTTGGTAACGTCGGCACCATCGTGATTGCGCTGATGATCATGATCTCAACGTTCGGCTGTAATAACGGGTTGATCCTTGCAGGGGCACGGGTTTATTATACCATGGCAAAAGACGGGCTGTTCTTTAAGCAAGCCGGCAATCTTAACAAGAGCGCTGTGCCGGAGCGGGCACTATGGGTACAAGCTATTGCCGCTTCTCTCTGGAGCCTTAGCGGTAACTACGGACAATTACTAGATATGATCTCTTTCGTAGTGGTGATGTTTTACATGCTGACCATTGCCGGTATCTTCATTCTTCGCAAAACACGTCCCGACATCGAGCGGCCTTACAAAGCCTTTGGTTATCCGGTGCTGCCGATCATTTATATCCTGATGGGATTAGCCTTCTGTATTCTCCTGATCATCTACAAACCTGAATATACCTGGCCGGGATTGATCATCGTTCTCGCCGGCATCCCAATTTATTTCCTGGCAGTTGCCAACAAAAAGAGGGTGGCGTAAGCGATGCAGAATGTAGATGAGATCTTTGCCCGCTTCAAGGAACTCCGGATCGGTGTGATTGGTGATGTGATGCTGGATACCTATATGTGGGGACACGTGGAGCGCATTTCGCCGGAAGCGCCGGTGCCGATTGTTTCCTTAGATAAAAAAGAGCAGCGCATTGGCGGCGCCGGGAATGTGGCGCTGAACATTCAATCATTGGGCGCTACGGCCTTTGTGCTTTCGGTAACGGGTGAGGATGAAGAGGCGGTTTGTTTGCATAAATTGTTTCAGAAGCAAGCTATTAATGCAGACTATAGTGTGCAGAGTGCTTCTCGCATTACTACCAATAAAACCCGCATCATCAGCCGCAACCAGCAAATGATGCGGCTGGATGCAGAGATCACGACAGACCTGGCAAAAGACGAAGAAGCCAGGCTGTTGGCATCGTTCGAACAATTCCTTGCAATTGAAAAGCCGCACCTTGTCATCCTCGAAGATTACAACAAAGGTGTACTTACCGAGCGGGTTATACATTCAACAATCGAACTCTGTAAGAAGGCAGGCGTACTGACCGCCGTAGATCCCAAACGCAAGAACTTCTTTGAATACAGGGGCGTCGATATTTTCAAGCCGAACCTGAAGGAAGTGCGGGAAGCACTGAACCTTCTTTTCACTGATGCGGATCAAGGGTTGTTAGAAGACATTCACCAACAACTGCATAGTCATTTAGGACACGAAGTTTCATTCATCACACTTTCCGAAAAAGGCGTTTTCTATCAACAGGCCGATAGGGCAAATATTCTTCCTTCGCACATCCGCAATGTAGCAGATGTATCCGGTGCTGGCGATACAGTCATAGCTGTAGCCGCTCTTGTATATGCCGCTACAAAGGACATTCACCTGATGGCGGAGATGGCGAATATCGCCGGTGGGTTGGTTTGCGAAGTAGTGGGCACAGCCGCCATTGACCGGCAAAAGCTTTTACACGAATGTGAGGCATTGCTGGGTTTCTAGCCTCCCTATTTGCCCTACCTTAGCGCCTCTAATCTCATTCATCACATGTCTAAATTCACAATAGCGGTTCATGGTGGTTCCGGTACGATTCTAAAGTCCGATATGACGCCGGAGCAAGAGCAGGGTCACCTGGATGGATTGCAAGCGGCCTTGGATGCCGGCTACGGAATATTGGAACGTGGCGGCAGTTCTTTAGAAGCGGTGGAAGCCGCCATTGTAATACTGGAAGACTGCATTCATTTTAATGCCGGACGCGGTGCGGTGTTTACGAAAAAAGGTTTGCAGGAACTGGATGCGGCTATCATGGACGGTAAGAACTTACAAGCGGGCGCTGTAGCCGGCGTTCGCAATATCCGCAACCCGGTGCGACTGGCAAGGGCCGTGATGGACACGAGCAACCATGTTTTTTTGAGCGGCGAAGGCGCTGAAGAATTTGCACAGTTGCAAAACATCGCTACGGAGCCCGACGAATATTTCTTCTCGCAGTTCCGTTACGACCAATGGGTCTCTATTCGAGACTCCGATGACTATGCATTGGACCATTCTAAAAGAAATATTGAAGACCTAACGGTTGAAGCCGATAAGAAGATGGGTACGGTGGGCGCTGTGGCTTGCGATGGGCACGGCAACCTCGCGGCTTCCACTTCCACCGGCGGCATGACCAACAAACAGTTCGGTCGTATTGGCGACAGCCCCATCATTGGCATCGGCACCTACGCCAACAACGCCACCTGCGCCATTTCCTGCACCGGTCATGGCGAGCCTTTTATCCGCTCCGTGGCGGCGTATGATGTTAGCTGCCTGATGGAATACGGCGGGCTTACGCTTCATGCCGCAGTAGCGAAAGTGGTATACGACAAGCTCGTAAAGATCGAAGGCGAAGGTGGTATGATCGCCGTGGATGCGGCGGGCAATCATGCGCTGCTCTTTAATACCGAGGGCATGTACCGCGGCGTTCGCAACAATGCGGGCCTAAACGAAACGGCTATCTATAAAGTATAATTTCCCATGACCAACGAAACGACTCCCCTTAGCAAATACGCCATCATCGTAGCGGGCGGCACCGGCACCCGCATGGGCAGCGCCACGCCCAAGCAATTCCTGCCGCTGCAGGGCAAGCCTTTGCTGTACCACACAATGAAGACCTTCCTCGAAGCCTATGACGACCTCCAAATCATCCTGGTGCTGCCGGAAGACTATACCGATATGGGCCGCGAGATCATCGACGCCTATTTCGATTATACCCGCATACAGGTAACCGCCGGTGGCGAGACCCGTTTTCACTCGGTGCAGAACGGACTGCAGCTGGTAGAGGGCGATGCCATCGTGTTTGTACACGACGGCGTCCGTTGCCTGCTCACTACCGACCTTATTCACCGCTGCCACGACAAAGCACAGGAGAACGGCAGCGCCATCCCGGTAGTACCCGCCCGTGACAGCGTACGACTGCTCACCACCGACGACAACGAAGCCATCGACCGTACCACCGTGGTGCTGGTGCAAACCCCGCAAACCTTTCACAGCCGCATCCTGCGCCCTGCCTTCGACATTGATTACAAGGAACGCTTCACCGACGAGGCTACCGTAGTGGAAGCCTACGGCTTAAAGATCAAACTGGTGGAAGGCGAGGAGGATAATATCAAGATCACACGTCCGGTGGATTTGTTGGTGGCGGAAAGTATCTTGGCAGGGCGGTAAATCTTCGCAAAAGGATTAAATTTGGAGTATGAAAACCTATCATTTGCCTGTGGTTGTGGAAGTGGATGAAGACGGTGTCTTTATTGTTTCTTGTCCTTTGTACAAAGGATGCCATTCCTACGGCAAGGATATAAACGAAGCCCTGGCGAACCTGAAAGAAGTAGCCGAAATGTGCATTGGCGAACAGCAGGAGACCAACGTCAACCAGTTTATAGGCGTTCGGGAAATGGAGCTTAGCATAAACTTATCGGCGTGAGCGAGCATTTGCCGGTAATCAGCGGTAAAGATTTTATTAAACTACTGGAAAAGCTGGGATTTGCGGTCGTTCGCATCAACGGATCGCATCATCGCCTGAAACACAGTGATGGCCGACTGACAACCGTGCCGGTGCACAAGAACGATCCGCTTCCGAAAGGACTTCTTAGAAAGATTATAAGGGATGATTTGAAGATAAGCGTGGAAGAATTGCGCAATGCCATCGCCTCACAGCTTTGACTCCCACTGCACCTGTCATCATCTAGCTACTATGATAGGCTTCGCTATCCAATCAAAACATTCCCGCCCCAAAACTTCTCCCATCGCCTAGAAATTTTTAAATTAGTGTCCGAACCAAACGACCTGTTCATGGCACGTCTCATCCATCCTAAAACAACAGCCGCTGCCCTGCACCTGCTCACCAGCATTCTTACCCGCCACGAGGCGCTGGGCGCCGATTCCCCGCTTCATCTGCTGCTGCTCCAGAAAGGTATCAGCCTGCCCGATGCCGTTGCTTCTATGGAAACCGCTATCGTGCACGAAAAAGACGCCGCCACGCTCCGCAGCGAGAGCGAAAACTATACGGCGCTGCGAAAACTAAAGACCGCACCCCTGCGAAAGACCGTAAGCGGCATGGTGCAGATGCTAAAGACCTATTACAAGCCCGCTTATACCGAAGTAGGGCTCTGGGGCATCGACATTACAACCACCGGCCGCATCTATTACCCCACCAACGTAGCGGCGCAGCACACCATGGTGAAAACCCTGGTGACAAAGAACAACGCCTTCCCCGCCGGCGCCTCACCGCTGTCGGGCTACCTCGCCAAAAAGGGCATCAGCACCGCCGCATTGCTGGCAGACGTGACGGAAGCAGCCAACAACAACACCAAAGCCGCCGAACTTCGCCGCAAAGCAGAGAAAGAGATTGCCCTCCGCAACGCAAAGCTGGCGATTGTGCTGCCACAGCTGCGGACTATTGGCGGATACCTGATGGATTTCTATAGCGATAACCCAAGAGAGACTGGGTTGTGGGGATTTTTGGTGGAGGAAACGGAGCGAAAGCCTGCACAAAAGACCAGTCGCATCCGATTGGGGGATAGCCTCACCATGAACAGCGTAATTATCGGCGGAACCCTCACTAATATGGGCGAAACCGAAGTATTTCTGTATAAAGGAAAGACGATTTCTGGCGAACCCATCACGCTTTTGCCCGGCGAAGTCATTACAGTGCCGAAAGGCTACAGTATTCTGACCGTAAAGAACACTTCTTCGCTTAAAACAGCGATGATTAAGGTGACGATAAGCAGATAAACATGGAGAAAACTCATTTATCGTAGTAAAAATGCGGCAATTCGTAGTAGAATTGTCTCTATTCGTAGTAAAACAGCGGCTAATCGTAGTAGAATTATGAGTATTCGTAGCAGAAATACAGCTTTTCGTAGCAGAAAAATGGCTTTTGCGGGCAGAAATGCGGCTTAAAGGGTGAAAATCCGACATGTCTGGGCAGAAAAATAAGACAAGTGGGTAAGAATACGAGAGATGCGGGCGGTTTGCCATATTTTGTATGTAAGCCGGTTGTTACTTTCCTGTAGTTCCCGTTGCTTGTCATCCCCGGAGGGCATCTATGGATTGATCCATAGGAAATGCAGGCGAAAGAGCCAGCTCTTGCCATCAACAGAGTTCACCGTGCGGTGCAAAGATCCCCTGCGGGAATGACAAGGGGAGAGGGTGTGCAATAGCAGCCTTCTTCCGGCTACAAATTAGTAAGCTTTGCATAGCTATTGCTTCTATTTTTGGATTAATCCCCCGAAAAAGCCGCTCCAAACAGAGCGGCTTTCATTATCAAATCGTCATATCAGCTAATCATCAAATCAACCTACTCCCTCCCATGGCAAGCCTTGAACTTCTTGCCGCTGCCGCAAGGGCAAGGATCGTTTCGTCCCACCTTCGGACCTACTTTAATGGGCTCTTGCTTCACGGCTACGTCGGTCGGTTCGTAGTAGTCGTTGGCATTCGCAGCATAGTCCTGCCCGGCTGCATCTATCTCCGCTTTGTTCACCTGCATCTTGCTCATGTCGGTGCGTGGTTGCGGGCGGGCTTCCTGCAGTTGGGGCGCTTCTTCCTGCGCCGGTAGCTGGGCATGGCATAAAAAGGAAACGATCTCCTTGTTCATGCTGCTACTCATCTGGCGGAACAGGTTATAGGCTTCTACTTTATAAATAACCAGCGGATCTTTCTGCTCAAGGTAAACGGTTTGCACGCTTTGCTTCAGGTCGTCCATCGCCCGCAGGTGCTCTTTCCACGAATCGTCAATAATGGCAAGCGTAATATTGCGCTCCATCGCGGAGGTCAGTTCTTCGCCGGCTGTGTCAACAGTTTTATTCAGGTTCGCTAAGACATTAATGCCCTTGCGACCGTCGGTGAATGGCACTACCACGTTCTCGATATGCGCCCCCTGCTCCTGGCGGATGGTTTTGAATACCGGCACGGCGCTCTCTTGTACAAACTTCTTGTGCTGCTGGTAGTTGTTGATGGCTTCGGTGTACAACTGGTCGGCTAATGCTCCCGCGTTTGAGCTTTTGAAATCATCGGCGGTGATGCTGGTGTCTAGCCCAAAGTTTACGATCACGGCCAGCTTAAAGCCTTCAAAATCCTCTTGCTCTTTAAACGAAGTAACAAGGTCTTCTGCCGTTACGGAGAAGGCATTGTCGATGTCGAGTGCCAAACGGTCGCCAAACAAGGCGTGGTTACGGCGTTCGTACACCGCGTTACGCTGTTTGTTCATCACGTCATCGTATTCCAGCAAGCGCTTACGGATACCAAAGTTGTTTTCCTCCACTTTGCGTTGTGCCCGCTCAATGGATTTGGTGATCATGCTGTGCTGGATCACTTCACCTTCTTTATATCCGAAGCGATCCATCAGTCCGGCGATACGTTCGCTGCCGAACATACGCATCAGGTCATCTTCAAGGGCTACAAAGAATTGTGACGTACCCGGATCACCTTGACGTCCCGCACGACCACGCAACTGCCTGTCCACACGGCGGCTTTCGTGACGCTCCGTGCCGATGATAGCTAAACCACCGGCTTCTTTCACGCCCGGTCCGAGCTTGATATCCGTACCACGACCCGCCATGTTGGTGGCGATAGTAACGGCACCGGCAAAGCCAGCTTCCGCAACCACTTCCGCTTCACGGGCATGTTGCTTCGCGTTCAATACATTATGCGGGATCTTCTTTGCCTGCAGCGCACGGCTCAATAATTCACTGATCTCAACGGAGGTGGTACCTACAAGCACCGGACGACCGGCGTTGCGCAGCTTTTCTATCTCGTCGATAACGGCGCCAAACTTCTCCCGCTTGGTTTTATATACTAAGTCTTGTTCGTCTTTTCTTGTTGCAGGGATGTTGGTGGGGATGGTCACCACATCCAGCTTGTAAATACTCCACAGCTCCGCGGCTTCCGTTTCTGCCGTACCGGTCATACCCGCCAGCTTATGATACATGCGGAAGAAGTTCTGTAAGGTAACCGTAGCATAGGTCTGCGTCGCCGCTTCGATCTTTACATTCTCTTTTGCTTCGATCGATTGGTGCAAGCCATCGCTGTACCGGCGGCCTTCCATAATACGACCGGTCTGTTCGTCTACCAGTTTTACCTGTCCATCGGTAACGATGTATTCAATATCCTTATCAAAAAGGGTATATGCTTTCAGCAATTGCTGTACGGAGTGAATACGGTCGGATTTCTGTGCGTAATCGTTGAGAATTTCTTCCTTGCGATGCAACAGTTCTTCGCCTTGGAGTTCTTCTTTCTCCAGTTCTGCCAAGCGCACGCCGATATCAGGAAGGACAAAGAACTCAGGATCTTCCCCGGCTCTTGTAATGGCGTTAATTCCTTTATCGGTCAGGTCAACCGACTTGTTCTTTTCATCGATGTGGAACAGCAATTCCTCATCCACGATGTGCATATTGCGTTGCTGGTCGGCGAGGTAATAGTTCTCCGCTTTTTGCAGCTTTACACGGATGCCCGGCTCGCTTAAATATTTAATGATCGGGCTGTATTTTGGCAAACCTCTGTAAGCCCGGAACAATAAAAGTCCACCGCTCTTTGGATCGTCGTCACCTTCCGCTATTTTCTTTTTGGCTTCATTTAAAAACCCACGCACCAGGCGCTCCTGGGCTTCTACTAAGGTTTGAATACGCGGCTTCAGAATATGAAACTGCTGCTCGTCGCCTTTTGGTACGGGACCTGAAATGATTAGGGGCGTACGGGCATCATCAATCAATACGGAATCCACTTCATCCACCATAGCATAATGGTGTTTGCGCTGTACCATTTCCTCGGGTGTGTGCACCATATTGTCGCGGAGATAATCAAAGCCAAATTCGTTGTTGGTACCGTAGGTAATATCCGCTAAGTAAGCCTTGCGGCGTTCTTCGCTGTTCGGTTGGTGCTTGTCAATACAATCCACACGCAGTCCCAGCCATTCGAAGATCGGTCCGTTCCATTCACTATCACGACGCGCCAAGTAATCGTTCACGGTTACAATGTGAACGCCTTCACCAGCCAATGCATTCAGGTAGGCCGGAAGGGTAGAAACGAGGGTCTTACCTTCTCCCGTTGCCATCTCGGCGATCTTGCCTTGGTGCAGCACCGCACCACCGATCAACTGCACATCGTAGTGTACCATATTCCAGGTCACTTGCCCACCGGCAGCGGTCCAGGTGTTTTGGTAAACTGAATTTTCGCCGTCAATAGCGATATGTCCTTTTGTGACGGCCAGCTCACGGTCGAGGTCGGTTGCTTTTGAAACGATTTGCGTATTTTCTTTAAAGCGACGGGCTGTTTCCTTTACCACCGCAAAGGCTTCAGGAAGGATCTCTTTCAGCACCTCTTCGATCTTCACGTCTCGCTCTTTCTTTAGCGCATCTACTTCCTGGTAGATGGCATCCTTGCCCACCAGGTCATCAAATGAAAGCGCATCTGCCCGCTCGTTTGTTTCTTTTATCTGCGCATCAATATCTGTCAGGTGCGCCGCAATACGCTGCCGGAAATCTGCTGTCTTGCTACGCAGTTCGTTATTGCTGATATTGGCATAAGAAGCAAAATGTTGATTGATCTTGGTGACCAGCGGCATAATAACCTTCACGTCTTTTTCCGACTTGCTGCCACCAAATAATTTTGAAATGAAACCGATCATATAATTAGTTGTTCGATGATTGAAGCTATTCGTTGTCAAAAAAGGTGCTAACAAGTTTTATAGCCAATTTGACAGGGTGCCAAAGATAAATCAATTCGGTGGAAGGGCGGTTAAAGGAGAATGTTAAGCCATCACTTCCGCAGCTTTTAACGTATTTTGTCAGCCCTTATCATCGAAACTGTTGTATGCGCCGAATTCTAATTCCTGCTATCTTATTATTTTTTGCGCTTTCCGGTTGCCGGAACAAGGAACTAAAACAGGTTTCGGAAAAGACGATCTATGTAGAGCATAAAATACGTGGCGAAGAAGGGGCTGAATTTGTAACGGTGCTGCTCCAATTTCGTAAAGGCAGAAGCGGCAAGAATGAACTGGTGAAAGCGCCAGGGAGTGTGCAGTTGGATGGACAGCCACTGCAAGACGACAGCAGCGCAATCGGCGGTAGCTTTTATGAGATGCGCTTGCCCTTAGAGAGTTTCGATGGTATTCATGCCATCCGGTTCGATGATGGAAAAGGAAATGTATTAACTGATAGCTTTCGTTTCAAACGATTCAAATTGTCCGAATTACCTTCTATAGAAACCGGTAAAGATTGGGAGGTTGCTCTCCCGGGTTTGCAAACAGGCGACAGGTTAATGGTAGCACTTACAGATACGGCTTTTCAAACGGATGATATTGTGCAGTCGGATACGGTGCGGAATGGCGGTATTCTTTTGCCATCTTCTAAAATAGGTAGGTTAAAGCCCGGACCTTTATTGCTGGAGCTTTCTTTTGTAGAAACGAGGCCACCGGCAAAAGGCGCAAAGGGTAGTATTGAAGTGGAATATAGTGTGAAGCGGGAGCTAACAAAACCAAATTAGCCCTACCGCAGATTTTGGCTTCTCTTTTTGCTATGGGGTAGTTTTCGCTTCCTTTAAAAACATGGAATTCCGGGCGTCTTGCCCTACTTTTGCGGCCCAAATGGGAAAGGAGTCCACTCAATCTAAATCTACCATCGTAAATCGTAAATAGCTATGGCTGGTCAGTTAAAAGAAGTACGGAACCGCATTAAATCGGTGCAAAGCACGCAGCAGATCACAAAAGCCATGAAAATGGTAAGTGCAGCAAAACTGCGCCGCGCACAGGATGCGATCATTCAAATGCGTCCTTATGCTATGAAATTGCAGGAAATGCTTAGCAATATCGTAAGCAGCACCGAAATGGATGGCGGCAATCCGTTGGCTTCCGAAAGAGCCATTGAGCGGGTGTTGCTGATCGTTATAACTTCTGATCGTGGATTGGCTGGTGCTTACAACGCCAATGTCATCAAGCTGGCAAAGCAGGTAATTGCTGAAAAATATGCTGGTAAGCAGGTAACCATCTGGAGTATTGGAAAAAAAGGATATGAGCATTTTTCTAAGAATAATTATACGGTTTCCGATGCGCACAAGGATATTTTCCTGAACCTGAAGTTTGAGAATGTACAAAAGGCTTCGGAAGCAGCGGTGCAGGCTTACCTGAACAAAGAAGTCGATGCTGTAGAAGTGATTTACAGCGAGTTTAAGAACGCCGCTACACAACGCTTCGCAGCGGAGCAATTTTTGCCGATCCTGAAGTCTGCGAATAGCAGTTCTGCTACCAAAGCCGATTTTATTTTCGACCCGAATAAAGAAGAATTGGTGGCGGAGTTAATGCCTAAGATCCTGAATACGCAATTGTATAAAGCCGTGCTGGATGCCAATGCTTCGGAGCACGGCGCCCGCATGACAGCCATGGACAAAGCCAGCGAGAACGCTAATGAATTATTGCGCTCACTAAAAATTTCTTACAACCGTGCCCGCCAGGCAGCAATTACCACCGAGCTGACGGAGATCGTGAGCGGCGCCGCAGCATTACAAGGATAAAAGCCTTTTGCCACAGTGTATAGCTGAGGTTTAAAATTCACTACATTAGCAGCCCGTTTCATAACGGGCTGTTTTTTTGCCAGCGGCACAATATTTACTGCACTTCGGTGGCAGTTTATCCTGAGCCCCGGTAAAGGATACAGACAGGTATTAATTCAAATCAGCATCCCCAAGAATACGTGTGCTGCTCATTGCAGTCACCTCTTTGGAAACATATATTAATCCTTTTATGACCCAGATCTCTGAACTTATTCCGCATATTGAAGCCCTGATTTTCGCTTCGGATAAGCCTTTGACCTCTACTGAGATCACCGACCTTATCAATGGAGCATTCGGGTTTATGGAAGACAAGATCTCTATCGAGCAGATCGATGCTTCGCTGGAAGGCATTGTCGAGAAATACAATTCCGAATTTTACCCGTTTGAGGTTCGTCAAAGTGGTGGGGGCTGGCAGTTTTTAACCAAAAAAGATTACCACAAAACGGTAGCGCAACTGAATGGAGAGAAGTTTCTGAAACGCCTGTCTGCAGCGGCTTTGGAAACCTTAGCTATTGTTGCTTACAAACAGCCCGTGACAAAAGGAGAGATTGAATCCATCCGGGGTGTGAGCTCGGATTATGCCGTGCAAAAGCTATTAGAAAAAGAGCTGATTGTAATATCCGGAAGAAATGAAAAGCTGCCCGGTCATCCGTTGATCTATAATACCTCCAAAACCTTTATGGATTATTTCGGTATTAATACCCCGGAAGACCTGCCACGTATTAAAGAAGTGCTGGCAGACCAGGTGGTGCAGCCAACTATTATTAAAGACTCTGATTTTGAAAACTCCGGATTGATAGTTACTGGCGAAGGCGAACTGATAGGAGAGGAAGCGATCGCAAACCCATCCACCGAGCCACAACAAAATTATATCAATGGGCAATTGGTAGAAGACGAACCAGCGGCTCAACCGGATACCGAAGAGGAAGGAGATGAAGAAGCTTTACGCGAAGAAGATTTCCCGGAAGAAGAGCAAAAGGAAATGGAGATCGAGCAAACATCCGACGAGATCATCTTTACGCCGGATGAAATTGAAGGAGAAGATTTGACAAAGGATGAAGAGGTGACGGATGATCCTTTGTCTGATGATGATTCTGTGACAGATAGTGATGTGCAGGACAAGCCTTAGGATAATTAGGGTTCGCTGAATTATCTTCGCAGCCATGTCTCAAAAATTATCTTCTTCACAACTCACCGCATTGGCGCAGCAATTTGGTACGCCGCTTTATGTGTACCATGCCGAAAAGATCAAGGAGCAATACGGCAAGCTGAAAAACGCTTTTCGCAATCGCGATACCGTTTTCTTTTATGCCTGCAAGGCATTGACCAATATCAATATTCTTAAGTACATAAAGTCGCTTGGCGCAAACGTCGACTGTAGCTCCATCAACGAAGTGAAACTGGCACTACACGCCGGTTTTACCCCCGACCGTGTTTTATATACGTCCAATGGCATTTCTTTTGGCGAGATACAAGAGGCGAAGGAGTTAGGTGTTATCATCAATATTGACAGTGTCTCCAACCTGGAAAAGTTTGGAAAAGCTTACGGTCATAGCTACCCGGTAGGTTTGCGGTTACGTCCAAACATCATGGCAGGTGGTAATATTAAAATATCAACCGGTCATGCGAAAAGTAAGTTCGGTATTCCGATTGAGCATATCAGCGAGGTAACTGCTATTGTTGAGCAATATAATATTTGTGTTCACGACCTCCACATTCATACCGGTAGTGATATTAAAGATGTCGCGGTTTTTGTAAAAGGCATTGAGGTCTTGTTTGATATTATTCCGCACTTTAAGGAGCTTAAGTTTATTGATCTTGGCGGGGGCTTCAAGGTTCCCTACCAAGAGGGCGATAGCGAAACCGATATGGAAGCCCTGGCGCGGAAAGTAGAAGAATTATTTGCAGCGCATCCCGAAGCCAGCAAACTGCAGGTATGGTTCGAGCCTGGGAAGTTTTTGGTGAGCGAGTGCGGCTATTTTGTAACACAGGTAAATGTGATAAAGCAAACCCCTGCCGCAAAGTTTATCAGCGTGGACAGCGGCTTCAATCACCTCATTCGCCCCATGTTTTACGATGCCTATCACCGCATTGAGAATATCAGCAATGATGCACCGGAAGATCAAACTTATTCGGTGGTGGGAAATATCTGTGAGACAGACACCTTCGCCTGGGATAGGAAGTTATCGGAAGTGAAAGAAGGCGATTACCTGGTGTTTTATAATGCCGGTGCGTATGGTTTCGAGATGTCTTCCAACTTTAATTCCCGTTATAAACCTGCAGAAGTGCTGATGAAAGATGGTGAGCCGCACCTGATTCGAAAGCGGGATACTTTTGAAGACTTGTTGAAAAATCAAATTGAAGTGCTATAAAAAAAGTCCCGCTCAATGAGCGGGACTTTTCAATTCTATCTTTTAAGATTACATGCCTTTTACGGTAGTTGTAGTTGTTGTTTCAGCAGTAATAGGGATGGTCATCCCTTGTGCTTCTACGTTGCCTTCTGTTTTTGAAGAAGAGGTGATGGTCTTCATGATCCCCGTCTTACGGTCAATAACAACCTTGCCGGTTGCTTTATCAGTGGCGGTAATGGTAGCATCGGTACCCATGATCTGCATGGTCTTTTCCACTTTTGTGTCCGCAGTAAAATCAATAAGAATTTCAGCATCGGTAATGCCGGCAACCTTGAATACTTTATTCACTTTAGCGCCATCTGCAGAAGCCGTATCGCTCCAGCTTTCGCCAACACCTACTTCACGGTCAGGAAGGATCTTGAATGCGCTGTTATCACCAGCTTTTGGCAGCACCATATTGATACCCATTTGTTGGCTCATCAAAGCAGCCATGCCATCCTCTTCTTCTGCTTTTCCTTGCGGATTGTCATCGTCAGACTTCACACTGGTTACTTTTCCGGAAGCATCCAGCATCAATGTGTACTTATTTTTCAGCAGCTTTTTGTCCAGCAACTGGCCCATTTCGCCTTTGCGGTCGTCCGCTTTTTCGGAATCAAAGCTTTGCGATTGTCCCATTCCTTCGCCCGTGAACATCAGGCGCTTTACTTTATGTTCAATAGCCGCACCTGAGCTGGTTACATCCTGCACATCATAAATTTCCGACATGGTAGAATTTACAGAAGACTCCATAGATTGTCCCATCACTTCCTGGCTGGAGGTTTTCTTGGTCTCCGTCACTACTTCAAACTTTTGCCCTTTTTGGAAGGTCAGCTTGCTTGTTACTTTCTGAGCGAAGCCGGTGGTAGAAATAGCTACTGCGGCAAAGAGGAAAAACTTTTTCATTGGATGAAATTAATTTGATGTCAAATGTGATGAAATAATTCTATTTGGAGACGTTTAGTTTTACGAAAAGGTTGATTGTCATGACCAAACCACCGGAAAGGTATCAAAATGTATCTTTAGTGCATGGATGCTGCTGCAACAAAGTCACTTATTCCGGATGCTTTTTTCTCCCTGGTCAGGAATCCAGTCAAGTTTCGGCTCTTTTTACTTACCAAACTACCCGCAGCTTTTTTTGCCGGCCTTAAAGTCCGGCAGCTTTCGGCCGAGGCTTGCATCGTGACGGTTCCTTTTAAATGGTTCACGCAAAACCCTTTTCGATCTATTTATTTTGCCTGCCTTAGCATGGCAGCCGAGCTCAGCACTGGCGTATTGGCTATGGGAGCCATTTACGGGCAAAAGCCGGCCGTGTCCATGCTGGTGACCGGACTGGAAGCAAAATTTTATAAGAAGGCGGCGGGACTCATTTCATTTACCTGCGCAGATGGAGATGTCATTCATCAAGCAGTTGGAGTTGCAAAAGCTACTGGCATTGGACAGACTGTTTCCGTGACATCTACAGGACGAAATACATCGGGTGAAGTGGTAGCGGAATTTCTTTTTACCTGGTCTTTTAAAGAAAAATGATTAGAATTTAAAAGCTCAACAGGCTCAATTTTTGAAGTAGTCTGTTAAGTTTGTAGCAATAATTATAAAATTGATTTATGAATAATAGCCATTCACCAATCAAGACCAATTATTTCCCTCTTGTAATCTTCCTTGTTTTCGCAATATCCATGTTAGGTAGGCACTTGGACAATATTCCTCTCAAAATTTCATTTTATCTTTTTATGATCAATTTGTTTTGCTACGTTTTTATAAAGCACTTTCAAATCATTTATCAGAATGTTGAGAATGGTGACAAGATAATTCTGTTACCTGTTTTAGTCCAATTGTTATCCGCAATCTTCATTTTCTATTATGCCTTGCAACTAAACCAGCTATTTTAAATTTCTTATTCACTTGGTATGGCGCTAATGAATAGCGCCATTTTTATTTAAATAAATTAATATGAAGATCGCATTTCACGGCGCGGCGCAAACCGTTACCGGCTCCAAGCACCTTATCACTTTAAAGAACGGGAAAAAGGTATTGCTCGATTGTGGCATGTTCCAGGGCATGGGAAAGGACACCGATGCACTCAATCGCAGTTTTGGCTTCAACCCTCCTGAAGTCGATGTGATGCTGCTTTCGCATGCACATATCGATCATTCTGGCCTTATCCCAAAGTTGGTGAAGGAGGGTTTTGGAGGAAAGATATTTTGCACGGATGCCACGAAAGAACTAGCCACTTTATTGCTCGAGGATTCTGCACAGATACAGGAAAGTGATGCAAAATATCACAACCGGGGCAGCAAAGCCCAAGGAAAGCCGTTTGTGCAACCGTTATACACTGGGCAAGATGCAACAGCTAGCTTTTCACATTTTGTAGAGAAACCTTACAGCCAGTGGTTCCCGGTTATAGAAGGAGTAGAGGCCTTGTTCACGGATGCGGGTCATATTATTGGAAGTGCCTGTGTGCATTTACGAATTACAGAAGGTGGACAAACACGCCAACTTACTTTCAGTGGTGACTTGGGTCGCTATCGCGATGTTATTCTGCGGTCTCCAGAAACCTTTCCGCAATCGGATTATATCATTATGGAATCAACTTATGGAAACAGTCTTCACGAGAATGTTTCTACATCGGTCGAACTTTTATTAGAATGGATCAATCGGACTTGCCTGGAGAAAGGCGGTAAACTGATCTTACCCGCTTTTAGCCTGGGAAGGACGCAGGAAATTCTTTACGCTTTAAATGGACTGGAACTTTCCGGAAGGCTCCCAAAAGTTGATTATTTTCTGGACAGTCCGCTCAGTACTTCCATTACCGAAGTCGTTAAAAACTTCCCGCAATATTTCAATAAGACCATTCAAAAAGTATTGCAGTCAGATGATGATCCTTTCCAATTTAACCGGCTGCATTATATCCGGTCAGTAGAAGAATCGAAGGAGCTGAATTACCGAAACCAGCCTTGTGTCGTAATTTCCGCTAGCGGCATGGCAGATGCAGGCCGGGTAAAGCATCATATCAGCAATAATATTGAAAACTCACGCAATGCTATATTGATGACCGGGTATTGTGAACCGCGTTCCTTAGGCGGCCGGTTGTTAGCCGGGCAAAAGGAAGTAGGCATTTACGGCGTGCAACACGAGGTACATGCTGAAATTGGCGGTATCAAAAGCATGAGCGCTCATGGCGATTATGAAGACCTGCGGCAATGGTTAGCCTGCCAGCAAAAAGAAGATGTTAAAAAGCTTTTCCTGGTGCATGGCGAGTTTGAGGTGCAGCAGGATTTTAAAAACTGGCTGGTGGGAAAAGGCTTTGCTGATGTGGAAATCCCCGGGCAGCATAGCGAGATCGGGCTGGGTTAATAGAGGAAGTTAGAATAAGTTGATTTCTATATTCCCATTATCCAAATTTTCACATCTTCTTTGAAATTAAAGCATAGTTTTTGCCGTTAATATGTCATAAAAACAAAGGAGTACAAACCTATGAAGTATGCGAGAATTTTAAGTGTGCTGGCCCTTAGTGGTTTATTGCTGGCAGGCTGTTCCAGCATAGCGCACATTGAAAAAGATGAAACGGTAAATTTCAACAATTACAAGACGTATGCCTGGGCAGAGCAGCGTTCTGATGACACTACTGGCAAAAGTGTTAAGGTTTCTGATCTAACTGAACGTACTATACGTAATGCAGTAAATGCAGAAATGGCAAAAACAGGTTGGAGAGAAACTAAAGCAAAGCCTGATGTTTTGTTGGCGTATGATGTATTGGTAGAAAGAGGCATCCGGGAGCAAAACAATCCGGTTTACTCACAACCTTTTACCCGTTATTTCTATAACGCTTATAGCCGCCGCTATGTGCCGGTTTATTATCCTTCCCAATTTTTGGGATATGATCGGGAACAGCAAGCGGTAAGAGAAGGCACTATCACTATCAGCTTAATTGATGCGAAGACAGACAAGACGGTTTGGCAAGGTTGGACAACTGACGAAGTCAACAGCCGCAATCTTTCCAGCAAAGAAATACAGGCAGGCGTGAAAAGCATTTTCCGCAAGTTTGATGTCGCTAAAAACTAAGTGAATCCAGTATTACACAAAAAGTCTCCTCCTGGAGGCTTTTTTATTTTAAAAACTTTTGGAAGGGATAATGCACACGCCTATCTTTGCACTCCCAAAAAAGGGATAACCCGCCGCGTTCGTCTAAGGGTTAGGACACCACCCTTTCACGGTGGTGATACGGGTTCGAATCCCGTACGCGGTACGACTTAAAAGCTTCATCAGAACGATGAAGCTTTTCTTTTTATACTACAGCATTCCGGTTTATAAAAATTGCCAATAGCTGTGTTCCACTGGCATAGTTTGTGGGATTTAACTCTCAATAAAATTGTGAACTATGAGAGTAATAGGAACAAAAGCCCATGGCGTATTGGACTACCTGATGGGCGCGCTGTTGATAGCAGCACCGTGGATATTTAATTTTGACAGGGGTGGAGCGGAAACCTGGATACCAGTGATACTGGGTGCCAGTGCTATATTGTATAGCCTGTTTACCGATTACGAAATGGGCGCTTCCCGGCAAATTTCCATGCGTACGCACTTAGGACTTGACCTGATGAGCGGTATCCTTTTAGCAGCCTCTCCATGGTTGTTTGGCTTTGCAGATTATGTGTATACGCCGCATTTGGTATTGGGTCTTTTGGAGATTGGAGCTTCCCTACTGACGAAGCGTCATCCAGTCAACGAGAGACACTCGCATCATCGCACTGCCGCCATGCATTAAAATTTTCGAGTTAGTATTTGATGTAGCAATAGCCTGGTTCACACCGGGCTATTCTTATTAAGATAGAAGAAGATTGAAACCCGGCATGCATTTCTCCACTCTTGCATATTTCGTAAATGCCGTACCTTCGCACCGCATTTTAAAACTTAAATACCCAAGAATATGTCAGTAAAAGTTGCCATCAACGGTTTTGGACGCATTGGTCGCCTGGTGTTTCGTCAGATTCATAATATGGAAGGAATTGATGTCGTTGCTATCAACGACCTAACCAGCCCGGCTGTGCTTGCCCATTTATTAAAGTACGATTCAGCGCAGGGACGTTTCAACGAGGAAGTTACAGCTACCGAAAATGCGATCGTAGTGAACGGCAACGAAATTAAAATATACGCTCAGAAAGACCCAGCTCAAATTCCTTGGGGTACGCACAATGTAGATGTGGTGATTGAGAGCACCGGTTTCTTTACCGATAAAGACAAAGCGCAGGCGCATATCACCGCAGGCGCCAAGCGTGTGGTCATTTCTGCACCGGCAACCGGCGATCTGAAAACTGTTGTTTTCAATGTGAACCACGAGATCCTGGATGGCAGCGAAACGATCATTTCCTGCGCTTCCTGCACCACCAACTGCCTGGCGCCAATGGCGAAGGTATTGCAGGACAAATGGGGCATCGTTACCGGTCTAATGACGACCATTCACGCTTATACCAACGATCAGAATACACTGGATGCGCCACACCCGAAAGGAGACCTGCGCCGGGCAAGAGCCGCTGCCCAGAACATTGTTCCGAACAGCACCGGCGCCGCAAAAGCCATCGGTTTAGTATTGCCAGAATTGAAAGGCAAGTTGGACGGCAACGCACAACGTGTACCAACCATCACAGGTTCTTTAACTGAGCTGACTACGATCCTGGAAAAGCAGGTGACACTTGAAGAAGTGAACGCTGCGATGAAAGCGGCGTCCAACGAAAGCTTTGGCTATACTGAAGACGAGATCGTAAGTACGGATATCATTGGCATTCATTTCGGTTCCCTATTCGATGCGACACAAACAAAAGTGATGACCGCCGGCGATAAGCAACTGGTGAAAACCGTAAGCTGGTACGATAATGAAATGAGCTATGTATCGCAGTTAGTGCGGACAGTGAAGTTCTTTGCAGGATTGATTAATAAGTAATCACTTCCTTTATTAATGCGAAAGGCTTTCCGTTTGGAAAGCCTTTCGCATTAATTATATCGGCTTTCGAAACATTTTTTAAATTTGATGTATGGACGAGAAAAAAATAAGTGAATTGTTGTCACGGATTTCCACAATTCCGGGGATGATGGGTGGTCGTCCTGTGATTAGAAAGCAGCGCTTTACTGTGTCAAATGTATTAGAGCTTCTGGCAAGCGGAATGACGTATGATGAGATACTTGAGGAGCATCCCATCCTGGAAAAAGAAGACATCATTGCTTCTCTTTTATACGCATCTCTGCAAATAAATAATACCCGCGTTCTTCATGCAGCCTGACTGGGAGTTTTGGATCGATTCTCAAATTTCTCCCATCATAGCCAAATGGCTAATAGAACGGCGTGGCTATAGTGCTAAGTCCTCTTACTCCCTGGGCATTTTAGGTATTGCAGACATTGAAATTTATAAATTGGCCAAGAAGCAGGGTAACGTAATTATCCTTTCAAAGGATACCGATTTTACTAATATCATTCAAACTTTGGGTAGTCCACCTAAGTTAATTAATGTAGTGCTGGGTAATTGCAGGAATGACAGGCTATGGCAAGTATTAGATGTTCATCTTACTGAAATCATAAGACTCTTTACGGAACAAGAAATTGACATTATTGAATTAAAATAACTATACAACCATGAACAAATTTTCCAACTACAACTTCTCCGGTAAAAAAGCCCTCATCCGTGTCGACTTCAACGTGCCGCTCGACGCCGATTTCAACATCACCGATGATACCCGCATCACTGCTACGATTCCAACGATTAAAAAGATCCTAGCAGATGGCGGCTCTGCGATTCTTATGTCACACCTCGGTCGTCCAAAGGATGGTCCGGCAGATAAATTTTCGTTAAAGCATATTGTAAAACATCTTAGTGGATTGTTAAGCACCGATGTGATTTTCGCAAAGGATTCAGTAGGAGATGAAGCCGTTCAAAAGGCGCAAGCTTTGCAGCCAGGACAAGTCTTATTGCTGGAGAACCTTCGTTTTTATAAGGAAGAAGAGGTGGGCGATAAAGCCTTCGCAGAAAAGCTTTCTAAGTTGGGCGATGTATATGTTAACGATGCCTTTGGAACCGCACACCGGGCACATGCCTCTACAGCCGTTATAGCTGAATATTTTGCGCCGGAGGCAAAATTGTTTGGGCTTGTAATGGAAGGGGAAGTCATGAGTGCAGAGAAAGTATTGCACGATTCCGAAAAACCCTTCACTGCCATTATTGGCGGCGCTAAGGTTTCGGATAAGATATTGATCATTGAGAATTTGTTAGAGCGTGCTTCTGATATTATTATCGGCGGCGGTATGGCTTATACATTCTTTGAAGCGATGGGTGGAAAGATCGGGTCCTCGCTTTGCGAGAAGGACCGCCTGGATACCGCCAAGGAACTGCTGGCTAAGGCAGAAGCGAAAGGCGTTTGCATTCACCTGCCAACGGATTCTATCATAGCCGATAAGTTTGCGGCAGATGCTACTATTTCATCAGCCTTGAGTAATACTATTCCGGATGGCTGGATGGGACTGGATATTGGCGCTATGGCTTGTGATATGTTCACCAAAGTGATACTGGCTTCTAAAACCATTTTATGGAATGGCCCAATGGGTGTTTTTGAAATGGAGAAGTTTCAACACGGTACTAAGGCAGTTGCCAAAGCTATTGCCGAAGCTACCGAAGGCGGTGCATTCTCACTCGTTGGCGGTGGCGATAGTGTAGCGGCTGTCAATCAATTCGGCTATGCCGATAAAGTAAGTTATGTATCTACCGGTGGCGGCGCCTTGCTTGAATATTTTGAAGGGAAAAGTTTGCCGGGCATTGCCGCTATTAAATAAGAAGCGACAAAATAGCAGCTTTATTTAGTGGTGTGCAATTTGCAGAGAAGAGATTACTTTTAAACAAATAAAACTAAAGTCAAATGAGACGTTCAATGCCTTTGTTGATTATCCTTGGAATCCTGGTGTTATTGCTTTTCTGGGGATGCGGTCAATATAATGGACTCGTAACTACAGACGAATCTGTAAAGAAATCCTGGAACAATGTGCAGACACAATACCAGCGCCGCGCTGACCTTATTCCAAACCTGGTGAATACCGTAAAAGGCGAAGCTAATTTTGAAAGAGGGACCCTGAACGATGTGATCAATGCCCGTGCCCGTGCTACTTCTATGCAGGTAAGTCCTGAAAATCTAACCACGGAAAACATCCAGAAGTTCCAGGCAGCACAAGGGCAATTGTCCGGTGCGTTAAGCCGGTTGTTGGTAACCGTTGAGCAATATCCTAACCTGCGTGCCAACGATGCCTTTAGAAATTTGCAAACACAGTTGGAAGGAACTGAGAATCGGATCGCTACTTCCCGTAATGATTTTAACGACCAGGTACAGATCTATAACACGCAGGTTCGTAAGTTCCCGGTTAGTCTTTTTGCTAGTATGACAGGCTTCAAGCAGCGCGAAGGATTTACCGCTGCAGAAGGTTCGCAAAATGCGCCAACGGTAAATTTCGATGGTGGAGCAACAGCACCTGCACCTGCACCGGCGCCAAAAGTTAGTGTTGATACTACCAACTAATACAAACGCCTGTGAACCTGTTTCCCTGGAAAAAGAAAGAGCCCGACTTCTTCACCGAAGAAGAGAAAGCACAATTGGTAGCGGCGATCCAAAAGGCGGAACAGCGCACCAGTGGCGAGGTTCGGGTCTTTGTGGAAAGCCGTTGCAAATTCATGGATGCTGCCGACCGTGCGCAGGAATTATTCTTCATGCTGGGCATGGATAAAACCGCGGAACGCAATGGTACACTCATTTACCTCGCGGTGAAGGACAAGCAGGCGGCCGTTTATGGAGATGAAGGAATTCATCAAAAAGTAGGCGCTCAATATTGGAAAGACGAAGTGGCGAAGATGATGCTGCATTTCCGGAAGGAACATTTAGCCGACGGCATGTGCCAGGGTATTACCGACCTGGGCGAAGCGCTGGTACGCCATTTTCCTTTCGACAGACAAACAGATAAAAACGAACTGCCCGACGAGATTGTGTTTGGCAAATAAGCAATGAAGAAAGCCCTCCTCCTTATAAGCCTTTTCTTTTCGCTTTTTGCCGCTGCGCAAAGTGTAGAGAACTACGTCAAGCAGAATATTCCTTTGCCTAATCCACCGCGGCTGGTCAACGATTTTGCCGGCGTGATGCAGCCTTTGCAGGTGCAGGCATTGGAAGAAAAGCTGAAACGTTACAATGATACAACCTCCTCGCAGATAGCGATTGTTACAGTGAAGAGCACTGGAGATTTCGACATCAGTGAAGTGACGCTGCAAGTGCTGCGGCAATGGGGCGTGGGCGGGCAGGCAAAGAAAGATAATGGCATCGTGATCCTCGCAGCTATTGAAGATCGTAAGGTTTGGATATCTACCGGCTATGGGTTGGAAGGTGCTGTGCCGGATATCACCGCGAAGAATATTATCGAGAATGATATTCTGCCCGCATTTCGTACAGGAGATTATTATGGCGGATTTGAAGCCGGCACAAGTTCCGTAATTAAAGCTGCAGCCGGCGAATACACAGCACCGGCAGGCTATCAAAGCCGGCGTGGTGGCGAGCAGACAAGTGGCAGGGGCTTTAGTCCCAGCCGTATCATCCTTGGGATCATCATCCTGTTCTTTATCCTCCGCATGTTCGGCGGCAAAGGCGGCGGCGGTCGTGGCGGCGGTTATATGTCGCGCCGTGGCTATAGCGGCTTTGGCGGCGGCTTGTTAGGCGGCATGATCGGAAGCGCCCTTGGTGGCGGCGGAGGATTTGGTGGCGGTGGAGGCGGCGGCTTCGGAGGCGGCGGTGGTGGCTTCGGCGGATTTGGAGGCGGCAGCGGCGGCGGCGGCGGCGCCGGTGGAAGCTGGTAGGGTTTAGTTGATAAGTTGAATAGTGGATAAGTAACTCAATTATAAGATAGGAAGCACTGCGAAAGCGGTGCTTTTTTCGACTGCGGATCTGAGGATGGAAAGAATTAGCAGGATGATTTTGTAATGGGCTGCATTACTATGGTACTGCCCTTGCCAGTTTATCCTGAGCCACGGCGAAGGACACGCTTATACGTTCGGTAATGCTATTCAGCCTTCTACAAGTGCTTTTCATGTCCTGCTAAACTATAGTTCTAACTGTGTTGTCATCCTGGGGAAAGCGATGAAGTATATCCCTTTCATCGACTATAGTACAGATAGTCATTTACTGGCAAATTAGGTTGTTTAAATTATACCGCGAGTCTTGGAGGCTGAAACTCGCGAGGGAAGTAATGATTTTGCTGCATTGTCGCTAACGTTAAAGTGTTTATGAAGTTGTGGCAATTGAAAAACGTCAGTTTCAATTAACCACAAAAGCAAAATAGCGATTTATAGTTGAATGCTTAACGTCCCGCCACAATTTTATAAACACCCTGTTACATGCCGCCCTGCTCTCTGTCCACCGTACGATGCTTGAGGAAAATAACAAGTTCAGATATTAGCTTACCACAACGTAGATTAGCATAATTCCTAAAATTCCAGCAATAATACCAGCAAGTCCTAAAAACAAACCCGCAAAACCGATAATCTTATTGACTTTACTTTTCTTTTTAAAGGATTTAACTAATCCCCATATGCTTAGTAAAATTCCAATGATACCACAAGGAGCAAGCGCAACTAAAAATATCATCCAAAACATCATTTCTGTTTTGTTTATGGTAAGTTGGTCAATAATGAAAATGAATAATGAGATAAAAGGAAGGGAATAAAAGAATAAAACAAAAAAGTACAGCTTTAAAATATTTAATCTTTTATATTAGCTAAATATTCTTTTAATAAATCCTTCTTCATTCAAGCTTTCAGAAATTGTATTCATTTAAATTAAGTCGTGTTAAGTCATTTTATTAAAGTCTGTGAAAAAGAATTTTAATTTTGGAGTTTTGTCCTGCTGCACCTAAACGCACTTTCCAGTAGG
>JAOQAI010000011.1 GCA_025963645.1 Flaviaestuariibacter sp.
CGTCGCCAAATACTCCTCAATGACCTTTGTCTTGAAAGCCCGGTCGTAATGCGGCTGAAATAACTTCTTTTCCATCGTCCCTGTTTTTTAAGTTTACTATTGTGTAAACCCATTTCAGGACAAGACAGTTGTAGCTGCGGTTGCGGGAGACTCGGCTGGGAACGTAATTTTAGAATGGTAACATTGAAATAGGTAACTGGTTTTGCTTGATATATGTACGTCTCCATTCAAGAAAGACTCTTTTTATTTCGTTTAATATATTGCCAGCATCAGCCCCTTTCCAATACCATTGTACATCAGTTTCTTTTAAATCTTCTAATGCCCAATATAATAAATAGAAATCTTGCAGTCCTTTATACATATCAAATCTTTCGTGTAACTCTTTAAGTTCTTTGAGGGTAGTTTCGTAAGAGTTTTTTTCATTGAATGCTTCTGATATCAAAAGATAAGCATAACCATTCACCGCTTCTACATCAGATATCTTATGTAGATTAAGTTCTTTTAATGTTTTGAATATTACTTCTTCTAAATATGGTCGCTCAATTGGAGACCTAAGTCCTGCGAGAATATAAAGGTGCTCTGCTTCATACCCATATTCTAACATTTCTAAAGCCCAGTCTACCCAGTCTTCAACCTTGTCGATGTATGTAGCTTTTTTTGCAAGAAGCTTATAAGTAGAAAAAGTCTTCAACATATTTATAGATTTTTTACGCCGTGGTTGGTTTTCGGGTCAAGCACACCGCCGAGTTCCCGCCTCTGCTTTCCTATTTTCGGAGTCTCAGGTGTGGGTAACTCGGCTGGGAACGAAGAAAGGACTATGATGATTTTTTTTCTTGTTGTCATTGGAAGGAAGAAGCGTCAATTTTATTACTACACCTATTTTGCTAATTGTCGTTTTGGAATGTAAAAAGTTAGTTCTGGTGTATCGCTTTCGAATGTTTTAATAATTCCCATAAATTTCGTCCCAATAGATGGAGCGGAGCAATAGAACTTAAACGATTTTTTATTACCAGGAGTAAATGTTATTGTAAAATCTCTTTTGGCATCTGTATATGCTCGAGCTAAGATCTTGTTATTACTTCTAACAACAATTAGCATAGTTCTCACGTCTATTGAAGAGTCTAGGAACTTGACGTGACCTCGTAAAGTAACCTGATTCTCATTCCATGAAAAACTTGAAAGTAGTAATACAATTATGATTGCTATTATCGTAAGGCAAACTTTCATGCAGTGTGATATAAAATTGCTTTGTAAATAATTTACTCAATAATATAATCTTCTACGTTAATTTTCTATTCTGATTTATTCTGCGACCAATACACTAAAACAACACCCGCACCCCATTTGCCACCTTCGCTTCATGCTCCAGCAACCACTGTTTCCTCCACAAGCCGCCTGCATAGCCAGTAAGGCTTTGGTTGGAGCCGATAACACGGTGGCAGGGCACTACGATGGCGAGGTTGTTGCGTCCGTTGGCGGTGCCTACCGCACGGATGGCTTTGGCATCGCCAAGGGTTTTGGAAAGGGCGAGATAAGAAACCGTTCTGCCGTAGGGGATAGCGAGCAAACCTTCCCACACCTTTTGCTGGAAAGCGGTGCCGGCTTGACCTATCGGGAAATCGAAGGTGCGGCGGGTGCCGCTGAAATATTCATCCAGTTGGGTGATGCATTGCTGCAGCACGGGTGATGTTTCGGAGGCAGCGGCTTCGGCGCCTTCCTCTGTAAAGACGATAGCGGCAATGGCATCATCCGTTGCCACGATCTTTAAAACACCAAGCGGAGAGGGATAGTAAGCCGTCATTTAGCCGATTTTTAGTCCCGGCGGCAGTGCCTTGTCGGGACGCAATAAAACTACATCATTGTTCGCATCGTACACACCCAGCACGAGGCATTCGGAAAAGAAACGGCCGATCTGCTTCGGCGGGAAATTGACCACGGCAACTACCTGGCGTCCTATCAATTCTCCGGGTGTATAATGGGCGGTTATCTGCGCGGAGGAGCGCTTGATGCCGAGGGCTTCGCCAAAGTCGATGCTTAATTTGTAAGCGGGCTTGCGGGCACTTTCAAGGGGTTCGGCGCTTTGTATCGTGCCAACGCGGATGTCGATCTTTTCAAAGTCGGACCAGGAGATCATGGGGTTTGGGGTTTGGGGTTTGGAGTTGGCTGTTTATAATTTGAACTGTTCGATTATCGGTAAGCAAGTCTACTAAAAATTCTACGGCATTCACGAAACCCAAAACTCCAAACCCCGAACTCCAAACGTTTCCTAATCCAACAGCGCTGCCAGCTCCAGCAACTCAGCCCGCTTATAATAGTCCTTTTCGTTGTCGAAGCATTTGGCCATTTCTTCCAACAGGTTTTGAATGACCCGTTTGTTGGAGTAGGGCTTGAAGTAGACGTGAACCGCTGGCACCTGGATGCGCTTGAAGTAATGCTCAATATCCTTATGGCTGAAGACCTGCCCGGAAGAGGGGTCAATAAAGAAATCAATCTTAGATACGGGTTCGGTCATTTCAGTGCTGTAGCCGGGTTTGAAAAAGGCGAGTACCGCCTGCTTGGGAACGCCAATGGCTTTAATGGGAATATCCAGCAATTCGCAGAGAATAAGGTAGAGAACACCATTGCTTAACTGGTTGCCGCGCTTGCCTTCCAGCGTTTTATGAATGAGGAATTCGTTCACATCGGTATAGGCCACTTCGGTTCCTTTCAGTCCATAATAACCGTATAAAATGCCGGTAACGATGCGGGCCTGCTCCAGCGGCGTGAGGTAATTATTTAACTCCAGCCAGATGTTGCGGCGCAGTTTTTCTACATCCTGCACAATACGGGCAGTGGTAAGGTCGGGGTATTGAAACTTGGCGGCGAGCATGGCGCCTACCAGCAGGTCGTGGTGACCGGAGAGCGACCACTGCCGAAAATCTTCTTTAAGGTCGGTGAAATGAAGCCGGTGAATGAGGAGCTCGATGCGCTCCTGCACTTCCTCGCTTACGGTGTTCTCCCAAAGGTTTTCGAGGTTAGGGATGATGGTGCGTCCGAACTCTACGATCTTTTCCGACACGGCACCAAACACGTCTTCATCGGGGTCGTCTATCAGGGTCAGCAAGGCTGATATTTCCTTTGTTTGCTCCATTCCTCACAATTCGTAAAAAAGTTATGCCTTCTTTGTGCCACCTTTTTTTGGTGCGGCTCTTTTGGTCGCCGATTTCTTAGCGGCGGCTTTTGCGCCCGACTTTGCCGGTGCTTTCAGCTTTTTGGTGAAAGGGCCGGGTACCTGGTCCTCGATCATCTTTTTCACTTCTTCGAGTGATAAAGCTGCTGCGGCTTCCGGGGTGAGTTTACCACCATCTGCTGCCCGTCCGAGCTTCAGCATCTTTTTGCCAAAGCGGATGAAAGGACCCCAGCGACCGTTCTCAACGGAGATCTTTTCCGCCGGCCATTGCTGGATGTAGCGGTTGCCTTCTTTCTCGAGCTTTTTTTCGATCAGCTCGTTGATATCGCTTTGGGAAAGGTTGTCGAAGTTGTAAGCCCGTGGAATGTTGATGTAGAGATCGCCCCATTTGATAAAGGGTCCGAATCGTCCTTTTCCCTTGGTTACGCCCTGCTCCTGGAAGTAGGCGATCGGCGCATCGGCCACTTGCTTTTGGCTGATCAATTCGATGGCGGCATCGAGGTCAAGATCCAATGGCTCAGTGCCTTTTGGAATGGAAACGAAAGCTTCGCCAAACTTCACATAAGGTCCGAAGCGGCCGGCATTCACCGAAACTTCGAGTCCATCATGTGTTCCTAAGGTGCGTGGTAACTGGAACAATTCCATTGCCTGCTCGAGGTTGATGGTTTCAATGCTTTGGTCTTGCTTCAGCTTGGCGTAGCGTGGCTTTTCTTCGTCATCGCTGGTGCCGATCTGCACCATTGGTCCGAACTTGCCCATGCGGGCAATGACTGGTTTGCCGGAAATTTGATCAACGCCAAGGTCGCGTTCACCGCTGATGCGTTCGGCTGTTTCTATCGTGTTGTCAACGTCTTTTTTAAAGGGATTGTAAAAGTCATCGATCATGCTGTTCCACTTCATCCGGCCCTGTGCCACTTCATCAAACTCCTGTTCGATGCGGGCGGTGAAGCTATAGTCCATGATATTGTCGAAATGCTGCTTCAGGAAATCCGTTACCACCAAACCCAGGTCGGTAGGGAATAACTTTGACTTTTCAGCACCCGTATTTTCTGACTCTGTTCGCTTTGTGATCGTATCGTTGGCTAAAGTCAACACTCCAAATTCACGGCGCACACCTTCTTTATCCCGCTTTTCTACATAGCCTCTCTTTTGAATGGTGGAGATCGTAGGAGCGTAGGTGGATGGACGACCGATGCCCAACTCTTCGAGTTTTTTTACCAGCGATGCTTCCGTGTAGCGCGGCAGGGGACGGGTGAAACGCTGGGTCGCATTCATTTTTGTCAGCGGCAGGCTTTGCCCAATTGACAAAGGCGGCAGCATGCCTTCGGCTTCTTCTTCGCCATCTTCATCGTCCACATCTTCGCGATAGACCTTTAAAAACCCATCAAATTTGAGCACCTCGCCTTCGGCAGATAATTCTGCCTTATTTGTAGATACATTAATCTTCGCCGTGGTTTTTTCGAGTTCTGCATCGGCCATTTGCGAGGCGATGGTGCGTTTCCAGATCAATTCATATAATCGCTTTGTATCCGGATCGTCAACCGTTGCATTGGCCATATAGGTGGGGCGAATGGCTTCATGCGCTTCCTGTGCAGACTCGTTTTTATTCTTGTAACGACGCGACTGGTGATACTTATCGCCAAAAGAAGAACGCACCGTTTTTTGAATGTCTTCCCGTGCGGTATCACTCAGGTTCACGCTATCGGTACGCATATAAGAGATATGCCCGTTCTCGTAAAGCTTCTGCGCCAGCAGCATCGTCCGGCTCACGCCATAGCCTAATTTACGGCTGGCTTCCTGCTGCAGGGTAGATGTAGTGAAAGGCGCTGATGGAGAACGACGTGTAGGCTTTACCTGGATGTCGGTGACCTTATAATCTGCGCCGATACAGCTTTTCAGAAATGCTTCCGCATCCTCACTGTTCTTGAATTTAGTTCCTTCCGCTTTGAAAGAAACGGTTTTACCAGTGGCATCTTTTGATGTGAATATCGCTTCGATCTTAAAGCTGCTTTGCGCATTAAACGCATTGATCTCCCGCTCTCTTTCGGCAATGATCCTAACCGCTACGCTTTGTACCCGGCCGGCACTCAGGTTGTTCTTCATGCTCATCTTACGCCAGAGCACCGGGCTCAATTCAAATCCCACGATGCGGTCTAAAATGCGGCGGGCCTGCTGTGCATTCACGAGGTCCATATTTACCGTGCGAGGATTCTGCACGGCTGATAATATCGCTGGCTTGGTGATCTCGTGGAATACAATGCGCTTGGTATTTTTCGGGTCTAATCCAAGCACTTCGCACAGGTGCCAGGAAATGGCTTCCCCCTCGCGGTCCTCATCCGTTGCCAGCCACACTTCGTCGCTTTTGCGGGCCATTTGCTTCAGTTCGCTTACCACTTTGTGCTTGTCTTCCGATACTATATAAGTAGGCTTATAATTGTTCTTGATGTCGATGCCCATATCGCCTTTTTCGAGGTCGCGGATATGGCCATAGCAGCTCCGCACCTCGAAATCTTTTCCCAGGATCTTTTCAATCGTCTTTGCTTTCGCAGGCGACTCAACTATCAGCAAATTCTTCGGCATAGCTCGTTTGTTTGAATACGGTTTTTAGTAAAACCCGGCGGCAAGTTTACGGCAAGAATAGGATTTTTTTAATTAGAAGGGTTTTGTTGCTGGTAGCCAGGCACTCTTATTTGATAACGGTTTTCAACAGTTGGGCTACTTTGATCGCCCATGTTTTGTATTCTTTGGCAGAAGGGTGCAAGCCATCTTCTGCCAGCAATGAATCATCCGTGTAAGCTTGCCGGGTGCTGTCGGTAATATCTATAAAAGCAATTTTATATTGCGTGGCTAGGGCCCGTTTTACCGAATTGTATTGATCGATCTCGGTAGCGATTTTGGCAGCATCGAGTTTCTTTGCAAAAGGCGTTACACCGTAATCCGGAATGGAAAGAAGTATCACATGTTCCGATTTCTTGTTAGCAAATTCCAGTGCTTGTTTAATTAAGCTTTCCAGCTCGATCGTGTATTCTTCCAGCCGCCGTCCGCGGTATTGGTTGTTGACGCCTATTAATAAGGTCACAAAGTCATAATGCCCTAAAAAGCGATGCGAGCTAATAGCGCTGCTTAGTTCATCCGTTGTCCAACCGGTTTTGGCAATGATCTCCGGTGCCGCCACATGCCATTTTTCTTTGCGTAATAGTTCCATTACCTGGTAGGGAAAACTTTGCTGAAGTGGAAGTGCTTCGCCAATCGTATAAGAATCGCCAAGTGCTAAATAGGTGTATAGTTTTTCCATAAGTGCGCTGATTTCTAAGCCTAAAAGTAGCCCTGAATTTTCTATAGAAAATTGACGATTTCCTGAACCACGGCATTATCACGGTAAATGCGCCGGTGGCCAAGCCCTTCCGTAATATGAAAACGAAAATTTGGATAGCCTTTTTTTATAACCGGTTCCACATCGCTGACAGGTGTCATATCATCATCCTTATCATGAAGCCAAAGGACTTGTGCTTTTATGTGTTCGGCAGCGCGGGCAATGGAAAACCATTGCGTAGGATTTCCACCTTTTTCAGTGATCAGCTTTTCGAACTCTTCCCGTAAACTATGGGGCAGACCAAGCACTGAAAAAAGATAATCTACGGCAGTTGAGGTTTCAGTAGCAGGTGCAATCAAAACGGCTTTATATGTTTCTGTGTCCTTCCACTCTTCCAAAGCCAGGCTAATCGCCAGGCCGCCAAACGAATGAGCGATGAAACGCCGGACAGGTCCGTATTTCTGTTGGATGGCATCTACAAACTCTTTATAGATCAAAACGTTAATCATCTTTCCGGAACTGCGTCCGTGTGCCGGGGCATCAAACCCTATGACGCAATAGCCCTCTGCTACTAATGGTTTCACATAGCGATCGAAGTTGACAATGCTGGATTCAAAGCCATGAAGGATCAAAACCTTTTCGGATACATCGCCATTCCACCGAAAGCCTTGTACGTCGTAATCGTGAAATTGAAACTGGAGGCTTTCTGCTTCTTTAAATAATTGCGGAAGGTCTTTTTTGTTGCGGTATTGCGGTGTGCAAAAAAGTTCGAAAGCCTGTTCGGCAGCTTTTCTTTTTGATACCCGTGAAAGAATCTTAAATTTCGTTCTGATATAGTGTAAAGCGAGTTTTTTAGCAAAGGACATTAGTATCGTTTAAGGTTTTGATGGATGTTTAAGGTTGTTGACAAAATTACCTGCCAGACTGCATCTGACCACTTTAAACTTTAAGCCTCAAACCTTAAACTTTCATAGAATGGATATCGTAATCATTGGAACGGGAAATACCGCAACCGTGTTAGGTAGGAAGCTTAAAGCAGCAGGTCACAGCATTGTACAAATATTTGGCCGGGATGCGGAAGCAGCCAGTTCGCTGGCGTACAAACTGGGTACAGAATCCACAAATTATTGGAGTGTAGTCAGCCGTGAGGCCGATATTTATTTGTTGGCCGTTTCGGACATTGCCATTGAAGAATTGCGGAGAGAATTGCAATTGGGTGATAAGACGGTGGTGCACACAGCAGCCTCCGTATCCAAAAATATTTTAAAAGATACCTCCTCTCATTTTGGTGTTTTCTACCCGCTGCAAAGCCTTAAAAAATCTTCTGCAAATCTACCCGAGATTCCGGTGATCATTGATGCAAGCGACCCGGAAACCCTACAGCTTTTGGAAGGACTAGCGGGTACGATCTCGGAAAATGTTGTGCAGGGCGATGATGAATACCGATTGAAAATGCATCTTGCCGCTGTATTTTGTAACAATTTCACCAACCACATTTATGCCCTGATGGAATCGTATTGCGGACAGCACGGGATCGATTTCAAACTACTGATTCCTTTGATACAGGAAACGGCAATGCGACTGAATGAAATGAGTCCGGTAGAAGCACAAACCGGCCCGGCAATACGCCGGGATGCAACTACCATTGCTAAACATTTGGAGCTATTGCAAAATGATCAGCGCCTGAAGGATGTGTACGAACTTTTGACCCGAAGCATACAATACAAAGGCGCCTAACTTCCATGTTTCCGCAACATTTCACGGAAATCGGTTCTATTCCCCTTTTCTAAGGTTACTTTTGCAGCCGAAAAGAGAACGATGTACACGATTAAATTCAATTTTGAGCAAAGAGGTTTGGAGCCGGTAGTGGTCGAAAATGTTGCAGCCGGGCATAGTTTATTAGAAATAGCGCTGACCAACGATATAGAACTGCACCATAACTGCGGTGGCGTTTGCGCTTGCAGCACCTGTCACTTATATGTGAATAAAGGTGAAGATTCGTTAGAAGAGTTAAGCGACCGGGAGGAAGATTTTATTGACCGTGCGGTGAATCCACGCCTCAATTCCCGGTTGGGTTGCCAGTGCTTATTGCTCGATGGTGGCGGCAATATTGAGGTGACCTTACCCGACCAGACACAATTTTTAGGAGAATAATTTTTAAACCGATCTTATTATATGGACCAATACGAACCACCGATAAACTGGGGCGATTACGAGGATATTGCCTTAAAGCTTTACGAACGCTTTGGTGATGATTTCAATGAAGGCAAAATCTACCGGGTTCGATTTACCGATCTGCTGGAGTGGGTTTTACAAATACCCGGGTTTGAAGGTACCCGTGAGCAAAGTAATGAAGGGCATCTTGAAATGGTGCAAAGCTCTTGGGTTTATGAGTGGCGGGACAATCAGAAATAACCTGTATAATACTTATGAATCTCTTAACCCAATTTAAGCAGATCACCACCTTTGTTTTTGATGTGGATGGCGTACTAACCGATGGCACCGTACTGCTTTTATCAGATGGGGTTCAATCCCGCCAAATGCACGTGAGAGATGGTTTGGCGCTGCAAATGGCAATTAAAAATGGCTACGAGGTGGTCATTATTTCAGGTGCGTATTCTGAACCGGTAGTAAAGCGCCTCCACTATTTAGGCATTGCCGAAATCTATACTGCGGTAAAGGATAAAAAAGAATTTTTCCTAAAATACATGCAGGAAAGAAGCCTGTCAGCCAACCAGGTTTTATTTATGGGCGACGACCTGCCTGATGTGGCAACACTTCAAATTGTAGGTTTAAGTTGTTGCCCGGCAGATGCGGCGGTAGAAGTGAAAGAAGTGAGTCAATATATTTCTCCGGTCAATGGGGGGCATGGTTGTGTTAGAGATGTAATTGAAAAAGTATTACGACTGAATGACCATTGGAAATTTGACACCGAAGTGACCTCTAAATAAAATATATGAAACTGGTCACTGCTTTCTTTCGGTTGATTCGCTGGCAGAACCTTATTTTTATTGTTATCACCCAATTGCTGTTTTATTTTTGTGTTTATCAACCGCTGTACTCGAGTAATGAAAACCTTCACCAACTTACCTGGCTAATTATCGCCTCTGTATTTATTGCGGCTGCCGGTTATATCATCAACGATTATTTCGACCTGAATATTGACCAGATTAATAAACCGTCGCAAAATGTAATTAATAAGCTCATTAGCCGACGTTGGGCTATCTTTTGGCATATGAGTTTGAGTATTGCCGGTATAGGAGCAACAGGCATTGCCGTCGGATTTCAAAAATGGTATTTGATCGTAGCTAATGTGGTCGTGGTTATTCTGCTTTGGTTATATTCTACGTCATTTAAACGCCAACTCCTCATTGGCAATATTGTTATTTCACTACTAACAGCCTGGACGGTTTTGATCCTGTTCTTTGCAAAAGTGCCCTTTGCTTCTGCTTTTGGAACGACAGATCCCGTTACGGTAAAGTTCTTCCGCATTAGTTTTCTGTATGCTGGTTTTGCCTTTATCATTTCGTTGATACGGGAAGCGATTAAAGATGTAGAAGATATGGAAGGAGACCGGCGCTACGGTTGCAAAACATTACCCATTATAGCCGGTATCGTGGCTACCAAGGTTTATACAACTGTCTGGGTCGTTGTATTGATGGCGGCGTTAATTATCCTGCAACTTTATATCCTTCAGTTTGGCTGGTGGTGGGCAGTAGTGTATGGCGTTCTGGTCGTGATCGCCCCCTTGTGTTATCTTTTTCGGAAGCATTATGCGGCTCATACAACAAAAGAGTTTACGGATCTTAGCCGGCTCGCCAAATGGATCATGTTGACCGGGATTTTATCCATGTTATTTTTCAGGTATTATTTTTAGGTAATGGCACCATATGTTTTGGCATCGCAATCGCCCCGGCGCAAGCAATTATTGGAGTGGGCAGAGATCCCTTTCGAGATTGTTTTGCATCCTACGGATGAAAGTTATCCCGCTGGATTAACACCTGAAAAAGTGGCCCAACACATCGCGGATGAAAAAGCGGCAGCTGTCGTGCCCATCGCAGGGGGCAGAACCGTAATTGCCGCCGATACCATTGTTGTATTCGGTGAAGAAATTATCGGCAAGCCGAAGGACCGTGAAGATGCGATTCAAATCCTGACCAAGTTGAGTGGCGCCCGGCACCAGGTGATAACTGCGGTTTGTATATCCAATTTAGGAAAGAAGTTAAGCTTCGCGGATATAACGATTGTTCAGTTTCACCCATTGACAAGAGACCAGATTGAGTTCTATGTAGATAAATACAAACCTTACGATAAAGCAGGCGCCTACGCCATCCAGGAGTGGATCGGGGTGGTAGGTATCAAAAGCATTCAAGGTGATTTTTATAACGTGATGGGATTGCCGGTGAGCAGGGTAGTGCAGGCATTAAAGGATTTTGCCTAATTTAGGGTATGACCGAAAAGCTGCTGCATTTTATCTGGAGCTTTGGCTATTTTAATCAAAGCCATCTAACCACTATTGATGGTCAGGCGGTTCATATCATTACAAAAGGAGTCCTGAATAAAAACGCCGGACCCGATTTTCAGGCTGCAAAAATCCGCATTGGAGATGTACTCCTTGCCGGGTCTGTAGAGCTCCATCTCAAAACAACTGATTGGCAAAAACACAAACATGAAGATGACCCGAATTACAAGAATGTCATTTTACACGTGGTGTATGAACACGATCAAACCTTAGCACACTCCATCCCGGTGTTAGAATTGCAGCCGCTTATTTCTTCGCTGCTATTACAGCGGTATGAGCAGTTGCTCTATAATAGCGAAGCCATAGCCTGCGGAAAGGAAATCGTGTCTGTAAAAGAGCTTACCTGGCTGGCATGGAAAGAGCGCTTGATAGCAGAACGCCTTACGTGTAAATCGGATAGCATTTTTTCTTTTTTAAAAGAAACGAACGATCATTGGGAAGAAGCTTTTTGGTGGCTATTGGCCCGCAATTTTGGGATGAAGGTGAATGCCGATGCTTTTGAAGCCATTGCCCGTTCTATTCCGATCAACGTATTAGCCAAACAAAAAAGCAGCATTCACCAAATAGAGGCATTATTATTTGGACAAGCAGGATTGCTGACCGCTTCCTTTGAAGAAGAGTACGCCAGGCTTTTGCAGCGTGAATATTCCTTTTTAAAACAGAAGTATAATCTGAAACCAACCTTTGCAGCTATACAATTCCTGCGAATGCGGCCCGGCAATTTTCCTACGCTACGGTTAGCACAACTTGCTATGTTGATCCATACTTCGCAACACCTTTTTTCAAAAATTCTGGAAGCTAAAAGATTGGTGGAAGTCGAAGCCTGGTTAAATGTTACGGCTAATGACTATTGGCATTATCATTATCGATTTGATGAAGAAGGGAGTTTTAAACCCAAGCGATTAGGCGCTGAAATGCTGAAGAATATTATTATCAACACCGTTGTACCCACACTTTTTGCCTATGGCATTTATCAAAAGAACGAGACGCTGAAAGCAAAAGCGTTGCATTGGTTGGAAGAGCTGAAGCCCGAGAACAATGCCATTACACAGTCTTTTCAGCAACTGCAGGTTGCCAATGCTTCTGCGTTTGATTCGCAGGCATTGATACAATTACGAAATGAATACTGCCATCAAAAGCGATGTTTGGAATGCGCAGTTGGCTTGGCCATTTTAAAAAGAGCGCCTGTTTTAATTTAGCTCCATTCGCCCCAGTTGATATTCACTTCAATATCCGGGTGAAGGCTGTGTTGCACCGGGCAGGTGTTGCCGGTGTGTATTAAAATTTGTTTTGTCTTTTCATCAATGCCTCTTAGCGTTCCCGGAATATGAAAAGTAAGATTAATGCCGCCCACCCGCCGCGGGTCCGCCTTCATGAGCTTTTCAACATCTACGGTCACATCATTCATATCAAGCCCCATTGTCCGGGCTTTGATGCTCATCACTGTCACCATGCAGGTAGCCAGCGAAGTGGCCATCAGGTCGGTAGGTGAGAAGCGTTCGCCTTTGCCGTTGTTATCAACAGGTGCATCGGTTTCGAAATGTGAACCTGATGCTAAATGCGTACACACCGTACGCAATTCGCCGGTGTATTTTACCGTTGAAGTCATTATATCTTATTTGTGCCTAAATTTACCTAACAATATATCAAGCACTGTGAAAAAACTTATATTGATCGCTTCTCTGATGTTTCCAGCCCTTTTTTCTTTTGCTCAAAAAACCAACAGCAAAGAAAGCCGCAAGATTGAAAAAAGGCAGAAATATGCCGCCATGGCAAAGCAGGAAGAAGAAGGCGTATTGTCTTACTCCCGCCAGAATACATTTGGTATACAATTGCGCACCAATGGCTATGGGCTGTTCTATGAACATGGCCGCATGAAAACGCCCCGGATCACCAATATGTATATGGTAGAATTGACCGAGATCAAGCACCAGAAAGAATCAAGAACTCAAAAGCAGGAAGGCGCTTTCGGTGGATCGTATGTGTATGGGAAGATCAACAATTTCTACCAGTTTAAGCTTGGTTTTGGGCAACAATATATTTTTGGACAGAAGGGCAACAAGAATGGCGTAGCTGTCATGGGCATTTACCAGGGCGGGCTTTCGCTGGGCTTGTTGCGTCCGTATTATTTAGATGTAAATGATAACGGCACCAAAAGAGCAGTGAAATATGAAAGCGCTGACAGCCTTTTATTTTTAGGCAATGAGATTTATGGCAGCTCTGGCTTTAGCAAGGGTTGGAATGAGCTAAAGATCCGCCCCGGTGCATTTGTAAAAGCAGCCTTGCGTTTTGATTTCAATAAATACAACGAAAAAGTACAGGCGGTTCAGATCGGCTTAAGCGTTGATGCCTACGCACAGGAAATCCCCTTGATCGTTGAAAGAAAGCCGCAACGCTTCTTTTTTCAAGGTCATTTAGCCTACATTTTTGGAGGGCGTAAATAAAATACACAGATTAAGGGATCATTAGCAAGGAATTCACTGATTATGCTGAAATTTGCGCCGGCTATTGATAACTGCTATCAATAGTGAAATCAACCCTGAACTTTTTTCAATGATAGAACTTCCTATAGTAGCCGCTGAAATTCCCACTAAAAGAACAAAACCTGATTGGTTGCGTGTAAAGCTTCCCATCGGCGAAAGCTACAAGCACGTTCGCGGACTGGTAGATACACACAAACTGCATACGATCTGCGAAAGCGGAAACTGCCCGAATATGGGTGAATGCTGGGGTGCCGGCACGGCAACTTTTATGATCCTTGGTAACGTATGCACCCGAAGTTGTGGTTTTTGCGCGGTAGCTACGGGGCGGCCAGATGCTTTGGATTGGGATGAACCGCAACGTGTTGCCGAAGCCATTTTTTTGATGAAAGTGAAGCATGCTGTCATCACTTCAGTTGACCGGGATGAGATCAAAGACGGTGGTTCTATCATTTGGAACAATACGATCAAAGCGGTTAAAGCGCTTAACCCGGAAACAACATTAGAAACCCTGATACCGGATTTTAAGGGGCAGAAAGAAAATATTCAACGCATTATAGAAGCAGCGCCGGAAGTGGTTTCGCACAATATAGAGACAGTAGAGCGCCTTACCCGCCAGGTGCGTATTCAGGCCAAGTACTGGCGCAGCATGGAAGTGATCAAGACCTTGAAAGAAGGTGGCATGCGCACCAAAAGCGGCATCATGCTGGGCTTGGGAGAAGAAAAGGAAGAAGTATTTCAAACGCTGGAAAATTTGAAAGCAGCCGGATGTGATGTAGTGACCATCGGTCAATACTTGCAACCTACCAAAAAGCATCTGCCGGTGCATCGTTTTGTACACCCCGATGAATTTGCACAGTATCGAGATTACGGTTACACCATTGGTTTAGACTACGTGGAAAGCGGTCCGCTGGTTCGATCCTCCTATCATAGCGAGCGCCATGTCTTTGCGGGCTTAGGCCGCAAGGAGTGGGAGGCACAGAAGAGAGCGGCGCTATTGGCTGGATAGTTTGTTCTTATATTGCAGTAGTCAATTCACCTTCAAGCCTTATTGATGAAAAAATTACTGCTTGCTCTTTGCCTGTTGCCCATCATCGCAACAGCCCAGGAAAAACTTCTTTGGCAAAACGTTGATTCTTCATACGGTCCATTGCCTCCTTCCGTACACGTTTTTTATACCTCAAATCCAATTGACACAGCGCCATTCCGGGCTTTTTACGTGATCGCGGATTTAAAAGACAAGGGCTTGGATTTTACTACCGATACGACTTATAAAAGAAGGTTTACTCCATCTAAATTTTACGAGAAGAACGGACAACCTTTCGTGGTCGTGAATGGAACTTTTTTTTCGTTTGAAACAAATGGGAATCTGAATGTCGTAGTTAATGATGGAAGAATCTTATCGCATCATATAAAAACAGTAAAGCAGCCAGCAGACACCACGAAAAAAGTATTTGTAAGTAGCGGAGCTATCGGCATTGATAAAAAACGAAATGCTGACATTGCCTGGATCAAAGGCGATAGTTTATACAAGCGAGTATATGCCAGCCAGTTTCCTGTTCATCCTTTCAAAAAAGGTAATTTTTTTACGGTGAACAGAAGTACAGGCGAACGAAAAGCAGTCGATAATAAAGATTTTGATCCTTACACTAGATGGAAAGTAAAAACGGCTATCGGCGGCGGTCCTGTGTTGGTGCAAGAAGGAGAAATTAAAGTGACAAATGAAGAAGAACGGATGTTTGCAGGAAAAGCCATTAATGATAAACATCCCCGCACGGCTATGGGTTATACGGCTGATAACAAATTGATCATTTTAGTGGTGGAAGGAAGAAATTCCGGTATTGCAGGTGGGGCGACCCTTACACAAGAAGCCCAGATCTTAAAAGACCTCGGTTGCATAGAAGCGTTAAACCTCGATGGTGGCGGCAGCAGTTGTCTATTGATCAATGGCAAGGAAACAATAAAGCCCTCTGACAAAGAAGGTCAAAGGGCTGTACCGGCGGTATTTATTATTAAGAAAAACTAATCCCGCATTTCCCAAACCAGCGCACTGGCGCCTAATATAGCAGCATCCGCTTCCTTTAATTCGCTGAACACCAGCCTTACCTTGTTCTGGAAAATAGGCAGCAAGTTTTTTTCCATGTGCTCTTTGGTTGGCTGCATGATCAGGTTACCAGCCTTTATCACACCACCAAAAAGGATGATGGCTTCTGGGGAGGAAAACATTACAAAATTGGCCAGGGATTCGCCCAGCAATTGACCGGTGAAACGATATACTTCAGCTGCCAAGGCATCACCCTGAATGGCGCAATCAAAAACGATCTTAGAATCAATTTTAGCCTCTTCAAAATTGCGCAATAAGCTGGGTTCGGTAGAGTTTGCTAAAAGTTCTTTTGCGGTTAGTGCAATACCTGTTGCCGAGCAATACGCTTCTACAGAGCCATCCAGTTTGGTTGACCAGTGCTTTCTTCCGCCATGCCGGATGATGGTATGACCCAACTCGCCAGCAAAGCCATCGTGACCATATACCACATGCCCATTGGCAACAATGCCGCTGCCAACGCCGGTGCCCAGCGTGATCATGATAAAGTCCTTCATGCCGCGAGCTGCACCATACATCATTTCGCCAACGGCGGCTGCATTCGCATCATTGGTAAGGGAGCAGCGCAGGCCGAATTTTTCGGAGATCAATTTAGCTAATGGAATGATCCCTTTCCAGTGCAGGTTAGGCGCATATTCGATGGTGCCGGTGTAGTAGTTTCCATTTGGCGCACCTACACCGATTCCGCGTATCCGCTCCCCGTCCCCCACTTTGGCCATAATGGGTTGCAGTGTTTTATAAAGTCCATCGACGAAATCCTCGATGGTTGGGAAAGAGTCAGTTTTGATATCGCCCTTCTCAACAATTTCTCCGCGGTGGTTTACCAGGCCGTACTTCGTATTGGTGCCGCCAATATCAATTCCAATAGCCAATTCTTGTGACAAGTCCATATCGTTTTATTGATGATCGTTCTTAGGGCTCTAAGGTAGCGTCCTTATTGGCTGCAACCGGCTCGGTCGCTTCTTGTTGCTTATCATAATCAATTCCCTGGCTCCGCAAAATACCCCGTACAGCAAAGGCGAAGAAGGCGAGGTAAGCAAAGCAGATAACCGCTACCCAGTACGATTGGTGAATGCCATAGCCAACCACCTCAGAAGAGGTTTGCAGGTAATCTGCAATTTTCCCTTGTATCGGTGGAATGATGCCTCCGCCAAGAATCATCATAACCAGGAAAGCGGAACCCTGGGTCGTGTATTTTCCTAAACCTGCAAGCGACAGGGAAAAAATAGCTGGCCACATAATAGAGCACAAGAGACCTCCACTTAAAAAAGCGTACACAGCAACAGTGCCGGTGCTCATAATACCAATAATCATTGCAATAACACCGAGCACGGAGAAAATTAAAAGTGTACGGGCAGGCTTGTCTTTGCTGATATAAAATGCTGCGATTTGAATGACAACACAGATGATATAATAGTAAAGAGGCTGCATATCATAGCCGAATGCCATATTAACGCCGAGTATCACTCCAAATGCAATTAGCGGAACAATGATCTGCAATAACAGTTTGGCATTCTTAGAAAGGTTGAACGCTGAGACCGCGCCAGCCCAGCGGCCGATCATTAGGCTTCCCCAATACATAGCTACATACTTAGTGGCTTCAGAAGCTTCCAGTCCACCAAAGTCAGGCTGCCTCAGCAGTTCGCTAAGGTTACTTCCAATAGTTACTTCCACGCCGACATATATGAATATCGCCAGCATGCCCAAAACTAATTGCGGGTATTTCATAGCGCCCCAACCCTCCGGAGATTTGCGGGCACTCATATTAGAAACAAGCAAACCAACAACAATAACGGCTAATGCTCCAAAGAGCCATTTCATCCGGTAGGTTTCCAGATCATGTTTTTCAACATCCGATAAAGTGGTTGGGTCTATTTTATAGCTATTGAAAACGGGTACGAACATAATGATCAGCAAACCGGTCATGATCAATAAAGAATATAAAGCTTTATTTGCTTTCTCCGTTTTCTCTGTAGAAATGCCTGATGGAACTTTTTTAGAAAAATAAAACAAAGCCGCAGCCCCAATAAACAAGGCGCCAACAAAGGAATAGAGGATGATTACTTTGCTTAGACTCAGTTCCGCAATCTGGTCATCGGTAATGGCGGCTGTAGTCCCAAAAAGCGCCAATGCCACAACAATAGGTCCAATGGTGGTTCCAAAAGAGTTGATTCCTCCGCCAAGGTTAACGCGGCTGGTACCGGTGGCAGGATCACCTAAGGAAATCGCAAAGGGCTGCGCTGCTGTTTGCTGAAGAGAAAAACCAAGAGCAACAACAAATAATCCGAAAAGCATACCGGCAAATGTGTTGGCATTTACCGCGATGATCATGGCAATAGCGCCTAAGGCAGAAAACAACAGACCATAAACGATACTCCTTTTATATCCCCATTTTGCTACGAGGTCTTTTCCACCAAAAGCGCCATAGGCAAATAAGGCCAGCGCTCCAATATAGTATGCCGTGTAAAAAGCAAAATCCACTAACTGGCTCTGAAATTGGTCCAGGCTGAAATAATGCTTGCAAAAAGGAATAAAGACAGAGTTACCGGCAGCAATAAAGCCCCAGAAGAAAAAAACCGTAACCAGTGTGCCCAATGCACCGTAGTTAGTAGCGACAGGTCCGGTGGAAGGGTTTGCTACAGGTCGGTGCGTACCAGTTGAAGTTGCCATAAGCTGTGAGTTTGAATTTAAGGTGGCTCAAAATAAACAGAAATAACCATTTGATAATCATCTCTTATCGAGAGTGTTGATAAAATGGCTTTTATCCCGATTCCGTGGAATAAGCTTTGCTGCTATACAAAACCTTCCTAATTTGAAATCGGTTATCTAAGGCGTATGGAAATAATTCATGTATCAGCGGAATGCTACCCGGTGGCAAAGGCAGGTGGTTTGGGAGATGTGGTTGGGGCATTGCCTAAATACCAGGTTGAACTCGGACACAACGCAAAGGTGGTAATGCCGATGTACCGCACCAAATTTTTGTATAATAATAATTGGGACCTGGTGCATGAAGGCTACCAACAGCTGGGGTCGCAGCAGTTTAAATATGCTGTGATCCGTGAAAAAACAAATGTATTAGGGTTTGAGCTTTACCTCATTGATATCAACGGGTTATTGGATCGTGAAAAAATTTACGGTTATGATGATGATACCGAACGTTTTTTGGCCTTCCAAATAGCTACTTGCGATTGGCTGTCTAAATGGGCGCACCAACCGGATATTGTGCATTGCCACGACCATCATACGGCACTGATGCCTTTTATGATGCAGTTTTGCCATGCTTTCAAGCATCTTGGAAGAATACCCACTGTCTTTACAATTCATAACGCACAATACCAGGGGTGGATTGACTGGAACAAGCAGGCTTTATTGCCACCCTTCGACAGCTGGAAATGGGGCTTGCTGGATTGGGATAAAACCATTAATCCATTAGCCTGTGCTATCAAATGTGCGTCGAAGGTGACAACCGTAAGTCCCAGCTATATGGAAGAACTGCGGTATGCAGCCAATGGATTAGAAAATTTGATGCAATATGAAAGAGGTAAAAGCGTCGGCATTTTAAATGGGATTGATGCCGATGTCTGGAACCCGCAAAGCGACAATTTCATTGCAAAGAATTATGATGACCATGCCGTGAAGGAAGGCAAGCGGAAAAATAAGAAAGAGCTATGCGGGCAATTCGGTCTGGATGAAGACAAGCCGCTGATCGTTTTTATTGGTCGCCTGGTAGGAGAGAAGGCTGCGGATATTTTGCCGGATGCCATTCGCAACTCTACTTACCAGCATCGTGGGGCGGCTAATTTTTTGGTGTTGGGCTCGGGCGAAAGTGAGGTAGAGAATAACCTTGAGCACGTTAAGAATCAATTGCACGGTTATGTGAACACTTATATCGGCTACAACGAAACGCTCAGCCATTTAATGTATGCTGGCGCAGATTTTTTATTAATGCCCAGCCGCGTTGAGCCTTGTGGACTGAACCAGATGTATGCCCTTCGTTATGGAACCGTGCCCATGGTTCGTAGCACAGGAGGTTTAAAAGATACGGTGAAGGATTTTGGGGATTGGCAAGGCTATGGCATACGGTTTAATAATGCAACAGTGCCGGACATTACACATTCCGTTGGGCGTGCTATTGACCTCTACAATAATAAACGTGACCTGTATAACTGGATGCGCAGCTATATGATGAATATTAATTACTCCTGGGATGCCTCGGCGGAGGAATACATCAAGCTTTATGAGAATTTAATCGAAAATTGAGAATGGAAAATGGAGAATTATGCGAAAGCCTAATGTTCTGAAAGATAAAAGTTTTGCATTCGCTTTGAAGATAGTTTCCTTATATAAAACACTACAGAATGAATACAAGGAATTTGTTCTTTCGAAACAGGTTTTGCGAAGCGGAACAGCTATCGGTGCCATGATAAGAGAATCAGAGAATGCCGCCAGCTTAAAAGATTTTTTAAATAAATTGACGATTGCTTTGAAAGAAGCAGATGAAACCCAGTACTGGCTTGAGCTGCTCTTCCAATCCAATTATATTCCTGATGCAGCTTACAAATCTTTGCATGAGGATTGCAGTGAACTTATTAGTATTTTAGTTGCAAGTGTAAAAACAGTCAAAGAGAAAGTTATATAATTCTACATTTTCCATTTTAAATTCTCCATTCGATGAAAGAGATGGTCTCCATTATTTTAGGCGGCGGTGCCGGTACGCGTTTATCACCATTAACGGCGAACCGTTCAAAGCCGGCCGTGCCGATTGCAGGTAAATACCGCCTGGTAGATATACCCATTTCAAATTGTCTTAATTCAGGGGTGAGCAGGATGTTTGTATTAACCATGTACAATTCCGCTTCGCTCAACCGGCATATAAAGAACACGTATCATTTTAGTGCATTCAGCAATGCGTTTGTAGATATTCTGGCAGCGGAACAGACGCCGGATAATTTTACCTGGTTTCAGGGAACAGCCGATGCGGTGCGACAAGGCTTGCGGCATGTGCGTCCCTTTCAGTGCGAGTACGTGTTGATCCTTTCCGGCGATCAATTGTACCAATTGGACTTTGTGGAAATGCTGCGGGAGCATAAGGAGAGAGGTGCTGATATTACGATTGCTACCATCCCGGTTACGGCGAAAGAAGCTTCTGAATTTGGCATTCTAAAAACAGAAGATGGGTATATCCATTCGTTTACGGAAAAACCCAAATCCGGACTGGAAGATTGGGTAAGTGATACCGGTGAAGAAATGCTAGCGCTTGGCAGGAATTACCTCGCTTCGATGGGTATCTATATTTTCAACCGCGAGCTGCTGTTTGAATTACTGGAGGTGGAGAAAAAAGATGCTACGGATTTTGGAAAAGAGATCATACCGGAATCTATTGATAAGTACAAAGTGGCTTCTTACCAGTACGAGGGTTATTGGGAAGACATTGGAAACATCAAAGCCTTCTATGATGCTAATCTGGCGTTAACAGCGGACCTGCCTGCCTTTAATTTATTTGATAATGCTAAAGCGATCTACACCCGTGCACGGATGTTGCCCCCGGCAAAGATCAGCGGCACACGATTAGACAAAGCGCTTATTGCCGAAGGGTCAATCATAAACGCTTCGCATATCGAAAACTCTATTGTCGGTATCCGTTCCCGCATCGGGCACGATTCGGTTATCATCGGTACATACTTAATGGGAAACGATTATTTTGAAACCCTGGAAGAGATCAAGAAAGCCCAGGAGAAAGGGCTTCCATCACTTGGCATTGGAAGCCGCTGCCATATTCAAAACGCCATCATTGACAAGGACTGCCGGATTGGCGATGATGTGCGCATTAATGGAGGAACACATTTAGAAGATGGCGACCATCCGTTATTTACTATCAAAGATGGAATCGTTGTTATTAAAAAAGGCGTTGTCATACCCAATGGTTTCTCTTTGGGATAAAGTTTTCCACAGGTCTATCCACTAATTTTTTAAATGTGTAACGAAAACACAATAGTAAAATAATTTGGACTTAACTTTCGGCAATCAAAACGATTGATTGCTTATGAACCCTACTCCAGCGCACAAGCCAAAACTAAGTTTATCGCAGATCATTAATATGAGTGTTGGATTCTTCGGAATTCAATTTGGGTGGGATTTACAGCGGGCGAACATGGGTCCTATTTATGAAAACCTTGGTGCTAATCCCGACGAAATCCCGTTACTTTTTTTAGCCGCGCCATTGACCGGTTTGATCGTTCAACCTATCATTGGTTACCTCAGCGATCGCACCTGGCACCCGAAATTTGGAAGACGACGGCCTTACTTTTTTGTCGGCGCTTTATTGAGTTCCATTGCCTTATTCTTTATGCCGCATAGCCCGGTGCTTTGGATGGCCGCCGGCTTGCTTTGGATATTAGATACATTTGGAAACGTTGCTATGGAACCATTCCGGGCTTTCGTGGCCGACAAATTACCCGATAGCCAATTGAACCGCGGGTTTGTTATGCAAAGTCTTATGATAGGGTTGGGTGGAAGTATCGCTTCTGCACTTCCGTGGATCATGCGTAACTGGTTTGATCTGGAGAACACAGCTGCTAAAGGCATCATTCCTGATAATGTGCGCTACTCTTTTTATGTAGGGGGCTTTTTCTTTTTATCCGCTGTGTTATACACCGTTTTTTCAACTAAGGAATACCCGCCATCAGATGTCGGGTTCAAAGAAAAAGTAACGGAATCCAACAAAGGTTTTGGTGGTGGGGTTAAAGAGATCTTTGGCGCTATCGCCAACATGCCGCCTAAAATGAAGGCCATCGCGTTGGTGCAGTTTTTCACTTGGCCGGGATTATTCCTGATGTGGTTTTATTACTCCACAGCGGTGGCATATAATATTTTCGGGGCTACCAGCGATACCGATCCTGCCTTTGGAAACGGTCGCGACTTTGCAGGGTTGACCTTATCGTATTATAACGTTGTTACTTTTATATTCGCATTCATCCTTCCTTCTATTGCCAATAGGCTGGGAAGAAAACTAACGCATTCCCTGTGTTTGCTGGCCGGCGCTGCAGGACTCATCACAGTAGCTTTCGTTACCAATAAATACATGCTGTATGCATCTATGACCGGGGTTGGTATTGCGTGGGCCAGCATTTTATCTATGCCTTACGCGATGCTTGCACCAAGCTTGCCGCCTAATAAAGTCGGCGTATACATGGGAATCTTCAACTTTTTTATCGTGCTTCCGGAAATCCTTGCATCCTTATTTTTTGGTTGGATCATGAGTAATCTGTTAGACAATAACCGCATGGCCGCTGTGCAAATTGGCGGCGTATTAATGGTAATAGCCGCGGTGCTTTGCTATCTGTTTATCAAAGAAAGCAAAGACACTAACGCTTATGATGATGACATTTCGGAACTTAAAATCGAAGAAAACAGATCTGTTTAAATATGAAAAAATTTATTCTTTGTGCAGCGGCAATCGCCGTCGCTATTTGTTCTTTTGCGCAAGCTGGCACACAAATCTTTCCAATGCACTGGTGGGTAGGAATGAAGAACCCGAACCTGCAATTAATGGTACATGAGGAAGGCATTGCCGATAAACTACCAATGCTGAAATTACCTGCCGCCGGAATTCCTATTGCAGAAGGCGTGACCCTAAAAAAGATCAATCGCGTTGAAAATCCGAACTATGTTTTTATTGACCTGGTGATCGGAAAAACGGCAAAGCCAGGAAAGCGGACTTTTAAATTCGGTTCAGGCGCTAATGCTAAACAAATCCAGTTTGAGTTGCAACCCCGCCGAAAGGGTAATGGTACGGATTTCGCACAGGGCGTTCGCTCCGAAGATTTTATTTACCTGTTAATGCCCGACCGCTTTAGCAATGGCGATTATAGCAACGACAGGCTTCCGCAATACGCAGATCAAACACTGAACCGTGATTCAATGTATCACCGTCATGGTGGGGATATTCAAGGCGTCATTAACCATTTGGACTACTTAAAGGATTTAGGTGTATCAACCGTTTGGATGACGCCCGTTTTCGAGAATGACATGAAGAACCGCACTGAGCATGGCTATGCGATCACTAATCATTACGAGGTTGATAAGCGCCACGGTGGTAATGAGGCTTATAAAAAGCTAAGTGACGAATTGCATAAAAAGGGAATGAAATTGATCCAGGATGCCGTTTATAATCACTGTGGCCTGGAGCATTTTTTTGTGAAGGATCCACCGATGAAGGACTGGCTGCATCAATGGCCCACTTTTACACAAACCAGTTATAAAGACCAGCCTCTTTTCGATCCTTATGGCTCAGTAAAGGATAAAACGGTTACGGCTGATGGTTGGTTTGTGACGCAAATGCCGGACCTGAACCATAGCAATCCGTATGTCTCCAACTTCCTCATTCAGAATGCTATCTGGAGCGTAGAAGAATTTGGCGTGGACGGCTGGCGCATTGATACCTATATCTACAATGACCTGCCGTTCATGAATAAGTGCAACCAGGCTTTGATCGATGAATATCCCAAAATGACCATGTTCGGGGAAACCTGGGTACATGGCGTGACCAGCCAGGCCTATTTTGCCCGGAATAATTTCACCAAAATTCCTTTCAAAAGCAACCTGATTGGCGTTACCGATTTTCAAACGCATTTATACGGCATTGTTCCGGCGCTTACGCAGAATTTTGGTTGGACAGAAGGCGTGAACAAGCTTTATCAAACCCTGAGCAATGACTTTGTTTACCAGGACCCGATGAACAATGTCAACTTCCTCGATAATCATGATATGAGCCGTTTTCTATCACAAGTAGGAGAGGATGCAGACAAGTTGAAAGTGGGTATTGGATGGCTGCTGACCACCCGTGGCATTCCGCAACTGTATTATGGAACCGAAATTTTGCTGAAAGGTTTTTCAAATCCTGACGGCTTGGTTCGCGGCGATTTTTTTGGCGGCTGGAAAGAGGATGCTCAAAATAAATTTACCGCAGCCGGCAGAACGGAAAAGGAAAATGAAGTGCACGAGTGGACAAAAAGAATCGCCAATTTTCGCAAGTCTTCTTCTGCTATAAAAACAGGTAAGATGATGCAGTATGTGCCCGATAATTGGGTATATACTTATTTCCGTTATGACAAGTCCGGCACTGTAATGGTTGTAATGAATACAAGCCCTGAGGAGCGAACTGTTGATCCCAAACGCTTTGCGGAAAGCACTAAAGGCTTTGCCTCTGCAAAGAATATTGTTACAGCTGCCACAAATGACCTGAACAGCTCCTGGAAGGTACCAGGAAAGAGCATTTGGATAATGGAATTGAAATAAGATTTCCTTCGGTTTAATATAAAAGGGCAATCATAATTGATTGCCCTTTTATATATAGGCTTGGAAATTGAAGTCTGCATAGTTTGGTGTCAACAGTAAAGTTCACCAGTTAGCATAATCTATGTAAATTCAGTTTTGAATATTATGTCAAATCAATCCAATAAACCGGCAGATGGCACTTTAGGTGGGCTACAACCAAATGCTTCTTCACATAGCATTGATACCTCAAAATCCATAGTTCGTTATGAGGATAAAAACTTTATTGATACCTCAAAAACAGTTTGGAATTATTCCATACTTTATGATAACGATATTCAAACATTTGCAGCAGGCACCCATTATTCGCTCTATGAGAAATTTGGTTCCAAGCCTTTAGAGGTATTGGGTACGAAAGGATTTTATTTTTGCGTATGGGCGCCTAATGCCACGAGGGTTTCTGTCATCGGAAGCTTCAATGCCTGGCAGAAAGATCAGCATATATTATTTCCGCGGTTGGACAAAAGCGGTATCTGGGAAGGGTTTATTCCCGGGATTCAAAAAGGGGATCTGTATAAATATCATATTGTTGGCTATGAAGACAGGGTAACGATCAAAGGCGATCCTTTCGCCAATTATTGGGAGCTCCGTCCCGCAACGTCTTCCATTGCCTGGCAATTTGAATATGAATGGAAAGATACCGCCTGGATGGAAACCCGTGTGAAGCACAACGCTTTAGGCGCTCCGTGGAGTGTTTATGAAGTGCACCTCGCCAGTTGGATGCGGCCGGATAAACATAATGAAGAATCATACAACACCTACCACCAGATAGCTGATAGATTGGTACCCTATGTAAAAGAGATGGGGTTTACGCATGTCGAGTTCATGCCCGTTACCGAGCATCCTTTTGATGGCAGTTGGGGCTACCAGTGCACCGGTTTTTTTGCACCTACATCACGCTTTGGAGAACCTGAAGGATTGATGCATTTAATTGATACTTTTCACCGGGCAGGCATTGGCGTCATACTCGATTGGGTACCGTCTCATTTTCCCTATGATGCGCATGGGCTCTACCTTTTCGATGGAACGCATACTTATGAATATGCCGATATGCGCAAAGGCTATCATCCGGATTGGAACTCTTACATTTTTAATTATAAAAGGGGAGAGGTCAAATCCTTTTTAATAAGCAGTGCCCGCTTCTGGTTCGATCTTTTTCATATTGATGGCATTCGGGTAGATGCGGTTTCATCTATGTTGAAGCTTGACTACTCCAGAAAGGAAGGCGAGTGGGAGCGCAATGAATTTGGCGGCAATGGAAACCTGGAAGCCATTGCTTTCATAAAAGATTTGAATGAGACCATCTTTCGCGATTTTCCAGACACGCAAACCATTGCGGAAGAAGCCACTGATTGGCCGGGTATTTCTAAACCCACCACTTCCGGTGGATTGGGTTTTGGCATGAAGTGGATGATGGGCTGGATGCACGACACTCTGGATTATTTTAAAATAGATCCGCTTTTCCGTAAGGATCACCAGGATAAGCTCACTTTCAGCATGATGTATTTCTATGACGAAAACTTCATGATGCCATTAAGCCACGATGAAGTGGTGCATGGCAAAAGCCCGATGCTGTATAAGATGCCTGGCGATGAATGGCAGAAGTTTGCCAATCTCCGGTGCCTTTATACTTATATGTGGACACATCCCGGCGGACGGCTGCTTTTTATGGGTAATGAATTTGGGCAGACTTCAGAATGGAACTATCGTTCAGAGTTAGATTGGCATTTACTGGATTTTGGTTTGCATAAAGGCTTACGGAAATGCGTAAGCGATTTGAACAAATTGTTGAAAGAACACCCGGCGCTTTACGAAAACCAATTTAAGCCCGCAGGGTTTGAGTGGATCAGCCTGTCTCACCGTGCCCAAAGCATCCTCGCTTACCGCAGGAAAGGAACAGAAAAGGCAAGTGACCTGCTGATTGTTTTAAATCTCACACCGGTACCTCGTTTTAATTGGGAAGTGGAAATTGACGGCGAACCTTATACAGAGGAAATTTTTAATAGTGACAGCAATATCTATGGCGGTGCCGGCGACGTGTACAATGCTGAATTGCGTATTGAAAAAATAGGTGATGAAAGTGTAAGACATAAGCTCATCCTTAATTTACCCCCATTAGCTGCCATCATATTAAAATAACTGCTGACGTTCATTTTTTGCCAATTCACCATATTTTAGGAGAGTATTAGGTATGGCTGATGTATTTTTAATTCCTAAAAGAAAACACCAATCATCCTATGCGTACAATCATCTTAACCATGGCAACGGTCTGTATCTGCGCGGTTGCATCTGCCCAGGTTCCGGACGCTGCTATGTACCTCCAAAGAGGTTTGCAGGAAAAGTCTAAGGGACGCCTGATGGTAGCTTATAAGCAATTTGATTCTGCTTACATGCAGAGTAAGACCGATAAAGCTATCGTGGCAGAGTTAGCAAACTCCCTTTTTGAACTTCGTCGTTATGGGCCGGCCCGTGAAAAGTATATGGAGCTGGAAAAATTAGGCGGCGCTGATGCGGCCGTTTACAACCAGCTCATGACGCTTTCCTTCAACATGCGCCAGTTTCCGGATGCTATTAAATACGCTGAATTGTATAAAAAAGCTGATCCTTCCGCTAAGACCGCTTACTATATTGGAAAAGCGCATTACGACCAGGAGAACTATGGCGATGCATTGAAGTATTTGGATGCCGCGTCCAAAGAGGATCCGGCGAACGCTGAAATTCCTTACATGGTGGCCCGTGCTTATTCCGACATGAATAATCACAAAATGGCAATGCCTTATTTCCACAAAGCATTGGAATTGCAGCCGAAGAATAGCCGTTGGATGTACGAGATAGGCTTGATCTATTATGCTATGAATGATGACGCAAATTCGATCAAGTATATGGAAATGGCAGCTGAGAATGGCTATAAAAAAGACAATGAGTATTTAGAGAACCTGGCGATTGGTTATCTCAATACAAAACAAACTGATAAGGGTTTGGATATTCTGTTGGAGGCTTTGAAGCGCCGCCCGGCTGATATGAACCTCCTGAATATGATTGCCGAAGCCAACTATGACGCCAAGCGTTATGATAAGGCGATCGAATATTGGGATCAGGTGCTGGCAATGGATAAAACCAGTGCGGTTTCTCTTTTCATGATCGGTTTAAGCTACCAGAAGAAAGGCGAAAAGGCCAAAGGACAAGACCTTTGTGATAAAGCCATTCAAATGGATCCCAGCCTGGCGAAAAACCGCCAGAAGATGGAAATGCCGGGTGGTTTGTAATAAACGAAACTGTAAATAATTTGAGTCCTGCTTCTGCAGGATTTTTTTATATCCGCAAACGAAAAATCCCCTCTTTCAAGGGGATCTCTGGCAGGCATTTAATTTTTAATTGACAACACTAAAAATTCAGACGGTTTGTTACTGCCAATTTAGGTGACCTATTTACTTAAAATATTGGGCCAGGCAGAGTAGGAGTCAATGTTAAAACCTACCCTTTGCGAAAACGATTGCAGATTCTGGTATTTTCTTTGAATTATGATCGGATGAGGTAACAAATGGAAAATACCGCAAATAACATATCTCGTATTATTCTGGCCGATGATGACCTGGATCATGGGGTGATTTTCAACCAAATATTGAAACAGGTTGAACCGAACGCCGAACTACATTTTGCGCATAATGGAGACGAGCTTTTTGAGCTGTTGGGCAAATTCCACCCCGAAATCATTTTCCTCGATTTGAATATGCCCTGTAAGAATGGTTTTGAATGCCTGCAGGAAATCCGTAGCAATGACATTTTAAAATCAATTCCCGTTGTTGTTTATAGTTGTTCTACCCATATGAGCGATATACAACGTTCTTACCTGCACCAAGCGGATCTGTACATGGTAAAGCCCTTTAATGTGGATCATTTAAAGACAGCCTTAGATTCCATCCTTCAGATCAATTGGCGCCAGGCTTCTTCCTTCAAAAGGCATTATTATATCAACAACCGGTTTGTTCCCTTTACGGCTTAAGTGCCCCCTGTCCCCCGGTGGGGGAACTTAGGTCAGTCAAACTTTTCGTTTTCATTTTTTATTTAAAGAAAACTATTGCATAATTAGTACCCAGAAGCGTTGCTGCAATCATGACCTATTGCGTCGCACTCTTTTTACTGTAAGATTACTTTTCAGCATTGTGCATACAGCTACCTGGCTACAATGAATTTTAGAATAATGGCTACAAAGATGTTTCATAAGACTAAGTTCCCCATCGTCGACAGGGGCTACACATTGAAACGGAAGTGCATAATGTCACCATCCTTGACAATGTATTCCTTGCCCTCGATCCGTAGTTTTCCTACATCGCGGCAGGCGGCTTCTGAGCCATACTGCACAAAATCGCTGTAAGAAATAACCTCCGCCTTAATGAATCCTTTTTCAAAATCGGTATGGATCACAGAAGCGGCCTGAGGCGCTTTCCAGCCAATGCCAATCGTCCAGGCACGCACTTCCTGCACACCCGCGGTGAAATAAGTAGCGAGGTTGAGTAGTTTGTATGCTGATTGGATCAAACGGTTCAGTGCAGGCTCTTTCATACCGTATTCATCCATGAACATCTGCTGGTCTTCACCCGCTTCCATTTCAGCGATTTGCGCCTCAATATTGTTGTTCATGACGATCACCTGGGCGCCTTCCCCTTTCACCCCATCTATCAGCATTTGCGAGAACTTGTTTCCGGTGTGCATAGAAGCCTCATCAACATTGGCTACATATAAAACCGGTTTGATCGTCAGTAAAAACAGATCGGCAATAGCACTCATATCCTCTTTGCTTATTTCCAGCTCACGTATGTTTTTGCCTTGTTCCAAATGAGCCTTACACCGCTGCAGCACCTCCAGTTCCGCTTTTGCTTTCGGGTCGGTCTTGGCCATTTTTTCGGTACGGCTCAACTTCTTCTCCACGCTTTCCAGGTCCTTAAATTGCAGTTCCGTATCAATAATTTCTTTATCGCTGATCGGGTTGATAGCACCTTCGTCGCGAAGGATATTCTCATCTTCAAAGCAGCGGATCACATGAATAATCGCATCCACTTCCCGGATATTGCCTAAAAACTTGTTGCCTAAGCCTTCGCCTCTGCTGGCGCCACGTACCAGGCCGGCAATATCCACGATCTCGATCTGCGTGGGCACTACCCGGTTTGGTACCACCAGCTCTGCCAGTTTATTCAGCCGCTCATCCGGCACATCTACCAAGCCTACGTTAGGATCAATCGTGCAGAAGCGATAATTGCTCGCCTGCGCTTTGGCACTATTGCTTACGGCATTAAAAAGGGTTGATTTGCCAACATTCGGAAGTCCTACGATGCCTGCTTGTAAAGCCATGTTTTCAGTTTATAGTTTGCAGTTTGCAAAATGTAATTCGTCAAAAGCGCTACATTGTACAAGCTGGTTTTTAGCGGCGGCAAAGATAGGCAAATAGGGGAAGGCGGAGTGATTAGAAATGAAGCCTTACCTTCAAACCATAAACCTTAAACTTCAAACTTTCTTATGGCTTTAAGCAGGATATGGTCGGCATTTATCATTATTGCAGTAGCGGTTGCGGGCTTTCGAATGCTGAACGGCGACCGTACGATCTTCAGCCGGATGGTAACGGGCAAAAGCTCTGATACCTACGACAGCGTTTTTTATGTAGGCGTTGGCTCGCCGCTAACGCAAAACCTTTCGCCAAAATACGGTACTTTTTTGCAGGAGTATGGCTTGTATAGAACAGATGATCTTACCAAAGCCACAGTTTTGCTTAGCGATAACGAAGCTTCCGATTCAGTAAGATTGCTGCAGGGCGTAAACCCAAACCTGAAACCATATACTTATCTGTCTATTCAAAAAACACTGCAACGAAAAGCCGATGGTATTATTCAAACGGCGAAGAATGCCGTGATTGATATTATCATTCCCTTAATCGGCATCATGGCGCTCTTTATGGGCTTTTTGAGTATTGCTGAACAGGCAGGCGGTGTGCGGTTGCTATCAAGAATTATTGGCCCATTCTTTTCCAAGCTTTTCCCCGACATTCCAAAAGGGCACCCGGCAGTGGGGCATATGATGATGAACTTTTCCGCGAATCTTTTAAACCTGGATAATGCCGCCACCCCTTTTGGATTGAAAGCCATGCAAAGCCTGCAGGAGTTAAATCCTAATAAAGCCGTGGCCTCCAATGCGCAGATCATGTTCCTGGCGCTTCACGCCTCTGGCCTGACCTTGATCCCTGTGACCATTATTGCATTCCGAAGTGGATTAGGCGCTCAGAATCCTACCGATATTTTTATTCCTTGTATGATTGCCACCTTTGCAGCAACGATAGCCGCAATGTGCATTGTATCTTTCAAGCAAAAGATAAATGTATTTCAACCGGTGGTGTTAGCGTGGATAGGAGGGCTATCGGTAATCATCGCGTTGTTAGTATCGTATGTGTCCCGCTTGGATTCTGCTAACGCAGAAATGTTTTCAAGTGTATTAAGCAACGGAATTATTTTGGTGCTCTTTCTCGCCATTGTCTTAGGCGGGCTTTATAAAAAGATAGATGTGTTTGATGCCTTCGTGGAAGGCGCTAAAGGCGGCTTTGAAACAGCGGTCCGCATTATTCCCTATATCGTTGGGATGCTGGTAGCGATAAGCCTGCTGCGCACCAGCGGCACGTTTGATATTATCATCAATGGCATGAAAAGCTTCTTCGCAGCCATTGGAACCGACACACGATTTGTAGATGGATTACCTACGGCATTGATCAAGCCTTTGAGCGGTAGTGGAGCAAGAGGAATGATGCTGGATACGATGAAAACCTTTGGCGCGGATTCCTTTGCGGGGCGCCTCGCTTGCATACTGCAGGGCTCTTCAGATACAACGTTCTATGTAATTGCTGTTTACCTCGGTTCAGTATCTATCAAGAATTCAAGATACGCAGTAGGAGCGATGCTGCTGGCGGATCTGGTAGGTATCATCACTTCTATCATCCTGGCATATATGTTCTTTGGGGGGAGCGCCTGATTGAACAATAAGCAATAAAAAAAGGCTGTCAAAAATGACAGCCTTTTTTTATTAAGAAAACACGATTAAAGGTTTACATAACTCATCAAGCCTCGTGCTTTTGTACCACTAGTGAGTTTGGTATCGCCACGGTAGATGAACGTATAGACCCTTTGGTTTAAATAAACAATAGGAGTAATAGCAGGTTGCCCCAGTGGCGGAAACCGGGCCAGTTCCCAGTTTGTTACTCCCGCTCTTCTTATGATCAAAGTATCTGTGGTAAGGTTAGTAGGCAGGTATGCAAAGCCCGTTGCCGACAGGATCGGGACATTGGTAAAAATATTAGCTTTTGCCTTCGCAGAAAAAACATCCACTGTTCTTCCAGCCGTATCGTTCGCCACTGCATGAACAAACCGGATTCCAAAAAGACCAGGAGTAGGTTGCACGTAATCATCAGGAATTAACATCTGCTTCGTTTCATTCGCATTCAAAATAGAATCCGTAATGATCAATGAATAACGGCGCCCCGGTATCAGGTTCTTATAGAACGTATATAAATTCACTGAGTCTGCCTGGTTTGTGCCCTGTACGCTAAAACGAAAGGAAGTACCGGTATTCAGCGGGTTTGTTCCCGAAGTTGCCGGCACATTCACATAGTTATTGGTTGTTGCTCCCGGGAAAACAGAGCCATAGGTCAGAAAAGGAGAGGTCAATTTGTTTACGCTTGTGTAAACATTAAAGGAATCCCTGTTATTGAAAATTGCCCGGAAAGAAGGAGCCGCGTGTACGATACGCACAAAGGCGTCATTATCTGCGGGTTGATCTTCTATCACTTTATAAGGCTCTTTGTCACAGCTTGCCAAGAGTAAGCCGGAAAGAACAGCCAAGGATAAGATGCCTTTTATCTTGATATTCATGATATACTTCGTTTAATAATTATTATTCAGCAAACCAGATTTTCTTGGTATGGTAATCCCGGTCTGTTGCCCCTATACGGCGTAATTCATTGATATTCCATACATACTCTGAGTTGAAGCGGGGTTGATAACGATATACAGGTTTCCCAGCATTATCCGGGAAAAGATCAATACCGGTTGGCAATGCAAAGCCCGCATACACCTGGGTGCTTTCGCCCGGCCAGGTATCCGTGTAATGGAAACGGCGCATATCAACCCAGGTTTCCAGGATGCCATGTCCCCACATTGCAATATATTTCTGCAACATGATCTTTGACATCGTCAAGTCGCCAGATGTTCCTTCCACCTTTGCCAAATAAGCATCCCTGGTTGCATCAGTGATTTGTCTTTCTGCCGGGATAGCTGCATTGAAAGTGGTCTTCAGCATATCAAAGTGCATACGAATACCTTCACCGTAAGATTGCCAGGCGGTTCCTTTTTCGCCCTTCCTGAATTCGGCTTCCGCCCGTAAAAATTTCATTTCTGCGGCCGTCATAATAGGGAAGGGTGCACTGCGGCGGAAAATGAAGCGAATGCTGTCCTCATTAGAAGGGGCGCCATTCTGTATCGTAGAAGAAACCTGCGATATGCCCCAGAAATTCTGAGGACGGTCGTTAGCATTCAAAGCATTCTGACCCTTATTTGGCGCCAATCCCCTGAATGTATTGTTCGCATTCAAACGTAACATGTAAAAGGCTCTTGGGTCTTCTGAACCCGTAAACGATACAGCTGGGTTGAGTCCGTTCACCAGGTTTGCAATGTAGCCGCTTTGACGAATGGCTGTTGGGTTCGTCGTTGCAGAACCATTTAAGTTATTAGGTCGTGAAATGCTGAAAAAGTTATTGGTTGAAGGCACAACAGAAGCCTCAAATTTCACCATAGCATTTTCCGCATTGCTGGTCATCGCCAGTTTCGCGTAATGAATAACAGAATCAGCCTTGTACTCTGCTTTGTTGCTATACCGGTGATGAACCCGGGCTAATATACCATATACGAACTTCTTCCATTTGTTTACATCGCCCTGGTAGAAATAAGCATCGCCTTTTGCCAGGTTTTGTGGGCTGGCATTGTCACCCGTGTTGTTCAGCAAGGCCAACGACTCGAAGCATAGACGTTTTACATGCTCGTAAACTTCTGGCTGCGTATCATAGCGGAAAGTGATAAGACTGGTATTGAAAGCGTCCTTTAAAATGACATCGCCATGGTAGTCTGTCAGGGTTAACCAGCTCCAGGCAAAAATGGCCTTTCCAACTCCGGCATAATCCCATTTCTTTTCTTCCATCGCCCATTCAATCATGCGATTGTTGTTCTGGCCAATATCATAATAATGCATACGCCAGATTGATTGCGCGATATCCGCAACACTGTTGATATATCCCATTTGATCAAAGGGACTCAACGTATTGGAATAATGCCAGTTCTGCACGTATTGCCCGATGTAGCGGATATCACTCATCGTTCCGTGCCCACCGCTGATAGGCGGAGTGGTGGCATAGTTTGCCGCCATTACGGAGATGATCTGTGGCAATAATTGTTCGGTTGGCACCCGGACCAGCGTGTTCGGGTTTAAATAGACCTCGTCTATTTTTTTAGAGCATGAAAAGCTGGAGACAGCAATTATGCTAAGCATCGTGAATTTTAAAATATAATTTTTCATTCTTCTTTTTTAAAAAATTAAAAGGAAGCTTTAAGTCCAAAGTTTACACTTATCGGCGTTCCTACGTTTCCGAAATCAAATCCAAACGCACCTACACCCCTGGTACCGGCTGTGTTACCATTAACGGCAGGGTCAGCACCGGTGTAGTTGGTCAACAAGATCAGGTCATTACCGGTAATGAAAGCGCTTAATGTTTTAAATGATTTTAAAAACCGGAGGTTAGTGCGTGGGAAAGTGTAGTTCAATGTCACATCGCGCAACCGTGCCCAGTTGATGTCTTTTTCAATGAATTCCTCTTCAGGCATCGTTGTAAAATAGCCCTGGTTGTAATAAGGAATAACCGCGATCTCGTTTGGAATTGGCGCACCGCTGTTTTCAAAGCCGTCTCTCAGAACGCCTTTGATCACTCTTGGCGTCATGCGCTCACTGGTGCGTAGGCTTCTGCCAGCGCGGGTAAGGAACTGTTCGGTACCGTTAAAGATGTCGCCGCCTACTTTAAAATCCCACAACATGCTGAAGCGAAGATTCTTGTAACTGATGCTGTTCAAAGCGCCTAATGTGAAATCAGGATTGCGGTCTCCACGAACCTTAAAGTTCGCATCAACCAATGCCAGGCCGGTAGCCGGGTCAATTAATATGTCTCCTGCATTGTTTCTCTGGTAACCATAAGCGGTAATAGTAGTTGTCGGGTTGCCCATTGTCAGGCCACCTCTTGCATTACCATACAACCAGGTATCAGAAATATAGAATTCAGGAACGTTAGGAGGTAGTTGCAAAACTTTGTTCCGCATGCGGTTAAAGTTCAAACGGGTAGACCATTTGAAATTATTTGTTTGAACTGGCACCGCTTCTAAAGCTATTTCAATACCCTTATTTTCATTGGCCCCTACGTTCAGGGTGTTTAACACAAACCCGGTTCCATAGCTGGTTCTGAACAATTCAACGATCAGGTCCGAGTTCCGGGTGTTGTAATAAGTGGCGTCAAGGTTCAAACGGCTGTTGAAGAAACGAAGTTCCGTACCGACCTCATAGGTCTTCTGACGCTCCGGGCGAAGGAATGGGTTGGCGTTGGTGAAGCCATAGTAAAACCCTCCGCCACTTTGAATGGCGGGGTTAAATGTTGGCTGGTTAGCATAAGGGGCACTTGTACGAGCAGTATTAGCCCTTGAACCCCTCAGCTTCGCATAGTTCAGTACTTTACTCTTTATGGAAGGAAAAAGATCGGTAAGCATTACGCTTATGCTTCCGGCAGGATAGTTATAATTTCTAAAGTCCTTAGGGAAAACAGAAGCCTCTTCAAACCGGTGTGAGTAGGTGAGGAAGATGGCATTTCTCCAGCTGATAGATGCTTCTCCAAAAAAAGCGGCGTTACGGTAAAAGCTTGAGTTGGGAATGTCTCTGCCTGCAATGGTAGCTCTTGAAAGCTTCAATCTGGTTGCGGGAGCTGAACGTGCCACATTGCTATCGGGGTAGCGTCCGATCAGCTTTTCATATTCACCCTGGGTTATTACGCGGCCTCCGAGCCACATTTGCCCGATGGCACTTACCGAATCAATGATCTGTGTACCATTAATAGCAAACATGTCTGTCTGACTCTCTTGCCACATATTGCCCACCATGAGGCGTCCTGAGAAATCTCCTATTTTATGACGAGCCGTGGCGGTGATGGTATGGTTATAGTTTTTGTAATCACGGTAGAAATTATCAATCAAGCCACCACTTTGCCTTGTCACATAGAAAGAAGCAGGATGATAACTTACACTTCCTTCTGTATGATAGGTATCATAGCCAAACCGTCCGCTCAGTGTCATCCATTTTGCCGGGTTGATATTGATTCCCATAGTACCGGTCATGCGATTGGTTTTGTCGGCTCCACCATTGCGGTTTGCATGGAAGAATGGGTTATCAATTTCAGAGTTAGGGTTTGAGAGATATAGACCCTTTTTAAATCCATCTTCCGTTTGCCAATCCAAAATGTTGTTATCTGCCGGCCACTGCAACAGGTTAAGCATATAGCCTGAAACGCCTCTTAAAGGTCTTCTTGTGTTTGTGTGAACATAAGTAAAAGAAGGAGCGATGTCAATGTATTTACCAATTTTAGTGGTATTGGTGATACGGGCTGTGTAGCGGTTATAGATATTGTTCGGAACCGTACCTTCCTGGTTGAAATAAGAGCCTGAGAAACGGAAGGTGTAATTCTTCTTTCCGTATTCGGCACCCAGGTTATGCGTTTGCGAAAAACCGGTCTTGAAGAACTTGTCGAAACTGTTATCGAAGGTCTGTGCGTTCGCTCCATAGGCAGGACCGAAATAGCTGAACACATTTTGGGCAACACCGTTTGCGCCACCATCGTATAAGGTCTGAAACTTAGGATAACGGGTTTGCTTTGAAAGGCGGAAAGCATTATCGTAAGTGATACCCACCCGGCCGGAATTGTTGCCTTTTTTCGTGGTGATCACAATGGCGCCGCCAGCAGCCTGGCTACCGTAAAGCGCTGTTGCTTCCGGACCTTTCAGTACAGTGATCGTTTCAATATCATTTGGGTTGATATCCGAAATACGGCTGCTGTAATCATTATTACGGTTCTCGCGGGCAGAAGCCAAGCCTAAGCCGGTACCTGGGCCACCACCGCCATGGTTCTCACTCATGGTCTGGTTATCCATCACGATTCCGTCCATTATGAACAGGGGTCCGTTATCAAGCGACATGGAATTGAAACCTCTTAAAACGATCTGTGTTGAAGAGCCGGCCACACCACTCGAAGGAGTGATGGTCAAACCGGCGATGCGCCCTTGTAAGGCGTCAACAAAGTTTTCGCGTTGCGTTTCCTGGATTTCGGAACCGCTTACTTTTTGAACCGAATAGCCGAGTTCTTTCGGGTTGCGCTTAATGTCCATCGCCACCGTCACGGTTTCAAGTGTATTGTCAGTTCTTTTCATGCGCAGGTCCATGGTAGAACCCGAGCCTACTGCTGACTCACTGAAATCAAACCCTACATAGCTAAACTGCAGCACATTGCCAGTTTGCACGGAAATGGTATAATTACCTGACGCATCGGTTTGCACACTGCGATTCGTGCCTTTTACTCTTACGGTCACTCCGGCCAGGGGAGCGCCATCATCGGACAAGATTCTGCCGGAAACAGGCCTGTTTTGCGCTATTGCAGCCAACGCAAAAAGCAGGAACAGGGAGCTGGTGAGCAGTCGTTTTAAAACATTCATAAAACAGCAATTTAAATTGAACTAAAAATTAAAAATAAGCGGTTTTGGATAGGATAGTGGACTTTATAATATTCTAACCCCTGCATCGGCATAAGGCTTCAGCAGCGGGTGGTCGGCCGGCAATTCGGTGATCAGCAGGTCAACCGCTTTCAGCGAACATACTTGTATGGGCTGAAGACTGTTGATCTTTTCAGAAATGGTTAAACAAACAGTCATTTTAGAAGAATCTATCATCGCTCTTTTCATCTGCACCACATCCCAATCGTTATCGGATACGCCGTTGTGTAAGTCTATTGCGTTGATACCTAAAAAACAAAGGTCACTGGTAAATTGCCGCACCTTCATAATGCCATCCGGACCAATGGACATTTTTGAAGCTTTCGAAACCTTGTCGCCAATAGAGATCACTTCAATATTGGGATGCTTTGCATATTCCATTAGCGCAGTGAGGCTTCCGGAAATAAACGTCGCATTCAACTCTACGGGTAACGCTTTTGCCAACTCGCTGATGGTAGTGCCACCACCGGTTATTACAAACATGCCGTCTTTAATGAGGCTAACGGCTTTTTGCGCAATGATCTGCTTTTTCGCATGGGAATAAATGGCTTCCGGCAGCAAATTGCCCTTGTGAAAGGAATTTGACAAAGCCCCGCCATGCACTTTAATAATGCTGCCTTTATCAGCCAACTCCTGCAAATCGCGACGAATGGTGTCATTAGAGACATTGATGTGCTGGCATAAATCCACGGCCAAGATCTTATTATGAAGATTGACCTGGTGAAGAATATAAGCCTGACGTTCCTGTTTAAGCATCGTTAGTTTATCCGCAATCAAAATAAGTTAAAAAAACGCAAATTCAGGCAATGATTCTTTAAAATGTGCAAAAAACTGCAAGTGTAGTGGAAAAGTACGGTTTTGTGAACTGCTAACCTTTGACAAAACCCTTTGAAGAAACGCTGCTTAGTCGAGCAATTCGTACTTGGATTTCGGGCGGCGCTTGTCAAGCCATTGAAACCCTTTCAGCAAGACATCACTTGGGCTTTTTTGAGAGATTGGCCATAAGGTGCCTTTTACGGAGCGGCGGAAAACCACCCGTTGCAAATCGCCATTGGTGAAAAAGACATCCATGGCATCGCTGGTCGTTTGGTTAATACCGGTAAAAGCGCTGTCGTCATCCTGCATAAAATAAACGGTCTCCGCAAAGCCTTTCGCCTCCAGCGAATCAATGACCCCATCTTTAAAGTATCCATTCATTCGGGTGGAGCGGACCTGGTTAAAAATATTCTCCTGCACCTGGTTTATTACAAAGCTGTTTTCAAAAACCCGGAAACGATCCGCTTTTTTATTCTTTGTAAATAAATAGATGGTATCGCCGGTTACCTGGTTTTTACCATTCCAGACGATGGGGTTCTGGTAGAGCCGGAAAGTTGAATCTTTAAAAGAATAAAACATACTATCGCTTACCGCTTGCAGGGAATCGGAAAAGATGCGGACATTCCGGAAGGCTTCAAAATAACGGTTGGTGCTATCCGGTTTAGCCGCTTTTGCCGTGCTGTTTTTAATGGTTTTAGGTTTGGCCTTTTGCGAAGTATCAACTGTTTTCACCAGGTCAGTCAGGCGGGCGCTAAAAAGCGTATCGGCAGAAACAAAGATGGAATCCCGTTCCTGCTTGATGATCATTACCGGCTTTCGGGTGGCCAGGTAGGCCTCCGTTCTCTTATTGGCAAAAATGCGGTTGCCTAAGATTATCACCCCCTGGCAACTGTCAATCAATATAGCATTGCCTTCAATCTGCGAAATGCCGGTAACATCATCGCTGATGATATTATCTCCCGTTACCCGCAGGCATTTGTCCTCGATAGTGGTTCGTTGGGTGAAATTGGCGCTGCCGCCTTTTTGGAAGGTTCCTTCTTTCGTACGAATGACCCTGCCGGAACTGTCCCGGATATAGGTATCGGTTATAAACCGGGCTTGCTGGGTTTCGGTGTTATAAAACATCGAATCCGTTTTCAGGTAATAGCCGGGGTCTCTTAATACCACATCCTGCTTAAAGAAAATATCGCGGGTATCGGAATAGTAAACGCCCTGCCTGCTGGTTAAAACAGACTTCTTACTTACCAAGCGGCCGCCATTATTATAGATAGCAATTTTAGTGTTGACATCGTATTCGAGTTCGGGAGTGGTGAGTACGCCTTGCCCATCGGTAAGCCGCACTCCCTTTTGCAGGTAAGCATAACGGCGGTCTAATAAATAGCGTAAATAGCCGGAGCGGATCTGCGTGGTGTCGTCTATAATACGAACATTGCCAAAAGCTTCCGCAACTTTGGTTGTGGTGTTCACAATAAGGCTATCACAATAAAAGAAGGTAGTGCCCTGGCGCATAGCAACATTACCAACCCACGTTTGTAATTTGGTTCCGTCCGGCAAGTTTTGTGACCTCTGTATTTTCGTGCCCGGGAGAATCTCCACCGTTTTCATAGTATCACTGCCTGCCTGTCCTTTAGACACGTAGCCGCAAAACAAAAAACAAAGGAGAAAGAATTGCCTGATCTTCATTAACGGGGAGCCAACGGGATCGTATCCTTGACTGTGGGCGAAGTTAGCGGGTCGGATTTCGTTTTGCCACCAAACACCGAAATATTAACGTAGCGTTTTGGATGCACCCGTACATCATCGAGGAGTATTTCCAAACTCAATGCAGCCTTGTTCAATTGGTCGTACAACTTACGATCGTTCACTAAGGCTCCCAAGGTTCCGTTAGGACTATTGATCTTATCAATGCTGCCTCTTAACCCCGTAGCGGCGCCTTTCATTTCGTTGATGGTTCCTTCGAGAGAAGCCATGGTCTCCTGTATTCTTGCGTTTGCGAGGCTTGTTGTTACGGTCTCTACATTGCGTATGGAACGGTTGATGGTTTCATTGTTCCTTGCCAGGTTACCGGTCACCGCGTTCATATTGTTAAGCGTTTGGGCCAAGGCGCCGGTCTCTGCATTTAAAAGCTTTTGCAGGTTGGCCGCAGAGATGGTCATGCGGGCGATAAGCAGCTGCAGGTTGCTATTCGTATTCGGATCAAAAATCGAGTTGATATTTCCAATAGCCAGTTTTAAAGAATCCAGCGTCGCGTTGACACGCGTCATAGTAGGAGCGATCTGCTCTTTCAGATCACCTAATAGCCCGCTGCTTAGATCCGTCGAGATCGTGTCCCCGGACTTAAGGTAGATATTGTCGGTTCCTTTTTTTATAGAGATATAAGAAGCTCCCAATGGGGAACCATCAATAAACGCAACGGAATTGCGTGGGATGGCCACATCCTGTGTCAGGTGAATTTCCACTACAATGCTGCTGACCTCTTTATCGCTGGCGGCGTAGCTATAAACGGTACCGATTGGAAAGCCGCTGATCTTAACCGCGTTCGATTTTTCTAAAGCCCCGAGGTTTTGAAATTTCGCATAAATGACCGGCGATTTATTAAAAAGCGTTTTCCCCTTTAAAAAATTGAATCCCAAGACGAGAACGATAATAGCAATTATAGCGAGTAAACCTACTTTAGCTTCATTGGAGATCTTCATGCATTTATGTTTTCTGTGGCTGGCGTATCAGTATTCCGGGTCAAAATAACAATAATTTTCCCTACGCCTTACAAATCGGCTTTTACACACGCTTTGTGTATAAAAAAGTGTACCACAGTAATTACATGATTTTTACTTCTTTGCCTGCGCTTTCTCGCGGTTATCAATGGCTTGCAGGAATGAGGCAGACATCTTGCCGGTGCTGTTATTAGGCAATGAATTATTATTGGATGAAGTAGGTCCGGCCTGTTGCTCCACCCATTTGATATAGCTGCCGATGGCGCCGCTGATAGCGCCTGCCATTTGTGTTTGCCCGGATTCGCTGTTTAAATAATCTTCTTCTTCCTGGTTGGTAATAAAGCCGGTCTCTATGAGTACGCTTGGCATGGCCGTCGCCTGCAACACCCAAATTCCTTTTTGGCGCTGGTATGATCCCTGGCTGAAGCGTCCGGCCTTTGAGAACTCATCGGTTAGAAAATCGGCTAGCTTAGAGCTTCTTTTAAAGAACTGCTTTGTCTTAACCAAGGAAAGGGCAATGAATTCCGGTGAGTTCACATCCATATCACCATACTTCTCCTTGTAGTTCTCTTCGGAAAACATCGGTGCATTCTCGCGGATCGCGGTTTCCTTATCATCAGACTTGTGCGCTCCCCAGATATACGTTTGCGTTCCTTTGGCTTTGCTGGCTATGGAATAGTAACGGTATTGAGCCACCTTACGGGTCTGCTTCTTTCTTTTCTTTCCTTTCCCGGTGTAATAGGTTTCGGTTTTATAACCTGTCAATTCACGGCCTTGTTTAGGCGACATGGCGTTCACGTGAATGGATATAAACAGGTCGCCTTTGTTTTGATTGGCAATGTCGGCTCTTTCGCGCAAGTCAACTTTGTATTTTGTAGGGCGGGTTTCTATGATACGAACATTCGGATATTGAACGGCAATTTGAGCGATCAGTTTTTTGGAGATGCCAAAGCAAATATCATCCTCGTGTGAATAGGTTCCTTTAGCGCCATCATAACCTCCACTTGGAGAAATGCCGTGCCCTGCATCAATGATAATGGTTCTAACTGCTGGCTGTTTTTTTTCTTCTATCCTAAAAGAAAACAGTAAAGACATGAAGAAAGCCGAGCTAAGCAGGAATATGGATTTTTTAAGCATACTAGTCTTTTATAAAACGGTTAACTGAATCTTCACAAATTGTTTAGTACCCAAAGGGCTATTTTTGTTCACACCGTATGATAGGGCTGCACAAATTTAGTTTAAAAACGTTTCGGCTACTCCTGCTAACATTAGCAATGTTTTGTGGAGTAACGTTGAAAGCCCAAAAGAAAGATACACGACCTGCCAAGATTGACAGCACTTTAACAGCAGACTCCTTAAGCGCCATGAAAGTTTTGACAGCAGCGCAAAAGGATTCTATACGGTTGTCGCGGCGCACACAAACCATGGTTGGAAGCGATGGGGCTGCTACCATTCAAAGAGCCGATAGCCTGTTCCAACGCACCGATACCTTTTCCCTGCGCCTTTCAAAAGATACGCTTGATGCTCCTGTAAACTATGAAGCAGAAGATAGTGCTGTTATCCTAGCGGTCGCAAAGAAGATCATCCTGTATGGCAAAGGAAAAACGGTTTATAAGGATATAACGCTTACGGCGCCGCAAATAGAACTGAACCAGCAAACAAGTCTTGTCAGCGCTTATAATAACAGGGACAGCCTGGGAGAAGTAATAACCCGTGCCCGCTTTGAACAAGCGGAAAATAAGTTTGAAAGCGATACGATCCGGTATAATTTTAAAACGCAAAAAGGGTTAACACAAAACACGTTCACCAACCAGCAGGAGATCTTTATACAAGGTGAGCTTATCAAGAAAGTAGATTCCGTAACCGTAAATATTTCACGTGCCCGTTTTACTACCTGCGAACTGGATGAACCTCATTTTGCCTTTCGGGCAAATAAGATGAAAGTAATTAACAATAAGGTAGGCGTGTCGGGGCCGGTGCATCCGGAGTTTGAAGGCGTACCAGTACCGGTTTATCTTCCCTTTGGCTATTACCCGTTGAGCAAAGGCCGTCGTTCGGGCATGTTACCACCACAGTTCACCGCAACCGAAAACCAGGGGATTGGTTTGCAGGGCATAGGCTATTACAAAGTATTGAATGATAATTTTGATGCCACCATTCGCGGTGACCTCTATAGCTATGGCGCCTGGAGGGCAGATGTCGCTACATCCTACCGTTTTCGGTACCGTTCCAGTGGGTCATTAAATCTTAGCTATCAAAACACAAAGGTTAATTTTAAGGGAGACCCGGATTACTTTAAAACTAAAACCTTTTTTATTACCTGGGGGCATTCGATGGATCAGCGGGCCCGGCCAGGTGTTAATTTTTCGGCAAGCGTGAATGCCGGTTCCACCCGATTCAACCGTTTGCAACTTAACAGCGCACAGCGGGCTTTTCAAAACCAGTTGGGTTCTTCCATCACGTATTCGAAAACCTGGAAGGACAAGCCTTTTAATCTTACACTCGCTGCTAACCACAACCAGAACAATGAAACCCGCCTGATCAACGTCATGTTGCCGGAAGGCAGCTTCAGCGTGAATACGATCTATCCCTTGGAACGCAAGGAAGAGAATGCCATTGGAGCACAGAAATGGTATGAGAAATTGGGTATAGGTTACCAGGGGTCCTTCCGGAACCAGGTTTCTTTTTACGATTCCGCTTTTTCTACCAGGCAGTTGTTGGATACCTTACAATGGGGCGCTGTTCACAATATTCCATTAACAGTAGCCTTGCCTTCCTTGGGTCCGCTGATCGTATCTCCGAGCATTTCCTACCAACAGCAATGGATGATGCGGCGTCAATCGTTGGCCTGGAATCAAAACAATTTAAAGATTGATACAACCATTGAAAAAGGATTCTACGCAGCTCATAGTCTCTCGTTTGGCGTGGGAGTGAATACGTCTTTTTTTGGAACCTACCAGTTCAAGAAATCAAGAGTCATAGCTATTCGTCACACGGTGCGGCCAACTTTCAGTTTAAGCTATTCGCCCAACCTGGCTAAGAACTATTACAGCGAAGTGCAGGTGACCAACTCGGGAGAATTTATCCCTTATAATTTGTACGAAGGAAATCTCTACACCGGTTATTCCAATACTGAATTCGGAGGCATCGGTTTCGGTATAGACAACGTGTTGGAAATGAAAAAAAGGAGCAAGAAAGATACGGTCGAAAGAAAGATACGTCTTATTGATGGCTTTGGGTTCTCCAGCAATTTCAATTTCCTGCAACCGGAGTATAAGCTTGGAGACTTTAATCTATACTTGCGCAGCAACCTCTTCGATAAGATCAATCTTAATGTCACTACGAATCTTAGTCCTTATGCTTACGATACGATCGGCCGCCGGATCAGCCGCTACGCATGGAGGGATGGCGTCAAACTGGGCCAGTTAACTAATGGCAGCCTTTCGCTTTCCACCAGTTTTCGCAGTAAGCCACGGGACGCGTCTAAGCCTGCGCAACCCACGCACACCAACTCAAATGCCATCTCTGATCCAACGCTATTAGGCGACCAGCAGCGTTTAGCGGATTATATGCGCCGTAACCCCGCCGAGTTTGTTGATTTTAATATTCCTTACGATTTCAGCGTGGACCTGGCAGTTAGTTTCTTCCGTCCTTTTGATACAAAAACAAGAAAGTTCAGGACAGAATTCAACTCCAGCCTGAACTTCCGCAACAGCTTTAGCCTTACGCCAAAATGGAATTTCAGCACCAACGGCTATTTCAATCTCGATGATAAAAAGCTCGAAATGTTTACGGTCGCCATTAACCGCGACATGCACTGCTGGCAAATGTCTATCGCTATAACACCTGTCGGGTTTCAGCGGTATTTCAATATTACCATCAGCCCAAAATCATCCTTGCTGCAAAACCTGAAAGTAAACCGGACGCGGATATTCAATAACTTTTAGGGCTGTGACTAAGTAAGTAATCGTTCATTATTTGAAAGACTTCCTCCTTTAGCGCCTGAACCGTTTTGCCTGCCGGAAAAACGGCTGGCAGAAAATGTAACTCTACAGGATGCGGCCAAAAGTAAAAGCCTTTATGGGGCGGCATTACTTTGCGGGAATTAAAAATAAGTGATGGAATGACGGGCTTGCCGGTATCAACCGCTAACTTGAAAGCCCCGTCATGAAAGCGTTGCATTGGTTCGGAGGTTTTATTGCGGGTGCCTTCGGGGTAAATGCACATGTGCAAACCCATCTCCAGTACTTCCTTCATTTTGCCATAGCTGGCTTTGCGGCTTTCCTCGCTTTTCCGGTCGACCAATACGCTTCCTCTTTTATACATTAACCCGAATATGGGAATGCGTGACATTTCAATTTTCGCTATGGTTTTGTTGCCCGTTGGTATGCCCGGACTTGAGAGTGGCGGATCTAAAAAGGAGTTATGATTACACACAACAATGTAGTTCTCGCCTCTTTGGAAATGCTCACGTCCTACAAATTTTCGGCGTACGCCGGTCAATACAAAAAACACTTTCATCCACCCCTGAAAGATGGGTTGCAGCAGGTGAGACCGTCGCGGCTCTTTCCATAAACCGAGCAAGGCAATGGGTAGCGCCACAATAAACATCGTAACGATAAATATAAGTGCGGCCCATACTGCCAATACCTTTGATAGAAAATTTTTCATTTACTTCTAAGTCCTGTTTTAGATAGACCAGTTGATCGGGTCAATACCCTGCTTAATAAGATAAGCGTTGGTTTTGGAAAAATGCCGGTTGCCGAAGAAACCATTGTGTGCTGACAGCGGTGAAGGATGAGCCGATTTTAAGACCAGGTGTTTTGAAGTGTCAATAAGCGTAATTTTTTCTTGTGCAAATTTCCCCCAAAGCAGGAAGACGATATGCTCCCGTTCTGCTGAAAGCTTTTGGATGACGGCGTTCGTAAAATGGTGCCAGCCTATTTTCGAATGGCTCATGGGTTCCCCGGCTCTTACCGTCAGGGAAGCGTTGAGCAAAAGAACACCTTGCTGGGCCCATGATTCCAGGTTGCCGTGAGAAGGGATCGGCATACCAACATCTTCATGTAATTCTTTAAAAATATTGACCAAAGAGGGTGGAGGCGGAACTCCTTTTTGCACACTGAAGCTGAGTCCATGTGCCTGCCGCGGGCCGTGATAAGGGTCTTGTCCCAGGATCACCACTTTCACTTTTTCGAAGGCGATAGCATCAAACGCATGGAAAATATGAGGTCCTGCCGGGTAAATGATCTTGCCTTGTTCTTTTTCTATTTTCAGGTGATCAACGATCTGCTTGAAGTAAGGCTTCCTGAATTCTTCTACCATCGCTGCTTTCCAGCTCGCGGCTATTTTTACCTGCATGGCTTCTTACAATTTTGGCGAAAGTTATCAACAAAACCGTTTAGGGCGAGAAGTGAGTATTACGGCTTTCTAAAAAAAGTGAGTTGGTGAAGGAGTCTTTGCAAGAAGGTCATGGATGGCAAGAATATTGTCAGTATCTCTCACAATTAATAGTGCACGAAAATTTTCAATAGACTATAGTAGAGATGATGAACACGATTTACCCGGGGCATCCTTATCCATTGGGTGCTACCTGGGATGGAAGAGGCGTAAACTTTGCCCTGTTTTCGGAAAATGCTACAGGGGTGGAATTGTGCTTTTACAGTGCTGATGGCAAAACGGAAACCGGGCGCTTTAAAATAATTGAACGATCACATCATGTGTGGCATTGTTATGTAGTCGATGCGCAACCCGGGCAATTGTACGGGTATAGAGTTTCTGGACCATATGAACCACAAGCCGGGCACCGTTTTAACCCGAATAAGCTGTTGCTTGATCCTTATGCAAAAGCGGTATCGGGAACGCTTCATTGGCATGATTCGCTTTTTGGCTATACCATTGGCGACCCTGGAGGGGATCTAAGCTTTAATGAAACTGACAGCGCTCCCTTTGTTCCGAAAGCGGTTGTCATCGATCCGAATTTTGATTGGGGCGATGATAAAGCGCCGCAGACGCCGTATCACAAAACAATCATTTACGAAACCCACGTAAAAGGTTTTACGAAGTTGCATCCGGACATACCGGAGGAACTTAGGGGCACTTATTCCGGGCTTGCGCATCCCGTTACCATACAGTATTTGAAAGCATTGGGAATAACAGCGATCGAGCTCATGCCGGTCCATTATTTTCTAACCGATGGGCATTTAGAGTCAAACGGACTGTCAAATTATTGGGGTTACAATACCATTGGTTTTTTTGCGCCTGATGTGCGTTATTCCAGCAAGGGCGGTGTGCATGAACAGGTGTTCGAATTCAAGAACATGGTGAAGGAGTTGCATAAGGCCGGCATTGAAGTTATCCTTGACGTTGTGTATAACCATACCGCCGAAGGAAGCGAGTTAGGACCCACCATTTCCTTTCGGGGTATTGATAACAGCAGCTATTACCGGCTAACGGAAGATGCCCGTTACTATATGGATTATACCGGCTGCGGCAATACGCTTAATTCTAACCTGCCCAATGTTCTGCGCCTGATCATGGACAGCTTGCGCTACTGGATATTGGAAATGCACGTAGATGGCTTTCGATTCGACTTGGCTTCAACGCTGGCTCGTGAGCTGCATGAAGTGAACCGCCTGAGCGCTTTTTTCGATATCATTCACCAGGACCCGGTGATCTCGCAGGTCAAGCTCATAGCCGAACCGTGGGATGTAGGCGAAGGTGGTTACCAGGTAGGTAAATTCCCGCCGGGCTGGGCGGAATGGAACGGTAAATACCGCGATTGCATGCGGGATTATTGGCGCGGCGCCGACAGCATGCTATCCGAATTTGCTGAACGCCTGACCGGCTCATCGGATTTATATAAAAATGATTACCGGCGGCCTACGGCGAGCATCAATTTCATTACGGCTCACGATGGTTTCACCCTCCACGATTTAGTGTCTTACAATGAAAAGCACAATGAAGCGAATGGTGAAGGAAATAATGACGGGGAAAGTCACAACCGCTCCTGGAATTGCGGTGCAGAAGGAGAGACGGATGATCCGAATATCAAGGCGATGCGAAAGCAGCAGGTACGTAATTTTTTGACAACGCTTTTCCTTTCGCAAGGTGTGCCGATGCTGGTTGCCGGCGATGAATTGGGCAAGACGCAATATGGAAATAACAATGCGTATTGCCAGGATAATGAGCTGTCGTGGATCAACTGGGCACAGGCAGATAATGAATTGCTGGCCTTTACCCGCTCCTTGATCCATATCTACAAATCGCACCCGGGATTTTCCCGCAGGCGCTGGTTCAAAGGCTTGCCGATTAAGGGTGCCGGTGCGGAAGACATTGCCTGGTTCTTACCGGAAGGCGATGAAATGTCGGAAGAGAACTGGAACCAGGATTTTGCAAAGTCTTTGGGCGTGTTTTTAAATGGTAAAGCGTTGCGGACGGTTGACCCTTTAGGGCGCCCCGAGGTTGATGATAATTTTTATGTCATTTTCAATGCACACGGTGACTCCGTGCCTTATAAATTGCCGTCGAAGAAATACGGTAAGCATTGGATCAAGCTGATAGACACCACGGAACCACTGGTTTTAGATGGTAGTGTGGTGTACGAACCCGAAGAGTTTATAGAAGTAAAAGGAAGATCGGTTGTTCTTTTAAACCAGACTTTACAATGATGGAGTCAGAACTATTAAAGCGCACGGTAGGAGTAAATTTTAGCGACGGAGCCACTGAAGTCAACGTCTGGGCGCCAATGGCAACTACAGTAGAATTGCTCTTATCCGAAACAGATCAAAAGCTTGCCCTGAAGAAAGCCGACATGGGTTATTGGTCACTTACGACAACTCAAGTAAAGCCGGGGCACCTTTACCAATTTATAGTTAATGATGGATCACCATTACCCGACCCCGCTTCGCTTTCGCAACCCAAAGGTGTGCATGGGCCTTCCAAAGCAATTGATCTGAAAGCCTTTGCTGAAAAAGAAACAGCATGGAGAAATCATCCACTGGAGGATTATATTTTATACGAATTGCACACGGGCACTCTTACAGCCGATGGTGATTTTGCGGGGATTGAAGCCAAACTGGATCACTTGGTATCGTTAGGCGTAAATGCTATCGAGATCATGCCGGTTGCGCAGTTCCCCGGGAACCGTAACTGGGGATACGATGGTGTTTTTCCTTTTGCGGTGCAGGATTCTTATGGCGGACCGGAAGGGCTCGCACAGTTGGTAAATGCTTGCCACCAAAAAGGTATCGCCGTCGTTTTAGATGTGGTCTATAATCACATGGGACCCGAAGGAAATTACCTGGGTGCTTACGGACCTTACTTCACCGACAAATACAAAACGCCCTGGGGTAATGCCATTAATTTTGATGATGCATGGTGCGATGGCGTGCGGCAGTACTTTATTGAAAATGCTTTGATGTGGTTCCGCGATTTTGAAATTGATGCTTTGCGATTGGATGCCGTTCATGCGATCAAGGACTTCAGCCCCGTGCATATCCTGGCAGATATAAAGAAAGCGGTAGATGCATTGATGGCACAAACGGGACGCACCCATTACCTGATAGTGGAACTGGACCTGAACGACAACCGTTTTATCAATCCGCAGGAAAGAGGCGGCTATGGAATGGATGCCCAATGGATCGATGAGTTTCATCATGCGTTGCGGGTCACGGCTACCGGCGAAAGAACAGGTTACTACTCCGACTTTAATGGACTGCAGCACTTGGTAAAAGCTTACCGCGACGCGTATGTTTATGATGGCCAATACTCGCCGCACCGGAATAAAATGTTTGGCGTAAAAGCGGAAGAAAACACCGGTCAGCAATTCATCGTCTTCTCTCAAAACCACGACCAGGTAGGCAACAGGATGCTGGGAGAGCGAAGCAGTCAGCTGGTGTCTTTTGAAATGCAAAAGCTACTGGCAGGCGCTGTGCTGGTAAGCCCCTACCTGCCGATGCTTTTTATGGGTGAGGAGTGGAGCGAGCCTAATCCCTTTCTGTATTTTGTTAGTCATACCGATGCTGAGCTGGCAGATGCAGTAAGGAAAGGGCGCAAAGCGGAATTCGCCGCTTTTCATGCCGAGGGCGAAGCACCGGATCCAATGGCGGAAGAAACATTCCAAAGTTCAAAACTGCAATGGAATTTGATAGAGGGTGGCCGGCATGAAACGATGCTCGAATTTTATAAAGCGCTTATTGCGTTGCGGAAGACCCACCCGGTTTTGAAACGGCTTTCACGAGCCGATCTGGAAGTGGCGGCAGATGAAGCTTCCCAAACGATCATCCTGCAACGATGGAACGGAGAAGAGCGTATCGCCTGCTTTCAAAATTTTTCTGATGCCGTTCAATCGGTAAGCTTTCCTGAGGAAGCCGATGGCTTTACGCTTGTGTTTGATTCCGCCGCACCGGGCTGGGGCGGACCGAAGGCTGCTATCGAAAAGCTTTCTGCAAATGAACCATTGGTCATTCAACCTCAATCTTTCCTAATCTACTCCAACACACATGTTTGATCCAATTTCAACATACCGTTTTCAGTTTCATGCAGGGTTTACGTTCGCCCAATTTAAAAGCATCATTCCTTACCTGCAAAGGCTGGGTGTGAGCACCGTTTATGCTTCGCCGATATTCGAGGCGGTGCCGGGCAGTACGCATGGCTATGATGGCTTGGCGCCCAACCGCATCAACCCGGAGATCGGCACCGAAGAAGAGCTGCGTGAAATAAGTGGTCAATTAAAAGCTGCAGGAATAAGCTGGTTGCAGGACATCGTTCCGAATCACATGGCTTTTCATCCGAGGAATGAATGGCTGATGGATGTGTTGGAAAAAGGTCCGAAGTCGCCTTATGCTAGCTTTTTTGATATGGCTGGAGACAGCCCGGTTCTTGTTCCTTTCTTAGGCGCTTCGTTGGAAGAGGCAATAAATAAGGGCGACCTGAAGCTTGCTTATGATGGTCAGCGGTTAGCGCTACAATATTATGAGGCTGTTTACCCGCTAAGTCCGTTTTCTTATGAATTGATGTATGAAGATGGTGAAAGCGGTTCAGAAGAGATACTGAATCTGATCACGCAATTCCAGGCGTTGGATGAAGCGACCGATGAAGCTTCATTTGCAAAAGGATGGCAAGATTGGCTCCAATCTTTAGCTGCCTTCACCGGCAAGGATGAAGGCAAAGCTTATATCAAAAAGCAGGTTGACACCATCAACAGCGACCCTGAAAAGTTGCTGCAACTGGCGCAGCAACAGCACTACCAATTATCCCATTGGCAGGAAACGGATAGAAAGATCAACTACCGCCGGTTCTTTACCGTGAATGGTTTAATATGCCTCAACATCCAGCACGATGAAGTATTTGCTACCTATCACAGCTTGATAAAGAAGCTGGTGGACGATGGTGTTTTCCAGGGCTTGCGGATTGACCATATTGATGGCTTGTACGATCCCACGCAATATTTGCAGCAGTTGCGGCAGTTGGTGGGCCACGAGGTTTATATCATCGCGGAGAAGATCCTGGAAAGCCACGAGCAAAGCCCGGGCTATTGGCCCATCCAGGGCAATACGGGCTATGACTTCCTGGCAACCGTAAATAATCTTTTTACGAAAGCGGAAAGCAAGGCCGCCTTTACGCAATTCTATTATGGCATAGCCGGTGATCATCGTACGGTGCAGCAGCAAGTGAGGGACAGCAAAGCGCATATACTGCACCAGCACATGGGCGGCGAGCTGGAAAACCTGTGCCGGTTGTTTTACGAGCAGGACCTGGTACAAAAAGACCGGCTGGATGGGTTGCCTTCCGAAACCATAAAAGCCGCTATTGCTGCCTTTTTGGTTCATTGCCCGGTGTACCGGTTCTACAGCAATATTCTTCCGCTGACTGGCAATGAAGCAACATCCGTACAGAATATATTGGAAGCGATCCGGCAAACGGACTCGGCTGTTGCTGAAGGTATTTCTATTCTCGAAGAGGTCTTTTTAAAAAAGCCTTTGGAAGGCGATGGGGCTTACAATCTCCGTGCGGTGCATTTCTTTAAGCGCTGCATGCAATTCAGCGGACCCATCATGGCGAAAGGCGTCGAAGACACACTGATGTACACTTTCAACCGCTTTATTGCCCACAACGAAGTGGGCGATGCCGTTGATGCGTTTGGCATGAGTGCAGCCGACTTTCATCAAAAGATGAAGGAGCGCCAGAAGACCATTCCGCTGTCTTTAAACGGAAGCTCCACGCATGATACCAAGCGGGGCGAAGATGTACGGGCACGGCTGAATGTGTTGACAGAGATGCCGGGTGAATGGCTGCAAAAAGTGCAGGAGTGGCAAGGGCTGACAAGCGTTCTGAAAGAAGAAGGTGCACCAGATGCCACGGATGAATACTTTATCTACCAGACGCTTATTGGTGCTTATCCCATGCCGGGCGCCGATACCGCTGATTTCGGGGAAAGACTTAAAGAGTATTTACAAAAGGCATTGCGGGAAGCCAAGCGTCATTCCAACTGGAGCGCTCCGAACGAAGCCTATGAAATTGCAGTACAAAACTTTGCCAGCGGTCTGCTGGACACTGCGCATCCTTTCTGGAAAAACTTCAGTGCCTTTTATGATAAAGTTGCCCGCCTGGGTATCGTCAATTCGCTTTCGCAGGTGTTGTTGAAATTCACCTGCCCGGGTGTGCCGGATGTGTACCAGGGCTGCGAGCTGTGGGATTTTAGCCTGGTGGACCCGGACAACCGGCGTCCTGTGGACTATCAGCAAAGAGCCCACTGGTTGGAAGAATTAGCTAAAGGCGGAAGTCAGAAAATAGAATTACTTTGGAAGACAAGGGTTGATGGCAAGATCAAGCTCTGGCTCGTCAACCGTTTATTGGGGCTTCGAAAAGCCAAGCCCCAACTTTTTAGCGGGGGCGACTATATTCCTTTAAAGGTGGAAGGAATGTATAAAGAAAACCTTGTTGCTTTTGCAAGGCGGCACCGGCAAGATTTACTTGTAGTGATCGTTCCCTTACATACTGCCAATCTCCAATTGAGTGAAAAAGAACTTCCCGATTGGGAGGACACCTGCATCACGCTTCCGAAGGGCACATTGCCTGATTGGGAAGACCTGCTGCAAGGCGAAAAGGGCAGCTTTGAACAAGCGCTATTAGCAAACGACATCCTGCAAACACTCCCTTTCGCTGTCCTGCAACTCCGCACCGAACGTACCGAAAGAGGCGCTGGCATTTTACTGCATATCAGTTCACTGCCATCCCGTTTCGGCATTGGCGACCTCGGACCGGAAGCAAAAGCCTTTGCCCGGTTCCTGAACCGCTCCCACCAGAAGTTCTGGCAACTGCTGCCCATCAATCCGACAGAGGCCGGGCAGGCGCATTCGCCTTATAGCTCCACGTCGAGCCGTGCGGGCAACACGCTTTTCATCAGCCCCGAGATCCTGCTGCAGGAAGGGCTGCTACGTGAGGAAGATTTAGAACCGCATTATTTACCTGCAGAAGCGCAAGTAGCTTACGAAGAAGCCGAAGCGGCAAAGGCTGCCTTGTTGTGGAAAGCCTGGGAGGGTTTTTATGAATTGGGTGATGCAGCCATGCTGAAAGATTTTGAGGAGTATTGTGAAAAGGAGGCATCATGGCTGGACGATTTTTCGCTTTACGTCCTGCTTAAAGGGTTGCACGAAGGCAAGCCCTGGTATGAGTGGCCGGAGGAATACAAGTTAAGGGACAACACTGCGCTTACCCAGCTAAAAGAGGCGCACCAAAAAGAGCTGGAGTACAGTAGGTGGTGCCAGTGGGTGTTTGCCCGCCAGTGGACCGCTTTTAAAAATGATTGTAATAACCAGGGCATTCAACTCATCGGCGACCTGCCGTTTTATGTAAGCTATGATTCGGCGGATGTATGGTCAGCCCAGCATCTTTTTTATTTAGATGAAGACGACAACCGGCTGGGTATTGCAGGCGTGCCGCCGGATGCGTTTAGTGCCGACGGGCAACTGTGGGGCATGCCGGTTTACCGCTGGGATGTTTTAAAGGAAGAAGGCTATAGCTGGTGGATCGAAAGGCTGCGGAAGAACATCGAGCTGTTTGACCTCGTGCGCCTCGATCACTTCCGCGCCTTTGCCGATTACTGGGAAGTGCCTGCCGGGGAAGAGACCGCAAAGAACGGCACTTGGAAGGAAGGACCGGGAGCCGAATTTTTCAACGCAGTGAAAGATGCCCTCGGTGACCTGCCCTTCGTGGCGGAAGACCTGGGCGAGATCAACGATAAAGTGCTGGAGCTGCGGGATGCTTTCGGGCTGCCGGGAATGAAGATCCTGCAGTTTGCTTTTGGCGAGGACATGGGCGCCTCCGATTACATTCCACATAACTATTCCTCCAATTTCATTGCCTATACCGGCACGCACGACAACAATACCACCCGGGGCTGGTTCCGGCAGGAAGCGGATGAAGGAATTAAGGGACGCTTGGAACAATATATTGGTCATCCGGTTTCAGAAGACAACATCAATGACGTGCTCACACGACTGGCTTATGGTTCAGTGGCGGCGACGGTGATATTGCCCATGCAGGATGTTTTGAACCTGGACGAGGGCGCCCGGATGAATACGCCATCATCGGGCAGCAACAACTGGGGGTGGCGGCTGCTGCCTAAGCAGTTGGGGTCAACACATGAGCAGCGCTTAAAGAAATGGACGGAAATCTATAACAGGAGATAAGGAATTATGAAGGCGAAGAACGTTTGGATCATTGACAAGGCTTTTTACATGCCGCAGCTCAACCGGTGGCGGCGCATCTGGCTGTATGTACCGGAAGATTATGCTAGGTCCGGCAAGCACTACCCGGTGCTGTACATGCACGACGGGCAAAATCTTTTTGAGCAATGGAGCGCCTTCGGTGACGAGTGGGAAGTGGATGAGACCATTGACGCCATGAAAGAGAAATGCTTTGTTGTGGGCATTGATAACGGCGGCCCGCATCGCTTGCGGGAATACAATATCCACCAGCATCCCGACCACGGAAGCGGACAGGGGAAGCAATATATGGATTTCATTGTGCAGACCTTAAAGCCTTATATCGACACCACCTACCGGATCCTCCCTGAAAAGGAACACACCTATATCGCCGGCAGCTCTATGGGTGGACTGCTGTCTTTCTATGCCGGGCTCTTATACCCCGAAACCTTTGGAAAGACCGGGGTCTTCTCACCCTCTTTCTGGCTGCACCGCGACATTATAGAAGAGATGGCCGCCAGCTTCAAGCCAGCCAACGAAAACCAGCAGTGGTATTTTTATGCAGGGGAAAGGGAAGGAGAGGAGATGGCGGAGAATACCAGGAAGATTGCCGCATCGCTACGGGAAAAAGGACTGGTCGTAAAAGAAAACTATTTACAGGAGGGCGACCACAGCGAAAAGAACTGGCGGGACCAGTTCCCCGATTTCTACCAATGGCTGCACTCGTAGGTAGCGTACTTTATCCACGATGGTCTTTGTTCAGTTGCATCTCTGCAAGAGGAAATAGGCTGTGGATAGATGGCTAAAAAATCTTATGGATAAGGCATATTATTTGCACCTGCTATTGTATGCTGAGAGCAATCCCTACCAACAATCAAAGGCAGGCAAAGCCGCAAATCAAAGTTGTTCACATAAAGCACTCGATCACGCTGAAAGAGTCGGAAAAGGCAGATCAGAATTCCGATCTTTTGGTAAGCGTTAAGCGCTTTCACATGGACAACCGTTCGCAGTACCTGAGAAGCAATTTTTATCCCGACGGGCCCGGTGGGAATTATAGCGGCTTATAATTCCACCATATCTATTAGGGTTTCAGAAAGCTGGAACCCTTTTTTATGCCATGGTCCGATGGACCGGCCATGGGGATATACATTTGAACTGTACTATAGGACAGCCCAATTACTGCTAACTTTACTCTTGTTACCCTTGTAAAGGGTAGAGGGTAATTGTGGGCAAGCAGGCTTATCGTGCACCCTGAAGCATTAGCAAGCATTAGCCATATATCTCGATCCACATCCTTCTATGCCGTTCAGCCATTAATGCAAGCCCGTTCGGCTGTTGATAAATCGCTAATCAAATGGCACAACTCTTTCTACAAAGAGGAAAACAGTTTTAATGATAAAGAGTATTCACCTGGTCGGCATTACTGTCATCCTTTTTACTTCCTTTTCTTTTATTTTGATTGATAAAAATGCGCAACCGTCTAACGATAAGAGCGCACAACTGTCTGATGTACAGTTCATCGAGCCCGACTCGCTTTTTCTGAAAGAGGCCGCCAGCAGCGGCTTGATGGAAGTGCAGCTGGGAACCGTGGCACAACAGCCCAAGGGTAAAAGCATTTGGCGCCATGATGGTAAGGGACCATACCGCTGCCAACGCGGAAGTAGTGATGCTGGCCGGCCGTATGGGCGTAACCCTGCCCACCGCCCCCATGGCTAAGCATGCGAAGCATATCGGGCACCTGCAACAGTTATCCGGAACCGCTTTTGACCGGGCCTATATCACGATGATGATAGAAGCGCATAAGGATGACCTTGACGAGTTTGAAGATGCGTCCAAGAAAGCGGTGGACACAGCCATACGTGGTTTCGCCGCCCGCACGTTTCCTATATTAAGGATGCACCGCGATTCCGCTATCGCTATCCGTAACCGGAAGTGATCAAGTTCTTGTTGTTTCGTTTATAATTCTTGCTATCTGCCGTGGTTGGTGAAGTGCCTACCTAACTTTAGCTTGACACCCACAGCGGCATTCAAGTCTCAATCTACCACAAACAGCACACAGCCACCTTTGGAAAAGGTTCTATGCGCTTCGCAGTCGTCGCCTACAATATAAGTGGCGCCTTCGCTCAATTCCATCAGGCGCCCGTCTTCCAGTTCCGTTATCATGCTGCCTTGAAGGCAATGAATGATGTGACCTTTTTTGCACCAGTGATCGGCTTTATAGCCGGGTGCGTATTCCATACGGCGAATGCGGATGTCTCCAACATTCATCACTTGCCGTAAAGCGTATGCTTCTTCGCCTTCGTGCCTTTCGGCAGGGATGGCGGTCCAGTCAATAACCTGGAAAGGGAAGGTGGGGATGGTCATGATTAAGTAGTTGTCGCTGTTATCGTTTCCCGTATTGGTTATCTACGAAAATCTACAAAATGCCATAGCACACCGGACGGGTCAATCAAATAGCATTCTTTACCCCATTCATTTTCCTGTAGCGGCACAAGTTTGCTATTTAAATATCTTTTATCGAGTTCCAGTGTTTGTAAAAAACGATAGTACTTTTCAACGTCACTTACTTCAAGAAGCATCATTGAGTTTTCAATCCAGTCTTTTAGGTAATAGTCTTGCAAGTAGAAACATAATCCCTGGATTGTAAAAAGCGACATCTTATCCGAAATGACTTTTTCTTCAAACCCTAAGTCCTTGTAAAAAGCTCTTGATATTTCATAGTCTTTAGATCCGATAAATGCCCTGATTGATTTTATATTTTGATCCATTTTGTGGGTTCTCGTCTATAATTGTTTTACTATGTCTGCTTCGCTTGCCGCTAATCATCCGCCGTTATCAAACAGGCAAAAGGTCTTTGCCTTTTCCACACAAAGATATTCTTGCACCCGTATGGTTCTGTTGCCTATTTAACTGGATAACAGGGTATCTGCCAAATTGAGGATTGGCGTGTTTCCTTTTTTATACAAGGAGCACTGCTTCCATTTGGCAACTCCATAAGATGATGCCGTTGCCTGGCGCATAACCATTTAAATCCCTTATGCTTTGGTGACGAATTTGATCCCGATGATGGAACAGATAAGCAGGCAAAGAAAGAAGAGACGCCAGAAATGGACAGGCTCCCGGAAAAGGATAAGCCCGACGATAACGGTGCCCGCAGCGCCAATGCCGGTCCACACGGCGTAGGCGGTGCCCATCGGTAATGTAAGCGTGGCTTTGTATAGCAGGTACATGCTGAGGAACATGGAGATAAGAAAGCCCGCCAGCCAATACGCCTGTGTCACACCGGTGTGTTCTTTTGCTTTTACCAGGCAGGTGGTGAAACCTACTTCAAATAATCCTGCTATGATGAGATAGAGCCAAGCCATGATAAAAGAAATGTAGCTGCAATATTACTACCATTTACAGGCCTGAAAATTGCGAAACAGCTACACCGGTTTTTACGTAATCAACAAAAAAATAAAGGATCATAAGAATGAGCAGCCATAAGAATAAAAGTCATGCCGATTGGAAAGCCATAACGAAATTGTTCACACACGACCGGAAGAATATTCACATGGGTGCCTCGCAGTTCGTGGTGTCGCATCCAAAGCCCGTGCACGAAGCCATTGACAAATACCGTAAACAACTGGACAAGGACCCGGTGCAATACACGGAAAAGGTGGAGAACGAATATATGCAGCGGGTGCGGGAAGCCGCGGCGCAATACCTGCAAATGGAGAACCCCGATGATATTGCCGTGACGGACAGCACTACGATGGGACTGGGGCTTATCTATACGGCATTGAACCTACAGCCGGGGCAGGAGATACTGACCACCGATCATGACCATTATTCGCAGCACGAAGCCATCCGCATGGCAACGGGTAGAACAGGCGCTTCCTTCCGCAGGATCCGCTTATTTGAAAGTCTTTCCTCCGTGAGCAAAGAAGAGATCGTTCTTTCTGTAAAAGAATCCATCCGGGAAAATACGAGGGTGCTCGGGATCACGTGGGTGCATTCCAGTTCAGGATTAAAAATGCCGGTACCGGAGATCGCAGCATTGGTGCGGGAGATCAATGTGGGAAGAAGCGAAGCGAATAAGGTACTGATCCTGCTGGATGCCGTGCATGGCTTTGGCATTGAAAAGGAAAGTTTCGGGGAGCTGGGCGTGGACTTCTTTATCACCGGCTGCCACAAATGGCTATATGGCCCAAGGGGCACAGGCATCATCGCCGCAAAGCGTTCGGCCTGGCAGACGGTCACACCCATCATCCCTAGCTTTACGGAAGTGATGGATAAGGTGATAGCGGAAGAAGAGCGTCCGAAAGAAATGGACGGAAAGCAAATGACGCCGGGCGGGTTTCACTCGCTGGAATACCGGTGGGCCCTGTGCGATGCCTTTCACTGGGTGATGGACATGGGCAAGGAAGCCATTTGGGAGCGGGTGCACGAGCTTAACAGGCGGTGCAAAGAAGGACTGGCGGAAATGGAGCATGTGGTAGTACATACACCTCTGAGCGATGAGCTGTCCGCGGGCATTATTTCGTTTGATATAGCCGGCTATTCCACGGAAGAGGCGGTACAGGCATTGCTCGATAAAGGAGTGATAGCCACGGCTTCACCTTATAAGACCAGCTGGACGAGGTTCACTCCCGGCATTATCAATATGGAAGAGGACATTGACAAGGCATTGGAGGTGGTCCAGTCGCTGAAGAAGTAAGTGGTGTTGAGAGTGGTAAGTCAATAGACCTCACTGCTCTCAACCTTCTTTCTCATTCATTTCCACCGCCCAGTTGGCTCTTTCATCCGGGCTGAACTTCCATGGCGCAAAATTGTTCTCGATGTTGCTGTACATGCCGTTCCATTCGCCGGGCTGGTTGCTTTCTTCCAATGCCAAATAACGCTTCAGTTGGTTGATGATGCTAAGCGGGCTGATCAAAACCGGGCATACCTGCACACAGGCCTGGCAGGAAGTGCAGGCCCAAAGTTCTTCGGTGGTGATATAATCATGCAGCAAGGTCTTGCCTTCGGCTACTGCTTTGGTTGTATCCAGTTGCACACCCACTTCTTCGATCCGGTCGTGGGTATCCATCATGATCTTGCGTGGGGAAAGTATCTTACCTGTCTGGTTCGCCGGGCAGGCTTCGGTGCAGCGTCCGCACTCCGTGCAGGTGTAGGCATCCAACAGGTTCTTCCAGCTCAGGTCCTGCACATCTTTTGCGCCAAACTTTTTATGTTCTTCGGTTGCGGCTTCTGCCGGAACGGTAGAGGGGTTCATGGCATACAGCACTTCCTTTTGTATCTCCGGCATGTTCACCATTTTGCCTTGCGGCGACAGCCGGGCAAAATAGGTATTGGGGAAAGCAAGAATAATGTGCAGGTGCTTGGAGTATGGCAGGTAGTTTAAGAACACGAAGATGCCGGCAATATGCAGCCACCAGGCCATGCGCTCAATCGCTACGAGTATACCAGTAGAAAGGTTTTGAAACAGCGGTGCGATCAAACCCGAGATCCAGAATTGTCCCACGTTTCCGTAATGTTCCGCACCTCTCACTTGCAGGTTTCTATCTGCAGCATTCATCAGCAGGAAAAGACTCATGAGTACGATCTCGAAGGTGAGGATCAGGTTGGCATCCGTCTTAGGCCAACCGTTCAATTCTTTCTGGGTCAGGCGATGTACTTTCGCTACGTTCCGCCGTAATAGAAAAATAACACAGGCTGCTAAAACCAGGAACGCCAGCACTTCAAAGAAGTTAATGACAAACGTATAACCGCTTCCTAAGTAAGATGCAAACATCCGGTGCGTACCGAATATGCCATCCAATATGATCTCCAGGATCTCTACGTTGATAATGATAAAACCCGCGTACACGGCAAAATGAAGCAGTGCCACAAACGGTTTGTCAAACATTCTTTTTTGTCCTAATGCCATCAGCGCCATATTGCGCCAGCGGGCACCGGGGTTGTCTTTCAGGTCCTCGTCACGCCCCAGGTTTATGTTTCGCGAAATGAACCTTGCTTTCTTAGCAAAAACCCAGACCGCGGCAGCCGTTAAAAGAATGAATAATATTTGTTGCGCGATTTGCATACGCTGGTTTTAGATGAACTAATTTGGAGGCTGTAAAAATAACAGATGACCACCGATATTGTTTCAAAGAATTCACTCCTTTCCGCGGACGCCGCAAAACGCCGCATCCGTCGCATGGCCTTCCAGGTAGCCGAAGACAATGCCACTGAAACTTCTCTGACGATCATAGGCATTGAAGGCAACGGGGTGATCGTAGCGCAAAGCCTGGTAAAGGAGCTGGAACAGATACTTTCTATTCCTATAGAACTGGCAACGGTGAGACTCAATAAGAAGGAACCGCTGCAGGCAAGTATTAATGTTGATAAGGATTTTAAGGATGCCGTGGTCATCGTGGTGGATGATGTATCCAATAGCGGACGCACTTTATTATATGCCTTAAAACCACTGCTGGACACCTTGCCTAAAAAGATACAAACGCTGGTGCTGGTAGAACGCAGCCATAAGCAATTCGCGGTACAGCCCGATTATGTAGGACTTTCTGTTTCTACTACGCTGCAGGAACACATCACCGTAGAAACAGATGGGGAAGTGGTGACCGGCGCCTGGCTGCATTAGAAATAAAGGAAGTGTCCTTTGAATTTGCCGTTAGAAAACTCCAGGGTAGGGGCCGGGAACTTAAGGCTGTTCAGTGTATAGAAAACGGTCTTCAAGAGCTTGCTTTTTGTTTTGATGCGCGTCAGGTCAATGTCCGGCGCCACATACCATTGGCGGTAACGCTTTATATCCGGCCGGTTGAACGTCACATTGCCATCTTTGTCGCGGGCTGTATTTTCATATCCACCCAACATACCTGCCGCACCATACCCGAAAGAAATTTGAAGCCAGGGCGGCAATTTCAGTCCTTTCGGCAGGTGAAAACTTAACCAATAAGCTTGCGTGTTATAATCTTTGAGGGTGCGTTCCAAAAAACCTGTACCAAAAAGTTCGTCTGCACGCTGCCGTGTATCCGGGGGATAGCGGGCCGGGTGCGCCGAAAACTTCAGCTGCACTTTTTGTTCGTTCCAGGCCAGTTGCTGCGATGCAAAAAGCGCCGCGCCAAAAGCGTTGGCACCGGCATCGCCCCAGCTCCATCCCCATTCGGCGGAGCGTCCGTCCAAATATTCCACCGCCAACATATAAGCAAGCGCAGGCGTTGCGGAAAGCAGCACCGATTTTATATTGGAAATACCCGTCCAGCGCCACATGCCATAACTGATGCGGCTGGATGTGTAGACGGTCCAGGCATGTCCTACTTTATCCATCTGCTGCCATTCGCCCATATCGTTAAAGGAATGAAACTTGCTGCGCGGATAGTTTTTGTACCAGGTAGCATTCAGCATTACCAGCCAGCCACCATAAACAGTAAAGTGCGTTGCACCCATCAATAGCTGGCGTTTCTTATCAATAGAAAGGTTACGGTTTACCGTATCCGGCACCTTTAAAACGAATGGGGTGGAATCCTGTGCTTGGCAAAATGTTGCCACCATAAACAGGCTATAGAAAATCCATTTACTCACCAAACAAATGTACGGACACTTACCTTCGCATGGTTTTCAACCTTTAGGATTCAAACCAAAAAATGGATACAATGGACGCAGCAATCGGGCAGAAAGTGCAAACCTGGTTAGACGGAGCTTTTGATGAAGAAACAAAAAAGGGTATCCGCGAGATGCAGGGATCAAATCCTGATGAACTGGCAGATGCTTTTTACCGCAACCTTGAATTTGGTACGGGCGGGCTCCGCGGTATTATGGGCATTGGCACCAACCGGATGAACAAATACACGATAGGCATGGCTACGCAGGGTTATGCTAATTACTTAAAGCAAAGTTTTCCAGGAATTCAGGTAAAAGTGGCCATTGCACATGATTGCCGCAACAACAGCCGCTTTTTTGCGGAAACCGTGGCGAATGTTTTTGGTGCAAACGGCATCAAAGTATTTCTCTTTGAAGAATTACGTCCGACTCCTGAACTGTCCTTTGCCATACGTAACCTGGGATGCCAGGGCGGAGTGGTTTGTACCGCATCTCACAATCCAAAAGAATACAATGGCTACAAAGCCTATTGGGATGATGGCGGACAATTGGTACCTCCGCATGATAAGAACGTGATCACCGAAGTTGAAAAAATAGCCAGCCTCGATGATGTGAAATGGAGTGGCGGCGAAGCGAATATTACCCTGATCGGTAAAGAGCTGGACGAGGCTTACATTAAGATGCTCAAAAGCCTGAGCGTTTACCCCGAAGCGATTGCCGCACAAAAAGACCTGAAGATCATTTACACATCCATTCATGGTACCGGCATTACACTGGTGCCGCAAGTGCTTAGAGAATATGGTTTCCAAAACGTAACGGTTGTAGAAGAACAAGCGACGCCGGACGGAAATTTCCCTACGGTAGTTTATCCTAATCCGGAGGAAAGTGAGGCGATGAGCATTGGCTTGCGCAAGGCACAGGAGTTGGATGCAGATATCCTTTGCGGTACAGACCCGGATGCTGATCGTGTAGGAATTGGCGTGAAGGATAATGATGGCGCCTGGGTATTGCTGAACGGCAATCAAACCGCCGTATTAGCCTTTAACTATATGATCAAAAGCCGCAAGGAGAAAGGCATTGCACGGCCAAACGATATGGTGATAAAAACCATCGTTACGACCACCATGATCGACGAATTGGCCAAAGCGCAGGGCGTTGCTTGCTACGATGTATTAACCGGTTTTAAGTGGATCGCTGAGTTGATAAAAGAGAAAGAAGGGCAGGAGCACTATATCATTGGCGGTGAGGAAAGCTATGGCTTAATGATCGGCGACCAGATACGGGATAAGGATGCGGTTTCCGCGGTTGCCATTCTCTGTGAGATGGCGGCTTACGAGAAGAACAAAGGCAGGAGTCTTTATGAAAAGCTGATTGATCTTTATGTGCAATATGGCTGCTACAAAGAGCACCTTATCTCTATTACCAAAAAAGGCATGAACGGGCAGGGCGAGATCGCGGCTATGATGGAAGGCTACCGGGCGGCTCCGCCACGGAGCTTAGGCGGCAGCAAGGTGGTGCAGCTAATGGATTACCAGAAGCAAGTGGCAACGGATCTTGTTTCGGGTGAAACGACTCCTATTCGCTTGCCAAAGTCAAACGTATTGCAGTTCGTATTGGAAGATGGCAGCAAGATCAGCGCCCGTCCATCGGGAACGGAGCCAAAGATCAAGTTCTACTTTAGTGTAAAGGCGCCCTTGCGGTCAGCGGAAGATTATAAAGGAGTAGAAGCGGAACTGGTCAAGAAGATCGAACAGATAACCAGTGATCTCAAATTGTAACTACTTCTAAAAAGAAGGTTTGTGAAATAGAAAAGTGCTCGTGAAAGCACTTTTTACTTTAGGCAGAGGGATTTAATAAGTTTAAGCAGTTAGTTTAAGCAGTTAGCTTTGGTTGCGACTCATTTTGGTAGAGCAAAAGAACTCTAAATAGTAGGCTTTTATTTAATGAATCGGTGAAATACGGTTATTGACCGTTGGAAACTACGGTTGCCGTTTAAAGGGAAAACGGGGCAGCAATTTTGGAACCTTCCTTTTATACTCTTCATACTGTGCGCCGAATGTTTCTACCAGTTTCTTTTCTTCTAACCGGATACCCACTAACGTGTAAAGGTGAATAATGAGGTTTGAAAGGAATAAGGACAATTGCGGTATCACGAAAAACAAACCCCAGATAGCTATGAAAGTGCCAAGGTAAAGCGGGTGACGCACAAAGCGGTGAATGCCTTCCACTTTCAGATCGAAGGTGTTGGGCTGCAGTGTGACGAGGCTTTTAATACCGCTTAAGCTGAGAAAATACTTTTTGATGCAAATACCCATAATGACCAATCCCACTGCAAGAAGGGGATAACCCACCCACTGAAATGTAGGTGGCAACAGGTACGGCGAATGGATCCGCACTTGTATAGTAATGATGTAGATGAAAGTGGCTGCCGCAAAAAGGGTATAAAAAAGCCGGTAGAATCTGTTTAACCAGGCTGCCTCTGACGCGATCCATCGTTTAAGGGAACTGGCGGCTAACGCACTGTGGAAAATGCAGAATAAAAGCCATAAAACACCCAATAGCACATGGTCTCGCATCAGGGGATAAAAATAGCACTTTTGTACGCCGCCTTTCATTGACCGTGCTGGTTATATTTGCGCCATGAGGAAGTTCGAGGATAGCTACCGCCACAAGGGGCTGCGAAAAAAACTGGTGGACATCGTACGTGAAAAAGGTATCAGGGATGAAAAAATATTGGATGCCATCAATAAGATCCCCCGGCATTTTTTCCTCGATTCTGCCTTTGATGAGATCGCTTACGAAGACAAAGCCTTTCCAATCACTGCCGACCAAACCATTTCCCAGCCCTATACGGTTGCTTATCAAACCCAATTGCTTGAAGTGAAGCCTTTCATGCGGGTGCTGGAGATCGGCACGGGCAGCGCTTACCAGGCTTCGGTGCTGGCGGAGTTGGGCGCACAGGTATTTACCATCGAACGCCAAAAGAAATTATTCGATCAGAACAAAGGCTTTGAGTACCTGCGCCGCTACCCGAACATCAAGTTCTTTTACGGCGATGGCTTTGAAGGCTTGCCTACTTACGGTCCTTTCGATAGGGTGATCATTACCGCTGCTGCACCCATCGTTCCGCCAAAGCTGGTAGAGCAAATGAAAGTGGGTGGCTTGATGGTGATACCGGTGGATGCCGGCGAGATACAGGTAATGAAACGGATCACTAAATTAGAAGGCGGCGAAACAAAGACCGAAGTGTTTGACAACTTCAGTTTTGTGCCGATGCTGCAAGGCAAGAACGAGTGATACGGCAGTGGTCAGCAACAGGCGCTTGTTTTTTTCAATCGCCAGGAAGCACACACGATAATGACAATCATTCCATACTCAGGATTCAATAAACGTTTTTTGAGTATTGCTTTCTGAAGCCCTTATCAACAGAGTTGTAAATGAACATTCGTTTGATTTAATATGAAACAAAGCATTGCTCACATAACGGTAGTGGTAGAGGATTACGATGAGGCAATACACTTTTACACCCGGCAATTAGACTTCCAATTGCTGGAAGACACCCAGCTATCAGAAGATAAAAGGTGGGTTTTGGTAGCGCCACCAGGCGCAGGCGAATGCTGTCTTTTGCTTGCCAAAGCGGCTGATGACAGGCAACTGGCGAGTGTAGGTAATCAAACCGGTGGCAGGGTGTTCCTTTTTTTATATACGGATGATCTTTGGAGAGACTATACTAAGATGTGCAACCGCAATATTCGTTTTGTGCGTCCCCCCAAAGAGGAACCCTATGGGATAGTAGCCGTATTTGAAGACCTGTATGGTAATCTTTGGGACCTGTTGCAACCTAATGAAACCAATAAGGCTATCTGGAGAAAAGGATCTATGGATATTTGCGAGTGAAGTAATAGGTGGCAATAGTTACCGGTGCATTGTAGCTGCTAATGAAAGCCGGTAGTTACAACAGCTAAATGAGCATTCCGGTCCACACCTTACCGATTCTAAAAGATGAAGAAGCAGTAAAACTTCCAGGTGTATCTTTCACTTCGATAACCTGTTGTCAGCGATCACCCACAAACAATGTCGTGAAGCTACGGATCGCACAATAGGCATCTAACAACATAACAGGTAAAAGCCAAAACTACATTATGACAACTGCACAAAGACTATTACCCAAATGGATACTTATCGTATCCGGACTGATCGCCTTGCTTGAAATAGCCGTTAGTTTCCTATTATGCTTTTCGCCGGGATCGGTTTTAGAGACGGTTGATATTACAGCAAAAGGCGTAGACTACCTATTCTATATGTGGGCTGCCCGGCAATTCGCCCTGGGTTTCATCTTTGCTTTTGCCACATTAAAAAGATCGGTCCCGATGCTGACCATTGCCTATATCTTCTTCCTGGTCATGTTTGTAGGCGACCTGTTGATCGGAATTTCACAGAAAGAGAATTCGCTTATCATTAGTGCTTTAGTAATGTGCGCCATTGCTTCGGCATTGCTGATTGCGATAAATAAGAGAAGGTAATATTTGAGGGGAATTCATTTCTCAAAACATTTCGTTACTGCATAAAGCCTTTCAATAGCGGCAATTCAATTCAATAAAAATCTACACACATAAAATTGCAACATTATGGAAGAACAAAAAGACGTAACCAACAACAGCATTTCACCTGTTGACACCACACCCAGGGTAACCGGCATTGGCGGCATCTTCTTTATTTCGGATAACCTGCAGGAAACGAAAGAATGGTATGCTAAAAATTTAGGGCTCGAGATCAATGACTGGGGTTCATCGAGTTTTGAATCGAGGAGTATGAATAACCCAGAGGAAATAAACTCCCTTCAATGGACGCCTTTCAAAAAAGGGAGTGACTATTTCGCCCCTTCGAAAAAGGAATTCATGATCAATTACAGGGTGCAGAATATGGAAGGACTGGTAAGCAAGCTTAGAGAAAACGGCGTGACCATATTAGACGATATCGCGACATACGACTATGGAAAATTTGTCCATATTATGGATGCCGAAGGAAACAAGATCGAACTGTGGGAACCCAGTTAAGGATTATTATGGAAAAGCACAGGATATACCGAATGGCATTTGCCGGTGTTTACCCGCACTACGTGGTAAAGGCGGAGAAGAAAGGCCGCACAAAGACGGAGGTGGATGCCATCATTTGCTGGCTGACCGGGTACACCGCGGAAGCCTTGCAGCAACAGATTGACACGAAGAATGATTTTGAAACTTTTTTCGATCAGGCGCCGCAGTTGCATCCCAATGCATCAAAGATCACCGGTGTTATTTGTGGCTACCGGGTGGAAGATATTGAAGACCCGCTGATGCGCAAAGTTCGTAACCTGGATTAATTGATAGACGAACTAGCGAAGGGAAAGGCGATGGAAAAGATTTTGAGAAAGTAGTGCTGACTATTTTCGTCCTTAGTTGGCTGGGAAGGACCCATTTGATCTTAAAAAACTAAACTGCCCTAAACTCACATTTATTTCTATATGAAACAGCTTACACAAACTCTTTTGTTCGCTTGCACCATTATCTTCCTTTGTAGCTGCGGCAAAAGCAATACACTCACGCAAGGGAATGCAGAAAAGACGATCAGGCGTTTTCTTGCGGACCGTCCATTTGCAACTTTGGCTGTGGTACTGAATCCAGCCGCCATCAGCAAAATCGAAAACACCAATATTTATTCGCAGTTCAATACCAATGTGCGGGTGCATTTCAATAGGAAAGAGGGCCAGGGCTATCGGCTGTTGTTTGATTTTACCCGGACACCCGATAACCGCTGGTATTTAAAGAAAGTGGAAGGTGTGGAGGACACTCCGGAAGAACTGGCTTCCTGGTTGGCGACCAATAAGAAACTGAATATTCCGGCCCAATAGCCTCCGGCTTTTTCGAAAAGCTCACACATGCTAAATGATTCAATAAGACAACAAAAACCATGAGTAAAACAGCCAGCAATAAAAACAAGCTATCCTCTGAACTGCAATCCGTATTACTCAGCACACTGAAAGCCCGTTTCGAAAAGCACACGGCTCGGCATAAAGGAATAGCTTGGGCGGACGTAGAATCCAGGTTGAAAGCTAATCCCGGCAAGCTATGGTCGCTCCACGAAATGGAAACCACCGGTGGCGAACCCGATGTGGTGGGTAAGGATAAGGCGACGGGTGAATACTTGTTTTTTGATTGTTCCGCGGAAAGTCCTGCCGGCCGCCGCAGCCTTTGCTACGATCGCGAAGGGCTGGAGTCGAGAAAGGAACACCGCCCGGAAAACAGCGCTGTGGACATGGCTACAGAGATGGGGATTGAGTTATTAACTGAAGAAGAATACCGGCATTTACAAGGACTTGGATCTTTCGATTCGAAAACATCGAGCTGGTTGAAGACACCAGAGAACATCCGGAAGCTGGGCGGCGCTATCTTCGGCGATCTCCGTTTCGGCACCGTGTTCGTGTATCACAACGGGGCGCAGTCGTATTATGGTGGGAGAGGGTTTCGGGGTGTGCTGCGGGTGTGATGGGAGTATAAAGGTTTGGAATTATGTTTTGCCTACGCTGGTGATTATTGGGCGAATTAACCATTTATCTCTCCACCTCATGAAAGGCTTTTCAATAAAAGTGTAAAGAAGGAAACCAAATAAATAAGCACAGATACCGTAGATCAAAAATTGAATAATAATTGGAAGATCGTTTACTAATGGATAAAGTAATCTTTTAAATGGAGTGTAGTGGACTAAGTAGATAGAATAAGAAATCATGCTTGTAAATGTGATGAATTTAAAGGTTACGCCTGAGCCTTTTTTTATTGAGCTTAAAAAAGGCAACATCAAAAAAACAGAAAGTGGCACAAGCGAAAACCATCCGTATTTCCACAGATCATTAAAACCAAAGACAATTTTATTTAATTGCATCAGTATAAATAGAATTAAGCCAAGCCAGAACAAAATTTTCTCTTTTCGCCACAACTTATAATACGTGATATAAGCGCCTAAGAAGCCGAACAAAAGGCTATCAAACCGTGTAAATATTATTCTATTAGCATGTATCATTAATTGGCCATGATCTTCATAGTAAGTAGCTATGTAATTTCTTACTATTGTCTCCATTACTATCCCGGTGATAATGCAAAGAAGTAAGAATTTCCTCTTGTTTATTAATGTAAAAGCAACCACGAAAACGAATGGAATGAGCAAGTAAAACCATTCTTCTATACACAGGCTTCATGTTTCCGGATAAACACGAGGTGCACCAATAAACAAGCTTTGCAAAAACACAAAGTACTTGGCAAAGTCAAAGAGGGTAGGGTTCCATCCGTAGAGTAATACCCGATCATTATAAACAGCATGAAGAAATAAGCCGGGAGCGTTCGCAGCCACCTACGCTTCCAAAAGTGCATAAGTTCTTTCCAACCAAAAAAGTTTTCGCTTTGCCTTAATAAAATTCCTCCAATAAGATACCCGCTCAAAACAAAAAAGATGGTTACTCCATCAAAAACAAATACCCTGTACCAAAGCGGGTCCCAATCATTATCAAAGACGGAAAAAACATGGTTTATTAAAACCGCAGTAATAGCTGCAAAGCGAAGGATGTCTAAACCATATATGTGTTTCTCCTTTTTCAACGGAGGCAATGATAGTACATTTCATAAATTGAAGTACATTATGCTTATCTGAAACGGTTACGAAATAGCATATCTTTCATTTTCTTAAAAAGACCCAGGCGAAGAATCATATACGCCCTATGCTTATGCTAAATCTTATGAAAACACTATTCACCGCCATTGCGTTGCTTTCCTTAATCCCAGCGTTCTCACAACTGGAGATAAGCACAGGTGTCGCCGTCAATAAAAACGACGCGATGGGCATGCCTGTTCATGCAGGGTACGAATTTCAAATAAGCAACCGTCTTTACACCAAATCACAAGTAGGATATAAGCGCCTGCGTCATTACAACGATTATGTTGGCGCCACGCTACGGGTTTCTATAGGCGAGATCCACCAAACCTTTTCCTACCAGGTCGTAAAGAGGAAGCGCTACATCTTTCAACCGAATCTTGGATTGAACTACCGCTTTTATAAATGGGAGGGCGAAATGGACCAGCCTTATAATGCACTCCCGCAACGGGCCTGGGTCATTGGGACGCGGGAGAAAAACTTTGTATTGAATAGCTACGACAATGGCTATTCGAATGTTTACAAAGTGAGTAACCTTGGATTTAGCTTGCAACTGCAAAGCCAGTTTAAACTATCAGATAAACTTTGGCTGCACCTTACTCCCTTTATGGAGCCGGACTATGACAGGAGTCAGAACACGGGTGGTTGCTATATCGGGGTTATTTTTAAGTCTTTATAAGGAGAACCAGCGCTCTTAGCTGTGACCGCTCCCAGATCGAGCTTCACGCAATTGCCTTTCCAATTCTTCAATTCGTCTTTTATTCTTCCCATTGCGGACTATATAAATCACTAACACTATTGGCAAAATTATAAATAGCAGAAGGATAAAAATAACGATCACCTCATTTAAGCCTAATGGTCCCATATAGGTAAGTCTTTAATTCTAAAAATAAACAATAATATTTATTCCACGATCAATTCATCGGCAAACAGCCACGCCTTATTACCGCCGCCCGGCATCCCATCGGGGATGGTGCCATAGTTCTTCGCCACCACCTTTATGTAGCGGGCAGACTGCTTCGCGAAGCGAACTGTGATAAAGCCCATGGTCAGCGTGTCCTTCGCAAATTCCGAAGAACGTCCTACCGGCTTGAACCGCTTGCCGTCGTTGGAGGTCAGCACTTCTACAAATGCCGGGAGATACACCCAGCTGCCGTTCTGGTCAAGCGTATGCATTTTTACGGAACTAAAGCTTTCGGCCTTGCCAAGATCAATAGTGGCTTCCAGGTCATCGCCAATAAAGCCCAGCCAGTCTGGGTAGCTTAGCCCTTTGTTGGAATAGATTCCATTGACCAGGCTAAAGGCGCCGCCTTGTCCGGGATATTTGGAGTTGGGTGTCGCTGTGATGGAGACCTTTTTGCCTGTGGCTTTGTTGAATGAAAAAGGTAGTAAAATAGGTTTTCCTCTTGTGTGATGAAAGTATTGTGTAGCACTTGCAACACCTGAACCATTTATTAAAATATTAACCTCATTTCGACCCTCTTCAAAATAAGAAACTCGTTCACCTGCTTTTTTTAGAATAGAATCTATTTTGTATCCAGCAACTCGCACTATGTCTTTCGGGTCTCTTATTTCAGATGTATCAAAGATAAAAAAATCTTTGTTTGCGATACTTTCGTATAGCACCTTAACATGGCAATATTCACAAGTTCGCTTAGAAGTTACATTCCAAATAACTCCAGCACCATTAGGTTCTGGCAGGACCGCAGTTTTTAAGTCATAATAGGCCTCGCTAAAACTCGCCTTCCACAACTCATAACGCTGCATCTGAACCGGAAGTCTTCTTTCAAAAGAGCTCCAGTTGCGGGATTCCTTTGGACTCCATAGTACTTCGCTCAAAGCACTCAGCCGCGGAAAGATCATGTACTCCACTTTCGATGGAGTAGGAATGTATTCTGTCCACAGGTTGGCCTGGGCACCCAGTATATAACGGGCAGCCGCAGTATCCAGTTCCTTTGGTACTGGTTCGTAAGCATATACGGCTTCCAGCGGGTTATACCCACCGATCACCAGCGAGTCTTCATTCTTTGTTTGCGAGTGATCGAAATACACTGGCTTTTGCGGTGTCATGATCACGGTGTGGGCTTGTTTGGCAGCTGCTATGCCACCCCCTTCACCCTGCCAGCTCATTACGACGGCATTGGGTGCAAGTCCGCCCTCCAGTATTTCGTCCCACCCAATAATGGTGCGGCCTTTGGCATTAAGGTATTTCTCCATCCGCTGCACAAAATAGCTTTGCAGTTGGTGCTCGTCCTTTAATCCTTCTGCTTTCATACGGGCCTGGCAACGGGGGCACCGCTTCCAGTGCGTCTTTGGACTTTCATCGCCGCCAATATGAATAAACGTAGAAGGGAACAGCGGCAACACCTCGTCCAGCACGTCCTGCAAAAAGGTGAACGTAGAATCCTTGCCGGCACAGAACACATCTTCAAACACGCCCCAGGTTTCCTGTACCTTCTTGCCTCTTGTTCCCTGGCTGAGGAGGGAAGGGTGGGAGGGGATAAGCGTTTCCTGCTCCGGGAAGCAACTTAGCCATGGATAAGCCGCAATAGCTGCGGAGGCATGACCGGGCATTTCGATCTCCGGCAACACCGTAATGTAGCGGGCGGCTGCATAGCGCACCACTTCCTTCACTTCTTCATGCGTATAGTAGCCGCCGTAGCGGATGTTGTCATTGCCCGTGCCGGGATAGCGCCCAATGATGGTGCCGTTTCGGTAAGCGCCAACCGTATTTAGTGCAGGATACTTCTTTATCTCGATCCGCCAGCCCTGGTCATCGGTCAGGTGCCAATGAAAGGTGTTCATTTTGTGCAGGGCGAGATAGTCAATGTATTTCTTCAAAAAGGCGACAGGAAAGAAATGACGGCAAACATCCAGGTGCATGCCGCGGTAGGCAAAGCGGGGATAATCGGTTACTGAAATGTTTGGAATTTGAAGTTTGGGGGTTGGAGTTCGAGGCCGTTCTACCGGTAACAACTGTATTAGCGATTGCATGCCATAGAAAGTAGCGGCATAGCTATCGCCTTCAATAGTAACACCCTTCATGGATACATTTAAGTTGTAGGTTTCTTTGGCGGGTACAGTGATGAACTTGCGTGTGGAGAACCGGATATAATCTTTTCCTTCCTGGTTGTCTATGTCCAGCTTAAAGCCATAGTTGACCTGCAGGTACTCATTAAGAAGCCCGGCGATCTTGCGGTCTTCCGCATCCGTTGCCGCCAGCACGGTTTGCCGGCTGAGCGTGAAGGCACCGGGCTTTGTCGCAACGGAAACCGGTTGTGGTATGATGTTGACAACCGTAGCAGGCTTTTGCGCAAAGAGGTGTCCTGATAGTAAGCTGAAAAAGAGGAGGGCTTTCTTCATGAATTTTTTTTTAGGGTAAAGGGTTTACAACCTGGTTAACCGCATTGCAAGCTAATTATTGTAGGCGGTAATTGAAAAAGGGCCTGCTATATGATTGAACAAAATAAGCAGCGCTTACCATTGCTTATATAAAGCCTAAACTTTTCTTACCTTTCGCATCCATTACCTGCTTATGCGAATTCTATCCGCCATCTTCGTCATCCTTTTAACAGCAGCCCTCGTTTTTGCTCTTGATACTAAATGGGGATCAATTCCTCCGCTGGGTAAATTCCTGAGTCCACAGCAAGGCTTTTGGCAGAATGCCGAACCGTCAGACGAAGACTATAACGCTTCACTAAAGTTCTCCAATCTAAAAGGCAAAGGCACGGTTTACATAGACGAAAGATTGGTGCCGCACATCTTTGCCGAGCAGGAAGAAGACGCTTATTTTATGCAGGGTTATTTGCATGCTAAGTTCCGCTTATGGCAAATGGAATTTCAAACCTTATTTGGATCAGGGCGATTGAGTGAGAAGTTGGGAAATGATCCCCGCATCATAAAAAACGACAGGCAAATGCGCCGCGAAGGAATGGTTTTCGCAGCCGAGAACGCAACTAAAGAAATGGAAAGGGACCCGGCATCAAAAGCTTATTATGATGCCTATACCGCCGGCGTGAATGCTTACATCACTTCACTCAGCGAAGCAGAACTGCCTATCGAATACAAGTTGCTGGATTACAAGCCCGAAGCCTGGAGCAATTTTAAGGTCGCTCTCTTTTTGAAAGTCATGAGCAAGGACCTGGCAGGCTATGAGCGCGACCTGGAATTTACGAATGCAAAGTCGGTGTTCTCACTTTCCGATATGGAGCAATTGTACCCGCAGGTATCTGATTCTTCCATGCCCATCGTGCCGAAAGGAACCGCGTTTGCTGCGCCGGGTATTATACCGGTAAAGCCTGCCTCTGCCGATTCGCTATATTTTGGAAACGACACTACATTAAATGTAATCGAGACCGTTAAGCCGGAGCGGACTAACGGAAGCAATAACTGGGCGGTTAGTGGTAGTCGCACAGCGAGTGGCGCGCCGCTGTTGGCTAATGATCCGCACCTGACACTTTCCCTGCCATCAATCTGGTACGAGATGCAGATCACGACGCCTACTATGAATGTGTATGGCGCTACGTTTCCGGGTTCGCCAAGTGTCATTATCGGCTTTAACGATCATATTGCTTTTGGCTTTACGAATGCCATGCGTGATGTGAAGGACTATTATGCCATCCGTTTTAAGGATGCTTCTAAAAAGGAATACTGGTACAATGGTGGCTGGACGCCAACACGACTTAAGATTGAAGAGGTAAAAATTAAGGGCACACCTACATTATTTGATACGGTTGCCTACACGGTTTTCGGACCGGTGATGTATGATGAAAGCTTTACCAACGATGTGACGGGCACGAAAGCCATTGCCGTCCGATGGATGGCGCATGAGCCTTCCAACGAAGGTGCTATGTGGTTCAAGCTGGACCGGGCAAAGAATTACAACGATTACCTGGCAGCTATCAAGGGCTTTGTTTGTCCTGGCCAGAATATGCTGTTCGCTTCCAAGAGCGGAGACATTGCGGTTTGGCAGCAGGCCCGGTTCCCCGCACGCTGGCAAGGGCAGGGCAGCTTTATCATGCCGGGCGAAGACAGCAGTTATGCGTGGCAGGGTTTTATCCCGGAAGAAGAGAACCCGCATGTGCTGAACCCGGCCGAGGGTTTTATACAAAGTGCTAACCAACGTCCCGTTGATGCTTCCTACCCGTATTTTATCCCGGGCAATTATGTGGTGCCCAGAGGCGTTACGATCCACCAGCAGTTGTCCGCTATGCCACGAGCTACGCCGCAAATGATGATGGCGCTGCAGAATAATTATTACAATAGCCAGGCAGCGGATGCGGTGCCGTTGTTACTTAAATATTTGGAGACTGATACATATCCTGCTTATGCAAAAGAATTAGAAGATTGGGATTTTAGAGCAACGCCGGAATCTCGGGCTGCTACAATTTATCAGGCATGGATTGATAGCTTGGAGGCATTGATTTGGAATGATGAATTCAGTCGCATCGGCAAGCCGCAGGTGCGTCCTGACGAAGAAACGTTGCTTGAATTATTGCTGCGGGATTCGGCTTCCAGGTTCATTGATAACATCACTACACCTGTGGTAGAAACATTAGGCGAGCAGGTTACAAAAGCCTTTCAGTCAGCGGCTGCTGATCTTGCTATTGAAGAACAAAATAATGGGCTTGTGTGGTGGAAGCATAAAGAACCTGCTATCAATCACCTGCTACGGGAAGCCCTGTTGCCGTTTGGCCGGCAAGGCATCAAGGCCGGCGGCATGGGTAACACGCCGAATGCCATTACGAAAACGCATGGACCGAGCTGGCGCATGATCGTTCACCTTACAGCTACCACTGAGGCGTATGGTATTTATCCCGGCGGACAAAGCGGTAATCCCGGTAGCCGGTTCTATCAAAACTTTATAGACGATTGGACCGTAGGCAAATACTACAAGCTTTGGCTGATGAAAGCATCGGAGGCTACGGATAAGCGGGTATTGGGCACCATGACCTTTTCAAATTCCTAAAACAAATTCCGGATGCGTTTTTTAGTTTCTCTCCTGCTGATAGCCTTGTTCTCTTTTATTGCCGGCATGTACCTGCCGTGGTGGAGCCTTGCCATTGTAGCCTTTTTAGTTGGACTGCTGGTGCCGCAATCGGTTGGCAGGAGCTTCCTGGCCGGCTTTCTCGGCATCTTCCTGTTATGGGGCGTGTTGGCTTTCCTTATTGACTGGAAGAATGAACATTTACTTTCGCAAAAAGTCGCGCAGCTTTTTAAGCTGGGCGATGCTTCTTTTTTACTCATTCTCATCACTGCTTTTATAGGCGCCTTGGTAGGCGGACTGGCTGCGATGAGCGGCGCCCTGCTTAGGCGAACAAGACGATAAACACTATGTTCAATAAAATTCTTCTAACCTTCATCTCTCTGCTTCTTTGTTTCACCAGCTTTTCGCAAAAGATCACCGGCATTGTTACGGACCTTGCCGGTAACATACTGCCTTTTTCTACCATACAGGTAAAAGGCAAAGGCTTGGGCGTTACCGCCAATGCGGAAGGAAAGTTTTCTCTAAAAGTGCCTAAGGGCTCTTATACGATAAGCTGTCAGCACGTGGGCTATCAACTTCAGGAGAAAAGCATCATTGTAGATGATGCCGATGTGGCGCTTCATTTCCAGTTAGGACAATTGCAATTAACACTATCCGAAGTAGTGATAAAAAAAGGCGAAGACCCCGCTTACGAGATCATAAGGGCAGCCATAAAAAAACGGCCCCAATACAAGAATGAATTGAAAAAATTCTCGACGGAGGTTTACACAAAAGGCATTTTCAAGCTGCGCGATTTTCCTAAGAAGTTCTTCGGGCAAAAAGTGGATTTCGAGGATGGAGATACTGCAAAAAGAAAGATGCTTTACCTGTCGGAGAGCGTAGCCCGTTTTTCTGTTGACGGTTCGAAATCGAAAGTGGAAGTTTTGGCTACAAAAGTGAGTGGTCAAACCGATGGCTTTGGGCTGAGCGCTCCGCAGATCATTTCATTTTATGAGAACAATATAAATGTTGGGCAAAACCTGAACCCACGCGGCTTTATTTCTCCCATTGCTGAAAATGCCCTGAACTTTTACCGCTATAAATATGAAGGCGCTTTCTTTGAGAATGGTAAGCAGATCAGTCATATTAAGGTCATTCCCAAACGAAAGTTTGAGCCGTTGTTCAGTGGTTATATCAATATTGTGGAAGACGAATGGCGCATTCATTCACTTGATCTGACCTTGCTGAAAGATTACGGAATGCAAACGCTGGACACTTTGAAGTTGGAGCAACTGTATTCGCCGCTTTCCAATGGCGCCTGGGTCATTCGCAACCAGGTGATCTACCCTGCGGTGAAGATGTTTGGCTTTGATGCCTTCGGCAGCTTTGTGAATGTTTACACGAACTACGATTTGTCTCCTGTTTATGCAAAAGGCTTTTTTGATCGCACCGTTTTGAAGTACACCGACAGCTCTAATAAAAAGGCAGATTCGTTTTGGGACGAGAACCGCCCGATTGCTTTACAAAAAGAAGAAATAGACGACTATATTAAAAAGGATAGCCTGGAGAGCTTGCGCAAATCGCCTGCTTACCTTGACTCGCTCGACCGGCGCCGAAACAGGTTCACGCTTTCGGGACTTTTGATAGGCGGCCTTAATTTCAGCAAGCAAAAATCCCGTTCCTCCATTTCTATTTCTCCGGTAGTGGAAGCACTGAGTTATAATACCGTAGAAGGCATTGTTTTCAGCCCAAGTGTTTCCTATTTTAAACGTTTGGATACGGTTGCGCAAAGCCGCCGCTCCCTGTATGTTTCTACATCGCTGCGGTACGGATTCAGCAACAATCATTTCAATCCGAAAGCATCCCTAACATACCGTTATGGCAAAAAGCACTTTAACAGCTTTACGGTTAGCGGCGGAAGCGATGTGTTTCAATTCAATAATACAAACCCCGTAAATCCATTGGTCAATACGATCAATACGTTGCTTTCGGAAGTGAACCGATTAAAGATCTATGAAGCACGTTTTGCAAGAGTAGATTACAGCAAGGAGGTAAAGGGCGGTTTCCTTCTTTCCGGCAATGCCGAATACCAGGACCGGTCGCCTTTGGAGAACACTACCGATTTTACTTTCCGTAATTATAAAGACCTGTCCTTCGAGCCCAATTATCCCATCCCGCTTTCTTATACCAATATACCAAAGCACCAGGCATTTATCCTGCGGGCAGGCATCTACTGGCAGCCGGGTATCAACTATGTAGAGTTTCCCGAAAGAAAAGTTTCAATTGGGTCTAAATACCCGGTCTTTCGTCTGGGTTATACACAGGCAATAAAAGATGTAATGGGAAGCGATGTGCAGTACAGCAAATGGAACTTCAATATCTCCGACAATCTTAATTTAAAATTGTGGGGGGCTTTTAATTACCAGGTGAACATGGGTGGTTTCTTTAACCGGGCTGCGATCCAAACACCAGATTTTATTCATCTACGCGGCAGCGATACCCGGTTAACGGCCGCTTTCAGTGGGACCTTTCAGTTAGTGCCGGTTTATTATTTCAGTCATGCCAGCAAGTTTTCCACGACCATTTATACCGAGCATCATTTTAATGGTTTCATTACCAACAAGATCCCAGGGCTCAAGCAGCTTAAATGGAACCTCGTCGGTGGCGCCAATGCCTTGTACATTCAGCCCGGCCGTTATTACCTGGAACCATTTGTTGGGTTGGAAAATATTTTCCGCCTGTTCCGTGTGGATTATGTGTATGGAATAGAAACAGGTGGAAAAACCCGGAATGCGATCCGTTTTGGTTTGCAACGTTCTTTGTTTGGTAACCGTTGATTCAATAGCTTTGCAGCTTCATCACCCTTCTAAATTCTTTTGATTATGGCATTATCAGCTTCAACTCTTCAGCAACCTGTTACCAGCACGCAGCCTTCTGTTCCGCAGAACAATGCCACGGCGCCGCTTTTAGCAGCTCTTGTATTAAGTGTATATGCCGCCCAGAAAGGCAATAAGCAACTTCGAAAATTAAAACGCAAAGCAGCCTTTACTTTATTGAAATTGAAGTTGAAACAATCCTTTCAATCGCTTTTTTCTAAAAAAGACGTAGGTGGCATTTCTACAACCACTTTGCTTTATATTTTATTGGGGCTGATCGTTTTGATTCTTTTATTGACGCTGCCGGCTACGGTCGCCATTGTTGTATTATTAGTAGGCATTCTCCTTCTTTTATTAACACGACGCTAAACCTTACCAGTTTTACATCTTAGGGAAGAATTTATCTTTGCGCTCTATTGAAATTTTGTTCACCCGGCGAGTGTCCTTAAAATTTCCAAACTATGGCGGTATTACACAATCGTGTCTCCCAGAAGGAGCTGAAGCAGCGTTTAATGGAGGAATCCGAGCACCGGATCACCCTCTCTTTTTATCAATATTTTTCCATCGCGGACCCGCAGGTTTTCCGGGATGAATTGTACCGGAACCTTAATGCCCTGAAGGTCTTTGGCAGGATCTATATTGCACACGAAGGTATCAATGCCCAGGTAAGCGTACCGGACAGCCAGTTCGAATCTTTAAAAGCTTACTTGTATTCTATTGCGCCGCTGAATGGTATCCGGCTGAATATTGCCGTGGATGACGATGGCAAATCTTTTTGGGTGCTGAAGATAAAGGTGCGGGAGAAGATCGTAGCGGATGGTATTGAGGACCCGGCTTTTGATATGGGGAATAAAGGCCGGTATGTGAATGCGCAAGAATTTAATGAGCTAACCGAGGACCCCGATACGATCGTGATTGACATGCGCAACCACTACGAGTACGAAGTGGGGCATTTTGAAAAAGCGATCGAGATTCCTTCCGACACTTTTCGTGAGCAATTACCGATGGCTGCCGATATGTTCAAGGAGGCAGCCGATAAAAATATCATTATGTATTGCACGGGCGGCATCCGCTGCGAAAAGGCCAGTGCCTATATGCTGCACAAGGGTTTTAATAATGTTTTTCATTTGGAAGGCGGCATCATCAATTATGCGAACGAAGTAAAACAGCGTGGGCTGGAAAACAAATTTCACGGTAAGAACTTTGTATTTGACAACCGGCTTGGCGAACGCATTACCGACGAGATCATTGCTAAATGCCATCAATGCGGAGAGCCTGCAGATACACACGTTAACTGTGCGAACGAAGCCTGTCATTTATTATTTATCCAATGCGAAACCTGCCAGAAAAAATGGGATGGTTGTTGCAGTAAAGATTGTCAACAGGTCTACCAATTGCCGTTACAAGAGCAACAAGAGTTGCGCAAGGGTAAAGACCTTGGAAGAAATGTTTTTAATAAATCGAAGAAGCGACTACGACCGCGTTTAGAAAAGGACAGCGATTAACCAGCAGCGGTTTTGTCCAATTCGTTTACAATTCGATCATAGGTTTCATCATCGTTAAGGTTTTGCGATTCAAAAGTTAAACCGGTCACCTGTTCGTATAATTCAATATAGCGTTGCGAAATAGTTCCTACCCATTCGTCCGTCATTTCCGGAATAATTTGTCCTTCTTTTCCCATGAACTCGTTTTGTATCAGCCATTCGCGGACAAACTCCTTGCTCAATTGTTTTTGTTTTTCCCCGGCTGCCTGCCGCACTTCAAAGCCCTCCGCATAAAAGTAGCGGGAAGAGTCCGGCGTATGAATTTCATCCATTAATACGATCTCGCCACCCCGTTTGCCGAATTCATATTTGGTATCAGCCAAGATCAATCCGCGTTTGCCGGCCAAGCTATTGCCGCGGGCAAACAATTGCAAGGCATAGTTTTCAATTTGGTTCCATTCATCTTCCGTGGCCAATCCTTCCCGCAAAAGTTCGGCTACCGAAATATCTTCATCATGCCCCTCAGCCGCTTTTGTTGAAGGGGTAATGATCGGTTGCGGAAAAAAATCGGCTTCTTTCAATCCATCCGGCATCAGCGCACCGCAAAGTATCCGACCGCCTTCCGTGTACGTTCGCCAGGCATGCCCGCATAAATTTCCCCGCACCACTACTTCTATTTTAAATGGCTCGCAACGATAACCAATAGAAGCGGTGGGAGTAGGTGAGGAGCGCCACCAGTTGGGACAAATGTCTTTGGTCTGCTCCAGCATATAGGCCGCTAACTGGTTCAGCACTTGCCCTTTGTAAGGTATCGTTTTCGGGAGAATAACATCGAAGGCAGATATGCGGTCAGATGCGATCATCACCAGCATGTCACTATTAATGGAATAAACATCGCGGACCTTGCCCTGATAAAAACCGGTTTGCTGCGGAAAGGAAAACATAGGCCGAAAATAATTCCAGTTAAAGGAACTGTGGGCAATAACTGTCTTTAATATTTTAAGCCCGCAGGATTTACTGAAAAAAAATTCTGGGATAAGCAGGCTTATGCTTATTTTTCCGCCCGAAAACTCTGTACATCAAATAGTTCGAATGCAATGAATCATTTGATGTACGATTTTAACTAACTGGACTGATATTCCAAAACAAATCATTCATTATGAGAAGAAGCTTGCGCTTTTCAATCCTCTTTTTTGTAGCGGCCCTTTTTTCCGTGGCTGCGTTTGCCCAAGGCATAACACTGACTGGTAAGGTGAGAAACATTTCCTCCCAGGAAGCCACTCCCGCCGTCTCAATTATGGTTAAAGGTTCCACTCAAGGGGCTTTTACTGATGAAAACGGTGGCTTCCGTTTAACGGTTCCAAAGTTGCCCGTCACCTTGATCATAACATCTGTAGGATTTGAAACAAAAGAAATAACGGTTACTGACGCTACGGCTGCCATTCAAGTGGATATTGTGCCCACTTCCGCATTAGGGCAGGAAGTTGTGGTTGCCGCAACCCGTACGCCGGAAAGAATTTTAGAGTCTCCGGTAACCGTGGAGAAAATGAACAGCGTTACACTTCGCAATGTTCCTTCTCCCAGCTATTACGAGGCTATCAACAACCTGAAAGGCGTGGACATGCACACAGCCAGCTTAACTTTCCGCACCGTAACTACCCGCGGCTTTATTGCCAGCGGTAATACCCGTTTAAATCAATTGATTGATGGTATGGATAACCAGGCACCCGGCTTAAACTTCGCTGTAGGTAGTGTTATCGGTTTAACGGAACTGGATGTTGATAATATTGAATTGCTGGCAGGCGCTTCTTCTGCCTTGTACGGTTCCGGTGGTGTAAATGGAACGCTGTTGATCAACAGCAAGAACCCTTTTAAATACCAGGGCTTAAGCTTCCAGGTGAAGCAAGGTGTTATGCACCTTCAGGATAAAGTAAAGAGTCCGAGTCCTTATTATGATTGGACGGTGAGATATGCAAAAAGCTGGAAAGAGAAATTTGGCTTTAAGATCTCTTCTCAGTTTATAAAAGCAAATGACTGGGAAGCGTATGATTATGATAATGTAAGACGTACGAACGTTATCAGCAAAGTAGTGCCGGGCAATCGCTTAAGTGATCCGAACTATGATGGTGTGAACGTTTATGGTGATGAAACTACCGCTAACATTCAAGCCGTAGCACAATCCGTACAAGGCCAAACACGTGCTGGGATTTTAGCTGCAACCGGAAATACGGTTGATATTGTTGCTTTAATGAATGCTTCATTACCTCCCAATGCTACGCCGGCACAAATTGGTGCTTTCATTGCCCTATTGCCGGCGCCACTTCAGGGCAGCGTATCTACCTTGGTTCCTTTCTATTTTGGATTGCGCAATAACCTAATCCCTAATCAAAATGTTTCCCGCACCGGCTACCAGGAGCGTAACCTGGTTGATTACAATACAGTAAACTATAAGATCACTGGCGGATTCTATTATAAGATCACCCCGGGCATTGAGGCTTCTATCAACTCTTATGTAGGAACCGGTACCACCGTTTATACAGGTGCTGACCGTTATTCCTTAAAGGGTTTGAAGATGGCACAGCATAAACTGGAAGTTAGAAGCAGTAACTGGTTTGTTCGCGGCTACACTACGCAAGAAAATGCCGGTGATTCTTATAACGCTACTGCATTGGGAAGAATCCTGAATGAAAAAGCCAAGGTAAGTACTACCTGGTACCCGGAATATACAGCTGTTTATTTCCAGGCAAGAGCAGCTGGCGCCAGCGATTATACGGCTAACCAAACTGCCCGTGCTTTTGCAGACCAGGGACGTTTGGTAGAAGGAACGAAAGCATTTAATGATGCAGCCGCGGCTATTAAATCAACTCCCATTTCCCAAGGTGGTGCGAAATTCTTAGACAAATCTGATCTATGGGCTGCGGAAGGTCAATTGAATGTTTCTGAAGTTGGCGGTTTCTCTAAAATAGTAGAAGTGATCGCAGGTACTCAATGGAAGCAATATGTTTTGAATTCAGAAGGTACTTTGTTTGACGATGCTTCCGGACCCATCAAAATTTCTGAATACGGTGGTTATGCACAGCTTCGCAAAAAATTCCTGCAAGATGCCTTAACCCTGACGGCTGCTGGTCGTTATGACAAACACACGAACTTTAAAGGCCGCTTTACACCACGGTTAACGGCTGTATTGCGTGTAGCCCCGGAAAATAACCTGCGTTTTTCTTATCAAACCGCTTACCGTTTCCCAACCAACCAGGATCAATACATTAACCTGGCAGTCGGATCTGGAATCCTTATTGGCGGATTGCCACAATTCCAGACAAAGTATAACCTGGTAAACAACCAGGCTTATACTGCAGAAAGCGTAGCCCAATACCGTGGAAACCCTGCCGATGCATCTGTATTACGCAAGGCTACCTTCCAGGAGTTAAAGCCGGAAACAGCTAAATCCTACGAGGTTGGCTACAAAGGTGTCATTGCTAAGAAAGTTTACTTCGATGCTTACTGGTACACCAGCCGTTATGAAGATTTCTTAGGACGTGTTGCCGTTATCCAATCTAACAATGGAACACAAGCGGGATTGCTAAACCCAAGCACTACATCTACTACGAATCTTTCTTATATACAAAGCACCAACACCACCGTGAAAGCGTATGGATGGGGACTGACGGCAGAATGGCAACTGCTGCGCCGGTTTGTAGTGTATGGTAACGTGTTCTCTGATAAACTAAGAGATGTTCCCGCCAATTTCGCAACCTTCTTCAACGCTCCTAAATACCGCTTCAACATTGGTTTACGCAATGAGAATGTTTACAAAAACATCGGTTTCAACTTTGTTTACAAATGGCAGGATGAAAACGCTTACGAAGGAACTTTCGTGACAGGTACATTGCCTGCATTCGGAACCTTTGATGGACAGGTATCTTACAAGATCCCAAGCACAAAATCAATGATCCGTATCGGCGGAACGAATATTGCCAATAACTACTTCCGCAGCGGTTATGGCAGCCCTTATGTAGGTGGGTTATACTATGTAAGTTTTGGTTACAATATTTTCTAAAGAATACTTCTTAAAATCAAAAGCCCGTACTGTAAACAGTGCGGGCTTTTTTGTTAGCGGTGCGAAAGAAAATTAGCCGAACAAACCACCTTTCTTAAGTGATCTCACGCCTTCGCCGATCTTAAATCCATTTTGGTAGATCTCGATCTTGTAGTTACCAGTTTGGAAATCGTTTTGGCGCAGTGGGAGTTGCACATTTTTGCGGGTGCCTTGCTCGTATTCCAACGTGCTTTTAAGTGTGAATGGTTTATCGCCGTCAGTGCGGGTAGTTAACGTGCCGGATCCCATATTCGGATCAGCAATTACCTGCCCGTTAGGACCCGTTACAATTACATACAGATCAGCAGGACCCGTTCTTGCCACACGATTCTCCACATCAAAAGAAATGACCAATTTATTTACTCTTTTGGCGGTTGTGGTTTCCTTTTCTTTGCCGTTCTTTCTTTCATCTATAGGGCGGATCTGGAAATTTGAAGCTGAGAAAGTAGAAGCCACATCAACGGTTTGAGCCAGTTCTTCTTTTTCGGCTGTGGTGGTTTGCAGGTTGGTTTGCAATACTTGTCTTTCTTCTGTAAGTTGCGTATTGGTGGAAGCCAACTCCTGGTTTTCGCCGGTTAGGCGAGCCACTTCGGCCTCGAGGTTAGCAATCTTACCATTCAATGTAGAAATCAATCCTTTGGCTCTTGAAAGCTCAGCCTGTGTGGCATTGCGCTTACGCAATATGCTGTTGATCTCATTCTTCAATTTAGTGATCTCTGACTGGTTGTTGCTTAATTCGCCTTGCAGGCTGTTGTTGTTACCAGTAATGGAATCCAGCCGCGTCAAGGCATCATTATAAAGCAATTGAACGGAATCACGGGAAGACATCGCCGTATTAGCCGATGTTTGCGTCATTTGAATCTTGTCTTCCGACTCATTTTTTGTTTTTAGAAAATAAGCCCACGAACCTAAGATTCCAACAGCCAATACGCCAATAGCTATATTTTTAACGTTCGAATTAGGTGTATTTCTTACCGGACGCTGTTGGGGATCGTTTGCCGACGGATAATTTGTGTTTGTCATCTGAATAAGGGGTTTAGTTACTGTGAAATTAATGATTAAGGGTGTCTTAATTTCGCATGGAAAACGAAAAACCATGCCAGAGTGTTAAGGTATTGATTCTCAAGAGCTGTTAGAATATGAAACCAGAAAAAATTATTGGAGATTTAGCAAAGGGCGCATACAAACCGGTTTACTGGCTGGAAGGTGAGGAGGATTATTTTATTGACCTGGTGACAAATTATGCCGAAACCGCTATCTTATCCGAAAGTGAAGCGAGTTTCAACCGAACTATCTTTTATGGTAGAGATGCCGATTGGGCGAGTGTGATCAATGCCTGCCGCCGTTACCCCATGTTTGCGGAAAGACAAGTGGTTATTTTAAAAGAAGCACAGGCGATGCGCGACATAGAGAAACTCGAAGCGTATATTGACAAGCCGCTTTCTTCTACCTTGTTGTTTGTTGCATATAAGGGTAAAAAAGTAGATGGAAGGACCAAATTATCTAAAACCATAAAGGAAAAAGGTGTTCAGCTGACCACTAAAAAGCTTTACGAAAATGAGTTGCCGGACTGGACATTAGGACTGATTAAGTCAAAGGGGTTTACTATAAACAACAAAGCGCTATTCCTGCTGATAGATCATATCGGTAATGATCTTAGCCGGCTGAATAACGAAGTTGACAAGATCACATTGAATCTTTCTGATAGAAAAGCCATCACAGAAGATGATATAGAACAATTCGTCGGCATCAGTAAGGAATACAATGTTTTTGAGCTGCAAGATGCCCTGGCAAAAAAGGATTTCTATAAAGCGATCCGCATCGCTACTTATTTTGAAAGCAATCCCAAGGCAGGACCCTTGCAACTGATTTTTCCATCTTTATATGGTTTCTTTAGCAAGGTGCAGATGCTGTATAGCGCACCTGGAGGCTCCGATAAGCAACTGGCTTCTTCCATTGGCGTATCTGAATGGAAGATCAAGGAATATACGCTGGCTGCAAAAAAATACAATGCGGGCGCTGTAGAAAGAGCGATTCTTTTACTGAATCAGTATAACCTGAAAAGCATTGGCGTGGATGATGCCGGAACGCCTGACGGCTTATTGCTAAAAGAACTGATCGTTAAAATGATGCAGGATTAGTTTCGAGAATTGCAAGCGATTGTATTTTGTCTTCTCCCAGCTGTATGGTTAACTTCTCTAACGTATCATATTTTTCCTGTGCTCTTAAATATGCAACCGGAATGACTACTACTTCCTGATCATAAATATCGCTATCGAAATCAAAGATGTTGACTTCCACCCGTTCTACCGTATCGTTCAGTGTCGGCCGCTTTCCAATGCTAAGCATGCCGCCTTTCATTTCGCCGGCAACCTTTACCCATACGGCATAGACTCCTTCGCCTAAATGTATCTTATCGGCTTCTTTGTACTGCAAATTGGCAGTAGGATATCCTAATTGACGTCCTAACTTATCGCCATGAACAACAATACCCTCGAAAGAGAAAGGATAGCCTAACAGGTTAACAGCTTTTTTAATATTGCCTTCTTTTAGTGCTTGGCGAATCGAAGTGGAGCTGACCGATATTTCATCCAGCACATGCTTTGGGATCTCAATTAATTCATACCCGAAATCGCTTTTTCTTTTTTGCAGCAATTCAAAATTCCCGGATCGGTTGCTGCCGAAATGATGATCGTAGCCAATGATAATCGTCTGTGGCTTAAATTGTTTCACCAGGAAATGTTCGATATATTCCTCGCCGGTGAGAGCTGCAAAACTTTTAGTAAAATCCACCACAACCAGGTGATCAATTCCTTTTGACCGTAGCAATTCTATTTTTTCGTCTAATGTATTAATAAGTTCCAGCGATGTTTCCGGTTGCAAAAGCTTCCGGGGATGCGGCATAAAGGTGATCAAAACGCTTTCGCCGGCTACTTTTTCCGCTTGTTCCCGCAACGCACTGATGATTTGCTGATGACCTTTATGCACGCCATCAAATGTTCCAATAGTAATAACCGCATTTCGAAAGGGAGGAAGATCATGAATATGAGAATGCACCTGCATAGAACCGCGAAGATAAAGGGGCAATGGCGTAGATTTGTGTTTATAAAAAGGAACATGTCGCTTTATACAAAACGAGGAGTATCGGCACAAAAAGAAGAAGTTCATGCGGCCACGAAAAACCTAGACAAGGGTTTGTTCCCCCGAGCATTTTGCAAGATCAATGAGGATCTGTTAGGCGGTGACAGCGACTGGGTGAACGTGATGCATGCTGACGGCGCCGGCACGAAAAGCATATTGGCGTATCTCTATTGGAAAGAAACGGGTGATCTCTCGGTTTGGAAAGGGATAGCGCAGGATGCGATCGTAATGAATCTTGACGATTTGCTTTGCATTGGCATTTACAAGAACCTGCTTTATTCTTCTTCCATTGATAGAAACAAATCGCGCATACCAGGAGAGGTGTTGAAAGCGTTAATTGAGGGCACCCAGGAATTTCTGGACCAAATGTCATCACATGGTGTTTCCATTGCTTTCCTGGGTGGCGAAACAGCCGATGTAGGCGATGTGGTAAGAACGGTGGCAGTAAATGGAACCATGGCATCCCGCTGGAGAAAAAAAGACCTGGTTACGAATGAAGCGATTGCACCTGGGAATGTTATCGTTGGTTTAGCGAGTTATGGAAAAGCAGTGTATGAAACGGGATACAATAGCGGCATTGGAAGTAATGGATTGACCAGTGCCCGGCATGATGTCTTATCAAAGGCTTATGCCAGCTATACAGAATCGTATGATGAAACACTTGAGGATGATGTGGTTTATATTGGGCATCATTCTTTAACAGACAGTATTACAATTGGTGAAGAGCAGATACAGGTTGGAAAGCTTTTGCTTTCTCCTACACGGACCTTTGCGCCATTGATGAAGGAGATACTGGAAGAACATTTTACAGGAATACACGGATTGATACACAGCAGCGGAGGCGGGCAAACCAAATGCTTAAAGTATATGCCGGATGGTGTACGTATTGTAAAGGACAATCTATTCAAAGCTCCGGAAATATTCAGTATTATTCAAGGCTCCAGCGGTTCAGACGATAAAGAAATGTACCAGGTATTTAATATGGGTTGCCGAATGGAAATTTATACTGATGAAGCCGCTGCCAATGCTATTATTCAATTGGGGCAATCTTTTGAAATCGAGGCACAGGTTATAGGAAGGGTAGAAGCAGGAGTGGGGAAAAGCTTGGTTATTCGAAAAGAAGGAGCAGAAATTGTTTATTAAATCATTCAACAGATCATTATGGCAGAAGCAATTATTGAAATACGGAATGCAAACATTTACCAGGGCGATAGCCAGGTATTAAGCAATGTAAATCTTGTTGTAAATAAAGGGGAGTTTGTTTACCTGGTGGGCAAGACAGGCACAGGCAAGTCCAGTTTGCTAAAAACCATGTATGGAGAGTTGCCACTGAAAGAAGGTGAGGGAGAGGTAGCGGGTTACAACCTGCGGCAGCTTACCTGGAAAACGGTTCCCTACCTCCGTAGAAGCCTGGGTGTAGTGTTCCAAGATTTTCAGTTGTTGACAGACCGCAACGTAAATGAAAACCTGAAGTTCGTGTTACGGGCTACAGGCTGGAAGGATGATAAACTGATGAACGAAAAGATCGCGGATGTATTGGATAAAGTAGGCTTGAAATCAAAGGGGTTTAAAATGCCTTTTGAAATGAGTGGTGGCGAGCAGCAGCGTGTAGATATAGCCCGTGCTTTATTGAATTCACCAAAGTTGATCCTCGCGGATGAACCTACAGGGAACCTGGACCCGGAAACGTCTGACGAGATCATGCAGTTGCTTTTTCATATCTCCAGGGATTATGGCACCGCTATCGTAATGGCGACGCATGATTATATCGTGATCAAGAAGTTTCCGGCAAGAATGTTACGCACCGAAATGGGGCAACTTTCCGATAATTCGTCTATAGCAATGCATTAAGCTTCGCGGCGTTTTCTTTGTTATTATAAACGGTAGCTATTTCTGTTCTTTGTTGTAGATCATCTAGGGTAAACGGCTTTTTAAAGAGCTGTTGAATCCGGTCAATAAATTCTTGCGGAATATTGGCAAGATGCACAGCCTGTGAGAAGGCAGTCCCGGCAATTCCTGCGTCATTTGTAATGCAATGTCTTCCTTGGAAAAGGGCATGCAGCATTTTGAATTTAAGTCCTGTGTTATTAAGAGAAGGTAACACGTTGATGTGTGCTTCTTTTACAAGCCCATTCATCACTTCATCTGTAGGGTTATTACGCAGGGTTACATTCGAATATGGTTTTGCCAGGCTTTGCAGGTGCTTATTTATTCCTTTTCCGGCTATATAAAATGGCACATCAATTTTAGAAAAAACATGCTTGATCAACCAGGCAGCCATTTGCTGATTTTCAGCCACCTGAAGATTACCTTGATAGAGGCAATACTTGCCATATCCTTCCTTACCTGAAAGATTTTGCCAGGAAGTAAAAGATGGAATAAAATGCAGGTTTGAAAAATTATACTTTCTTTTTAAAACCTCCATGTCAGTGGAAGAAACACATGCCAGCGGAAAATCTTTTTTTAGTTGTTGCTGGTATGTATTTAACCGCTTGCTTTCAAGTAAATGAAACAAGCGTTTCAACGCATAACTTTCCGATTTTGCGAGCTGGCGGTAATATTCTGCCTCATCATTGTGCATGCGAATGACCACCTTACGATGAGACTGCAAATAGGGAAGTATACCAGCGCAATGAATGCCTTCAACTAGTATGGGATGAGCATCTTCATGTAGTTTGGCAATAAGGGCTTTGTTGATGCGTGATCCCACTATATAGGGCTTTGCAGAAAACAAACTATTGAAAAGCGATCCTCTTTTATAAGAATGAATGGCTTTGCAGAAAGGTTCTAATCCAGATGCAGACCGATCTTTTTTATAATCGAAATAATGAAGGATGATGTCCCGGCTTTTCGACAATTCTACGATCTTGTAATACATATCTATTGCACCACCATAATTGGGCAGTGATGGCGCATCGAGGCAAACGATATGGAGGGGGTTATTCAAAGATCTCTTTGTAGTAGTCCAACAATTTTTTTTCTTCAGTTTGCCAATTATAAAATTTCCTTGCTTCAACACAATTTTGGCGGAGCCGCGTCAATGCACCGGTATCAGCAAGAATACTATTAATAGTCTTTGATAGCGATTCGGAGGACAGGTCTTCGGTTAAAAAAGCCACTTCAAATTGTTCATTGATTCGTTTGTACACCGGGTATTTCACGCACAGCTGCGGAATGCCAGCATGTATATAATCGAAGAACCGATTGGCTAACGAATAATAATTACTCAAGCCGTTGTTCTCAAATAAGGTTATCCCGAACAATGCCTTAGGCGTTACTTCCCTTAGCTGATCAGGTTTCAATTTACCCATCAGATAAACCTTTTCTTCAAGACCGTACTTTTTGATAAGCTGCTTTGCTTCATCAAAGAAATTTCCGTCACCATAAATATGGAGTGGCGTATTTATGTATTTAAAAGCGGGGATCAAGGTCTCAAAACTTCTTCCCTCGTTAACGGCACCCTGGTAAATAATGAAATTTTCCGGTGATTGCGGAACAAGCTTTCGTAAAACTGAAATGCTTCGTATAACTTTATAATCTACATTATATTCTCTTTTAAAAATTTGCTGTATCTCTTCATTTACGGTGTACCCATACGTAAATCTTGGAACCGCGAACTTTTCAATTCCTTTCCAGACTTTGTAAATCTTCTTTCGGGTGACAATCTCTTTCATTTCGCAGAATAACTCATGGGCATCATATACTCGTTTCGTGCCCCTGATCTTTGAAGCAAATAAGCAGGGAAGGATCGTGTCCAGGTCTATAGCACATAGAAGATCTGATTTCTTAAAAAGAAGATAAAAAAACAGCCTGATATTATACTCAAGATAGAATGCAGCACCCTTTTTGAAGAAGCAGGCGATTCTTTTTTGGGCAAACGGTTGCTGCTGTAGCGGAGCCGTGCTGCTATATTTTCTCCCAACCAGCAGAACCTGGTAACCGGCATTTTGCAGGGAGGTGCAAATACGAATCATGCGCTGATCAAAGGTCAGTTCATTCGTTACTGTAAAGACCAGCCTTTTCATGTAATTTTAATCTACGGAGCATTTATAAATCTTCTCAATCATCTCCACTGTTTTTACAGCTTCCCTAATTTCAGGAAGATTGTTCTTTTGGTTTTCCAGGGCCTTGATGAGGTCTTCATAAACGCGGTGATGGTTGCTCATTGAACCCGTGTAAAAACCATAGTCGTTAGGCTTGCCGGCTTCCTGTTCGGGGTACGAAATTTTATCTTCGGTATGAAACCATTCGATCGTGTTTAAATATTGCCCGCCAATCTTTACAGACCCTTTCTCACCAAATATGGCGAACGATCCTTCTGAGTTCTTTTCAAAACTGTTCACCGTATAATTAATGGTGCCTAATGCGCCATTCTTCATTTGCAGCAATACCGCGCCGGTATCTTCAATAGAAAAATGCTCTCGCAAGCCGTTGTTTTTTGCATGTGCAGCAACTGTTTCAATATCGCCTAAAAACCAGTATAGCAAATCAATGAAATGACTGAATTGGGTATACAGTAAGCCTCCATCCAGCTCTTTCGTGCCCCGCCAATCACCGGTGTAGTATTGCTGTGGGCGATTCCAAAAGCAATTGATCTGAAAGCTCAGGATTTGTCCCAGCTTATTTTCTTCCAAAAGTTTTTTCACGAACACTACGGGTTCATTGTACCTGTTTTGCTTGACGATGAAAAGCTTTCGTCTGAAGAAATGAGCCGTGTCCATCATTGACCAGGCCGCAGAACTTGTGAGGCAGAGAGGTTTTTCGCATAACACATGCCTGCCATTTTGCAAGGATTTGATGGAATGTTCGGCATGAAGCCCGTTTGGCGTACAGACGCAAATAATGGAGACATCCTTTTCCATCTCCAGCAATTCATCTAAAGAAGTATACACATTTGCGCCAAATTTTTCAGCAAAGCTGTTTGCCTTTTCGATAACGACATCACAAACGGCCACCAACTTACCAACTGCGGCAATCTGCTCGGCATGACGCGCCGCTATTCTTCCGCAACCCACGATCGCAAACTTGTACATGGCATCAAAAGTAAACAAACCCCAAAGAAAAAGCCCCTGCAAGTGCAAGGGCTTTTAAGAAAATCGCAAAGAGATTACATGCCTCCGTTATCCATCTGCATATTGCCTTCGGCACGGGTGTTCTTGCGCTTGAACAAATTCGCGTCAAACTTACCGAAGCGGTAATTGAAATTCAAACGGAAAACCTGCGGGTCACGACGTCTTGTGATGTCCTGCACCAAACCAATCTGCTCGGTATGCGAATCATAAAGTTTGGTTCTGAAAATATCATTCACATTAAGTGATAAAGAGGCCACTTTGTTCTTTAAGAACTCAAAGCGAACGGCAGCATCTACACCGTAATTCGGACGAATATAACCCTGCGCGGCTGAGCCACCGCCGCCGCCCATGCCACCAAAACCACCTCCGCCACCACCACGGTTGCCACTACCACCCGGAGACGAAATGATCTTCGAGGTATAATCGCCTGACAGTTGCAAACTGAAGTTTTTTGGCAAACGGAAGCTGTTATTAATTTTGAGGAAATAGCTTAAAAATTGGTCCTGGTCAGGCTGGTTGTCCACATCAATCTTGGCGGTGAAGAAGTTGATGTTAGACGTCAGATCCCAAAACTTAGTAATCTTATTTCTGCCAGTCAGTTCTAAACCGGTGACGTAGCTTTTGTTCGCATTTACGTAAGACGCAATAACCACTTCTTCCTTATAGAATGTGTCATACTCATACTGTTGAAAACGTGTAATCAAGTCATTTGTATTTTTAAAGTATACAGAGGCAATAAAATTATCCCTGTTCTCAAAAGTTTTAGAATAAGAAAGCTCCAGAGAGTTCGTAAATTCTGGTCGTAAGGCAGGGTTACCACGGCTGATGTTCAATGAGTCTGTATAATCAGTAAAAGGAAAAAGTTGGAAAAAATTTGGACGATTAATCCTCCGACTATAGTTCAACTGAAGATCATCAAAATCAGTAAGCTTCTGGCTTAGAAAAACGCTTGGGAAAAAGCTGATAGGTAAGTCAATTTCGAATGCCTGCTTTGTAGTCATCAGCATGCCCTCATTCTTAGAACTCTCTGCACGAAGACCCAATTGGTAGCTAAATTTGTTGATGCGGTTTGAAAAAGTTGTATAGGCCGCATAAACCCGGTCTTCATTCTGGTAAACAGTGTTTGTATACTTTTCCGGGTTAGTGATTTCTGTAGCACTATAAATTTTACGGATAGAAGCCCTAGCCCCAATCTCAAACTTAGAGTTTTCGCTGATCACATTTGCATAGTCGGTTTGTAAAACATAGTTTTCGTTAGTACCAGAAGTGAGTTGATATTGATTAAACTCACCCATTGCAGAATCCTTTGGGAATACAAGGTGCGTTAAATTACTGATGTTGTTGTTATTGTTGTTTTTGCCTTTGTTGTATGTCACATCAGCGGTCCATTCATTACCAGCTTTCGGGAAGTTATGTTTAAAGCTTAACTGTGTCCCCCAGTTACGGAATTGGTTTTGTGAACCCGTTAAACGCCTATTATTGAATACACTATCACCAAAAGGATATGTTTTTACAATATTTATCAAACTAGTGCCATCCGGATCCATGTGTCCTCTTGCCATAGAACCACTTACAGTAAACGTATTGCGGTTATTTAGGAAATAGTCAAACCCAGCTCTGCCAAAACCAAACTCCCCTTCCATTATAGACTTGTCGCGTTGGTTGGTAACTGTTTGTTTTAATAGAGAGGAATTTGTTGGCGATGCGGAATTTCTGTAAACAGTTCCAGAACTGATAGATTTCCGTTGGTTGTATTGACCCGCGCCAAAAAAGTTTACTTTGTTCTGCCGAACATTTATATCACCGCCCGCACCGATCTTACCGCGGGAATCTACATTAGCTCTTATATTACCTGCATAGCCAACCCGCTTTGCCTTTTTCAGAACAATGTTTAGGATGCCAGCTGTACCACCAGAGGCATCAAACTTCGCCGAAGGATTGGTTATGATCTCCACGCTCTCAATGGCATCGGCAGGGATCTGTTCCAGCGTCAATGTAGTTGGGCGACCATCTACAAATATTTGAGGAGCGTTATTGCGTAGGGTTACATTTCCATCAATATCCACACTCACAGATGGAACATTTTTCATAACATCCACCGCACTACCGCCGGCAGAGGTTATGTTTTTATCTACATTAAATATTTTGCGGTCGATGCCTAATTGTAATTGCGGCTTGGTAGAAGTTACGGTCACCGTTGACAATACCTTATCATCAATCTGCATTTTAATATTTCCAAGGTCTTTGTCCAATGCGCTCATCATTACAGATGGGTCGTTGCCTTTCGGACGTTCGAAAGCCACCGTTTGCTCTAACTGCTGGTACCCAATGCCGGTTACCCGAAGTTTATATTGAGCCATTGCCGGCACATTCTCTATACTGAAATCTCCATTTGCAGCCGTCAGCATGCCGCCCACTACTACTTCCTTCCGTTGCTTGGTTGCCGTATCCATGCGGCTTGTAACTAATACAACAGAGCTGGCTTCGATACCTTTGTTAGCAGCATCAACCACACGTCCGTAAAAGCGCCCAGTCATTTCCTGACCACCGCTCGGGCGTCCACCGCCGGGCATCTGGGCAATTGCTGTAAGAGAAAAAAGGGAGAGAAGCAGGGAGGTTAAGAATCTAATGTGCATATAACTTTTGTATAAAGGAGGCGCAAAGGTAAACTTGTGACCTTGCAGACGGCGTTAATGTTAACTATAATTAACCTATAAAAGGTGAGAAGGCATAAGAGCCGGATGAACGGTGCAAAAGAAAGCCCCTGCGTAGTGCAAGGGCTTCTGGGTAACCAATGGGGCTCGAACCCACGACCCTCAGAATCACAATCTGATGCTCTAACCAACTGAGCTATGGCTACCATTTTTAGAGGCAGCAAAAATAGGGAAAACAATTTATGGAAAGCAAATCCTTCCAATCAAAAACGGTTTTTATTTGCTTAACGGTTGTTAACTAAAAAGCCTGTTCGGCAACCTATCTTTCCGCTTATCAAAAACGAACCTTCTTAACAAATCATAGGTATGCATGGCTAAGTTTTTGTCTTAAATTTGGAAAATATGCCATCGGCAATCAAATATCTACTTAGTATGAAAAGACTCCCTTTATTGCTAACCATGTTGGCAGTCGGTATTTTCCTGGGCTTTAGAACCTTAGGCACCGGTACCGCTGCTCCGCCCTCTAAATACGAACGCATTCTGCAAAGCATTGGCGAAATATTAAAACAGGGTCATTACAGTCCTAAAGACATCAATGATGAATTTTCCAAAAAGATCTTCACCGCTTATTTTGAAGATATTGACCCCGAGAAGAACATCTTCTTAAAAGAAGACCTAAAGGCCTTAAAGAAATACGAGACCCGTATTGATGATGAGATCAAGGGCGCCCCGGTTGAATTCTTCCTGGAAGTAGGAAAGATCTTTAAAAAACGCATGGAAGAATCCAGCGCGCTGTATAAAGACATTCTTTCCAAGCCATTTGATTTTAAAGTGGATGAGTCTGTAGTGATCGATTCCAAGCAACTGCAGTTTGCATCGAGCAAAGCGGAACTGCGGGAAATGATGCGGAAGAAGTTGAAGTATATGACCCTGGATCGTTTCGTGGAGGCGCAGGAGTCAAGGGCAAAAGCTAAAGACAGTACCGTAAAGAAAACCGATGCTGAACTCGAAACTGAATCCCGTGGAAAAGTGGCCCGTGTAATGGATCGCATCTTCGACCGTTACCGTCATAAGTTCAATGACGATGACCGCTTCAATGTATATGTAAATACCATCGTTCAGGCAATGGATGCGCATACCGATTTTTTCCCGCCGGTAGAAAAAAGATATTTTGATGAACAGATCAGCGGCAAGTTCTCTGGTATAGGTGCTTCCCTGCAATACGATGATGGCAATATCAAGATCGCTACTTTATTGACCGGGAGCCCGGCTATGAAGTCAAAGCAGCTTGAGGTTGGTGACATTATTACTAAAGTGGCCCAGGGAAAAGACACGGCGGTCGAATTAACCGGTTTCGTAGTAGAAGATGCGGTAAAACTTATCCGTGGCAAGAACGGAACGCAGGTAACCTTAACGGTCAAAAAGAAAGATGGTACATCTAAAATAGTAACCCTGGTTCGGGAAGTGATTGAGACCGATGATACCTATGCCCGCAGTGCTGTGATTGACAATGGTAGTTCCAGGATCGGTTATATCTACCTGCCAGAATTTTATGCTGATTTTGAAAACCCAACTGGTAGAAGAAGCGGTACAGACGTAGCCAATGAAGTAAAGAAGTTGAAAGCAGCCAATGTTGACGGTATCATCATGGATATGCGCAACAACGGTGGTGGTTCATTAACTGATGCGGTGCAAATGGCTGGCTTGTTTATTAATGATGGTCCGATCGTTCAGGTTCGCGACAGGGAAGGCCGCCTGCGTTTGGAGCGTGACAGGGATCACAACGTTTTATACGACGGTCCGCTGACTGTAATGGTCAATGAGTTCAGCGCTTCTGCCTCGGAGATCTTCGCCGCCGCCATCCAGGACTATGGTCGTGGTGTGGTTATTGGCAGCAGCAGCACTTACGGAAAAGGAACCGTGCAACGTGTGATTGGACTGGATCCCGAATCGGACTTCATGCCAAGTAGTTCAGACCTAGGGAGTATCAAGCTCACCTTGCAAAAGTTCTATCGTATCAATGGCGGCTCTACGCAGCTGAAAGGTGTTACACCAGATGTGATCATTCCTGACACTTACGAAAACCTGAAGTATCGCGAGAGAGACAATGAGAATGCCTTGCCTTGGGACGAAATTGCAAAAGCGCCTTACAAGACATGGGAAAGTGGCTATGATCTGCAAACGATCAAGAACTTAAGCAACACCCGCATTGCAGCAAATCCTGTGTTCCAGCAAATAAAGAAGAACACCGAATGGCTGGCTAAGAAGAATGATAAAGAGTACACGCTGCAGATAGATAAATTCAAGGCTGAGCAAAAAGAAGTGCGTGCCGTTGTGCAGCAGGTAGATAGCCTGATGAAAGGTAACAAGGACCTTTCGATTGCTTATCTCCAGGAAGACCTGGCACGTATTGCAGAAGATGCTCCTAAAAGAGAACGTTATAACGCCTGGTTGAAAGACCGTAGCCGCGATATTTATATTGACCAGGCAGTGAAGGTGATAACCGATGTGAAAAACCAGCAATCACTGGCTAAAAGCAAAAGTGGCGAACAAAAGCCGCTGAAAACCTTCTAATAAGGATGATTGAAATACGAATCCCCGCAGTTGCGGGGATTTTTTTACACCAGTTGTTTCAAAAACCAGTCAGGTCTTTTAATACCGTTCTTTCAGAATACTTAAATGATGCAAAGAGTGCCCCACAAGGATAAAACCGATCGCACTCACATAAACCGGGTTGCCGTTAGCGGTTCCATTAGCCTCTAATTGCTCAGGGGTAAACGATTCAAAGAGCAGGGTAGAAGATTCCTGCACAGCTTTTAATTCCTTCAGTAAGTCTGCACCCGTGCGCCGGTCTGCCTCGGAAGCAGCCGCGTAATCGTTTTCCTCGAAACCTGGCAGCGGCGTAGTATCCTTACGGGCAAACGTAAGTGCCCGGTAAGCAAAAATCCGTTCGGCATCAATAATATGTTGCACCAATTCTTTTATGCTCCATTTGCTTTCAGCGTACCGGTAAGCCCATCGCTGTTCCGGCAAGGTTTCTAAATAAGTGAGAAGCTCGCTATGGTGACGTCTAAGAGCCTGGGAAAGATCATCACCTTGCACCTGCGCAATGTAGCGGTGATAGTAGGAGGGAACGCGGGTCAGGTCGGGTCTTGGCATGGCGTTGATTATTAAGTGGTGAAAAAATGTAGGATAGGGCAAAGCCAAGTTTTAAGTTGTCTTGATGACATAAGCTTTCGATTTTTCGAAACTGTTTAGGGCTGCTTCTAATTGAGGCAGATAGGTAATAAGTTCTTCAACTTTGCTAAGTAAGGCAATTTAATATAACGATGCTGACGGGATATTTATCGAGGCTTTGCTGGTATTGCAGGTTCTTGTCAATAGTTAGTAATATATCGAAACTGTTTTCAACGCACAAGCTCAATAGCCTGCCATTTTTAATACCGCTCCACTCCATTTCTCTAACTGTTAGAACCTCGTGATGACTGGCGAAATGCGGCTTCAAATGCCTGGTAACGCATTCGTCAAGCAAAATTTTCATTCATAATATTTGAAGAGGTTTCAATTAGCCGTTGCGACATTTCCAATAGTTTGATGACCTGGGCCCGCTGAACGCCCTGAAAATCGTCCAGGAAATAGTCAATTGATTCCCCGGATTCCAAATAATCAAATAGATTCTTAATAGGAACCCTTGTACCGAAGAAAACCGGTGTGCCGCCAAGTATCTCGGGATCAATATTGATAATGCGTCCTTCCATATTCTTATGCTTTGCTCTCAAATTTAAAGAATATATACGTAAGCATAGGACGCTCTCTATGGCTCTATCAGCCCTAAAATAAAAAACCCCGCTCGAAGGCGGGGCATTTATTTATTCAGAGGATTAGAAAGACTTGTACTTCTCTTTCTTCTTTTCCGTTTTTGATTCTGTCTTAACCTTGGTCTCGCCTTTATCAAACTTCACTTTCTTCTCTACGCCATTTTCGGTTGTTTTGATCTTGCCACCGCTTTTTACCAGCTGGTCGGCCAGCTTTGCGGCTTCGTAAGCATTGATCAATCCGCCCGTCTTGCTCAATTCAGAGAAAACCACGTCCTCTCCGGTGCCTGGCATAGGCGCTTTCTCATTTGTCTTAATAGCGCTGTTCTCGATCACGTATTTTAATTGCTCGGCGGTGAGGGTTGGGTAATAGCCCAGCAGGAAAGCCGCCACACCCGCCGTAACCGGCGATGCCATGCTTGTACCCGAAGCATTTCCATACGTATTACCGCCCGGTACAGTTGAATAGATAGCCACACCCGGTGAGAAAACATCTACTTCTTTCTTTCCATAGTTGGAGAAGTTGGCTGCCAGGCCGCCATTCTTCGGATCGCCGCTGGCGCCAATGGTGAGCCAGTTGGTAGGCTTGCTACCATTCAGCATAACAGGTGTCGGGAAGTTAAAAGAGGTATCCACATTCTTTGCATCGTTGCCGGCAGCATGTATCAGCAATACACCTTTCTTTTGCGCATAACGCACGGGATCATCCACCCATTGCTTTTGCGGGGAGAAGGCTTTACCAAAGCTCATATTAATGATCTTGGCGCCATTGTCCACCGCGTAGCGGATAGCCAGGGCAATATCCTTGTCATGCTCATCACCATCCGGCACCGCCCGAAGGGTCATAATGCGGACATTATCGGCAATGCCGTCAATGCCCTTTCCATTATTGCGAACCGCCGCAATGATACCCGACACGTGGGTGCCGTGGAAAGGCGTATTGGCCATGATGTCGTTATTGCCATAAAAGCGGTCGTTTATATCCGCTTCGTTATCCTTTACAATATCGCCACGGAAATTAGGTGGCGCCACACTTGCCGCTTCTGCTTTGCGGATCTCGCCCTGCAGTTCTTCCAGTATTTGCTTGTTCGTGATCTCGTAGTTATCATTCGCCTTCGAGATGCCAAGAAGCATATTGCGGATGGCAGCCGCTTGAGGAGAAGTGGTTTTATAATTCTTCAGGTCAGCCCCATTGTACTCTTCTTTTTTCAGGCCAACGCGCAGCAGTGAATCGCCGGTAATGAAGGAAGGAAGCATTTTAGCCAGTGTCATTGCCTGCACCGGGTCCGCGCCTTCGGTCACCGACTCTTTTGCCCGCAGCCATTCGCGGTATTCATAGCGTTGGGAAGCATTGAGCTTAGCAGAATCCACATTCTGGAACTTTGCTTTGCCGGCATGATACACACGGGCAGCCTCGTAAGAATCCTCCTTTACGTTGCGGCCGTCGCGGCCGCCAAGGAAGTTCCAGCCATGCACGTCATCAATATAGCCGTTCTTGTCATCGTCCTTGCCATTGCCGGCTATCTCTTTCGGGTTGGTCCAAAGCACTGTTTTCAGGTCTTCGTGGGTGGTGTCAATGCCCGAATCAATTACGGCAACGATCACCTGTTTGCTTTTGTTTCCTTTTACAAATTCATAAGCCTTGTCCAGCGAAATGCCATACAAGCTATCCTTCGCCCTGTCCTTCAGGTGCCAGCCGTTGGGTGTGCCTCTTTGCGCCACAGAAGCGAGGCTGATCCCAACTGCTGCCAATAGAAGCAGCGGGCTTTTGTTCAAATGCAACATGTTCATACTTGGTTTACTATTAAAAATGGAACGAAACGTAAAAATAAGCGCTGCCGCCTATAGCGTTTTCAGAAATAAGATGCATCAAGGGCTAAAACAGCTCTTAAAGCCGTCTTAAAACTTGCAATTATTATTCCCCTGTAAATATGGAGATGGAAAATGGCAGCATGCGCTGGCAGAACTAAGGGTTGGCTCAATTGTCAAAACAGTATTTTAGGTTCCCAGCCGGGTTACCGAAGCAGCCTATTCATTTGCTAAAGCTCTTTTGCGGAACTCGGCGGTCTAATAATTACACTAATATCTCCAAATAATTCCGAACCGGTAAATCGTTTTTCACGCCGTTGATTTCTATGATAAAATCAACGGCGTGAAAAACAGGCTGTAGAACTTTTTTGTTCCCAGCCGAGTTACCCGCTGCGGACCAACTGTACATAAGGTCTTTACGGCGGGAACTCGGCGACAGGTCTACCGCCGAGTTCCCGCATATCTTTCCCTATTTTTGAAGTGCTTGACGCGGGGGACTCGGCTGGGAACGTAAGCGCTAATCCGTTAGCGGCAAGCATAAACATTTAGTCAAATTATGAGAGTTGCAATTGGTTTACTACTCATTTTATGCTCAGGCAGTGTCTTATTTGGACAAGCAAAAAACAATACACAGCCTTTGATTATTCAGGGAAGGATCACCAATTGTCCTGAAAAGGAGTTAGAACTAAGATTACTTGATAATAATGGCAAATATTATTTTGACACTATTAATCTTGATGAGGATGGTAATTTCTATTTAAAGACTTTTAAAGTACAAAAGCCGCAAATAGCAAGTATTGGAAAACATAACATCCAGGTACAAAACGTCTTTATTGCACCAGGGTACAATCTTACAATTACTGGAGACGGAAGTGATGGTCCCACTTTATTTAGAACTAAAAAGATAGTTGGAGCTGGTGCGGAAAGTAACAAGTACAACATTTTACTGGATTCAATCCTGTTTATAAGAAAAGATACCACCAAGTGGTATGATACCAATGATGGTGACCTGTTATCCTATCTTGACAGAAGCCAAAAACTAAAAGACTCGATAGCCAATATTGTATTTGAAAAAACATCTAACAGGGATAAATACCTTGGATATTTTGGAACTTTAGTCAGACTTGAAAATAAGCTCAAGAAACTATATATGTTGCTTTTACATGTAAATTCAAAAGACTATAGCTATGAAAAGACTGTGTCGTTTGTAAACAACAACTTTGATAAAAAAATTCTCAACAACATATATCACGAAACATATTTTCACTCTACTTATTACAAGGGGTTAATCGGTGGAGAATGGCTAAATTATCTGTTGAATCTTGATTATAAAAAGGATTCCTCTCTACGAAAGCAAAAGGGGTACAATCTAAAAAAGGTAAAAGATACCTATAAAGGGAAAGTTCAAGAGTATGTCTTATTCAGGCGTATAGAATCTGAAATTATAAATGAAGTGGAATCAATAGAAGGTTTAAATGAATATAAATCGTTGTTTGAACCATATATATCCACTTTTACAAACAATTCTTTTAAAGAATCAATTGCCTCTACATTCACAGCAAAAGAAGCGGAACTTATAAGAACACAGATAGGGAAACCAGCTCCAAATTTCACCTTACAAAGCAATTTAGGCAATAGTCATAGTCTTAAAGACTTTAAAGGCAAAGTCGTCTATTTAGACTTGTGGGCAAGCTGGTGTGGTCCCTGTAGAGAAGAAACACCGAGTTTTAAACTTTTGTACGATAAATACAAAAATGATAATAGAATAGCTTTTATTGGTATTGCAGTACATAATGGAATCAATGAATGGAAAAAAGCCTTGGAAATTGATAAACCTGAATGGCTCCAATTATTTGACAAGGATGAAACGGTATGGAAAGCGTATGTAGCTAATTGGATACCTAAGTTTATCTTGATTGATAAGCAAGGAAACATAGTAAACTTTGATGCGCCAAGACCAAGTGATGGGAAAAAACTTGAAGAGCTTTTAAAACAGGAAATGGCAAAGTAATAAGTGCCATGCCGCTAACACAGGCTTTTATCTTCCCCGACGGGTCTCCCGCCGCAGCAAAACTGAAAATAAGTACTTAACCGTGCGGGGACCCGTCGGTTGTAAAATAAGGATAGCTTTGAGTTGAGTCCACTCCACCAACAACGGATTGTAAGTACCCCTTTTCACAGACAGATTTATTGTAGAGTGTTTTCGTTTGCTAATATATTATTTTTCCATTCTTCAGGCGTTAGGTTGTTTAGCCCTTCATGCGGTCTTCTTTCGTTGTATTCTATTATCCATTCTTCCGTGAGTTGTTTGACCTGGTAGAGATCGAAGAAAAGGTACGCATCGAGTACGGCTTCTCTGTAAAGCCGGTTAAATCGTTCTATGTATCCATTCTGCATAGGTTTACCGGGCTGGATATATTGCATATGTAGCCTTCTCAGATATTAGGACAGTTACGAATTAGGCTCTTGGAGTTTAAATTTAAATTGTCAAATATGAAAAAGCAAAAATTCACAGAGACGCAGATTGTGTCCGCGTTAAAGCAGTATGAGGG
>JAOQAI010000003.1 GCA_025963645.1 Flaviaestuariibacter sp.
GTGTTTCATTGGTTAGCGATTTAGATTTTTCTAAAAATTGTGTTAGGTGTTAGCCAGACGAATGGTGTTTGTTTCATCCAGCCGCAAAGAGTAAATCCAACGAAATGCCAAAAATGAAAAAGAGAGATTTTTCGCAATGAAGTTATAGAAGAGTTTAAAAGCATACAACCCGCTACAGGAGCGGGTTGTATGCTTTTACAAAAAAAGTGAAATAAAAAAAAGACCCCAACTTCAAATTGGGGTCTTTCGATAAAAAAGTGTAGAATATTATTCTGCGATCACCTCAAAATCAACATCGGCAGTTTTGCCGTTGCCGAAATCAATTGTGGCTTTGTACGATCCTAATTCTTTTACATCGTCAGCGATCGAAATTCTCTTACGGTCAATATCGTAACCTTTCTGATCGCGAATTGCACGGCTGATTTGTAAAGAAGTAACGCTACCGAAGATCTTGCCGCTGGTACCCGTTTTAGCACCAACAGTTACAGGACCTTCCTGCAGCTTAGCGATAACGCTGGCAACCTGTGCCAACATTGCATCTTCTTTCTTCTTCGCTACTTTTTGGCGCTCTTCCATCTGCTTGCGGTTAGAAGCATTTGCTTCTACTGCCAGCTTTTGCGGAATTAAGAAGTTACGGGCATAGCCGTTCTTTACTTTCACCAGTTCGTTCTTGCCGCCCAGGTTATCTACGTCTTGAATTAAAATAATGTCCATTGTTTGTTTTTTAGTCCCAAGAGCCCAGCTTTGTAGCTGTCTGACGCCATAGCGCCATTAGGGAGTGGTTACTAAGAAGTAAATGATGGCAGCTAATTTATTCACTACCCACCATTCACCTTGTCTATTTCAGAAGATCCGTTACATAAGGCAACAAGGACATCTGGCGTGCTTTCTTTATGGCATCGCTCACTTTACGCTGGTACTTCAGGGAGTTACCGGTAATGCGGCGAGGCAACATTTTACCTTGCTCGTTCAGGAACTTTTTCAGGAACTCTACATCTTTATAATCAATGTAGCGGATACCATACTTTTTAAAACGGCAAAATTTCTTTGGACGCTTTTCCTGTTTGATCGCTGTCAGGTACTTGATCTCATTTGCTCTAGCCATTAACCACCTCCTTTACTTTTTCGTTGCCGGTTGGCAAGCCGTTTCTCTTTCTGTGATTGTACTCGACAGCAAATTTGTCGAGCTTGGTGACCATGTGGCGAAGCACACTTTCGTCACGCAGAAGCTGGATCTTCAGCTTCTCATTGAAGTCGGATGGCGCAATAAATTCAGAAACCCAGTACAAGCCTGTGGTTTTCTTCTGAATAGGATACGCCAGTGATTTCAGTCCCCATGCATTCTCCGCTACCATCTCGCCACCGTTGTCGGTAACCAGCGTAGCAAATTTGCGTTGAGCGGCTTTAAATTCTTCGTCGCTCAGAACGGGGGTAAAAATCACCATCAATTCGTAATTGTTCATTACCCTGTGTTTTTTGTTAAAAAATTAAATTTCGGAGCGCAAAGGTAGGATTTAGAATTCAGAATGGAGGAATGGAGAATGGAGAATTTTCGGATGCTAGTGTTAAAAAAGGCTCAAGACGCAAGTGGCTTCCATTAAAAAGGCGACCCTATGGGCCGCCTTTTAATTATAGATAGCTATTAAGATTAACGCTTAATAAACTGTTGAACAGTGAAATTACCGTTGTTTACAATCTTAAGCATGTAGCTACCCGCAGGTAAGCCGTTGATTCCAATGGCTTCAACCAACTTATTAGCTGTTACTGATTTAGCTGCAGTTTGTAAAACGATCACACCTTTTGCATCAATCACCTGGTAGCTTACTTTGCCCGCTTTTGGCAGGAAGGTAAACTTCAGGTTATTGCTGGTCGGGTTCGGCTGTATCACAAAAGCTACGCTTGCCGGGTCCACCGATGGTACGGCGGTAATAGCAGTTGTAAAGAAGACAAAAGTGGTGGATCCGCTAAAGCCTGCATACGCATTTCCGGAAAGGTCTTTAAATGCGGTATTCTGGATCTCTACAAAATATTGTGTAGAATTAACTAAGCCAGGGATCAGGAATACAGCATTTGAACCATTGATAATAGCTGAAGTAGCTGGAACAGTGGCTGCTATAGAGCCGTCAATCATACGCTTTATCAGCAGGTTGCCTGTTCCGGCAGCAATTGCTTCCGAGAAGGTGAAGCTCAATGGAGTTGGATTGATAGGAACGCCTACCTGGTTATTTGGCGGTGCAAAAGTTACCAGTGTAGGAGCGGTATTATCCAATGTAGTGAACTTCCATGTGCCAGAGCCGCTAAAGCCGGCGAAGAAGTTGTTCGCGGTGTCTTTATAAGCCGTAGCCGGCACTTCCACATAGTATTGTGTCTGGCCCGCTAAACCGGTCACCGGGATAGAAACCACGTTATTGGCAATAGTAGTAGCTGAAACAGCCACCGTTGCCGCAACCGTATTGTCGCTTACTTTTTTTACCAGGATATTACCTGTACCTGCCACCACCCGCTCAGAGAAGGTCATTTGCAGGGTTGGCGTTACTGAAACGTTTATGGCGTTATTTGCTGGGTTTGTGCTAACCAGTGTTGGCGCGGTTAGATCGGCGGTAGTGAAGGCCCAGGTAGCACCGGCGATGCCTGCAAAGCTATTGCCTGCGATGTCGGTTATTGCCGTAGCGGGCACTTCCACATAGTAAGCGGTAGCCGATTGTAAGCCTGTTACTGACCATGACAGTTGTGAGCCGTTTATAGTAGCAGCCGATACAGCCGTAGTAGCCACAACCGAGTTATCCGATGCTTTCTTCACCACCAGGTTGCCGGTGCCGGCAGCGATGGATTCGGAGAAGGTAATACTAAGCGTAGGCGTGAGCGATACGCCGGTAGAACCATTTGCCGGACTCAAAGTAGTTACTGTTGGCGCTGTAAGATCAAGCACTGAGTAACGGGTCATTACAGGGTAATGATCGGAGGTGGTGTTTGCATAATCCGCAATATTCGCCAAAGCTGCGATGTCGTTATAGATCGTAACGGAAAGTGGCACATACTTGCTGCCCATTTCGTTGGAAACTACTACGTGGTCAATCACATCCGGGAAGCCTGTAGTAGAAGCCAAACCAGCATTGCTTAAGAAAAGCGTCAGTGATTTGTAATGATTAGCGTCTGTTGAATCAACAACGATGGGTTGCCAGGACGAAACTGTGTCAACCCCGGTAGTAGGCGCAATGGTACGGTCTAAGTCGTCATTGAAATCTCCAAGGATAACAATATTGGCGTTCGCAAAATGCGTATCCAGTGTATCTTTTAATTCCTGCACACCCGCTTTCCGACGATTGTAAGCATCGATCTGTTCTGCTGTATTGCCAGTATTGGCTTTGGCATGAACGACGATAAAGTTGATATTGGAAGTCTGACCATTCTTCGTCACATTGGCATTCACCAGGTAAGGGAAACGACCACTGGACCAGTTGCTTTCCGCTGACGCACTGCCTCTCAATAACGGACGTGCTGTAACGTTAGAGAACATGGAGGTTTTGTATACAAAAGCCAGTTTTTGATCGGTGTTGCAGCTACCTCCGCTGGAGCAGAAGTCACTGCCGATCACATAAGAGTAGCCTCCATTTAATGAGCTGACCAGGTTACCAAAACGAGTGGTGTTTACAATTTCCGCCACACCATAAGCATCCGCACTCATATAATCCATTACCTTCTTTGCGTTGGCTTGTGCCAGGTCATCGTCTGTTGGACCTTGGCCACTGGAGGTGCTGCCAAACCATTCAATGTTCCAGTTGGCGATATTGAGCGTGGTAGCTTGCGTATAAGAGTTCCCTTTTGCAAGTACCTGCGAGTTGCTTACGCCAGTGCCTGAAAAAACGATATTGCCGGAATACACAGTGTTAGCCGCTGTAGGCTTGAACCGAACAGACACTGTATTAAAACCAGTACCTTCTGCAGCCGTATAAGAGATGGACGTGCTGAACGTTGTACCGTCTTTAGATAGCTCATAGCCGGCAGGCGCTGTCAGTGTAAGGTTAGATGTAAGATTAGCGCCGTTAAAAGTAAAAGTTTTGGTAGCTGATGTAGCCCCGGCAAGCACTTCACGGAAATCCAGCAAGCGACCGGTTACTACCAGTTGTGGGAGCGGCATCACGTTGCTGTTATAAAACCCGATATCATCAATCGTCCAGCGGGCGGCATTTGTAGTATTAGATGTATAAACCCATGCTACATGCACATTCGCTGTTTTATAAGCGGATAAGTTAATACTGTCGGATAGGCTCCATACATCAGAATTGGCTGCTGGAAATTCACCATTAAGCGTAGTCCAGGTAGCCAAGGTTGGGTCGCCGGAACCGGCATAATTAGTAGATACTTTTAATTGCAGATCCGGACCTGCAAAAGCTCCGCGGCTCGAGAAATTGAGCAAAGGAATATTGGTGCCCGTGAGGTCAAATTTTGGTGAAATAAGCCAGTCCTCGTTGTTTTGCGCACCGCTTGCAAAACCGTTCATCTGCATGGCAGAATCCGTAGAGGGGTCGGTGGTGTAGGTGCGTCCGAATTTAGTGCAGGACCAAACCTGGACGCCTGTGACGCTATAGGTTTTAAAGCCTTCATTGATATAATTAGCGCAAACGTTGAAGTTGTAAGTTGTGCCCAACACACCAGCACCGGGAGGGGCTACCGTTGTGAATGTCCACGTTGTAGCGGCAGAAATTCCAGCAAAGTCGTTGCCAGACGCATCTTCAAAGGCACCTGCATCAATAGTGATATAATAAGAAGTGCTGTTTGCAAGGGTCAAGGCAAAACTCGCTTGCGCACCTGAAACAGTGACCGCAGCATTAGAAACTGCAATGGTTTGAACAACAGAATTGTCTGACACTTTTTTTACAACGATATTACCCGTTCCTTTCTGGATCGTTTCATTGAACGTGATGGTGGCTGTTGTATTAATAGCTACACCTGTAGCATTGTTAGCAGGTAGTAAAGCAGAAATGGCGGGCGGTGTTACATCGGAACTGGATGCTGCATACACCATTTGAAAGTCATCTACAGCATAGATACCATCAGAAGAGACATCATCTGTATCTCTCCAACGGATCCAAAAAGTGCTGCCAACAGCGATATTTAAAGAACCTAATGTTCCTGAAATGGCCTGGCGGTTTGCAGCAGCGTTACCATCGACGGCTGCCGCAACAGTAGTGCTCGTTAGTATTTCCACCAAATCCATTGCGGTAAATGCCGTCCAGGTGCCAGTGTTTAAAGAAGTAGCATTGGTGCTGTATTCAAAAACCACTTTTTCAAGGGCAGTTGCACTGCTTCCAGAGCGCCATTGCTCATGGACAGCCGAAAATGCTAATGAAATGATTGCGGAAGGTGTGTTATTGGTAAATGAGGCTCCAAAAACGGGTACAGTTGATCCTGAGCCTAATGTGCCTAATGCCCGGTCCGCAGCGCTAGTTATGCCTACATTGTAAACAGCGCCACTGTTGGCACTACCGTCTGTTACCGTAGTGGGTAGTGTGGCGCCAATGGTACCGGTACCGGCAAAACGAAGACCTGTCCATCCGGCAGGGTAATTTGTGGTGGCTGCCATGCCATCGTAATTTTCGGTGTAGGTTGAGCCTGTCAAACTAATTGCCTGCGCAAAGCTTGAACTGCTAAACCAAGCCATCAGGCAAGCAAAGAGTACAATTTTTCTCATAAATGAATTTTGAAGTGCGGCAAAGCTAACCGCTAAAGCCATACAACGGTTAAGCTCCTGCTATTTAATTGCTAACAATTTTTAATATATTGATTATCAGGCTTAAGTGAAAATCAAGGGAAATGGGATCGTCTTTAGTAGGCAGGTTGGGCACGATTGCCATAATAAGGAAAAGGAAAGAAAAGTTGTACAATGGTACTACGCTTAACCTGCTTCGCTCAGTTTTACATCCACAACTTTCAATTGCAGGTTCTTTTGCCCGTTCCACTCATTTTCATCAATCTTGTAGACAAGGTCCACCGGCTTGCCCGAAGTTAGCAAGTCTAGTTTATCGCTCATTCCAAACCCGATCCCTGTTATCGTGATGCCGTTTTGTTTCACCGAGAACCGGAGATGCTTCTCTTTTACCACCTTGCTATAACCGGTGTTGCGTACATTTTTAGTGAGAAAGGTAGGACTCAGGTTGTCTGGCCCCATCGGCTCCAGCTGGGTGATGATATTGTAAAAGGAGGGCGTAATATCATTGAAATTGATCTCAGCATCTATGACAATTTCAGGAATCAGCAGGTCGGGATGAATGGAAGCTTCGACTACTTCTTCGAATTTTTTGCAAAAAGCTTCCACATTAGCGGGATCGAGCGTCATGCCGGCCGCATAAAAATGCCCGCCATAGCCAAGCAACAGGTCCTTGCATTGATGCACGGCTTCATACACATTAAAACCGCTTACACTCCGGGCTGAGCCAGCCACATAATCGCCGCTTTGTGTGAGCACGATCGTTGGCCGGTAATAGTGATCCACCAACCGGGAAGCCACAATGCCTACCACGCCTTTATGCCAATGCGGCTGGTACAATACAGTGCTCAAGCGGTTAATAAGCGTTTCATCACCTTCAATCAGCGCCAGGGCTTCTTCGGTAATGTTCATATCCGCTTCCTTGCGGTTCGTGTTATCTACGTGTAATTGTTCCGCCCAATCCAGCGCTTCCTCGAGTGTTTCCGATACAAAAAGCTCAACGGCTTTGCGCCCTTCATCCATGCGGCCGGCGGCATTTACCCGCGGCGCTATCATGAACACCAGGTTGGTTATATAAATGGGAGTGACCAGTTTACTTAATTGGCTCAACGCCTTTATGCCCATATTGGGATTTTCGTTGGCTTTCTTTAAACCATAATATGCCAGCACCCGGTTTTCACCGCTCATCGAAACAATATCGGCTGCGATAGCCGTCGCCACTAAGTCTAAATATTGATAAGCCGTTTCAGGAGGCAACTGTAGCCGTTCGGCTAAAGCTGAGATAAGTTTGAAGCCAACGCCACAACCGCATAGCTCTTTAAAAGGGTAAGGGCAATCTGCCTGTTTTGGATTTAGTACCGCCACAGCAGCCGGGATCATCTCGTCGGGTAAATGGTGATCGCAAACAATAAAGTCAATCCCCAGGTCTTTCGCATACTGAATCAGCGAAACGGATTTGATGCCGCAGTCCAGCGAAATGATGAGACGAAAGCCCTCTTCATGAGCATGATCAATTCCTGCCTTGCTTACACCATATCCTTCGCGGTAGCGATGCGGGATATAAAAATCTACGTTTGGATATTGCTTCGATAAAAATTTATACATGCACGCTACCGAAGTAGTGCCGTCCACATCATAATCACCGAATACCAATATTTTTTCGCCTTGCTCAAAGGCAGTGAGAATGCGGGTCACGGCTTTTTCCATGTCCTTCATCAGCCACGGGCTGTGCAACTGCGAAAGCTGCGGACGAAAAAAATCTTTTGCGGTTTCAAAAGTATCTATACCCCGTTGTACCAAAATGGCGCATAAAGCCGGGTGGATCTTCAGGCTGCGAAAAAGCGAAGCCGCTTTTTCCTGGTTCCACGGAACCTGGCGCCAGCGCTTTGTTTTACCTATGATTGGTTTAGTCACCATTAGTATTTGCGGTCTGTTACATAATTGACTAACTGTATAAAACCGGACTTTATCTCTGATTGGGGGAACGTATCCAGAATATCCAATGCTTCGTGCTTGTATTGGAGCATCTTATCCTCTGTATACTTTATTCCATTATTAGCCACTACGGCATCCAAAATATACTGCACCTTCTTTTTATTCTTGTTCTCATTTTTTATGATGTAGATCAATTTCTTGCGTTCGCCTTTATCTACCTTATTTAAGGTATAAATCAATGGCAACGTGAGCTTTTTCTCTTTGATATCATTCCCTGTAGGCTTTCCTACATTATTAGGCGCATAGTCAAATAAGTCATCTTTGATTTGAAAGGCAATTCCCACTTTTTCACCAAAGCTCATTAATTTTTGGGTCAGGTTTTCATCCTGCGCTACCGACCAGGCACCCGCACCGCAAGCAGATGAAAGTAAAGAAGCGGTTTTGTTTTGAATAATCTCAAAATAGACCCCTTCATCCAGGTTCAGCGACCTAGACTTTTCCATCTGCAGCAATTCCCCTTCGCTCATCTTCCGAACCGCGTTGGAAAGTATTTGTAAAATACGGAAGTCATTGTTATCTAATGACAAAAGCAAGCCTTTTGCTAACAAGTAATCGCCAACCAGCACCGAAACTTTATTTTTCCAAAGTGCATAAATTGAGAAAAAACCTCTACGTTCTAAAGAGTCATCCACGACATCATCATGTACAAGAGTAGCCGTGTGTAGCAATTCTACCAGAGAAGCCGCACGATAGGTTGATTCATTTACTTCTCCGCACAATTTGGCGGAAAGAAAAACAAACATAGGCCGCAGCTGTTTTCCTTTGCGCTTAACGATATAGCGCATTATGCGATCCAGCATGGAAACATGGCTGCTGGCGGCTTCCTTGAATTTTTTTTCAAAGATGCGAAGCTCTTCTTCTATTAAATGAACCGGTAGCTGCATTCGTAAATGGGGCGAAAGGTACAACGCCTTCCACTATCCTCAGCCGATGGTATAAGAATTGCTGTTTTGGTGCGGGAAAAAGACTTTGAGCTACCATTTATCTGCAAATATTTTTTTAAAGTTTGATAATTGTTACTCAAGTTCTATTTTTGCCGCACATTAGGACTTTGTTTTTAAATTTTAATTAATAGTTATGGCAATTAAAAAGTACTCTTTTCTGACAGGTGTGTTATGCCTGTTGGCTTCATACGGGTTTGCACAGACTGGCACTACCACTGGTACAACTACTAGCACGGTTAGCGATTCTTCTGTGATTCCTTCCCGTAGAATGCCACAGCATACAGAATTTATGAATGGCACTTACAATTATCCGGCACGGCCCCGCAATCAATGGGAAGTAGGTATTAAAGGTGGACTTGCCACTATAAGCGGCGATGTTCGTTCTCGCTTTGGAGCATTTGGCTTTGGAGCCCATGTGAGAAAGGCGTTCGGTTATATCTTCTCTGCTCGTTTGAATTACATGTATGGAACGCCTAAAGGCCAGAACTGGCAAAAATCAACCAATTATAGCTTAAACAGAGCATTAGCCGGTGCTGGATATGTTGGGGATAGAAGACTGCCAAGCGGACAGTTTATCGGTAGCAATCAGCCTGTTTTCTATAATTATAGGACAATGCTGCAGGATCTGTCATTAGAAGGATTATTTACATTGAACAATATCCGTTTTCATAAATCTAAGACAGGCTATGCTGTTTATGCTTTAGTAGGCGTAGGAGGTTTGATGTATAATACTGATATTAATGCTTTTGATGCGAACCTACAACGTTATAACTACTCCAGCATTCCAAGCGGTACCTGGAAGAATCGTAAGCAAACACGTGATGCGATAAGAGAATTGCAGGATGATACTTATGAGACTCATGCAGAAGATTATGGACCCAACCGTCCTACAATCGGAGGGAATAGCTACAAAACGGTAGGTCATTTTGGTCTGGGTATTGCTTTAAAACTTAATAACCGCATCAACTTAGCTCTTGAAGACCGTTTCACTTTCACAAACGATGACTTATTAGATGGTCAACGTTGGGCTGAGCAAACTCCGGGAAACCCTGTAACGACTCAGAACTTTGATACTTATAACTATGCAACCCTTGGTTTGAACTTTAACCTCGGTGCTAAATCTACCGAGCCATTGTGGTGGCAGAATCCACTGGACTACGCTTACAGCGAAATTCGCAACCCTCGCCTGATGAAGCTTCCAAAGCCAACCCTGCCTGATAGCGATGGTGATGGCGTAACTGACCAATTTGACCAGGAGCAAACGCCTGCTGGTTGCCCGGTTGATTCGCATGGTGTGAGCCGCGATACGGATGGTGATGGTGTACCAGATTGCAAAGACAAAGAATTGGTTACTCCAACATATTGCCAGCCGGTTGATGCTGATGGCGTAGGTAAATGCCCTTGTCCAGAAGGTTGTGCTCCAGCCGTTGCAACAGGCACATGTACTACTTTGTTAGGCGCTCTACCAAGCATCACCTTTGCTGCCGGAAATAATACCGTTAGCAATGATGCAAGAAGCCTGATGTCTTCTGTAGCTGCCCGTCTCCGCAACAACCCAGGCTGCCGTATAGTAGTAGTAGGTTATTGCCAGTCAAGCAAAGCAGAACAGCAAAGAAGCTGGGATCGTGTGAATGCCGTTATCAACTATATGGTTGAGAAAGAAGGTATTGCTGCTGATCGCTTTATCTTTCAATATGGTCAGGAAGGCGGCGATTGCAACACAGTTGATCTGCGTGCTGCTAACGAAGGTGAAGAAGGTCCTACAACGGTACCGGCTCCTCACCCAAGCTTAAGAGGTAACAGATAATCGCATCTTTTTATAGAAAAGCCCTCCGCTATGGAGGGCTTTTTATTTACACAAACCTTTAACGGCTGAAATGTGCTGTTTTGCGTGAATTAGCGAATATTTGCTTAAACTATTTACATTTGCAAGCCTTTATGAGATCCCTCCCCATAATTCTATTCGTTTTCATTCTTTTTGGTTGCCAGAAAAGCATTGGTAAAGTGCTCAAAAGTAAAGATCCGGAGTACAAACTGCGCATGGCGGAAAACTATTTCGCTAAGAAAAAATACAACCAGGCGCAGCAGGTTTATGAAGACGTAATGCCTTATTATAAAGGCCGGAAGGAATTTGAAGATATTTATTACAAGTTTGCGTATACCGCCTATTACCAGCAGGATTATCTAAACGCGGAGAACCTTTTCAAAACGTATCTGGAAGTATTTCCAAACAGCAGCCGGTCTGAAGAAATGGATTATATGCGGGCTTACACTTTCTATAGGCAGTCGCCAAAGCCTGAATTGGACCAAACAAATACGATCAAGGCAATGGGGTTGATGCAGACCTTTATCAATACGCATCCTGGCTCTGCTCGTAATAAGGAAGCGAACGATATTATTGATGCGTCCCGTAAGAAATTGGAGATCAAAGATCAGAAAGCAGCACAATTGTATTACGATCTCGGTCAATTTCGTGCGGCAGGAGTGGCTTTCGAAGCTGTAATGAATAATTACCCGGATTCGCCTGAATCGGAGAATTACAAGTTAATGGCGATCAAATCCTTTTATCGCTTCGCTGAAATGAGTGTGGAGGAAAAGAAGGAAGAGCGCTTTAATAAAGTAATTGAAGCCTGTAATGATTTTATAGATCGCTTCCCGCAAAGTAGTTTAGCCAAACAAGTAGAACAATATATAACTTTGTCTCAAAACAATCTTAAAACATTAGCCAATGAGTCGCCTAAGACGTCAGCATAGTACTACTACAGCCAACAATGTAGAAACCAAGGACCTGAACGAATTGAAAGGTAAGACCGGCAATGTGTATGAATCCATTGCCATCATTGCCAAGCGCGCCAACCAGATCAATATTTCGCTGAAAGAAGAGCTGCATAACAAACTGGAAGAATTTGCCAGCCACACCGATAGCCTGGAAGAAGTGCATGAGAACAAAGAGCAGATAGAAATTTCCCGTGCTTACGAAAAAATGCCGAACCCGGCATTATTGGCCACGCAGGAGTTTATGGAAGATAAGATCTACCATCGCCGGAACGAAGAAGAGGATCTGTTTCAATAAGATTCTAATCAATATATTTTACAAGCGGTCCTGTTCAAAAGCAGGACCGCTTTTGTTTTTAGAAACACTATTTTAGTGCCTTGGTATGTTGAAAGGAAAAAAAATATTGATCGGCGTCACAGGTAGTATAGCTGCCTATAAGATGCCATTATTGGTGCGGCAATTGGTGAAGGAAGGTGCGGAGATCAGGCTGGTAATGACCCAAGCGGCAAAAGATTTTGTATCGCCTCTTACGCTTTCCACCTTAGCCAGGTCGCCGGTGTTAAACCAGTTGTTTGATGAAGCATCCTGGGCCAATCATGTAGCTTTAGGGCGCTGGGCCGATGTGATGTTGATTGCCCCTTTGAGCTGCAATTCGCTTAGCAAAATGGCGAATGGGGGCTGTGACAACCTTCTTTTAGCCACCTATCTCTCCGCCACCTGCCCGGTAGTGGTAGCGCCTGCTATGGATGAAGATATGTGGCATCACCCCTCTACTATGGAGAACATTGACCGCCTTAAAAAGCATGGGTGTACTATTATTCCTGTAGGGTATGGAGAACTGGCGAGTGGACTGGTCGGTGAAGGCCGCATGGCAGAGCCAGAGGAAATAGCGGCATATATAAAAGAATTTTTTGCCACTAAGGAAACTTTAAAAGGTAAAAAAGCCCTGGTGACTGCGGGTCCTACATACGAATCCATAGACCCCGTACGTTTTATTGGCAATCATTCCTCTGGTAAAATGGGATACGCTATTGCGGAAGAATTGGCAAGAAGAGGCGCAAGTGTGACATTGGTTTCTGGGCCTGTTTCTATAAAATGCAATAACCCAAAAATAGAAGTATTGAAAAGTACCTCTGCAGCCCAAATGGCAGCACATTGCTTTGATCATGCGGACTACGATATTGCAGTGATGGCCGCAGCCGTAGCGGATTATACGCCGGTAGAGGTGAGCAGTCAAAAGATAAAAAAGGGAGATGGTGATTTTACCCTTGTGCTTAAAAAGACGGAAGATATTTTAGCAACGTTGGGTGATCGTAAAAAGGAAGGCCAAGTTTTAGTTGGCTTTGCCCTGGAAACGCAAAATGAGCGAGAGAACGCTTTAAAGAAACTGCAGTCCAAGAATGCCGATCTGTTGGTGTTAAATTCGCTGCAAGATGCAGGCGCTGGCTTTGGAACCGATACCAACCGGGTAAATTTGTATTACAAGGACGGCCGGGAAATCTCCTTTGATTTAAAATCAAAAGACGAAGTGGCAAAAGATATCGTTGATGCAATAACCGAATTGTTATAATGAAAAAAATAGTTGTTTTCTTATTTATCCTCACTGCTGCAAAAGGACAGGCACAGGAATTACAGGCGAAGGTTACCATACTCGCTAACCAAATTAGTACGCAGGTAGATAAGAAAATTTTCAACACCCTGCAAACTTCTCTGACTAATTTCATGAACGGCCGTAAATGGACAACGGACCAGTTCGGGGTGCAGGAAAAGATCAAGTGCAATTTTTTGATCAGTATTGACCAGGTTTCGGATAACAATATCTTCAGAGCCTCCTTAACCGTGCAGGCTTCCCGCCCTGTTTACAATACCACTTACGAGTCGCCGCTCATTAACTTCCAGGATAATGATTTTGTATTTAAGTATGTCGAATTTCAGCCAATAGAGTTCAATGAGAACCGTATACAAGGCAATGACCCCTTGATTGGAAATATTACAGCGATGCTTGCCTTTTATGCGAATATCATTATTGGATTGGACTATGATTCCTTTTCACCACGCGGCGGCGATCCTTACTTTCAAAAGGCTTTGAACATTGTCAATAATGCTCCGGAGGGTCGTGATATTGCCGGATGGAAGCCTTTTGACGGTACCCGCAACCGTTTTCGGTTGGTGGAGAATTTGACAGATAACCGGTTTGCCCCTGTGCATGATATCATTTATTCGTACTACCGCTCTGGTTTGGATATGATGTATGAGAACGAAGAGACAGCCAGAACCGGTGTTCTTAATACATTGAATTTATTAACCGCACTCAACCGCGATAACCAGAACATCATGTTCCTGCCGTTTTTCTTTCAAGGAAAAAGCAACGAGTTAGCACGGTTGTTTTCGAAAGCAACACCTGAACTGAAAACCCGGGCCCGCGATATGCTGACCAAACTTGACATTACCAATTCAAGCACGTATAATAGTCTGCGATGAGGGTTGGGTTGATCGCTATTCTACTTTTGGCTACAGTCTCTTGTTCGGATGAGGTTAAGGTACCGAAGGGTGTTTTACCACCGAAAAAAATGTCCGTTGTGCTTTGGGATATCATCCGGGTGGACGAAGCTGCCAACCACCTATTCCGATTAGACACTTCCTATAATCTTTTTCTTAAAAGCGCTTCGCTATATCAATCCGTATTTCGCTTGCACCAAACAACAGAGTCACAGTTCAAACAAAGCTTTCGTTACTACCAGGCGCATCCGGACCACATGAAGATCGTATTGGATTCGGTAGACGCTATTGCGAAAAAGCCAGTTGATACACTTATTAAGAAGCCAATTGATTCATTGGTTATCAAGAAAGCCTAATTGTTTCCAGACTTCTCTCGCTATTTTTGAGGCACATTGTTTCTATATGAATAAGGTTTATAAAAATGCGGGAGACGCCGTCGCAGATATAAAGGATGGCGCCACCATCATGCTGGGTGGTTTCGGACTCTGTGGCATTCCTGAAAACAGTATCCATGCATTAAAAGAGAGTGGCGTAAAAGAGCTAACCTGTATCTCTAACAATGCCGGCGTTGATGATTTTGGATTAGGCTTGCTTTTGCAAAGCCGCCAGATCAAAAAAATGATGAGTTCGTATGTTGGGGAGAATGCAGAATTTGAACGGCAGCTATTAAGTGGCGAGCTGGAAGTAGACCTGATTCCACAAGGGACCTTAGCTACCCGCATTCAAATGGCAGGTATGGGCATTCCCGCTTTTTTTACCCCGGCAGGTTATGGCACCGAAATAGCGGAGGGAAAAGAAATACGTGAATTTGCCGGCAAGATGTACCTGATGGAGCTGGCACTTCATGCAGATTATGCCATTGTGAAAGCGTGGAAAGGCGACCGCTTTGGTAATCTTGTTTTTCGTAAAACAACCCGCAATTTTTCTACCTCGATGGCAAAGGCCGGCACGATCACGATCGCGGAAGTAGAGCACTTGGTAGAGCCCGGAGAATTAGACCCGGATGATATTCATGTGGCCGGCATTTATGTGCATCGTGTCTTTCAAGGCATGAATTATGAAAAACGAATTGAAAGAAAAACAGTGAAATTAATTTGATTTATAACGAAGACTGCTTTCATCATCAAATCACCAAATCATCAAATTAACTCATGGCTTTAGATAAGTACGGAATCGCAAAACGAATTGCACAAGAACTGCAGGACGGCATGTATGTGAATCTTGGAATTGGTATCCCCACCTTGGTTTCTAATTATGTGCCGGAAGGCATGTTCATTATGCTGCAAAGCGAAAACGGTATGCTGGGCATGGGACCGTACCCGGTGGAAGCGGACATAGATGCCGACCTGATAAATGCCGGCAAGGAAACGGTTACAGTTATTCCCGGAGGTGCTTTTTTCGATAGCGCCGAAAGCTTTGGAATGATACGGGCCGGAAAAGTAGACCTAACCGTTTTAGGCGCCATGGAAGTAAGCGAGACCGGTGATATTGCCAATTGGAAAATACCTGGTAAAATGGTGAAGGGTATGGGCGGTGCCATGGATCTTGTCGCCTCTGCAAGAAATATCATTGTGGCCATGATGCATACCAATCCAAAAGGTGAGTCGAAAGTATTGCCACAATGTACACTGCCGCTAACCGGTGTAGGTTGCGTGAAAAAGATCGTAAGCGACCTGGCTGTATTGGAAGTAACCCCAGAGGGATTTAGATTATTGGAAAGAGCGCCAGGTGTAAGCGTAGAGGAGATCCAGGCAAAGACGGCTGGTAAGTTGATTGTAGAAGGAGAAGTGCCGGAAATGAAGATTTAAAATTCGTTACACGGAAGAGTCTATCGCCCTGAACCCGCCAAAACGTCTTTTGAACGTTTTAGAAAAGTAATACCGGCAGAGCTTCTGTAGCTTTGCCACCCATGAAAGATTTGATCAACAGGCTGGTAGAACAGGGAATTACAGAGGACAAGGCCCAAACTGCTGTTAATGCCGTTGTTTCCTGGATGCAGGAACATTACCCGGTTGCCGGCACCCTCGCTAATACCTGGATACGCAACAACTCCGATGGCGAAACTTCTGCTTCCTAATAGTTAGAACGGATAGCCAATTGCAAGGTTATAGATAATATTCTGACGGCGCCACGTACGGTCACTCAGGTCGATCTGGTTCATCACCCATGGATTTTGCTCCCAGGGCTTCCGCAACGGAATGCCTACATCAAAGCGAATCACAAAAAGAACAATATCCAACCGTATGCCTGCACCTGTGCCTACTGCCAATTCTTTTAAAAAGTCTTTACTAAAGCCCGAGCCCGGTCGGGTAGGGTCTTCATTCTTCAGCCACACGTTTCCGGCATCAATAAATACAGCGCCATATAATGGCCCAGAAATATGAGGACGAAACTCCGTATTCACTTCAAACTTTATATCACCGGATTGATCGGCCAGGAAAGTTTTGCTCGGCAAAAAATAAGTGCCCGGTCCTAACGAACGGCTGCGGAAAGCACGAATGCTATTGTTGCCACCAACAAAAAACTGTTTGATATAAGGAAGCTCCCGGGAGTTGCCATAGGGGTTTCCATAACCGAGAATGATGCGGTTTGCCCAGGTAGATTTCAGTCCGAAACGCCGGTAATACCGTCCGTCAACTTCCAGCTTTATATATTGATCGAACAAGGCATTGAACAAACGCTTACCTGAACCAGCTGCGTCTTGTTTCATCAGCAATCCGGCTACATTTCCCGAAATATCTACCAATCCATTAAAGTAAAAGGAGTTGAGCTTTTGCACTCCTGTTGCCATCTCATTGTAATTAAATTGGAAAGTAGATCCAAGGATAAACTGTGAGTCGATAATTCGTCTGAGGAATGGATATTTAAAGACACTATCGCTGTATTCTTTTGTCACATTTATCGGCTGAACGTAATTGATGCTTACCGGGTAAAACTCAAATTGTTTTTTAGCGGAAGGTTTCCAGCTATAGCCTAAGGCGCCACGGAAAGAGTTAACCGTATAAAGCTTCATGCGGTTCAATACATCATACCCTAATTGGATATTGGTACGGGGCACATAAGAGTGCTCTGTTTTGATATTGAAAAAGGGCACTACAAAGCGTGGGATAGCAAAATTCATCTCCGCACCCGCCCGGTAGGTATTATATCCTTTAAAGCCACCACCGAACTGCACTTCAGTGCCAACGTAAGCACTAACGCTCAGTTGTTCTGCACCACGGAAGGTGTTGCGGTTCCGCCAGCTCAGATTCAGTTGTGTACCATTAAGATTATTTGACTTTGTGGTCAGGTTTATTTCGGCCCGTAAGGATTTTTTTGGAAGCGGCGTCAGGTAGTAATATGCATCCAGCTTAGCGCTATCCGTTACCGGCTCAAACCGGTTCTTTACATATTTAAATTCATTCAGGTTGATCAACCGGCTTAACGTGATATTATGGTCGGTGCGGTTATAAAGATCGCCGGGGTTGAAAACAAGTATATCAGAAAAGAGGCGCGGCTTAAAACGTTTTCTGCGATCTATTATATAATAGCCATTGTGTTGTTGGGCATCGGCCAAGCTGGTATCTATACGGGCCGAATTGAGGTTGTAATTGCTGTAAATAAATACATCCTGAATGCGGTAGGCTTGTCTTGCTGTTGTAGGAGTTTCGGGCTTAACCGCTACCCGCACATCTACTTTGTTGGTGCCAAGCGTGCTGTCCACCCGCACGATCAGGAAATCAGGGTTGAAGTAAAAGAACCCTCTTTCTTTTAACGCCGCATCTATTCTTGTCCGTTCACCGCGAATGACATCCAGGTTATAAGCATCACCTACTTTTAATAAGGATGCTCCCGCTGTTTCTTGTATAGCAGCGGTTAGGGCGGTACTGTCGTTAACAAATTGCAGGCTGTTGATCTTATACTGGCTTCCGGCATCCGCTTTATAAGAAGCCCTTCCCTTCTTTCCTTTTACAATAGTATCGCCGGTTACTTTAGCTTTGAAGAAACCCTTGTTCTCTAATTGATTCTGCAGGAGCTTTATGTTTTGTGTGAGGTCTACGCTACTTAATAAAACAGGCGGCTCCCCATTCTTGTCGCGAAACTTTCCTAAAAAGGAGTTAGGCTTCTTATTGCGAAACGCATTGTAGATGAAAAGCTTGAACGGAATGCCTAATAACCGGGAGTTAGGTCGTGGACGTGTTATGCCTTCCAAGTCGCTTTTCAAAACTTTTCGCTCTCTGACCGGTATATCCGTATTGGTCAGGGTAACTGTAGCTCCTGTGTAAAGCTTTTCATTAGGAGGTAAATGTTTAGTGGTGCTGCAAGCTGCCAAAACCAGGCAGACGCTTAGTAAAAATGTGTAAAGCCTTCCCATTGCCATTACTGCTGATTTTGTTTTGTCGCTTCTCTTTCCTTTCGCCTTTCTGCCCGTTTTATTTTTCCTGCTTCAAATATTTGACGGAACCGGTTGTAGTCAACTGTTAGGATAAACCCAAGTCCGGTTTCCACGACATAACCGTCCACCAATCCTTCGTATTCATTCTTACGGTAAAAACGCAGCATGTAACGTCCATCCTTACTCAATTGATAATTAATGGCGACATTGCCCGCGATATTGTTGGATCCCTGGGTAGATTGTTGCGGACCTTCCAGTTGAAAATTGCTTCCAACGGTTACCGTAAGCCGGTCATTCAGCAAGCGTTTGCTAAGTCCAACATTCAGATCGGTTCGGCTGCGGCGATTGCCGGTTGTGTAGTCATCACTTGATGCTACATCGAAATTGATATCCACGCCTTCAATCAAGCCGCCAGCCAGGTTATTCAATTGTTCCGTCAATAATTTACTAACTGAGGTGCGGGCAAAGGAGCCGGCGCTAAAGCCGCTGCTATTGGATTGAAATGGATTTTCACCGACAAAGCGATTTAGCAGGAGAATGGCAAACACCTGTTTATTCAACTCGGAAGGTTCCTGCCGTAATTGAGAAAGTCTGTTATTCACTGTAGTAATCACATCTCCGGAAACAGCATAGTTCTGGTCTTGGGGCAGTATAATGTCAAAGGTGAGCAATGGTTTCATCAGTTCGCCCTCAAGGTTAAGCAAAACCGTAAAAGGTAATTTCTGCAGGTAATAATTCCGCTGCGTTTGCTCCGTTATCTGGTCATCTACCAGGTCCAGCGGCGAAGTGTTGGCGATATATTTGGCAGTTACATCCAGTTGCGCATTGGTAGGTTCGCCCAACCAGGTAATGCGGCTGCCTTTTTCAATATCGAAACGGCGTCGTAAAAAGTTGAAGGAAAGCTGGTACGCACCCTCTTCTATTTCATACGTGCCTGTCAATGTGACCTTGCCGCTGGGGTCAATCCCGGTAGATAATTGCCCGGAGCCGCGAAGGTTCAGGAAATCACCGTTGGCCACATCTACCACCACGTTGAAGTTGGCTTCCTTGCGAATATCAATATTGGCCGCAATGTCAAAACCTACGAGGTCGGAAACATTCAGTGAATCATAAGCCAGGAATAGCGAATCGTTTTGCGGATTATCAAAGTCAACGAACTCTACGACACCTTCGCGTTGCACTACGCCGGGCTCTGCCTGCGGAATGACAATACTTAAATTGGTTCCTTCATTCACGATAATGTTCCCATCTACTATTGGGCTTTTCTCGGTTCCGCCCACATGCAGGTTGGTGGTAATATTCATTTGCCCGTAATAAATATCGTTCGGCTTTTTGGTGGTATTTAACGCCCTGAAGTTGCGGGCATCTACATCCAGATCAAAAGCATAGTTTACAAAGTTGGCAGTGCTGATCGTGCCATCAAGCGTCATTGGGTTATTCGCCGAATCGCGAATGGCGAATTGGTCGAACACAAATCCATTTTCAGTAACAGAAATTTTCTCACTGTCTATACGAAGCGGGCCGCCTATGGCAATGGTTGTTACGGAGGCGTTGTTGAAGTTAATATCTCCCAGCACTTTCGGGGCAGCCGTAGTGCCGCCGATTTTTACCGCACCGTTAATAGAACCGGATGCTTGGGTAACGAAAGTTGCCATCGCGCCTTCGAGGTTGCTCAGCTCCAATTTCCTGATAGCCAAATCGAGGTCCATAGCAATGGCAGTGCCTTGTGGAGCTAATGAGCCCGTCAGTTGCGCGTCATTTCCACGACCACTTATACCAACATTTACAAAGTAGCGGTTTGATGCATTGTTGTAAATATTCATTTTTACATCCCCGATCGTGTCTTTCTTAAGGCTCAGATCAGAGACAGTAAGATCGGAAGTAAAGAGCGGTTGTTTGGTCAGGTCCTGGAAAGTGACATTCCCGTTCATGGTGCCATCCGCCAATAAAGAATCAGATTTTATAAAACCGGTTATCGTTGCCAGCCTGAAGTTAGTAAAGCTCACATTCAGGGGCCCGCCATTGGCGCCAGCGCTTTGCAGGCTTAATTGCTGGTTGCCCTGTTGCAAGGTAAAGTTGTTGGCAATGATGCCATTTGGCGTAATGCTTAGCTGGTTATTGGGCGCCACGGACCACGCCTGGTAATTCAGCATCAGGCTATCCGGACGTAATTGCAAAACATAACTACCGGTTGTGGGTTGCCGTAATACACCCGCTATCTTGTATTTATCCCGTTGCCCCTGGTCATCTACATTGAGCGCAAAGTCTATCACATTATTTAAGGCCGTAGCGGTTAGCTGGGTATTATAGATATCAAAGCTGTTGCCGCTTTTGAAATGACCAACCGTACCATTGAATTGAAGCCCTTGCGGTGTGGTGGTGACATTTACATTCAAGCCACTAATAGTATTGGCGCCATAAACAAGCGAAGGTGTATTGACCACTGCTTGCAAACCCTGTCCTGTTGCAAGGCTGCCTTCGGCATGTATAGGTTCGGAAATATTTAAACCCGGAACAAAAGCAGAAAGCGCAGGCGAGTTGACAACATCGGCAGTGAAAGTGAAATTGTAAGGCTGCACATTATACGTCTTAGTACTATTCGATACAGAGAAATACGGATTGATATTGTTTTGAATAATGAAACCAAGATCAGAGAAACGATATTGCCCTTGCAAAGAAGCATTCGCTATATCACTGGTCAGGCGCATGAATTGTTCGCCGCCATTCCTGCCTGATACAAACGAAAGCGTATCCATGGGTAACCGTTGGGTACCCGAAACCAGCAAGGCGTCAGTCACTAAAACATTCGCGTCTAAATAATCTGGATTCAGCGAGGCTACATCCGCATCGATTTTTCCACGAAAAACCAGTGGTTGTGTGGTAAAGCCCAATGGCAATGTTTTAATGCTGTCCACAAACCCATTCACTCTAAAAGAAGTATTAGTGCCAAAACTACCGGATGCTTTCGCCGTCAGGTCGATGTTGCGGTCGCGGATATCTACATTCGCTACGAATGAAGAACCACGCAGACTGCCATCGAGTTTGATATTGCGATAGGTGTAATTGTTATATCTTACAGAACTTACTGTTCCTGCAAATTTTGTATTGATCGTAGCAGGTGTGGTGCCGCTCCCCGTAACGCGAATATTCGCCGTGATATTTCCAATCGGCACTTTATTGCGCATGATCTGTCCAATACGTAAACTGTTGGTGCGAATGGTGGCATTGTACGTCAGCTTGTACGGGTTCATCAGGTTTACAAACTGGCCAGTCACACCTACATTGCCAACGGAGCTGGCAACCGTAAGATTCGTGTTCAACCGGCTAAGGTTACCTGATAATGTACCGGAAGCGCTAAAGGTTTCCGGTAAGGCGATCTCGGGTGTTGATAAACGTTGGCCGGTGAAAATGGATAGATCGGTTTGCGAAGTGCGGAAGCGCCGAATAGTGAAGGTGCCACCCGCCGCTGTTGGATTGTTCAGTCCCGCTAATGTACCCGATGCATCAATGCTTGTGTTTTTTAGCCCGTCAAATTGCAGGCTTTCAAAATACATCCGGTTCATATTGCCGCTGCCATGTATGTTGATGCGCCAGACCGCATTCCGGTTGGCAAAGGCAGGGTGTGTCCGCAATTGTGGGGCAAAAGCCAGTATATCCTTCACCTGTACGCTGCTATTCTCCAGGTCAATATCCATCACGATCTGCTCCGGTGTTTTGGTCAATGCTTCCAGAGAAGGATATTCGAGTATAAGGCTGCGTTTCAATTCAGTACCCGGCGTTTTTACATAGAGGTCTTTTATGAAAGAACCTTTTGGTCCATAAAGAAATTCACCTCGTAAGGCATCCAGTTCAAAGCCACTTCTTTCCCGGAAGCTACCCTCTGCAATTGCACCCATAATCGAATCGCCGATCATCGAAAGGTTCTGCATCTTCAGGTTGAGGCTATCGCCCCGGAAATGCGCATAGTCTATCCCGTAGGGTTGTTTCGGATTATTATCGTTGTCAAACTGGATGGTGTTGTTAACGATCTCGATATTATCTATTTGAAATGCCCAACCGTTTTTTTGCTGCACAGCCACTTCTTTCTTTACTTCATTGGCCAGCACCCTGGCACCTTCTTTCCTGCCCAGGCGAATAATGGAAGAAGTATTGTCCAGTTTAAGATTGGCTAAATGGATCCGCTGGTTTTGGAGGTCCAAGTCTTTGCCTGTCAGCACAGCATTGCCAAAGTTTAGCTGGCTGTATAACGCCGATTCCGTATTGCCATAATCAATTGCCACATCTTTTAAGTTCACCGTTCCAAAAGCAAGTTTCATAGCAATGGGTTGTTCCACTTTTGCCATATCGGTTGCCAATGTCTCTGGTTTTAGGAGCGGTGTGTTTTGATAAAACCGCATCCGCATTCCAGTGATGGAAAGGGATGGAATGGAGTAATGAGAGTTCGCCAGATCAAGGCTATCAATTTTAGCGGTAGCTGATCTGATCCGTGCCGTCATATCATTGCCCGTGATCACATCTCTGTAAACAACATTGAGATTGTTGATGCCAAGATTACTTACAGCCAGTTTCATCACCGCTGTTTGCGCCGTATCAGCCTTGGCGGTTTTTTGCGTGGCAAAGGCATCTACAATAAATTGAAAATTAAAAGCTGTATCGGGAAGAACCCTTTTTACTTTGGCTGTAATATTATCCAGCTGCAGATTATTTATTTGCACCTCGTTTGAGAATAATTTGAGTAGTTCAATATCCGCTTTGATGGTGCCACCGGAAATCAATGTATCCTTTGTCTGGTCTTCTACATAAATATCATTTAAGACGACTTTTCGGGGAAGCCCTATAGAAATACTTCCGATCTCTACCTTGGTTTTTAATTTCTTTTCTAAATAATTCTCCACCCGTGACGTAGCAAACCGCTGCACCGGTGGGGTCAGAAGCAATAAGAAAAGCACCACCACGAAAAGAAGAATAAACAGGATCGTTTTAAGAATGATCCTGGCAATTCTTTGAACAGGTGTTCGGCTATGCGTTGTAGTTGTTGAAGTACTTGTTTGTTCTATCATCGGAAGTGTTAAACGAGCGATGGTATTCTCGCAAATAATAGGCCTTTTATTGCTGGGCTTGTAATGGTAGCTTTTAGATAAAATTAAGGGCGGGATCCCTTTAAAATCAATTCTCTGTAGAAGTTTTTCTACAGGAACTTGGGATACTTTTGTATTACATTTTGCGTCTATCTACTTCTATGAAAAAACTCTGCGTTATTGTTGTGTTCTTTTTCTTCAGCATTGGCAGTCATTCACAACAAGCAATTGATCGAAACTGGTATTCAATAAAAGCGTTTGTGCCGCAATGGAAAGGCACGAAAGCGTCTTTGAGCGTTGATGGCAAACAGGTTAGCAGTGAAATTTTGGGCACCGATATCTTTAGCTATAATGGTATTTTGACGGAGCCCAAACTTGCTGTTCTTTCCTTTCAAAGGAGGGGTGGGAGTCTATTCATTCCGCTATTTATTGAAAGGGGATTGATACGGGTTCGAACGCAGACGCAGTTCAACTTAATACCTTATGGCACACCACTAAACGATTTGTACGCCGCTATCAATAAACGATTTGATTCACTTATATCCCTGCAACCTAACCGTTCCCATCAGCAGGTCAAAGATCGAAAACGGGAATTGGCTGTTGGATTTATAAAGGGAAACACAACCTCATTAATCAGCCTGAAGTTTCTGGATGATCTATTTTATTTAGATCGCACGGCGAATGATACGCTGTACTATTCTCTCTTTCAATCCCTCGACGCTGGCCTTAAAGCTTCGGCTGTGGGAAAGAAAATAGGGGAGGAAGTCAGTGGCCGTTTTGCTACCGCGGTGGGGAAAAGAGCTCCAATAATTACGTTGCCAAATATTACCAATCAGTTGCAACCGGTTTATGAGCCCGGCACAATTACACTTGTGAATTTTTGGGCAAGTTGGTGCGTACCCTGCCGCAAAGAGCATCCATTACTTAAAAAGCTGGCTGGCAAATACGGGACTGATAAGTTTGCAATAGTTAGTGTCTCATTAGATACCAATCCGCTCCTTTGGCGCGAGGCCATCAGGAAGGAAGGATTGAATTGGAAACAAATAAGCGACGGGCAGGGTTGGGAAAGTAAGGCGGTTAAAGCGTACGGAGTAAAATCAGTACCTGCTAACTTTTTGCTGGATGCTAATGGCATCATCATAGCAAAAGATGTTTCATTAACTGAAATGGAAGCCGCATTGGAAGCATTGCTACGGCAGTAAGTATATTTTTATTAAAATAAAAGCTCCAAATATTGGAGCTTTTTAGAAATGGTGGTTGGCTTATTGGTCTGGTTTATCATTGGAAGGTTAATTTTGAAAAATGCGCGGTGCATTGCTTAATGCCCGGGCTGTAGGTTTTTCATCCGATCCGGATTTTGGTTATGTATCACGGTAGCATATTAGGCGGTATGGCAGCCGGTACTACATTCTCCACCGGTTGTGTTGATTTCAGGTATGTAAAAATGGCGCGTAGGTCTTCATCCGTTGCTGTGCCGATCATTTGCCAGGGCATGGGTGGCAGCAGTGGGCGGCTATTTTCTAAACCTTTGTACTTGCCTTTACGTATGGCGGTAAAGAATTGTTCTTCAGTCCAATTACCAATGCCCGTAGGATCAGAAGTAAGATTGGCTGCAAACGATACACCCCAGGGTCCTACTGCTGCTGTCTGTGTATGGTTAAATAGCACCCATGATTTCAATGATTCGGGATCTATTTTACCTAAAGGCATTTTTGCAGGATGCCCGGAAAGTAAATGAGCGGTGTCTATTTCGGGTCCCATCGGTCCCATCTTTTTTGGTGAGTGGCAATCATTGCAGCCCATTAACGTGACCAGGTATCTACCATGATTAATAAGACTATCCTGACTAACAGCTGAAGCAACCAAGCCTTCCGTTTTGGATGATGGCGAGCTATCGCTATTACAAGCGAGTATGGCACAGGCGCCTACAATTGCAATAACGCCAAGTGTGATAAATGTCTGTTTCATATTTTTCTGATTAAGTGATAATGTTTTACGCGGTCAACACACCTTCCAATAAGCCGTCCGATACTTTTTGGAACCGGCCGGGCGAAAGTTCTGTTTGCGCCTTGCTGTATAAGGTTTGAAAAACCACTTCGGGTGCTGTCTGTTGGACAGACTGCAACCAACAGGTAGCTTCTGCATTATTAATTCCACGCAGCATCCATTTCGAATAAAAATCCATTAGCCAGGGAGTAGTGGAGAGTACAATTTGATGCTGAATGCTTACCAAATTTTCATCGGAATAATAACGCCATAAAATGGTGTTGATCAGGTCTTCTTCTTTGGCCATGTGTTGGAGATTGAAGATGGTAAACTCCATAAAAGCGATGGAAAGCTTTTGTCCTGCCATCACTCTTTCGGTAGGAGAAGTTAACAGGAAAAAGGTTTCCACCGATGCTGTCAGTTGGTTGGAGAGCATAATATCTTTTTCATGCTCTTTCTCAAAGCAATCCATTACGCTGGGCTCGAAATCTGAAATAGCCGGCAGAATATACTTGTCCTCCTTATGCGCATGCTCATCAAAGAGTAAGACCGTTTCCCGCACTTTGTTCAGGGCCTCTTCCGCTTCTACTTCATTGGTGAAGTCGGTTTGTTGCAGGCAAAGTGCCGTATCAAAAAGCAAGGCTCGTAAGCCTTTGTGGATTTGGTTAAAAATGTTAAAGCGTTGCATGAGTTTTTGGTTTATGGCTTTTTGAATGGTAGAATTGAGCTTCTGTTTTTAAGTTTCCAACTCCGTTCCTGGTGCAAAAGTGTTTGTAAAAGGAGTGAATGAAAAGGCTGCTATGCATGAACCGAGGAAAAATCGGCATGAATTGAATGGGGATGTTTGTGCAATGAAAGTGGCTCCTGTAGTGCGTTTGAGGGCAGATTGTGTAAAAGCGTAAATGAATTGAAGCGTATTCTGTATAAATTGAAATGTTTTATTGAAGCGTATAAGTAAATTTGAGTTACCAGAACTTTTACCGCTGTGATACGAATTGTAGCCATCCTCCTTTTTATATCCGCATATATAACTACGCCTGCCCAACAGGCGCGTCAGTATTCATTTAGCCATTTTACTACGGCAGATGGGCTGAGCTCCAATTTCATCAACAGTATTATTCAGGATAAGGAAGGTTATATATGGATAGCAACGGTCAATGGGCTGCAGCGCTACGATGGCAATAAATTTTTAACCATAAAAAAACAGCTGGGAAAAGCCGGCTCACTTCCAGCGGACAATGTGTTGGTACTTTTCAAGGACCGGAAGGATCGGATTTGGATATCCTGCGCGACCAATGCTGTCGGAATCTTTGACACACGAAAATTAATTTTTACAGAGGCGCCCGTAGAATCGAGAAAGGAAATGCCATTTTATTCCGGCAAATATTTCTTTGAAGATCTGAATGGTGATCTGTTGCTTCATGATTATGGGACCCTTTACAAGTATGATGAAGGAGCGAAAAGGTTTTTTCCAGCCAATGAATTAATTCCGCATCCAAAGGATTGGAAGCTTTCTAAATTTATTGTAGATGCCAGGGAAAAAAAGTATTGGATGTGTGGCGATTCCGGTATTGCCCTTTATGACCCCCACACTAAAAACCTAAGTTATCGTGGCAACAACAGGGATAGGAACCCCATCATTGAAAGAGTAACCGAAACTAATGTCTTTGCTATTTTCATGAAAGACAATAGCTTGCTTTATGCAGCCTGGCCCCCCTTTTCTGGGCACCCGTTTCTTTATAGAATAGATAAAGCAATAAATCTCAAGCGGGAGTTTCTGCTATCCAAAAACATTAAAGTCGGCTATCATGAGATTTCGGGTTTCTTGCAGCAAAAATCAGGGCGCACCTGGATATATGGCAAGCCGCTATTAATAGAATGGGTTGACGGCACACAGCCATTTTTACAAGTGCCAAATGAGTATCGCAACGAGCAGAGTATAAAGTTCGACCAACTGTTTGCCGCGTATGAAGACAAGGAACTGAATGTGTGGCTGGCAACCGATAACGGCGTTTTTCTTTTTAATCCGGATGCCCAGGTTTTTACGGCCTACAATTTAGTGCGCCCCGGGACACCAGCCCAGGAAGGACCTGTGCAAGCGATGGCAGAAATGAAGGATGGATCATTTTTCGTAGGGTGCTGGGGGTTAGGCATCTATCTTTTTGATAAGCACCTCGAGCCGCTCGCCCTGCCCTCAAGCCTGGCATCTTACCAAAACAGTTCCATTTGGGATATGAATGTAAGCGGTCAAAACGGCGAACTCTGGATGTCGCTGCAGCCCGGTGGTGTGATCGTTTATAACCCTGAAACAAAAAAAAGCATTTATCATCAGCCGCTGCTTTTCAACAAAAAAACAATCCGGCAAGTAGAGGAAGATGGCGATGGAAATATGTGGCTGGGCGCACAGGATGGAAAACTTTTTAAATGGGACCGGAAGAAGAGTGGGGGAGATCCAAGGAAAGGGTATGAGTTGGTTTTACAAACAGGGCAGGTGCAAAAGCTCCATATTGATCCTAAAGGGTATTTGTGGATAGCTACTTTAGAGCAGGGTTTATTGCAGGTAGATACGCGTACCCATAAAATTGTGCGCACCATAACCAACAGGGACCGGCAAGGATATAGCCTGTTCAATAACAGTCCTACGGATATGACGCAATACGATGATACAACCATGATTGTAACGGCGGGCTGTATAAATGTTATTCATACAAATACGGGGAAAATTGATTTTTTCGGGGTCGAGCAAGGGCTGCCTTCCAACACGGCATTATCGGTACAGAAAGACAATAAAGGGATTTTATGGGTGGGCATGTTGAATGGATTGTGCCGGTTGAATTTAGTAAAAGGGATTACTACTTTCTTTAACCGACGCGATGGTATCCCGTATGATAATTTTTCAGGTGCCGGTGTGGAGAAGCTTGCTGATGGGCGTATTGTTTTTTATACTGATCATAATTTCCTGGTCTTTGATCCGAGCCATTTTTTTCAAACGGCTAAGCCTGCGAAGCCGGTCATCACAACACTTGCGCTTGGAAGCAAATCGCTTTCTTTGGATTCATTGCGAAAGGAAGGCGCCATCGACCTCCGGTATGACAATACCTCGCTTAGTTTCGAGTTCAGCAGCCTTAGTTTTATCAAGCAAAAAAAATATCACTATTACTATAAGCTCGAAGGGGTAGATGAAGATTGGGTTTACCTCGATAATGATAGCCGCGCCATTTATAACTATCTCCCGCCAGGCAAATATTTCTTTAAAGTAAAGAGTGAGAATGCGGATGGTTTGATGAGTGAAGAAACGGTTTCATTGCCCATTATTGTAACACCCCCGGCCTGGCGAACCTGGTGGTTTTATAGCCTTGTGATACTTATTCTTGGATTTGGGCTTTTCATTATTGACCGGGAACGCTTAAAGCGCATACGATCCTTGCAACAAGTGCGGACACAAATAGCCGGCAACCTGCACCAGGAAGTGGAAACGACCTTGGGAAATATCAATGTGCTGAGTGAAATCGCTAAGATTCGCGCCGGCACGAATGTGGAGCAGTCTAAAGACTTCATTGACCAGATCAGTAAGAAGAGCCGAAACATGATGGATGCGATGGATGACGTGCTATGGAGCATTAACCCGGAGAATGACAGCATGGGAAAAACCGTCTTGCGGATCAAAGAATTCACAGAAGGTTTACGAACGACTAACGGTATTGATATTGATTTAATAGTGGACAAGAAAGTTCATGGTATGCGGCTGAATATGGTATTGCGGCATGAACTGTTTTTCTTTTACAAAGAAGCGATCCGGTTCCTGATCAATAACCACTCCTGTGAGCAAATATTCGTTCATCTCACACAAAAAGGTTCGGTATTCAAGATGGAATTCCTATCAGAATGCGGCGATGATATGGAATATTTTAAATCCAGTTTTTGTGAAGCTACAGCTGCCAGGGTAAGCATTATTAAAGGAGTGTTAGATATAACCACAGACCGCAAAAGCATGTCTGTGGTCCTGTCTGTTCCGGTCTAATTATTTTCCGAGCCAGGTTTTGAATTCTGTTACTTTTTCGCGGCTCACGATCGCTTCTTTATCGGTATCTGGTTTTAGATCAAGTAATAAACGATTGCCAAAATAATCATGAATTTGGGCTACGCTGTTTACCGAGATATAGAACGAACGGCTGATGCGGAAAAAATTGTCGGGATTAAGCATTTCGTTCAGTTCGTCCATGGTATAATCCACCACGAACTTACGGTTGTCGAATGATTTGAAAAAGTTCAGGCGGCCATCACTGAAAAAATAAGCAATGTCATCTACCTCGATGGATACTAATTTTTGCCCCAGCTTTACCAGGAAACGCTTGCGGTATTCTTTGGCTTGAATCTTTTGCTGAAGCTCTTTCACCAAATCTTCCAGGCTTACTTTCGGTCCGGTTTCTTCTTTCTGGTAAGTGGCCTTAAGCTGGCGGTATTTATCCAATGCTGCTTGCAGGTCTTCTTTCTGCACAGGCTTCAGCAAATAATCAACACTATTTACTTTAAATGCCTTTAACGCGTATTCATCATAAGAAGTAATAAAGATGACCGGGCTTTTTACCTGGGTGTGGTTGAATATCTCAAAGCTTTGCCCATCTGCCAGTTCAATGTCCATGAGTATAAGATCCGGGGCATCGTTGTTTTCCAGCCACGATACAGTGCTTTTAATACTATCCGCTTCACCTACCACCACGGCTTCTTCAGCCACGGCGGATAAGGTTTTTTTTAATTTTTTTACTGCCAGATCTTCGTCTTCAACAATTAGAATATTCATATAGCTGTTTTAATTGGTTGCGGTAGTTGTTTGGTTTATAAAATTTTTATCAACGGCCTTGCTCCAGATCAGCGGCAGTACCACGCAAAAGTTCTTTTCATCTTCCAAAATATGAAAACCGCCTTGACCTATGAGCTCATATTTCTGCTTGATATTGGTCAATCCGATCTTGCTGGAAAAACGGTTGATAGTGCGGCGCTGCAGGTTGTTGTTTACAACCAGTTTATTCCCGGCTGTAGTAAAAATATCAATGACCAGGGGCTTGCTTTTGGAAAGCACGTTGTGTTTGACCGCATTTTCTATTAACAGTTGAAGGGTGAGGGTAGGCACGAGGTATTGCTCGTATTTGGAATCTATCTCCACCCTAACCTGCACGGCGCTGCCATGCCTGGTTTGAAGGAGTTTGTAGTATGATTTGATGAAGCGTATCTCCGTTTCGAGTGTGCTCAAGCCATCTTCATTGTTTCGAAGCAGGTAACGATACACTTTGCTTAGCTCGTTTAAAAAGACTTCCGCCTGCTTGCGATCTTCTGAGATCAGCGACGACAAAGTATTGAAACAATTAAAAAGAAAATGAGGGTTTACCTGGCTTTTAAGCGTGTCAAATTCTTGTTGCAGGGTTAATTGCGAGAGCTTCTCTTTTTCTGCCTTTCGATCTTTTAATTGCTTGAACGTATAGTCTGCTTCCCACAAGGTTGTTGCCACCATCGTTAGCGCAATAGCCAGCAGCAAGGATGCCTGCAGCTGTTCCGGCTCCAGCACATAGCCTAAGAAATGAGTGACATCGTAAACAAGAAAGAGGGTAGTGAATGTTAAGCACGTGAGAAACAAATGTGCCACTGCCAAGATGCTCAACCGCAGCCGCGTTTGCCGGATGAGCGGTAGTTTGTAGCGTAGCCAATGCATGACGGCAATGTGCAGGTACCATGAAATAAATCCTTGCAGGAAAACCAGGGGAACTGAGTAGATCCAAACATCCACATCGGTAAACATCCTTCCTTTGAACAGCAAATTGTTCAGGAGAATGCTAAGAAAAGGCATCATTAAAAAAAAAGAAAGCCACTCTACTTTACTTGGTCTCGCCCAACTTTTCATAAGCTTACCACCTCCTCTTTCTTTATCAGGGGTAAGTAAATGATTCGCTCCGTTTCGCTGGTTTCAATGGTAAGTCCCTTTAGTGAAAGCAGCCGGTACTTGTTACTGATATTTTCTAAACCCGCATCTTTTCCGGCGCTTGTGTTAAGCTTGGTTAAAATGGAGTTAGTAACCGTTAAGCTACGTGCCGATGATTTTATCTCTATTTGAAGTGGTTCTTTCTTGCTGATGGCGTTTTGCGTAATAATATTCTCTATTAGCATCTGTAGCGTCAGCGGTGGAAGCATATATTCTTTCGCAGTGCTGCCAACAGTGGTTTTTACATGAAAGGCATCGCCGTAGCGGGCTTTTAGCAGATAGGTGTAGGAGTTAATAAAGTTCAATTCGGTTTCTAAGGGAACAAGATATTCTTCATTATTGCGCAACAGGTAGCGGTACACTTTGCTCATTTCATTTAAGAAGGTTTCTGCTTCATCGGTATCTTCCTGAATGAGGCTGGAAAGCGAATTAAGACTATTGAATAAAAAGTGGGGGTTCATTTGGCTTTTTAACCCCAGCACCTGGCTTTTCATGTATTCCTTTTGCAGCTTTTCGGTTTGTTGCGATGCCATGCGGTACTGCTCAAACCGAGAAACACCTTCCATCAGGAAGGTCAGGAAAACATTGATGACGATCATGCAAGCCAACCCCTTTCCAAAGGCGGAATCATTGAACCGGTATTCAAAAAAAGTAAAAAAATCATACAACCGAAAGAGGATTGATATGGTCAGAAAAGAAAGGAAGGCATATAAAGCTATGGAGGCGCCAAGCCGTACGATATTTTGTTCTTCCGCAGGTAGCCGGTTGCGCAGCACTACTGCAATACTGCTGCAGAAGGTAAAAAAACCGGCTAAAAAAACAAACGTAATGATGCTTGCTGTGATCAATATTTTAGGTTCAGAAAAATAACGGCCGTTGAATATAAAAAGGTTCAGAATGACAGTAAGCGGTAGCATACTGACAAGCAAGATGACAGCATCTTGTTCCGTAAAACGAAGGATATGTCTTGATTTTAAAAAAGGCATAGATTAAGTACAAGATATTTCGTTTTCACATAGGATTTCCGCACCCATTTCTAGGTTGTAAAGAGGGGTGAATGAATTGGGCAAACGATGGTTTCAAATGGCTTTAAAGGGGAGTTAGGCGTAATTAATCTTACGGCTGAGCTTAAGGCGTTGATAAAATGTGCGTAAACGAAGCATACATATCCCCCAACGATAGATAATTGTGGTTTATCTATTTTATCTTTGCCTTCGATAAGTTGCATGCAACTTTGTTCTTCTAAAAAGGTCATAGTATTATGAAAGACCATCAATTTTTATCCATGGAAGACGAGGCACAAAAAAGTGCTATCTGGGAAAGTGGTGTCTTTCTCATGGAACGCCTCCAGGGCTTTCATAAGATCAAGCTTTATCAACTTGAAGATTCGTCATATATCGAAGTTACTTCTCATACACACTTTAATGTGGTCCTGCGTGTCAGCCGCTTTACCGACACACATTACTTAGAGCCTTATCTGCATACAATTGATGTAAAGGATTTGGTGAGTTAATGCCTTCCTTATTTTTCTGCCCTGTCTAATTGATATATGCCATTCAGCATTTTGGATTAGATAAAACGTATAATTCATTATCGTCCTACTTTTGTGGCATGTTGCAAATCTCAACCCGCGCCGGGGCCATGCCAGCGTCCCCTATTCGCAAATTAGTTCCGTATGCTGAAGCTGCTAAACGCAAAGGCATTCATGTTTATCATTTAAATATTGGCCAACCGGATGTGGAAACGCCTCCTGCCATTTTGGATGCGGTTCGTAATGCAGATATCAGGGTGTTAGAATATAGTCATAGCGCCGGTAACGAGAGCTATCGCCGCAAATTGGTAGAGTATTATAAAAAAGTTGGTATTGATGTTGATCACAATGAGATCATCATTACAACAGGCGGTTCCGAAGCCATTATGTTTGGCTTTTTTACCTGCTTAAACCCCGGTGACGAAGTCATTATTCCGGAACCTTTCTATGCAAATTATAATGGGTTTGCTGTAGCAGCTGGGGTGGGAGTGGTGCCGATCACGTCTCACATTGAAAATGGATTTGCCTTGCCCCCTATTGCGGATTTTGAAAAGGTGATCACGCCGAAAACGAAAGCGATCATTATCTGCAATCCTAATAATCCAACCGGCTACTTATACAGCCGCGAAGAAATGGAGGCCCTGAAAACCATTTGCCTCGAGCACAATCTCTTCCTATTTTCGGATGAAGCTTACCGTGAGTTCTGCTATGATGGCGCTTATGTAAGTGCACTTCATTTGGATGGCATGGATCAGCATGTGGTATTAATGGATACGGTTAGTAAACGCTATAGTGCCTGCGGAGCCCGCTTAGGAGCTTTTGTTACAAAAAACAAAGATGTATATGGCGCTGCCATGAAGTTCGCGCAAGCTCGGTTAAGCCCTCCGGGTTTGGCACAGATCCTTGGCGAAGCCGCGGTAGATCTTCCGGATTCTTATTTTGATGAGCCAAAAGCGGAATACCAAAGCCGCCGCGATCTTTTGGTCAGCCGCTTAAATGCTATGGAAGGTGTTTTTTGCCCAAACCCCGGCGGCGCTTTTTATGCCATTGCCCGGTTGCCTATTGACAATGCCGATACTTTTTGCCAGTGGCTCCTTGAATCTTTCTCTCATAACAATAAAACATTAATGTTAGCACCGGCTACGGGGTTTTATGGCACAGTAGGTTTAGGCAAAAATGAAGTGCGCCTGGCTTATGTATTGAACAAGCAGGATCTATCCGCAGCGATGGACTGCCTGGAAGCTGCCCTAAAGGTTTATCCCGGGCATATCCCTCTTTCTTCCACAACTGAACATGCTGTTACTTTTTAAAAAGTAATCTTATCATTTAAAAACCCTGCTTTCCAAAGGCAGGGTTTTCATTTGAGGTGTTATTGGCAGGGCATAGTTATTGCAAAAATGCTTTCAAAAATAATCTTATGGCAAATAACGAACAGTATGGTAGTTGGCATGCCGACAGTGAATTGCAACCTAACGAAGGTCGTAGCGGCGTCGTGAACGTTGGTCAGAATGAACGCATCATCAGTACAGCCCTTGGTGCTTTCCTGCTTTCATCAGGACTCAACAATTTATTAAGTCACCCGGTAAACTCGCTCATTAAAACGGCTATTGGCGGAATGCTTTTATACAGAGGCGCTTCCGGACATTGCCCGGTCTATAGCAGCATGGGTAAAACCAAAGACGTGTCTCACACATCAGCGGTGAATATTCGTACTAACATGATCGTAAATAAGCCAAAGGATGAGGTGTATGCTTTTTGGCGCAAGCTGGAAAACTTGCCGTTATTTATGAAACACCTGGCAGCCGTTACCGAGATTGATGCGAAGCATTCGCATTGGGAAGCCATCATTCCGGGGAACATTGGAAAAATTAAGTGGAATGCAGAGATCGTAAAAGAAGAAGAAGGCGAAATGATCGGCTGGCAGTCCATTGCTAACTCCATGATCAACAATGCCGGTAAAGTAGTATTCAGCGAAGCGTTGGGTGGGCAAGGCACTGAGTTGGAAGTAGTGATCAGCTATCATCCACCTGCCGGTGAATTAGGCGCTGGTATAGCAAAGGCATTGAACCCTGTTTTTGAGCGCATCATTCGACAGGACGTAATGAATTTCAAAGAATATATTGAAACAAAGCATACATCGGCACCAAGCCACAACAATGGCGCTGCTAGTGCCGGGGCACCTGCTATGACCACGGAAGGCTCTGGCGAAGGGTGGCAGAATAGCGGGAATAATAATTAATCGCCTTATAAAAATAAAAAAGTGGTTTAAGGAAGCTTAAACCACTTTTTTTATTCTCTTTTGTTGAAACGTAATTTGTTAAACGCTAAAAATGATTTCTCCATAAAACCCTGAAACCTTATTTTTGCACCCCTCTTGCCGAGGTAGCTCAGCTGGTTAGAGCATCGGATTCATAACCCGAAGGTCGGCAGTTCAAGTCTGCTCCTCGGTACTTTGTACTCAAAAATAAAACCTTATAAGTAATTATGTTTTAATTACTTATAAGGTTTTATTTTGCTTTTTTGGCAAAAATTTGCAGTTTTACCAGTCAACAATCGAAGATTGTCACACTGCTATATATCGCAATATGTTGTTCTCGATTACTGGAAAAATAAACTCGTGTTGCCGCTCAAAACTAAAAACACATTGTAACTCGGGTTCGAAGGCATACAGTTGTTCTCGTCCCTACCGTTCCATGAGTTCGAACCGTAAAGTTTTACAATGAAAAACTTGAAATACTGCGATATATCTCAGTGTGTTGTTCTCGATTATATAAAACAACCCTGCGTGTACACGTAAACATCTACCCTCTTTACTTCCTAAGCCTGGCAGGAACAGTGATGCCTCAAGGAGGCGATATTTCCATTACTGTCTTCATATATTACCGAACAAGAGAAATTCAATTCCGAGTTAGACCATCAGGTAGTGGGCTTTGCTTGTTGTTCAAACACGGCTCCTTTAAACCTCCCAAGGTTGCCGTAGGTATAATCGTATTTGCGTACCGCACGGAAAGACTTGGATGTACCAAAAGCCGCTCACCTACAGCGGCGAGCAGCCGTACGACGTAGCCGGGCGTAAAGACCAACAAGCCAAATCTGCCGCCCACAAGGAATTGGGAAATTGAATAATTTCTATCGTATAAGTACGCAAAAAAGTCTCGTAGTTCTACGGGGTTTTGGTGTTCTTATTCAGTATAGCTTTACCGTGCAGACAGAGAATATATCTGGATATAAATTCGGTTCTCCATCGCCAAATAACAGCATAACTTTATTAGCAACTACTAAAACCTAAGCCATGAAATACTTTCTGACAGCTATCCTTTATTTGATGCTTACATCAGTAAGTTGTAAGAAACATAAGGATAGCGATAAGCTACCGCCGATTACTCAAATAGGCGCTAATACATTTGGTTGTTTGGTGAATGGGAAAGTGTGGGTGCCTAAGGGCTATAATGGTAATGGAACGCCCAACCCGAGATTATCCCTTGATTTTTTCAATAGCAGGAACACTTTCTCAATAAATACATACCAGTTTGAAAACAATAATCCTGCGGGTTTTATAAGCCTTTCCTTTCTTGATACAATTATAAGAGCTGGTGTATATACCTATCCAGATAAAATGAATTTTAGTGTTGGGTGGGAGAAGGCAATTGGATCATGCTTTACCCAGGCTTTTGACACCAGTGTAAAGAAATGGGGTGAGGCTATTTTGACAAAATACGACAATACACTGCGTATAGCGAGTGGCACTTTCAATTTTAAATTTAAAGCACAAACATGTGATACCGTTTATATAACTAGTGGACGCTTCGACTTCAAATTCTAACTAAACCAAATAAACCTAAACCATCATGAAAAAATTATTTATCCTATGGGCAATGCTCCTTGCCTGGCTCTACTCTTTTGCCCAGACGGATCCCTTGCGGGAAAAGCTGGACTCGGTCTTTCAACATGTAAACAAATCGCTTATTCCTACCGGCTACCTCAAGGAATATGGTGCCGAATTTATGCCCCTGCATTGCTTTAACGGCGTGCTTACAGATAGTAATGTGGTTACCAACCTCGATGCTTTTCGCTTCGCTTATACAGATTTAAGCACCGCGAAAATTCAACCTTCATTGCCTGACATGCCTGCGCTAACCGCCGTCAATGCCCGCATAGACAGCCTACGGGGCGGCGCAGCATCTCCGGTAGCTCTCCTGTATGGTTCCTATGCTTCGCTACGGGATGATGCCCTTGCGCAAAATTTAATGACCCTTAGCAACGAACAGGTGTTTGACGTTGCGGGGCGCACACAAAGCCCTTACCTTACCCACACGCTGTTTGCCGCCGCTGCCATCCACACCCGCTTTAGAGATACGGTGCGCCTCACATTCAATTCTGCTCTTTACTACACCAACACCGGCGCTTCGGTCACTGCCCTTTGGGTTGACTTTAAAGATGGTGCCGGTTACCAAGCCATACCGGCGGGCGCCACTTTGACAAAGGTGTATGCCGACAGCACAGGCTTGAAAATGTGAAGTTTAGGGCGCAGCTTAGCACCGGAACTTTTGTATACTGCCAGGGCACTCTTGCCGTGAAGGTAACGCCGCCCCTTACCACCAACCCTGCGGGGCGCTATGCCGGCGCCGACCCCTTTGCCCGCACCCAAACGGTAGCTCCCGCCGCCGGAGAAACCTGGGGTGCCGCCACCCTGCAGATACGCTATAGTGTGAAGAACACTACCCGCACCAGCCCCACGCCCCGCCTTCGCAAGCCGCTGATCTATGTGGAGGGATATGATGTGGAGAATGATTATGATATTATGGACTTGATTAAAAACTCTTCGGATGGGCAAGGAGAGTGGATCGAACTGTTCACTAATACTGGATATGACTTCATGGGCGACCTCGACGACCAGGCAGAATACGACCTCGTATTCGTCAACTACGACACCAAACGCAGCTTTACCGACAACACGGTGATGCTGCAACGGGTGATAGAATGGGTGAACACCGATAAGGCGCTGAGTGCCCTTCCACAGCCAAATGTAGTGATCGGCACCTCCGCCGGCGGGGTGCTGTCCCGCTACACCCTTGCCCGCATGACCAAGCAGCTCGGCTCCACATCCACCGGCACCCGGCTGCTTATTACGCACGACAGCCCGCACCAGGGCGCCAATGTGCCCTTGGCCTTCCAGCACTTCCTGTTCGATCTGGGCGAGTGCTCGGTGCTAGGGCAAAAGATAAAAGACAACAAGAAAGATCTGAAGGATTTTTATGAGCTAAACACAAAGCCCGCCACTGCCGAACTCCTGAAGGCACGAGTGGTAGAGGCAGATGCGCCGGTCGTATTCAATACTTTTTTAGTCGGCGACAACAGTCCTTACCAAACTATGATGAGGTTCTCCGCCTCTGACCCCCAGCCGGCCTACCGCTTTATTGCCACGGCGCAGGGAAGCCAGTGCGGGGTACCGGTGATGCCGGCGGATAATCTGGTGCTTGCCAGCCAGAACGGACCTTTTTCCCGTAACTTCTTTACTGGATTGGGGCTTATCACGTTAAGCACAAAGTACACCTTACAAACCACCCTGAAGGCATTACCAGGCGGCGGATCAACGCAAATTGAGTATTTCAACTTTTCCCGCCGGATTGCGCTGTTTGGCGTCGGTATCGGAAACAAGGTGCTGCGGGAACGCAACCGCTATAATCCATCCGGCTTTGCAAGTTGGGACGCAGCACCCGGGAGCACCCAAAGCATTAAATCACGGACCAACGGTGCATTAACCGGGGGATTAACGCTGCAGTCGCCATGGTATGCCGCAGGGGTCATTGTTGCTTTGGCAGGTTTAAATATGAACATATCCAATGACCTATTTTCCTTTGTGCCAACCGTTAGTGCCTTGGATGCGCCACTGGGCACCCCACTCAATCAGCCTTATATACAGCCAATAACAGGCAATGGCGCCACCCGTACCGAGAAGTATATAGCGCAAGAATCCTTTACATCCGGTGGTGCTACTTATTTCAATCAGGATCATACGGCCTTTACAGCCCGTAACGCCAAATGGATATATCAGGAAATGGAAACAACTTCTGGCGGGCAGGCAGCGGTGTGTGAAAGCACTTGTAATACCTACGCCATTGAGGAAAGGGGCAATGTGTGCGGCGGCACGAAAAAGTATGGCATTAATCTTCCTGTAAGCCTTGGCGTTACCTGGTCTGTAAGTCCATCTGGTATAGTAGCCCTGCAAACCGATGCTAATGTCGTAAGCCTCTATTTTTTGCAGCCCGGTAACGTAACGCTTACTGCCTCTTTCACCAATGGCTGCGGAGTACCACAAACGCTTAACCTGCCGCTCAACATTACCGACCAGCGTAGTTTCACCAATGATTATGTATCAGTAAATGATGCCAACACCTGGTGTCCCGGCGACATCAAAAGCTTTAGCGTAGCCGGTATCTACCCACAATTTACCAGCTACCAATGGACCGTCACTCCAGGGCTGGTCATCGTAAGCCCTCCTCCTTATGGTCCTTCTGTCCAGGTTCGATATAATGGTAGCAGTACAGCTCCGGAGACAATAGAGGCTATTGTTTTCTCCCCTTGTTACCAACCGGTGTCGGCCTCTTATTTTTTCCAGAACTTTGGCGACCATGTAGAAGGCACGATCACATGGCCCGGCACCCGCGGCGAGCCTTTGCAACCTGATAATAATGTGCCCGAAAACAACGCCACGGTTTCTATTACCGTAGCAGGTGCTGCTGCCGGTGTGCAATATGACTTAGTAGACGGTTTGCCGGAAGTATGGGGCGTCTTTGCTTCCCGTCCGAATGCAATGTTCGTATATAACCGCGCAGGCGGCTCATTCAAGTTCGAAGCCAGCTTTGCCAACAATAGCCCTTGCGGTCCCATAGCCCCTTTGCCGTTTACGATCAATCTTACCAATGCTCGACAGGATTATACCAAGGTGTTCCGGGTATATCCTAACCCGCTTGGCATCACTACCCCTATTGCCACGGTAGATATTGATCCGGCAGCTACTGCCTCACCCCTGATTCAAGATTGTATAAACAACCGCGGCCGACTGCGGGTAGAGATGCTAGATTTTAACGGCAATCCTACGGGCATCGTGATAAACGCCGCACCGGGCGCCTCGCAGGTATTTGTAAATATGAGCAGCCAGCCACAGGGTCAAACCTACCTGTTCGTTATCCGGGTGCTGGATTGCCCTAGTGGCATATATCAGGAAGTACACCAGGTAATTTATTAAACCATTTAAACTATTGTCAAAACAAAAACCCGCTGCAATGGTAGCGGGTTTTTATATTCTGTAATTAATTTAGTACAATCGCTTTAAGGGGATAACTAAAGGTTGGGGTTCAATTTGTGCCGGGGCAGCATAAAGTTTAGTTCTTCAGGTAATCGGGCAAATTTAAGTTCACAGCTACCCAATTCCCGAGTTCGAACTATAGGTATTTACATAATATATTCAAAAAATGCGACACATCGCAATGAGTTGTTCTCGATTACTGAAACAGATAAACTCGAGCTGCAGTGATGCCATTGGTATAAAATGAAAATAAAAAGCTATGACTTATCGCGGTATTGCAATTAGAAATGAGAAACACCTTTTATAGATGAGCTGTCAGATTTTTACATTTTCTAAAGCAAAGAAGTCCAAAACCAAGTTAGATAATCGTCCGATTCTCGGTACGCTTTAAAGTCTCCAGAAATGGGGGCTTTTTTGTGCCCTGCACTTAATTAATAGCTGTAAGATAATCTGGTCTATCTGCTTCGGAAATCAAAAAAAAATCCCCGCAGTTGCGGGGATTCAAATATTATAAAAGCGCTTACGGCTTAGAAGATTTTGTTTTCACCTTCGTAGTAGCCGTTTTTACTTTTGTTTTGCTTGCCACCGATGCTTTAGTAGCGCCTTTTTTAGTGCCGGCGATATAAGTATCGTAAGCAGCAGGCTCTAGGGTTTCGCCTACGATGTGAACCACTTTCGGCTCAGCAATACCGGCAAAATTGATGGTAACCGTTTTGTCGAAAGTAGCCAAAGCAGCTGCATTATAGTTTACTTTCAGCCTTGTAGTAGCGCCGGGAGCAATTGGCTCTTTTGGAACTTCGGGTGTAGTGCAACCGCAAGATCCGGAAGCGCTGGCAATAACTAATGGCTTGTCACTAGTGTTCGTAATTTCAAAAAAGGTAGAAACAGGAACGTTTTGCTTAATCTTACCAAAATCATAGCGCTCTGTGTTTACTTTCACCGCCTGATCTACTTTCAACTCTTGTGCGTTCGCAGAAATGCCGGCTACTAAAACGGCAGCCATCATGAAAAACTTTCTCATTTTATTGTATTTGTTGTTTTAAAAATTGTATCGAAGGGTTTGCAGGAGCCGCTCCGGCAGGTGCCTGCCATACTTCTCCCTTTATCTTGATTTGTTTTGTCTCGTTTCCGTTGTATGTGATCGTAATAAATTTTTCGAAAGCTCCGTGGCTGGCGGCATTATAGCCCACTTTAATTTTTGAACTGCCTCCGGCAGGAATCTCATCCTTGCTCCACTCCGGGGTGGTGCAGCCACAGGTCGCCGTCACATTATCCAGTTTAAAAGCTTTTGAACTTTTATTAAGCACCTCAAAAAAATGATAAACCGGTTTGCCTTGCGGAATCTTCCCAAAATCAAATTCCATCTCCTTAGCTACTAATGCATCAGCAGGCTGTGCAGCCACCTGGGCTTTCATAGAAGCCACTGATAAAAGAGCAAGCGCAAGGAAAAAGAATCTTTTCATTCTTTCAAAATTAATGAATTCAAAAATAAGCCAAATCCTTTTTATGCAATAGGGATTTCGACAATTCTCGTTTCTTTAACGGTGAGACAGTTACCCCTATTTTTGCTTTATGGAAAATTCGTTTGAGGCGCAGCAATCCATGGAAGGCTTATCGTTCGATAGGTTCCGGGAGGAAGTGCTGGGAGATTACCGTTGGGTCAGCCTGAGCCGCGAGGTTAGTTTGCTGGGCAGAAAAGAGGTGCTGACAGGAAAAGCCAAATTTGGCATTTTTGGCGATGGTAAAGAAGTGGCGCAGATCGCGATGGCAAAATTTTTCCAGCCCGGCGATTTCCGTTCCGGCTATTACCGCGACCAGACCTTCATGTTTGCCAGCGGCTTGGCTACGGTAGAACAATTTTTCGCACAATTGTATGCCGATCCAAGCCTGGAGCGGGAGCCTTTTAGCGCCGGTAGACAAATGAATGGCCATTTTGCTACCCGTTTTGTGGATGATAGTGGTGAGTGGTTAAATCTTACCGAACGAAAAAATGTTTCATCTGATATAGCACCGACCGCCGGTCAAATGACCCGCGGCCTGGGATTAGCCTTTGCCTCTAAATGCTTCCGGGAGATAAAGGGTCTGGAAGATTTAAAAGGACTCTCTAATAATGGTAACGAAGTTTGCTTTTGTACCATTGGCGATGCTTCTACTTCCGAAGGGCATTTTTGGGAAACCATTAATGCTGCCGGTGTGTTGCAAGTGCCACTGGTGGTTTTTGTGTGGGACGATGGCTATGGAATTTCGGTTCCCAAAAAGTACCAAACGACAAAAGGCTCTATTTCAGAAGTCTTGAAAGGCTTTCAGAAAGAAGACGGTACCAACGGTTTCAATATCTATAAAGTAAAAGGCTGGGATTATGCTTCCCTTTGCGAAAGCTTTGAAGAAGGCATTCGCTTAGCCCGCGAAACTCATACGCCAACGCTTTTTCATGTAGAGGAAATCACGCAGCCACAAGGGCATTCAACCTCCGGCAGCCATGAGCGATACAAAGGTCCGGAGCGCCTGGAGTGGGAGCGCCAGTGGGATGGCATGGTGAAGATGCGGGAATGGATCATTGCCAATGCTTTGGCCACCGATGAAGAATTAGCTGCCATCGAAGCAGAGGTAAAAGAAGCGGTTCGACAAAGCAAGCAAAAAGCCTGGGATGAATATTTAGCGCCTATCAAGAACCAAGTTTCGAAAGCCGTTGAATTATTGAATGACGTCGCAGGTAAAATTCCTGCGTTAACAACCGAATTGCAAGCTTTCGCAAAAGAGTTGTCTTCATTACGGGAGCCGCTTCGTCGTGATGTGATGCGGGTTTTGTCGGCTGCGCTGGAATTTGCTGAGGGTAACGATGCTGCTTATTGGTTAAAGGATTTTTATAAGGATCTTAAGAAAGAAGGAGGGGAGCTTTTCAATACCCATCTGTATAATGAAGGTGCTAAAAGTGCCCTGAAAGTGGCGACAGTAGCTGCTTCTTATGCCGATGATGCACCCTCGCTGAACGGCTTTGAAGTATTGAATCAATATTTTGATCAGCTCTTTGCTTCGAATAATAAGGTTGTGGCTTTTGGCGAAGACCTGGGCTATATTGGCGATGTGAACCAGGGCTTCTCAGGATTGCAAGGGAAATACGGCGCCGAGCGGATCTTCGATACCGGCATTCGTGAATTAACCATCATGGGACAAGGCATTGGTTTGGCCATGCGTGGTTTGCGTCCCATTGCCGAAATTCAATACCTCGATTATTTATTATACGGTTTGCAACCGCTGAGCGACGATGTGTCCACATTGCATTACCGCACACGGGGCCAACAATCCTGCCCGATCATTGTTCGTACCCGCGGGCACCGCCTCGAAGGTATCTGGCATAGCGGCTCACCAATGGGTATGGTACTGAATGCGCTGCGTGGTATGCATGTCTGTGTGCCCCGCAATATGACGCAGGCAGTTGGTATGTACAATACGCTATTGCGAAGTAACGATCCGGGTATCGTAGTGGAATGCCTGAATGGTTACCGCCTGAAAGAAAAATTACCCAATAATTTGATTGATTATACGGTACCCTTGGGTGTGCCAGAGGTTGTAAAAGAAGGAAGCGATGTTACCATCGTAACCTATGGCTCCACCCTGCGCATTGTGCTGGATGCGGTGCAGCTTTTGGAGAAGAAAGTCATTAGTTGCGAAGTGGTAGATGTGCAGACACTGTTGCCTTTTGATATCAACCATAGAATTCTTGAATCTTTAAAGAAGACAAATCGCATCGTGTTTGTTGATGAAGATGTGCCGGGTGGCGCGGCTGGTTTCATGTTCAATAAAGTAATGGAAGAGCAAGGCGGTTATCGTCATTTGGATGTAGCGCCACGAACGATCACAGCCAAAGCCCACCGTCCGCCGTATGGCAGCGACGGCGATTATTTCACGAAGCCGAATGCGGAAGAGATAATGGAAGTGGTGAAGGAAATGATGGCGGAATAGTCTGAACCACGATTTATGGGATTAAAAAGATTAGCTAGAGATGCAATCCATATCCTGTAAATCGTAAAATCAATAAATCATGGTTCTAAAAATATACCAGGTAGATGCCTTTGCCGATGCGCCTTTCAGGGGCAATCCGGCGGCTGTTATTCCTTTAGAAGATTGGATAGATGAAAGCCTAATGCAGCAGATCGCGATGGAGAACAACCTGAGCGAAACGGCTTTTATTGTAAAGGAAGACGAAGGTTATGGCATTCGCTGGTTCACACCGGAATACGAGATTGATCTTTGCGGTCATGCTACACTCGCATCTTCGTATGTGATCAAGAATTTTTTAGAACCGCCTATCCAGGATATTCATTTTTCCACGCAAAAAGCAGGTCCATTAAAAGCTTCTACTAAAGATGGTGTCTATACTTTAGACTTTCCGGCCCGTATGCCGGAACCTTGCGAAGCGCCAAAAGGACTATTAGAAAGTTTAGGAATTTTGACGGCGGTAGAAGTGATGCGGTCGCGGGATTATTTTGTCGTGCTGCCAAATGAAGAAGCGGTAAGAAATGCCGAACCCGATTACACCATTATGAAAGAACTAGATACTATCGGTGTCATCATCACCGCAAAAGGGCATGAAGCCGATGTGGTGTCGCGTTGCTTTTATCCCGGCGCTGGTATTCCCGAAGACCCGGTCACGGGTTCGGCGCATTGCAATATTGTTCCATATTGGGCGGAGAAATTAGGTAAGACCAGTCTCTTTTGTCAGCAGTTGTCAGCCCGCCACGGCGACCTGGAGTGTCGGCTGGAAGGCGACCGGGTTTTAATGAGTGGTACTTGTGTATTGTTCATGCAAGGAGAAATTTTATTGAATCATCTATGAGTCAATCCACCGCCGATAAGCGTTTTATAAAAGAATGGGAATTGCAACGCAAAGGTTCGCCGGTCGGCTTTTTTATTTTATATACGATCATCTGGAGCGTTATTCTTTACATCGCTACTTTCTTTTTCAGCCTGGTTCTGCGCACCATTGATATCTCTTTTGTTGTGCCTGTCATCCGTATCGCCAAATTCGTTTTCGTTGGATTATTGATCACGATGGTCTTTTATTATAAAGGGCAATACCGTTATTATAAATTAAAAGCAAAAGCATCGGAGGAGTTATGAGTCTTACTTTTTTGCAGGAACGCAAGCTGGCGCAATACAAAGAAGAAATTGCCTTTTTGGAGAAGCAAGTGGAAAAGCAAGATGGTTGGTATGCAGTTCGATTATCCTGGATCGTAACTATGATTTTTTATATCCTCGGATTCTTCGTTGATTATATGACAGAGGGTTCTTCACTACCGGAATATGTCATTGCATATGGATGGAAAAAGCCGATCTGGAACTTTACCAGCTGGCTACTGATTTATTATTTCTTTCTGGTGCGTGGAAATAGACGCACTTTACGAAAGCGGCGGGAAGAATTAACTGAATAAGAAAAGAAGTTAGTTAAGGAAACGGCTGCGTAAATCGGGTGTTGGCACCATGCAAACCTCTTTTTTGCCAAACCATTTATAACGATTCCTTGCAACCCAATCATAGATCTGGTCTCTCAAAAAAGCGGGCACAATCCGCAATACCTGCACTTCTTTCCAATACCAGGGTAAACCATTCATTACCTTAAGTGAGGCAGTGGATCTTTGATAAGCCTTGCCATTTTGTATCAGTACAAATGAATTAAAGCCAACTTGGTCAAGCCCGTATTCCTGCAGCAATCGTTGTCCTGCTTCTGATTGCAGCGTGGCAAAACGAAAATGACCTTTTTTGTCCTGCTTAATTACGAAATTTATCATGCCATTGCAGAACTGGCAAACGCCATCAAATAATATTACCGGGTGCTCTTCCATTCTGTAAATTAAAAAGCCCCGCCTCCACAGGGCTTTTTAGTTATTGTAAATTATGAAATACTTTTTGCACATCTTCATCCTGCTCCAATTTATCCACCAGCTTCAACACATCCTGCGCCTGATCTTCTGATAATTCTACAGTCGTTGTTGGAATCCACTCCAGTCCAGAACTCAGCGGGTTAATGCCTTTCTCTTCCAGTGCTTTCTGCAGACTGCCGAAATCGGTAAAGGCACAACGTAAGACCAATACTTCTTCTTCGTTCTCGCCGGTTCCTTCCCCTAGTTCATCTAACCCTGCATCAATCAATTCCAATTCCAGGTCTTCCGCACTTAAGCCTTCCGGGTTCAATTTAAAAACACCCATCTTCTTAAATTGGAAGCTAACACTGCCGCTGTTACCTAAAACACCATCGCCCTTATTGAAAATAGATTTCACATTGGCAACCGTACGCACATGGTTATCGGTAGCCGTTTCTACCAAGATAGCCACGCCATGCGGACCATATCCTTCGTAAAGAATCTCATCATAATTGACCAGTTCCTTTCCCTGCGCTCTCTTAATCGCGGCTTCCACACGGTCCTTCGGCATACCCACACTACGCGCATTCTGGAAGCAGCGGCGCAGTGCGGCATTGGCGCTTGGATCAGGTCCGCCGGCTTTTACGGCAATAATGATCTCCTTGCCAATGCGGGTAAAGTTCTTTGCCATTTTGTCCCACCGGGCAAACATGGACGATTTGCGTACTTCAAATATGCGACCCATAAAAAAGTTTAAAGTTTGAGGTTTGTAGTTGGAAGTTAAACGAATGCAATCCCTCCTAAAGCCGCGCAAAAATACGCTTTGACCGCCAACAAAAAAGCCGTCAGTGAAGACGGCTTTTTTGTAGTAGAAACCTTTTTAGCGTGTTTCCATTGGGTTACGCGGCTCACCATCATTGGTTGGTTCGGCTTTACCTAAACGGCTACCAAACACAAATAAATGGATAACGGCAAATCCAATAGATATATAAAATAATGTTCTGTCGGTCTCAAAGCCTTCAACATATTGGTGCAGGAACCCGGCAACAACCAGTAACAGTGCCAAAGCGATTCCTGTATAGCGCGCTACTCGCATTCCTCTTCTGGCAGTAGTGCCATTACCTAAGTGGCTGTTCTTAACACCATAAACCAGGTAAATATCCATACCTATCAGCATCCAAACCAATAAACGGATCCAGGTATCCATTGGTAAAAATACCATCATGAACAAACAGGTTATAATGCCTAAGATCGGAACTAGTGGAACCAGCGGTGTTTTGAAAGAACGCGGTAATTCCGGCATTTTGCGGCGCATTACCCAAACACCTATACAAACAAGTATAAAGGCAAACAGTGTACCGATACTTGTCATCTCCCCAACCACTCTTGCCGGAACAAAAGCTGCAAATAGGCTCACAAACAGCATGAACAATAAATTGTTTTTTGCCGGTGTTTGAGTCTTAGGATTTACACTGGAAAATATTTTAGGGATCAATCCATCTTTACTCATGCTAAAAAATACGCGGCTTTGCCCCATCAGCATCACAAGAATTACTGAAGCGTAGCCAGCTAAGATGGCTACTACAATGGCTCTATTCAACCAAGGATAATCTGGCTGAACAACACCAGCTGCATCTGCGGTTCCCATATTGTCAATAGCCAAGGCAACAGGAGCGATACCGTCTTTGCCGGCAAAAGTTGTATAGCTGGTAACACCAGTCATTACATGGGCGAATAATATATATAAAATAGTACAGATAGCCAGTGAACCTAAAATTCCCCAGGGCATATCCCGCTTTGGATTTTTAGCTTCCTGGGCTGCTGTACTTACCGCATCAAATCCGATATAGGCAAAGAATACAATGGCAGCTGCCCGTATGATACCGCTAAATCCATACTCTCCAAAAGTTCCGGTATTATCTGGTATGTAAGGCGTGTAATTGTCGTTATTAATATAGCTCCATCCAAGGAAAATAAAGACAAGCACTACGGCAATCTTTAAACCTACGATCACACCGTTAACCATGGCGCTTTCACGGGTTCCCTTTATTAAAAGCATACTCATTAGCACAATAATGAAAACGGCTGGCAGGTTAATGACACCACCATCCCAGGGTCCAAGCGTTAATGCGGTAGGCAGATGGATATCAAATCCTTCCAGGAATTTAACGAGATAGCGGCTCCAGCTAATACCAACAGTCGCTGCGCCAACAGCGTATTCCAGCACTAGGTCCCAGCCAATGATCCAGGCGATAAATTCGCCCATCGTTGCATAACTATAAGTATAGGCACTTCCGGCTACAGGGATCATGGAAGCAAATTCCGCATAGCACAAACCCGCGAAAAGACAACCCAAAGCGGCTACTACAAATGAAATAGTAATGGCCGGCCCGGCATGATTTGCTGCAGCCATCCCAGTAATTGAAAATAAACCCGCTCCAATGATAGCGCCGATCCCTAAGGCGATCAATCCGCCTGCTCCAAGCGTTCTCTTTAAGGTGTGCGTTCCCGTATCCTCTGCCTCGTTCATTAAAGCAGCCATTGGTTTTCTGATAAATAAGCTCATAAGTGTATTTAATGGTTTTTATTCAGGTCGTAAAATAAAGGAAAAAATGGCTAAGCTCCTTATATGATTTATACACGGCGCAATGTGCAAATCAATTAAGTTTCTATTGATGGCGTTTTTTTCCGATTTTCGGCGCTCTTAACGAAAACTGGCTATATGGGAAAAGGAAACCGTCTTACGCTGTATATACTGATAGCAATGGTTTTAGGCATTGCGGTAGGTTATTTGGTTAATCAATATGGAGGAGGTCATGAGGTAAAGTATACTTCAAAAAGTGACTTTACAGGTGCTGACACTATTTCTGTAACAACAACCTCAGGAAAAATTACCCAACCAATTTTCGTCTTTAAAGATTCTAGTGATTATAAGAAACGGAAGGATAGCGTTATTGGTAGCTTAATTGCTTTTACAGGAAAAAGTATTAATGTTTCTACTTCAGATCGAATTGTCACTTCTATATCCCCAAGTGCAAAAAGTGGAAGCGCTGAAATTAAGAGCATTAAGTCATTTTCAGATTTGGTTAAGCTCTTAAGCGCAGTTTTCATCCGCTTGGTGCAAATGATCATTGCGCCTTTGGTGTTTACTACCCTGGTGGTGGGCATAGCCAAATTGGGCAATTTAAAAACCGTCGGGCGAGTGGGCGGTAAAGCCATCCTTTGGTTTGTATCTGCTTCACTGGTTTCTTTATTATTGGGAATGTTACTGGTAAATGTGTTTGAACCTGGAAGGTTTATCGACCTATCGCAAAGCGACACTTCAGGCTTGAAAGACATCATGGGTAAAACGGAAGGTTTTTCCATCGAGAACTTCGTCACGCATATCATTCCAAAAAGCTTCATCGAAGCGATGGCCACCAACGAAATTCTGCAGATCGTGGTCTTCTCTATCTTCTTTGGTGTGGCGGCATCCGCCATTGGCGATTATACAAAGCCGGTGATACACGCACTGGAAGTTGTTTCTCACATCATCCTGAAGATGGTGAACTACGTCATGAATTTCGCTCCGTTTGGCGTATTTGGGGCCATTGCTGCCGTAGTAGCAGCAAAAGGCTTAGGCATCTTCCAGTTTTACCTGATCTACTTTGGCTATTTCCTTTTAGGCATCGCCATACTTTGGGTGATCTTATTATCGGTTGGATTCGTGATATTAAAAGGTCGCATGAAAGAATTGATGCGTCGCATCAGCGGGCCACTCCTTATTGCTTTTAGCACCACCAGCAGTGAAGCGGTTTTCCCTAAACTTACCGAAGAACTCGAGCGATTTGGCTGCAAGGACAAAATTGTTGCGTTTGTATTGCCGCTTGGCTATTCCTTCAACCTCGATGGCAGCATGATGTATATGACCTTTGCTTCACTGGCGATTGCGCAGGCTTATGGCATTGATCTTTCCTTAGGTACGCAGCTTACGATGCTGTTGGTATTAATGCTGACGAGCAAAGGAATTGCCGGTGTGCCACGTGCTTCTCTTGTTGTGGTGCTAGCTACCTGTGCCATGTTCAACATTCCCCCGGAAGGCGTAGCCCTTATCCTGCCGATCGACCATTTCTGCGATATGTTCCGTACAGCCACCAACGTGGTTGGTAATGGTCTGGCAACAAGCGTGGTGAGCAAGTGGGAAGGCGAGTTGGATAATGGTTAAGCCCGCTTCGTGTATTCGTTTTAACTTGCGGCAGCAAAATTTAATTACCTAAAGGGCTTCCTGATGTTGGATAATTTAGTTACGTGGATCATTAATAATGGCGGATTATATATTTTATTGCTGGTGGTTTTCGCCGAAACCGGCCTGTTCGCCGGGTTCTTTCTACCAGGTGATTCCTTATTGTTCGTTGCGGGTATTTATGCGCATGAAATAGATGCCACCACTCCCGGATTAAGCTATGAATTCTTAAGCCTGATTGGTTTAGGTGCCGTACGTAATGAATGGCTTGACCTTGCAGTATTGATAGGGTTGATTTCTTTTGCTGGTATTATTGGCAATACGGTTGGCTATTGGTTCGGTCGCAAAATCGGACCTTCCATGTACAACTGGAAGGACCGCCTCCTCTTTAAACAAAAATACCTGCACCAGGCAAAAGAGTTTTACGAAAAGCACGGTGGCATCGCTATCATCGGCGCTCGTTTCCTACCGCTGGTGCGCACCTTTGCACCCATCATTGCTGGCATCGTAGCGATGGATAAAAAGAAGTTCGCTTTCTATAATATCGTTGGCAGCTTCGCGTGGGTTTCCAGCATGGTGCTGGGCGGTCATTTTCTTCAAAAATGGGTGCTAAGCCAGTTTGGTTTTGACCTTAAATCGCACCTCGAAGTAATCGTGATCGTTATCGTATTGGTGACCACAGCGCCGGTTGCCTACAAAATGTTCTTTGCCCCTAAGAAATCAGCAACCCTGGAAATTGCGAAAGAAATTCCGGGAGAAGCGCTGGATGCCGACACTCCTGAAGACGATAACGACAACAGCAGACCGAAATCTCGAAGCTGAAACCGCTTGTTTCCAAGATGATTTACGTTTAATGCCATTCGATGACTGCAAAAAAAGAGACCTCGATATTTAGCCTTGCTGTAATTGTTGCCGCATTGGGCTATTTTGTTGACATCTACGACCTACTGCTTTTTGGTATTGTTCGGGTTCCCAGTTTACAGTCATTGGGATTAACGAAAGAGCAAATCACTATTGATGGTGAAAGCATCATCATGTGGCAGATGGCCGGGTTGCTTATCGGTGGCATCATCTGGGGAATAATGGGAGATAAACGAGGCAGGCTTAGTGTGCTTTTCGGTTCCATTATTTTATATTCCCTTGCCAATATAGCCAATGGGTTTGTAGAAACGGTAGGGCAATACCAGCTCATTCGTTTTATTGCAGGCATTGGCCTCGCCGGGGAATTAGGCGCCGGTATCACATTAGTCTCAGAACTTACACCTAAAGAAAAACGTGGCATTGCTACTTCCTTAGTGGCAGGTATTGGCTTAACGGGGGCGGTCGTGGCCTTTATCATGAAAGAAAATTTTCATTGGCGCACCTGCTATTTCATTGGTGGCGGTTTGGGGTTGGGACTTCTTGTTTTACGCGTTTCGGTTATCGAATCGGGGTTGTACAATGCGGTTAAAAATGCAGGTGTGCAACGCGGTAATTTCTTCAGTCTATTTAAAGGGGAGCGGTTAAAAAAATATATCCTCGGCATTTTAATAGGCTTGCCTACCTGGTTTGTCATTGGCGTATTGGTTACGTTTTCGGGAGAGTTTGGCGAGCGGATGGGCATTGCGGATAAGATCGATCCCGGCAAGTCTTTGATGTACGCTTATGCGGGCATTGCGATAGGCGATATACTGATCGGTTTGTTAAGTCAATGGTTGCGCAGCCGTAAAAAAGCCCTTTTTATTTTTTATGGAATAACAGCGCTTTTCATGGTGCTATTCTTTACTACGCAATGGGGCGGCTCTGCCGAAAGAATGTATTGGATCTGCGCTGGACTTGGGTTCGGCACGGGCTTCTGGGCCATATTTGTTACCATGGCAGCAGAACAGTTTGGAACGAATATCAGGGCTACCGCTGCTACCACTATACCCAATATGGTCCGTGGTATGTTGGCCATTTTCATTCTTCCTCTTTTTAAATTATTACGGGGTCCGATAGAAACCTCCCAGCCGGAGCAATATATCAGGGCCGGTTGGATATCTGCCCTAATCATTATGGCCATTACCGTTTGTGCGGCAGTCTTTACAAAAGAGACCTTCAATAAGGACCTGGATTATGTTGAGCCTTCCTAATTCTGGATTCAATCGTTGGTTGGCTATTTTTGCAATTCAAAAGATTTAAATGACCGCTGCACAATTCATCTCGATATTCCAACAAAGCATTACTGATTATCATGGAAAAGATAATGTAGATACTTCCCTTGCCAATCCTTATCCGGAGAATGGGTTGGAGCATTTGCTGTACTTAAAAAACTGGATCGACACGGTTCAGTGGCACCTGGAAGATATTATCCGCAACCCTCAAATTGACCCCGTAGAAGCGCTGCAAATTAAACGGCGCATCGACAGTTCTAACCAGCACCGTACCGATGTGGTGGAATTTATTGACAGTTGGTTTTTGCAGCAATACGGCGAAGTGCACCCGCAAGCAGACGCTACCATTAACACGGAAAGCCCTGCCTGGGCTATTGACCGGTTATCCATTTTAGAATTGAAGATATTTCACATGCAGGCGGAAGTAGCTCGTGACGAAGCCTCCGAAGCACACCGCTTGGCCTGCCAGTCGAAGCTGGGCATTCTGCTGACACAACGGACTGACCTTTCAACTGCCATTGATGGCTTATTGGAGGACATCGCTGCCGGACGCAAATACATGAAAGTGTATAAGCAGATGAAGATGTACAACGATGAAAGCCTGAATCCGGTTCTCTACGCTCAAAAAGGGTCTTAATTGGCGACGCCAACACATATCCTCGTTTTCCGTTTTTCAGCACTGGGTGATGTAGCGATGACGGTACCGGTCATTAAACTGTTGCTGCAACAGTATCCACATCTTCAAGTTACCTATGTGTCCACTGCTTTTGTTGCGCCCTTGTTTGCCGGCATTGAGCGATTGCATTTTCATGTTATCGAGCCAAAGGGGAAGCATAAAGGCTTTAGAGGCCTGTACGCTTTAAAGAAGGAGCTGCGCCAACACCACTTTGATGCTATTGCGGACTTGCACAATGTGCTGCGTACTCAGATCCTCCGTTCCTTTTTTCTGCTGTCCGGTAAAACAACGGCTGTTATTGACAAGGGTCGAAAGGAGAAAGCGGAACTAACACGGGTGAATGGTAAAGTCTTGCGACCACTAAAATCCACCTTCCAACGCTATGCGGAAGTATTTGCAGAACTAGGTGTGCCGGTAAATTTACATGGTGATATACCAAAGCAAAAAATGCCAGAAGATGGTAATGTTGCGAAATCAAGTGGAAACGAACGATCAATTGGAATTGCCCCTTTTGCCAAGCATGCCGAAAAGACTTACCCTCCGGAAAAAATGCAAGAGGTCATTGCACTTTTAGTAAAAGAAAAAGAGCTGAAGATCTATTTGTTTGGAGGAAAGGAAGATGCTGCTACACTCAATAGCTGGGCGGCTGTGTCACCGCAAATAATTTCTGTAGCTGGCGCCATGCCCTTTTCAGAAGAATTGGGCCTGATCTCTCGTATGGATCTGATGGTTAGTATGGACTCGGCGAATATGCACCTGGCTTCTTTGTTTGGTGTGCCCGTTGTTTCTATTTGGGGATCTACGCATCCCTTGGCAGGCTTTTATGGCTGGCACCAAGATCCGAAAAATATTGTGCAGGTGGATCTGTATTGTCGCCCCTGCTCCGTGTTCGGCAACCGTAAATGCTACCGGGGCGATTTGGCCTGCCTGCATTCCATCAACCCCGTCACTGTATATGACCGGATTGCGCAGCAACTTTATAAGCAGCAAACTTCTTAAAAATCCAGTTCCTTTACTGATGGGTGATGCAGGATTCTTTTTGTAAATTGGTTGTGGTTCTTTTCTTTCCCATGAACAACCCAAACCCCTATAATATCATCGCCGCGCTTCATACGTTTCATTCGCTTATACTGAAGGTTACATTCCACAAAGAGGTTTTCATATTCCTTTAGCAGGTCTTCTTTATAGCTGCTTACGATCCGGTATGTATTGGTTTGATTTATCTTTTCCATCCAGGCTTCGAGCTTGGTCAGAAAAAGAAGTGCGGCAAGGATAAGCACCGTAGAAATAGCCACAATAAAATAGAGCTTATCCGCAATGCCCATACCCAGCGCCGCCGTGGCCCAAATAGTTGCCGCCGTAGTAATGCCGTTGATGCGGTTGTCGCTCCGGTAAATAACACCAGCGCCTAAAAACCCAATGCCTGTAACGATATTAGATGCAATGCGGTCATTGGTAGAGCCGCTTATATAAATACCAAAAGTGGTGAAAAGATAGGAGCCAAGGCAGATAAGGATCATGGTGCGGAAGCCCGCCGATTTGCTGCGAAACTCCCGCTCGGCTCCAATGAGTCCGCCTACTATGACCACCATTAATAATTGTTCCAGTAATTCGATTGTTGAAGGCATGGGTTCGTTAAGTTGATTAGTTGAAGGGTTGAAAGTTGATAGGTTAGCTACTGATTATTCATTTCTCATCACTCACTATCCCACGATCTCACTTAGCTCCAGCCACCGCATTTCTTTTTCATCAATAAGCGAATTAATGACACCAATGCGTTCGGTGTGTTGCTGGATCTTTTCGTAAGGCAATGAACCATCGCTTAACTTTTCCACCAGTCCTTTCCGCTCATCATCCAATGCTACGATTTCTTTTTCCAGCATTTCATATTCACGTTGCTCTTTAAAAGATGGCTTGCGTTTTTCTTTTGGTGCTTCCGCTACTGGCGCTTGAACAACCGGCTTCACTTCTTTCTTTGGTGCAGCCGATTCTTCCGCCGCTTCTTTCTTCTGCATTTCGCGGAATTGCGAAAAGTTGCCGGGAAAATCACGAATGTCTCCACCGCCTTCAAACACAAAAAGGTGATCGACAAGGCGGTCCATAAAATACCGGTCGTGACTGATCAATATCAAGCAGCCAGGGAATTCAAGAAGGAAATTTTCCAGCACGGAAAGGGTAGGGAGATCGAGGTCATTCGTCGGTTCATCGAGTATCAAAAAGTTCGGGTTGCGAAATAGAATAGATAATAAATGCAGCCGCCGCTTTTCACCACCACTCAATTTGCTGACGTAAGTATACTGCTGTTCCGGTGGGAAAAGGAACAAGCTTAAGAACTGTGAGGCGCTTAGAGACGCACCATTTGCTAACGGAAAGTTCTCCGCGATATTCTTTACAAATTCGATCACCCGCAGGTCTTCTTTTATCACGAGCCCGCCCTGCGAATAATTGCCAAAAACCACGGTATCTCCAATGTTAACCTTGCCGCTGTCCACCGGTTCCAGTTGCTGCAGGATATTGATGAACGTTGACTTTCCAGCCCCATTTTTTCCCACGATCCCAATGCGGTCGCCCTTTTTAAATGTATAGTCAAAACCTTTTAGTAATACTTTTTCGCCATAGCTTTTATGCACTTTTTTCAGCTCCGCAATCTTACCACCCAGGCGGCTCATCTTGCTTTGCAGTTCAAGCTGCTGCTCCGCCAGTTGTTGCTTCGCTTTCTTTTCTACTTCATAAAAGGCATCCTGCCGGCTTTTGCTTTTCGTAGTGCGGGCTTTGGGCTGCTTGCGCATCCATTCCAACTCTTTGCGGTAAAGATTGCGGGCCTTGTCTACGCTGGCGATTTCGCTTTCTTCCCGTGCAGCTTTCTTTTCTAAAAAATTCGCATAGTCGCCCTTGTGCGTATAAAGCGTTCCATCTTCTATCTCCCAGATCTCTTCGCAAACGGCATCTAAAAAGTAACGGTCATGCGTTACCATCAGGAGCGTGGTATTTTCTTTATTGAGATAATGTTCCAGCCACTCCACCATTTCCACATCCAGGTGGTTGGTCGGTTCATCCATAATAAGCAGCACATGCTTGTGCTCGAAGCCAATATCGATAAGCGTTTTGGCAAGGGCTACCCGCTTGCGCTGGCCGCCACTGAGTGTGCTTACTTTTTGAAGGAGGTTCTTGATATTTAGCTTGGCTAATATCTGGTGCACCTTGGCTTCAAAATCCCAGGCGCCCAGTTCATCCATCAATCCCAGGGTGCGGTTGATCTCGTCGGCATCTTCGCTTTCCAGCGCCGCTTCGTAATCTTTAATCACATTGATCACCGGGTGCTTGTGATCGAAAATGTTATCCAGCACCGAAGCGGTATCTTTCAGTTTCGGGTCCTGGTCGAAGAAGGCAACATCCACATCCTTATTGATCCAGCAAGAGCCATTGTCCGGCGTATCCAGTCCTGAAATGATCTTGAGTAAAGTTGATTTGCCCGTACCGTTGCGGGCTACCAAGGCGATCTTATCGCCTTCTGAAATATGAAACGAGAGGTTCTCGAAAAGAGGCTTTATTCCGTATGACTTCGTCAAATCTTTTGCTGACACATAATGCATGGCGCAAAGATAACACCTCACCCCCGCCTCTCCTAAAGGAGAGGAGCCCCTATTCACAAAGGCCAGCTTATTTAACGATAACTACAAAGCCCTAACAGTTTTTATGTCAGGGCTTTTAATTTCTATAATACTAACTGCACTATCCGGTTTTGTGCTTTGGCAGTTCCCTCTCCTTAAAGGTGAGGGTGAGGTCTTTATTTATCCAACCCTTTCAGCCAGTCGATCACCCCTTCACGGGTCTTGCCCAATTTCGATTGCAGGCGACCATATAATTCTTCGTCTTTGCCTTCTTCGTGGCGCAGATCATCATCAGTCAGGTCGCCATGGGCCTGTTTGGCTTTCCCTTTTAACTGGTTCCATTTGCCTTTTAAATCTAAGCTGTCCATAATATTATTTTAATTGAAGTGTTGAAAATTGTGTGCCAAGCCCTTGCCTTAATGAGAGCTTAAAACGATTGAGAATTCTTTTATAGGTAAGTGTCCAAACTTAAAGTAGTTAGTCCACGCAGGAAAAGGAGATGAAAAGAGAGCCGCAGAGATTAGTTTTACTTCTATAAACTTGGTTGCCACAACAAAAGCTCACCGACCTAAGTTCCCCCTTTAGGGGGACAGGGGGTTTGGCAACATCATTTTCAGAACGCCCGGTAAAATACTGGCTTTCACTTCCCTTGTCTTGCCCCGGTACTCACCATCCACTTGAAAATAAGCTTGCTTGCGAGTGGTCAGTGTAGCTTCTTTTGTTTTAAAGATCTCGATCTTCTCCGGGTCAAAAGATTTGTTGGTGAGCAGGGCTTTGCCGATCTCCACCAGGTTTAGCCGGCGTAGCACCACCACTTCAAAAAAGCCGTCCGAAACATCGCCCTGTGGATTGATATTGGCGCCGGTGCCGTACTTGCGGGCATTGGCCAGTACGACCATATAAGCGTTCCGCCTTTCAGTGCCCCCATCTGTTTTTATCGTCACCTTCATTTTCTGCTTTTCATACAGCACCCGGAAGACCGCTCGTCCGTAACCCCACATGCCACGCCCCTTTGAGCCTTCAAAATACTTCACCAGCATAGCGTTCAAGCCAATATCTGCCAGGTGAATGCAGCTTTCTTCGCCGTTTATCTTAATCAGGTCTATAGCTTGCTCCCTGCCATTCACCACTACATCCAGTGCCTGCAGTACATCTACCGGAACTCCCAGTTCCCTTGCCATGCCATTTGCAGATCCCGCCGGGATAATGCCTAAAGGCAGGTTGGTTCCTTCTACGATCTCGGCCACTAATTTCACCGTGCCGTCACCGCCTACTGCCACCACCCGGTCCGGCTGCACACTTTCTATATGATGCTTGACGGAGGCCTCATCCGAATCGCCATTCAGGAGAAAAAACTCCATACTGTGCGGTGAGGTTTTGAAATACTCACGGATAGTGGTTTCCCAGTTTGTTTTTTCCTTGCCGCCCGAAACGGGGTTGATGATAAACAGTAATTTTAGCTGGCCTTCTTTCTGCATGTAACTACTTGAATGATGGTTGAACAATCTATTGTAACGGCGCCCCCTGCCGAGACTAACCCCGGCTTACGGTCAAGAATCTACCGGTTCTTCGGTATCACCCGGCAAATTGTAATAAAAGTGTACCACGGCTATGGGCACGCCGACCAGCTGGTAATCTACGGTCAGGTCTTTCGGCAAAGCCCCTTGCCACGGAGGCGCTTCCGTAAGAATGTATTGAACAATACCTGGGCGCTGCTCCGTCTTTTTATGGTGAAACCTTATCCGTTGGCTAAGCTACAGACTGAATGGCAAGGACGAAAACTTTTCACGGAAGCCGACAAGGATGGCTTTTTTAAATTTGAATGGAAGGACGAACCGCCGCTGGAACAAGGCTGGCACGAGATGACAGTGCAGATGATCAGCGACAGGGGAGAAGCTATTGAAGGTAAAGGGCAGGTCTATATTCCTTACACCACGCAATACGGTTTTATCTCCGATGTAGACGATACCTTCCTCATCTCCCATTCCGCCAATCTGCGCAAACGGCTGTTTGTACTCTTTACGCAGAATGCCCGCAGCCGCAAACCGTTTGAAGGCGTGGTAAAGCATTACCAGTTGCTAGCATTGGGCAATACTACCGCCGCTGCACCGAATCCTTTCTTCTACGTTTCCAGCTCCGAATGGAATCTCTACGATTACTTGCTGGAGTTTGTTCGGGTGAATGAACTACCGCAGGGGGTCTTCCTGTTAAATGTTTTAAAGCAACTAAAACAGCTTTTGAAGACAGGGCAGAATAACCATGAAGGAAAATTTACCCGCATTGTTCGCATCATTCAAAACTACCCAAAGCAGCGCTTTGTATTGTTGGGCGATAGCTCCCAGCACGATCCCTACATCTACGAGTCCATCGTGAAGCATTTTCCGGCGCAGATCCATGCCGTTTACATACGTGATGTGTATAAGAAGAACAAGGCGAAGGTGCAGGAAGTGATGGCGAATATAGAAGCCTCCGGTGTACCGGTCTGTTTTTTCGAGCATAGCCAGGACGCCATTTCGCACTCCATGAAGCTGGGGCTGATAAACCCCCTGTCCCCCTAAAGGGGGAACTTAGGTCCGAGAGGTTTATTTATACGCAGTTGTTCTTTTAGAAAGATTAAACACATGGAAGAAATAATTACGACGCTAATTCAAAATAGTGGCTGAGATGGGTAGAGCACATGCGCCTAAGTTCCCCCTTTAGGGGGACAGGGGGTATGGCATACGTTTTTAGTTTGTTTTTAATCTTAATCAATCGTTATGGAAAAAAACCTGCAGAGCGAAGAGGCCTTGAAAAAATTTAAAAAACTGGTGGAAGAGATACGCACTTGTATGTTCATCACCAACAGCGAAACCGAAAACGACCACACCCGCCCGATGTCCACTACCGAGGTGGAGGACAACGGTACGCTGTGGTTCTTTACCGATATACGTTCCATTAAAGTAGAAGAAGTGGCTACCAGGCGGCAGGTGCACCTTACCTATGCCCACCCCGGCAAGGAAAGCTACCTGAATGTGCGGGGAAGCGCATCCGTGGTAACAGACCGCCAGCTGATCAAAGACAAATGGACGCCCTTTGTAAAAGCCTGGTTCCCGAACGGACCCGAAGACCCGAACATTGCCCTGCTGAAAGTGGAGCCCCAGCAGTGCTACTACTGGGACAGCGAAGCGGGTAAGATGGTCAATTTTATCAAGATCGCGTTGGGTGCCATTACGGGCAGTGCTAAAGTGGCCGAAAGCGCGGAAGGAAAACTGCATCTCTAAGTAAAGCAGCATAAAACGAAAGGTCGTGTCGTCACTGGCACGACTTTTCCTTTTTTACAGGGTATGGAAAAAGAGGATTTGGTACCACAACAGGAGACCGGTGCGCAAAGCAATACGGAATCCGTGCGCGGCTTTGAGACAAGCGAAGCCGCTGCCGATTTTTTTAAGAAGCTAAAAGTCCGGTTGCTAAATGTAGATGACTGGCATACGCTGTCCGGCAAAGCCACCGCAGACTTTTGTTTAACGGACAATAGGGGAGAAGAAGTGAACCGTCCCGTGCGGCAAGGCGATCATTTTAAAATAGATATTCCCGGCCCCGGCACGGCTACCGGCGAAGGCTACGATTGGGTGCAGGTGGAAAGCATAAAAGAAGAACGAACGGAGGACGGCGAAACGCTGGCAATACAGGTGCGGCCCGCCACTAATCCCTTAAACGACAAACCCGACGTTGCCCACTTTTTTTCAGAAGAAGCCACTTCCTGCTTTATGGTGAAGCGCGAAGGAACGACCATCACTGCCGGGGTATATGGGCGAAATGAAAAGCCGAACACTGGTGCGGAAGCTTTGCTGGATAAGGCGCGAAATGTAGCGGTGGCTACGGGTGCTATTACTGGTTTTGCAAAGCTGCAATGGAAAAGCTTGGTGGAGGGGTTGGTGCGGGATTAATACAGGAACAGCAATGTCACCGTCAACAGCCAAAAAAGCAAAGCAACGATGTAATATATCCGGAAGGCTTTAGCACCTCTAAGTGTCACCATGATAAGCGCAGCCGGAAGGCCTGCTAACAACAGCAGCATGGGGAAGGCAGCCATTTCCGAAATAGCCCCGATAAGCGGATATTCATAAACGTCCTTAATCACATAAAGCGTAAGGATATAAAATAAAAGAACCGCTATACCCAGCACCAACAGCAGCTTGGCAAGCCCGGGCTTTTTCCAGAAGGAGGTTGTGGTCATGGCTTTGATGATTGGAATAAAGATACAGATCCGTGTATATTTATTGTTTGTAGTGACAATAAACTTCAAAACAATGCCAACCGTTTAAGCCGATCACATGAAAACCAAAGCAATAATCACTTTACTGTTTTCTTTAGCTTACCTGGTAGGTGCGGGGCAATACCAAAGCGATTCCAGCGTGAACGTAGTAGCACTAAAAGAAGTGATAGTTTCTGATAAACCACAAAGCAAACGACTCAGGCATTTTAAAATACAAGGGCACCCCAGTTACAGAAGCTTTCGGAAGGGAGATAAATACATCAACCTGGTATCGGGATACCCCAAAGGCAAGCTAAGCTATATCGAGTTCTTTTTCAATACCGGAATGCCAAACCTGCTAAAGAAGAAACTGGATATTGACTATCAGGATGTAGATATTCAGCTATTGCTTTTTGAAGTAGCTGCAGGCAACAAGATCGGCAGATCATTGCTTCCCAAAGAAGTGATACTTACAGTAGGGAAGGACCATAACGGTGCCTTCCGAATCCCCTTGGGCTATTTAAATATCCGGCAGGAACAGCTTTTTATAGGATTTGCCGTTGTCAGCGAAACCTCTAAAACCAAAGCAAATATTTACGTAAGGATGAATGAGATAAAGGGCACTGTCGGCTACCAATGGAGTTCTTTTTTTGCCGACTGGAAGCCAATTTATGACAACGACATCTTTAAGCTTAAGATAGCAATAGAAGATTAGAATCTTTCTATCCTCAGCCGACGGTCATCCTTCCGGGGATCTTTGGGTGGCAACGTAAAGACGCTTGCAATCTGTTTCAGGTGTATCTTTCCTTTGATATCACATGAGCAATCAGAATAAAGCAAAGCCAATAATTACGTACTTACTTTTATATGGCTTGTGTATTGTCGGTTTTACTGTATACTATTCAGAATATTTCACTGACTTTACTAGGTATAAAGGTGATGAATACATTTACTACTTTGGCTTTATAATCCCTATAACTTATTTGCTTTTCTTCTTGATCCATTTTGCATTGGCAAAAATTAATATTGCAAATACCTTATTTGCCCCAATACTCCTCCTATTTCTAGGAATAGCTATTGGATTAATGGTAGTATTATCATTACCTATTGAAGGGACGACTAAAGAAGCATTTTATGTACATAGTAGTATACATATTGTATTAACCTACTTCTTTGTGCGGTTTCTCTGGAGAAAGCATTTTAGTTCTTTTCCGGTAAGAAACTAAGTATCCTTCTCAAGCCACTAAATGAAACGCCTTCTAAATATTGCTTTAATCATTTTAGCCCTATTAATCCTTGCCACCCTACTTTTCTGGGCAATGGCACTTGGAAGCGGGCATACGTTACCGAAAGCAACAACCAATACACTTTTGATCAACCTCCTTGTATTAGTTTCTTTGTGTGGGATTGTAATAGGAATTAAGAAGTATCTTGGTAAAGCAAAACGCCGTTAACCTTCTTACATCTTAAGCCCAGAACTCCACTCTTCAACAAAAAAGCCACCAAACTTGCAGGAAATCCTTGCAACGCACCATCATGTTTTCTAGAAAAGGAGAAACGACTTATCCTCCCTGCCAAACCCTTTCCTGCACCACCACTCACAGATACCCTCAGGTATGACCAGATGAGGCGAAAAAGTAAAAAAAATCTCTTCGTTCCCAGCCGAGTTACCCGCCACCACGCCACTGTACCTCAAACCATCTTTAGCGGGAACTCGGCGGCATATAAACCCGCAAACCCTTCCAAACCCTAATTGTATATTTGAGCTATGGAACCACTGGGAGAAATTAAAAAGATCCTACAGCAGCTCAAGCCCGAGCTGGCGCAAAGGTTCCATGTGCAAACCATCGGGCTGTTCGGCTCCGTGGTACGGGCTGATTTCTCACCGTCCAGCGATATTGACATTATCGTGGACTTTAACCAGCCGGTAGGAATCGAATTTGTAGATCTGGCCAATTACATGGAGCAGCGGCTTCAAAAGAAAGTGGATCTCGTATCCCGGCAGGGTGTCAAGGACAAATATTTCAAAGCCATCGAGCGGGAGATTGTTTATGTCTAAGAGAGAACCGAAGCTCCTGATCGGCGACATCCTGGAAAGTGCCGGGAAAATACTGGATTACACCAAAGGACTTTCATTTGAAGACTTCACCAGGGACGGCAAAACCATAGATGCCGTTATCCGCAATTTCGAGATCATTGGAGAAGCCGCTAACCGTCTTCCTGATGCTTTCAAAGATAAGTTTCCGCACATAGATTGGCAGCGGATCAGGGGATTTCGCAACCGCATCGTTCACGACTACTTTGGCATTGACCATTCCATTGTTTGGATGATCAAAGAAAGTTTCTTGCCTGCCATGATCGCTGAACTTACCCCGCTTTCCGATGATGACCAGGTGCCTTGAGTGATGGTATTTAAGGCCCCAAACCTGTAATACAGATTGCTTGTCATCCCCGCAAGGATCTTTGCACCGCACCATCATGTTTTCTAGAAAAAGAGAAACGCCTTTCCCCTCCCTGCCAAACCCTTTCCTGCACCACTACTCACAGACACTCGCAGGTATGACCAGATGAGGGGGAAAAAGCAAAAAAAATCTCCCCGAAAATTTCTTCTTTTTTCCGTGAGGTTTTATATTAGCATTACCAAATTAACATACCATGTCACGAATCATCCAACCTGTGGCAGTAGACGCTGCCCTCCAGCTCCTCACCGAAGTTCGCACCCGCAACACGGCTCTTGGCACCGAGTCGCCCATCAAACTGCTGCTGACACAGCACAACATTGACCTCGACATTGATGCCGACCGTATTAAAGAAGCCCAGGTGCACGACCAGGCCGCTACTGCCTTGCGCAGCCAGAGCGAGAACTACACCGCCCTGCGCAACCTGAAGAGCGAGCCCGCCCTGAAGACCGTAAGCAGCATGGGGCAGGTGCTCAAAACCTTTTACAAGCCCTCTTTTACCGAGGTGGCGCTCTGGGGCATCGACATTACCGCCACCGGCAAGATCACCTATCCCGCCTCTGCGGTGGAGCAGCGGACGCTTGCCCTCAACCTCTGGGCTAAGAACGCCACCTATCCCGCCGGCGCCTCGCCGCTGTCCGCCTTTATCGCCAAAGAAGGCATTGACCCCGATGTGATGATGGACGCCTTTATAGACGCGGTGGCTTTCGACACCAAAGCCACCCAAAAACGCAACGATGCCCAGAACGAGATAGAGTTGCGCAACCAAAAAATGGCGCCCGTGCTGGAACACCTGCGCCTCATTGGCACCTACCTCATGGATTTTTACCACGAAAACCCCCGCGAGGTGGGACTCTGGGGCTTTTTGATTGACGAGAACGCCAGTAAGCCCACCGAACGCACCACCAAGATCAAGTTGCTGGATAAAGCCACCTTGAACGGGGTGATCATCGGGGGAACCATCACTAACGTGGGCGAGGTGGAGGTTCATTTGTACAAAGGCAAAACCACGGTGGGCAACCCGATCATTCTTCAGCCCGAAGGCGTGTTTGGTGTGCCCAAAGGTTACAGCATTATCACCATAAGTAACCCTTCCCCGCTTAAAACAGCAGTTGTAAAGGCGCTGGTTGGAAAATAGTTGTACAGAAAAGCCTGTTTTTATTGATCAAAAGCGGCATTTCTGTACAAAAATGCCAGTAATCTGTACAAAAAAATGGGTTTTCTGTACAAGAACATGAGATTTTTATATAAGAATACGGCTAATCTGTACAGGATTATGGCTTATCTGTACAGAAAAAGGTAAATAGTAACAAAGCGGGCTGTTTCGAGTTGCCCGCTTTTGTTTTGGGAGAGGAGTTCAAAAAATCCGAGCAATAATGGTTTATTTTGAATGTTACATCAAATAGTCTTACAATGAAATTTTTTCGAGGTATAAAATGGATGCTGGCTGTTTGGCTACTAGCGGGTTGTCGGCCAAACAGATGTGCTGAAGAATCTGGCCAATGGATAAAAGAAGCTCCCCTTGCACTTGAAGAATTTCTTGTTGTAAAGAAGGAAATATTGACGAATCAAGCGCTCCTCGACTCGTTTACCAAGGGAGGTAAGTTGTTTTTAGTAGGGGCGGGTTTCGGTCCGGAAAAGTTTGGAGGCTTTAACGTGCCACAGCTTAAGTTATGGTTTCGGAAGGGGCATGAATATATTAGCTTTGAGCCGGGAGATACTGTTGCGTGTTATAGAGGCTGCGAAAATGGAGGGGTGTCGGGCTCGGCTTATCTAAGGTCCAAAGAAACAAAGTATAATTCCCAGGTCGAAATCATTGATTCCCTTAAGCTGGGAATGGGCTGGTTTGCTGAGGTCATTGTGTGCCGAGGATGTGGTAGCTAGCAAACAGCGAACAATTGGCGAAATAAATCCTTCAATTGGTTTGGAACTTCCGTGGAAGTTTATTGTTTTAATAAAGCCCGCTGCATACACAGCGGGCTATCTATTTGTAGGAAAACGGAAATCTTAGTTATTCGCTGCATAGCCGTTATAGGCATTGGCTGCGGTCAGCGTTCCCACCTGGCGTCCTTGCCGGGTAAGGATGGTGCCGCGGGCATCTACCAGCAACTGTGTTTCATTGTCTGTGATCACGTATGGGTAGTTGCGGCTGTTTAATCTAGATAATTTAGCGATCACTGCTACCTGGTTGTTCCGCACCTTCACCACGTTATACTGCGAGGTCACATAGTATTGCGAGTTAGGGTCGGCGTTGAAAGTGATGGCTCCCAAAATATTGCGGTTCGATAGGGTAGGCTGGGCTGCTCCCCCGCGGTTAGTGGCTATGGTGCCGCTGTTTTGGCGGGATGGCGTGACCACTGCCGGCGCTGCTGGCTTAAAGTCAGGAACCTTTGCCACATAGCGTCCGTCTATCTGGTCGTCAGCATCCTGCCAGCCTTTGGCAATCGAAGACAAGCGATCATATTGCGCCGGGTGGGTGCGGGATGCCGTAGCGGTTGCCAGTGTTTTCATTGCCACCTGTGCATCCGTCAGGCTGGCGCCCAGTTTGCGCAGCACAAAGCCAGAGAATTCGTCAGCTTCCAGTTCCACCACGGGTTGGCTGCCACTGCCGGTCACGGTGTGCCCGTTCAGGTGGTGACCGATCTCGTGAGCCAGCACACTTACGGCTGCCCATTTGGTACCCGTCTGGCGAACGAGGTTATTGATGAAAGTAGGGTTGTAAAGAAGGTAGCGCTTACCACCATATACTACTGCGGCGGCGTTCGGCACCTGGGTAGATGCTGTCAGCTCAAAGCTTGGTTTCAGGCCTACCGCAGCAATGATCTCCTGCACGTAAGCCGGAGCCACGGAAGTAGCAGTTGCCGCTACCGGTGCCGCTGTATTCGGCCGCCAGGAGGAGGTAGTGCCGTGCTGCCCGATGCGGATATTCGTCTGCCCGAAAGAAGCAGACATGATCAACGCAGAGGCGGCAAAAAGTATCGTTCTTTTCATAGTGTTTCTTTGGGTTTTCATAATAACCGCTATGTGCGAAACCTGTACCGGAAAGCGTTAATGGGACGATAAACCCCCTGTCCCCCTGAAGGGGGAACTTAGGTCTGTCAGGCTTTGTTTTTAACGCCCATTTTTAACGCCATTGTTTCCATTTATTCAATAAAAAACCCTGACAGATGTATTTCTGTCAGGGTTACTATTTTATAAGAGAAAGAATGCTAAACAAAAAGCATCACCGGCCTAAGTTCCCCCTTCAGGGGGACAGGGGGTTTACGGGAAAATCCCCAATTCCGCATACGACGTTCCCACCTTGTTGATCGCCACAACAAAGGCAGCCGTCCGCATGTCTGGAATTTGCGGGTTGCGCTTCCACTCCTCCATGATCTCGCGGGTAGCGGTGATCATGGTTTCCTCCAATCCGCTGTAAACTAGATCTACTTCATCCGGTCCGTGCATTATGAACTGGCGTTCTTTATCGCTTACGCTCTTGCTGGTCAGTTCTTCGATCTGCCCGAGGATATGATGGTTCATGTTCTCGGTAAAACGCTTTTCCATCCGTCCGTAGCGAACGTGGCTCAGGTTCTTCAGCCACTCGAAGTAAGAAACCGTTACTCCACCAGCGTTCAGGTACATATCCGGAACCACCAGGGTACCTTTTGTAATGAATAATTCATCGGCTTCCGGTGTCAGTGGTCCGTTGGCACCTTCACCAATAATCTTGGCTTTGATGAGAGGGGCATTATCAGCATTGATCACGTTCTCTAACGCCGCCGGTATCAGGATATCGCAATCGTATTCCAACGCATCGGTGTTCTTCGCAAAGTTAGATGCTCCTGGGAAGTTCAGGATAGAACCTGTGGTCTTGCGGTGAGAGAATACTGCTTCTACATCCAGTCCCGCATCGCTGTAGATTGAGCCTTCGTATTCGGCAAGGGCGACGATCTTGGCGCCTGCTTCCTGGAAGAACTTAGCGGCATGATAACCCACGTTGCCTAACCCTTGCACGATGATGCGCTTGCCTTCGACACCAGTGGTCAAGCCCAGCTTTTCCATGGTTTCCGGCATATTGCAGATCTCGCGGATGCCATAAAAAATACCCAATCCAGTAGCTTCCGTACGTCCACGAACGCCACCTTGTGTAACCGGCTTACCGGTGACGCAACCGGCTGCATCGATCTCCCCTGGACGTAAGCTTTGGTAGGTATCAACGATCCAGGCCATCTCACGAGGTCCGGTTCCATAATCCGGTGCCGGCACATCTGTACCCGGTCCGATAAAGTTCTTCTTTACTAATTCTGCTGTATAACGGCGGGTGATCTTTTCCAGTTCGTAAACCGAGTATTTCTTAGGAGAGATCTTGATACCGCCTTTACCGCCACCGAACGGAACGTTCACGATGGCGCATTTGTACGTCATGAGGGCAGCCAGGGCCATTACCTCGTCCTGGTTCACTTCTGCCGCGAAGCGGATACCGCCTTTGGTGGGTGTCTTATGCTGTGAGTGCTGTACACGGTAGGCTTCCACTACTTCAATGCGTCCGTCGTCCATCCGAACGGGGAAGCGCATTTGATAAACCGCGTTACATTGTTTGATCTGTTCAAGGATACCTGGATCCCATTTAGTAAAGGCAGCAGCCTTGTCAAAGCTTTTTACCACACTTTGAAAGAAGCTGTAGTCAGAGTTCGTAGACATAGCAAACGTTTATTTTAAGATTGTTTTTCCAGTTTCGTGATCTTTCTGTCGAGGCGGATCAGGTAAAGGATAATGCCTGCAAAGATGGTAAGGATAACGGCTACCACCACATATATTTTTCCATTAGCGCGAAGGGCATCAGCCATTTCTGCACCGCCTTCTTCTTGTGCAGTTGCCAATAAGGTCATCAGGAGCAGCGTGAAAAGGAGGATGTTCTTTTTCATTAGTGGCGGTTTGTATCGTTCAATAAAGCTTTGTGTTTCAGGAACTGCAGGCGCACTTTTAGCGTAGCGATCCACACACCCAACAGTGTCCAGCCGATAACAGCGGGATAAAACACGAGCCTCATCCGGGCATCTACATCTCTCGGGTTGAGGGCCGGGTTGCCTTGTCCTCCGGGATGCAGGCTTTCTAATAAGCGGGGAATAATCCAGATGGAAGGGAATAGAAAAGCAAAAGCGAATATGTTGTACACCGCGCTGATGCGGGCTTTTTTATCGATATCGGAAATAGAGTCACGCAGCACTAAATAGGCGGCGTAAATAAGCAGCGCAATACCGGCGCCAATCAGTTTAGGCTCTTTGGCAATAGCGGTGAAGGAGGCTGCCGCAGGGTTGTTGGGATCTGCCCAGGTGTAGGATGCCCAGATCATACCGGTAGCATAACCCAATATGCCAAACACAATCCCAATGACTGCATATTGACGGGAAAGAATATCGTAGCGAAGGTTGTTGGTGCGCAGGTACCGCACCGCATGCACCACTGAAATGATGAAGAGGATCATCATGCTGAACCACATGCTCACATGGAAATAGAGGTTGCGGATGGATTCATTGAGAATATTCAGGCGGGGCACTTCAAAAGCGGGGGCATTGAACACATTGAGGCCAGCTGTTACCGCATAAACCAGCAACACGACGCAAAGGACCTTCCACCAACTTTTATTCATAAGCGATGCAGCAGGGCTGCGGTTTAAAGAATGGCGCAAAAATAAGGGAAGAAAATGTGCGGATGTGCAAATATGCGGATGTGCAAATATGCTGATTCGCGGTTTATTCATTTGCACATCCGCTAGTCTTTCCACAAAAAAGGGAAAAGGATAGATGCCAATAAGATCACTAATACGTCCATTGCAAAAAGCATGAGTACAGGTGTAGATGGAATGGTGCCGGCAGCGCTAAAAGCCGCACTGCTGATGCGGATCAGCATAATAAGTTGTGGAATGATGATTGGAAAGCCCAATATCGCCATAATGGCGGCGTTCTGTTGCGCTTTGGCGGCTATGGCCGCAAGGAAAGTAAAAACCAGGCTTAGGCTAAGAGCGCCAAGCAATACAATTCCGATAAAAGGAAGGGCTTTGATAACGGGGTTGCCTAGGAATAAGGAGAATAGTAAATAACAAAGGCTGCTCATGATCAGCATCAGCAGGCCATTGAACAGCAGCTTGGAAAAAACAAAATGCTGTGGGCTGACAAGGGTTTGGAAGTACAGCATTCTTCCCCGTGGTTCCTGCAAAAAGCTTTTGGCTACGGCATTGATGCAAATGAACAATTGAATGACCCAGAACAATCCATTCCATACGCGGCTTTCCGGTTCTTCGATGGCGAGGTATAATACGAAAATCGTTGCGCCGATGTAAAGCAGGATGCCATAGAAGCTATACTGCTGGCGCACTTCCAGCAGGAGGTCTTTTTTGAAGAGGGCGATTATTTTGGCAATGCTGCTCAAAACCCAAAGCCTTGATTAGTAAAAGCCTTCAATTGCTTGTCATTAGAGATTAATACAGCATTATTTGTTATACTCTGCGCCACGATAATGGCATCTGGAAGTTTAAATTTATGCTCCCGTCGAATATCCGCAATTTGTTGAAGCGTCAATAGGTTGGTGGAAACCGCATCTACATGAATTCGGCTAATGAAAATTTGAAAGATTTTCGAGTCGATGGCATCCAGGTGAGAAAAGGATAAAAATTCGATGATGGCAATAGAAGAAGTTCCAATCCATGCTGCATCTGCCAGCAAGGCGTTTAATTTTTCATTGCCACCTAAAAACGCTATAATGGCATTAGTATCTAGAAAATACTTAATCCCACTCATCCCGAAGTTTTCTTTGTTCCGCTACTGCATCACCTTTCCATTGTAGCTTTCCAACTATGTCAGAAAAGTCATATTTCTTTTTAGGCAGTGCCTCTTCAGGTGCCTGGTCCAATGGCAATACAATTACTTCTACCCGCTGGTTTTTATATTCTTCCGGCAGCTCAATTGTGAGTGGATTAGTTGCGTGTTCTATTATTTTTCTTACGGCGTCCATGTTTTAAAATTAAAACAAAGTTTTGGTTATGAAATGCTAATCAATCTCACCGTCTAAATTGTAGCAGCGCCGGCAGCGGGGTTCGTACACATCCTTCTCGCCCAGCATGATGCGGTCTTCGTTTGGAATTTTACGATACGAGTAATTGGCAATATTGCCGCATTTCATGCAGATGGCATGCAGTTTCGTAATGTAGTCCGCTTTCGCCAGCAGGTTAGGCATCTGCCCGAAAGGCTTTCCTAGAAAATCCATATCCAGTCCTGCTACGATCACCCGAACGCCGCGGCAAGCCAGCTGCTCACATACATCGGGCAATCCGTCATCAAAGAACTGGGCTTCGTCAATGCCTACTACATCCACGTTCTGCGCCAGCAGCATTATATTCTGCGAGTTATCAACCGGCGTTGATTGTATATAGTTTTCGTCGTGCGAAACGATCTTTATTTCATCATAGCGAACATCGATGGCGGGTTTAAAAATTTCTACTTTAAGGTTGGCGATCTTCGCTCGTTTCAGGCGCCGGATCAGTTCTTCGGTCTTGCCGGAGAACATGGAACCGCATACAACTTCGATCCAGCCGCCACATCCACCTTTAATATGAGGTTCAATAAACATAAAACAGTCTTTTGGGGTTCCATCTTTACAGAAGGCGTTGTACTTTAGCCGCTCATTATAAAAATTGGAAGGCCGCCAAAACTAATAGAAACAAATGGAAAGAGTTGAGGTTTTAATCCACAAATTGGTAGCACAGCAAGCCGCTGGCGAATCGGCTGCACAACTGTTTCTAACGGCGCAGGCTTTATACCAGGAATTGATAAGCCTTCAGCCGCAAACGGCTGTTCCGGTTTCCAAAAGAGTTGCCGTTATTATGCCTTCCATTCCGTTTGTTTCCACAGAAGCAATGAGTGAAGCGCCAACAAAAGAATCAATAAGTCCGGCAGCAGAAGTGATTGAGAAGCAACTGGAAATTAATGAAATGGTTATAGCCCAGGCGGAAGAATTGAAAGAAGCGAATCTTCCTAAAACAGACCCTTATACACTACGCAAGCCTGTAGTGGAAGAAATAAAGCCAAGCGAGCCGCCTGTTGTTTTAGCCCCCCCGACAGTTGCACCTTCCTTTCAAAAACCTGAATTGCCATTTGACCCTATTGAAGATGTGCCTACTCTGCGACAAGCAGCTACTTCTCAAAAAAAGGAGCTACATGAAATGCTCGGCGGCAGCCAGGAGTCGTTAAACGATAAGTTGAAAGAGGACAAAACCGAGCTGGCGCATTCCTTGAAAACAGAACCTATAAAAGACCTGCGGAAAGGAATTGGCGTGAATGATAAGTTCCTTTTTATCAATGAGCTTTTCCGCGGCGATGAAGCCATGTATGAACGCAGCATCAAAACCATCAATGCATTTCATATCCTACCGGAAGCGGAATACTGGATCAATCGCGAGCTGAAAGTAAAATTGGGCTGGAGCGACACAAAAGATACGGTGCAACATTTTTATGCCGTAGTGAGAAGGCGGTTCTCCTGAATGTATTGTAAGATAGCCGTTGTGGCGCCGCCGTTTGTTTCTACATAAGTTTTTGCGGCTTCGCCAATCATTTTTAATTGCTCTCCTTCCAATCCCGCAATTGCGTTTTTTAATTCATAGGCGTTCGCAATGCTGAAAGCCGCTCCCGCATTTATAAGTTCTCTTGCCTCCCGAAACTTCTGGTAATTCGGTCCAAAAATGACTGGCTTTCCCCAGGCCGCCGCTTCCAATGTATTATGAATGCCACTTTTATTGAATCCGCCACCTATATAAGTGATAGTGGCATATTGATAAAGCCTCGACAGCATTCCAATATTATCAATGATCAAAATTTTATAGGCGTCTGGGTTTGCTATTCCATTTTGCAATTCTGAATACGTAATTGCTTTTCCCGGAAATAGGTCCAGCAGGTGTTTTATGTTCTTAGCAGAAATCTCGTGTGGCGCAATGATCAGTTTGTAATTGAGGCCATTGATGATTTCCCCAAATAAGTTTTCGTCTTCCGCCCAAGTGCTGCCTGCAACAATTGTTGGTCCATTTTGCGTGAAGGTTTCTATCAAATCTATTTTGGCGGCGCTGTTTATAATAGCTGCCACACGGTCAAAGCGGGTATCACCGCTTACAGAGCATTTTGAAATGCCTATTTTATTGAGCCTTTCAACCGATTCGCTATCCTGTACAAAAAGCCAGCTAAACAGGTGCAGCATCTTTCTGTGGAAGTTTCCATACGGTTTAAAAAAGACCTGGTTATCGCGGTAAATGGCTGATATAAGAAGTAAAGGAATACGTTGATCGAAAACAGCTTTGAAATGATGATACCAATAATCATATTTGACAAAAACGACCAGCGCCGGATTCACAAGCTTAATAAAACGATTGGCATTGCTGGCGGTATCAAGCGGGAGATAGGTTACAAAATCTACACCTGCATACTTCTTTCCTACCTTATATCCTGAAGGAGAAAAAAAGCTGACTAAAAATTTATAATTCGGATACGCTTTTTTCAGGGCTTCCAGTACGGGTTTGCCTTGCTCAAACTCACCGGCAGAGGCGCAATGCATCCAAACGATATTTTGGGAAGAACCAAGTTCCGTTTCCAAATTTTCAAAATGGTTTTTACGTCCGTTAAGCCACTCGGCTGCTTTAGGAAGCCACAGAGCCGCCACGTGCATACCTAATTTATAGATGTGGATGAAGAGATTGTATAAAACCACGATGGAGAACCTTTTGCCTGAAGCGCAAATGTAAGGCTTCCCTATACCAAGTCCTTTTTCCCTATTTTTGCGCCACTTTTTTCATTAAAAAATTTCATTTCATGCGTTCTATCCAGATGGTGGATTTAGTGTTGCAGTATGAGAAGATCAGGACGGAGGTGGATGCGGCTGTTTTAGGCGTGATGGAGTCGGCGGCTTTTATTGGTGGTCCTCAGGTGCAAAGCTTTGCGGCTGCTTTAGCTTCTTATAATGGATCTAAGCATGTGATTCCCTGCGCCAATGGAACGGACGCCCTGCAAATTGCGATGATGGCGCTGGGACTGGAGCCGGGCGATGAAGTAATCACGCCTTCTTTTACCTATATCGCCACCACTGAGGTCATGGCACTGCTTCGCCTGAAGCCTGTGTTTGTGGATGTGGATCCAAAGACCTTTTGCATAGATGTGGATGCAATAGAAAAGGCAATAACACCAAAAACAAAAGCCATTGTTCCGGTACATCTGTATGGTCAGGCTGCCAATATGGAAGCGATCATGAAGATCGCCACTGCCCATAACCTTCATGTGATTGAAGACAATGCCCAGGCTATTGGGTCTGATTATTACTATGCAGACGGTAAAACCGTAAAGACCGGTTCCATCGGAACGGTTAGCGGCACTTCTTTTTTTCCTTCCAAAAACCTGGGTTGCTATGGCGATGGCGGTGCGATCATGACCAACGACGATGCACTTGCCGCACAATTGCGCATGGTGGCCAATCACGGACAAAGCAAGCGCTACTACCATGATGTGGTGGGTTGCAATAGCCGGTTGGATACGATACAAGCCGCTATTTTAGAGATCAAGCTAAAGCATTTGGATGAATATATCGCCGCCCGCATTGCTGTGGCGGATGCCTATGACGCCGCTTTTGCAGGGCACCCGAAGCTCACAACGCCTTTCAGGGCAGCTTACGGCAAGCATGTCTTTCACCAGTATACGCTTCTTTTAGAGGGCGTAGACCGAGCAGCCTTGGTAGAACACCTGGCAAAAGAAGGCGTTCCATCCATGATCTACTACCCGGTGCCGGCACACCGGCAGAAAATGTTTGCCGCTTTTGGGGGCGCTGACTATGACCTTCCTGTAACCGACTGGCTCACCGGGCGGGTTATTTCCCTGCCCATTCATACAGAAATGCAGGAAGACCAATTACAGCATATCATTGCCAGCGTACTGGATTTTGTAAATTAAGAGCGTAAACCTCAACCCTATTTGATGTACCAGGAGTTATTAGATAAGAAAGCGAAGCTGGCGGTAGTGGGACTCGGTTATGTGGGACTGCCCATTGCCCTGGAGTTTGCGAAGCAAATTTCGGTGATTGGCTTTGACATCAATGCCCAGCGGGTAG
>JAOQAI010000004.1 GCA_025963645.1 Flaviaestuariibacter sp.
ATTCTTGTTTGTTTACCACTATAATCTCTTTCTCCATAAAACCGTCATTAAGCGTTAGTGTCATGAGAACGAGGCCAGTCAATAATCCAAAAAATGAAACCATTGGTCTTGCTGACCACCAATCGTAAACTTTCTGTATAATTCGAATTGGCAGTCCCACAATTATGCACGATACAATTGTTCCAACTATTAATATAAACGGAATAATAATTAGCCATAGAATTTCATTTATCATTTCCAGTTCCAAGATTGTTGCAGGTCCAAATATCAAATACAAAACAAAAAGAAAAATTGCAGTCAATATTATATGCAACAGTGAGGGTACTATCGGAAGTTTAGATTTAAAATAGTTGTTCACTTATTAGAATTAGGGTGTGTTTCCGCCTTGCCACCAACGTTTAAGTGTTTATGAAGTTGTGGCAATTGTAAAACGTCAGATTCAATTAACCACAAAAGCAAAATAGCGATTTATAGTTGAATGCTTAACGTCCAGCCACAATTTTATAAACACACTGTTGTGCGCTGCCTTCGCTTCAAGTTCAGCAAACTATAAGTTCAGCAAAACACGTTATTGTTTACTTTTGAATCTATATCTAATACCCCAACTACCCCTTAGAATATTATCATCGCCAACAATTGGGGATAGTTCAATATGAAAACCAAATTGTTTTGTTGATAATGGATATACATTTAGGCCAATTGGAATGACAAGTCCAGTAAAGTCGTTCGTTCTCACTCCAAGTCCGGCATAAAATTCATAATCTTCTTTTTTAAGTATGTCATAAGTTATTATTCCCTCAACAGAAATGGCGTCAAAATAATTGTCGGTTCCAACTCTTAATTCAGGTCTTATCTTATTTTTTATCTGATAATTAAGTCCGATGAATGGCAAATTGGATTGATGAAAACTTATACCTAATTGTCCAAATGAAATAGTTGGTAGAGCAATGAGTAGCGTTATTATAATTTTTCTCATATTAAAGTTTAAATGTAGGCAAGCAAGTTAACAACAATACTTCTATAGCACAATAGTACTATCGAGTTTCGGTTGCGCACAACGTTTTGGTATTTATGCAGGTGTGGGATTGGCAGTACTCCTGCTGATTGAAAATATATTGATGCCGTGATATTCGTCCGCCTAATTTATAACGTCCAGCCACACTTGCATAAATACCCTTGTTGTGCGTTCGCCTTTCTCTCGCACATAAAGCTCTTTTTTTTATTGGTTACACTTACACTTCAAGTCCAAAGTCCACTGCTCAAAGGTAGTGTGTCAAACCAAAAACTTTAATAATAAGTTCGGGCAGTAGGCGGTCAAAATATGTCAAAAATAATTCGTTCAGAACAGTTGATTAATTTTTGGAGGTATCTGAAATTACAGTGCTTCCCCTTTCGTTATTTTTGGTTTTTGTTGTTTTTGTGGTTGTTTTATCTTTTTCTAATAGGTCAATTCTGTTATTTAACCGCTCTAATTTACTTGTCTGTGATAAGTTTAAAATAATAGCAACGGCGGAAACAACTAACGCAAAAAAAGGGATAATAACCTTCAACGGTTGAAACCAAAAATCCCATAGTTCATTCCACCCTTGTTTTTCATATTTCTTTTCTAAGTAGGCATAGCGTCCCGCTTCTTTAATAAACATACGATGATGTCCATTTTCTTCGCAACAATCAATTTCGTCTTCTTTCTTAAGAATTTCGTGATACCTATGCACTTTGTCAATAGGGCATTTCGTCTGTTTGCAAATATCAATAGAACCAACTCGCTTGTCGCAAATGCCACTTGTTTCTTGGTCGTTAAAAAGTGTCTCAAGAATTTTGTGTCGGATAGTAAAACTTTCGTCTACTTTAAAACGCATTATTTTGAATTATTAGGGTGTCCAAATAAGGTGACGCACAACGATTAAGTGTTTATGAAGTTGTGGCATTTGAAAACGTCCGTTTCAATTAACCACAAAAGCAAAATAGCGATTTAGAGTTGAATGCTTGACGTCCCGCCACAATTTAATAAACACACCTGTAATAGGTAGCTAAATTCTTTTCGCTCCAATTTATCAGGTCGAGCTAAACTGTGTTCAACTGTTACCGGTTTAATTACAATACAAATTTGTTGTCTCAAATGCTTATGTATCTTCTGCTCGGTGCTTCTCCTTCGTAATAAATTATTTCTGCTTCTCCAAAAATCAAAATTGTCCCTTCTTCTCCAACAACATTTTCAACCGCTTCCTCAAGAGAAATTACTTTACCGTCAAATTCAGAATTTACAGAGACTACATAACAATTGGAAATGTTTTTGATGCTTTTCACTTTTGTAACGATTGTGTTTGACTCACTTTCGCTACCTGGTATTTCTCGAAACAAGTTCCACTTAAAATCTCTGAAGTGATATAGTTCACTTGTAAATTTTTGTCTCGTTTTCTCTTTGCTAATAAAGGTTAAATATCGTTCTTGCTTGTCCTTAATGACAAATTTCTTTATTAGAAGGTGTTCAATTTGATTGTTCATTAATTGCCTGTTAATCTTCTTCTGTTTGTGGATGGTTGAAGGTTCCGCATTGGCAAGCCCATGTTAGCGGCATGTCCTTCGGTCACTTCAATCCTCTCTTTTTCAACCATGAAAGCTGTTTTTCTTTTCGTTTTTGTTCTTCTTTAAGGGAAAGGCTGTCAAGCATTACATCTATTTTACTTTGCTTACTGTAATTGCCAAAACGAACGACAGTGTCAAGATTTATCTTATTGTCTAAAATATCTAAAACATATTGAGTAATCATCTTTGAATTTCTGCTCCAGGCATCTTGTCCGTATTGCGATGTAGCTATCCTTTGCGAACCAAAATAGCCCTTCCATTGTGGGCTTTTACCAATTTCAATCAGTTCTTCCATGGTGTTGCCAGTAAATGGTGTTGCTTGTTTATAATTGCTATCTACAAGATGGGGAACTAAATAAAGCATGCTACTTGTTTCAGCCATGCCTGCATGTATGGTAAAGCCATCTTCTTTTTGCTGTTGTAATGTTTTAGGTGCGTCAAACCAATTCAGTATAATTGGATTAAGTCCCATCAGGTTTACCATTTTGCCATGGTAGGTATCATTAAAGTAATCAGCAGTCTGGTCAAGTGCACGTTGGTGATTGGGTGCGCCGTGTCCGTGAATAATGAAGAGATTTTTAAACTTTTGTTCTCCTAATTCGGTAGCAATGTCCATAAAGAGGGCTCTTAGTGTTTCAAAACGAACAGTATAGGTTCCAGGGAACGAATACTTCATGCCGACATCATTGGCACCGCTGTTACCTAATGGAATAGTTGGAAAAATAAGTACGTTCCAATCCTTTCGTTTAGCAATTGCTTTAGCAATAGTATCTGTCAATTTCTCATTCCAGTAGCCATCAGTAAAAGATGGCAAAAAGGGTCCGTGTTCTTCCAAAATACCACCAGGAATGAGAACGACAGTTTTGCTTTTATCAAATGATTGAATTTGGGTTGTATTTAATTCTTTTAACTGAAAAATATTTGTCGGGACGGCATTCTTTGTCTGCAAGTCTTTCTGTGTATCGGACTTACATGAATAAAAGGTAAGTATGAAAATAATTAAAACAAAATAGCTTTTGTTCATTCAGTCAGTTGAAGTGTCTTGCAGACTGCCCCTAATGTTTCACAGCTTTGCGATGTGGTGTCATGCCGTGTCCGTCAGTTTAAATTTATTACTAAAGTTTAATAGTAGTACAATTGCTCAGCACTTATTCATCAGCCACCTATTGCAGAACCGAAGTTAGCAGCAGTGTTTCTAAGGAATGTCATTGTATAATCTTCTTCCCCGACGGGTCTCCCGCTTTACACGGCTGCTAAATATAGGAAACCTTTTGCGGGGACCCGTAGGCAATACATACGGATACATTTCTTCCCAGTTTAGCAGCGCCCGGTAATCCTGCACCGCAAAACCTTGTTGAGAGCCATTAAAATAATAAAGGGCTGAAGAATGCGGGTAAGCAATGCTCCTTTCTGCCAGACGCCACTTGCCGCTCACCGGGTTCTGGTGCATATAGATTAGTTTCTGCAGCACGAACTTTTCGGTGCGGCATTCCTTTACATCAAAGCCAGCCTTCCATACCGCATGCTTTTGCCTTTTTGCCCATCTTTCCATTGCAAACTGTCTTGCATTTGTTTCAGTAACGCATCTTCCCCCTTTTGCTGTAAGCCTTTCACAATGTCGTAGGCAATGAAGCGCTTGCCATTGCCAATAAGGGGGTTGAGATTTTTCTCCGTACCGTTATAGTGCAACAGCAAGTGAATATGGTTGGGCATGATTACATAACCGGTTACGGTATGCCCTTTGCTTTTCAGCAGGGGCAGCCAGCCCTGACAGGTAAGGGTGATAAAGTATATGCCCGCTTTCTCTACAGGCGTATGCACCGACATAGAGGAAAGTTAGGAAGAATACTGAAAAAAGGGAGCGGGTTTACAACCTACGGGTCCCCGCACGGTTAGGTGCTTTTTTCAGTTTTGCTGCAACGGGAGACCCGTCAGGGAAGAATAATAGGCGTTGAGGTCGTTGGGGGTGAGGAGGCGGATGGTGTAGGTGAGGAATTGCATGGGTATACAAAGGAACAAAGAGCGTAAAAATTATTATTGCTTATACTTATAGAATTATTGTTTCAATAGGTTTCTAAACCTCTTTACAAGTTCTTTTTCATCCTCGCTTACTGTATCGATTTTGGCTTTGGAAAGGTCAAGCAGATAGTAAGAATTCCATGTCTGAATGGTAGTGTCATTTTCGTCGTCAACACTATTGTCATGGCTTTCCTCGATCCACGTAAATGACTTATATGTTTTATGCTCGCTTTGAAATAACCATGAAATTTTTTCAGCCATATCACCAGCATCACCAAAAGTTTCTGCTAGTTCAACAATGTCGGTTATAGCGTCTTTTCTTTTGTCAAGTATTAAAAGTTTAATAGAAGAGGGTTCATAAGTGGAAGGTGTCCTTGTTATTAGACCAATTCTTGTACTGTCAATAGCGAACTTATAAGTTCCAAAATAGCCATTGTCATTTACATACTGTTCTGCAAGCTCATTGGGAAATAGTAAAACATCTGCACTATCAAGTTGAGTCCCCTTGAACTTGTACTGATTACTTTCAAGATCGCCTGATGAAAAAACTTGGAGTGTATCAAACGAAATGTCTTTGTACTTGGTTAGCAAGTTTTTGAATTTGCTAACCTGTGAAGTTCTGGTTGTTTGTTGATTTGTTTCTGATGAGCTACAACTAAAAAAGAAGATCTGTATCGCAAGGAAAAATAGCTTTCTCATAGATGGTTTTGCATGCTTGACGCTAAGTCAAAAATAGGAGAAAGCTTTCACCGCTTATTCTAACCAGTTTGTACAAGAAACATATACAATACGAGTTCTCTGTTCATCGAAGCAATCTTTATTGCACGATGCAAAGATCCCCTGCGGGGATGACAAGCAATCCGGACTACAGGTCCAAACTCTTTCCGCTAAATCAATGGTCGTAAAACAAAAGTTTCTCCAACCTAAGTTCCCCCTTTAGGGGGACAGGGGGTGTGTCAGTTCTTTTGATGTGACTTTCGACAGTTCCGGCTTTGGTCCGTCATGATTGTAAAGCACTTCCAGCCGGAGGCCTTTCAGCCCACTGATGCCTTGCAGTTCTTCCAGTTCCAGGTATTCAATGTCGGACCCCAACAAGTTCTCGGCTTGCAGGTATTCGATGTATTCCAGGTATTCATTCAACTCCTTTTGCTGCGAATACACAATGGCGATCTTGCCCACCTGCGTCAGGCGTTCGCCTTCGGCGGTATGCACTTTATCTATGCGCTTCTTCACGATCTCGTAGCGGATATTGTAGGCGCCGTCCACATCAAACTTGCGCTCCTTCTGCCGGAACGAAATGGACAGCGGCACACTGTGCGCCAGGATCAATTGCGTTGTTTGCAGCGGCAGGGCCAGCCGCTTCTCCAGCGAATGCGTGAGCCGTGCGGCTTTTACCAGCAGGGTCAGCTGCCACATCTTTAAATTGGAAACATAGATGTCGTTGAAGGGCTGGTGCGGCGCCAGGGATTGCCCGATATAAATATTGAAGTCAAGGCCATCGGTCACGTAGCGCTCAAAATAATGCGGGAAGATATGCTGCATCTGCGCCTGCTCGCGGTCGATAAAGCGGTCCAGCGTATCGTTGATCTTTGTTACCGAATCTTCGTATTGCTTGCGGAACCGGTATAATATTCCTTTCTGCTTGTCAAGGGCATCGAAATAAGTTTGGATCGGCTCTTTCAAATCCGTGCGGGTTTCCAACAGGTGCCGGAACAGGCTTTCAAGATCGTGCTGCAGAAATTCGTAGATCATCATCTCGTCTTCCGACAGGAGGCTGTCTGTAGAAGCCGCCATGTATTTCTCCAGCTTGTATTTGATCTCCTTCAACAGCGGGAACTCGCCCCTGTTATTGGCTTTTACCAGCACGGCATGCGCCAGGTTCAACTGCTCCAACAGGTCTTTTTGGATGGAGGTATTGCGTTCCTGCGAAGAGTTCTTTATATCAATTGCAGCGTACAACGGGTACACATCATTGAACGTAATGGACGGCAGGGTAGCCGATTCATTCACCTGGCGCTGCTGTAAAAAGTCGAAGGCCGCTTCCGTGAACTTCCATTCCACCGCGGGTTGTATGGAGGTGAAATGCTCCTTAATGGTCTTATCTATTTGCAGGTCGAGGCTTTCGAGATTTTTCTCCAACGCTAATGAAAACACCTGCACGGCCGATTGAATGCGGGAGAGATGCTTATACTTTAACCGTCCGGGTTCGTTGCTGCAGATCTCCAACAAGCCAATGAGCTGACCGTCATCGCATTTAAGCGGGCAGAGGATGAGGCTGCGGGTGCCCTGCTCGTAGTAATAGGTCATCAGGTCATTACGGGAATTGACCTGGCTGGAAACCGTTTGAAAAAGAAACGGCTGTGTAGCGTCTTTGAATAATTGTTGCGACAGCTCGCTGATGCCGCGCTGGTTAGCCTGAACCCGCTCGTTCTTAAAAAGAATGCTGTGCTTATAATGTACTTCGGAAAAATGATAAAAGCCATTGATCTTGAAGAAAGGCGTAATGCCGATAGATACATCGGGAGCGCCTAAAAAGGTTTGGATATTGCGCTGCAGCGAATCGAACACGGTGCCATCGGAAAATGCGGACGTGTTCAGCAGGTTGTTCTTGATCTCCGCTATCACCTGCTCGGAGGTAACATCCGTCACATCAATAACGATCAGCCCTTCAAACTGGAAGTTCTCAATAGGAAAAGTGTCGCGCAGGTCATCTACATCCAGCGAACGCTGTACCTCATAACTGGCGGGCAGCGTAAAGTCTTTGTTGATCAACTTTACCTCCACAAACTGCGCATTCATTTTCAGGTCCAGGTATTTCGTAAGTCCTGTTTCCGGGTTATTGAATTCATGCACCGAGGAAGCAATGGCGGAAAGGTCCCAGCCATAGAATTTCCGCAGGATCAGATCGTAAGCCAGGTTTAGCGAAGCCTTGGCTATGGTAAAATTTGTTTTATTATCCGGGGCAATGATCTGTGAGTCACCATTTATATGAAACTGCTGCTTGAACGGCCCGGAGGCAAAGACCGTTTCCGACCGGAAGGGAAAGCAAACGGCAAACATGCCTTCGTTGGCAGAAGTGCTGGGTGGAAAGATGGTAGAAAGCAGGGTTTCCACCAGTTCGTTGTGCGGCATCAGCAGGTCGGCGTCTTCCATTGGCGCCAGGAGTTCGGGCTTCGCTTCAATGTCGTTCAATAGCCCCTGGTACAATTGGCGGGCGCCGGGTTTGCCTTCGGCGATCATCTTCTTTAATACGGACACGAGGGGTTTGAGCGATAGCAGGCTGTTAAAGGGGTAAGCTGTGCTGGTCATAATAAATGGGACACTAAAATTTGAGGCAGTAATTGGTTGCCGTAGCAGTGCAGGGTACTATATGCAAGAGCAGCACCAAATTCTCTAAAAAAGAAAAACTCAGCAGTAAATATTATAAAAGGGAGTTCTTGTATAGGATTAAGGGCATTAAAGCCCTAATTCCTTGCGCATTACTTTCTGGAAATAAAGGCAGGCAGGCTGCAATCCGCACTCTTCGCATTTAGGGCGCCGAGCTAGGCAGATATAGCGCCCATGCAGGATCAGCCAGTGGTGGTACTTGTAAATCAGGTCTTTAGGAAGATATTTGACCAATTGCTGTTCGGTTTGCAAAGGGTTTTTAGCGCCCACAGTCAAGCCTATGCGGGCAGAAACGCGGAAGACGTGGGTGTCCACTGCCATATTGGGCTGGTTATCAATGACGGAGGTGATCACATTCGCCGTTTTGCGCCCAACTCCCGGAAGTTGTACCAATTCCTCCACAGTCATTGGGATGACGCCGTTGAATTTTTCCTCAACCAATTTAGCCATGCCTATCAGGTGGCGGGTTTTGTTGCCTGGGAAAGAAATGCTTTTGATAAAAGAGAACAATTCCTCGTATTCGGCTTTGGCAAGAGAAGGCGTACCGGGATACCGCGCAAAAAGGGCTGGCGTGGTCATATTCACCCGCTTGTCCGTGCATTGGGCAGACAGAATAACAGCCACCAGTAACTCGTAAGTGTTGCCATACTGAAGTTCCGTCTCCGGTGTAGGCATCACCTCTTCAAACCAGGCAATCGTAAATTCGAAGCGTTGTTTGCGGGTCATAGAAAGGTCCGCAAGATAGGGTTGATTTGGAATGTGCTGATTAGCTGATGCAAGGAGTAAAAGAGTGTTGGCTGTCATCTGTCAACAGCCAACCATCAACTTTTCAGGAAGCTACCTTTTCAGTAGTGGACGTAGCAGCGTAACGTAAAACGTTCAGCACGATTTCCGTCCGCGGCGATTCGATGATGCGGTTCAGGCGCTCCTGTGATGTTTTTAAAACGGCTAACTTTTCACGTAAAGCCCAGTTCCTGGCGAGTTCTTCTTCAATAGCAACGGCCTCTTCTGTACTCATTTCTTTATACAGGTAACGTAATAAGTCCTCTGGTGTGTAATTGTGCATATAGCCTTTAATTGATCCGTTAAAATGTGGACGGTGGTGTTAGGTTGTACACAGCTATAAACGGCAATGGCGATTCCTTATTGTGCAACCTTTGCTATTTTTCAACAGTCTCGTCGGCCTGGATCAGGAAGAGGTCCTCGTTATCCCGCTTCATACCATATTTTTCCCTGGCAAATTTTTCAATAGTAGCCGGGTCATTCTTTAGATCCTGGGCGAATTTTCGTTCTGCCTTGATTTCCTTCTCGTAGTAAGCCTTGCTTTGCTCCAGCGCATTCAGCTCATTGCGTCGTTCCTGCTGCACAAAAAAGTCATTCTTGTCGAAGAAAAGGATCCAAACCCCAAAGCAAAGGGCAGCAATGAAGAATTTATTGCGAAGAAAGGAAGGGATGTAGGTAAGCAGCTTCATGTTTGAAAAGGAAAGTCCTAACGAAGATAGAAAATTAGTCTTTCACTTTTATAGAATCTGGCGGCACCCGGTAGGCTGCAATTAATTGAGTCAATTTCGCCTTGGTTTCCGGCCATTCATCATCAATCACGCTAAAAACCACGGTGTCCCGGACGGTACCATCAGCATGCAAACCGTGTTTGCGCAGCACGGCTTCTTTTACGCCACCAATCTTTAGCACCGCTTTTTGGGAACGAAGGTTTTGGTGAGCGACTTCAAATTCTACCCGCTGGTAGCCTAGTGTTTCAAAAGCGTATTGCATCAGCAGGAGTTTGCATTCTTTGTTATGCACGGTGCCCCAGTATTCCGGAATATACCAGGTGTAGCCAATGTCCAGGCGCTTATGAAACGGTTCGATGCGGTAGTAGCGTGTCATTCCCATGATGGCCTCCGTTGCGGCGTCCCGCATGACGAAGCTTACCTGCATGCCGGTATTACGTGGGTCTAATGCTGCTGCGATATAGTTATCAAACTGCTCGTCGAAAGTGTCATTCACCAACAGTGTTTTGGTGAGGTCCCAGATGCGGGCATCCCTTGCCAACTCTTTTAATTGTGGTATTTGATCCTCTCTTAAAAGTTCGAGGTTGATATATTGGCCACGGAGTTTTGACGTATCAATTTGCATAAGCAGTTATCTGTCTGATGTAAAAAGCCACCCGGTAAGGTGGCTTTCTTATTATTTGTAAAATTTCAAATTAGCGCCGGGATAGTAAGCCGAACCACCCAGCAGTTCCTCGATGCGGATCAACTGGTTGTACTTCGCCATGCGGTCAGAGCGGGACGCGGAGCCGGTTTTGATCTGTCCGCAATTCAATGCTACCGCTAAATCAGCGATCGTATTGTCTTCCGTTTCGCCGCTGCGGTGGCTCATGATCGTATTATAGCCCGCATGCTGCGCCATTGTAACGGCATTAATGGTTTCGGTGATCGTACCGATCTGGTTCACTTTTACGAGCAATCCATTCGCGATCCTCTTATCAATGCCTTGCTTCAATCGGGTAACGTTGGTCACGAACAGATCATCGCCTACCAATTGCACTTTATCGCCTACGGCTTCTGTCAGGGCTTTCCAGCCATCCCAATCGTCTTCCGCCATGCCGTCTTCGATGGAGCAGATCGGGTATTGGCGCACCCAGTTCGCCCAGAAATCAACTAGTTCATTAGACGTTAATGTCTTGCCATCGCTTTTATGAAAAGTATATTTACCGTTCTTGTAGAGCTCGCTGTTCGCCGCATCCATCGCGATCATGATCTGCGAGCCGGTTTTGTATCCCGCTGCTTCAATGGCTGTCAGCACGGTTTCAATCGCTTCTTCGTTGGAACCAATATTTGGTGCAAAGCCGCCTTCATCACCTACGTTGGTGCTGTAGCCTTTTTTCTTCAAAACGGTTTTTAGTGCATGAAAGATCTCGACACCCCAACGTAAACCTTCGGAGAAAGAAGTAGCCCCCACCGGCATTACCATAAACTCCTGGAAGTCGATCTTATTGTCGGCATGGGCGCCGCCGTTCAGGATGTTCATCATCGGCACCGGCAGCGTCTTGGCATTGGTGCCACCGATATAACGGAACAGCGGAAGGGCTGCTTCTTCGGCAGCCGCTTTGGCAACGGCCATACTTACCGCCAACATCGCATTAGCACCCAGCTTGCCTTTATTTTCAGTGCCGTCCAACTCTATCATCAGCGCATCAATGCCGGTTTGATCAGCCACATCAAGACCAATGATCTCGGGAGCGATCGTATTATTTACATTGGCAACGGCTTTCAAAACGCCTTTGCCTACATACACCTTTTTGTCCTCATCGCGCAGTTCCACCGCTTCATGAATGCCGGTGCTGGCGCCGCTTGGAACGGCTGCACGGCCCATGGCGCCGTCGTCTGTTATTACATCTACTTCTACGGTTGGGTTTCCGCGGCTGTCAAGAATCTGGCGGGCAAAGATTTCGGCGATATAACTCATGGTATGATTTGAAATTTATAATTTGAAGTTTAATAACCAGCTATAAGGCTCTGCTCTTCACCTGTTGGAATTTATCCGGAGCACCGGCGAGGACTCATTTGCACGGCTGGCAATTTAGGTTTCTATCGAGGTGCAAAGAAACGATGTTCGGCTATTGCCGCAAAGGGATTATTTTTTAGCACCGGTAGTTCTTGCAATGGATAATCCTTTAACTTTAAACAAAACCAACTAATATGCGGGTCAAACTTCTTGCACTTACTATTTGCATGTCTTTGTTTTTAGGAAAACAAACGATTGCTCAAACGTTCCCTAAGCTAATCACAACCGTTGAAGGCATTAAAGAATATGAAATGTCCAACGGACTTCGGGTGTTGCTGATCCCCGATGGCTCGCAAACCAATATTGCGGTGAACATTGTTTACAAAGTGGGTTCCCGTCACGAAGGCTACGGCGAAAGCGGTATGGCGCATCTATTGGAGCACATGTTGTTTAAGCAATGTAAAAAGTTTGTTGACATTAAAAAGGCCATTGCCGATAAGGGGGCCCAGGCGAATGGCACCACCTGGTATGACCGTACCAATTATTATGAAATATTATCGGCTTCGGATGAGAACCTGCGCTGGGCGATTGATATGGAAGCCGACCGCATGATCAATTCAAAAATCCTTCCGGAAGAATTGAAAAAAGAATTTAGCGTCGTGCGCAATGAATTTGAAATTGGAGAAAATTCTCCAGGCGGTGTATTATTAGAAAGAGTGCTGTCTTCCACTTACCTCTGGCATAATTACGGTAAATCAACCATCGGAAGCAAGGAAGATATTGAAAGAGTAAAGCCTGAAAATTTAAAAGCATTTTATAAAAAATATTACCAACCGGATAATGCCGTGTTGATCATTGCCGGAAAGTTTGATGAGAAAAAAGCCCTGGCGAACGTGCAGCAATATTTTGGACCTATCCCAAGGCCAACAAGAGTCTTGCAACCAACTTACACGGTGGAGCCGCCACAGGATGGGGAAAGAAATGTAATGCTTCGTCGCACCGGCGACATTCAATACATTGGAATGGCCTATCACACACCTTCCGTAGCCGATAAAGATTATGCAGCCAATGATGCCTTAATGCAGGTGCTGACAAATAATCCTTCAGGCTTCTTGTATAAAAAATTGGTTGAAACAAAGCTGGCATCGAAGATTGATGCTTTTGTGCCAACGCTGTTCGATCCGGGCTTTTCTTATTTCCAGTTGGAAGTGCCGAAAGACAAAAGCATCGATAGCGCAAGGGCTACGTTGCTCGCAACAATGGATGAAGTAGGGGCGCTGAATATTACAGAAGAAGACCTGACCCGTGCCAAAAATACCATCATGAAAAACATTTCAGATGGCATGAACAAGACCACAGAATTTGCTGTTGCATTGACGGAGTATGTGGGCGCCGGCGACTGGCGACTCATGTTTTTATACCGCGATCGGATCGAGCAATTAACCGTTGCCGATTTAAAGGCCGCTGCTAAAAAATACTATAAGCCTTCCAACCGTACTTACGGGGTATTTGTTCCTGATGCGGCTCCTGATAGAACGGTTGTAAGTGAAACGCCAGATATTGCAAAGGTGCTGGCTGGCTACAAAGGCAAAGCCACCGTAGCGCAAAAGGAGAACTTTGAAAACACGATTGAAAACATCAAAAAGAATACAGAGTACGGCACCCTGGTAAATGGCGGCAAATACGCCCTGCTGCAAAAGCCAACCAAAGGCGATAAGATCACGGGTAGCCTGAGCCTGCGTTTTGGAAACGAAACAAATTTGATGAACAGCTCCGAAGTGGCGTCCCTTGTAGGCAGAATGCTGAAAACAGGCACGACTACAAAAACAAAAAAGCAAATCGCGGATGAACTGGACCGTCTGAAAACGTCCATCAATTTCAATGGCACTCCAAATGGGCTGGTGATTTCCTTAAACTCGGACAAACAAAACCTGCCAGCCGCACTTGCTTTATTAGATGATATGCTGCTGCATCCAAAATTTGATTCGGCGGAATTTGAAAAAGTGCTCCTGGATGCCAAAGCCGATATCGAAGCGAATAAAAATGATCCGCAAACCTTAGCTTCCGAAAAGCTGGGAAGACTATCAACCAACTACCCGAAAGGGCATCCCAATTATGCTGCTAGTTCAGATGAACAATTGGCTTCTATCGGGGCTGTTAAGCTGGAGGATCTAAAGAAATTCTATACAAATTTTTATGGCGCCAATAATTCACTTAGTGTATTCGTAGGCGAACTTGATAAAAAAGACGTTACTGCCTTTCTTCAAAACTCTTTTAGCAAATGGAATAGCAAGGCTGCGTACTCTCCCATCGAGCAAAAGTATTTTGACGTAAAGGGAACAACGGAATCGATCAACACACCGGATAAAACCAACGCTATGATGCTGGGTGTGATCAATCTGAATATCTCCGAAAAACATGCGGATTATCCGGCGATGTATATGGCAAATGAATTGTTGGGTGGCGGCGCCTTTCTTTCGTCGCGCATTCCGCAACGGTTGCGTGAAAAAGAGGGAATGAGTTATGGCGCGGGCAGTTTCATGAACGCCAATTATAAATACAATGTGTCAAGCTGGGGCGTATATGCTTTTTTTAACCCGCTTTACAAAGGCAGGTTAGATTCGGCATTGCGCCAGGAGATTGATAAGGTAAGGACCGCTGGGTTTACAAGGGATGAGTTGCAAAAATCAGTTAGCAGCTGGCTGGAGCAAAACAAGACATCGCTGGGGGAAAATGCTTTTCTGGCGAATCAAATAAGAATGTACATGCGTGACGAACGCAGCCTGGACGACTTTACTGATCAGGAAAACAAGATAAAGGCTTTAAACCTCGAAGCGGTAAACAACGCCCTTCGCAAATATTTCGATCCGCAAAAATTGATAATGATCTATGGCGGTGATTTTGACAAAGGCAAAACACCCGGTAAAGTATTCTAGTCCTATCCCAAAATTATTTTGCCACCCTGTCCTTCGCTTGCTCTCAAAGCCTGCGGAAAGACAAGGTGGCAAATCGTATGGAGCAACCCTTTTGCAATTGGGTCTAAGTCGTCAGGCTTTTAAATATAGTCTCCAGGCTCTCGCTGCCGGTTTGCAGTGAAACAATATTCAGGTTGTGCTGCATGGATAGTTCCAACAGCGCACGACGCACCGTTTCAGGCTCGTCGGTTTGCAGGCTCCAATTGTGCGTATCTATCTTATCTACTGATTTTACAGAAGGCAGGCGGTGCAACCATTCGGCTTCGAGAGCTTCTCCAAATTCTACTTTCACTACATTGGTGCTGGAGCGGCTTTGCAGGGCCTGCAAGCTGTCATCTGCAACGATGCTGCCTTTGTTAATGATAATAACGCGGTTGCAAATGGCTTCGACCTCCTGAAGAATATGCGAGGAGAAAAGAACGATCTTATCTTTCCCTTGTTCCTTGATCACATTCCGTATCTCGATGATCTGGTTCGGGTCCAGACCGCTGGTAGGCTCGTCCAGTATCAATACTTCCGGGTTGTGAATAAGCGCCGCTGCCAGACCTACCCGCTGCTTATATCCTTTAGAAAGCTGCCCTATCTTCTTACTGTTCTCAGGCGTCAGTCCTGTTAGTGTGATAACTTTTTCAACGGCATCCTTCTTATTGCTCACGTCATGCACTTCTGCTACAAAATGGAGGTACTCCCGAATGTACATGTCATAATACAATGCGTTGGATTCCGGCAGGTAGCCGATTTTCTTTTTAGCTTCTAGCGGGTCTTTTGTTACATCTATCCCTGCCACAATAACACCACCGCTATCGGGTTGGAGGTAGCCGGTGATCATCTTCATGGTAGTGGATTTACCCGCACCGTTGGGTCCTAAAAAACCTACGATCTCACCTTTACTCACGGTAAAGGAAATATTGTTGACGGCTTTCTGTTCGCCGTATTGCTTTAGAAGACCCGTTACCTGGATAGACATGAAACAAAGTTATGCGGAGAATTAGATGTGCAACAGGCAGATGCTTAGAAGCCTGGCTTTATCTTAGCAGGCTTCATTCGCCTATCTGCCTATGGGTTACAAGTTATCATATTCGTAAAGCGGGTCGATATGCGTACCGGCCTTCATTTCAAAGACCGGTTTGATCAGGCCGTCCTTGAGTCCATAGACCCAGCCGTGCAGATCAGGTCGTTGTTCCTGTTTCCAGGCACGCTGGATAATAGTGGTTTTAGCAAGACTATAAACGCCTTCCTGCACATTCAATTCTACCAAGCGATCCAGGCGGGTTTCATCGTCGCGAATCTCATCAAGCTCTGGCTTGTGATGGCGTATGACGTCTTTTATATTGCGGAGCCACATATTGAGCACCGGCTTAAAGTCGGTTTGGGTAGCTGCTGCTTTGATGCCCCCACAACCGTAGTGCCCGCAGACGATCACATGCTTTACCTTTAGATGGGTAACGGCATAATCGAGGGCCGCCAACAAATTCACATCGGTATTGATAACCAGATTCGCCACATTGCGATGCACGAAGATCTCCCCTGGCTGTGTGCCGGTGATCTGATTGGCAGGAACCCGGCTGTCGCTGCATCCGATCCAAAAAAACTCGGGGGTTTGTAACTGTGCCAGAATATTAAAATATTCGGGATTAATTGCTGTTTGTTCTGCTGCCCATGCCTTATTCTCCTGTAATAATCTTTCGTATGAATACATAATCTTCAGTTTTATTAAACCAAATCGGCCGCTGACTGTTGAATGATCAGCTGCCCTGACAAAATTATCACCTCAGGTTTATTAATTTGCAAAAATGTCTTTAGCGATTATTTTAATATCATGTCAGCCTGGCTGTAAATACCGCCACTCATTCATGGCATCTCTGCTGGCAGGCTTTTGGTGGATTAACACATGTTTGGTTAGATCATCTATTGGCCTGTCAGGCCGAAAGCATTAATTTGCACTCATTCATGAAGAAAACGAAAAGCATATACAGCCTTTCTCAAGCGGTTTCATCCGTCTTCATGATCCTTACCTTGCTATGGCTAACGGTAAGCACACCGTTTGTTTATGCCAGCCAGCAAGGAACACAGACCGAGCAATCGGACAATAATAGTGGCGGACCTATCGGAGGCAATGAAGAAGAAAGCGCCAAGCCGCTTACTAATGGCCCCGAAGAAAAAAAGCCGGGTAACAGCAGTTCCTTTTCAGAAGAATACCTGCATGACCATCATGTAGAAGACTACTTACTTTCCATCGCCTCGCAATACGCCAAGTGCGAGAATGAAAGCGACTATGTTGCTTATCATGGCGAACTTCTCGTTCCGCCACCAAACTTCTGTTAATTTTTTATCCCACAGCTGTATAGGCCATTATTTAGCCTTACTTCTTTTGTCGCTGGCATTGCTATGCCACAGCGCTTTCCTGTATTAAAACATCACAATTAAATTTTTGTCACTATTCGTGACTATACCATAAATGAGTAAACCAATGAGAAAGCATTCGAAAGAGTTCTTAGAGAACCTGACACCTTACCAAGGCTATGAGTTATTAAAAGAAGGAAACAAGCGTTTCATTAATAACCTAAAAGCAGACCATGACCATCTGGAGTTGATCAATCAAACACGCGAAGGGCAATACCCTTTTGCCGTCATCCTCAGTTGCATGGATTCCCGCACCTCTGTAGAGCTGATTTTCGACCAGGGTTTGGGCGACCTTTTCAGTATTCGTGTAGCAGGCAATATTGTGAATAACGACATTATCGGCAGTATTGAATATGCCGTGAAATATGTGGGAACCAAGGTCTTAATGGTGCTTGGCCATACCGAATGCGGTGCTATTAATAGCGCCAAGCAAGGTGTTAAGGACGGACACATCACGGAGTTGCTAAGCCATATCCAACCCTCTATCAGTAGGGCGATGTTGAAGCACGATGCGGATCATTCTTTTAGTGATAACGTGGCCTATGCCAACGTGGAGAACAGCCTGGAGCAAATTCTGAACAGAAGCGATATTATAAAAGATATGTTCTCCAAAGGGCAGATCGGTATTGTTGGGGGTGTTTACAATATTGAAAGTGGTGAGGTAGACTTCTTTAAGAACCTTACCAAAAAGAACAAAGCAGATAAGAAAGTAGCCGTTGCTTAACAATAATAGCACCTCAATAATAGCAATTAAAACTAATTACCAATGGGTTTCAGTACCAAATATCTAAAGTCAGACCTGCTGTCGGGCATGGTCGTTTTCCTTGTGGCGCTGCCGCTGTGTTTAGGCATTGCGGTTGCCAGTGGCGCGCCGCCTTTCGCCGGAATTATATGCGGCGTAATAGCGGGTATCGTAGTCGGCGCATTAAGCGGATCAAATGTTAGCGTTTCGGGCCCGGCAGCGGGCCTGATCGCTATTGTTTTAGTAGCTATCAATGACCTGGGTTATGAGAGTTTTATTGTGGCAGTAATGATAGCCGGATTGATGCAGTTAACAATGGGATTGGTAAAGGCGGGCGGTGTTTCGGCCTATTTCCCAACGGCTGTTATCGAAGGGATGTTGGTGGCTATTGGGATCATTATCATTAAAAAAGAATTACCACATGCCATTGGCTACGACAAGCAGCACGAAGGCGACTGGTTTAACCTGGAAAAAGGTGCGGAAACCGGCTTCTTTACAGAGATCATCAACGCGATCAACTATGCACACGTAGGAGCTATTATCATTACGGTTGTATCCATTGCGATCCTGGTTGCTTTTAATAAGCTGGCTTTTTTAAAGAAGATCAAAGCTTTGCCAGGAGCGCTGGTGGTAGTATTGATTGGTATCATCATTAATGAGGTTTGGAAAGCCACTGGTTCTTCCTTGGCCATTTCACAAGCACACCTGGTAACCTTGCCAACGGCTTCTTCCTTTAGCGAATTTTTTGGACAGTTTACAACGCCCAATTTTGCTGCCATCACAAATTCAAAGGTTTGGATCGTAGCAGCTACCATTGCTATCGTAGCAAGTATTGAAACTTTGCTTTGCCTGGAAGCCGGCGACAAGATGGACCCGCTGAAGCGGTTTTCAAATTCCAATACGGAGTTAAGAGCGCAGGGCATTGGTAATATACTTTCCGGGCTATTGGGAGGCTTGCCTATGACATCTGTTATTGTGAGAACAACCGCCAACATCAACGCTGGTGCCCGTACCAAGTTGTCGGCAATGGCGCATGGCGTTTTCTTATTGATAACCGTGATAACGATTCCGAACTTATTGAATAAAATACCAATGGCTTCGCTGGCAGCCATCCTGATAATGATCGGTCTGCGGTTGGCAAGTGTAAAAACTTTTAAGCACATGTGGCACAACGGCAAGCACCAGTTTGTTCCGTTCATTGTTACGGTACTGGCGGTCGTATTTACCGACTTGTTGAAAGGTGTAGGAATTGGCCTGGTGGTAGCTATCTTCTTTATCCTTCGTGGAAATATGAAGCTAGCCTATTTCTTTAAGAAAGAAGATCACCAGGAAGGCGAAACGATCTATATTGATTTAGCGCAGGAGGTTTCGTTCCTGAATAAAGCTGCCATAAAACAAACATTAAAACATTTGCCAAAAGGCAGCAAAGTGGTAATTGACGCCAGGCAAACGGTCTATATTGATTACGATGTTTTGGAGTTGATACGGGATTTTTTAAATTACGGGTCGAAAGACAAAAATATACAGGTGACCTTGCTGAACTTTAAGAAAGAGTACCGCATGGAAGATTCGACACACGTACATTCAGAGAAGGTCGGAATCAAAGATAAAAGCCAAGTGATGGCTGATCAAACAACCTAATGGGATCTATAAAATTAACTGCTACCGCAGATTCCTCTCAACAGGGACTCAGTATCGAAGCACATGCTCCTTTTGACGAAGGGCATGTGCTTCAACATTTAAAGCATTACCTGCCCACGCAAGGGCCGCTGAAGGATTTTATTCATCACAATTCCCTGCATGCGTTTCAGCAGCTAACATTTTACGATGCCATCTTTAAAGCATCGAAGATCTTCGGTTACCAGTCAACGTTGCAGCTAACGGAATTTCGTGAACTGCATAGTACGGGCCGGATCAAGGATGGTATTCTCCAACGGGTGATTCTTGAACGGAAAGGTGAAAACGCAGTGGCGGAATGGAAAGGAAAACTGCTGCAAAAAGAGTATGATACTTGCACTACGCCGCGTATTGGCACTTTGCGTGCGGGTTGGAAAGAGTATTATATGATTGACCTGGATAATGCAGTGCAGCCCTTGCTATTTCGTATTCTTTGTAGCTACCTTGATCAGGGAATTGCCATTTGGAAGTTCCCGTTAGCGGAAGGCGGTTTCCTTTCTTCGATAATTCAATTGGAGTCGAATAGTTTTGCCTCTTTCTTTAAAACAAAGCGGGCGAAAGAATTATTACTCAGGGGGAATTTCGAAATAAAAGAATTACTCGAAATCGTTGTAGGCAATGAAGCTTATTATGAGCAATACCTGTTCGATCAGCAGTTTAGCCATAGAGGCTGGTCGGGCATTGTAAGCAATATTGAAGAAGCGCCACATGGCTTATTGGATCGTAGAAAAATTTCGTTGAGGGAGCTCATCATCTTTGAACTTTTGTTGGAGATCGATGCCCTTTACGATCAATTAGGAAACGCTTGGAAGCCGCTATCCAACAGTATTTCCGCTCCTCCTGAGAATTTGTTGGCAGACGTACCGCAAACAGAATTGCATGAAGTGCTACGGATCTGGCAGGATGCTTTTGAACAAAGTTATTACGATGGGGTAGTAGCCGGAATCATAGGTGAGAAGCACAAGAAAAATGCACCTACTGTTGCCCGAAGTTTCCAGGCCATGTTTTGCATTGATGAGAGGGAATGTTCGCTTCGCCGGCATATTGAGTATGTGGATAAGGATTGTGAAACCCTTGGTACGCCTGGGTTCTTTGGGGTGGAATTTTATTTTCAGCCCCAGGACGGTAAGTTTTATGATAAGCTATGCCCGGCGCCGGTAACACCTAAGTATCTTATTAAAGAATCGGAAGTAATGGAGAAAAGGGCTCATGAGGCACTCTATTCCAGCGGCACACATAGTTTTTTTGCCGGAACCTTAAGTACGTTTACACTCGGTTTTTGGGCGGCAATCCGGTTAATACAAAACCTGTTTAGCCCGAAGATGAGCCCTGCTATTTCAGACGCTTTTGCGCACATGAACAAAAGCGGAAGACTAAGCATTGAGAATAAGGGGCTTGAAGATCGCGAGAATGAGTTGCAGGTAGGCTTTACGGTAAAAGAAATGGCAACAAGGGTAGAAGGGCAGCTTCGCAGTATCGGTCTTATCAATCATTTCGCATCGATCGTTTATGTAATCGCTCATGGATCGAGCAGCGCTAACAACCCGCACCACGGTGCGCATGATTGCGGAGCCTGCAGCGGACGTCCGGGTTCGGTGAATGCACGGGTGCTTTCTTTTATGGCGAATCATAAAGGCGTCAGAGCTATACTACAGAGCAAAGGCATTTCGATACCGGAAGAGACGCAGTTTGTTGGCGGGCTGCATGATACAGCGGCTGACCAGATACAATTTTATGATACGGATGGATTGCATCCAGCGAATGCCAAAGCGCACTACCAAAACCTGGCGGCTTTTGAACAGGCATTAGATCTTAATGCAAAAGAACGCTCACGCCGCTTCTCCTCTATTAACACGAAAATGAGCCTGCCGAAAGTTCGCAAAGCGATACTGGACCGCTCGGTCTCTATGTTCGAACCGCGTCCAGAGTTAGGTCATGGTACCAACACGCTTTGCATCATTGGCCGGCGTGATATGACAAAAGGCTTGTTCCTTGACCGAAGGGCTTTTTTAAACTCCTATGATTATCGGACAGACCCCGAAGGAAAGCTTCTAACCGGGCTGATGCGTCCGATCGGGCCTGTTTGCGGGGGTATCAATCTGGAGTATTATTTCTCGCGGATAGATAATTATAAGCTCGGTGCCGGAACCAAATTGCCACATAACGTGATGGGGTTGATAGGTGTAGCTAACAGCAGTGATGGTGATCTACGTGCCGGACTACCTCTTCAAATGATCGAGGTGCATGACCCGGTACGGTTGCTGGTAATAGTGGAGCACTTTCCGGATGTGGTGTTGAATACTATTCAATCTGTGCCTGAAATGTACGAGTGGTATATTAATGAATGGGTCCATATCATGGCGGTGCATCCAGAAACAGGGCGATTCTACTATTTTAGAGAAGGCGCTTTTGTCGAATACACGCCGCTAACAAAAGAGGTAGGCACGGTGAAAAGCATCATCCAATTAGTGGAATCTGCGAAAGAGATGGAGACCAATTATATCGTAGATGCCACGAAGGAGAATTTACCTGTTTACTCAATCAACTAAAACCAAATGCCACAACTGCTTCAACTTTTTATACTGCTACCATTGGTAGGCTTTTTCATCAGCTTGCTACTCCCCCGGAAGAATGAAAGAGTGATTGCTGGCCTAGCCATCGGCGTCGCAGTGCTTCACCTTCTTGGTGCCATCGCGTTTATTGGTTATTGGTTATTGAATGATTATCCTGTGTTGGATGTCAAACAGCTAACGGTTTATCAAACAGAACACCTCGAAATATTTGTGGATTTTTATTTTGATAAAGCAACCGCTGTCTTTGCTTTTGTTGGTTCGCTACTGACCTTGCTGGTAGCCCTTTTCAGCCGCTCTTACCTGCACCGTGACGAAGGCTACAAGCGATTCTTCAGCACCTTGCTCTTATTTGTGATTGGGTATAATCTGCTGATCTTCTCCGGAAACTTTGAGACGCTTTTTGTTGGCTGGGAGTTCCTGGGCATTTGCTCATTCCTGCTGATCGCTTTTTACAGGGATCGTTACCTGCCGGTAAAGAATGCCTTGAAAGTGATTTCTGTTTATCGCCTGGGCGATATATGTTTGATACTCGCTATGTGGATGAGCCACCAGTTATGGCACCAGAACATAACGTTTGCCCAATTGAACGATGCGGGTTTGGTAAGCAGTCATTGGCAAGAGGCCGGTAACTATGCATTTTTCATTGCCTTAATGATCGTTATGGCTGCTGCTATAAAATCCGCGCAACTACCTTTCTCTTCCTGGCTGCCAAGAGCCATGGAAGGCCCTACCACATCCAGTGCTATCTTCTACGGGTCGCTTTCCGTTCATCTTGGTGTATTCCTATTGCTGCGAACGTATCCTTATTGGGGAGATGTATTAGGTATCAAGATCCTGATCATTGCTATTGGAGTAGGGACAAGCATGATCGCAGCCAGCATTGCACGGGTGCAGTCAACCGTAAAAACGCAGATCGCTTACTCCTCTATTACACAAATTGGTTTGATGTTTATTGAAGTAGCATTAGGCTGGCATGTCCTGGCATTGATTCACTTCGCCGGGAATGCGTTTTTGCGCACCTACCAATTACTGGTATCGCCATCTGTTTTGAGTTACCTGATACACAATATGGTGTTTTACTTTACACCTAAGAAAGAAGTTCGCCAAAGCCGCTTGATGAATTCGCTGTATATCCTTTCCGTAAAAGAATGGAACCTGGATGGCTTTCTACACAAAACCTTGTGGAGTCCTTTCAAGTGGATCGGCAAACAAACACGTTCTCTTTCTAATGCAATCGCTCTGTTGTTGTTAGCAATCTTACTTGCTGCTGGTGTGTATTTCTATTTCGTCACCGATCAAAGCAATGACTTTACAGCTACCTATCTTCCTTTTGCATTAGCCATTGTAGCGCTGATGCTTATCCTGGGGTCTTTTGCGGAGCGGCAAAATGCAAAGCGTGCCTGGCTTTTCATCATGGGCGCACAAGTTCTTATCACACTCTCCATTGGTTTGCTGCATGAAGAATTTTCTGCAACATATATGCTGATGTATTTAAGCGGAGCTATTCTGGCATCTATAATCGGGTACGCTTGTTTGGCTAAAATTGCATCAAGTGAAAAAGATATTGACCTGAACCGGTTTCACGGACACGTATATGAATATCCCGGAACGGCTGCTCTGTTTTTAATAGCGTGTTTGGCTTCAGCGGGCTTACCATTTACGCCCACTTTCATTGGTATTGATCTTTTATTCAGCCATGTTGGCAAAAGCGAATACTTCTTTATCATGTTGATGGCTATCTCCTTTGTGTTCATAGAATTAGCTGCCTTGCGGATCTATGCCCGCATTTTCCTCGGGCAACATAAAAAACAATACCACCCGATAGCGTATCGATCATCGTAAGCTGTAAATTTAGCCTTTGCAATAGGCGAAACATTACAGTATGAGTTATCCTTACCAGGTACGTTCGAAAGAAGAATATGAAGAGGCGTACAAAAGAAGCATCGAAGACCCTGAGGGGTTTTGGGCGAATGTGGCGCAGCATTTTGTTTGGAAGAAGCCGTGGACAAAAGTGCTGGAGTGGAACTTTAAGGAACCGTCTGTAAAATGGTTCGATGGCGCTACACTTAATATCACAGAGAATTGCATTGATAGGCACCTGGCTACCCTTGGCGAAAAGCCCGCAATCATCTGGGAGCCTAACCACCCCGAAGAGCGGGTGCGTACGGTAACTTACAATCGCCTCCACAAAAGGGTTTGCCAGTTTGCACAAGTACTGAAGAACAACGGCGTAAAGAAAGGCGACCGGGTTTGTATTTATATGGGCATGGTGCCTGAACTGGCCTATGCTGTTTTAGGCTGTGCCCGCATTGGCGCCATTCATTCCGTGATCTTTGGCGGCTTCTCGGCGCAAAGCATTGCCGACAGGCTGGAAGATGCCGGTGCTGAATACATTGTAACAGCTGATGGCGCTTATCGGGGCGAGAAGATCATTCCCTTGAAAAGCGTGATCGATGATGCGCTGATCGGGAACAAAACAGTAAAGCGGGTGATCGTTTACACCCGCACCCGTACGCCGGTGTCGATGATCAAAGGCCGCGATGTGTGGTGGGAGGATGAAATGGAAAGGGTGGAGGAACAAGCCCCCTCCGGCTCCCCCGGTGGGGGAGAGGTCCAAGCACATGGCCAGCCAAGCGAAGAGTCTGCTACTGATTTGAACACGTCGCAAAGCAGGCCGGGTGCGGCAGCAAAGTCTCCCCACCGGGGAGATTTAGAGGGGCTAGCTGTAGAAATGTCTGCCGAAGACCCACTGTTCATCCTATATACTTCCGGCTCCACCGGCAAGCCAAAAGGCGTGGTGCATAGCTGCGGTGGCTATATGGTGTGGACAGCTTATACTTTCGTGAATGTATTTCAATACCAGCCGGGTGATGTGCATTTTTGTACGGCCGACATTGGCTGGATCACCGGGCATAGTTATATTATTTATGGACCATTGGCTGCGGGTGCTACCTCGGTAATGTTTGAAGGGGTTCCCACCTATCCAGATGCCGGACGATTGTGGGATATTGTCGATAAGCACAAGGTCAACATTCTTTATACAGCGCCTACAGCTATTCGTTCCCTGATGGGATTTGGACTAGCGCCGTTGGAAGGCAAAGACTTGTCGTCACTGAAAATATTAGGCACTGTTGGTGAGCCGATCAATGAAGAAGCCTGGCACTGGTATGATGAGCACATTGGCAAGAAGAAGTGCCCGATTGTAGATACCTGGTGGCAAACTGAAAATGGTGGTGTACTCATTTCAAATATGGCTGGAATAACACCATCCAAACCAAGCTTTGCCACCCTGCCGATGCCGGGTGTGCAACCCATACTGGTAGATGAAGCCGGCGTTGAGATTTTAGGGAACCCTGCTGCAGGCAATCTTTGCATCAAAGCACCATGGCCGTCTATCATCCGCACCACGTATGGCGATCATGAGCGATGCCGCCAGGCATATTTCTCAACCTATGAAAACCTATATTTTACTGGTGATGGTGCTCTCAGAGATGAAGATGGAAATTACCGCATCACCGGGCGGGTAGATGATGTGCTGAATGTGAGTGGTCATCGCATTGGAACAGCGGAAGTAGAGAACGCTATCAATATGCACAGCGCTGTGGTGGAGAGTGCGGTCGTGGGTTATCCGCATGATATAAAAGGCCAAGGCATTTATGCCTTTGTGATCTGCCCGGAGCTGCATGGCGGTGAAGAAGCGACACGACTGAACATCATTCAAACGGTAGCCCGGATCATTGGACCGATTGCCAAGCCGGATAAGATACAGTTTGTAAGCGGCTTGCCAAAGACCCGCAGTGGTAAGATCATGCGACGGATATTGCGGAAGATTGCAGAAGGGGAAACGAGTGCTTTTGGTGACACGTCGACGCTACTCGACCCGTCTGTAGTTGAAGAAATTGCGAAAGGGAGGACTTTACCCTAACCCCCTCCTCGCAGGAGGGAACTGCCGTCGCAGAGCCCTCGCTACTACAACCGGTATTATAATAATGACAGCCCTCAATACAAAAGTTAGTGCGGGTTTTAAGATATAGTCAAATAAGTTGGCCTATGTGCGTGGAAGCTCCTCTCCTTCGGGAGAGGCGGGGGTGAGGTTTATCTCTTGATTGTTACCAACGTACCCGTTGGCACATAACTATACAACTCCACCATATCGCTATTTTTTAGCGAGATACAGCCATTGGTCCAGTTGCTATAACGGTCGATCATGTATTCATCCCGCGGCCAAGTGCCATGAATGCCGACACCGCCTCCAGGTGTTGCTGTCCTGGGAACAGCCCCGCGGCTTTTCAATTCATTAAACCGAGCAATGCTTTCCTGGGTCGGGTAATCAAGTCCCATATACCGGCTCCATTTTTCATGCGGTCGTTTATTTACTATTCGAAAGGAGCCTTCCGGGGTCAAACGGTCGCCTTCCATCTTTTTATTTTCCAGTGAATTACTACCAAACACTACCGGGTAGGTAGCATACCAGCCTTCTGAATCAAAAACCTGTAGTTCGTAATTAGACTTATCTACCACGATGCGAACCGTACCGACGGGTTTTGAAAAAGCTACTTTGTTTATCGCTGCTGCTTTTTTTACAGTTGTCTTGACCGAAGAAAAATTCAAGTTATGGTTAGACATCAGCGTAGAGCCGGCTAATAAAAAAGAGAGTAAAACGGCGGTTTTCATATTTCAAAAGCGGTTTAGCAATGACTTTTCTGTAACGGCTAGGGGTATAAAAATAGTATTTGGGGCTACATATTTTTCCAGAAACGCCTAAAAGCAAAAACCCTGCTGAAATAGTAACAGCAGGGTTTTGTTGGCAAAATATTTTGAGTTTACCAGCGGCTCAGGCGAATGCCTACGTTGTATGGGCGCTGGTCTAAACCTTTTTCCCACATACTTCCTAGACCGTGCGAACCGTAGAGGCGAATCGGTCCGAGACTTAGTTCAGCAATGGCAGATGTCTTCCATTTTTCCAGTCCCAGGTTGCCACGGGTTTTGTCCTTATCATCGCCGGTTTTTATTTTTTGACGCGCAGAGTAAAGATAGCCGGCACTAATGCCTGCACTGAAACCAAAACCACGGTTGCGTCCCGGTGTGAAATTGAAGTTCAGCATCATCGGAACGGTTATATAATCCGCAGCCAGTTTGTTCTTTTTTTCATTAACGTTTCCGGTTTCTAAAAAGATCTGAGTGGGTGATTTAGAGATCCGTACATTTTCATTATCAAAATGATAGTTGTTCAGCTCTAAACCAAATCCATACTTGAGGTTCACTACATGCTTCACCAGGTTCAGGCGTTGCATAAAGAACCAGATGTTAACGTTAACCGATTTGCCGGTGCGGAGGCTTAGCGCTTCTTTACTTAATCCCGGTGCAAAAGCTTGCGCTTCTGGAGAACTCATAGACGTATGATCATCTACATTGGAGAAGCCAAAATCCATGATACCCCAGTTAGTGCTTAGGTTGGATTTTGGGCGGCGGGTGCGGGTATTAGACAACGTTATATTGCGGTTTTTTGATCCGTCGCCCTTCCGAACGATTACCATCCCACCGATACGAATCGTATCTGTATTAGAAGCCTTGGTGGTGTCAGTGCGGGAAGTGCTGGTAGAGTCGGTCTGCGCAAAGGCGGTCATGGTTAACCCGGTTGCAGCGAGTGCAAGTAAAATGCGTTTCATACAATTTTTTTAAAGAAGTTATTTTAAAGAGATGGCCAAGGCGCCTACCAGCAAACGGTCATCTTCATCAGTGGCTTTAATGCCGGTGCGGCGTTCAATGAACCGGGTGGCTTTGCGCAATAGCCCTCTAACCGATCCTTGTTCCTTGTCATCTTTGGTTTCCATACTGCTGGCAAAGCTAGGTTCTGTCTTCGCTGCTGTATGATTAGTGTACGAAGGAACATCAGCTGGTGTTACAGTCCCTGTGTTAAAAGTTTGTTGGGCCGACGGCTCGCCTACGGAAGTATTCCGGGATTGTAGTCGGGCTGTAATAACCTCTTCCGGAATACGATCGAGGTGAGACGGTGGTGTGATGCCTGCTATTTGCTGATCGGTAACCTTTAGCGTATTCATACGCACATGCTTTGTAGTAGCAGGCGTAGTGTTCTTGCGGGAAGTAGTCTTTGCAACTACCGGACCTGTGCCCGATTCATTTGTAGTTTGCGCTGGTTCTTTTTCGGTTGCAAGGGTAACAGAAGGTTCAACGGCAGTGATGACTGGTACTTTTGTTTCCAGGACATTCGCTACAACCGGGGTATCGTTTGCTGCCTTATTACCGTTCAAAAAGAAGCTTCCGATACCTAATACAATGATGACAGCTGCTGCCACACGTAACCAGATCAATGGGCGCTTGCTGTCTTCTTTGCGAAGCAATTCTTTTTTATAAGGATAAACAATAGCATCCGCGGGGGAAAGCTTTGTTTGAAGCAAGGCATCGTGCTGCGCCTTGTAAGCCGCATTGCGGGCTAATTCCAGCTCTACCTGCTTTTGTTGGTAAGCCGGCAATTCCCCATCTATATAAAGTAAAAGGGATTCATCAATAACCGATAGTTCCATCTTATCTGCCAGCAAGCTTTCTTTATCCAGAAAAGAAATATCGGCTGTTTCCAGCGTTGTGCCTTGCAGCAAATCCAACTCTTCGCCCAGGTCCGGATGAAGCATGGCAAACGCTTCTACCGCCCTGCGATCCTCTCCCGACAGTTCATTGTCGATATACAGAAGAAAATATTCTTCGTAATTGGAGCGGGTGATATGTAAGGAATTAGATGACATTTTCGATTTTTACAAGGTACTGTTTCAACTGTAGGCGGGCACGGTGCAGGTAAACTTTCACCTGGCTGCTGTTCAGCCCGGTGATCTCACCTATTTCTTCATAACTATAGCCTTCATAATCTTTCAGCATTACCAAAGACCGTTGCGTTTCGCTCAGGCGGCTCAGGGCTTCTTCCAAAACCGCTTTTGCATTGTGAATCGGCTTGTTGACCACTTTTGCGTTAGCGTCAAATTCTTCTGTCAGATAGATCCGCTTCACCTTACGAATATGATCGATCATGCAATTGTAGGCAATCGTGAACAAATAGGATTTGCTTTTCTCGGCTTCCACTTCTGCCCGGTTGCGCCACAATTTCTCGTAAGCCGTCTGCACCACGTCACGGGCATCTTCTTCGTGCCGCAGGTTTTTAACGATGAATCGATAAACCCCATCAGCATGTGTAGTTACGCAGTAATTGTATTCTTTGTCGGTCATGGTCTCAATGCAATTGGCTTTCTCACCTGCTTTACGAAACAGGGCAACCAAAAGTTACAGCAAATAGAATTTTTTTTCGCAGGAATGAGTAGGCTACAGCGTACTAGCTGTAAAATTAACCGAATGGATTGGTTCTAAAGATGATTTCGCCTTAGTAAAGAGAGACGGTTGAAATGAACTGGTGCGAGATGGATTCCCAAAGTGGTTCTATGTTATTTGCAGGCAACTCCTTGCGGCAGCTATACTCTTCCTCACAATCGGCTTTGGCAGCAAAGCTTTTCTTCACAGAAAAAAGGGCTACAAAAAGAACAAGGCCGCAGCCAAGTGTCCATAGGAGGCTTTTTGTAAGAAGCTTTTTCATGCGTTGGTTGGTTTAGATTGGTTAGACGAAACTAAAGAAGTGGATGTTACAGATTTTGTAAAAAAGGTTTAACTGCGAATCGGACCACCCGGGTTGTTTTAGTACGGTAAAATCCTTTTACACATTTCTATTAGCCGCCCTGAAATGGGCGGCTTTTTTTTGTCAAAATAGAGGGAGCAATCAAGACAGCTATGAAGCTCTGCCTTAATTACTAAGATTATATTTATAAAGGTGCTATCACAATTAAACCTATCTTCACAAGGTTAATTTGAGCCTTGCATCAGTAATCGCATTATTCTGCCAACCTGCATTTTAAGACCCTTACCTCTTGCCTCGTCTCAGATCTTTTTTATTTTTTTAATTATCAGTCATGAACATTTATGTTTCAAACTTAAGCTTCAACATTCAGGATGAAGACTTAAAAGAATTTTTTACAGCGTACGGTGAAGTTTCTTCAGCCAAGGTAATTATGGACAAGATGACCAACCAGTCACGTGGTTTTGGTTTCGTAGAAATGTCGGATGATGCAGCTGCTAAAAAGGCAATCGCTGAATTAGACGGTGCTACCATTGACAACCGTGCTGTGAAAGTAATGGAAGCTAAACCAAGAGAAGATCGTCCTTCAGGCGGCGGCTACGGCGGCGGTGGCAATCGCGGTGGCGGTGGTTTCGGCGGCGGCAACCGTGGTGGCGGTAGCGGCGGCTACGGCGGCGGTGGCAACAGATACTAATTACACTCCCGATTTTATTATAAAGCCCTGGTTTTCCAGGGCTTTTTTTATGCACTTATGTTAGTAGAATCTTGACTGCTGTTGTTGTGGCTTTCGGTTTAACCTATTTTTGTTTTCAAACCATTCTGACATGAAAAAGATTTCCATTTTATTTTTGATTGCTACTTTTTTCCTGGGAATAATGCCAGCACAGGCGCAGTTAAAAGGTTTTAGCATTGGTCCTTATGTAGAAGGCGCTTTGCCTGTTGGTGATTTTGGAGATGCCTATAAATCAGGGATAGGAGCAGGGCTTGGCGCTGATGTAAAAATTCCTTTTACAAAACTGGGCGTGACTGCGTCGGTGGGCTATATGCATTTTGAAGGAAAGGATGGCAATCCTATTAAGTTTAACGCAATCCCGATCCGAGCGGGTTTGAAATACCGGTTTTCCTTGGTCTATGCGAAGTTGGAAGCAGGTGTTGCCAACATTACCGATGACGGTGGATCTGCGTTTATTATTTCCCCCGGGCTGGGCGTCCGCATTTTAGGATTGGATATACAAGCTAAATATGAGAGCTGGTCAAAAGACAAAGTTAGCAATGGCTTCGTTGGATTGAAGGCAAGCTATAACTTCTAAGGAAGATACTAATCAAATGAATAGCCGGTGGTAGATGCTACCGGCTATTTTATGTTGACTATTGCAGTCCAGATTCTTAAATTCTTTCAGATGTATTATAGTACTAACGTGCAAAAAACAGGTGAAGCAATTGAACCGAAAGAAAAACGGCTACGCTGGTTAACAGGAGACTCACCACGATTTTAAAACGTATTGACCGGTTCTTTGTAGCAAGGTGGTCCTCGAAAAAGTTGTCGAAGTAAAGTTTGATCGTATCTCTCATGGTATAAGGGTATTCACGCAAAGATAATTAATAATTCCACAACAGATTATTTATGTTTTTAATAGATGTATTGGCTACCTTTATGCCGATTCATGTCAAACCTCCCTAAGACCATACTATGCGTGGATGATGATCCCGATGACCGGCAATTTATTTGCGATGCTATAAACCATGCAGCACCTGACTACAGTGTTATTGAGGCCCACAATGGTGTAGAAGCACTTCAGTATTTGGACAAGGCAAAAGCAAGTGCTGACCTCCCGTGCCTTATTGTTCTGGACATTAATATGCCGCTGATGGATGGCAAGCAAACGCTTTCAAGGATCAAAGTGGACCCTCTGTTAGTGAATGTCCCTATAGTAATGTTTTCGACTTCCTCTAATCCTATGGATAAAGCGCTTTTTTTGCGAATGGGTGTGGAGTTGATCACCAAGCCCTCTGATATTACCCATTTAAATTTGGTTGTTCATAACCTGCTTGCCCATTGTGCCTAATGAGGATTAAGATTTTTCTTCTTTATTACCGCCTTTAAACTGTTCTATTTTTTCTAAAACAATTTCCGGTTTCACATCTTGTTTAGACTCATGCAGTTCCGGGTCTAATGCTTCGGGCAGGTCCATCTTCCTGGCAATAGCCGTCACCATTTTAATTAGCTGGGTTATTTCGTGCTCAGCCAGCAGGCTTACTTGCAGGTCAAGGTCAGCTCTTTTATCTGCTTGCGCCGTCAAGCGGTTTTGGCTGATGAGTACAAACGTGGAAAGAAAAATGGCCTCCACCGAAGCAAACATTGCCAGCACTACAAAAGAGGGGTCAAAAGGTTTGCCTCCCAGCCAGCCGAGGTTATAAATGATCCATGCTGAAAATAGAAGCAAATGAATGTAAACAAAGACCATGCTGCCGGTAAAACGCGTAATGGCGTCAGCAATACGTCCTTCGATAGATTTTGACCGTTCTTCCTGCTCATTTTTTTGTAGCAAGGCTTTTATATTCCGCTCGATCACGGTGCTCATTCCTTTATTAAATGGCGCTTGCTCTTTCATAGTAAATAAACCGTAACAATTTTGTGCCAGTAACCTTACCGAGAATTTGCGGGCTTTTACCGGTTGCCGCTCCTTTCCTTACCTATCCAGTCTTGCCTACAAGAATTGATACATCTTTCTTTGTTTAAAATTTATAAATCATGAACGAAGCAAGGATAGAAGAAAAGATGGAGAAGGGCTGGAAGGGCAAAGAATCCGGAAGAGATAATGGCCGCCTTCAAACAGGTATTTTTTTACTCCTCATCGGCGCACTACTTTTTCTGAAGACATCGCATTTGGTCATCTTCCCCAGTTGGTTTTTTAGCAATGCTACTTTCTTTATTGCCTTGGGATTATTTATAGGTTTGCGGAAAGAATTTCGCCCCGGGTTTTGGCTCATCTTTTTACTGATTGGGGGTTTTTCGCTGGCAGATAAGATTGATCCTGATTTGCGAATGGATAAATACATGTGGCCACTAATCATCATGGGAATCGGGTTGGCATTTATCTTCCGTCCAAAGAAGGCTCATTGGGGGCATTGGAAAGGTCGCCATCATAGAAACTGGAACGAAGCGCATTCTACAAGCGCATCTTACGAAAGTTTTGAAGGCGACATGCCCTCGGCAGATCGTCGCGATTTTATAGAAGCCACAGCTGTATTTGGTGGTGTAAAGAAATCTATCTTAAGTAAAAATTTTAAAGGCGGTGAAATCACCAGCGTAATGGGCGGCTCTGAGATAGACCTGACACAGGCTGACTTCACCGGTACCATCACCATTGAAATAACGACTGCGTTTGGGGGCTCGAAGTTGATTGTGCCACCTACCTGGGATGTGCATAACGAAATATCGGCTGTGTTTGGCGGGGTCGATGATAAGCGCCAGATCATGGGTGTAGCAATGGATCCGAATAAAGTGTTGATACTGGAAGGTACCTGCATTTTTGGTGGCCTGGAAATACGCAGCTATTAAAATGGACACTGTAAAAATTCAAAGTGGAGAATGTTTTGCAGAAAATTGATCGCTATATGTACGCATAACATTGTCCATTTTTAAATCTCCATTCTCCATTACTTCTTCATTAACTCACATCATTATTATGCAATGGTATTTAGCGAAGCTGGTCTACCAGATCATTTGTGGTGATGGACAACATACACCGCAGTTTGATGAGCAGTTGCGGTTAATAGCTTCCGTAGATGCAGATGAAGCCATTACAAAAGCCTATACCATTGGGCAGCTGGAAGAGGAAACTTTCTGTAATCAAAAACAGCAACTGGTTTCCTGGCAATTCATTGCCGTTTCGGAATTATATCCGGTTTCTGATTTTATTGATGGCGCTGAAATTTATTCTTCCATACGGGAAGCCGATGACGCCGCTGCATATATTACTTTCGTGAAAGCCAAAGCTGCCGCCATAAGTGGAGCTCAAACACTCTTTTTACCGCATTTAAACAGCCCCATTGAGCACATCGCCATTTAAAACCTTTCGTTTCCAGCTTACGTTCGCCATCTGCTGGTGGATATGGGCCCAACTGCATTTTCATGTGCTGACAAGCTTTGGTTTTCGCTGGCGGGTGGCGCTGTTGGATAGTGTTGTTAGCAACGGCTTGCTGATGGGTGTCACACTCCTGGTTACCCTGATGTTGCAATACTATATCCCACAAAAAAACCGCTACGCCTATATCCTGGTACTGTGTTCGGTGTTGTCCGTATTGTGGCTTTTTCTCAGCCGGTTTATTCTATTGCTATTACCCATTGATGCACCAGACTATGCGGCTTTCTTTTCACAATCGTTTGCCGTGCGCCTCGCTACCGGGTTTCTTATTATTGGCTGTATGGCATTAGTAAGTGTTCTTTGGTACACTGTTCAGGACAGCCACGAAGTAGAGAAGCGAAAATCGGAAGCGAACCAATTAACAAAGGAAGCCGAGCTTTATAGCTTGCGGCAACAACTTCAACCACATTTTCTTTTCAACAGCCTTAATTCTATCAATGCATTGATCGGATCGCAACCACAGCAAGCCCGCACCATGATTCAGCAGCTTTCCGATTTCCTGCGGGGCACGTTGAAGAAGGATGATCACCAATGGAATTCCTTAGAGGAAGAACTGCAACACCTGCAGCTGTACCTGGAGATTGAGAAAGTGCGCTTCGGGCACCGGCTTTCTACCACTATTGCCAATGATGCGGCTGCCGGCTTGCAACTGCCTTCTATGCTGCTGCAACCCGTAGTGGAAAATGCGATCAAGTTTGGATTATACGATACTATCGATGCCATCCAAATCACCATTGATTCATACGCGGAAGACCATAACCTATTCATAAAAGTCACTAATCCTTTTGACCCGCAAACCAGTACACCACAAAAGGGCACCGGCTTTGGGCTGAGCTCTGTGCAGCGACGGTTATACCTTCTTTTTTCCCGGTCCGATCTATTGCAAACAGCAATAATTGATAATCATTTTATCACCACGATACAAATACCACAGCTACATGATAAAAGCGCTGATAATAGATGATGAGCCCCTGGCAAGATCCATTGTAAAGGAATACCTACAAGGCTTTCCCCAGGTGGACTTGGTGCAAGAATGCGGCGATGGCTTTGAAGGCGTAAAAGCTATTCAGCAGCATGCCCCCGATCTTCTTTTCCTGGACATTCAAATGCCGAAGATCAATGGCTTTGAAATGTTAGAGCTATTGGAGCCGCCGCCCGCAGTCATTTTCACCACCGCTTTTGATGAATATGCGCTGAAAGCTTTTGAAACCCATGCAATTGATTACCTGCTAAAACCATTCAGCAAAGAGCGGTTTGATAAAGCTGTTGAAAAATATTTGGAAGGCGCCGGGCAGCAACGGCAAAAGGTTTCCGTGCAAGAACTTTTGATGCGTGCTACCGATCTTCCATCACAAAGCAACCGGGTGGTTGTGAAAACAGGCGGCAAGATCAAGATCATTCCGGTGGCGGATATACAGTACCTCGAAGCCGCGGATGATTATGTAAAGATCATTACGGCGGAAGGCAGCTTTCTGAAGAACAAGACCATGAGCTTCTTTGAATCTGCCCTGCCTCAAAGCAGCTTTGTCAGAACGCACCGTTCTTACCTACTTAATGTAAGCGAGATCACCCGCATTGATCCGTATGAAAAAGAGGCACACCTGGCTATACTTCGCTCGGGTGCCCGCATCCCGGTTAGCAAAGCCGGCTATGCAAAGCTGAAAGCTATGCTGGGATTATGATCATTTATAAGGCTCAATTGAAGGGAATTAGCTATTTTGTTTCCCTAATCTACTCATATGCACCGATTTGTTTTCCTGCCTTTACTCTTTTTAACCATGTGGTCATCAGCTCAGGATACCAGCCTCGTGAATGTAGATGAACTCGCTGAAGAGATTATGCAGACCAAGGAAGGGAATGATGAATTAAAAATGCTCTTCTGGCTGCCGCTGGAATATTGGGAAGCGGTCACAAAAGGAACTCCGGACTATAGCCCGGAGGCCATTAGTTTACTTGAGGGGATATTGAGAGATTATATAGTGGTTCTTGCAGTAGATGGAAAGATAGATACCAAATCAACTTTCAAAACGAAAGAGCAGGTCCGTAGGGGATTGCGCTTTATTTATGATGGGGATAAGGTATTGTTGCCGCTTTTGGATTCAGAAGTAAGTGCAGACGCAAAGGAACTGCTGAAGGAAATGCAGCCGATGTTTGAAAGCACGATGGGCGCTATGGGAAAGGGTTTTCATGTCTTTTATTTTGCCGTGCCAAAAGGCAAATCATTTAGCGCGAAGGAGGCAGGAGCGTTCGCCATTCAAGTTGGGGGCACTGATTTTAACTGGAGTCTTCCACTGGCTAGCTTTAGCCCACGAAAACTTTGCCCGGTGGATGGGAAAAGATGAAAAGAGATTGGCTATACTGTCCTATGCACGGAACAAAACTCAACCGCTAGGATAGAAAATTTTTGTAGTTGCAGGCACAGCTTTGCATTATATATCACAAGCCAGAATAAGGATTGTCATAAATTGCAAGTATGAAATCCTTGCTCCTTCTACTTCTGTTTCCTTTCGCGCTGCAGGCGCAAAAGCCTTCTGCTGCAGAGATATTTCGCTATAAATCGCAGGCGAAAAATGTTACCATCATCCAGGACAAATATGGCATCCCGCATATCTATGGAAAGACGGATGCCGATGCGGTGTTCGGATTGATGTACACCCAGTGCGAACAGAACTTTGCAAGGGTAGAGCGCAACTATTTGGAAGTGTTTGGAAGATTGGCGGAAATAGATGGTGAAGGACAGGTGATGAGTGATGTGCAGATGCAATTGATCTATGATTCATCGGAAGCAAAAAGGGATTACCAGCGTAGCCCGGCGTGGTTGAAGAAATTATGCATTGCGTTTGCAGATGGCATCAATTACTATCTCGCTACACACCCAAACGTGAAGCCTGCCGTGCTCAAACGCTTTGAGCCATGGTTTCCATTGATGTATACCGACGGCAGTATTTCCGCTACACAAATGGGTGACCTAACCGTAGCGGACACCCGAAACCTGTATAGTGGCGTACAGGGTTCCAGTGCGATGACGCCGGTGCCGGATGATAACGGAACGGCTACCAAATGGAGCGGCTCGAACGGCTTTGCAGTAGCGCCTTCCAGGACAGCGTCCGGTAATTCCATTCTTTATATCAACCCACATGTGACCTTTTATTTCCGCAGCGAAGTGCAACTGGTAAGTGAAGAAGGATTGAATGTATACGGCGCGGTTACCTGGGGCAATTTCTTTGTGTACCAGGGCTTTAACGAGCACTGCGGCTGGATGCATACCTCCAGCTATGCGGATGTAGCGGATGTGTACGAAGAGAAGATAACAAAGAAGGGCGATTCGCTCTTTTATGAATACAATGGACAGTTACTTCCCGTAAAAACAAAACCGCTTTCCATTCGCTATAAGAAGGGAGAGGAAGCGGTTTGGAAAACAAATCTAACGGGCTACTATACCATTCATGGTCCGGTGATCGGTAGCCGTGGCGGCAAGTGGCTGAGCCTCAAAGAGCATAACCGTTCACTGGAAGCGCTGGAGCAATCCTGGTTGCGCACCAAAGCTAAAAGCTTTGCCGAATTCAAGAAGGTAATGGATATGCGGGTGAACAATTCGAACAACACGGTTTATGCCGATGCGGAAAAGAATATCGCTTACTGGCACGGCAACTTTATGCCGGTACGTGACCCGAAGTTCGATTGGTCGCTACCGGTTGATGGCTCTACATCAGCTACCGACTGGAAAGGGATGCACACGGTAGATCAAACAATCCATATCTATAACCCGGGGAGCGGCTTTATTCAAAACTGCAACTCCACACCGTTTACGGCTGCTGGCGCTTCCTCTCCTAAAAAAGAAGATTACCCTGCGTATATGGCCTGGGATGGACAAAACCCAAGAGCCATCAATGCTTCACGCTTATTAAGTAATGCGAAAAACGTTACGCTCGATAGCATCATCGGTATTGGCTACAGTCATTACCTCGCTGCATTTGAAACCCTGCTGCCTTCTCTATTCACCGCATATAACGAATTACCGGCTGGGGATTCCCTGAAAGCCCCATTAAGCGAAGCGATAGAATTGTTGCGCCGTTGGGATTATCATTCGTCCGCTTCATCAGTGGCAACTACGGTAGCAGTGGAATGGGCGACAAGGCTAACAGCGAAGCAGCCGCCCATGCGGGCTCAAGGTTCGTCCAGCCATGTAATGACTAACTACGAATGGATATTGACGAATACCTTCAACCGTGAAAAGCTACTATTATTACGGCAAACACTTGCCGACCTTGAGAAGCGCTATGGCACCTGGCGCACGGCCTGGGGTGAGGTGAACCGTTACCAACGGAACGCCGCCAGCACCAATAGCAACTTCGATGACAGCAAACCGAGTATGCCGGTGGGCCTGGCTTCTGCTGCGTGGGGTTCGCTGCCTTCTTTTAACGGGCGCCGCTTTCCCAACACTAACAAACGGTATGGTGTATCGGGCAACAGCTTTGTAGCCGCCGTGGAGTTTGGTAAAAAGGTGAAAGCCAAAACCATCATGACCGGCGGCGAATCCTTTAACCCCGCCTCACCGCATTTTACTGACCAGGCAGAAGGGTTTATCAATGGAAAGTTTAAGGAAGCGTTGTTTTATAAGGAGGATGTGCTGAAAGGCGCCGAGCGGACGTATCATCCTGGGGAGTAGTAGGAAGCATCTCCAAATTGATTTTCTGTATTTGTTTCTATTGTTCGTAAAAAGGTAAGCTTATATGAAACTATTCTATATAATTTCTAGCGTATTCATCTCAATGTCTTGTAGTAACTCAACTCAAACACCGGATTCTGTAGCTACAGAAGCTAATGGTCAAACCAATGCCTCTATTGTTGCGCAAAATGCAGGTGATAATAAGTGGAATGATAACTTCAGGGCATTTGTACAAGCTGTCACCAAGGGCAACAGCAAGGCTGTTAAATCATTCATTGACTTTCCAATAAAGAACGAAGGCAACGAAATATGGTACTTAGCGGATTCTAAGCTGGTTATGGATATAGACCCTGATAAAATAAAGCCTTTTACTGAAGCTGATTTTGATAAATACTTTAGTTCCATCTTTACTATGGATCTCAGAAAAACACTGGAAAGATTAGAGCTTGACCAGTTCTTTAAATCAAATACTGCAACAAGTGAGGAAATAGAAGTGGTGAAAGGCACGAAAAGTAGATTAGAGGCTAGCTTTGAACCAACAACCAAAAAAGTGATGTTAGTAGTATTATCTAAAGGAAAAGAGTTCTCTGAGTTTGCTGTTCAATATGAGTTCGATGTCACCCCGGAACAAAAAGTGAAATTCAGACAGGTCCGGGTGGCAGGGTAGTAATATCTTCCTGACACCCGAATCTCCTTGCAGGCCTTCGAAAGCCTGAATAGAAAAGAGCATGGGAACTGATTTGACTGAGAGCGGCTGAGTCCAAGGCATTTTGAAAACTCATGCACCCTTACAGTCTAAAATTTACCGCTACCGTCACCCGGTTCTCCTCTTTTTTCAAATCCGGTCGCCAGCCCGCAGTGGGCGTATCCACCCAGCCATCCGGCGAGGTAGTGCCGCCTTTACCAGCAAAGTAGGGAACATTGCTCTGACGATAACCATATTCCAACCGAAAAGTCACATGGTCGCTTGGCATCACATCCAATGTAGTTGTGCCCTGGTAAAGTGTGAGCCGTTGTTTGGGATCGATAGCGATGGCATCAGTAAAATTATTAGGCGCGACGGGTGATGGCGAGAAGGCTAAATAAAGCCCCGGATTGGTAACAAGATCGCCCCGTAGTGTAAGCGCTACTTTATTGTTGCGAAACCACAGCCGGTTGGCGAGCGATGTGCCCAGCATATGGCTGGATTTGGGAGAGGCACCTCCACCACTTTGAAAACCATAGTGCGAATTGAGACTGAAAGCCGCTCCGGACAAGCCTTTTGCTTCTCCATTATTGTAATAACGGGCAACAACGCTGTTGTCATGGTGAAAGCGCCGGATGGAGGTCCGGCTATCCTTGCCTAAATAGAAATTGGCCACCAGTTGAAGGTTTTCACTCGGACGGTAATAGTTGGAATTGCCAAAGCCAATTCCTTTGTTCCAGCTATTGTAAGACTGCCATCCATTGAGCAACCACAACTCGGTCTTGAACTTTTTGGATGGAAAGGCTTGGAGGCGGGCGCCCGAAAAATAGAAAGGCGTGAAGTCACAGACCATAGAGCGCTGGTACGACCAGTTCTCGCCGGTCACATAGCTCTCCAGCCCGATATAGCTCATGAAAATGCCCATCTCCACATTCAATCCATACCATTTCTTAAACTGGTATCCTGCTGAATCCGGAAAAAGATAGAAGAAGATCCCAATCACCCGCAATACCTGCTTACGGAATCGGGGGTTGGATACCGGTTTCTAAGTAACCTATAATTTGTTGGCAGATAGCAGCGCTTCTTCAATATAAAGGCAAGCTTTAACACCGCACTTTCCAAAGGCGCTGGATTATAACTAAATTGCACCCCGCCCAAAGGGGCTTTTAATCATTACGTTTAATCACACAAAATATGCAGGTAGAAGTAAGACATTTGATGCTGACGGATTATGAAGAATTGAAAGCCTCCATGATCGAGTCGTACAAAGGCTGGGACACGGTGTGGAAGGAGTCGCAGATTCAAAAACTGGTATCGCTATTCCCGGATGGACAGTTAGCCATCACCGTAGATGAGAAAGTAGTAGGCTGCTCGCTTTCCATCATTGTAGACTATAAAAACTTTGGCGACGATCACACGTACCAGCAGGTAACGGGCAATTACAGCTTCACTACACACACACCCAAGGGTGATTTTTTATACGGCATTGATTCGTTCATCTCGCCCGAATACAGGGGCTTGCGCCTCGGCCGGAGGATGTATGATGCCCGCAAAGAGCTGTGCGAAAAACTTAACCTCAAAGGCATTGTGTTTGGTGGCCGCATTCCGGATTATCACAAGCATGCCGCGGAACTCTCGCCCAAAGAATACATACAAAAAGTAAAGAGCAAGGAGATACACGATCCTACGCTCAACTTCCAGCTATCCAACGATTTTCATGTAAAGAAGATCCTAAAGAACTATATGCCGGGCGACCTGGAGTCGGCGGACAACGCGGTGCTGCTGCAATGGAACAATATCTATTACACCGATCCGAAGAAGGCGCACTATGCCTCTAAATCAAGAGTGCGGCTGGGACTGGTACAGTGGCAGATGCGCAACTACCGGGGGCTGGAAGAATTGTTTAACCAGATGGAGTTTTTTGTGGATGCTACCAGCGGCTACAAGGCAGATTTTGCGCTGTTCCCGGAGTTCTTTAACGCGCCGCTGCTGATGGAGTATAACCACCTGCCGGAACCGGAAGCGATCCGTGAATTAGCCAAGCACACCGAAGCGATCCGTAAAAAATTCAGCGAGTTCGCGGTGTCATATAATATAAATATCATCACCGGCAGTATGCCACTGATACGGGAAAACGGAGAGCTGAATAATATCGGTTACCTTATTCGTCGCGACGGGTCGTATGAAGTATATGAGAAGATCCATATCACACCGGACGAAGCAAAGTTCTGGGGACTGGTAGGCGGTAATAAAGTGGAAACCTTTGATACGGATTGTGGCAGGATCGGTGTGCTGGTTTGTTATGATGTGGAGTTTCCCGAGCTGGGTCGCATCTTGGCAGAACAAGGCATGCAGATCCTTTTTGTACCCTTTCTTACCGATACGCAGAATGCCTATAGCCGGGTGCGCAATTGCGCCATGGCGAGAGCTATTGAGAACGAATGTTTTGTAGCCATCGCGGGTAGTGTAGGCAACCTGCCAAAGGTGTCGAATATGGACATCCAGTTTGCGCAATCGGCTGTCTTTACACCCTGCGATTTCTCCTTTCCAACCAATGGCATTAAGGGAGAGTCAACCCCAAACACAGAGATGGTATTGGTAGTAGATGTGGACCTTGACCTGTTGAAAGAATTGAATTCGTTTGGCAGTGTACGCAATCTAAAAGACCGGCGCACCGACCTGTATCATGTAAGCTTGAAAAGGTAGGATAGGAGGCTATAGGGGTTCAGTCCCACACATCATCAAGGCGGTCATTGATCGCCTTTTCTTTTTGCTTTTCTAATTTCTGCTGGAAAAGAACGCAGCAGGCGGCAATAATGATCTTGTCTTCCGATACGGTTATCTTGGGCGTTTGCCGGTGTGTCTGGCAACGCTGCTTTTCCAGCTCGCGGGCTATTTCTCTCAGATCGAACATATCAGTTTGTACTTTTCTATTGCGCTTTCAAAGCTATCTCATTACATGGATTAATAACTACTCACAAAAGATAGTTATATACCCTTAGAGGTTCATTAAGGGTTAAAAAACAACCCATCTTTTCAAAGCAGGATTATGGGGCATAGCTGCCCGATAAGGAGATAAACGGGATAATCGTCAAAGGGGTATTCAGGCTGAAATGCAATTAATTCAAGTATTTGAGCGGACGAGTCCATGACTTTCCCTGTATTTTAATTGGCTCGGTATTAGCAACTCTACCATCGTGAAACAAACTGGCTGACTGCGATTCTTCATTTTAAACTAACCGACTTTTTCCGCATACCTCTATTAGACCTCCTTTTCTTTTAAAAACTTCATTCCATTTTAATGATCTGAAGATTTGCTTCGATAGCAAAGCCCTCTACTTGTTACTCAAAGGTGAGACCTAAGGGGCAGAATATACTAAATAGCTGCTGTTTTCAGCCATGCTACCAAATGATCCAAAAGGCGCATTTTATTGCGGCTGATACCGAAAGGTGTCACCAGGCCTTATGCATCATCATTCAATGTGTCAACTATAGCAATTTAAATAATGAAACCTAACATGGAACGTAAAAAAAACAAAAGCACGGATAGCCATCCGAAAAGCTTGTGGCAGCCAAAAAGAAGCCGCCTCTTAACCGCCACTTGGCTGGTAGTCCTTATAAGTACTGTTTTCGTCTGGAGTTGTAAAAAAGATAACTACACCGGTGCCACCGAAGGTATCTGTCCCATTGTCGTTTCTACCGACCCTGCGAACGGCGCGACGAATGTAGCTACTATAAAGAAAGTGTCTGCCACCTTTAATGAAGTAATGGATCCTGCGACGCTTAACAGCACTACGTTTACGCTGAAGCAAGGCACTACACCCATCGCCGGTACTATTACCTATACGGGTATGACTGCTACTTTCTCTCCAACAAATGCGTTGGCGGCTAACACAGTCTATACGGGAACCATCACAACCGGCGCAAAGGATCCTGCGGGCAATGCACTGGTAGCGGATTATGTTTGGAGCTTTAATACGGGCACCATCCCTATTGTTGTTTCTACTGATCCAGCCAATGGTGCTACAAATGTGCCACTGGGAAAGATTATTACAGCCACATTTAGTACCGCAATGGACCCGGCTACCATCAATGCCACTACATTTACTATTAAGCAAGGAACAAGCGTTGTGCCTGGCACTATCACGTATGCTGGTATGATCGCTACGTTTACGCCTGCTGCACCGTTGGCTCCCAATTCCGTTTTCACGGGTACGATCACTACCGGCGCAAAAGACCTGGCAGGAAATGCTATGGCGCTTAACTATACCTGGAGCTTTGCTACCGGGGCGCTTCCAACCGTTATTTCCACTGATCCTGCTAATGGTGCTACCAATGTAGCTATCAATAAGATCGTAACAGCTAAGTTCAGCACCGGCATGAACCCCGCTACCATCAATGGCACTACGTTCACCCTGAAGCAAGGCACAACTGCGGTTGCTGGTACCGTTACCTACTCCGGTACGACCGCCACCTTTACGCCTGCAGCCAACCTGTTATCTAATACGGTTTATACCGGAACGATCACCACCGGCGCTAAGGATACGGTAGGCAACGCTTTAGCTGCCGATTATGTTTGGAGCTTTACAACAGCGGTTGCAATTGATAATACAGCACCAACGGTTGTTTCTACCGATCCGATTAACAACGCTACCGGTGTTCCGGTCAATAAGATCATCACGGCTACTTTCAGCGAAGCGATGAATCCCGGGACTATTAATACAAATACCTTCCTGTTAAAGCAGGGTGCTATATCAATTCCGGGTACAGTTACCTATGCCGGAACAACGGCAAGCTTTACTCCTTCCTCGAATCTATCTGCAAACACTACTTATAACGCCACGATCACCACAGGTTCGCAAGACCTGGCAGGTAATGCATTGGCAAATAATTATGTGTGGAGCTTTACCACTGCCGGCTCGCCCTCTCCTGTTTTAGGAACGGTTGCTTTGTTTGGTGTTTTCGGCGGAAGCGCAGGTATCACTAACCAGGGAACAAATACGGTTATCAATAATGGTAGCATTGGCACCACAGGCGTATCTACCATGGTCACTGGCTTTCATGATGGCACCACAGGTGATATTTATACGGAAACGCCATTAAACATTGGCTTGGTAACAGGACGCATTCACACGGCGCCACCACCACCAGGATCAGCCGCTTCATTTGCGATCGCTACACAAGGATTGTCGGATGCGAATGCCTTGTACCTTTCTATCTCTCCCGCATCGCGTCCCGGTGGATTAGATCCAGGTTCAGGTGAGTTGGGTGGATTGACGCTGGCTCCCGGTGTGTACAAATCTGCAGGTGGAACGTTCAAAGTCACCAATGGTAACCTCGTGCTGGATGCGCAAGGCAACCCCAACGCCGAGTGGATATTCCAGTCACCAACCAGTCTTACAGTAGGTATAGCCGGTCCGGCTGGAGCCAGAAGCGTAACCCTTATCAATGGCGGGCAAGCGAAGAATGTTTACTGGTATGTAGGTAGCGCAGCTACTATTAATGGTGCAGGTGGCGGCATAATGTCCGGAACCATCGTTTCTTCAGCTGGCATGACCTTCTCTACAGCGGGCAACGCAGTGCAGACTGTATTGAACGGACGTGCGATCTCTCTTAACGCTTCTGTGACATTGGTAAATACAACGATCAACGTACAATAAATAGTTTACAGGTTCCACTTCAGGGTGGAACCTGTTTCTTACAAACTCAATTTTAAAAGAACACTTTATGTCTTATACAAGTACTACTAAAAATATTTTTCCAGGACTGTTAGCAGGATTGCTGATGACCGGTGCAGTAGCTACGGCACAAACACCGCAGCCCGCGCAAACGGCAGCACGGGTGCAACCGGTTTGGTGGTTTGGCCAATCGGCAGCCGCTAATTTTAATAACTTCCGCGGAACCACGCAGGTGCTGAATGGGTCTGTAAAAGCACCGACTGCTTTCCATGAAGGTAATGGCGTCAAGCCCTACTTCTCCCTGCTAACTGAATACCGTCCTAACAAGGTGTGGGGTGGTATGCTGAATCTTGCTTTTGACAACCGTGGCGGTAAATTTGATGGCGTGATGGCGCCCTGCAATTGCCCGGCTGATCTTTCTACCAACCTTAGCTATATTGCTATCGAGCCAAGTGTGCGGGTAGCGCCTTTTGCTTCGGCATTTTACCTGTTTGCAGGACCAACTTTAGGAGTGAACCTTTCCCGTTCCTTCACGTATAACCAGGAGAAACAACCGGAAAGAAGAGGGGACTGGAGTGAATTGCGCAAGACGGTTTTAGGCGCACAAGCCGGTGCAGGAATTGATATTCCCTTATCTAAGGCATCCAGCCTAACACAAGCAACGCTATCACCTTTTGCTTCCTTTCAAACAGACTTAGGGCAATCGCCACGTAAAATAGAATCCTGGTCGTTATACACTATCAGGGCCGGTGTGGCGCTTAAGTTCGGTACAAGCCGTAAATCAACGCCAGTAACCGCTTTAACAGAAACGAGTGCTTCTCCAACACTGCCAAATAAAGACGTTGCCTTTTCGGTAAGGGCTCCGAAAGTGCTCCCGCTAAACCGCAAGGTGAAGGAAACATTTCCGCTGCGCAATTCCGTTTTCTTTGATAAAGGTTCTTCCGTGATACCTGCGCGATATGTGCAATTGAGCAGCGGCCAGGCGGCCCGCTTTAAGGAAGAACAACTACAGGAAAGCCAGCCGCAAAATTTAAGTACCGGCCGTTCCGCAAGGCAGCTGGCGGTATATCATAATATCCTGAACATCCTGGGGGATCGCCTGCGGTCAAACCCGCAAAGCACGATCGCTTTAAGCGGCGCGTCGGATAATAACCCGGCAGAAGGAAAACAAATGGCGGAGGCGGTGCGTCAATACCTGGTAAGCATGTATGGCATTGATGGTGCGAGGATCACAACCGAAGGAAGAAGCAAACCTGCCATTCCATCCGAGCAGCCTGGCGCTACAAAAGAATTGGATTTATTAAAAGAAGGCGATCGCCGCGTGGATATAGTTAGCACTTCTCCTGAACTGTTATTGCAGGTAGGCGGCGTTGCCTCGCCTTTCCTACGTCCGGTGCAAATAGTGGCCTTGCAGGCAGATCCCCTGGATAGCCATGTGATCTTTACCACGCTGGGCGCTACAGAAACTTTAAAATCATGGGCAGTTGCTATAACAGACGAGCAAGGTATGGTGCAGAACTATGGACCATACATAAAAGACCAGGCATCCGTTTCAGGTAAAACCATCCTTGGAAACAGTACCCAAGGCAATTATAAGATACTGATGACAGGGCAAACAAAAGACGGATATACTATAAAAAAGGAAAGCTCAGTGAGCTTGTCTAAAATGGAAACGCCGCAGCAGGAAGGCTTGCGCTATAGTATCCTGTTTGACTTTGATAAATCAAAATCAATTGATTCCTACGAGAAGTTCCTCGCTGACATCGTAACGCCACTGATCGCTGATAATAGTACGGTCATCATTCATGGTCATACCGATATTATCGGCGAAGAGGCGTATAACAACACCTTATCCGGCGAAAGAGCAAAAGGTGCACAGCAATTGTTGCAGCGTGCTTTGAATAGTACGGGTAAAAAGGGCGTTCGCTTTGAAACCTATGGTTTTGGCGAAGATGCGGGGATGGCTCCATTTGAGAACAATTACCCGGAAGAGCGCTTTTATAACCGAACGGTGATCATTGATATAGTTCCTAATAAATAGAAAATGGCATTTTCCTCAAAAGACCATGTGCAGGCCGGCATGGTCTTTTGAGGGTTAGGGAATCAAAAAGCAAATAATTATGGCAACGACAAGTTTAGAAACAGCATTAGGAATCAAAAGAACAATCGGCAAAGTTTCGATTGTGATAGCCCTGTTCGCTACCAGTTTAGTGGGATGTAAAACAATGAGCAACACCCAAAAGGGTGGTGTGATCGGTGGTGCAGCCGGTGGTGCCGTAGGCGCCGTTATAGGCCGGGCAATAGGCAATACGGCTGTGGGCGCCATTATTGGTGCAGCCGTGGGCGGTACAGCCGGTGTGTTAATTGGCCGGAAAATGGACAAGCAGGCCGAAGAGATGGCTAAAGAAATGAAAGATGCCGAGATCAGGCGGGAAGGCGAAGGCATTGTGGTGAACTTTAAAGAGAAGGTGCTGTTTGGCTACGACCGTTACGACCTGAACGCCAATGCTCAGGCTAACCTGAACCAGCTAAGGGGTTACCTGTTGAAATATCCGGAAACGAATATTACCGTGATCGGTCATACCGACAGCAAAGGGTCAGATACATACAATCAAACCCTTTCGGAGAACCGTGCGAACGCAGCGGTGAATTACCTGCGGCAGAATGGCATTGCGGCAACCCGCTTAACGGCTATTGGCAAAGGCGAAGCAGACCCGATCGCAACGAATGACACGGAAGAAGGTGCCAGCTCCAACCGCCGTGTAGAGTTTGTGATCACCGCAAATGAGAAGATGAAAGCAGACGCGAAAGCGGAAGCAGGTCAATAAAAACAAGATGCTACCGGCAAATTACTATTAAACTTGCCGGTAGTTTTCTTACTCCTAAATCCCTCCTATGAAAATTTTATTATTATTCGTTAGTTTGTTTGTTACCGGGGTGTCTTTTGGCCAAGCAAAGGAAGGAAGTGTGGAATATAACAAGAAACAACAACCGGCCGCTGTTATTGAACTGGGTGCATCGGAAGATGTAGTTAGCCGCCTGCTTGGGGAGCATTTAGCTAAGAAGGGCAAGAAAAAGGCTGCGGAGGTAAAGGGATTTGCAGTGTATAGAAACACCGGTATCTTGTCAAATGACAGCACTCATGCGGATCTCTTTTTTTATACCGAACGCAAAAGTCGTAGAGAGAAGGAGATCACACTGCTTTCGTTGCTATTGACCACACAGCAGGATGGTAGCGCTGCCGGCAACAAAGTGCGTTTTCTTTCAATGGAGGAAGCGAAGATTTATCTTGATGAACTAATGCCCGCTGTGGATGCCTACAATCTCGAACTCGAGATCAAAACACAAACAGAGGCAGTTGCAAAAGCAGAGTCTAAATACAAAAGCCTGCTAAGCGATGGCGAAGACCTGGAAAGAAAGCGGGTGGGTATTGAAAAAAAGATTGCTGAGAATAAGCAGGAGCAACAATTGCAAACAGGCGTGATAGAAGTGCAGAAGCAGAAGCTTGCTGAAGCACTTAATAAACGGAAATCTTAGACTTTAATCTATGTATATCACCACAACGCCATCAGCAATGATGGCTTTGTGCATAATGTATAATTCTTTCATGCTTAGTTAAGCTTTCAAAAGAAGAGCTTGTTCAGCCGTAAGCATCTATTAATTTTGCACTTCAAATTTGCCCTAGATGGATAAGATAGAAAAGTTGGCACACTTGCACCGCCGCATGATAGAAGAGGTGCAGGATTATGCTATTATTTTAATGGACCTGGACGGCACTATTCTTTCCTGGAACAAAGGTGTGGAGCGCATCAAGGGCTATAAGGCCGATGAGATCATCGGCCAGAACTTCAATATATTTTACATGCCCCGCGACAGAAACGAGCGGCTTCCAGAACGCCTTATAGAATTGGCGGTGAAAGAAGGCCGTGCCAAGCATATAGGAAGGCGTGTTCGTAAAGATGGAACTACTTTCTGGGGCAGCATACTAATTACCGCCTTGCATGATGAAGCTGGCGAAGTGGTAGGATTTACCAAGCTTACCCGTGAATTACGCGATAACGAAATTGATTAATTGCTATAAGTTCTCTAAGTTTTATTCTTGTATGCGATGCTTTTTAACTAGCAGTCAGTTGCATAAAGTATTCCGGTAACGCATTTTCTCATGTGTCTTGTTGTGTTCTGCTGGCACGTTTTTTACTATAATCTTCTCACGTTACTTTGGCTTTTACCTGAGCTAAAGCGGCTATAGCTCTGCATTACATAAGAACACAACTATTGAAACTCATTAAAACTGGAGACCAATGCTTGCAATGAATTATCGCGGCCCTTTTCGGGTTCGTGCAGACAAGAACATGCCTGAGCCCGAGATTCTTCATCCCGAAGATGCCATTGTGCGAGTGACGCGTTCGTGCATCTGTGGCTCTGATCTTCACCTCTATCATGGCCTCGTGCCGGACACCCGTGTAGGCATGACCTTTGGGCATGAATTTACCGGTATCGTGGAGCAAGTAGGGCCGGGTGTTCAAAAATTGAAGGTGGGCGATCATGTACTGGTGCCTTTCAATATAGCCTGTGGCAAATGCTCGTTTTGCAAGCAGCAATTATTTGGCAACTGCCACGAGTCGAATTCCCAGGCAACGGCTGTCGGAGCCATTTACGGTTACTCGCATACGGCGGGTGGATACGATGGCGGACAAGCAGAATACGTAAGGGTGCCTTATGCGGATGTAGGCCCTATGGTGATTCCGCAGGATATGGACCCGGATGATGCGGTGCTATTGACGGATGTAGTGCCCACAGGTTACCAGGCGGCAGAGATGGGCGGCATTAAACCGGGCGATACCGTAGTGGTATTTGGCGCAGGCCCGGTTGGTATCATGGCGGCTAAATGCGCCTGGTTGTTTGGCGCCGGGCGGGTTATCGTTATTGATCATGTCGAATACCGGTTGGACTTTGTTCGAAAATATGCCCAATGCGAGGCTTATAATTTCCGCTCACTGGAAGACCCGGTCTTATTCTTAAAGAAGACCACCGGTTACTACGGAGCCGATGTGTGCATTGATGCCGTTGGTTGCGAAGCCGCGGGCAGCACGGCGCAAACCATCACCGGCAGAAAGCTTATGATGCAGGCTGGGTCCGCTACTGCCTTGCACTGGGCGATCAACTCGGTGAAGAAAGGAGGGATCGTTTCTATTGTAGGGGTGTATGGCCCTACCGGTAATATCGTTCCGATCGGTAACGTGCTGAACAAGGGTTTAACAATCCGTGCTAACCAGGCATCGGTGAAACGCTTGCTGCCGCGACTGATAGAGCATGTGCAGTCCGGACGATTGGATCCGAAAGCGATCATTTCGCACCGGGTGCCATTGGAGGAAGTAGCCGAAGCCTACCATATATTCTCTACCAAGTTGGACAATTGCATCAAACCTATTTTAATCCCGCCTTCAGCCCGGGCCTAAAACATAATGATTATGGAAAACTTAGCAGACAACTATAAGCATATTAACGGATGGGGCATTGATGCCGATCCTGAAAATGAGCCTACCTATCCCATGAAGAATTGGACAGGTGATGATCATCGCCGACTGGATTATGAACGTTCGCAACAGCAGCCAATTGATGTGGAGGTCTTGCATTCAAATGAACGTCCGAATGTAACAACCGTTTTCGGTACATCAACACCGCCATCGGGCATCAGCGGCAACCTGCGTCGTAAAGCTTTTGAATTCAGCGAAAGCAACTGGAACCATTGGCTGTTGCTATTGGCAGCCGACCGGGTGAATGTTGTAGAAGGTATTGTGGATGACCTGAAGAACGGTCATGTGCCTAATATATTCGCGGAGAAGGGCTGGAAAGCGGAATGGAAGCACAACCCGGTGGGCCTGGTAAAAAAGGTGGCTATTACGGTGGCTGTCACCGCTACCATCTTCAGCCTGTTATCCGGGAAAAAAGAAAAGACAGAGAATGCTTAGGTAGCAAATGCATATTCTTCTAGAGAAAAAGGCTGACCACTTGGTCAGCCTTTTTTGATGGGGCAAATTTTATAGCGTGGCAAGATCAATGACAAACCGGTATTTCACATCGCCTTTCATCATGCGCTCATAGGCTTCGTTGATGTCCTTCATCGCGATCACTTCTACATCCGATACAATGTTATGTTCCGCGCAATAATCAAGCATTTCCTGTGTTTCGGGAATGCCGCCAATGAGCGAGCCGGCAATGCTGCGGCGTTGAAAAATAAGATTGAAGGCAGGTATTTGTGCCGGTGCCGGTGGCGCTCCAACACAGATCATCACACCATTGGTGTTCAACATTCCTAAATACACATTGTAATCATGAGGTGCCGAAACCGTGTCAATGATAAAATCAAAATGATTGGCTAAGCTCTTTATTGTTTCCTCGTTGCTGGTTAACGCGAAGCGGTGAGCACCCAGACGCCTGGCATCCGTTTCTTTAGAAGGAGAGTGGCTTAGCATCGTTACTTCGGCGCCAAAGGAAACGGCGAATTTTACCGCCATATGTCCTAGGCCGCCTAATCCTAACACGCCTACTTTATGCCCTTTGGTGATGCCCCAATGGCGCAGCGGAGAATAAGTTGTGATACCCGCGCAAAGCAATGGTGCTACGGCTTGCAGGTCTAATTTTTCAGACACTTTCAAAACAAAATCCTCAGTCGTTACAATTTGCTTGCTATAGCCGCCATAGGTAACTGTCTTGCCATCCCGTTCCAGTGCATTATACGTGCCTACTGATCCGCCTTCGCAATATTGTTCGAGGCCTTCTTTACACTTCGGGCATTCGCGGCAGCTATCCACCAGGCAACCCACACCAGCGAGATCACCTTCTTTGAATTTGGTTACGTCGCTGCCGACGCCTGTTACCCGTCCCACGATCTCATGTCCCGGCACCATGGGATATATGGAATTCCCCCATTCGTTACGCACCTGGTGAATATCGGAATGGCAGACGCCACAATAAAGAATTTCGATCTGTACATCCTTAGGTCCTAACTCGCGGCGCTGCAGCTCAAAATCACGTAGTGGCGAAGTAGCATCGTACGCGGCGTATGCTTTTGTATGGCTCATTGATAGAAGGGTTTAAGCAACAAATGTATGCGTGGATAGCCAGTGCGTAAATGCTTCAGTAACGAATAAAAATAAAACCCGGTAAATGGCTCGCCGGGTTTATTTTATGATGGATAATAAGCTATCAGCGTTTGATGAACCGCTCTGTCATGCCTTGATCGTCACCGACAACTGTAACTGTGTAAAGTCCTGAAGGCAACCCTGAAGTATCAAGGCTTTTGCGCTCTGTGCCTTTCTCACAGCTAAGGGCCTGTCGGCTTACGATATTGCCGTTTTGATCAGCAATGAGGAAAACTGATTTCTCCTTTCTTGAAGAATTGATATGAAACCAAAGTGCGGTAGTGACCGCACCAGAAGATAGCAAGGTTAACTTTTTGGCTTTTGGAAATTGAAGAGAAATGATCTTGCTATAGTATGGCACCCCGTGATTATCCATACATTCCAGGCGGTAGAAGCCGGTATCGGTAAGGAGGTTGGCCCGGGCATCCTTAAAACCATACTTGTTTCGGTCGGCGTTATTTACACTGCCTCTTGCAGTCGTGCGGTTGATGGTGGAGAAATGGATGCCATCAGTGCTTCTTTGCAGGTTGAAATGGCTGACCGTCAATTCCTGCACTGTCTCCCAGCTTAGTTCCGCTTCAGCGTTTACGACTTTCCCCGAAAAAGTGAGGAAACCCATCGAAGTTGTTTGTTGGGCGCCGGTGCGCATAGTAAAGAATACAGCCAATAGCAGGAAGCAGGCAAAAGATAAATTTTTTCTCATGAAGAATTCGTTTAAAGGGTTACGAAAAGGCTTCAAGGAAATTGGAGGCTGCCAGAGGAATGGATAGGATCGGAAATTCGGGTAGGATGTCGGAAGAAGCCGCTAAAGTAATCTTCACCTTTTTAAAAAAGAAACTTTTGGACACTTTTTTTATCGGTCGGTTTTTGCCACTCTTCAAATGAAGCTCCTGTCAACGGCAGAAATTCCTAACTTTCGCTCTTAACAAATCTCAACTATGAAAAAGGTTCTTTCCTTATTTCTACTTATCAGCACACAGCTTGGTGCGCAAACTAAAGCGGACGATGTCAAAACCTTCACCCTGAAGAACGGGATGAAGTTCCTCGTGCTGGAAGATGCTTCGATTCCAAATGCGAACATGTACCTGTTTTACAAAGTGGGCAGCCGCAATGAGCACCCGGGTATTACCGGTCTCTCGCATTTTTTTGAGCACATGATGTTTAATGGCGCCAAGAAATATGGTCCCAAACAATTTGACCAGGTAATGGAATACAATGGCGGCTCCAACAACGCTTACACTACGAATGATGTAACGGTATATACCAACTGGTTCCCGGCTTCTTCTATGGAAGTGATCTTCGACCTGGAAGCGGATCGCATTTCTTCGTTAAGCATTGATTCCGTAATGGTGCAAAGCGAACGCGGCGTAGTGATCTCCGAAAGAAGCACCGGTCTGGAGAATTCACCTTGGCGGCTGCTATCGGAGAATATTGAAGCCACCTCGTTCCAGGAAGGCGCTTACCATTGGCCCGTGATTGGTTACGAGCCGGATATTAAGAATTGGACAAAGGAAGACCTGGAGTATTATTTCCGCACCTACTATGCGCCTAATAATTGCGTGGTAGTGATGTCGGGCGCTATAAAATTTGATGCCGTAAAAGCGATGGCAGAAAAATACCTGGAGCGGATCCCAGCACAACCTGCACCAAAGCCGGTGCATTTGTTAGAAACACCGCAAACAGGGGAGCGCCGCATCACGGTACAAAAAGATGTATCGGCTCCCTACCTCGGCATTGGCTACCGGGTACCAAACGCCAAAAGCGATGACTATTTTGCACTGGATATTTTAAGTTCGATCCTTACGAACGGTAACTCCTCACGCCTTTATTCCGCACTGGTTGATAAAAAGCAACTGGCTTCCAACATCTTCACCTCTTTCTCCGCTACGTTTGATGAAAACCTTTTCGGCATACTTGCTTCTACCAACCGTGGCAAAAAAGCCGAAGACCTGGAGAAGGCTATTTATGAAGAGTTGGAAAAGATCAGGAAAGATGGCATTACAGCAAACGAACTGCAAAAGGTAAAAAACCAAAAGCTGATCGAGTTTTATAACCAGATAGAAACAATCAACGGCAAGTCAAACAATATTGGTACGTACGAGGTTTTTTTTGGCGATTACCGCCGCATGTTTGATGCGCCGGCACTTTACAATAAAGTGACGGTTGACGATATCAAACGGGTAGCCAACCAGTATTTTAAGAAAAGTACCCGTACTGTTGGAATTGTAGAAACCAACGTTGAGGACTAAAATGATAGTAATCAGTGATGAGTACTTAATGTGATCAGGCTTACATGCCAATGCTTCCCAACATCTAAACCTTTTAATTTTTTATAATGAAACACTTCTTCCGATATTTTTTTCTGCTGCTGGGGGTTTGCTTTAGTGCTACCGTCTTTGCGCAGTCCGGCACTTTCAAGTTACCCGCCTACGAAAAGACTGTTTTAAAAAACGGTCTTACTATCTACCTGATGGAGCAGCACGAAGTGCCTACGATAACCCTTTCGGCTGTGATGCCTGCTGGCGCTATTTATGACAAAACACAGAACGGGCTCGCCACGATGACGGCTTCGGCATTGATGACCGGTACCGCTAGGATGACAAAATCCAAACTGGAAGAAGAATTGGACTTTATAGGCGCTTCTGTTGATGCGTATGCTTCAAAAGAATCGGCTGGACTGAGTGCCCGCTTCGCTTCCAAAGACCGGGATAAAGTATTAGGAATTGTTAGGGACGTATTGCTAACCCCCACTTTTGATGAAAAGGAATTCGAAAAAGAAAAAGCATTGCTGATCGCCGGCCTGGAGCAAGCCAAAGAAAGCCCGCGCAACGTGATCGGTAATTATTTTGACCAGCTATCCTATGGCTCACATGTATATGCTAATCCGGAAAGCGGAAAGGTTTCAACAGTAACCAAACTTACGGCTGCCGATGCGCGTCGTTTTTATAGAAGCAATTATATTCCTAACGGTTCTGCCATTGCGTTAGTAGGCGATTTTAACACCAGGGAAATGAAAGTAAAATTGGAGAGCTTGTTCGGGGCCTGGGTGAAAGGAACGGTTCCAACGAACCTGGCGAATGCTGCTGTTCAACCCCCTACAAGCGCCAAAGTTTTATTGGTAAATAAAAGCGATGCCAAGGAAACCACCTTTATTATCGGAGGCCCGGGTGTGCCGCGCAGCAATCCGGACTATGTAGCCATGGAAGTGGTCAATACGGTTTTTGGTGGCCGTTTTACCTCCTGGCTAAATGATGAACTGCGGGTGAATACCGGTCTCACTTATGGCGCCAACAGTTCTTTTTCAAGATTGAAGCATGCGGGCACTTTCCGCATCTCCACCTTCACTGCAACCAAGAATACCGAAGCAGCGATGGATACAGCTATTAAAGTGCTCAACAAATTGCATACGACCGGCATTGATGAAAAGACGCTGACCTCCGCCAAGAATTATGTGAAAGGTGGATTGCCACCACGATATGAAACCTCGGGTCAACTGGCTGGATTACTTACCTCGATGTTCTGGTATGGCTTTGACGAATCATTTATTAATAATTTTCAGAAGAACGTGGATGAACTGACGGTTGCGAAAGCGAAGGAGATTGTTCAGAAATACTATCCCAAGAACAACCTGCAATTCATTATGGTAGGTAATGCCGAGGCCATCCGTAAGATCGCAGCCAAGTACGGCACGGTTACCGAAGTAAATATCAAGGACGATTCGGTGAAAACGTTTTAAAGCGCTATCAACCCTATCTTGTGACCGCAAACTATTTCTACAGTTTGCGGTTTTTAATACGTAATAGGGTAATTTGTTTTTGTTACCCTTACTTAACCGCAGCTAAATAGAACTTACCTTAGCGGCTACCCTTATTTATGATCCTGATCGTTGACGATAGGCCTGAAAATATTCTTTCGCTGAAGAGCATTCTTGAAATGAACAAGATCGAGGTGGATACCGCCTTGTCTGGTGAAGAAGCTTTAAAGAAGATACTCAAGCAAACCTATGCCCTAATCATACTGGATGTGCAGATGCCTGGCATGGATGGATTTGAAGTGGCGGAAGCTATTTCAAACTACAGCCGCAGCAAGCATACGCCTATCATTTTTCTTTCTGCCGTTAGTACACACAAGCGTTTCATTGCAAAAGGCTTTGAGTCAGGAGCGATTGATTACCTTATAAAGCCGGTTGATCCGGACTTGCTGATCCTGCGGGTAAAAACATTGCAGCGGCTTTATGAACAAACCATTGCGTTAAACGAATCGCAGAAAGCTTTGCAACAGGAGATAGAGGTGCGCCGTGAAGCCGAACGGGCCCTAAGCACTACTGTTTCGGAATTGCATACCACTTTGGAATCGATTCCGCAGATTGCTTTTACCGCACGTCCGGATGGAACTATTGAATTTGTGAACCAATGCTGGTTCGACTATTCTTCAGAAGCATCGAAGTTTCCCAAGTCGCAGGAAGATACTATTGACCTGGAAAAGGAATGGAAAACAGCTATACCATTAGGAAGAAGGCTTGAGTTGGAAGTGCCGATCCAAAAGCTTTCCAACAAGGAATTTCGTTATCACTTGCTGCGGGTGTCGCCTGTGTATAATGATATGGATATTGTAAAATGGGTAGGAACTTTTACGGATATCCACGAACAGAAGAAACTAAGCGAGGTTTTGGAGCAGCGGGTGGAAGAGCGAACCCAGGCTTTGATCATTGCCAATAAGGAGTTGGAAGAAACCAATAACGATCTGCAGCAATTCACTACCATTGCTTCGCATGATCTGAAAGAGCCGCTCCGGAAGATCCAGTTCTTTGGTGGCATCTTAGAGGAACAATTGGAGCATATTGACCAAGCTTCGAAAAGAAACCTCGTGAAGATCGGACAATCGGCTAATCGCATGAGCCGATTGATTGACGATGTGCTTAATTTCTCGCGGCTCTCCCAGGCCAATCTTTTTGAGCCTGTTGACCTGAATGTTCTCATGCAGGAAGTGGTAGCTGACCTTGAAATAGCCATTAATGAGAAAGATGCATTAATCGAGTGGCAGGATTTGCCGGTGATTGATGCCAACCCGGGATTATTGCGGCAGGCGCTTCAAAACATTGTAAGTAATGCACTTAAGTTTTCAAAGCAAGGTGTAAAGCCGCATATCAGCATCACTGCGGAGAAGGTAGCAGCTTTGAAAGCTGATAGTGAAGTATCTGAAGCCGGGGAATTCAGCCGCATTTCTGTTAGGGATAATGGCATTGGCTTCGATGAAAAGTACCTCAATAAAATCTTTAGCATTTTTCAGCGCCTGCATACCCGCGATAATTATGAAGGCACGGGCATGGGACTCGCCATCACCAAAAAGATCATTCAAAAACACAACGGGCTGATCACAGCTTCCAGCAGGATAGATGAAGGCTCTTGTTTTACGGTGGTGCTGCCATTGAAGCAAGGTCAGCCTGTTATATTAACCCCATCATAACCACCTTGCGATGAATACGTTTTTCCGCCGATTGACCTTGCCTGTAAAGCTGATCCTGATTGGTATCGTACCCTTGGCCATGCTGTTGATCGTCGCGATACAGCTTCTGAATAATAAAAATGAAAAGCTGGAGATAATAGCCACTTACCAACGCCGCATCCAGCAATCGGCCAACTTGTCTGCACTTATTGAAGAATTACAAATTGAGCGCCGGTACAGTTTTGGGTATGCCTTAAAAGACAATTTTCAAAGCGAAATGGTTTTGCAGCGAAGTAAAGCAGATGCTGCAATTACCAGGGTCAATACGGAGAATAAGGAAACACTGCCAGGCTTCACGGAATATACCTTTCTTAACCAGCTTTCTGATTTTAGAAACCGGGTAAATAATAAAAGGGTATATGCAGGAGAGGTAATGAATTTCTACACCAATATTATTTTTCGTCTCAACTCTATCAATAATGTAGCTGCCGGAAATGTTACCTATGTGAGACCGGTGGCCAACGAATTGATCGGGCAGAAGTTATTATCCGAAATGATCTCTTACTTAGGCATGATCCGGGCAAATGTGTACCTGATGTTAGATACAAAGGAGATCACACCGGAGGGTATTAATGGTGTGAAGCAGATCTATGCCATTTACAACACCTATGTCAAAGAGTTGCAGATACGATCCTTTCCGGCTTTTAAAGAATACATGGCCATTCAAAATGAAGCCAACCTGCGAAGCACACTCTATTTTTTGAATAAAGTAGAGAATACGTCTTCGCTTGATACGACGGTTAGTTCCGAGTTATGGTGGACGCGTTCTGCTAATGGCATAGACCAGGTGAGAGTATTACAGCAGGCCATGCTGGATCGCCTAAAGAGTGGCATGGACGAGATTTATGCAGAAGAAAAAACAAGTAGGGATGTCACGATATTTCTAATTGTGCTCATGCTCGCTTTTGTTGTTTTTATTGTCGCTTATATCATCAAACAAATAACCGGTACGCTTAATAACCTGCGGGAAGCTACCGATGCTATTGCCGCAGGTAAAACCGGTGTTCGTTTACCGGTTGAATCGAATGACGTCATTGGATCACTCACCACGTCTATCCTTGAAATAGACAGCAATAATAAAAAGCTCACTGAGGCTGCTGAGCAAATAGGAAAGGGCAATTTTGATGTGGTGGTAGAACCTCGAAGCAGCGAAGATCTATTGGGAACTGCCGTGGTGCAAATGAAAGCTGACCTGCAGGCATTCAATGCAGAGAATGAAAAGAAGATATGGCTGCAAACGGGCATTACCCAAGTGAATGATGCCACCCGTGGCGAGAAAACCGTTGAGGCTTTGTGTGCGGATACATTGGAAGTAGTGATCAACTACCTGGGATGTGAAACCGGGATTTTTTATGCGGCCGGAAAAGATCACCTGGATTTTATAGCCAGCCACGCGGTCACTAATGATTCACTTATACCGCAGCGTATTGCCTTTGGGGAAAAGCTTACAGGGCAGGCAGCGAAGCAGAAGAAAAAACTGTATTTGCAAGATGTGCCGGATGAGTATCTGAAGATCAGCTCCGGAGCCGGTGCTGCCTCACCAAAGTATGTGCTCATTATGCCGTTAATGCAAAATGGGGAAGTGGAGGGTGTGATAGAGTTTGCCTCTTTTCATCCAATTGATGGGGCTAAACAGGACCTGCTGCATGAAGTGAGCAGTGATATTGCCATTGCGCTGCAAGCTGCCAAAAGCAGGCAGCGATTGCAGGAGCTTTTCGAAGAAACACAGGCGCAGGCAGAAGAATTGCAGGCGCAGCACAGCGAACTGGAAAATATGAATACGGAGCTGGAAGCCCAGTCGAACAAGCTCCAGGCATCGGAAGAAGAACTGCGGGTGCAGCAGGAAGAACTGCAGCAAACCAACGAAGAACTCGAAGAACGAAGCCGTTTGCTGGAAGAAAGGAATAGTATGATCGTTGAACGCAACCTGGAGATTCAACGCAAGGCGGAAGAACTGGAACTGACCACCAAGTATAAGTCAGAATTCTTAGCGAATATGTCCCATGAGCTGCGAACGCCGTTGAATTCTATTTTGCTGTTATCGCGTTTATTATCGGATAATAATGATAAGAACTTATCTGAAGACCAGGTAGAATATGCACAGGTCATTCGCAATTCGGGCACCAGCCTGCTTTCCCTGATCGATGAAATATTGGACCTGTCGAAGATCGAAGCGGGGAAGATGGAGCTGGAATATGCCCCGGTTCCCCTTTCCGAGATTACTACTAATATGCGTTCGCTGTTTGCACCGGTGGCAAAAGACAAGGGCATCGAACTAAATATTAGTGTAGCCGATGATGTTCCCTCCATGATAGAAACCGACCGCATGCGGGTGGAACAAATTTTAAAGAACCTGCTTTCCAATGCGTTGAAGTTTACGGCCAACGGATCTGTGAGTTTAGAAATAAAGCCTGCGCAAGATGGCATGTTATCCTTTGCGGTAAAAGATACCGGGATAGGTATTGCTAAAGAAAAACAGGCATTGATTTTCGAGGCATTCCAACAAGAAGATGGCTCTACGCGGCGTAAATATGGCGGCACGGGTTTGGGCTTGTCAATCAGCCGTGAGCTTGCGAAATTATTAGGAGGCGAAATAAGGCTTACCAGCGAAGTAGATAAAGGAAGCGAATTTTCCATGATAATCCCGGCCAGCAAGCCGGAAGAAAAGCCGGTTATAAGGGACTCCAAGCCCCAATTTAATTTGCAACCTGCAACGGTAGCGTTGCGGGAAGAATCCCCAAAAGAGGAACGCAAGAACGTCCGTTCTGCCATTATACCGGAAGGCATCCCGGATGACCGAAGCACCATTAGCGCCGGCGATAAATCCATTCTTATCATAGAAGACGATACGCCATTTGCAAAGGCTTTGCTGGACTTTACCCGTGCCCAGGGTTATAAGGGTATTGTTTCCGTTCGTGGTGATGAAGGTATTGAGCTGGCGGAACAATTCAGGCCGACAGGCATTTTGTTAGACATACAGCTACCTGTGCGTGATGGATGGGAAGTGATGGAAGCGCTGAAGAGCAATCCCGCAACACGCCATATTCCGGTCCACATGATGTCGTCGCTGGAATCGAAAAAGGAAAGTATGATGAAAGGGGCGATTGATTTTATCAACAAGCCGGTGGCTTTCGAACAAATGGGTGAAGTGTTTCGGAAGATAGAAGAAGTGCTGAGCAAGACCGATAAAAAAGTATTGATCATCGAGGAGAACCCGCGCCATGCGAGAGCCCTGGCTTATTTTCTGGAAACCTTTAATCTTACCTCTGAAGTATCTACTTCGGTGCACCAAAGCATTGATGCATTAAAGCAGGAAGGCATTGATTGTGTGATCCTTGACATGGGCATCCCGGATGCTAAAGCCTACGAAACGCTGGAAGAAGTAAAGAAAGGATCCGGCCTGGAGAACCTGCCGGTGATCATATTCACAGGCAAAAGCCTTTCCAACGCGGAGGAGTCCAAAATTCGCCAGTATGCCGATTCCATCGTGGTAAAGACAGCACATTCTTACCAACGTGTGTTGGACGAAGTCTCACTCTTTTTGCATATAGTAGAAGAAACCAAAGGCGAGACCAATAGCAGTAAGAGCTTTAAGCAAATGGGTGCTTTAGGAGACGTATTGGGTGGGAAAAAAGTACTGGTCACGGACGATGATGTACGGAATATATTTTCCCTGACAAAGGCATTGGAACTGCACAACATGCAGGTATTTAGTGCAATTGATGGAAAGGATGCCTTACGGCAATTGGAAGCCAATCCCGACCTCGATGTGATCCTGATGGACATCATGATGCCGGAGATGGACGGCTACGAAACGATGCGTCATATCCGGCAAAATCCAAAGCATCGTAATCTTCCCATCATTGCTGTGACAGCGAAGGCTATGACGGGTGACCGTGAGAAGTGCATTAAGGCAGGCGCTTCGGATTATATATCAAAGCCGGTGGATGTGGACCAGCTACTGTCGCTGTTGCGGGTATGGCTTTATGAAAAATCTTTTTAAGTTTTAGGGAATGACAGCCGATAAGAAAGTATTGATCATTGATGATGACAGCCGTAATATTTTTGCGTTGAAGGCGGTTTTAAAAGCCAAAGGGTATTCCATTGTTTCGGCGACGGAAGCAAGAGAAGGCATCAATATTTTACTGGCAGATGCCACCATAAAAGTGGTGCTGATGGATATGATGATGCCGGATATTGATGGTTATGAGGCCATATCCATGATACGAAACAATAGCGCTATTGCCGGCAGCATCATTATTGCAGTGACAGCGCAGGCAATGGTGGGCGATAAGGAAAAATGCCTGGCGGCCGGCGCCAACGACTATGTATCAAAGCCGGTGGATATAGACGCTTTAAGCGGTTTGCTGAATCGATATTTAAATTAAAGTAGTGGACTCAAAAGGGGTTAAGGATGAAGAAATGGAACTGCTGGTGGCCGACCTGCTGGAAGTGTATGGCTATGATTTTACCAATTATGCCAGGGCTTCTTTAAAACGGCGCCTCAACCGGTTATATGCGCTGGATGGCTTTCCTTCTTTCGCTGAGTTTCGCTACCGTATTAAAAGCGATCCGGATTACCTGAAACGATTTGTAGAGGAGATAACGGTCAACGTAACCGAAATGTTTCGCGACCCGCAGTTCTATAAAAAACTGCGTGAGGAAGTGTTGCCTGTTTTAGCAACTTATCCCCTGATCCGTATCTGGCATGCCGGCTGCTCGACAGGTGAAGAAGTGTATTCGATGGCAATCGTATTAAGCGAAATGGGACTGCTTCAAAAATCATTGTTATATGCTACCGATCTGAATCCGGATGTGCTGGAAGTGGCCCGCACGGGTATCTATTCCCTGAATCACATGAAACTGCATTCCGAAAATTATATTGCTTCAGGCGGTACTAAGGATTTCTCTTCTTACTATACAGCAAAATATGACCGTGCTAAATTCAAAGATTCCCTGAAAGGAAAAATGATCTATGCGACGCACAACCTCGTTTCGGATAAATCCTTCAATGAATTCCAATTGATCCTTTGCCGGAATGTATTGATCTATTTTGATAAAGACCTGCAGGAGAAAGTGCTTCACCTTTTTGATCAAAGCCTTGAGCAATTGGGATTTTTAGCATTGGGTTCAAAGGAAACTATCCGGTTTTCGGGCATTGCTACCAAGTATAAACAACTGGAGGGAGAGAAGGTATGGCGCAAGACGAAGTAAACGGCTGTAAGCTGCTGGTTATTGGCGGTTCGGCTGGCAGCCTGGAAGTCTTGCTCCAGGTCTTTCCGCACCTCCGGAAAGACCTGGCTTTTCCTATTGTGGTCATCATGCATCGAAAAGCCGCTGCTGAATCCACTTTAGAAGACCTATTGAATTCCAAAACGCAGCTGAAAGTAAAGGAAGCGGATGATAAAGAAACGATCCGTCCGGGAGTGATCTATATTGCCCCGGCCGACTATCATGTGCTGATCGAAAAAGATGGAACCCTTTCTTTGGATGCTTCGGAAAAGATCAATTATTGCCGCCCGGCAATTGATATTACATTTGAAACGGCTGCTGATAGCTTAGGTCCTGCATTGACCTGTTTATTGCTTTCCGGCGCAAATGCCGATGGCGCGAATGGCTTACGCAGCGCCGCAAGTTTAGGCGCCCGGATATTGATCCAGGACCCAACCACATCAGATGTGTCGTATATGCCCCAAGCAGGATTAGCCGCTGTGAAATCCGCAACTGTTTTAGCTATCAAGGAAATTAGCGGGACCATAAATTCTTTATAATCACCTCCATTTTTATTCCGCATTACGCCATTATTTTTTTGGCTGGACCGATTGAAAATCAATTACTAATACGGTTATTCACAGTGGTGTGTGAATAAACTGTGTGAAACTACCGTGAAACAAGAGGTGTAAATGGTCGAGTTATTGTGGTAAGAAAGATTATGAAACGGCAACCTAAGATCCTTCCACAAAAAAAGGTCCTTCTATGGCCTGAAACAAGGGTGTATAGCAGCAGAGGACATATTCTGCAGGGACAACGTGTTCCTCTTTTTAAAGTTTCGGTTATGGCCACATCAGGAAAGACGGTCATTTATTTTGAAAGTGAGCCCATCGTCCTGAATTGATCTTCCTCAAATAGCGGCGTACCCGAATTCTACAAAAAATCTACTTCCTGAAAGTCAAAAATCCTCAAGTGCAGTAACAATCAAGGTTTTAGCAGCTTATGCACATTTCTACAATTTTACTTGTGAATAGCCGTGTATAAGTTTCTTACTTGTTGAATTTCAGTCTATTAACAGCGTAATTATATATCTCTTTCTGAGATTGGTCTGTCCTTTTCCAATGGTAATTGTATGAGCCAACGGAAAAAAGAAGATCGGGAGCTTGAGAAAAAGTCAAAAAGCATAAATGCCGAAGGGCTTGCCATAAGGTCTTCCCCTATCATTCTACAGCCTGCTGAAAAACGTCAGGATTATAAAGGCTTGGTAAAGCGGCTATTAAGGAAGTATTCGAGAGAAGAAAAATCTCCTATTCCGCAACAGGTAAAGCCTATGTTGGCAACCATTAGTGGAGAAGCTTTTAATGATAAGGATTGGCTTTTCGAGATCAAATGGGATGGGTATCGTGCCATTGCTTCGATAAATGAGCAAGAAGTTTCTTTGCATTCCCGCAATACGCTTTCATTCAACGAAAAATTTGCTCCGGTCGTAAAAGCGCTGGAAGAATGGGGCGTTCCAGCTGTTCTAGATGGGGAAGTAGTTATTTTAAATGGGTCTGGTAAGGCGGATTTTGGTGCTTTGCAACAATGGGGAAAAACAGGCAATGGCATATTGAATTATTATGTGTTTGACCTGCTTTGGCTGGGCGGCATTGACCTGCGGGATAAGCCGTTAGTAGAACGCCGCAAGTTGCTACAGCAAATTCTCCCGGAAAGCGGTACGATCCGTTACAGCGATGACATTGAAGAATACGGCATTGACTTTTTTAAGATGGCAAAAGGCAGCGGACTGGAAGGCATCATTGCCAAGCGAAAAGACGCCACCTACTTAGATGGACAACGTTCCGCTAACTGGCTGAAAATAAAAGCCGAAGAGCGCCACGAAGCCGTTATTTGCGGCTACACAAAAAAGCGGGATACCGACCGGTTATTTTCATCACTCTTGTTGGGCATTCCACAGAAAAAAGGATTTCAATTCATTGGGCAAGTGGGTACCGGCTTTAGCCAGGCTTCTCAAAAAGAGTTATTGCAGCGAATGAATCCCCTGGTAATTAAGGGCTGTCCATTGATCAAATGCCCTTCCCTTTCAGACCCGGTGGTTTGGGTGAAGCCGCAATTGATCGGCGAAGTAAAATATACCGAGCTGACCAAAGAAGGTGTTATGCGGCACCCCTCTTTCCAGGGGTTGCGGGAAGACAAAACCGTAAAAGATTACAATGGACTGGAGAAAAAAGCGACCGCACCTTTATTTTCGCCAGGTGACGAGACCGCGGTTGTTGATATCTGTGAGCATAGTCTGAAACTGACCAACCTGCAAAAGAAATTCTGGATAAAAGAAAATATAAGCAAAGGCGACTTACTGAGTTATTATCATGCAGTGGGTTCTTACATCATGCCTTATTTAGAGGATAGGCCGCAATCGCTCAACCGTTTTCCCAATGGCATTGATGGTAAAAATTTTTACCATAAGAATATGGCCGGTAAGTTAGAGCCGTGGCTGAAAACTTTTCGGAGGGTTAGCGAATCAACTTTATTGCCCAATTATTTTCTGGTTTGTGCTGATAAAGCGCACCTGCTTTACATGGTGAACCTGGGATGCATCGAGATCAATCCCTGGCATAGCACGACGCACTTGCCACACAATCCTTCCTGGTGTGTGATAGATCTTGATCCAGGAAACATTTCTTTTAAGCGGGTTGTCGAAACGGCATTGGTGGTAAAAGAAGTATTGGATTCATTAGGAGTTGTATCTTATCCAAAAACATCCGGATCTACAGGCATTCATATCTATATTCCACTGGGACAGCGCTATACGTACGAACAATCGAAGCGGCTGGCAGAACTGGTAGTGAATATGGTGCATGAGCAATTGCCTGGCACCACCAGCATTGAACGCAGCCCTGCTAAACGCCCTGATAAAATTTACCTTGACTATTTGCAGAACCGCCCTATTCAAACGATCTGTTCGCCCTATTCTGTTCGTCCGAAGAAGGGTGCTACCGTATCCGCGCCACTGCACTGGTCGGAGGTAAACGATTCACTGAAGATGGAAAATTTTACATTGAAAAATATGAGGGAGCGTTTGAAAACAGAGGGTGATCTTTTCAAAGGTGTTTTAGACCGGGGCATTGATCTAAACCATGCCTTACACCAACTAGCAAAACTATTAAAGCATAAGTCATGAAAAGTATAGCTCATTTACCAAAGGAAGATCAAGAGCATTTTGCAAAATGCGATAGCTGCAACCAATATTTTGATATGCGTAATCTAACGGACGTATTTCGCCACGAGCACGGCGCTCTGCCATTGCACATTATCTCCTTTTCACATGCCGAACGGCTGCCGCCTTATTATAAGACCTTAAAGCCACTTACGTTGAATTAGAACCGTTTTTGAAAATCTATGAACTTAAAACAGCAGCCATGCATACAATCTGGTCAGGGTCCATTTCTTTTGGACTGGTAAATATCCCGGTAAAGCTTTTCAGCGCTATAGAAAGCGACGATGTAAAATTCAGTTCGCTGTCAAAGACGGATCATTCACAGATCCGCTATAAGCGTGTCAGCGAAACCACCGGCGAAGAAGTGGCCTTCAAGGACATTGTGAAAGGATTTGAATACGAGAAGGGTAAATACGTGATCATTGAAGACGCCGATTTTGAGAAGATCAGCCCGCTCAAGTCAAAGACCATTGAGATCATGCAATTCTCGAAAGTAGAGGAAATTGATCCGCTGCTTTATGATAAGCCTTATTACCTGCACCCGGCTAAAGGCGGCGAAAAAACCTACAAGCTGTTGCAGCAATCACTCGGAAAGAGTGGCCTGGTGGGCATCGCGCAATTCATGATGCGCAACCGGGAGCATATTTGCGTGGTGCGCTCTTACAATAACCGGTTACTCCTTAACCAGCTTCGCTACCAGGATGAACTGCGGGCATTGCCGGAGGAAGTAGATAAAAGCATTACATTGAATGAGAAAGAGTTGCAGTTAGCCAAGCAATTGATCGATCAGTTAACGGATAAATTCGATGCATCGAAATTCAAGGATCATTATGTGGAAGAATTGAAGAAGATCATTGCCTTTAAAACATCCGGAAAGAAACTGCGTGTGGCAGAACCGAAAAAAGCTGGCCAGGCTAATGTAAAAGACCTGATGGAAGTGCTGAAAGCAAGCTTAGGTAATACTAAAAAGGGAAAGGCAGCATAGAAATTGCCGTTTGCCCAAAACTTATAGCAGTTATTGCCAGGCGAATATTTTTACATTTTGTTGTACTATGAGGCAATGTTCTTTAATTTACTTTTGACAAAGTTGCCGGTGGGGTTCCTTAATATTGGGTTGCTGTTGGTTATTTTGGATTTAAAGGGTATGATAGTTGAAGTCTTATACTTGCAATAACTAATGTCAGTTTAAAATTTTAAGAACTCAGTTTGTCATTACCTCATCATACCGATCCATCCCTTGCCGAACATTTTAAGAAAGAGGAATGGCTGAAGGACCTTTTTGATCATGCCCATGACCTGATACAGATCGTTCATCCGGATGGCACTATTCTCTATGTCAACAATGCCTGGTCTAACTTATTGGGTTATCGAGAAGAAGAAATCATCGGCAAATCGCTCTATTCGTTTATTGAGGAGACAAATAAAAATGCTTATATAGCTTATCGCAATGCCATCCTGCAGAACAGGGAAACGGAAAACAATATAATTTTCAGTTTGATAGGTAAGCAGGGGCAGCGGATCACGGTGGAAGGCTCCGTATCTGTAAAACAAACACCAGAAGGTGTGCCGCTTTATACCCGTGGCATTTTCCGGGATATCACGCTTAAGCTAAAGAACGAATCCCAATTGAAAAGCTTTCATGAGGAATTGAAGGAGCGGGAACAAAACCTTCAGCGATTGCTTACTTATGCCCCCGATGCCGTGGTTGTAATTGACAAGGATAGCCGGATCATTTTCTGGAACCCTAAGGCTGAAACCATTTTTGGATGGACTGCGGCTGAAGTGATGCACCAGCCATTATCAGGTACCATTGTGCCACCCCAGTATCGTGAAGCGCATGACATGGGTATGAAACGGTACCTCGCAACCGGGGATGCGCATGTGATGGATAAAACGATCGAGATCACTGCCCTGAATAAAAAGGGAGAAGAGTTTTATATATCGCTGACAATATCAAAAACGGTTCAGAAAGGTGAAGTGGTTTTCATCGCATTCATCCGTGATATCAGGGCGCAAAAGGCCAACCAGTTGGAACTGGAGCGAAAGACAAAAGAACTCGAACGCTCTAATGACAACCTCGAAGAGTTTGCGCATGCCGCTTCGCATGACCTCAAGGAGCCGATCCGAAAAGTGCAAACATTTGCCAGCCGTTTAAAAGAGTCATTGGCACCTAAGATGACGGCTACTGAAAAGGGTTATTTTGAACGCATGGAAATTGCGGCGAAACGTATGGGATTATTGGTGGATGATCTCCTGGAATATTCGCATGTAAGCCAGGGAGAGGACGGGTTAGAAACGATAGACCTATCACAAAGCCTGCGGACAGTATTAGAAGACCTGGAAGTAGCCATTGAAGAAAAAGGAGCCGTTGTCACTATTGGAGAATTGCCGCAGATCAAGGGACACAAAAGACAAATACAACAGCTTTTCCAAAACCTTTTGTCTAACGGCCTAAAATACACCCGGCCAGAAGTAGTGCCACAAATTCATATTTCGGGTGGATTGGTTAGGGGCGAAGAAACCGGACTATCGTTAACCACAGAGGAAGGCAACCGCTCATTTCATTTTATAAAAGTACAGGATAACGGTATCGGCTTTGAGCAAAAGGATGCCGACCGCATCTTTAAAATGTTCCAACGCCTGCATGGTAAAGCAGAATACAGCGGTACCGGTGTAGGGCTTTCCATCGTGCGGAAAGTGGTTGAAAACCATAAAGGTTATATCACTGCAGAAAGCCAACCAAACGAGGGTGCACGGTTTACTATATTTCTTCCTGCTGAAATTGTGTAACAACTTCGGATAGGCCCTTTTCCCTACATTTGACCATGCGGCAGGTGCTCTTCATCGTATTGGTTTTGTTATGTCTTTCCAGGCTCATTTCTCCACCGATAGCTTTATTAGTAGGGCTTATTGTTGCCCAAACAATCGGTCATCCATACTTGCAGCATAATAAGAAAGCAACGCAAATCCTTTTGCAGGTTTCCGTGGTGGGTTTAGGATTCGGTATGAATATTCATGCTGCCTTAGCTGCAAGTAGCCAAGGCATTCTTTTTACAATGGTCTCTATTGCCGGCACTTTGGTTTTTGGTTATTTATTGAGTAAGCTTTTAAAAATTGATCGTAAGACTTCGCACTTGATCTCCTGCGGAACGGCTATTTGTGGCGGTAGTGCCATAGCCGCAGTGGCGCCCATTATCCAGGCAAAAGAGGAACAAGTTTCCGTAGCGTTGGGCACTGTTTTTATTTTGAATGCGGTGGCGCTTTTTCTTTTCCCCCTTATTGGCGAACAGTTAAGCCTAACCGAAATGCAATTCGGGTTGTGGAGCGCCATCGCCATACATGATACCAGCTCTGTAGTTGGTGCTGCGACAAAGTATGGCGATGAGGCATTGCAGGTAGCTACCACGGTTAAATTGGGCCGGGCATTATGGATTATCCCGGTTGCTATCGGAACATCCATGCTGTTCAGGGCTAAGGATACCAAGATCAAGCTGCCTTACTTTATTGGTTGGTTTATAATAGCGATGCTCTTAAATACTTACATACCTGGCATTAGGACGATTGCTCCTGTCATTGTTTGGATCGCTAAGGCGGGGCTTACGCTCACGCTTTTCCTAATCGGTGCCGGACTATCAAGAAAGACCTTGCAATTGGTGGGCATGAAGCCTCTTTTGCAAGGAGTCATTTTGTGGGTCATTATATCTGCCGCTGCCCTCTGGATGGTGCTATCATTTGCATGAAAGTGTAAATCGAAAAGTCTATAAGGCGCATGAATGCTTTTTCAAAGCCTTTCTCGAAATACTATGATATTCTATAAGGCAGCAACCTAAAGTCTATTGTACCAGCCGTTTTCGATCATAGAAAGGATGATAAAACTTATCTTCTTCATCTTGACAAATATTGGAATTGTATGGCTATTTGGCAGATATGATTTATTTCAAACACTTATAAAATACTCATTTACAAATAGTTGATATTTTGTAAATCAACAAAGGGTAGTTCTACGCTATGCCGGCTCAGCTATTGGAATTATTTTTGCCTCAGCTAACCATTCATAAGTTGTATAGCACGCCGGTACATTTTGAAAAACCTAAATTACCGTCCCGCCGGCAAGCTGTTATACTATTACTCGCCCTATCTTCTATGCTAAACCGTAATTAATCCAAACCCTCAGGGTCGGCATTGTTTATCTAAACCCGAAAACGATGTTGAAAACAAATTTCAAAGGAGCAAGCTCCATTCAGTCATTTGCACTGGTATTAACGCTATTGCTTTTTACTTACGTGCAGCACGAATCTGTTAAGGCTCAAACCGTAGTTAAGGGCCAGGCAATAATGGGTTTTATTTCAGATACGGTTACCCCTTTAATTGACCCCAAGGCAATACTTGCCGAGGCAAACGCTCCGAAAATTTCTCTTTCTGTCAAGTCACAACGCACCGTTGATAACTACTTAGCTGTGAATGGTGAGGCTTTGAATTCGATTGCTAAACGCAGTCCTTCTTATTTCAAAACAATTGATGCTGTCTTTAGCAAGCATGGCGTACCGCTTCAGCTAAAATACCTGGCCGTGGTAGAATCGAATTTGAAAACGGTTGCCGTGTCCCGTTGTGGGGCAGTAGGTATCTGGCAGCTCATGCCCGAAACCGCCCGTTCTTATGGATTGAAAGTAGGCCGTCACTCCGACGAGCGAAAGCATGTTTATAAAAGTACGCTTGCTGCTGCCAAATACATAAGTGGTCTTTACAAAGAGTTTGGCGATTGGCTTTTAGTGATTGCTGCCTACAACGGCGGCTCCGGTACGGTGCATGCTGCTATTCGAAAAAGCGGTAGTAAAAACTTTTATGCGCTGCAGCGATACCTGCCTGCAGAAACAAAGGCGCATGTGCAGCATTATATTGCCACGCATTATTATTTCGAAGGCCAGGGCAGTATTACTACCCTCACTAAAAAGGAAGCCACTACGCATCTGCAAAGGGTATCGGATTACTTGTCTCTGCGCATCTGCGAGATAGAAAAGCTACGTCCAGATGCAAGTGCGCCGTCCGCAATTGCTATAGCTGAAAAATAAAATCATTAGTCATCTTCTAATCTTCAAGCCGCGCTACTTGTCTCAGGTAGTCGTGCTGCAGATCTGCATGTAAGCTCTCAATGGCCAGCCTTATCTTCTTGACCTGGCTATTGTAAATATTAGTGAGCGCAGTGCTTTTATGAGAGGGTATTTTAAGCCCTTTGTAATTAGTACAATAGTGAAGGAGGAGTTCTATTTCTAACTCTTTGTTGCCCGCATACTTAATGTATTTGTTGGTGATACGCAGTATCTTTCGAAGGCTTTTTTTGGCGAGGTAAACATTAGTTTTATTCATGCCGGAGAAGCCTTCATCCATTTCCTCTTTGATGTTTTGGATATAAGCGGGAAGGTCATCGGCTTCAAACAATAAGAACGTAAGCAGCTCTTTATTTTCTTTTTTATATCGTGCCAATCGCAAGCACAATTCCATAACCTGCGATTGGCTTAATGTTTTTAGCTCCTGCTTGACCTCACTGATGCTGGCTGTTTTCATTTGTAAAGAAGGGAGAGGGTTTGTAGAAATGCATGCTCAGGCAGTTATCGGATTAAGACCATGGTTCCTTTTTGCTCTATTTTCTTTTTTGTATCTCTATCGGTGTAGCGCAGCATCCATACGTATCCTGCCGTTCCCTGCTCCATGCCATTTAGTTTGCCGTCCCATCCCTGCTTCCAATTATTGGTCTTAAATACCAATTGCCCCCAACGGTTATAAACAGTAAGTTCAAAATTTTCTGTCTTAACCGCATTCAAAACTTTAAATAGATCATTCCTGCCGTCGTTATTGGGTGTGAATGCGTTGGGAACGGCAATATAGCAACTGCTGTAAATGGTAACGGGGCGTGGTATCGTTTGCTGGCAACCGAAACTATCGGTAACGGTCAATCGTACTATATAGCGAGTCTCGCGAACCGGACCAGCATAGGCGTGATGTGGGTTCGCACTATCCGAAGTGGCGCCATCTCCAAAATCCCAGGCATACGTTAATGCCTTACCAACAGAGAGATCCTTAAACGGAATCATTTCTTTAGGGCAATTATCCGCTAACACAGAGAAGTCTGCTTTCAGAAAGTTTTCTAAAGCTATCTTTTGTATGCTGGTGTCCTTGCAAACGCCATTGGTAACTGCCAGTTGCACTGTTTTTTCATTGAAGATGGAATATAAACCTGTGGGATTTTGTGCAGTACTTGATTGACCTTCATCCAATGACCAACTCCAGCGATTTACGCCATTGGCGCCATTGTGAAAATAACGTATCGTATCCTTTGCGCAACCATAAGCAATGACATAAGTAAAGTCTGCATTTACGGTGTCTACAACCGAAAAAGGCAAGCTTGATCCCGCGGGGGTGGGTTCTCCGCATTCATTTATTAGCGTGTTTCCATCGCTGCCCGTTTTTAGTACCAGGTTGAAAATGCCCGCACGTTGCAAAGGTGCTGAAAGCGTTACTCTTATTTCCTTTGTCAGCCCATTCGCACACACCCCTGACGCTGAACTGACGGCAACCGGGTAGGTACCATTAACCGTAAAGTCGCTGCCATCCGCTGCTATTGAATTACATGCCATCGCCCGGTTAAAAATCAATCTTAATTCATTCGGCGCACAAGTAGTAACCGGCACTAAGCTATCCATTGGGGTGGGGAACTTAGGGAGCAGTATAAAGGGAATAGCATCCGTTTCCGGAACGGCGTTATTACAATAGTCTAGAAGTGTATTTCCATCGGTTCCCTTTTTGATATGCAGCGTATAGTTGCCTGGATTAAGAACCGTTGACAGTTGTATCTCGATGGAGTCTGTATCAAAATTGGTAGTGCAACGAATGCCGGTAGCGCTGGTGGCGTTAGCCGTTGTGGGTGTGATGTAAAATTCAGAACCGTTAGTAGAAATGCTATTGCAATAAATATTCTTGCTTATTTTCAAACGGATGACATCGCCGCCGCAGTTGGCTTCAGCCTTTTGCAGGCGGGGTATGTTAGGATCGGTAATAACGGCAGTGCCCCCACCAAAGGAAAGGCCATAACCACTTTGTGTATCGGTGAAATGGCTGACCAGCAAAAGATACGTATGACCAACCTGTAAAGTGGGCATGGTCGAGAAAGTTGGAAAATTTGCTGCCGGATCGGAGCCGCATTGTATGGAATTGACACCGGAGGCAGAAGCGCCGGTGTTGCCATAGGTTCCGGACCAGTTTGCAATAACAACAATATTCGGATCAGTGAAAACAGCATTGGGGTCTTTGCCGGTAATATCATACAACTGCCAGTCGTAATCTTCATTGGCTGCATTCGGTTTTATCAAGAACCCCAGGGTGCCTGTCTGGTAACAAGTAATGCGATACCAGAATGGGTTTTTGTCCTGGTAACCTCCACCCGAACAGCCAGGCACAACAAGGTTCTGGGTAACGCAAATGGGAACGCTTGCCTGCTGGAACGTAGTGGTGCCGCAAACCGGAAAAGCCGTAGAAGGCGTTTGCCCTGGAGTGGTACAGTTCTGCGCTTGCAGGGCGTAAGAAAAAATGGTGGCTATAAGCAGTATGAAAATTCTCATTCTGTTAATTCTGGAATTGATTGTTTAAAGAACAAAACAAATATCCTAAATGCTGCATTCAGCTCTCCTAAGATATTGCTAAACCGGCATTTATGCGTGTTCAGTTGGGTACCAAAGGTATTAATCAGGAAATGAAATCCCGAAATGCTGTCGTTGGATCTGTATAAACAGGGGCGGGCTTGAGTTTGCTATTGGTAAACAACATTTCTTTACCATCTGATAAGGTCTAATTTTTTACCTTTATGCTTTAGCTAATGCGATAAGTTTTAGCAACGGGTAGTTTTTATTAATTTGTTTATGGCGGCTAAAGTATCCTTCAATAATAACCAACGGGTTTTTTATCCTTCTTTAAAAAAAGCAGTGGAAGAATATTTTACTTCCAACGGCTTAAAGAAGTCCGGTAACTGGAAGCTTTATTCTAAGGCATTGGTTCTGTTTCCACTGGCATTCGGTATTTATTTCTTTGTATTGTTTGGAACCTATTCGGCTTTTACCGGGATCGCTTTGAGTGTTCTGATGGGATTAACGCTGGTTTCTATCGCGTTCAATATCATGCACGATGCCTGCCACGGCAGCTACTCCAGCAAAAAATGGGTCAACGACCTGATGAGCCATAGCATGAATGCGCTGGGCTCTAATTCCTTTATCTGGAAAGTAAAACACAACGTGGTGCATCATACGTACACAAACGTAGATGGCATTGACGATGACATTGCCAAAAGCCCGGTGCTCCGCCTTTGCCCTACTCAGGTTTGGAAGCCGGCTCATCGATTCCAGCATATTTATATGTTCCTGGTTTATGGCTTGAGCACGATCCTGTGGCTTTTCCTGACAGATTATATTAAATACTTTAATAAGAAAGTGGTCATCACCGAAATGAAAATGTCCACCTGGGATCATGTTGTTTTCTGGTCGGGCAAGCTGCTGTATTGGTTCTTTTATGCCGTCATTCCTATTTATTTTATTGGCTGGCAGCCTTGGTTAGCAGGCTTTCTAATTGTTCATCTTGTAATGGGAATTACCCTGGCTGTGGTGTTTCAACTGGCACATGTAGTAGAAAAGACCGAGTTTGAATCCGCTGATGAAGCACCAAAAATGCTGGACCGCGAATGGGCGGCGCATGAACTTCGGACAACGGCCAATTTTGCTCCTGATAACAAATGGATCTCCTGGTTTGTAGGCGGGTTGAACTACCAGGTGGAGCATCACCTTTTTCCCCGCATTTCCCATGTGCATTACCCAGCGCTTAGCAGGATCGTGAGAGAGCAATGCGAGAAGTTCGGGTTGCCTTATCATTATTACCCCACGATGCTGGAAGCCATTGCTTCGCATGTGCGGGTGATGAAGGCATTGGGTAAGAAAGAGGCTAGGCTGGAAGCTGGGAAGATTGCGGCTTAATGAAGAACCACTAAGACACGAAGCAATTAAAAGAAGCACTAAGCAGTTGTTAAGAGGCTTTCCCCTCTTATTATTCCTTAAAGCTTTAGTCCACTATTTGGATGCTCCAGCGATTCCGGATAAGATAAGTAGTGAGCATGCTGCGCATCAACTCCACCGACATTCCTAAGTAAAGTGCTACCATTCCCAGTAGCTCACTTTCACTTTCATTGATGGCGCCGTTGTCGGTCATCATCTCGCAGATCATAGCAAAAAGCGTTTCGCGGAAGCCTTCATCAATCATCGGGGCGCATTGCTCTATCACGGCTTTGCTGCCTTCGGCGGTAAACAGTTTCAATGCTTTGCTCGACAGGTCGTTCAGGTCGTGTCCACGAAATTTGGAAGACAACACCAGTATGCGGGACAGGTGGTCAATGCGGGCTTCGGAGATGCTCTTGGTTTCGTGCATCACGCAGGCGAAGAGAAGCGCTACGGCGGCCTCCTGCTCGTTTTGGACTGTTTGGTCTGACATCGGCGCAAAAATAAGTTGATAAGTTGAATGGTTGATAAGTCGGAATGTTACTACTAAACAACAATATAATTATTTGGCAGGAATATCCTTAGGCTTAAGTGCTGCCCTATTTAATATAACACCCATTTCTATGGACTCCTGTGAAGTTACACGGCTTCTCTATGAAATCCCTATGGCGTTGCGACGGATACAGGATGTGGCTGGCCATACTCTCGCCATACACTACTTCATACACCCTCCCGTTTAAAAAACTGCGTTTTCATACAGTTACTATACTGTTACTATACTCTAGCTATACTGTTACTATACAGGAAACATGCCGTTTGGGGTTCGGCGTTCGGGGTTCGAATTCTTCATTCGATGGTCGTTATTTTAGTGACATGTTGGGAGCTTGAGGCTTGCCACAAAGCCGCTAAGACAGGAAGGGGCACAAAGAGGGAAACAAAAAGGGCAGCTACTAAGGCAACTGCCCTTTTCCCTCAATACGAGGAGCCTGAGAAGGTGCAAAGGTGCCCTTTTTGCCGGAAGGTGCCTCTCTTGCACCCTTGTTCTTTACAAGAGGCTGGTTGTTTTATACTATTTTTATCCTCACTAACTTGAACCGCTATGCAGACTGAAACAGCCTCACCCTCCTGCACACCACATGAAGGCAGAAATGTAAAACGAATCCGCGAGATACTGGGTATTAAGCAGGAAACCCTTGCTTTAGACCTGGGTATCAGCCAGCAGGCGATCTCGCAGCTGGAAGGGCGGGAAGCACTGGATAAGGAAATGCTGGAGAAAGTGGCGGCCGCACTGAAAGTGCCGACTGAAGCGATACAAAACTTTAGCGAAGTCGCAGCTATCAATATTGTATCAAGCACTTTGCATCATACAAATGGCTTAATAAATTACTTCCCTTCTTTTAACCCGATTGAGAAGATCGTGCAGCTCTATGATGAGAAGATTGCTTTGTATGAGCGCATGCTGAAGGATAAGCAGGACATGATCGGACAGTTACAGGAATTACAAAAATAGCATGATCCTGTCCTTTCTCAAACACCGCGAGTAAAGAGGGGAAGTTTGAAGTTGGGATTGGTGTTTCCCCTTAAGTCCCAAAGGAACGCAAAGGGTGCTTTAAAAGCTTCTCTTACACTTTGATATAAATCTTGCGTTTATCCATCCAATAGACAATGGCCCAATAAAACAGAATCATACAGATCGCATACATCAGCGAGCCATTCTCAGGAGCACCGGGCACTTTGGCGCAAATATTCTCGTAAAACCATCCAAATGGTGAGAGGAAACGCGGTTTGCCATCGGGGGTAAGTGCAGGAATACGGATCAGTGCCAAAACCCTTGGGAGAAAACCGCTCAAAACAAAAATAAAGAGTGGGTTCTTGCCAAAAACATCAAAAAAGCGGCTCCACCAGCCTTTTTTCCCTTTAATCTCAATGGCATAGATAAGCGTAGCTAATACTAAAATGGCCATGCCGGTTGTGGCTACCACATAGGAGCTGGTCCAGATCTTTTTATTGACGGGAAAGCTCAAACTCCAGCAATAACCGGTGAATAAAAGGGCAACTGCCGCTACAAAAAGCCCGGTCAGCATCTGGTAAGGACCAAAGAATACTTTTACCGAATTGTCCGTGCTTTCATTATAAGTTTTCCCTTTTTTAATGATGTAATCGCCAACGAGGTAACCAAAAATTACTTGTACGATGGATGGGATCGTGTGAATTAATCCCTCCGGGTCAAAAGCGATCGGTACTCCATTCAACCGTTCGCCGTCATACAGGTGCGGCTCTCCAAGTATAGCCTTGTCAATGCCCGTTCCGAACCAGCCTGCCAGGCTATACGGGTCGGCGGGATTGCCAACAACACAAAGCGCCCAGTAGACAAGTAATAAAATGCCGCCTATAACAAACGCGCCTTTGGCTTTCGCATAATAGACGATGATAGAGGCAAACAGGTAAGAAAGCGCAATCCGCTGCAGCACCCCCAAAATACGGATGCCCACCACTTCGCCCTTATCGTTCACCCATATCCAGGTTTTGGCTACCAGGTCATCGCCCTGCCAGCGCACAAAAGGGTTCCAGTTCAGGAACAGCCCGATGGCGAAAATGAGCAGGGTGCGCTTGAGCACTTTCCGCCAGAAAACGCCGTCACCTGCCGCTTCAAAGCGAGGCATCACGAAAGCCATGGCATTGCCTACGGCAAACAAAAAGAAAGGAAAAACAAGATCGGTAGGCGTGATGCCATGCCAGGCGGCGTGTTCCAGCGGCGAGTAGATATGCGACCAGGAACCGGGGTTGTTGACCAGGATCATCAAGGCTACCGTGGCGCCACGGAAGACATCAAGGGAATAATAGCGTTGGTTCAAAGCAGGTATTTAGGTTTAAATGTAATAAATTGGCAGCTTAACCTATATATGGATTCTAATATTTTCATTCATCCTTCTGCTATTGTTGACTCCGGGGCACAAATAGGCGCCGGAACAAAGGTTTGGCATTTTTGTCATTTAATGCCCCGGAGTGTTATTGGGGAGAGCTGCATTTTGGGACAAAATGTGTTTGTAGATAATGATGTGATTGTCGGGAATGGGGTAAAGATTCAGAATAATGTATCTCTGTATAATGGAGTTGTCATTGAGGATGGAGCTTTCATTGGCCCATCAGTTGTTTTTACGAATGTTATCAATCCCAGAAGCTTTATTGAAAGAAAACAGAAGTTTAGGAAAACGGTAGTAAGAAAAGGGGCGAGCATTGGAGCGAATGCTACCATCGTATGCGGCGTAGAGATAGGGTGCTACGCATTAATTGGTGCGGGGGCAGTTTTAACAAAAGACGTAAAGGCTTATTCTATTATGACCGGAAACCCGGCTAAACAGTCAGGATGGGTAAGTAAAAATGGTTATCGTTTGATTTTCAATGAGAACGGAGAAGCAATTGAAGAAATTACTATGAAAACCTATAAACTCATCAACAACGAAGTGCGGGTAGATTAATTTTTGTTACTTAACTAATTCAATATCTGAAGCTTTTATGAATTTGTCACTCCCACAGCAACCCCTATATTTGCACACCCTTTCTACTTAGCCATACAAAAAACCGTGTGACTGAGGTGGCGAAGCTTTGTAAGAATGTCTTTTACCGGTTCAAAATGGCTCGCTGTTTATACCCGCCCACGGTGGGAAAAAAAGGTGCATAATCTTTTGACACAGAAAGGCATAGAAAGCTATTGCCCTTTAAATAAGGTGCATCGCAAATGGAGCGACCGGGTGAAACTGGTGGAAGAGCCCCTATTCAAATCCTATGTTTTTGTAAAGACAGACGATGAAAACCGTACGGCTGTCCGGATGACGGATGGCGTGATGAATTTTGTATATTGGGATGGGAAACCTGCCGTAATACGCGATAAGGAAATCCAGGTTATTAAAAAATTCCTGGATGAGCACCAAGAGGTGGCCTTGCTAAAGGCTGACTTAAGAGCAAATACGCAAGTGATTGTTACAGCCGGTCCTTTTATGGACCAAGAGGGAAAAATACTTGAGGTGAAACGTAAAAGAGTGAAAGTGCTAATCGAAAGTTTGGACTGCTACCTGGTAGCTTATATTGACCATAATAAACTTATTTCCCGTGAGTCTCACTAAACAAATAGTATCTATGCGGTACCTACTTTATTTGTTTTTCATCCTTTGCTTCAGTTCCTGCCTCACACAAAAACGGGCGGTATATAATTACCTGGAAGATATTAAGGATACGGCAGCCAAGCGCAGCGTTTATATTGCCGAGCCTATCATTCAAAAAAACGACCTGTTGTCTATACAGATTTCAAGCATTAGCACGGATCAAAAAGTAGATCCGATGTATAATATGAGCATGGCGGCTGGTGGTGGCCAAAACACGCAATTGATGGGCTACCTGGTAGATGTTCGTGGGGATATTGATATGCCCAGGATCGGGACCGTTCATGCAGAGGGGCTTACCAAGAGTGAACTGGAACAAACTATAAAAACCAGACTTAAAGATGTATTGATGCAACCCACCGTAATGATCCGGTTCCTGAATTTTCGTATTACGGTTTTGGGGGAAGTAGGGAGCCCAGGTGTTTTAACTGTGCCTACCGAGCGCCTTACCATCTTAGAAGCCGTGGGTATGGCAGGTGGTATCACAGAATTCGGTACTATAAAAAACGTCCGTGTGCTGCGTGAAAATAACGGCATCCGGGAGACCGGGCTATTGGACCTTACCTCACAGTCTATTTTTGCTTCGCGCTATTATCAGCTTCAGCAAAACGATGTCATTCTGGTCGATCAAAACAGCTACCGGCTACGGCAGGCCGATCAGCAACGGATCACGCAGCAGGTAGGATTCGCTTTGAGCATTATCACCGCTGCCACGCTTATCTACAGCATCTTTACCCGTAATTAATCATTTAAATGGCCTCTCAATTTCAACCTTCCCGCAGTGATCAAGCCGGCTTTAATATAAAGGAGTTTGTATTTAAGTACCTGCGCTTTTTGCCGCTCTTTATTCTTTCGGTGGTGCTATCGCTGGCGGTGGCCTTTTTATACCTGCGCTATACAACACCTATTTACCGGGCAACTGGGTCCATGATCCTAAGCGATGAAAAACCGGGTGGTGGGGGAAAGGACGACAAATTTCAGGAACTATTTGGAAACGACCGGAGCAAGAATATTCAAAACGAGATCGAATACATTAAATCCGTACCAATGATGGAGCGTGTGGTGCGGTCGCTTAACCTAAATTTCGAGTATAAGGCAAAAGGTAAAATAAAAGAGCCGAATGTTTACAAGGAAGCGCCCTTCTACGTTGAGACGTTGCAAGTAAAAGATTCTATTCCTTTTGTATTACCTATTCGTTTCAGCAATGGCACTAGTTTTAAAATAGGAAGCGATGACGCCGTCTATACTTTCGGGCAAGCTTTTTCGACACCCAATGGCAGCTTCCGGCTCCTGAAAATCGGTAATGCCGAACCTACTGCCGAATATATGATCACCTGGCGACCCACGGCACAAGCAGCTTCCCAACTAGCCGGTGGTTTGGTTGTGGCTCCTAAGACGGGCGGTAGTATCCTCGTATTATCACTGGAAACGGAGAGCGCACAGTTGTGTGCTGATGTCATTAACCAATTGATGGTGGAGTACCAGCGAGGTACCATTGAAGATAAAAACGCTACTACCAGGCAAATGATCGATTTTATCGATGGCCGGTTGCGGCTTGTGTCCCACGAACTCGATAGCGTGACCAACCAGCTGATCGCTTACCAACAAGCCAATCAACTGAATGATGTAGAGACCGCTTCTGCCAGCTTGTACAGCAAAACCGAGGCGGCGGATCAGCAATTGGTAGAGCAACGTTCGCAACTGACTAACCTGCAACTGATCGAGGATTATGTAGGATCCTCTCAAAACCGTTATACTATTGTTCCTTCGGCGCTCAGTATTGCTGACGCTACGTTAGGTGGCTTGATTGGCGCTTATAATACAGCACAGCTGGAACGCAAGAGCCTCCTGGAAAGCACACCCGCTGCCAATCCGCGAGTGGTTCAATTGAGCGAACAAATAGAAAGCTACCGCCGCAGCCTGCTCGAGAATCTGCGCAATCTCCGGCGTGCGCTCAATGCCTCTATAGCGAGTGTACAGCAGCGCAATTCCAGCGCCCAGGCGCAGCTGCGCTCCATGCCTTCCAAGCTACAGAACTTTGTAGAGATCAAACGGCAACAGGAAAACAAGCTGGCTATTTATAATTTCCTGATGGAGAAGCGGGAAGAGTCTGCTATCTCGCTTGCCGCTACTATTTCCAATATCAAGGTGCTGGACAAGGCCAGTCCTAACCCGGTCCCGGTGAAGCCTACTTCCGGCAGCATCAAATCCATAGCATTACTAATCGGTTTGATCATCCCAGCCCTGTTCATTTTTATACTGGAATTGCTGGATGATAAAGTGAAATCGAGAACGGATATCGAAAAGGTTACTACGGTTCCCGTTTTAGGTGAGGTGGGGCATTCCAAAGAGGGTGATACGCTTGTAGTAACCCATAAGAACCGAAAGTTCATCGCTGAGCAGTTCCGGATCATCCGTTCCAACCTCCAGTACATTATTGCCACTATCGAAAAGCCGGTCATCCTTATTACGTCGTCCTTCAGCGGAGAGGGAAAATCATTTATTGCCACCAATATGGGGGCCGTGCTATCACTCGGCGGAAAACGCACCATTGTATTGGAGTTCGATATCCGGAAGCCCAAAATACTATCTGGCTTGGACATTCCCAAAAAACCGGGCTTGACGAACTATATCCTCGGGAAAATAAGACTGGAGGAATTGCCGATACCTGTGGAAGGCTATGAGAATCTTTTTGTGCTCGCCTGCGGCCCCATTCCTCCTAATCCTGCCGAACTCCTTTTAGAGCCCCGGATGGCTGAACTTTTTGCTTACCTGCGTAAAGAGTTCGATGTTATTATTATGGATACTGCGCCGGTAGGTATGGTTAGCGACGCCTTAACCCTCAGCCAATTCGCTGATTGTACCATTTATATTACCCGCCAGGGAGTAACGCATAAAAAACAATTGCAACTGATTGAAGAATACCATACGCAAAATAAGCTCCCTAAATCCAGTATCATCCTGAACGATGTGAAGATGGGTGGTGGGTATGGTTACTATGGATATGGCGGCTATGGCTACGGTTATGGGTATGGTGCCGGACGGGGCTATGGTTATTATGAGGATGAAAAACCAGAAGGCATTTTAAGCCGATGGTTTCCTTTTGGAAAAGGGAAAAAACAAACAAAGAAAAAAGCAACTATTTAAGTATGCGTATTCTTGTTACCGGTGGCGCCGGTTTTATTGGATCGAACCTGGCAGAAGCCTTGCTGCAACTGGAAGGCGTAAACCATGTGCGTGTTCTGGATAACCTGGCTACCGGCTCTTCTAAAAATATTGAACCTTTTCTAACACACCCTAAGTTTGAATTTATAGAAGGTGATATCCGGGAGGCTCAGACCTGCCTCGCTGCCTGTGTGGATATTGACCTGGTTTCGCACCAGGCGGCCCTGGGCTCGGTGCCACGGTCTATTAATGACCCCCTGACGACCAATGAGGTGAACATTACCGGGATGCTAAACATGCTGACGGCTGCCAGGGAAAGCGCGGTTCAGCGGGTGGTGTATGCTGCTTCATCATCCACCTACGGCGATCATCCCGGGCTGCCAAAAGTGGAAGATGCTATTGGAAAGCCTCTTTCGCCGTATGCTGTTACAAAATACGTTAATGAGTTATATGCAGATGTTTTTTATAAAACATACGGATTAGATACCATCGGGCTGCGCTATTTCAATGTATTTGGACCTAAGCAGGATCCTAACGGTGCGTATGCCGCGGTGATACCACTGTTTATGAAGGCGGTGCTGAATAACGAGGCACCGCATATTAATGGTGATGGCGAAACAAGCCGGGACTTTACTTTTATAGGAAATGTTGTGCAGGCAAATATCAAAGCGCTTTTTACGGAGAATCCAGAAGCTTTGAACCAAGTGTATAATGTGGCCTTTGGGGAGCGAACGACGTTGAATGAGTTGTTTGAGTATTTAAAACAGATTGCCGGGAGTGATTTAGCGCCTATATATGGAACTGAAAGAGTCGGGGATGTGCGGCATAGCTTAGCGGATATTTCAAAAGCAAAGTCTTTGTTGTCGTACGATCCGAAGGTGAGTGTGAAGGAGGGGTTGAAGGCGGCTTTCGATTGGTATCGTCAACATCATAATTATTCGTATTCGGTGTAGAGAGTTGGGTTGTTTAGGTGTTGAGTTGTTTAGGTGTTGAGTTGTTTAGAAAAGCGCAGTTAGTCTTTTTTATTTATAAATAACTTGCTGGTGGATGTTTCAGATACCACTATCTAATTTAGACATATAAACAACTAAACAAAAATCGTCTAAACAACAAACCATCCATGCACACCTATGCATTCGAGAAACTGGATGTCTGGCAAGAGGCGAGAAAATTAGTGGCTGCTGTTTATACGCTTACTCGAAACTACCCTTCAGATGAAAAGTTCGGAATCGTAAATCAAATGAGACGATGTGCTGTATCCATACCTTCTAATATCGCTGAGGGATCGGCGCGTAAGACCTCAAAAGATCAGGCACATTTCTATACAATGGCTTATGGGAGTTTAATGGAGTTATTGAATCAACTTATACTTTCTGCGGATTTAAACTTTATTTCAAGCGAGGACCTAATTAATCTGCGAATTTCTATTGAAAGCCTATCCAATAAGATCAATGCTCTAAGACGTTCTACGGAATTATAAAGAGCTCAACAAATAAACGCCAAACAAATAAACATGCCTTCCTTCACCAAAACCATCCTCATTACCGGCGGTGCCGGGTTTATTGGTTCGCATGTAGTGCGGCTTTTTGTAACGAAGTATCCAGACTACCGGATCGTGAACCTGGATGCATTAACGTATGCGGGCAACCTGCAGAATTTGACCGATATCGAAACGGCGCCGAATTATGTATTTGAGAAGGTCAATCTTTTGGATGCAACCGAATTGGCTCGGGTCTTCACACAATACCAGCCAGATAGTGTGATACACCTGGCTGCGGAGTCGCATGTGGATCGTTCGATCTTGTCGCCGCTTGACTTCGTGTATACGAATGTGGTGGGAACCGTTAATTTGCTGAATGTGGCTAAAACGCAGTGGTCTCAAAAAACCCTTCGTCAAGCTCAGGGTGACAATCCGTTCGATAACAAGCTATTTTATCACGTTTCAACCGACGAAGTTTATGGCGCTTTAGGAGAGACGGGTTTGTTTACGGAGGAGACGCCGTATGATCCGCATTCGCCTTACTCCGCTTCGAAGGCCAGCTCCGATCATTTTGTGCGGGCTTATGGCGATACCTATGGTTTGCCGGTAGTGATCACGAACTGCTCCAACAATTATGGGCCTTATCATTTCCCCGAAAAACTGATCCCGCTTTTTATCAATAATATCATTACCAAAAAGCCGCTGCCGGTATATGGCGATGGGCAATATACCCGCGACTGGCTTTTTGTAAAGGACCACGCTATCGCCATTGACCTTGTTTTTCACAAGGGCAAAAAGGGCAGCACTTATAACATTGGCGGCTTTAATGAATGGAAGAACATTGACCTGGTGAAAGAGCTATGCCGCCAAATGGATGAGAAGCTGGAAAACCCGGTTGGTACAAGTGAAGCATTGATCACGTATGTAAAAGACCGTCCTGGGCACGACCGGCGCTATGCGATTGATGCGGGTAAGATCAATAAGGAGTTGGGCTGGGAACCAAGCGTGACGTTTGAAGAAGGATTGGGTCAAACAATTGACTGGTTTTTGAGTAATGAAGAGTGGCTGAAAGGGGTAACGAGTGGGGCTTACCAGCATTATTACGAGGAGCAATATGCAGAGAGGTGAGGGTCAGGGATGTTTAGTTGTTTAGAGGTTTAGGTGTTTAGCATTAAACTAACTATCTCAATAATTTCTCTAAAAGTAATTTTATCCCTTTGTGTCCTGATAAAAAAGATCCCTTCGTCCTTTCGTCAAGCTTAGGATAAACTCAGCTCAGGGTGACAACCACATAGAACGACCATTTTTGAGATAGGCTATTCATATTAAAGTAAGAATGACAAAAGTTGCATTGATAACAGGGGTTACCGGGCAGGATGGCGCATACCTTTCGGAACTGCTTTTAGCTAAGGGCTATATCGTGCATGGCATTAAACGCCGGTCGTCGCTTTTCAATACAGACCGGATCGATCATTTATATAAAGACCCGCACGAAAGTCACCGCAATTTTATCTTGCACTATGGCGATCTCAGCGATGGAACCAATCTTATTCGTATTATCCAGGAAGCGCAACCCGATGAGATTTATAACCTGGGAGCGATGAGCCATGTGAAGGTGAGTTTTGATGCGCCGGAATATACCGCCAATGCCGATGGTTTAGGCGTTCTCCGGCTTTTGGAGGCGATTCGCATTTTAGGGCTTCAAAATAAAACCAAACTTTACCAAGCTTCGACTTCGGAGCTTTATGGGCTGGTGCAGGAGGTTCCTCAAAAAGAAACGACACCTTTCTATCCCCGCTCGCCTTACGCGGTAGCTAAGCTTTATGCTTATTGGATCACTGTAAATTACCGCGAAGCGTATGGTATTTTTGCCTGTAACGGTATTTTATTCAATCATGAGAGTCCGCTGCGTGGCGAAACCTTTGTAACCCGAAAAGTAACCCGTGGCGTGGCGCAAATAGCACTGGGCTTAACTGATATTTTATACATGGGTAATATCGATGCGGAACGGGATTGGGGCCATGCCAAGGACTATGTAGAAGCCATGTACCTCATGCTGCAACAGGATAAGCCCACCGATTATGTAATCGCCACCGGCGTTACCTGCTCGGTGCGGGAATTCATACGCATGGCTTTTGCCGAACTGGGCGTGGTCATTCGTTTTGAAGGGGTCGGAGTCGAAGAATATGCTATCGTGGAAGATCACTCCGGAGAATACGCTTTCCACAAAGGGCAAGTAGTGATGAAAGTCGATCCCGCTTATTTCCGCCCTACCGAGGTCGATCAATTACTAGGCGATTCAACGAAGGCAAGAACAGAGTTGGGTTGGGCGCCAAGATACAAGCTGCAAGAACTAGTGGCTGAGATGGTGGCTGCTGACCTTCAACTTTTTCAAAAAGAAAAATTATTACGTGACGCGGGCTACCCAATCACAGTGCCCATTGCTTAATGGAAAAAGAGAATAAGATATATATAGCCGGACACCGGGGTATGGTTGGCAGCGCGTTGCTACGCTGTCTACAAGCAAAAGGCTATACCCGACTGATTACCCGTACCTCTGCGGAACTGGACTTGCGCGATGGAGCGGCAGTTCAAAGGTTCTTCGAGCTGGAAAAGCCGGAATACGTGTTCTTAGCCGCTGCCAAGGTAGGTGGCATTTTAGCCAATAGCCAATACCCGGCGGATTTTTTATACGATAACCTGGCGATTCAGAACCATGTGATTCACCAGTCTTACAAGCACGGGGTAAAAAAATTACTTTTCTTAGGCTCCTCCTGTATTTATCCCAAGCTGGCACCCCAGCCTTTGAAGGAAGACTCTTTATTAACCGGACCATTAGAGCCAACCAATGAAGCGTATGCCATTGCAAAGATTGCTGGCATCAAACTGTGCGAAGCCTATCGCCGCCAATATGGTTGTCACTTTATTTCGGTTATGCCTACCAATTTGTATGGGCCGAATGATAATTATGACCTGCAACAGTCGCATGTGCTGCCTGCCATATTGCGCAAATTTCATGAGGCAAAAGTGAGTGGTGCCAAACAAGTAACGCTTTGGGGCACGGGCACACCCCACCGGGAATTTTTACATGCTGATGACCTGGCAAATGCCTGCTATTTTTTAATGCAGCATTATGATGAAGCAGCGTTTATTAATATAGGGGTAGGAACAGATATTACCATCCGCGAATTAGCCGAAACCGTAAAGCGAATCACGGAATATAAAGGCGATATAATTTTTGATTCGAGTATGCCTGATGGTACACCACGAAAGCTCATGGATGTGTCGAAATTAACCACCTTGGGCTGGACAGCAAAAACCCCTTTGGAAGAGGGAATTAAAAACTTGTATAAAGAATATTTCAATCAGGAAAATATATGAAAATTACAGTTGTTGGTACCGGATATGTCGGATTGGTTTCGGGTACTTGCTTTGCGGAAACGGGTAACCAGGTTACCTGCGTTGACATCGATCAAAAGAAAGTAGCCAAATTGCAGGCTGGAGTAATAACTATTTACGAGCCCGGACTGGAGAAGCTTTTTCAACGCAATATCAAAGAAGACCGGCTGCATTTTACCACGGATCTAGCTGACGGAATCAAGGATGCTGCAATTATCTTTTTAGCGCTCCCTACACCTCCCGGTGAAGATGGCTCGGCAGACCTGAAATATGTGCTGGGTGTGGCAGCGGAAATTGGCAAACTACTGCAGGGCTATAAAGTTATTGTAAATAAAAGCACCGTACCTGTAGGCACAGCTAAAAAAGTAAGTGATGCCATACGCAAAAATTACAAAGGCGAATTCGATGTCGTTTCCAATCCCGAGTTTTTACGGGAGGGTGTAGCGGTAGAGGATTTTATGAAGCCGGACCGCGTGGTAGTAGGTACTACCTCAGAAAGGGCGAAGAAGGTAATGAACGACCTGTATGCGCCCTATGTGCGCCAAGGCAACCCGGTCATATATATGGACGAGCCCTCAGCTGAACTCACCAAATATGCCGCTAATTCGTTCCTGGCTACCAAGATCACTTTCATGAATGAAATAGCCCGTCTTTGCGAAAAGCTGGGTGCTGATGTGGATGCGGTGCGCAGGGGCATTGGTACAGACGACCGCATCGGCAAGCGTTTTCTGTTTCCGGGTATCGGCTATGGGGGTAGCTGTTTTCCAAAAGATGTGCAGGCCCTGGTACGTTCCTCACATGAAGTAGATTATGATTTCAAAATATTAGAGGCGGTACTGCAGGTAAATGACGACCAGAGGCTGCACCTGATGCCAAAGATCAAGAAGTATTTCAACAACGATTTGGTAGGAAAGCATTTTGCGATATGGGGATTGGCCTTCAAGCCTAATACGGATGATATCCGCGAAGCGCCGGCACTTTACATGATAAAAGCATTGCTGGGTGAAGGCGCCACGGTAACCGTATTTGACCCAGAGGCGATGGAAAACGTGGCGCAGCAGTTTGACTCGGTTATCAACTATGCAGAAAGCCAATACGGGGCATTGACCGATGCAGACGCCCTTATCATAGCCACCGAGTGGAATGAGTTCCGCACGCCGGAGTTTGAAAAGATAAGCGGGGCCTTAAAGAACAAGGCCATTTTTGACGGGCGGAACCTGTTTGATGTGCCCGAGATGGAAGCGCTCGGATTTCATTATGAGAGTGTTGGCCGCCGGGCAGCCGTCACAAAGGAGGCAATGGTATGAAAAGAATATTGATCACCGGTGCGGCGGGCTTCCTTGGCTCCCATTTATGCGACAGGGCTATAAAGGATAGATACCATGTGATAGGCATGGATAATCTTATTACCGGCGACTTAAAAAATATCGAACATCTTTTTCCGCTACCTCAGTTTGAATTTTATCATCATGATGTGACAAAATTCATTCACATTCCTGGCAATCTCGACTACATACTGCATTTTGCCTCACCTGCAAGCCCTATTGATTATTTAAAGATCCCTATTCAAACACTGAAAGTAGGCGCGATGGGCACACATAATTGCTTGGGCCTGGCAAAAGCGAAGGGCGCCCGCATATTGGTAGCATCTACCTCTGAAGTGTATGGCGATCCGCTGATACATCCGCAAACAGAAGAATACTGGGGACATGTGAACCCGGTAGGACCTCGTGGTGTGTATGATGAAGCCAAGCGCTATATGGAATCCATCACGATGGCGTATCATACGTTTCATGGCGTGGAGACAAGAATCATACGCATTTTCAACACGTATGGGCCACGTATGCGGTTGAATGATGGCCGTGCCTTGCCTGCTTTTATAGGACAGGCTTTACGTGGCGAGAATCTGACCCTATTTGGTGATGGCTCTCAGACCCGGTCTTTTTGCTATGTAGATGACCTGGTAGAAGGTATTTATCGGTTACTACTCAGTAATTATGTCATGCCTGTTAATGTGGGTAACCCCGATGAAATAAGTCTGAAAGAATTTGCAGAAGAAGTGCTTGCCCTTACAGGGAATAAAGTAGGGATTGATTATAAACCTTTACCAGAAGATGACCCAAAGCAAAGACGTCCGGATATTAGTAAAGCTAAGCAAATACTGGGCTGGCAGCCTAGAGTGAACCGAAAGGAAGGATTAAAGATTACATATGAGTATTTTAAGTCCCTTTCTCCAGAAGAGTGGAGTAAGAAACCCAAAGAATTCAATTCGATAAAATAGTTATTTTGATGTATCAGGAGTTATTAGATAAGAAAGCGAAGCTGGCGGTAGTGGGACTCGGTTATGTGGGACTGCCCATTGCCCTGGAGTTTGCGAAGCAAATTTCGGTGATTGGCTTTGACATCAATGCCCAGCGGGTAG
>JAOQAI010000002.1 GCA_025963645.1 Flaviaestuariibacter sp.
GTCGCCAAATACTCCTCAATGACCTTTGTCTTGAAAGCCCGGTCGTAATGCGGCTGAAATAACTTCTTTTCCATCGTCCCTGTTTTTTAAGTTTACTATTGTGTAAACCCATTTCAGGACAAGACACACCAAATAATCTCCCGCGGGGACTCGGCGGTATCATCTCATGTTCTGATTCCATAATCAAATATAATTTATTCCCCAAGCCTGAACATTATCAGCAAAGTAAAAAAGCAACCCCAGAAATTGGTACGATTTTGCTTACTCTTTCTACAAAACAGTGAGTTATGAAAGGAAGCAGAATGCAAAACAATATGCAAAACAAGCAGTTCATGGGTCATCGTCCACGCCCCGATGTGCGGGACGACCTCGACAGCCGCTCTAACGAAGAGCAGGATACAAAAGGTGGCGACGTTACGCACAACGCGAAAGACGTGCGAAACAACCGCCCCAAAAAACACAAGTAAATTTTCACCCCGCTGTTGCGGGGTTTTTTATGTGCAAACTATTATCTTGCTTGTATAATAATACACCATGACTGCTGCCGAAATACTCATCCAGCTCAAAGCAATGGGCTCTTCAAATGTGCAACGCATTTTTGACCGGCACGGTGTAAAGGACATAAATTATGGTGTAAAAATCGGTGACCTAAAGAAGATTCAGAAGGTGGTAAAGAAAAACCACCAACTGGCGCTGGAGCTTTATGAAACGGGGGTTTCCGATGCCCGGTACCTGGCAGGGCTGATCGCCGATGAAAAGGCTGTCACGAAAGCCGAGTTGCAACACTGGCTCGATACGACGGAAAGCTCCTCCATCTTTGAATACACCATTCCCTGGCTGGCAGCGGAAAGCCCTTATGGCTGGCAATTGGGAAAGGCATGGATAGCATCTGCCGATGAAAAAAAGCAAACGGCCGGATAGGCCACACTGGCGAACGTAGTATCGCTGGTAGCCGATGTAGATCTATACTTAACGGCAGTGAAAAAGCTCTTGCAAAAAGTAGAGTCGGAAATGCCAAAGGCCGCCAACCGCGTACGCTATGCAATGAATGGATTTGTGATCAGCGTTGGCTGCTATGTGGAACCCCTGAGTAACGAAGCAAGAGAAATAGGGAAACGATTAGGCAAAATAACCGTTGACATGAACGGCACAGCCTGCAAAGTGCCTTATGCGCCGGACTATATCAGTAAAGTTGTAGCGAAGGGAACCGTAGGTAAAAAGAAGAAGATGGCGCGGTGCTAGTAAATAAAAAAGAGGGACAGCTTTTTAAGTTGCCCCCCGGTTTTTCAATTACATGTTGTGAAACAAGGAATTGAAGCATGGCGACTTTTATACGTTATAAGCCACCAGTTAATTAATTTCAAATCCAATGCCAAACTATATGATAGATGACAGCATAGAGCTGTTCCGTTTTGATTAAAACTTTAAGTACTGGATTGCCTCCTGTCAACCATCAACTGTCATCTATCATCTGCCAACCATCAACTTCCTCTATATTTGTGCCGAACCAAATTGGGGTTATGTCAAAACAAATTGAAGACTTTGATGCCAACCTGGCCGGCGAAGAAGGAAAAACAGAGGAAACGAAAAGCAGTTGGTTTAAGCGCCTGAAAAAAGGCATCACTACGCCAACATCGGAACGCAAAGAAACACCGGAAGGCTTGTGGAGCAAGTGCCCGGAATGTAACCATATTGCTACGATCAATGATTTAAGGGAAGAGCTGTTCGTTTGCCCGAAATGCAGTTTTCATCACCGCGTTGGCAGTAACGAATATTACGATCTCATTTTTGATAACAAGGAATATATCGAACTGTTTGAGAACATCCGTTCGAAGGATCAGTTAGGCTTTACCGATCTTAAACCTTACAAAAAACGACTGGAAGAGATCTGGTCAAAGACCGATCTGAAAGATTCCATGCGGGTTGCTGTTGGACAAGTTGAAGGCAATGACCTCGTCATTGCTTGCATGGATTTTGAATTTATCGGCGGCTCTCTAGGCTCTGTGATGGGTGAGAAATTTAGCCGGGCGGTGGATTACTGCATCCAGCATCAAATGCCGTTTATGGTGATCTCGAAAAGCGGTGGCGCCCGCATGATGGAAAGTGCTTTTTCCCTGATGCAGTTGGCAAAAACCAGCGGCAAGCTTTCTCAACTATCTGATGCGAAACTGCCTTATATCTCACTACTCACCGATCCTACTTTCGGGGGCATCTCTGCCTCCTTCGGTATGCTGGGCGATCTTAATATTGCCGAACCCGGCGCCCTCATTGGCTTTGCCGGACCAAGGGTAATTAAAGAAACAATTAAGAAAGACCTGCCGGAAGGATTTCAGCGCAGCGAATTTATTTTGGAACATGGTTTCCTTGATTTTATTGTACCGCGTAAAACCTTGAAACAAAAGCTGGCAACAGTTTTGACGCTCTTTAAGAATTAGATATTGTTTAAAAGAGTCTAACGTTGAAGTTTAAGGTTGAAAGTTTTAAAACGATCAATCCTTTGAAAAACGAACCGGCTTTAAACTTTAGATTTTAAACGTTTAACCTTTAATGGAAATCAAAAACCGCTCGGCTTATTTCGAATTTTTTATTGACGATAAATACACGGCTGGTCTTGCGTTGTTGGGTACAGAAGTAAAATCGTTGCGTGCCGGTAAGTGCAGCTTCAACGATAGCTATTGTCTTTTCCAGGATGGCGAACTTTGGATCAAATCCCTTCACATTGCCGAGTACTCGCATGGCACTATTAACAATCATGAACCCGTTCGCGACCGGAAATTGTTGCTCAGTAAACGGGAACTAAAAAAGTGGCAGACCAAAATGAAGGAGAAAGGTTATACGATCGTTCCACTACGCATTTACGAAAATGAAAAGCGGTTGTTCAAAATGGAGATCGGATTGGCTAAGGGCAAGAAGCTGCATGACAAACGCGAAAGCATTAAGAACCGTGATGCCGATAGGGATTTAAAACGGTATATCAAATAAAATTGCTTATCAAACGTTATTTGACAATGAAGAAATGGCTGTTGGCTTCTTTACTGCTTCTTACCCTAGCCGGATCGGCTCAAAATGTAAACGGCTATTGGTACGGTTCCGGCAATGTACAGAATGGAGGCAGCGCCAATAATTACCTTTTTGAGTTGTTGATCCGGCAGAACGGGGCCAAGGTAGAAGGCATTGTAAATTATTATTTTAAGAATACTTTTCGCAGCTTTAAGATCAATGGGAACTATAATTCCGCTACCCGCCTCATCACCCTTCCCAATATCCCCGTCACGTATTATGGTTCCCGCATCAATATGGAAGTGGATTGCCCTATGGACTTTGTAGCGCAATTGAAAGTTTCCAAAGTAAGTTCCGATATGAAAGGCAGCTTTGTAAGCAGGGGCTCCTATAAAAATACCTGCCCGGAGATCTTTTTTAATATCACTTTGAATAAAGAGGCAGGCAACCAGGATTCCGTGCTAACGGCATTAAGGCTGTACAAAGAATCACGGCAAGTTTGGAGCCCTTCCGGATATGATACGCTGACGGCGGTGACGGTAGTGCAACGACCCGTTGTGAATTTTGTAATTGACAATCAATATAAAGAGCGGGAAAAGGTGGTTGCACAAGAGATCGAGGTAGATGGCGATTCCGTTTCAGTGGACTTTTATGACAATGGTGAAGTTGACGGTGATTCGATCGCTGTTTTTATGAATGACAAGCTGCTCACCTTCAACAGGCTCCTAAGCACCAGCGCTGTTCATTTCAATATGAAGCTCGACACCAGCAAAGCGGTCAATGAGATCGGCATGTTTGCCAATAACCTCGGGGCATTGCCACCCAATACGGCGCTGATGATCGTTTCGGACGGTAAGAAACGTTTTGAAGTACGCATGGCAAGCAGCCTTGATAAGAATGCAATTCTTCGCATTAAGCGCAAGAAACCATTGCCGCCCGGGCAGGTGGAATTAAAATAACGTAACCCATTTTCTTAGTGCCCGGGCTGAACATTTAAGCTTCGGGAGGAGTTATCATTATTCATAATATCCTTCTCAAACTCACAAAAGTCTTAGTTTTGCCCCTTACTAAAATCAAACCCTGCTCACATGACGCAAAAGATCAAAGTTGCCAACCCGGTAGTGGAATTGGACGGTGATGAAATGACCCGCATCATCTGGAAATTTATCAAAGACAAATTGATTCTTCCCTATTTAGAATTAGATATTAAGTATTATGACCTTGGCGTTGAATACCGCGACCAAACCGGCGACCAGGTAACGATTGACGCGGCTAACGCCATCCGCCAGTATGGAGTAGGCATTAAGTGCGCTACCATCACACCGGATGAAGACCGTGTGAAGGAATTTGGTCTTAAGCAAATGTGGAAGAGCCCGAACGGCACGATTCGCAATATCCTGGATGGCACTGTATTCCGCGAACCGATCGTTATCAAAAATGTGCCCCGCCTCGTTACCACCTGGGACCGCCCGATTGTAGTGGGTCGTCATGCATTTGGCGATCAGTACCGCGCAACCGATTTTGTGGTAAAAGGTAAAGGCAAACTCACCATCACTTTTGAGGGAGAGAATGGCGAAAAGATCCAGCACGAAGTTTACAACTATACCGGCGAAGGCGGCGTGGCGATGGCGATGTATAATACAGACGAAAGCATCCGGGGCTTTGCCCGCAGCTGTATGAATATGGCGTTAACCAAAGGTTGGCCACTTTATCTCAGCACTAAAAACACCATCCTAAAAAAATACGATGGTCGTTTTAAGGATATTTTCCAGGAAATCTTTGACGCCGAATTTGCTACGAAATTCGGAGAAGCGAACATCACCTACGAGCATCGCCTGATTGATGATATGGTCGCATCAGCTATGAAGTGGAACGGCGGCTTTATCTGGGCATGTAAGAACTATGATGGGGATGTGCAAAGCGATTCTGTTGCTCAAGGTTTTGGTTCTTTAGGATTAATGACCTCTGTTTTGGTAACGCCTGATGGGCAAACCGTGGAAGCGGAAGCGGCCCACGGCACCGTAACCCGTCATTACCGCGAACACCAAAAAGGAAACCCTACTTCAACGAATCCTATCGCATCCATCTTTGCCTGGACCAGAGGATTGGCTTTCAGGGGAAAGTTAGATAACAACCAGGAGCTTATAGACTTTGCAAACGCTTTGGAAGAAGTGTGCATTGAAACCGTGGAAAGTGGAAAGATGACCAAGGACTTAGCACTGACTATCAATCCCGGTAAAGTGGAGCATGGAAAGGATTATTTGTATACCGAAGAATTTTTAGATGCAATTGATGAAAATCTAAAGAAAAAGATGTCATAAAAATTAATTTAATTATGAGTATGGGGAAGCAATAGCTTCCCCTTTTTATTGCATGTAACCGCAAGAGTATTGCGCAAATATGCCATATTCAAAAACTTATTTGCTGATTTCCATTGATTTGATCTGGGGAAAGTTATATACTTGATTGGGGAGGACTGTTAGTTGCCGTTTTTTAAACATAACCACATCTCCTGCATTTTGTTATCTGCCTTATTTTCAGCACTTTCGCAGTTGAAAAAAATTTAATTGATACACTATGTGCGGAATTGTAGCATACATCGGACCCCGTGAAGCTTACCCGGTAATTTTAAAAGGATTGAAACGTTTGGAATATCGGGGTTACGATAGCTCCGGCGTTGCCTTACTAAATGGCGACCTTAATGTTTATAAAAAGAAAGGCAAGGTTGCTGAATTAGAAGAAATGCTGGTTGGTAAAGATGTTCATTCAAACATCGGGATCGGGCATACGCGTTGGGCCACTCACGGCGAACCAAATGACCGTAACGCGCATCCGCATATCTCCGCCAGTGGCAAGTTGGCGATGATCCATAATGGCATCATTGAAAACTATTCACAGCTTAAACAAGATCTCCTTCGGAAAGGATATACTTTCAAAAGCGACACGGATACAGAGGTCCTTCTCAATTTTATTGAAGACATCAAGGAAAACAACGAGTGCCCGTTGGAAGAAGCAGTGCGCATTGCGCTTAAAAGAATCGTCGGCGCCTATGTGATAGTATTGATAGACCAGGAACATCCAGACACGCTTATCACCGCCCGCAAAGGCAGTCCTTTGGTTATTGGCATTGGAAAGAATGAACATTTCCTGGCATCAGACGCTTCTCCAATTATCGAGTACACCAAAGAAGTAGTGTATGTAAACGATTATGAGCTGGCAATTATCAAAGCCGATGAACTGATCCTGAAAAACCTTGGTAACGAGCGCCAAACCCCTTTCATTACAAAGCTGGATATGGAACTGGCAGCTATTGAGAAAGGGGGCTACGACCATTTCATGCTGAAAGAGATTTTCGAGCAGCCGCAAACCATACATGATTGCCTTCGTGGACGGCTGGATGCAGAAAGCGGCTCTATTACAATGAGCGGGGTCACCAAGTATGCCGAACAGATCAAGAACGCGAATCGCATTGTGATGGTAGCCTGCGGCACCAGCTGGCATGCGGGCCTGGTAGCCGAATATATTTTCGAAGAGTTGTGCCGCATCAACGTCGAAGTGGAATATGCCTCGGAGTTCCGGTATCGCAACCCGGTCATCAATAAAGGCGATGTGATCATCGCCATCTCGCAAAGTGGTGAAACCGCCGATACCTTAGTGGCTATTGAAAATGCAAAATCGAAAGGTGCTATCATCTTAGGTGTTGTGAATGTTGTTGGCTCGTCCATTGCCCGCATATCAGATGCCGGTGCTTACACACATGCCGGACCTGAAATCGGGGTGGCTTCCACTAAAGCATTTACCGCGCAGTTAGCCGTCCTTACCATGATCGCCTTAAAAATAGGGTATGAAAAAGGCACACTTTCACAGGAACGTTACCTCCAATTAGTAAGAGAATTAGATGCTATTCCGGAAAAGGTTTCTACGGTATTGTTACAAGCGGAAAATATTAAAAAGCTGGCTGAAAAATATAAGGACGCGAGCAACTGCTTATACTTAGGCCGTGGCTATAATTTCCCGGTGGCTTTAGAAGGGGCATTGAAGCTGAAAGAAATCTCTTACATACATGCGGAAGGATACCCGGCCGCGGAAATGAAACACGGCCCGATTGCTTTAGTGGATGAAGCGCTACCTGTGATCTTTATTGCTACAAAAGATTCCTACCATGAGAAAGTACTCTCTAACATGCAGGAAATAAAAGCACGTAAAGGAAAGGTAATCGCTATCATCAATGAAGGTGACGAACAGAGCATTGCTTTGGCCGATGATGTAATTGTAGTGCCAGAGGCTGATGAGATCTTGTCTCCTATGTTAAGTTGTATTCCTTTACAATTATTAGCTTATCATATTGGTCTAGCAAAAGGTTTCGACGTGGATAAGCCCCGCAATCTGGCTAAATCAGTTACCGTTGAATAATTATTAGTAGAATAATAAATGAATAGCAACCGGAAATGGGCACTCAGCTCCATTGGATACGATTTTATTGACCCGCAATATTTACCAGATGGTAAGGATGAATACCATTTACGTGATCTGCAGAACCGGAGTGGCACATCTCACCGGAACCTGACGGCTTATGAAATTGAAGTATTGGTACGCAATAACAATACTTCTGACGATTGGAATAAACTCAAGGTTTCGAATGCCTTCAATCCCGAACTGGTCAAGAATTGCAAGTTTTATGGGTTAGTGCGCATGGGAAAATTAGAGCCGATTGCCATTCAATATCATAACGTTTGCCTTCCAGTAGGGCTTTATAACAGCACTATCATCAGTTGCGATTTTGGTGATAACGTGGTGGTGAATAATGTGAATTACATCTCGCATTATATCATTGGAAATGAAGTGATGCTTGTTAATATCCATGAACTGCATACCACGGATCATGCAAAATTTGGTAACGGCATTATAAAAGAAGGCGAAGAAGAAGGCGTAAGGGTTTGGCTGGAAGTCTGTAACGAAAATGCCGGCCGCAAAATCCTGCCCTTCAATGGCATGGAAGCTGGCGATGCCTATTTATGGTCAAAATACAGGGCAGACAAAGCTTTGCTGCAACGGTTTACAGAACTGACGGAAGCACGCTTTGATAAACAGCGTGGCTATTATGGAAAAATCGGTGACTATTGTGTTATTAAAAACACGAGCATTATCAAGGATGTTTGGATTGGCAGCCATGCGTACATTAAAGGTGCCAACAAGCTCAAGAATCTCACCATCAATTCATCTGAAGAAGCTACATCACAAATTGGTGAAGGTTGCGAATTGGTAAATGGCATCATTGGTTTTGGCTGCCGCATTTTTTATGGAGCAAAGGCAGTACGCTTTGTGATGGCTTCGCATTCGCAGTTAAAATATGGCGCACGTTTGATAAATTCCTATTTAGGTAATAACGCCACTATCTCCTGCTGCGAGGTATTGAACTCCTTGATCTACCCGGCGCATGAACAGCACCACAACAACTCTTTTCTCTGCGCCGCTTTAGTGATGGGTCAAAGCAATATTGCTGCGGGGGCTACTATTGGCTCCAATCACAACAGTCGTGCGGCCGATGGCGAGATCATTGCCGGAAGGGGTTTTTGGCCAGGACTATGTGTGAGTTTAAAGCATAATTCAAAATTTGCCTCTTTTACATTGATCGCAAAAGGGGATTATTCTAACGAGCTAAATAATCCATTTCCGTTTTCCTTGATAAGTAATGATGAAGCCAATAATCGCTTGGTCATTATGCCAGCTTACTGGTTTATGTATAATATGTATGCATTGGCAAGAAATGCCAGTAAATATATAGACCGGGATAAGCGCACGGAAAGGATCCAACACATCGAATACGATTACTTGGCGCCGGATAGCATCAATGAAATTTTTGACGCCTTACGGTTACTCCAAAAGTTAACATCCGTCTCCATTGATACTGCCTCAGAGCATGTAGGCGATGACACATTGATTGCTAAGGGAAAAGCTATTTTGGAAGATCCAGGCAGGGATCTTAAAAATGTAGAAATACAAGCAAAGGGCATTGAAAACAATAATCGCCCTACTGTTTTACTAAAAGTAAAAGAGGCTTATAGTATTTATAAGGAGCTCATTGTTTACTACGCAGCCAACCAGTTAATGTTTCATATTGAAACAAACGGGCTCACAACCTTTGAACAATTGAAACAGCACTTGCCTCAATCTCCGCAAAGGCTGACCTGGTTAAATATAGGCGGACAATTATTACCGCAGCCTGCCGTTCAAACCTTATTGAACAACATAAAAGAGAAAAAGTATAACTCCTGGAATGACGTACACCATTTTTATCGTCAGAATAGTTCGGCTTATGGGGCTCAAAAATTAGAGCACGCTTTAGCTTCTATACTTGAACTTCAGGAAATAACCATAAATGACTTTTCTGCTGATCTCTTAAAAGACTGGTTACAACAGGCGTGGAAAACAAAGGAATGGATGGTGAAGAATATCCATGGCTCCAGGGCAAAAGACTATCAAAGCGAATTTCGTAAGCTGGCTTATGATAGCCGGGAAGAAATGGACGAAGTGATTGGAAAGCTTGAAGAAAATACTTTTATCATTCAGCAACAGGAAGAATATACTCTCTTTAAAGAACGAGTAGAAAAGATCCTGCATAGCTTATAAATTAAAGGCCTTCCAAAATGGAAGGCTTTTAATTTATAACGCTTAACAATCAGTGATTAATGGCCGCCACCAGTTGTGGTTGTTGCAGCTGCACCACTTGTATCCTGAGTAGTACCTGTTCCTGTACCAGTCGTATCAGTTCCGGCGCCTGTACCTGTTGTATCAACAGTTGGAACAAGTGTAGTTGAATCTACAGTTGTAGTAGTTGTGTCTGTAGCAGTCTTGTTTTCTGCGTCGTTGTTGCAAGCTACGAGTGTACCGGCGATTGCTAAAACAGCTAATAATTTTTTCATTGTTCTTTTGGTTTTAGTTAACTAATGGGCGCAAAGGTAATAGTACGGACGAGATTACCAAATTTCGGATTCTCTTTTTATACACACTATTTCTTGCGAAAGAAAAGGCGTATGGGTACTCCCTTAAAATCAAAATTTTCTCGAAGTTTATTCTCCAAATAATTTTGATAAGGTCGTTTGATATCATCCGGGAAATTAGCAAAAAAAGCAAAGGAAGGAACGTGGGTAGGCAGCTGCGTTACATACTTGATACTAACCGAATGTCCACGTACCACAGGAGCATGATAGGTCTCCATGGCTTTCAGCATCACTTCATTCAACTTAGATGTTGGAATGCGGCGCTGACGGCTTTCATACACATCTAAAGCCACTTCAATAGCTTTAAAAATGCGGGTCTTTTCAATAACGGATACAAACAAAATAGGAACGTCGTTAAAAGGCGCCAGGCGCTTTTTTAACGCCGCTTCATAATCTCTCGCAGTGTTCGTTTCTTTAGCCACCAGGTCCCATTTATTTACAATGACCACTATTCCCTTGCCTTTCTTTGCAGCAAGGCCATAAATGCTAAGATCCTGTGCGGTAGCTCCTTTTTCCGCATCAATCAGCATCATACAAACGTCTGCTTCGTCAACGGCTTTAATAGCACGGATCACGGAATAAAACTCAATGTCTTCATGCACTTTTGCCTTCTTGCGAATGCCGGCAGTATCAATCAGGATGAACTCCTTCTGAAATAAATTATAACGGGTATGAATGGTATCACGGGTTGTACCGGCAATATCACTTACAATGGTCCGGTCCTCTCCTATCAATGCATTCAACAAGGACGATTTGCCAACGTTCGGCTGTCCAATGATGGCGAATTTTGGTACCCCTTGATCTTCATCCGTGTTTCCTTCCTTTATTAAATCGGTTACGGCATCCAGCAGATCGCCGGAGCCACTGCCACTAATGGCGGACATAAAAAATACGGTTTCAAAACCGAGGCTATAAAATTCGTTCGCTTCTAATTGACGCTGATTGTTATCTACCTTATTAACTACAAGGAAAACAGGCTTGGTGGAGCGGCGAAGAATGTCTGCCATCGCATCATCCAAAGCCGTAATGCCTGTGGTAACGTCAACGATGAATAAAATAGCATTCGCTTCTTCTACTGCTATTTTTACCTGCTTCCGGATTTCGGTTTCAAACACGTCATTGGAGCCAGCTACAAATCCACCGGTATCAATTACGTTGAAGTTTTTGCCGTTCCAGTCCGCGATGCCGTACTGACGGTCGCGGGTGACGCCTGGTGTGTCTTCCACAATAGCCTTGCGCTGCTCCAGTAAACGATTAAATAAAGTGCTTTTTCCTACGTTGGGACGGCCAACTATTGCTAATGTAAAACCCATTCGATTAACGATTTTTGATTGCGGATTAATAACCCATATTTATAATAATCAATTGACGAAATCCACAATCGCCAATCTTACTGATCAATACCCGTATTCCTTAAGAAAAATATCATTCTCCCGCCATTTAGGCCGCACCTTCACAAAAAGTTCCAGGAATATCTTTTGACCCACAAATTTTTCTATATCCTTTCTGGCTTCTGAACCTATTTTTTTGATCATCTTCCCGCCTTCTCCAATGATGATCGCCTTTTGTGTTTCCCGTTGAACAATGATGTTGGCTCCGATCTTCAGCAACGAACTCTTTTGCTTGAATTCATGCACTAAAACCGTTGTCTGGTAAGGAATTTCGTCTTCAAAAAGATCGAATACTTTTTCCCGGATCATTTCACCAACAAAAAAGCGTTCCGACAGGTCGGTCATTTCATCTTCGGCAAAAAATGGCTCGCCTTCGGGTAGCAGCTCGGTAATACCGGTGAGCAGTTCTTCCAGATTTTCCTTCTTGAGGGCAGAGATGGCAATCGTTTTGGAGCAGTATGGCTTGCTTTCGAAAAACTGTCTTGTTTCTGTCAGCTTATCAGCCGAAAACTTATCCGTTTTATTGAGAACGACAATGCAAGGAACCTTCAGCTTGAGCGACGAAAAAATGGCATCGTTCTCCGTAAGGTTTTCGTTAACAGCCACCAGCAAAAGTCCTACATCCGCATCTTCCAAGGAACCCCTTACCGCCTGCATCATTTTCTCATGCAGCTTGTATTTCGGTTCTATGATACCGGGAGTGTCGGAAAAAATGATCTGGTAAGCGTCGGTAGTGACAATGCCTTTAATGCGGTGCCGGGTGGTTTGTACTTTAGAGGATACGATGGCCAGCTTTTCGCCCATCAATGCATTCAGCAGGGTGCTTTTGCCGGCGTTTGGCTTTCCAAAAATGTTAACGAATCCAACTTTCATTGCTTTGCAAATGTACCGCTGTAGGAGATTTAATTAGCTTAAGGAGAGGTTTGGTAATATCGAATTTACTTACCAAACGTACAAGAGTATCCTTCGCTTAACCAAGGATGAACTGCAACAAACGATCAAAGTAGCTTTATAACTGACTACTTCTCTTCCTAATCTTCTTAATCCACCTAAATCGTGGTTCAGAAATAAAAAAAGCTTCCAATGTGGAAGCTCAGTGGTTGCGAAGCTAGGGATCGAACCTAGGACCTTCGGGTTATGAGCCCGACGAGCTACCGCTGCTCTACTTCGCGGTGCAAAACTAAGGAATTGAAACTTGCCGGCAAAACAAAAAGCCATTCTTTTTTGAATGGCTTTTATAAAGTTTTGTGAAGGCGTTTATTTACCGGTCTTCCGGATGCTGCCGCCTCCTGATTTATTGGTATTTACCGTACTGGCATTGCCGCGGTATAAAACATCGCTGCCACCGCTGGCATCGGCTTTCAATTCACGGTTAACCGTTACATGGATATCGCTGCCACCGCTGGCGTCGGCGTTACAATTATCAGCAATTAGATTGTAACCGTTGAAATCAGACCCGCCACTGGCATCAATCTTTAATGAACCCGTTGAACCGGAAATGTCTACATCAGAACCGCCACTGGCATTTACTTTCAGGCTTTGTGTTTCTACCTTGCCTTTAAAATCAGAGCCGCCTGAGATATTCAATACCAGATCTTTTGCTTTGATGGAACCATCAACAAATACATCTGATCCTCCGGATGCATTTAAAGCATCCAGCGTTTTATAAGATACGTAGGCTTTCAGTTGCTTACTATTGGTGAAGATCATTTTTTCTTTCCAGTCAAAGCCAATCTTTAAAACCCCGTTCTCCACTTCCACTTTGATTTCTTTTACGGTGGCGGCATCCTTCCCGCTAACGGCTACTGCCTCAACACCTTCACTTAAGTAAAGGTCAATGCCGCTGGAAACCCTGATGGCATGAAAGCTTCCCACCGTGCGTACTTCGGCATTCGGATCGTGAATGGTCTTTTGAGCCGAAACAGTCAGTAAGCTACCCGCCAGCAATTGAAGCAAAAGAAGTTTTTTCATATAAATTGATTTAGAAGATTTCTGGTTTCTGAACTCTTATACGCAAGTCCAGAAGAAAAGTTACAGCGCTGCCTTATTTCTTCCATAAATTTGCGCTTCAATCCTCGGGGTGCCGAAAGGCTGAGATCACACCCGTAGAACCTGATCAGGGTAATGCCTGCGCAGGGAAGGCTGTTTCCTTATTTCCTTCTCTTAAGCTGCTGTGCTGCCCTTTCATTTAAAAAATTTAAAAATGAAAAGGACTGCTTTTTTCGCCTCGCTGTTATTTTGGAGTGTTGCAAGTTGGTCGCAACGCGATACGGTGGAACTCGTGCCGGTAGAGGTGCGTTCCATTCGTGCCGGGAAAGATGCTCCCTTTGCCAAGACCACCATCAGTAAATCGCAAATTGAAAAACAGAACCTGGGACAGGATCTGCCGTTTTTGCTGAATCAGACACCTTCGGTGGTGGTAAATTCAGATGCTGGCAATGGCGTTGGCTACACAGGGATTCGGATTCGCGGAACGGACGCGACACGGATCAATGTGACGCTCAATGGCATTCCGTTCAACGATGCAGAAAGTGGGGGTACTTTTTTTGTGGACCTGCCCGACTTTTTATCTTCTACCAATAGCATACAGATTCAACGCGGCGTGGGCACTTCCTCCAATGGCGCCGGGGCTTTTGGTGCTTCTATTAATTTGAGTACGAATGAGGTCAATAACCAGGCTTATCTCGAATTGAATAATAGCTACGGGTCTTTTAATACTTTAAAAAACACTTTAAAATTTGGAAGCGGCTTGCTTGGAAAACATTTTACGGTTGATGGGCGGGTTTCAAAAATTACCTCCGATGGCTTTATCGACCGCGCCAAATCAAACCTGGGATCGTATTATTTTTCTACGGCTTACTTGAATAATAAAACGACCATCCGTTTCAATGCTTTTTCCGGGAAAGAAAAAACCTACCAGGCTTGGAACGGAGTTACGGAAGCGGACTTGAAAAACCGGCGTACGGTTAATTACGCAGGTACTGAAAAGCCCGGCGAGCCGTATCCTAACGAAACCGATAATTACACCCAAAACCACTACCAGCTTTTCTTTACCCAAAAGCTGAAAAAGGCCTTGACCTTTAATACCGGGCTTTTTTTAATAAAGGGCAAAGGCTATTACGAGCAGTACAAAGCCGACCAAGAATACGCTACGTATGGCTTGCCCGATCAGCAGAATGGATCGCAGGTAATTACCAATACCGACCTTGTACGGCAGCGTTGGCTGGATAATGATTTTTACGGAACTATTTTTTCTTTGAATTATACGCAGCCTAAGACCGAACTCACATTCGGTGGTGCTTTCACCAATTATTTAGGCAAGCATTTTGGCGAAGTGATCTGGGCAGAGAAAGGCTTGGGAAGCGATACGAAGTATTATGATGTGGATGCGGAAAAAAGCGATTTTAATGTGTATGGAAAATGGCAGCAATCATTAGCTAATGGCTTTAAATTCTATAGCGATCTGCAGTTCCGTACCGTATCTCATAACATTAATGGCTTTCGGGATAATCCATCAATTATTGTTGATAGAACCTACCATTTCTTTAACCCAAAGCTTGGCCTGAGCTACCAGAAGAATGGTTGGTCTGGATTTGCCTCCTACAGTGTTGCCAATAAAGAGCCCAACCGCGATGATTTTGAAGCCGGCGCTACACAACTTCCAAAGCCCGAGCAATTGCAGGATGTTGAAGTGAACATAGGTTACCGTGGTAAGCTGCATTGGAGCGCTACCCTTTATCACATGAACTATAAAGACCAATTGGTGCTGACGGGTAAAATCAATGATGTGGGTGCTTATGCCCGAACCAATATTCCCAAAAGCTACCGGGCTGGAATTGAGTTGGAAGGTGGAATTGCTGTAAAAAAATGGATAAGCGTTTCTGCAAATCTTAGCCTGAGTAGAAACCGAATTAAGGATTTTACGGAATTTATAGATGATTATGACAATGGCGGGCAGAAGGCGAATACTTATGCTCAAACAGACATTGCTTTTTCACCAAATGTTGTAGGCGCGGGAATAATTACCATTACACCTGTTGAGGCGTTGGAAATAAACCTCCAAAGCAAATATGTAGGAAATCAATACCTGGATAATACAGGAAATGAGAATAGGAAACTAAACGCTTACTACACGCAGGATGCCCGGGTAGCTTATACTATTACAAAGCAGCGGTTGAAAAGCTTATCGGTAATTGTGCAGGTCAATAATGTCTTTAATAAAATGTATGAACCGAATGGTTATACGTACAGCTATTTTGCTAATAACGAATTGAGTACGGAAAACTATTATTTCCCGATGGCTGGCACGAATTGGATGGTGGGACTGAATATCAAATTATGAGTAAGGAGTGATTAGTGAGAAAAGCAAAGAATTTCTTCCTGATCACTCATTCCTCATTACTCATTTATGCACCGGGTAGCCCCTTTCCTCCCAGGCAAGAATGCCGCCTTCGAGGTTGAAAGTTTCGCGGAAGCCCATTTGATCCAAAACCATAGCGGCCATCATACTCCGGCGGCCACTGCGGCATTGCAGGATCACTTCTTCCTCCTTCAGGTCCTCAATATCATCCACCTGCATGGTTTGAATTTTTCCGAGTGGCACCAACCGAACACCTTCTATATGCGATTCGGTATATTCATGTGGCTCACGGCAATCAATAATATTTACCTTTTCCCCGCTGTCTATTTTAGCCTTTAGTTCGTCAACCGTAATATTCTTCATTATTGCTCTTGTTTAGGTGGTTCGGGAGGAGGTGTGTTGATAACAGTAGTGTCTACAACCGGCATGGTCACATCCAGCCAGATATCGATCATTTGTCCGGTGCGGATCTTATATTGCCGTCCTTGTTCGTCTTTTGCTGACGGGCTCTGGCGTATAACGAAAGCAGACGCGGTATCCCTCACCAATGGCGAAGGAATGACAGAACCCAATGATAACCCTTGCGCTTCTACAAGGATCCGGGCCTCTGTGTAGGTTAACCCCACCAGGGTTGGCACCAACATGTCTTCATTGCCTACACCTGAACCTACTACCAACGATATAGTGCTGCCCACTTTGATCTTTGTGCCTGGGGTGATGGAAGCGCCATTATACAACTGTTCTAAAACTGAGTTCTTTGCAAAATCGGGGCGGGATGTTGTATCTCCCAACCGCAAGCCCAGGTTCTTTAAAGTAGCTTCCGCATTGCGCAAGCTGTAGCCAACCAGGTTTGGCATGTCAATATCCGGTGGAACAACACGGTTGATTGTAATATAGATCGTGCGGTTGACCTTTACAACAGCATCAGCTTCCGGCACTTGCTTAATAATGGTTAGCGGTGGCAACGAATCGTAATAGACAGAATCCTGTATAACCACCTCGAACCCCTTCTCATCTAAAAGGCTTTGTACATCAGGAAGGGTTTTACCGGTTACGGATGGCACTGTCAGGGATTCACCATGGTGTGTTAGCGCATTTAAAGAAAGCGCAAAAATAAACAGCAGCAAAAACAACCCTGTTAACGCTACAACGATGCTGACCCAAAGCGGCCGGCTGGTGATATATTTTTGAATGAATCGCTTCAAAATAGTTTCAGAATTTGGTCCGCAAGATAATCAAATGGATGGCACCGCTCCTCTTGAAGCTGTTAAAGCCTCGTTCAGGATCCTGGCGTAAAAATCTTTCAACTCCCATCCCTTAGCCCGTACTTGCTGCGGAATCACGCTGGCCTCGCTTTGTCCCGGCACCGTGTTGATCTCCAGCATATAAGGACCTTTTTGTTCATTATAAATAAAGTCAATGCGCACTACGCCACTGCAATTAAATACCTGGTAGATCTTTGTGGCTGCGGATTCCAATGCTTCCTTCCAACTGCTATCAATTTCGGCCGGTGTTGTTTCGGAAGATTTTCCCTGGTATTTCGCTTCAAAGTCGAAGAATTCGTTATGCGCCACTACTTCCGTAATGGGCAACACGGTGATCGCTCCTTCCGATTTAAAAACGCCAACCGTGAACTCCCGTCCGGTGATCATTTCTTCCACCAGCACCTGGTCATCTTCCGCGAAGGCCTTTGTTAAAGCCTCCTCCAGTTGATTGCCCTCTGTTACCTTACTCATGCCGATACTTGATCCGCCGTTATTTGGCTTTACAAAAAGTGGTGGCTGCAATTGCTCCAGTATTGTTTTTGTATCGTAAGCCGTATGCTTGAACAGGTGAACCGATTTGGCAACGTTGATGCCTGCCATAGCTGCCACAGCCACCGTATAGCGTTTGTTAAAAGTGAGAGCGGATGAAGAGGCGCTGCAGGAAGTGTAAGGCAATCCCAACAGGTCAAAATAACCTTGCAGCTTACCGTCTTCTCCCGGCGTACCGTGCATACCAATAAACACGGCATCAAACTGAACCAGCTCAGAGCCTAAGGTCAGTGTGAAGTTCTCTTTATTGATCAAGATTTTCTGACCATCCTCGTGTTTGTAATGCCAGTCCTGAGGATTTATATCGATCATATAAACGTCGAAAAGCGATTTGTCTAAATTGTCATAGATGGTTTGGGCAGACCGGTAAGAAATGGTGGCTTCCCCGGAATAGCCGCCAGTTACCAATGCAATCTTTTTCTTCATGCCATCAAAACTAAAAGAATATCGAACAAGGAACAAGGAATATTGAAGTAGGATCTCATGAACCCCGCTTCTATCTGAATAAAACAACCAGAATCGCTTGCCCTCAATAAAAATGGGTTCCTGTAAAAGAACCCATTCGAAATTTGATATCCTTGTTCGATATTCCTTACAGGTGTAGCCGCTCTTTCTTCACCAGCAGTTCCTCCACGGTCTCGCGGTACATTTCATCCGGCACACAGCAATCTACCGGGCAAACAGCAGCACATTGCGGCTCTTCGTGAAACCCCTGGCATTCCGTGCATTTGCTCGGAGCGATATAATACGTATCCACTGCAATGGGCGCATTGCGCTTGCCCGCATCTACATTCGTTCCATCCACTAAAATATAAGTGCCTTTTACAGATGTTCCATCGGCAACCGACCACTCCACGCCACCTTCATAGATCGCGTTGTTCGGGCATTCCGGTTCGCAGGCGCCGCAATTGATACATTCATCCGTTATCTTGATTGCCATAAATTCTATTTGATAGGTTGATAGTTACTTTTGTGAAACAAAAATAGCGGGTGACGATGAATTTACAAGATAGGAGCGATTTATTAATTCGGCTGGGTGAATACATGCAAAGTGCGGACGAAGGCTGGGAAGCTGCCAAGCGCCGGGCCGGCAGTGAGAATAGCTGGTTCATACCAGAGTTTGTGGAGTTAGCCGTTCAGAACATTGCTGACAATTTTTTACAGCCGGCACAGCTAACTTCTTTCATTGCGAAATACAATATCCAGCAGGAAAATAATATACCCAGGAAAGTAGGGGTTGTTTTAGCGGGCAATATTCCTTTGGTGGGTTTTCATGATGTGATGTGCATTTTCCTCAGCGGGCATCAGGCTATTATCAAGCCTTCATCCAAGGACCCGATCCTTATTAAACACCTTATTCAAAAACTAACGGAATGGAAGGCTGAAGTGGCAGATTTGCTGGTGCTACAGGACATGCTGAAGAATTGCGACGCGTATATTGCTACCGGCAGTAATAACACCTCCCGCTACTTCGATTATTATTTCGAGAAATATCCGCATATCATTCGCAGAAACCGAACCTCTGTTGCCCTTTTGACCGGGAACGAAACACCCGCAGAATTGGAAAAGCTGGCAGACGACATCTGTCAATTTTTCGGGTTGGGCTGTCGAAATGTTACTAAGCTTTTTGTGCCCAAAAATTATGATTTCATTCCGCTCCTGGGTGCTCTCAATAAATATAGCTACCTGATCAATCATAATAAATACAAGAATAATTATGATCATAACCTGGCAATGCATATCCTGAATAATCAATACTACATGACCAATGGCAGTGTATTGCTGATTGAAAACAGTGCTTCTTTCTCCCCCATCAGCCAGGTGCATTACGAGTTCTATGAAAGCCTTGATGCTGTTGAAAAGGACCTTAAAACCCATACCGATATACAATGTGTAGTAGGTAATGGGCATACCCCTTTTGGAGAAGCGCAATGCCCTACTGTGGACACTTTCGCAGACGGTGTAAATACAATGGAATTTCTGCTAACTTTATAGGGCAAAAGAACTACGAAGACCTTAGTAAGGTTTTGTTAAACTGAACCAGTGGTAACATAAACCGAACCCTTTATGAGTTATTTTGTTTTGTCAAGGCATACTATTTGACACTATCTTTTATCCCAAATTCAATATTTGAATATGAAACTGAAACAAGTTCTTTTAATCGCCGGCATCAGTGCCGTTACAGCCGTAGGCAGTGTTTGGACCTACAATAAATTTATACCACGAGAATCTTATATTGGTTCTGCACAGGCTGGCTTGCCGGCAAATTATGCCGGCTTCACAGATGGCAAAGCCGCTCCTGCTGAAAATATTGATCTAACGAAAGCGGCTAATGCTGCTGTGCCTGCGGTCGTCCATATTAAAACAAAGATTCCCGCTAAAAAATTAACCAACGACGTGCCCCGCCGCCGCGGCACCGGTTCTGATCTTTTTGATGAAATGTTTGGTGATCTTTTCGGCAGCGGACCTAACGTACGACCTGAACAAAGGGCTTCAGGTAGCGGTGTCCTCATTAGCGAAGATGGTTACATTGTTACTAACAATCATGTAATTTCTAACGGCGACAATGGAGTGGCAGATGAAATCACGGTCACCTTGCATAACCGTAAAACCTATAAAGCGAAACTCATCGGTCGCGACCCAAGCAGTGACCTTGCTGTTTTAAAGATTGATGGTAACAAATTCCCTTTCCTGCTTTACGGCAACAGCTCCAACATCCAGTTAGGACAATGGGTGCTGGCGATTGGATACCCGCTCACACTTGAAACTACCGTTACGGCAGGTATCGTTTCTGCCACCGGCCGTTCTATCAACATCAATCGCCGTCAAAGCGAAACACCGGTTGAATCATTCATTCAAACAGATGCCGCCGTAAACCAGGGAAACAGTGGCGGTGCTTTGGTTACCGCTAATGGCGAACTGATCGGTATCAACTCCGCTATCCTGGCGCCAACTGGTACCTATGCTGGCTACTCGTTCGCGATCCCGGTAAATATTGCTAAGAAAATCGTTGATGACATTGTGCGTTTCGGTGATGTGCAAAGAGGGTATCTGGGTATCAATTATATTCCTACAGAAGATCTTTCCGAAGAGCAGATCAAGAGTCAAGGCATTCCAACCAGCACCGAAGGTGTTTTAGTCTCAGATGTTTCGGCTGATGGTGGCGCTTATGCTGCCGGCATCCGTAAGAATGACGTGATTACCAAAGTGAATAATTCAGCGGTGAACACCGGCATTCAAATGAGTGCACAGATCGCTTCTTTCCGCCCGGGCGATAAAGTGCCCGTAAGCTATTTACGCAATGGAAAAGAACACACTGTTCAGGTAACATTAAAAAAGAAGGGTGATGTCGCTACCTTTAATATTGGCAGTCGCTTAGGCGCTGACTTAGCTACACTGGACAAGACAAAAGCCCGCCAGTATGGGGTTGCAGGAGGCGTTGTCGTTTCTAAAATAACAGAAGGCGGACCGATAGGACGAACCCGCATGCAAGCCGGCTTTGTTATTACCAGCGTTAATGGTGAAGATGTGACAACCATTGAAGACCTGGCCAAGATGCTAACTACTGCCAGCGGTCCGGTTCGGGTAGAAGGTATTTATCCAGGCTATGATGGCAGTTACACGTATCCTTTGAATTTAGAGAACTAAGAAAGATATATTTAAGCTTAAGCCGGTTGAAAGACCGGCTTTTTTATTTTACAGAAAACCTAAACGTTACTTGGCTTCAAGTACAAAAAAGCTCCATGGATTTAATGCAATTTTTTTGGCTTTGCTGAGATCCCTTTCCACTCCTGAAAACACATTGAAATACATACCTTTTATAGAAGAGTGCAGCAAATCAAAATGTATTGGCTTATCGCTAAGGTTTAATAAAACCAGTACTTGTTGCTTTTGATCCTTACATAAATAAACCAACACTTTTTCATTAGCATCAGTCTCGATAAACTGCACAGAAGCCTGGGCAGATAAAGCGCTGTTTCTTTTGCGAAGCTCTAATAAAATTTTATAAAATGTGTGCAGGTTGTACTCTCCGGTCCATTCAATAACATCCTTATCAAAGAACTCCAAGCGCTTGTGGTTTGGCAGCTCTTGTCCACTATAGATGAGCGGTAACCCCGGATAAGTGCAGCTAAAAACGGCCAGTGCTGTTGCAGCTTCACCATATTTCTCAAACTCGGTTCCATTCCAGCTGTTTTCATCATGGTTGGTTGTGAACCAGGCTCTTGTTCCGTCTAATCTCTCATATCGAAGTAAAAGTTGCCGCAGCTCAGACAAAGCTATTTTCTCTCTATAAAATTCCTGAGCATCGTGCATCCATTTCCAGGTATAAGCAGCATCAAACACCTGCATATATTCAGGATGATCCAATGGTTCTAATTCGGCAAGCCAAAATAATGGTGCTATTTTATCCAGTTCCGCTTTTGCTTCTATCCAAAAATCCAGTTCAACCCAAAAGGCCAGGTCGCAGCGAAAGCCATCAATACCGGTTTCAGTCACCCAAAACTTCATGGCATCGATCATTTCTTTCCGTAAAGCAGGATTACTAAAATCCAGTTCGATAATATCATCCATACCGGAAGCGGCTTTAAAAGTTCCGGTTTGTTCATCCATTTCATAATACTCAGGATGGGTCAACGTCCAGGGATGATCCCAGCCGGTATGGTTAGCCACCCAATCAATGATCACTTTAAAACCCAGTCCCTGTGCTGCTTTTACTAAGGCTTTCCACTCCTCCATTGTTCCAAACTCAGGATTGATGGAAGTGTAATCGGAACAGGCGTAATAACTGCCCATGGTTCCTTTCTTACCCTTCTGCGCTATGGGCGTAATGGGCATAAACCAAAGCGTTTCGACACCCATATCTTTCAGCCGTGGCAGGGCTCCTGCGAAAGCAGCAAAGGTGCCTTCTTGTGTGTATTGTCGCAGGTTTACCTCATACACATTTGTGCTTTTCACCCAGGTTTTACCCCCTTTTTTCTTATCCTTTATCATTTGCCGCCCAAAATAAGACATTAAACAACTGTTAGCAGATTAGCGGCTAATTTTGCTGTGCATGAAAACATTTGATGTTCCCCTTGTTTATCGCAGCCCGTTGATCTCGGCAATCAAAAAATCCCGCAAGGAGGCAGACCGGATGAAAAAAGATTTCACTCCCACCCTGCTTGATTTTGGGCCGCTGCGCATTTACCTGGCCCGTCATTTTGGATTTTGCTATGGCGTGGAGAATGCGATAGATATTGCTTTTAAAACCATCGAAGAGAATGAAGGCAAGCGCATTTTTTTGTTGAGCGAGATGATTCACAATCCGCAAGTGAACAATGATCTGCAGGAAGCCGGTGTTCGTTTTTTACAGGATACCGGAGGCAACCAGCTGGTCCCTTTTGAAGAATTAACAAGCGATGATATTGTATTGATTCCTGCCTTTGGAACCACGTTGGAGATTGAAAGAAAGCTCAATGCGATCGGCATTCAAACCGAAAAATATAATACCACCTGCCCTTTTGTTGAAAAGGTTTGGAATCGCAGTGAAGCCATTTCTAAAAGTGATTACACCATCATCATTCATGGGAAACCAAAGCATGAAGAAACACGGGCTACTTTCTCCCATGCCGCCGCCAATGCGCCTTCGGTTGTGGTAAAGGACATGGCACAAACGATGGAGCTTTCTAAATACATCCTGGGAGAAAAGGCAGCGGCGGATTTTTACCAGGAGTTCAAAGGGCAGTATTCTAAAGGGTTTGATGTGGACAAACACCTGATGCGGATAGGAGTTGTCAATCAAACAACCATGCTGGCGAGCGATACGCAAGCCATTGCCGATTTTTTAAAAGAAACAATGATCCACAAATTTGGATTGACGGAAGAAAGTGTGAAAGACCACTTCGCCGATACCCGCGATACACTGTGCTACGCCACAAATGACAATCAAACAGCCGTTACCGGAATGCTCCGGGTTGATGCTGACCTGGCTATTGTTGTGGGTGGTTATAATTCGTCCAATACATCGCACCTGGTGGAGCTATGCGAGGAAAAACTGCCGACCTATTTTATTAATAATGAAGACAAAATCCTTTTCCAAGATTCAATAGTGCATTACGATTTTCACAATAGTACAGAAAGTATCACCGAGGGTTTTCTACCAGGTAAAGAACCTGTTACGGTTTTGATCACCAGTGGGGCTTCCTGCCCGGATGCAGTGGTGGAAGGCGTCATAAAAAAACTGGCAGGATTTTATCCCGCCAGTAAGTCTATAGAAGAAGTAGCTGCTGCATTTACCTAGCATTAAATCTTCTCAATAAGTATTCTCAATATTCTCCGGCTTGTTGTATAAGAGATTGTAATACTCTTCCGCCATGCGGTTGCTGTCAAACTGCACCTGCACATCCCGCATACCGTTCTTCACGATCTGGCGCCAGGTGTTATGGTCATCGTAATACAGCGGTAAAATTTCCTTTTGCAAGATATCATACAATTGATCAAGGTCGTATTGATCTTGTTCCTGCGTACTCATTTTTACATAGTCCACTTCCGGTACTACAAAGCCATTATTCCCATGATGCACAAATTCCGGTATCCATCCATCATTGGTGGAGAAATTAACAGCACCGTTCATGGCGGCTGTCATACCACTGGTGCCCGAGGCTTCACGGGGAACGCGGGGATTATTCAACCAGCAATCAGCCGCTTGCTTTAACCGCTTTGATAGCGCCAACTCATAACCAACTAAAACCGCTACGTTCTTGTAGTTCTTGCTTAACTGAACCAACTCGTTAAATTCAGAGATCGCCGGATAATCAACCGGGTAAGGTTTTCCCGCCCAAATGATCTGTACCGGGTATTTCGAATTGCTCATCAACTCGTTGAAACGTTGAATGTCGCGAGTTATGAGATTCGCTCTTTTATAACCGGCGAAACGGCGTGCCCAAACAATGGTGAATACATTCGGATCGAAAACTTTTCCGGTTTGATCGGCCACCAATTCAAACGCCCGTTTCTTCATCCATTTCTTGCGGTCATCAAACAGTTCATCCGTACCATCCTCTCTTGAGCGGTATAACTGCTTATCCGCCCAATAGCGCCAGTTCTGGGCATTGGTGATCGCCAGTATCTCGCAAATATTATCATACTTGCTCCACATGAGGCGCGATACTTCGCCATGCAATTGCGATACGCCATTGGCAACGCGGGCAAAACGAAGGGCAGCAAGCGAATGATTGAATTGATTATCATCCGGCATGCCGGTGAGTTTCTTTGTTTCTTCCACAGTTAGTCCACAGAAATAGCTCATTTTATGGCAAAGGAAAATGTCGTGCTTTTCATTTCCGGCTTCCTCTGGTGTATGCGTGGTAAACACCAGCCGCTTCTTTACTTCTTCAATCTTGCGACCGAATTTATTATACAGGTAAAAAGCTGCGGAAAGACCATGCGCTTCGTTCAGGTGATACACTTCCGGGTTAAATCCTATCTCATCCAACAACTTGGCGCCGCCTACACCAAGAAGGATGAATTGCGCCACTTTTGTAGCTACGTTGGCATCATACAAACGATGCGTGATCGTTTGCGAAACGTAATCATTCTCGGGAATATCTGTCGTCATTAAAAACAGCGGCGCGGAGTTGAAAGTGGTGGGCGGCAGGTACATCACTTTCACCCAAACCGGGTGTTCATGCACCGTTATTTCAAATTTGATATTGGTATCTTCCAGGAAACTGTAGATCTTTTCCATCCAGGTCACCTGCAAGGTTTGATCCTGGTGGCGCGCCTGGTCATAGTAACCGTATTTCCATAGAATGCCGATGCCCACCAGGTTTTGGCGCAGTTCGTAAGCACTGCGCAGGTGAGAACCGGATAGAAACCCAAGCCCGCCGCTATAAATCTTAAGGGGCTGATGAATAGCAAATTCCATCGAAAAATAAGCGACCCGCTTTTCATAGCGTTCGTCAGCTGCATAAGGCACCTTGTAAGATCTGAAATCCATTGTAAAACTTTTATTTTAATAACGCTGCGCAAGATAAGGGAAATAAAATATTGTGTATCAACTACACAACCATCATCATTGGCCAGACCCCGCTTGTGTGGATTTTTTCTTACTGGTAGTCGTTTTTCTAACGAATGCGCCATCAAACGAGCAACCGATACCTCTTTGCGAACCGCAGCCTTCGATCTCTTTGATGGTAACCCTTGAACCGGAAAACGAAAATTCCATCACGCAAGGATTACCTCCCTGCCGGAAAACAGCGGTTTTGCTGGAGGTCATTAACGCACTGCCTTTTAACTCCCCGGTGCAATCGTCACCCTTTTCAAAATGAATGAAGAAATTAAATTCATTGGGGTTGCGGGCATCGCGTATGGAGACGATGCTTTTAGAATCTTTGAAATAATCGCCGGACAATGGATTCGTTTTAGCGAGGGTGTCAATAGGATTGATCAGTTCAGCAGGTTCCGCGTTTAGGGCATCCGTTAAAATAAGCGTGAAGCCTTGGCTTTCGGGATTGAATATGTATACATCCTTTCCTTCAGCAGTTGTTTCGTCCGGCTGCTTTTGGCTGGTGATGCGGGTGATGGAAAATCCCCGGTCAATGGAACTCACCTGGTGGGTGGCAGGATCGCCATCGGGCTGTAAAAAAGGCATAGAAGCACCGAAGGTCCCGCTTTTATCAAACGCCATTAAGAGGGCTGCTTGCTTCGAACCCGCCATTGCCTTAAGTATAAAATACTTATTGCCCCCTTTCTCCTCCATAAATGCCAATGGGATATATTTTATCTTCCGGTCTTCTCCAAAAAGAACCGTTTTAATACTGTCCGTTATCAAGCCCAAAAGGCTTTCATTCGTAACCGTAGCCGTATCTTTTATATTAAGGAGAAAGGTATCGCTCAATCCATAAGGCGGAGTGATCTTCCGGAACTTTTCAGAAAAAATAGTGTAATTAAAATTGGAGTTCTTTTCTACCACAGCCGCCCCCTCTTTTTCTTTACACGATGCCAGACCTACCAGCACTAACCACAGTATTCCGATCTTATACATTCGCCAATATTTGGTGTAAATAAAAGAAAAAAGCGGCAGATGGGTTGCCAACAAAAGTTGGCCGTCTCTGAATTAATTTTTAGGTTTGTCTAAACATTTAATTAGGCATGTTGAATTATTCTTCCAGCGAAGAGAATTACCTGAAAGCCATCTACCACCTGCAGGCAGAAACAGGTAAGGTAACTACGAATGCCCTGGCAGATGAATTGAATACCCGCCCGGCGTCCATTACCGACATGATGAAGAAGCTGAGCAGCAAAGGGCTTTTGAACTACAAACCTTATTATGGATTCTCTTTGAGTGCAGAAGGACGTAAAGCCGCCTTGATCATCATCCGGCGGCATCGCTTATGGGAGTTTTTTTTGGCAGAGAAGCTAGGCTTTGGATGGGACGAGGTGCATTTTGTAGCGGAAGAATTAGAGCATGTAAGCAGCAAAAAGCTGATAGATAAACTGGATGAATACTTAGGCTTTCCGCAATTTGATCCGCATGGCGATCCTATACCTAACAGCAAGGGGAAAATCAATACCACTGTTTTGGTTCCCTTGGCAGAATTGCCCATTAATCAACCGGCTAAAGTGGTCAGGGTCGCCAACAAGTCAACGCAAATGCTCGAATTGTTAGGCGATAAAAAAATAGCTATCGGGTCTGTCATCCAGGTGCAGAAACGATTTGATTTTGACGGCTCCCTCGAATTGCGATTAAAGCCATCCCTTACCGAGATCATTAGCGAACAATTAGCCAAAAACATATTTGTACAATTATGAACCAACATGTTGATACTTCTTTGAGCGATGTACACGGCTCCGTTGATACCACCAATACTAATAAACCTGGCTGGAAACGCATTCTATCTTTTTTTGGTCCAGCTTACTTAGTTAGCGTAGGTTATATGGACCCGGGAAACTGGGCAACGGATCTGGCAGGCGGCAGCCAGTTTGGCTATAAGCTGATCTGGGTGCTCTTAATGAGCAACCTGATGGCACTCCTGCTGCAAAGCCTTTCTGCCCGCTTGGGTATTGTTCGCGGTCGTGACTTAGCACAAGCCAACCGCGAGACTTATCCAAAAGGCATCAATTTCTGCCTCTACATTTTGGCTGAAGTAGCTATTGCCGCAACCGATCTTGCTGAAGTATTGGGAATGGCGATCGGTATTCAATTACTAACAGGCATGCCACTGCTTTGGGCTGTGCTGATCACTGTTCTCGACACTTTTTTATTACTGGTTCTACAACGGTTAGGCATGCGCAAAATGGAAGCCTTCATCATTGCGCTGGTGGCAATAATCGGTATTTCGTTTTTGATAGAAATCCTTATCGCACAACCCAACCTGCGCGAAGTAGCGGGCGGTTTTATACCGAGTATGCCCAACAGCGCCGCGCTTTACATAGCCATCGGTATCATTGGCGCCACCGTGATGCCTCATAATCTTTACCTCCATTCGGCGCTAGTGCAAACCCGCAAGATCAAGCGCGATGAAAAAGGTATCAAGCGGGCATTGAAGCTGAATTTTATTGACAGCGCCGTAGCGCTAAACCTTGCCTTTTTTGTGAACGCAGCGATACTGGTGTTAGCCGCTACCGTTTTCTTCAAAACCGGTCGGACAGATGTTGCCGAGATCAAAACCGCGCATGAACTATTGTCCCCCATGCTCGGCTCTAACCTCGCTCCTATCTTATTTGCGGTGGCATTGATAGCCGCCGGTCAGAGTTCAACGGTGACGGGAACGCTTGCCGGGCAGATCGTAATGGAAGGTTACCTGCGGCTGCGCATCAATCCCTGGATACGGCGCCTGCTGACCCGCATGGTGGCCATCATTCCAGCCGTGATCGTTATCCTGATCAATGGCGAGAATAATATTGACAGCCTGCTGATCCTGAGCCAGGTAATTCTAAGTATGCAGTTGGGTTTTGCCATTATTCCACTCATACATTTTGTAAGTGATAAGAAAACGATGGGTGCCTTTGTCATTAAGCCCTGGGTGAAAGTGGTTGCATGGCTTATTACATCGGTGTTGGTTTACCTGAACGTCTGGATGGTGTCCGGGCAGATGTTTGATTTCTTCCGCGAAAGCGACAACCTGCCGCTGAAGATCCTGATGATTGCGGGATCAATTTTCTTTATCGCCTTGCTATTGACAACCATCATTTACCCGCTTGCCAAAAGGCCTAAAACAGTGCCGATGCAGGTGCACCGCACCGAAGCTGCCGCCGAGATCGGCGACCCGATCATTCCTACTTACCAGCGGATTGCCATTGCGTTGGACTTTAGCCGTTTTGATCAGCAACTGATCGCTCATGCCATGGGACAAGCCAATGCGCAGACGCGGTTCATTCTTATTCATATTGTGGAAAGCGCCGGTGCGAAAGTGTTAGGCAACCAGGCAGACGATTTTGAAACCCGGAAAGACCAGGAAAAGCTGGATGCGTATGCCGCACAATTAACCAAGCGCGGATACGCAGCCGACAGCCTGTTGGGATTCCGGGACCGGACGAAAGAGATCGTGAAGCTGGTGAAGGAATCCGGCGCCGACCTCCTGGTGATCGGTGCTCATGGACACAGCGGCGTAAAGGATTGGCTGTATGGGCAAACGATTGAAGGCGTTCGGCATTCGATTAAAATTCCGGTGTTGATCGTGAGTGGTAGCGCATAAGCTTCCATAAGAATAAAGTTGTATTTGCGCAACCGTATTCGCCTGGCGACAATTGCTTTAAGCAACTGGTTAAAAGGTGCTTATGAAAAAAGCGCAATTGGATTTGTTGCGTATATTAGCGTAAATACACACGTTAGTAGCCATTTTAGAGAGACACTCTACAATTTGAAAAATCTTTTAATCATATTGGCAATTTTCACTTCTTGTGTGACAAAGTCAAAGAAGCAAATTGACACAATCCAACAAAATGGAACAGAAAAAAAGTACACAAAAATTATTTCTGACTCTACAAACAAACTAACAGGTAAAATTGAAAAGATAGACGCGGACTATCTCGTATTTGGTTGTGCTTGTCCTAATTGGATAAGAACAAAAGACAATCTGAACACAGACACAACAAAAAAATTCAAGGATTTATATTTTTACATTGAGCCTGCCGACAGTGCGTTGGAGCTTCCAATATACTTTGATGCATTTAGACACAGCGTTCAACTTCAAGGACAATTTTACCAAAAGGAAGACTATCCAAAAGGGACAATTGAAATGGAAGAGCCAATGCCAAAAGCAAAAGTATTTAGATACACAAAAATTGAAGTAATTAACAAGCCTACTTTTAAACCCGACACTAAAATTGAAACGCTGACTTTGAACTACAATGCTATTTCCTGCACTTGTGCTCAATGGAGTCAGACTCATTTAAGTAACACAGACAAAAAAAAGCATTATTGGTTAGAGCCTGCAAATGATAAACTGATAGATGCAGACGCAATATTTAACGGAGTGGATTTGCCTGTGCAAATAAAGGTCACAGGACAAGTTGTGACAGAAAACGGATTCCCAAAACGAAACTTATCAAATGTCGAACAAGAAGAAGCAGGCAAAGTTTTTAAATACACAAGAATTGAAATACTACAAAATGGACAGAAGAAAAACGGCTACTAACATGGGTTTCAAGCAATATGGGCTTTTGAATATGTTTTATTCGTAAGAATGTCTATTTTGCTATTGAACAAGGGTGCAGCAGCTGGATTACAAATATCCATACTGCTTAAAGCCCTTTCACGTTCGGGGTGATTATACAAAATTTACTTATGAGAAAACAAATATTGACAGTTATCGCTTTCTGCACAGTGTCACTTTCCTTTGGACAAAGCACATTTAAAAAGAATGACATTTATTAAGAAGCTGGCGGCAATGGACTTTTCGGTTCTATTAATTACGAGAGACAATTAACAAAAGTGAAGCCTTATCATTTTTAGGACGGCACTAAAGTAGACGTTTTATTATTTCATTCAGTTAAGACTTGTGATTGAATATTCATCTGCTGATCTATGTTCTTTTGTTCAACTTCAATCATTGGT
>JAOQAI010000007.1 GCA_025963645.1 Flaviaestuariibacter sp.
GCTCTACTTGCTGGAAAAACTCAATATTTAATCCCAGAGCCCTTTTGAATACTAAAAATAAAAACTACTAATTTAAACCACTGAAATACTCTCTAAGAATTAGTCCACTTTAGTTTGAAGACATACAATAATTACTACTGTCCAATGTCTATTCCTGAGAGTATCGTTTACTCGGATTTCTTAGTATTTATATATCTATGTTTAGTTACTTCTTGAATAATAAGGTGCCTAAGTATTAGTAATTTGCCACTAATGAACATAAGTCTATCTGAGAAAAAAATAAATGAGTTTAAATCTTTTTATAAATTTTTTCTGCAATCAATTCAACAGAGGGATGTTGCACTCAATGATCTAAAAGTGGTACTGCAAGAATTTAAGGATAAAGGAAAGCCTTTTGGTTTCCTGGATCAAGATGCAATGCGGATTCAACGAAAAGGAGAAATTGTACTTGAAAGACATTTTTCAAAAACCTTAGTTGAACTCTATAATAAAGAATTTGATCAAGTTGGTAGGCAGGGCTCTTATAAACAAGAAGCTCCTCTGATTCTTTCGATACTTGTATCGATCGCTGAATCTATGAATGATAAAGACATGCAGTTTACAACCGCGTGGAATCATAAGAAATATATTTTAGATTATACCCTTTCATGTCTCTATCATTATGGACTTCACCCTGATATATGGAAGCGTGACGAGTCAAATGTTTTTTTTAACGTATTAATAAATCATACTTATAATTCCAAAATAGTAAGAGAAGTTCATAAAATGCACTTAAATAAAACGCAATTTGAAGCTGATTTTGAAAGCCTTTACAAAAAAAAGAGACGAATCAAATTTTCGGGTGAACTAATTCCTTTTTCTTCAATAAGGAAAGTATTAATTACTACGACCTTATTAAGAGAAGATGAAATACCACTTTGGGCACAGAAAAGAGGTATCGAATGGAACAAAGATTACAAGAGTGAAAAGGAATTTATTTTAAGTTGTAAAGATGAAACGGATAAATACCATCCAAATCCTGATGCGTATAGTTCATATGAAGCGTCAAAAAATAGTGAGGTAATAACTCTTTTAAATAATTATCCTCAAGCCCAAGCACCCTATTTATCTGCTTGTGAGAAGTTTAAAAAGAAAGAGTATATAAGAAATTGTATCGATGACTTAAGGTTATCCTTAGAAATGTTATTAAGAGATATTCTTCAAAATGGAAGATCTCTTGAAAACCAGCTTGGATCATTAGGTAATTATTTGAAAAACGAGGGTATAAGCAAAGAAGTGAATAATTCGTTTATTCATTTGATAGATTTGTATTCAAAGTACAATAATAATAATGTTAAGCACAACAATAACGCTACATATAGGGAAGCAAAACTGATATTCGATCTTACCGATGCATTTATTAAGCACCTAATTAGCCTTTAATATTAGTATTCAGATTATGGAAAAGATGAAAAAGTAATTTGTAAAACATCAGTTTTAGATCAAAGCACAATACTCAATGCTCCTGCTCTATAACATTCTATATTTTGTACTTCGTATAAAACTTAGCCCCAAAGGTGTTAGGCAAACATTACGCAGTTTAGGTAGTCTATTTAATCTTAAGTACTTATCACTTATTGAAAATTCAAGATTTGGCTACAATGGGCATCGCCCTCATCCCAAACTGATTCCACTTTAGAATTTATAGATCTCAAAATCTTCTTCAATATCAAAGAACAGTATATCCATAAAAACAGGTATTAGTACGTATTTCGAATTTGAAATACATAATCTATTTTTAAGCTTTAAAGCTAGTCAATGTAATCATGCCTAACGTTCTACTGAACGCTCAAATTGCTGGAAGTAATATATTGAACTTTTCAACGAAATAGTATGCATAATACAGAAGCTGATTTGCCTTCGAGTTCGGAACTTTTCAAAATGACTGGTGTCTATCGTGGAACTATAAATGACATTTATGGTAGGAAAGGTTCCATTGAGTTTGAAATATCTGGTACTGATAAAAACTTGGAGGCAGGTCTCGAACTTGTTTTACAGGATGAAGAGGTTCCTGTAATTCTGAGAACTAAACCAGAAGGAGCTTTAAAATTTAGTTTGAACAACGATAAGGCGGCTCGGATTAGATGCGAACTAGAGCATATTCCTCCTCCTAGGGAAAATGAGGAGGAATATGAGTGGTTACCGCTTGTCCTTGGAGGCGAGTTCGACATAACGATACAGGACGCCACTCCTTACGCTTTAGGCGTTGTATTTGGATCTATCCAAATAAGCGGTGATCCTGGTCTTGGTGCCGGTATTTTTATCGCGTGGTTATTTGATGAAAATTAAAAAGCTTAAGAATGCCAGTTTTTGATAAGTGTACTAAGACACAAATAGATCAGTTAACTAGTGCTTTTAATGCCTTAATTGATAGACCTGCTTTAACACAATTTGATAATTTGCGTGAATCAATCCGAGACAGATGGAACACTCGTAAGTTTGTTTGCGGTGCAGGTACCGGCGAGTGCAGCGGCCTAGATGGGGCGCAGAATAGTGAGCGCATTCTTATCTGCACTTTTGATACAAGACGGCTTGCAGCAGTCCTTCTGCATGAACTAGTACATGATTGTGGAGGTTCTGAACTGGATTCAGAGGCAATAGAATACACTTGTTATGTTGGTAATGGCTCTCAACCACCAAATGGGGATGACTGGTATAAATTCTGTAAACACACTAAAGAGTTCGAAGGCAATAAACACATAAGAGTTGCAAAATTCGTTATTTGGAATTCAACTACTGGAGATGTTTGGGTACGTAATAACAATGGAGGAAAGCCGGAAAAGGGCACTCTTATAATCGACAAGTCAAGGTTTTTTATAGTTCCTTCCAGTCAAAAATGTTCTTGATCTGTTAGATCGGCTACAGTAAAGATCTATTTCTAATTCGCGTTGTTCAGTACTTAGTAGATGTTCTAAAATTTCTTTAAGAGGGGATAACTTTATTTTTTAAAGTTGGTTTATCAGTTCCCATTTTTGCATTATTCAATCTAATTTCCTGTGGGCACCTCTGCAGCGATAGCAAACTCCAGATAACTCTATTTATATATATCCGTTACCCAAAATTTCTCTTTCAAGACTAGTATCTATTGGGTATAATGAGTGACATTTGTTTTCGAAAGGTTCGAAACGAAGTATTACTAACTGTTAAGTATGATTCAGAAAATTGTCAGTCTAACTTCGGTGGGCAAGTTCAAAGCTTACCAGGCTAGTGGAGATGTGTGCTTTAAGAAACTAACTGCTATTTATGCCGACAATGGTAGTGGTAAAACTACTTTGGCCGCTATATTCAGGTCGCTTACAACCGGAAATGTAGATTCCATAAAGAAGCGCAAATCTATTGGCGCTACTTTGCCGCAAGCTGCACAAATAATCGAGCAGATTAATGGCGGTACTGCTTACCACACACTTCGGGCTGCTGGATGGTCTGTCGTATTGCCCGGAATTGAAGTGTTCGATATTCATTTCATTAATTCCAATGTTTTTTCCGGGTGTGATTTTACAGATGACCAGAAGAAACAGCTGTACCAGTTTGTAATCGGTGCTCAAGGTGTGGCTATTCAACAGCAGATAGAGCAAAACAAAACTAATAAAGCGGCGTCTAGGCAGAAATTAGATGCTTTGGAGCAGCAGCTTATTCATGCCGTCGGCTGTGGTTTGGTAAAAGACAAACTAGCTCGGTTTTATTCAATTCGGTCCGTCGCTTCGGATATCGATGCGCAAATTGCTGTGGCAGAAGCGGCCTTGGTTAGCGCAAATGCAAGTTCAACTATCCAACGGTTACCCAGCTTAATGCCTCTTTTGCCGTTACCTGCACCTTTGGATTTTCGGCTAGTCACCGCAGACTTGGCGGCTACTACCAAAACAATTCAAGATCAAGCTTTACAGACACTTTTCGAAGTCCATTGTAAAGATTTAAATGATAATTCAATAACAGCACCTGAGCCTTGGTTGAAGGCAGGTTTCCTCTATTATGAGACAATAAGAGAGGGTGCAAGTGAAGAGGTGCCTATGAACCTTCATTGCCCATTTTGCAAGCAGCAGGTTGGAGACAGTTTGGAAGTTATAAAAGCATACGCTTCAAAATTCAATGATGATTTTAATAGTTTGGTCCAACGGTTGAGCGACTATTGGAGTATCCTTAATAATTTTAAGTTTGATGCGCTTATTCAGCAGCTGAGAGGAATTGTAGATAATAACATTACCATCATAGGCTCATGGGCAGCGCATTTGCCTATCACTACCATTCCGCCAGTAATTGCTGTTTCTCCTGACGCACTTTTGGCGAATGAAAACATTGGCCTTAGCCTAAAAGCAATCGAGCAGAAGATTGGCAACCCGTCTCTTCCTGTTGGGTTTGAATGCTTTAGTACCTTACAGAACTGCATTGATAAGATCAATGTAGGAGTAGTGGTTTATAATCGTTTAGTTACTGACTACAATTCAGCAATCCAAGCTTTCAAAGCTGGGATTAAACCTGTAGCCGAAGCGCAAGAGGCTGTAAACCGGTTGAAGCGATCGCAAAAGCGGTTCCAAGCTAATATCGATGCCCTGTGCAGACAAATTGCAAGTGAGAAACTTCAATTAAAGAGACTTGAAGATGCGTATCCAATCTTAGTACAACAACAAGAAGCCGCTGCCTCAGCATTTTTTACCTTATATCGTGATCGTATTAATCACTACCTCGGTACTGTTTTTCAAACACCCTTTCAGATCGACAATGTTAGGCATGTAGCTCCCCAAGGTCGCGCTACTCAAAGCCGCATGGCTTATGAGTTGACTATTAACGGTCAGCCGATTTCATTTGATAATACTCAAAATCATAATACGAAGGACTGTTTGAGTGAGGGTGACAAGAGCACTCTTGCATTCGCTTTCTTCCTTGCAAAGCTTGATGTAGATCCTAATAAGTCGGATAAGATACTTGTATTCGATGACCCGCTTTCAAGCTTTGATCGAAACAGGCGTTTGATGACGGTGCAGACATTGCGCAATCTTTTGGATGATGTGAAGCAAGTTATAGTGCTTAGTCACAACGAACATTTTTTGCATGCTTTGTTGAGTAGTGTGGAAAGGAGCGGCAGGAAAGAATTAGGTATCGTACAAAATGCTCTTACTCAGGAATCAACAATTACGGAAATCTCTATTGAGAAAATGGTTGAGCATGACTATTTCAAGCATGTGAATGAGTTGGAAGAGTTTTTACGAAGTGCCGATCTAACTAAGAAAGAGATTGTTCTCGGTCTTATGCGCAATGTCCTTGAGTCACATTTAAGATTTAAGTTCTACCGTCAACTTCCTAGAGACCAAAACACATTGGGTACTCTTATTTCCACACTTGATACTAGTGGCGTACCATTTCGAGATAATGCAAATAGGGCAGACATAATTAGGAGACTAAGGTTAATCAACGGAATATCCTGCAAGCCTCATCATGGTGAGCCGACACCTGACTATAACCTGCTTGGGATGGACCCCCAGAGTATAACTGCCACAGAACTTGCCCAGGAAGTGCAAGCAACACTTCAATTGATTGACAGTCGGCTTTAATTTTGGCTTTTCTTCCTGATTTGTTTGTTTACCCATTCCGCTATTGCGCTCCAATAGGTTGGATAGATTTCTTTTGGTAATATCTGGAAGAGAAAACTAAGCCTGAAAAGATTTTCAAGACTTGGTATTGCTGACCCTTTTTCTGCGAATGAGAAATTCGGTCGGTCTTTAAGCGTAAGGTCTCTCTACTTTTAAAATTCTTATGGTATATTTTTAGTCCTTTTTTATGTTAGGAAGCACAACGAAGTCCTGCCTGTAAAGCTCTGTTGTGCGTCCATCTCCCGTGATTTCGGCTCAAGTTTTGTGAGTTTAAAGAAAAAGGGAGGTAATATATGGGAAAGTTTAAAGATTCCGACCTTCAGGAATATCAAAAAGAAAACGAAGGCAGCGCCGATTCCAGTAGTAAAATTGCAGCGGCTGGGCACCAGGCTAGAGATGACATGCAGGAAGATGGAGGGATGCCAGAACGGCAAGAAACAAAAATCGACGCAGGGTATGAAAAACTTGCTGATGATGCCGTTAAAGGGGGCAACTCAAGCAAATAGCTATTTAAGTATAGGGATGTATACTCCCTATACTTTTTATTCGTTTTGTGGTATTTATGGAATATTGTGATTCCTAAAAAAGAAGAAGAGAATTATCTATTTACTACATCATCGGTGGCAACGTTATTCGAACTGTATCGCCCCATTATTGTGTTGCTCCTAGAAAGAATCGAACCCCGTTCAACTCTTACTTATGAAATAATTGTGTCAGATCTGGAGGAAGAACTACGAAAAGCACTTCAACTATATAAAGACAACGAGCAATATTTGAAAGATTTTCGATTTTCCAGTTATTACTTTTCTTATTTCAAAGAATATGTAAATCAGCAAATTGATCGAGGCTTGTTGAGAATAAAATAAATTGTACAATTGTAGGACTCACGAATTATTGTTCGGGCATAAAGATCAAAAACATTTTATAGTTGATGATAGATGGCTTAAATATCAATTAAAACGAGAGTATGGATCAATTCGGATTGGTCACAAAGAAAATGGGCCGTACCCACAAGTTATTCAAAAGGTTAAATACAAATTGACCATCGTTGCTTTTTATTCCGAATTAAGAGTTTTAGAGATATTATGTAAGTCAGCAACTTCTTTTTGGACTTGATTCCAGAAGCAATCACTCCTATACATTTCTAATGCTTTTGAAGCTTTATTCACCTTTAAAGAATTTGCTACTTCTGGATGATTCAAAATCTTGTCTCTGAGGGGCACTATAGAGACAAAGTATTGATGGCCGCTGTGCCTTGCAAACAAAACAGGTACTAATACTGATTGTCTTTCTCAAATAGCAATTATACCTTTCTTCTCTAAACTAGCGTCATGAGGATAAGGGGCTATAACTTCCTTACTGCACTTCTATAATCCGTTGCTTAATCGATAATTAAGTTTTGAAATGTGAAGTTTTTTACTACCTAAGTCAATCAATTAATTATGCTACACCTACTTGAGAAAATGAAACGTAGCGTATTGGCTTCAAATGAAGTTAAACACGATAAACACCAGGATATTCTAAGCGACTACCAACATTTTGTTGATAGTATAGTCAAGGCTTACAAAAGCCGTTTTGAAGAGCTTGAAAAAGATGATAGGCAAGAGTTGTTTAAAGAATATTTTAAAGTGTTTTATGATGAAGCGGCAGGAGAAGCCCAACGTATTGATCGCTTCTATATCGCTCATGGTCGAGATGATAGCAAGCTACGCAATGACATGCAGAAAATCTGTGAACAGGGACTTGCAGATTTCCATGCATTGACGATGCAATGCGTCTAAGCCTTATTTACCATTTATAGCCGCACATAACTCCTGCACATCATTCACCCGCTCATAATTAATCGCGTAGTAGATGCATTTACCTTCACGTGTCGTACTAACTAAGCCTGCTTTGCGTAGAATAGCTAAATGCTGGGAGGCAACGGACTGTTCTAGGCGAAGCTTCACGTAAATATCGGTCACAGTAATGCCTTTACGCTTATGCAAAAGTTGCATGATCTGCTGGCGCAACTTGTGGTTTATGGCTCTTAGTATCAGTGCACTTTTCTTTAAATTAAGTATCTCGATGCGCAGTTCGTCCTGTGTAGCTGAATTGGTTGTCATCCCGTTAAGGTAATCAAATAATATTTTCCGATTATGTAAAAAACGGCTTTTTCTTCCAACAAATCATTGAGTGTTTCAATTAAGCGTCGAGTTTCCGTTTTCCATGCAATACAGCAGGACAGTGATGTAGGGGAACTGTTTTTTGAGAATTTGAATAGCTCTTGCCCGCTGGCTTTTAACGGTGCTGATGGAAATCTTTAAGTCACGGGCGATCTCTTTAATACTTTTCCCCTCTATATAAATGAGCTCGAATATCACCCTTGCCTTGGGTGGCAACACTTTTCGGCTATCAAGAAGGTTGCGAAGAAGTTCCGCCTCAATCATCCTATGAAGTGTTGTCTGCTCCAACAAGTTCAATTCTTGCGGAAAGCCCATGGCATGCTTGGCTACCACTTTTCGCTTGCGCAACGCATTTATGCAAGCATTTTTTACGGTGGTGTAAAGAAAAGCTTTGATACTCCCAGGCTTTTCCAATGCCTCACGGTGGTTCCAGAGTTTGATAAATGCCTCTGTTGCTACATCTTCCGCCTCCAATGTGTCCCCTAGGATGGTGTAAGCAAAATAGGCAAGGGGCTTGTAATGCGCGTGAAAGAAGAAGTCTAGGGCACCCTGCTCTCCTTTTTGCATTCGTCGAAATCTCTGGGCCTCTATAGGTATAATTGCAATCACTTTTTACAATTTGGGCTAATGGGATAAGACGCACAAATCCATCAAAAGGACTAAAAATATACAGTAAGAATTTTAAAAGTAGAAAGATTTTACGCTTAAAGGCATGGCAAAGTCGAAGACATTATGGGTATAGACAATGATATTTTGTTAGGCACATCAGTAATAATATACCTTTTGTAGAACTCTTATCTTAAACTATAAGATGTTTTTGCCCTTATGTTATGAGGGACAACAAAGCTCTCCAGGCAGAATTTCGTTATGCCTCATAAATTTCTACCCCACAACATTGACACTAAACTCATTTAAAAGAGGTGAATCAAATCCATAAGCCAGGTAGTTGCCACCAGTCCCATCTGGTATTGCTTTAATTGCTGGTGCCGGTGGTGTAGCAGCTCTGGCGAAACTGAGCATCATCGTGTTCGAAGGCATAGCGTTTAAAATGATTGTTTCCTGTTGTTTTCCTAATACAACTGCATTTACCAACCCATCGGCGTTTGCTACAGTATTCCAATAGAAGCCAGGATTGGTCATTGATGCTAGTATCGCCTTAGCTTGAAGTTGCCCATCATACTCATAATTGCTGACAACAAAAATTTCGCTGTCCGAGATAAGTGTTAGTAACCCAAAATGAGTGCCCGGAGAGCCTTTGATGCCAATCAAAAGATTACCTGCCTGAAATGTTAGCATTGCAGCATTACTGATTATCTGAAGTATGTTAGTACTGTCCTGTTCGTGCGAGGAGTCTTGGTTCATTTGTATTTGTTTAAATGTTACGCCTACAAATAGACTCTATTAATGTCACCCATACAACGGGTATTAGTACGTATTGTCTAGCAATTATTGTAGAGATAGCTTTGGTGATACTTCATTCCACTAGCAACTAAATCAAATATTGCTACTTGACATCGAGGTTGAAATAAAATTCACCGGTATGCCGAAAACGGTATCAAAGAGTAGGCGCAATCAAAACTAGAAAAATGAGCAAGGACAAAAGCTGGCTAGAACAAGTAAAAGGCTTGCCACCGCATGCCTCTTACACACATCAAACAGGGCAAAGTGAAAAAGACATTAACGATTATTGGACAAATGAAAAAATGGAAGCATCTCTTCCTATTCCTAAGCCTCGCTTAAAGTGGGATCCAAATAACCAGATTAGTCAATTAACACCAGATGGTATGCCGATAGGACAACCTTTCACGGTTCACCCTAATTCTCCCATGAATCTACAACAGACGGGATCAGTAGTGAGTAATCCAGGAGGTTGGCCTTTTTCTGCTGTTGGGAAAATGTTCATGACTATTAATGGACAAAATTTTTCCGGTACTGTTTTTTCGGTAAGCGGGGCGAAGAATGTATTCATGACTGCTGGACATTGTGTCTATGACCAAGCCTCACAACAATGGGCAACTAACGTGCTGGTCTGCCTTTCTTATAGCCCGACGTATCCAGGAGCGCAGTTCGCAGCAACTAATTTGATTACCACCTGTGGCTGGATTAATAGTGCAGGCTACCAGTATGATATTGGTGGAGGCATTGTTAATGGCGACATGTTTACCGGGAGAGGCAACTTTGGGATATTATTTAATCAAGGAGCTAATACGGGACCTTGGAGTGCGGTAGGCTACCCTGCCAATGCTCCATATCCTGGTAATACAATGTATCAGAGTGTAGGCTCGTACATAGGTGGTGATCCGAATCAACCCGGAACTATTGGAATGAACAATAATGATATGGGCGGGGGAGCAAGCGGGGGACCATGGATAGTAAACTCAAATTGGGGGTATGTAAATGGTCACCAGTCATATGATTATGATAATCCGGATACTGATGAATATTCGCCTTATTACGGGGTGGCGGCATATAATGTATGGGTCTGTGGAGTTTCAGGGGGACAACAGTGCGGAGGATGCCAAGTGTAAATAGCTATCGTGCTTACTCTTTAAAGCTTAGATCAAATAAAAAGGGCAGCTTGGCTGTCCTTTTTATTTGAATTTCTGTGTTTTTCTTTCCTTAGTCTAGCCACAAAGTGCTGTGACTATCGATATGTTTTTTTTGGTGCACAAATTCTATTCGTAGTCGGGTAGGGCGAGTGAAATATCATAACGATATTTCCCGCGATAGAAAATGGATTACGGTAGTTCTCAGTTTTAAATTAACCGGCTATGAGAATGAGCATGGGTTTAATCAGTGGCTACTGTGTGATAATACTTCGGTGCATTAACAATTTTTGCCCGCATGTGGCGCCTCTTATTTATTGTAAAAGAGACCTTCTGTACTAACTCTTTATACAATTCTTCAGGAGCGATATTGTAAAGGCAGCCTAGCTTGAATAAATTGTTTATACTCGGCGCTGCTAATCCTTTTTCCCAGAGTGAAATTCTGTCCTCACTTTTAAAACCTAAAATGAGTGCAACGTCCTTCTGCCGAAGTTGCATTGCTTTTCGATACCTTCTTAAATTGTTTGGAAGTTCAGTATAGAGTTCCATATTGATATTGTTACAAGGAAACTACTTATCTAATAGAGTAGGTAATTTGCCATTACTAGTAATTGCTATCCGATGCCGGATAGCTCATCGTTGCTTTTTTGTAGAATAGAGAGGTGTACTAAGTTGTCGGCTACATTACTCCAAAGTGGATCATAAATAGCAAATTGCTTATTTTGTTCGGTTACTATATTATCTTCTTTTAGTCGAACATTTTCTCCAGTAAATGGTGTTTTTGGGAGAATCGAAGTATCAGGCCCAGAGGTCACCACATGCCACTTATGGCAAATTTGCTTATCTAGACAACAAAACCCTTATTAAATAAGGGTTTTGTTGTTCATGGGGACTTGTCGAAAGTAGCAAATCAGGGTAAGAATCTTATTTACTTAAGAGCGATACTAGCTTTTTATTTACAAAGAAGTGATTTCTTCCAGCTTTTACAGATTGTAATATTTGAGCATTAGCTAGTTGAAGAAGATACTTACTTGCAGTGGTATAGTGGATCTTTAGTTCTGACGCAAGGCGTGTTGGAGTTATAACAGCGAAACTGAAAAGTGCTTCTAATAAGTCAGCTGAATATATTTTTGAATGATTGGTCTTTATTTCATCTTTTAATTCCATGTGTAGATAAGTCACTTTCTTTAGTGTGGCTTTGGTCTCTTGTGCTTGTACATAGAAACCTTGAAGCATAAATTCAATATAATTATGCCAGTTGTTATCTGATGTGACTTCCCGGAGTAATTTATAATACTCAGATCTGTTTTTATTAATATAGCCACTAATAAACAAAATAGGATATTCAAGAACTTGATCTTTCACCAATTGGAGTACCATCATTATTCTACCAGTTCTGCCGTTCCCGTCTTTAAATGGGTGAATGGATTCAAACTGCTGATGAGCAATAGCTGCTCTTATAAGAGGATCTAAATCTTTATTATCATTTACATAATTTTCCCAATCACCAATAAGTCGATTTATATCAGCTTGAATCGGTGGGGTATATAGAATTTCTCCAGTTTTAGAGTTAACAATATGGTTTTGCTCTCTTCTATAAAATCCACCATTGTCAGATATTAGAAGTTTATGGATACCTAGAATAAGTCTATTTGAAAGAGACAATTCTTTTAAATTCTTATTCCCCCAAAACAAAGCTTCACGATACTGTAAAACCTCTTTGTCTGGTTTGTTTTGTTCAGCTTCTGGAAGTAATTGATTTTCTAGAACATTTGCTACTGTAGTATTAATGTTTTCTATACCAGAACTTTCTACAGATTCTCGAAGCAATAGAGGCGCAGTAAGCAATAGAGGGTTAGGGATTTGTCCGCATGACCCTTTCAATTCCGCTAATTCTATCCGTGCATTTAATAGTAGTTCGCCAAAATCACTATTTTTTATAATAGTGTCCGGAGGTAAGTTTTTTAATTGAAATGGGTATGTTGGATCAAATGACATATACTTTTATATATATCAGTTTTTTTAGAAAAATGCAACATATTGTGCCTTACATATAGTTAGGACTTATATTTCTCCCTTCTCACAAATAGGAAGCTTTAAGGAAAACAAAAAAGCGCCTTCTCGAAAGAAGACGCTAATAGGCCCAATCCGGTAACCCAGTTGTATTACACCATCCAAAGTAACTCTTTGAGATATTTTTTTGGTGCAAATTACTCTATCATAATAGGTTCTATTTTCAAAAAGACGTAAATGAATTTTTATCAGTTGCGATGAAGAAGGATTTATTTGATTAAATCTTCCGAAATTTTAATTAACTCCTCAGCTACCTCATCCCAAATAGGAGCAGTATAAATACTACCAGAAGTAGCAAGTAGATTTTCTGGTTTTCTTTCCCTTAAATCGTTATGTGGTAAGATAGTTTTATTACTTACTACTTCTGGGTGAATCGTAATTTGAGGCCCAGAGGTCACCACATGCCACATCGTAGTGCTAAAAGTCTCTTTCAGCTTGAAAAGACTACATACTTTGGTGGTTTGACAATTTATTCCGTCAAATTGTATCCCTTCTGGAAAGTAAAACCATTGTAACTGCACTTTGAGTTCAAATGGCATTGCTAACCATATTTTATAAGGATTTATCAATATTTCTTTTATAGCATCCAGGATTTTGCCAAAGTCTTCTTGAACGTTTGATAGTCTTAATAAGGATGTATCGATATGAATGATTTCGTTTTCTATTAGGTCAAGTTCACGTTTTAGGATACTGTCACTTATAATTTGCTTGTGGTTTTTTTCTATTATTAAACTCTCTTTTTTCTGTAATTCGTCCTTACGCAATCGATACTCATTGGCTTTTTGAAAATCGCTTTTGTTTTTCTTTACAAGGTTTTCATGTACTGCATCTTTAAGTTCGCGGTATTCAGCATTACTATACCCATAGCTTGTTAGTATTTGTTTGAATTTTGCTTCGACTACTTCTTTTCGGAAGTGTAGCTGCGGGTTATGATATCTATAAAACGGATACATCTTACTTCGTCCTCTGGCCCAGGCTCCGGTAAGCTTCCCACCAGCCGGATGATAAAAAAATCTTCTTAACGGAAAATCAGGGTTTTCTTTTTGATAAATCTTGTTGTGACGTTTTCTACTTTTTAAATTTTTTTGGACATGCTCAAAAATGTCCTTTTGTACGATTGGCTCAAATGACGAATTATGACGCTCACCAAATTGCTCAATTATACCAGCATAGACTTTGTTTTTAAGCATTCGGTAAAACTGCGTTTTTGAAATAAGGTTTTCTCCTTGCTGTTTAAGCTCAGGGTTTGTAATTAGATTTCTTATTCTATCTAAGGGCTGTATGTTTTGTGCAACCTCTATAAATGTTCTTTCAATTATAGCCGCGCTAGAACTTTTGGATATCGTTGCTTTTCCGCCTATTCGAACATTTTTATATCCCAAAGGAGCTTTCCACACATAGCGCCCATCTCGTACAGCCTCTTTCATCCCGTTTACGCTTCTTTCAGTTCTAACGTCATTGTCAAATTGAGCAACATTAGCAATAATGTTTTCCATGAACTTTCCAGCAGGCGTATTTTCAAAATACTCTGAGGTTGACTTGATTTCTACACCGAATCTTTTTAGTACAAGTCTAATTTGGCTGTAGTCGTCTGTATTTCTTGAGATTCGATCTATTTTGTATGCTATAACTGCAGCAATTTTGTTTTGCTTATTTGTACAGTAGGATACAAGTCTTTGCAGTTCCGTTCTTTCTGTTGTTTTAGCACTTTCCCCTTGTTCAATAAATATTTCGCTTATTTCATATCCATTTTGAACAGCATATTCCTTACATATTTTCTCTTGTGTAAATAAGCTATTGCCTTCGTCAACTTGTTCTCTAGTGGATACTCTACAATATATAACTGCTTTTTTAAGTGTTGGTTCCATTACGTTTCTTCCAGAAGTAATAGTCCACAATAATTTTTGCGAACTGATCTATAAGTACTTCTTTAGGAATATTATTCTGATCAAGACCCAAAGAGGGAGAGCGAGGACAAGCCTTGTTGCTACACAAAACCTCACGCTCTCCCTCTTTGGGAACAAGGCTTTTCTCGTCATCAATATTGGTTTTGTGTAGCGGCCTCATAGTATCATAAAAGCTTTGGGCTGTTAATATGATAATTATGAAATATTGATAGTGGAAAATGTAGAGTAGGAAAGTTGCCATAGATAGATATTTCTTATCTTAGATAATGACTCTTTACGAATTTTGTATGCTTGATGCATATGATCAAGTTGAAATTGGATTAGATGGTGTTCATGTAGGTGAGCGCCAGAGTGAATTAGGTGTAGATGTAGTATGTAAGCAAATTGACAACTTTTACGTTGAATTCGCCAAATGTGAAACAGGGTGGAAGTATATGCGTTCTTTTAAAAATCCTGATTTATTAGAACCTTATTTGGATCAAATAAATATTGACGGATTAGGCATTTGAATACGAATTCATGTTTACAACTGAGACTTACGAGGTAAGCCGTTTGTGTTATGTAGCTTTACAATTAACAATGTCAAAGTAAAATGCCTGTCGGCAGTGCTTCAACCAGTGGGTGGTTGTTAGTTCTTAGCTTGCAGGTATTTTTTATACAAATCACTCACAATATTGTATAAGCTTTTGGCTTACCGCTACTGCTTCTTTGAAAGAGGCGGGTTTAATAAAGATGGCCACTGCTCCATACTGTTTGCATTGTAGTTCGTCCATTGGGCTTTTAGAGGTAGTAAACATCGCCACCGGCAGCATTTTGTGCAGCGGGTCAGACTTCATTATCCGTAGAATATCTACTCCCGAAAAGAAGGGCATATTGATGTCCAGGATGACCATGCAGGGAAGCGGCAGTTGCCTTTTATTCAAGTATTCCAGGAACTCTTTTCCATTTACAAATGAGAGTAGTCGGAAACTATCTAAGGCATCAAATGACTCCTGCATTATTTCCCGATCATCGGGGTCATCATCTACATAGATAACGAGTTGTTCTTCTTTCATCGCTTGGTAAGAATGGATAAGGAGTTAAGAACATAAAGTTAGCTCGTAAACCAAATTATTATCATTGCTAGAATGACTAAGATGAGCAAGACCCAAGTAGCAATCCATGCCGGATCACGCTTCCGGTATTTATCTTTTACCATCGGTATTGTCGGTTAGGTCGCTGGAAAGATAATGATTACTGCATTAATTTTGGGGGAGCTATGATCATAAATAGTAAGCAATAGCTGTTGTCGTAATGGCTTGATGTAAGCCTATAACTTTGATAATGCTGATGGTAATGTGTTAGCTAATCAAAATAATAATTTCCACAATTCAGTCAATTAACTCAGAAGAGTCATTGTATTAGCTCAGTTAAGCACATACTCTTCTTTAGTTAATCATATGCTCTTTTACCAAGTAACTTCAGGAAATTCACTGTCTTTAAAAGAAATTTCATCTGGTTTTAAATTCAACTTTTCAGCTTTCATTTTTAAAGTATTCCTTAGTTCTTTCCCTTCTGTTGTCCAAGATGATAGGTGAGATGTCATGAGGCTATATAGATTTCTAAACCTTTCTTTGGTTGGTTTTGATTTTAGGTAAGTAATATTTATATATTCATTTACTTGGGTAAGTAGTGGGTCATGTATGTCGAGTCTTTGCCCGACAAGATTTTTGAGTACGGTAGCTCCCTCTGGGTCATATTCATAAAGAGCTTTTTTACTAACATGCTCAAGTAAATAAAGGTTTGCTTGATCTAATTCATCCAATACTATATATGCTGCTTGATATCTTAAGACACAAAGGCAAATTAGTAGATCAGTCCATAAATATTGAAAGCCCAAATACTCCATCTTCCTATCACCATCAAAATCAATTTCCTCCTTGAGTCTTTGTTCACTATATGCCTTTCTAACTTCATGAGAAAAATGTGCTAGTGCTATTGATTTAGGGTCATTGTCGATCTGAGATGTTTTCTCAGAAATTTTACTGATCGTTAAGTATAAAGAACGTAAATCACAGTAATCACCATTAATCGATATTCCTGTTCCATTTTGTGTTGAGAACCCTTGTAGCATAAATACTTTTAATTATTGTTGGCGCTAATATATGGCCTGCTTCTATTGGCTTCAAAGTTTCATTTTAGAAATAGCCATTTCCATCCATTTTCCTACTCTATCCTAGTACAGGATAACTTTCATATAGTTGGAATATGAACTCTTTATCTACTCAACTCACCTATATAGGTAAAACAGATTACCGAAATGAACATGTATTGTTTGGGATTAAAGATTCAGATCGGCTAAGGCACATGTATGTCATTGGTAAAACGGGGGTTGGTAAAAGTACACTGCTTCTTAACATGGCTATTTCTGACATAGCTCGTGGGAATGGACTTGCCGTATTAGATCCGCATGGAGACCTAGCTGAAACTCTTTTAGATCATATTCCCAATGATCGTATCAGTGATGTGATTTACTTTAATGCAACTGACACCGCATTTCCGGTTGGATTTAATCCACTTACTAACATACCCCGTGATAGATACAACCTTGTGGTTTCCGAGCTTATTTCTGCATTTAAAAACATATGGAGTGACTCGTGGGGTCCACGGCTAGAGTATATGCTTCGTTTTTCTCTCCTCACGCTATTGGAATATCCGGGCGCTACACTTTTAGATATTCAACCACTACTTACTAATCAAGCATTTCGAAACAACGTACTTACCTATGTCACCCAAATGCACGTGTATGCATTTTGGAAAACAGAATTTGATAAGTATCTACCTAGCTTTAGAACAGAAGCAATAACATCCATCTTAAATAAAACCGGTGTATTTATCACTAGTGATGTGCTTAAGAATATAGTGGGCCAGAAGAAAAATACTATTGATATACAAACTGTTCTTAAGGAGAAGAAGATTCTAATTATCAATGTCGCAAAGGGAGTAGTAGGAGAGGAGGTGTCAGCGATTTTAGGCAGCTTTTTAGTTACTGCTATTCAGGTTGCTTCGTTGTCCAGAGCATCGCTACAGGAGTCTCAGAGAACTCCATTCTACCTCTATGTTGATGAAATGCACACTTTCATCACGCTCTCGTTTGCTGGAATGCTCTCGGAGTCAAGAAAATACGGGTTAGCCTTGTTTCTCACACACCAGTATATAGATCAACTACCAGAAAGGGTTAGGAATGCCGTCTTTGGAAATGTGGGTACACTAATCTCTTTTCGTGTAGGTGCAGAAGATGCATACATACTGCATAAAGAAATGCATCCTTACCTGAATGAAAATGATTTTATACAGCTCCCACGGTTTTCAATGTATCTAAAACTTATGATTGATGGTGCGGCCTCAAAGCCATTTAGTGCACAATCACTGCCACTTACAGCAATAAAAGGGGTTGAGAAAGAAGAACTAATTAAGCGGTCACGTGATTCGTATGCAGTACAAAAAGAGAAACTTGAATTTACTGTATTGCCAATAGAGCAAAAGGCAAAACAGGACCGTCTGTTTTAACGAGATATGCATAGAAAGGTTTCAAGATCATATAAATCGCCTCTTCGATATCCTGGTGGCAAGACGAGGGCAATTAGGGAAATTTCAAGGTACATACCTCGGAATGTAAAACGCATTTGCTCGCCTTTTTTGGGAGGGGGCTCAATCGAACTGGTACTGGCTAGTGAAGGTGTGGAAGTGTTCGGGTATGATTGCTTTACCCCTCTCATTGAGTTTTGGCGAGAACTGCTAAAAAGTCCAAAGTCATTGGCTCGAAGGGTAGAGAAATATCTACCTCTTACTCGCAGAAGATTTTACCATTTTCAGAAAAGATTCTTTGCAATTAAGCGCAAGGAGAAACGTGCTGCAGTATTTTATGTGTTAAATCGTTCTTCGTTTTCTGGTACAACCCTTTCCGGTGGCATGTCGCTTAATCATCCAAGATTTACCATATCCACTATAGATACCCTGAAAACATTTAAGGCAAGAAAATTTCATGTTAAGGAGATGGATTTTCGTCAGTCTATCCCTTTGCATGCAAACGATTTCCTTTATCTAGACCCGCCTTATATGCTTAAGTCGAAACTATATGGGATAAAGGGGGATTTACAACATACGATTGATCATGGTGCATTGGGGCAACTGCTCTATAAGCGATCTGGTTGGTTGCTTTCGTACAATGATTGCGTAGAGGTCCGGGAGTTATATAAAAATTATAGAATTGTCAAGGCTTCATGGTCATACGGGATGAACAAAAGCAAAAAATCTAATGAAGTATTAATTCTGAGTCACGATATACAAATTACCTAAATCTTACTTGTGTTAGGCTTTCGATTTTAAAAGGTCCATTAATCTTTCCTTGTCTTTAATAAGACTATCAATGATCTCTTTTAAGTGAGCGATTTCAGAATCCTTAGATGCAACCATCTTTTCAACAAATTCTCGCTGATAACTATAAAAGTGTTCAATATGGGCAATGCCTTGGGTACCTTGATTAGGTTCAAAGTTTACGATAGTAGGCTGGTTACTCAATATATCAACTGGAGATACGCCTAACACTTCTGCGACTTTCTGGAGTGTTTCTGCTGATAGTTTAGATTGGTTCGTTTCAATCTTTGAATAAGTGTTTTGGGCAATACCGAGTTCACTTGCCATATGCTCCTGGGAAAATCCCCGCAGTTCCCGAATCACCCTTATTTTCTCTCCGTACATAGAAACTTTTTTTAAAAGTACCATAGTTTGGGATAAAGTATCCTGTTTGGGGGTAGGAAGTTTTGAGGAAGGGTCCAACCTTCGGATGAATCAATCTTCACCTCAAACTATTGCTATGAGATCATTTGTTCGGGTTCGAGTAATACAACCAATTGTAATCATTGCTTGTATGTTATGTGTTGGTCATGCTAGTGCTCAAGGAGCACTCGTGCATAAAGGCTCAAAATCATTATCTATTGGCCTGGGCTTTAAAACTTCATGGGATGAGTATGGCGATAAAATAAAAATGCCACCACTTTCTGCTTCCTTAGACTTTGGAGTAGCTGATAATGTAACAATCGGTCCATACGTGGCAGTTAGCTCAACAAGCGGTGAAGGCTATGGCGATTTTGTGGACACTCAAACAGGGAACATCTCCTCAGCTTATTATACCTATACCTATAGTCATAAGCTGGTTGGACTAAGGGGTACATACAACTTGCCGGTATCAGACAAACTCTCTGCATATGCTGGTGCAATGCTAGGATATCATTTCGCGAAGGTCAAGTATACGCACAGTACTCTCCAGAATGCCACTATCAAGGACGCTAAGGGCAACGAGCTCCTATACAACTTCTTTATTGCTGGTAAATATGCCTTGTCACCCAACGCAAGTGCCTTTGCTGAATTAGGATATGGCGTTACGTTTTTAAATATTGGGGTAGCAATCAAACTAAAATAGGTTCCATGAAATTCATCTATAGCATCGTCATACTTCTTCTAGCGACTACCACTTTATCGGCACAAGACACTTTGACTAATGCAAGCATTATAAAGCTTATTGGATTAGGCCTAAGCAAGGAAGTGGTTGTTAAAAAGATAAATACTTCAGTGTGTAAGTTTAATATGAGTGTATCGGGGCTTGAGCAGTTACAGAAAGGAAAGGTGCCACAGGAAATTATTTCTATGATGCTTTCGAAAGATGCAGCACCTACCACTACAGTCTCTGCTCCAATAGTAATTCCGAAGCAAAAGTTAGAGCCTGGGATCTACTATCTTGATTCAGCCACAAACACCTTTTTAGAAATAGACCCCTCTATGATTACAAATGCCAAGTCTGGAGGAGCAGAGCAAGTGATACTGCGATCGATCAGTGGACTGTTCAAGGCAAAACAAAAAGCAGTACTTGCTGGTGTAACCTCAAACTATGCACTGCCGAAGCGGCCAATGTTTGCATTTGTGTTTGATTCCTCTAAAAAGAGCCTTAATGCTGATGCGGTTTCGGGCTGGGGTAATATTCGGACGCCCAATGAATTTATGCTTGTGCGATTAAGTGTAAAGAAAGCCAGCCGCGAACTAGTTACCGGATCAGAGAATAATTTACAAAGTGAAGCAGGGGTAGAAGAGAAAAGTCGAGTGATGTTTAAATCGGAAAAGAGCAAAACGCAAGGTGGAGTCTATTACGTTACTATTTCTGAGACGTTGCCAAAAGGAGAGTATGCGTTTATGTATGCAGGTTCAATACAAGAAGCAACTCCAAAAGTCTATGACTTTAGTGTTTTAAAGTAAAACGGATCGTATTAATACCTGTTGGTGCGAATAATTCAATTTTTTTACTTTTAATGCTATGCAAGTCTCTTGTGAGAATCTTACTGAGCTCATAACTACAAAAGATGGAATTACGTTTCAGCTAAGTTCCAATCATATTTATGTGTATTTACCTGATAATGAATTGTTGATATTTCAATTCCGAAAATCAAACGGACAACCCTATTTCGAAATTCCTTGGAGGGAAGACCTGAGCATGTTGGTAAAGCTAATAAAGCAGAGACAATTCCAAAATTCAGGAGATGAAGTATATATAAAAACGTTATTAAAAACCCACAAGGAAGACTTTCATTGTTATGTACCTTTTGATATGGACAGATGGCTAGCTTTTGCTCAGTTTGAGGTATATAAGAATATTAAGAAAGCCATTGGAAAAACGCTGCTCAAAGAGCAGTTTTTTTATTTACAGTTCTTAAGCTTTTTGCCTCTGATCTCTTCAGAAATCGATATAGCAACAAAAATCTCTCTTATAGATATCACATGGCATTAACATAAAAACAGGTACTAATACCTGTTTTTATTGATCAGCTCTTAGTCTATTTTGCTAATTCAAATCGCAAATAAAAATGTACTACGGTGCAACACAAGTGATGCACTCGTAGGGAGATTTTTAATAATCAATTAGCAATGTAGTTTATATGCCAAAACATTATTTTAACCGCTTGGAACGCTTGGATTATTTAATTCGTGTTAAAGGAACTGGTGCGCCTAAGGCCTTGGCAGATAAAATAGGTGTAAGTGAACGAACTTTATACGATTATATAGAAATTTTGAAATCACTTGGCGCATCTATTTCATACTGTCGTTGTCGTGAATCATATTATTACGAAACAATAGGATATTTTAACTTTCACTTTGTTACTGACACTTCATATCTAGAAGCATCTAATTAAAACTGTATCACCTCAAACCAAACCTGCTATGAGTTCAATCTGTCAGCCTGGGAAAAAAATATGTTGCCTATTTATTGTTTTTATAGGTCTATACATTAATGTATTTGGTCAGAATCATCATTTTATAAACCAAGGGATCATTGAATACGAGCACAAGGTCAATTTATATCACTTATATAGTTTTGGGTCTGCAGAAACAAAGGCACAAATGCCTCAATTTAAATCTACTTTTTTCAAATTGATGTTTGACCAAGAAAAGTCTCTATACAAACTTGATAATCAGCCTGCCGGCAATGATCAGTTACCATCGCAGCCCACAGAGAAAAGCGTAGTCTATCAAAACTTGAAGAACAAAAGCATTATTTCGCAAAAGAATGTTTTTGAAAATATTTTTTTAGTAAAAGATTCAATCAGAAAAACAACTTGGAAACTTCTCGATGAAGAAAGGGTTATTGCTGGCTACCGATGCAAGCGAGCAAATGGTGTAATCTTAGATTCAATTTATGTGGTTGCTTTTTATACTGAAGAAATAATTACACCACTCGGGCCAGCATCTTTTTCTGGTCTGCCAGGAATGATATTGGGAGTTGTGCTTCCTCGCGAACATATTAGTTGGTTTGCTACTCGTGTACATGAAACCAACTTGTCCGAAAATCAAATTCTTCCTCCAGTACAAGGTACCTTGCAAGAACCATCACAATTCAAAACACTTTTGCAAAATTCGCGCTCTTTATGGGGAGCTAATGCTTCCTTTTTCTTCAACACGACCCTATTATAAGCATTTGTAAAAATTTTTTTCAATATTTCTCACTGCATTTAGTCTGCAGTAGTGGAGAATAAGTTTGTATCGAATTTATTTTTTATAATCTTAAAACTCAAAAAAATGAGTAAAGTAAAAAAGATGATGATGGCTGCATGTATGCTGGCCTGCCTCGGACTAAACCTTCCTGCAATTGCACAGGAAGAGACAGAAGAAGTTGAAGGTGGTGCGGGTAGCACGTGCACACTAAATGCTGAGGGCAGCTGTAAATGCGTTGCATTAGTATCAGGTAGTACAGTTACTGGATACAAATGCCAGTCAGGGACTTCTGATGCAAAATGTGTTTGCTAAATTTAGTCATGGGGTTACAAAGTTTTTTGTAACCCCATTTTGTAATTGCCATCTTTCAAACCTTCAGTTTTATGCCCAAACTAACCGTTTCCCTTATAGGGTTTATTATCATTTTAAATCTATTTGCCTGTCAGAATAAAAAAATAGAGAATGCCGATTGGATAAATTCCTTTCCCTCTTACGAAAATCGAATTACATTGACTTATTCATCTGAAAAAAAGTTTCTGATGGATAGCTCAACATCCCTTAACTACGGTATTATTCAATATGATGATTCAACAAAGAATGTAGTAGGTTTTAATGCTTTTGATAAAAGCTTTCTTCTCTACGATTATGCATCTGCATGTCTTAAAAAAAGAATCCACTTTCCAAAAGAGACCTATGACGAGTTGGGAGACCTCACAAGCTATACATACAGTTTTGATTTCAATAGTTTTGACTCAATCTATTTGTTTCGGCAAACGCACCCTCGGCTATTTTGGTTAGACAGTAGCGGAAAAATTCGAAAGTCCGTTGATTTGATGCCAAAAGAAAATACCTTCAGTCCGCCTAGTGCCAACTTCGGCGAACCGTTTTTTGTTGTAAATAATCAAGCGTTTATCTCTGCGTATCCAGGGCGGAATATTTATATGGCCAATGCTGGCGTCCCAGACAACTTAGTGCTCAAAGTAGATATGGGGCGTGACAAAATGAATTTAGGTGTACGTTATCCTGACTTATATCAAAATGCTGTATGGGGAGAGTATATGCACCACTTTTTCACGGCCTATAATCCATATAATAAAAGTTGGGTATACAGCTTTCCTATTGATCATAATCTCTACCAAGTCGATTCAACAGGTTTTAGAAGCAAGGTATACGGAGGCAGTGAGCATTTGACTAGTGTAACTCCTCTATCGTTCGAAAAACGTCTAGAGCGTAAGCTAAAGAAGAATGAGGAGGTCGATAATTATCGTACTCAACATGTTTATGATAAAATCTTATATGATAGTTATCGGCATTTATATTATAGGATTGTTACAAATGCTACCCCGGCAGAAGATCTAGTGAAGGTTGATCGCGGCGACAAGACATACAAATTCCCACCTTTCTATATAATCATATTAAATGAAAAGATGGAGAAAGTAGGTGAGCAAGAATTTGACACTAACAAATATTCTACTGTTTCACTATTTATAAGCGAAGAAGGTATTTGTATTCCACGTTCTGATGTAAGCTCAGATGCTCAATTAGTATTTGATGTTTTTAAAACAAAACATGTTGAAAGGCAGCAAAATATCGCCAAAATCAATCCGTAAAAATCAAACATGAAAATCTATTATTATTTTCAACTGGCGGTTGTCTTTTTTTTGACTGCTTGCGGTGGAAAAAATCAGGAAGGCAACTCTGTACTAAATACTTTTAGCAATACTGTAGATACAATATTTAAAAAATCTGAATTTGAAAATGGCACTAATGTCAAAGCATACGTAGTTATTCCTAATACTGGCTGTTCAGGTTGTATTAGTTCTGCCGAGACATTATTAAAGACTTATATTACTAGAAAGCTACCTGTTCGGTTTTTATTGACAAGTATCAATTCATATAAGGTTTTGAAGATGAAACTAGGTGATTCTATAGTACTGAATAAGAATGTTTATGCAGATGTGAACAATCAGATTTACAAAACTAATGACTCTTTATTACAGTATTATCCTGTTATTTTCTACATGGATAAAAGTAAAAGGCTTACTAAGTACGAGTATGTTGAACCTGACAATCCCGATGCACTCAGTCATTTATATCAGCATGTAAAGATGTAAATCGTTGTAGCTCTTTTCGCTTATTCACTAAGGCCACTATGAAACTTAGAATACACCTTTTAAAGATTGCTTCATGAGACCGGTGCTATTCATATTCGCTGTACTATTGGGCTCTAATGCATTTAGTCAAACTACGCAAGTAAAAGGGTCTGTATTAGATTCCTTTAATAATGTAGCTTTAGAAAATGCCACGATTAAAATAATTCGATCTAAGGATTCTATTCTGATCGATTTCGCGAGGACGAACAAAACTGGATATTTTGAGTTGATGATACCAAAGTCTGAGAAGTTTATTCTCATTTGTAGCTATCCAGGATTTGTAGATTATATCGAACAGAATCCTGAAAGTATTACTGCTGAAGGAAAGATCTCTAAAGTTTATATGACTCCTCAACGCCTCGTGCTTCAAGAAGTTGTAGTTCGGCAGCAAATAGGAGCAATTAGAATGAGGGGTGATACGACAGAATACAAAGTTGATAGTTTTAAACTTAGTCGAGATGCAACGGTAGAAGAAATGCTTCGTGTTTTGCCTGGGATTCAAGTTGATAGTAAAGGTGTCATAAGTGTTCAAGGTAGAAGAGTAAAACAAGTTCTTGTGGATGGCGAAGAGTTTTTTAGCGAAGATCCTACATTAGTAACTCAAAATTTTAAGGCTGCATCGATTGATAAGGTACAAGTGTTCGATAAGAAAAGTGATCAAGCTGCTTTTACAGGTATAGATGATGGCAAAAGGTCTAAGACAATAAACTTAAAACTTAAGGAAACAGCTAAACAAGGGCACTTTGGAAATAGCCAAATAGGAGTAGGTAATGAAAGCTTTTATGATGGACGTTTATTTTTCAGCAAGTTTAGAAAGAAAGAAAAATTTGCAGTTTACTCCATTTATTCAAATACTGGTACTGCGGGTTTGTCGGAAAATGAAGAGGATACATATGGTGATAATACGGGATTAGGTTTCAGCAGTTTTTATCATCAGTTAGATGATTGGTCTGGTGTTTATGGGGGGCAAGGGATACCTTATTTAAAAACTATAGGGTTGCACTATGACAATAAATGGGAAAGCCCTTTTAAAGGGTTAAACTCAAACTTGAAATATTATCAGTTGAATGTGAAAGAGAGGGATACATTAGATATCAATTATAATCTTCCAGGCAAAACATTATTAAGTAGAGTATTTCAGGACAAAGACTATAAACTCGAACGCAAGAAAGTAAATTCTGTTATCGATGTTCAATTAGATTCTACTTCAACATTAAAGATTTCTTTATATGGGGAGGACATTCATAAGACAACCTTATTGAGAGAAGCTTCACAGTTGTCAGAGTCTGGCGACAAAATGCTTAATATTAGCAATCGACACCTTTCTACTGATGGTTCTACTACAACGTTAAGCGGATCGGCATTATGGCGGAAGCGTTTTCAAAAAAAGGGACGTACTGTATCATTAAATTTTTTATGGAATCGTTTTAGTAATGATGGAGAAGGCTATATAAATTCGGAAATCAAGTTTTATAACGGAATGTCTACTCCTCAGACTATTCAAAGCGTAGATCAGCTAAAGACAAATGAGTTTATTAATCGAAGTATAAATGTGAAGGCGATATATACTGAACCTCTTCTGCCTAAAACATCGCTTATTATTAATGGAGGGTTTCAAAAGGATGATGCGACTGCACAAAGGCTTTCTTTTGATAGAAGTTCGACCAATAAATATGATTTATTAGATAGCTTTTATAGTAACGAGTATACTTTTAAAGTCACTTCCGGTCTTGGTGGCTTGCAATTGGTTCGAAGTGAGAAGAAAAGATCCGTTAGTGTTGGTAGTGATATAGCTATTACTAAATTTGATCAACTTGATATTGGGAAAGCAGAAAACACAAATCGAAATTTTGTTAACTGGTATCCTAAGGCTAGTTTAAACTTGGTTCCAAACCCTAATAATTCAATAGTCCTAAGTTATACTGGTGCCACTATCCAACCACTTTTACATCAAATACAGCCATTATATAATAATATCGATCCCTTAAATATTGTTGTCGGTAACCCTAGTTTAAAGCCGACCTTTAATAGCACGTTTCGTATTATGTATATTAAATTTCAACCATTAAAGCAAAAGAGCTTGTGGGCTGACTTGTCATACTTGATACCAAATCAAGGGATAAGTACAAATGAGTCAATTGATGCTTCAGGCAAAAGACAGATTCAATTTATTAACGTCAACGGTAATCGAGTTTTTAAAGCCTTAGTAAATTACAACTTTCAAATAAAAGAGCCCAAAGTAGGTGTTGGTGTAAATACGACTGTAAACAATGCTGTGTTTCAGAGTATAATCAATAACGAAGAAGTTACTACTCGAAATAATCAGTATCAAATATCAGTAGGGCTCAGTAAGTCGAAGCCAAACAAATGGGAATTTAATATCTCTAACTCTATTTCTTATAATCGTAATGCCAGTAATTTGAAATCTACAAAGGTTATAGATTATTGGCTGTATAGTGTGCAGCCATTACTTGAGGTACATGCAACAAAAAAAATGCGGATACATACAGATGGGTACTTGATGTTTCGTAGTAGTGTCCCAGGCTTTACTCAAGATAGATCCTTATTATTATGGAATGCTTGGATCGATCAGAAAATTATAGTTGATAAACTATCTATACGTGGAAGTGTCAACGATATTTTGAACAATAATAATGGGCTTACAAGATTGTTAGGTAATTCTTACGTTATACAGTCAAAATTTAATACAATTAGACGATATTTCATGATTACTGCTTACCTGAAAATTAATCATACCCGTAACTTGAAATAACTCTAAGATAAGGGCTTACAACCTCACCGGCGACGCGTTTTCATCATAATGAAATGTCTAATCTCTCACAGCTTCGGGTTCTCATTAATTACATTCCAGATTAATGATTCAACTGATAAAATGATTGATTGTCACGTTTTTAGTAGGATCTATAGACAGTAAATTTAAAATTTGTCTCGTAAAGTCGATTCATTTAGGGTCTTCCGCGTATTAATACCTATTTTATTTTCAAGAAATATTCAGTAGTTAGCGCTTTATTATGCAAGAGAACTCGTCTGCTACAGTAGTGCCAATTAATATTATGGTTGTGGATGACCATGCCCTCTTTCGGGACGGTGTAAAACTGATGTTTGCAAAGCTTAAGCATCTAGGATTCAATATTGTAAATGAAGCTTCAAATGGTGTTGAAGCTATTAGGATTTTAGAAGAGGAGCAACCTGATGTTATTTTAATGGATGTGCAGATGCCTGAGCTCAATGGCATAGGTGCCACCAATTTAATTTCGAAAAAGTACCCACATATTCCCATCATAGCTCTTTCGTCTTCTGATGATCTGTTTTATATCGAGGACATGATTAAAGCTGGTGCAAAGGGCTACACACTAAAAAATACAAACAAGGAAGAAATGGTAGCTGCTATTGAAGCCGTTTGTGCAGGCGGTACCTTTTATTCTCCGCTCATAGCGTCAAAGCTAGAAGCATCCGCTCATGAAAGGCAGGCTACACTTCATATCCCACCTCTTACCGAGAGAGAAAAAGAAGTAGTTGTGCTGCTATGCCAAGGGAAAAGTAATAAGGAAATTGCAAAAGCGCTTTTCATAAGTAAACGAACAGTTGAAGGTCATCGGAGTAATATCACACTTAAGTTAAGGTTACACCATCCTACAGATATTATGGCATACGCACTTAAGCATGGGATGTATAAGTTATAAAAAATGCCAGAAGCAAGTATCAGATTTAAACTTCAATAATTTGCTAAGCGGGGATATAGTGTGGAGTATCTATCTTTAAATTTTGAGCATCGTAGATGCTGCTTCTATATAGTTTTCTGTTTGCTATGCTCCAGTGTAATCAATTTAAGTTATGGCTACTAAACAAGAAAGGGTAAAGGCTCTATGGGAAGTTACTTTAAAAACATACACTGAAGTATTTGCTTTCAATAAGATAACTACAGCTGCCTACAAGACACATTATCAAAGACAGTTTAGAAAGGATGAAAGAGAGGAGGTCTCTAATTATCATCATTTTGTTGCAGAAAAGGCAAAGACATTAAAATTGCCGCCTATTGTTCATAAGACCTCTATCATATACGGCGTTTCCGCTTTTGAGGTGTTCTTTAAAAAGTTTCTAATTATTCTTTATCAGAGTGAGCCACGCGCACTAAAGAATAGTTCTCGAACATTGACATACGAGGAGATATTAAATTGCTCTACTATGAAGTCGTTGCAGTCAAAGATGATAGCGACAATTTTACATGACTTCTTTTATAAATCAATTGCAGAACAGATTGACCTCGTAACTAAAAAATTTGGATTTAAGTTTAAGTTCAACGCTGAAAAATCCACAATTTTCGATACGAATATTAACATTGAAAGACTAACGGAAATATTCTCTTTGAGAAATATCATCTTGCATAATGATAGTGAGATCAATGAAATTTTTGTTGAAAAGAATCCGACTTCTAAATATAAGCTTGGAGACAAGTTGGTATTTCAAGCAGAGGATACTCTTGAGTTGCTTTATTACCTCTTACAAATTGTTACCAAATTGTCCTACCAAGTTTTAGGTGAGAAAAAGAAAAAGTAGGAAAAACAGGTACAAATACGGATTGTTTTGTTTTTGAAGCGTTAGTAATTTCCAACTTATTGACCAAAACTACTCTACTATGTCGTACATGGCAGCACTCATTTCTAATTGGATGATGACCTTCGAAGGATTACAATTCTCTACAAAAGAGTTTTACCTGATGGTGGAAAAGCGAATTAAAGCTCACTCAGTTCCTGCAATTAAAATGTCGATTGTCAACTATAAAGAAGGTGGAATATTGTCGGCAAGTCGTCAGTATATGCGAGTACAGTATCATGATTTGGCTTTTGAGATTTGTGCTGCGCCATTTGGTAATGACTTTTTTGTATCCTGGTGGTTTGGAAGTACCAGTAACATGCAAAAGGATTTAGCACGTAAGCTATTCAAGGGACTAGCTCAAGATACTTCTACTTACTATAAGCTAGATACCCAAGCGATGTTTAAGGAAAATGTGCGTTTGGCAGTAGCACGATCAATAGATGAAATGACTGCCGGCAAAGGTTTTAAGGTAGTTGATGCAAAGACATGGCAGATAGCTGAACCTGCGTAGTATGCAGCAGTCATTATATTCCTATGCAACAGAACAATTCTATAAGTGGGAAAAACGTGGTCGGGGATGGTTCCTAGCGGATAGACCTATTGACCTTGAGCCCCCGCATCATCCCTTTTTCTTTAATACGGGTAGCCCTGTTCCCATTGATGATGGAAGGCACCCATCGCTCTATCAAAGATTAAAAGAGCTCTTTAGGGAGCCAAAGAAGCAAATAGGTCATGTGCTTGGTCCCGGTTATTCCGCTCTTGAACTATTTCCATCAACTGAGGATTATGAACTGTGCGCATTTAAAGTAGCAATCCCAAAAGGGAAAAGTTGGTCGCCATTTGAGCATGAGCAGTGTTTGCTTATGCTCTCAAATTCTAAACACGCAGTTAGCTTTGAAATCATTGCTGATGCCGAGCAGATTTGCATTCAATTCGTGTGTCGTGCAGTTGAAAGCCCGTATGTACGCACCCAGCTACGCACCTATTTCTCCCATTGCAGCATTGAAAGTTTTGCGCTAGGTGTAGATGCCATTCTATTGGATGATGTGTATACACAAGTTCTAGACTTTGGTCTAGATGATGAGTACATGTGCCCAATCCACATGAATGATAAAGGCTCTCATGACCCCTACATGCCGCTATTGGGGGTTATGAATGAATTAGTAGGGGATGAGCGCATTGTAGTACAAATTCTTTTTTCAGGAACAGTTAATCCATGGGCAACAACCACAAAAGATGCTGTTACTGATGCAATAGGGAAATCTTTTTTTGTTAATGCACCAGAAATGCCAAAACGGGCATTGGAAAAGACTTCTTCACCAATGTTTGCTGTAGTGGTTCGCTGTGCAGTGCAAACAAATAATGCGGAACGCGCTGAAGGATTACTTTACCAGTCAGCACATGCTATAACTCATTTTTCCAAGTCTTCATATAATTGTCTGCTACCGCTTAGTGGAAACGAGTACAGCTTTGAGGACCGCATCAGTGATATATATCGGCGTGAATCACACCGCATGGGTATGCTCCTTAACGTACGGGAACTTATCACCCTTTTACATCTGCCTTACCTACATTCTCCGAAGCTTGGAGGAAATAGACGGAAAACAAAAGGGGTAGTTTGTGGCGATTCCGGCATAATCTTAGGAACAAATATTCATGAAGGAATAGAAACAGAAGTGTGCTTTACAGATACACAAAGACTCAAGCATACACACATCATCGGTGCTACGGGCACGGGTAAATCGACACTCCTTTTAAACCTAATTACACAAGACATAGATGCAGGTAACGGTATTTGTGTTATTGAGCCCCATGGAGATTTGATAGAGCGCACTTTACACACTATCCCGGAACACCGCATTCCTGATGTTTGTGTTATTGACCCTTCTGATACGGACTACCCCGTAGGGCTCAATATATTAAAGGCAAATTCTGACATTGAAAAAGAAGTGTTGTCTTCTGATTTAGTCGCTGCTCTTAAAAGGCATGCAACATCATGGGGAGATCAGATGAATTCTATTCTAGCAAACGCGATTTTGGTGTTTCTTGAAAGCAGTAGAGGTGGAAATTTAGTTGATCTTAAAGAGTTCCTTCTCGATAAAGTGTTTCGTGAAAAGGTACTGAGTACCGTATCTGATTCTCATATCTGCAACTACTGGCAAAAGCAATATCCGCTTTTGAAATCAAATTCCATTGGTCCTATTTTAACTAGGCTTGATTCATTTCTCCGCCCCAAACTCATTCGGAATATGATCGGGCAGAAAGAGGGGCTTGATTTTGAAGCTATGCTTGATGGAAAGAAGATCATATTGGTAAAGCTCTCACACGGCCTCATTGGGGAAGAAAATAGCTACCTATTAGGTTCATTCTTGGTGTCTAAGATTCAGCAGGCTGCAATGGCACGACAAGCAAAAGCAGCGAGTGAACGAGCACCATTTTTCCTCTATATCGATGAATTTCAACACTTCATTACGCCATCCATGGCATCAATTCTTTCAGGTGCCAGAAAGTATGGACTTGGAATGACACTTGCCCATCAAAGCTTACAGCAACTGCAACGCTCGGATTCAGATATTGTAAATGCTGTGCTTTCAAATGCGGGTACACGTATTTGTTTTAGGGTTGGGGATAATGATGCTAGAGTGCTTGAGAAAGGGTTTTCCTCATTTGAGGAGACGGATTTTCTCAAGCTTAAAACAGGAGAAGCGATTTGCCGTATTGAGCGCTCTGATAATGACTTCTCACTGACAGTTAGGGAAGGGGGCAACGGTGCCGATACAGGGTTTCGAGATGAGATTATTAAATCTTCAAGAGCCAAGTATGCAAAGCCTGTACAAAGGGATGTAAGCCCGATAAAGGAAGGCACTACGCAGAAAGAGGCGGTTCCAAGCACACAGACTAGTACAGAAGAACTAAAGTCTCCTATTGCGGAAACTACGAGGAAGCCCAAAAAGCAAGTTGAAGTTGTAGAGCGTTTTCATGAGCAAGTAAACGAACCTGTTGAGGCAGATGTACAGAGCACGAGTAAGCATCGCTATTTACAAACACTCATTAAAAAAATTGCAGAGTCAAAAGGTTTCAAAGCTGACATTGAACTCCTCACTCCAGATGGAAAGGGGAGAGTTGATGTGAGTTTAGAAAAAGAAGGCCTGAGAATAGCATGTGAAGTCTCCGTTACTACAGATGCTACATGGGAACTGCATAATATCAAAAAGTGCCTTTCGGCAGGGTATGACCACATACTCCTCTGTTCTTCGCAACCCAAAATGATACAGTCAGTTCAATTAAAGATCAAAGGGGAATGCTCGAATGAAGAACAACAACGAATACGTGTCCTTGACCCGGAGGCCTTGTTTGCGTACTTAGATATGAACGAAAACACTACTTCGCAACAACCAGTACGCATGAAAGGCTATCGGGTTAAGGTTAATTATAGCCCGACGAACGAGGAGGAATCGATTGGCAAAAAGCAATCAATTTCTAAAGTGGTCATAAATTCCTTACGTAAAGGCACCAAGGGGAAAGGATAGCACAAAGACTTGCTACTTGTGACATTTTTCCTATTCTATCTAAAAGCATCTTAAACTCATACACTTAAATGAAACCGAGCTAAGCGCTCGATTGTTCATTTAAAACGCAATATGTATGGAAACAGCAAAGAACGTTGGCATTTGGATTCGCGTATCTACTGAATTTCAAGTTGATGCCGAGAGTCCGCAACACCACGAAGAGCGTGCAAAGCACTATGCCCTGTCAAAGGGCTGGAATATTATTGAAGTGTATCGTTTGGACGCAGTAAGTGGAAAGTCAGTGATGGAACATCCAGAAACGAAACGGATGCTTGCCGATTTACGAGGCAAGCGCATCACCGGACTCATTTTCTCGAAGCTTGCACGAGTGGCTAGAAACACGAAAGAGCTCCTTGAGTTTTCAGAAATCTTCCGAAGAGAAGGGGGAGATTTAATTTCCCTTTCAGAAAGTATTGATACAAGTACGCCCGCTGGCCGTCTCTTCTACACCATGATTGCCGCAATGGCAGCATGGGAGCGGGAAGAGATCGCTGAACGGGTAGCTGCATCAGTACCTATCCGCGCTGATTTAGGAAAGCCCCTTGGCGGACAAGCTTCATTTGGGTATCGCTGGGAAGGAAAAGACTTTGTCATTGATGAAGAGGAAGCGCCCATTCGGAAGCTAGTCTATGAATTGTTCCTAAAGTTCAAACGCCGAAAAACAACGGCGAATGAACTCAATAAGAAAGGCTATCGCACCCGTAACGGGTCTCAGTTCTCCGATACAACTATTACGAGGCTTCTCCGTGACCCAACTGCAAAAGGTCAACGCCGAGCAAACTATACAAAGAGTTTGGGCGAAGGAAAGCATTGGATGTACAAAGATGAAAAGGACTGGATTGTGAAAGAGTGCCCAGCAATTGTTTCCCCTGAGCTATGGGACGAGTGTAACCGCATACTTGATGAACAGGAACGGACAAGGCGAAAGCCAGGGCGGCAATCAGTCTATCTCCTAGCAGGCTTTGTGCATTGTAGTTGCGGAAAGAAGATGTATGTCTTCCACCAAGCACCAGTGTATACATGCAAGAGTTGTAAGAATCGTATTGCAGTTGAAGATATTGATGAAATCTATCATTCTCAATTGCAAGCCTTCTTATTGACCGATTCAGACCTTGAAACGTACCTTATGGAGTCAAACACACTTCTCCAGGAGAAGAAACGGTTATTAGCACTTGTACAAGGAGAGGTTAGCGGTTTGCGCAGGCAGATGAAGGAATTTATTGATATGCGGGTAAATAGGGAACTTAGCCCTGAGCGTTTTCAGGAATACTATGCACCTGTAGAAGTACAGCTTAAGCAATTAGAACACCAAGTTCCAGAGCTTGAAGCAGAGATCGACTTTCTAAAGATTCAATACTTATCATCCGATACGGTACTTGAAGAGGCACGGAATCTCTACGATCAATGGCAGTCATTGCCCGATGATGAGAAACGGAATATTATTGAAACCATAACGGAAAGTGTGATTATTGGAAAGGATGAAGTAAGTATTAACTTCTCGTACCTCCCCGTACCTCCTTCTCCAAATCCGGGAAATAGTCCACGCAATCTCAGGGATTCATAGAAGCCAGCAACATAAAGGAAGCGGGAAAGTCAATAGCTACTTTAGCTCTCGATATCGTCACCCGTCTTTCTTCCATCGGTTGCCGCATCACTTCAAGCACGGTGCGTTTGAACTCTGGCAGTTCATCCAAAAAAAGAACACCATTGTGCGCTAAAGAGATCTCACCCGGCTGGGGTATGCCGCCTCCGCCAACGAGGGCAACATCGGAAATAGTATGATGCGGGCTGCGGAAAGGCCGTTTCGAGACCAGTGTAGAATTTTCGGGCAACTTGCCGGCCACGGAATGAATCTTGGTGGTCTCCAGTGCTTCCTGTAAAGACAGCGGCGGCAGGATGGTAGGCAATCGTTTTGCCAGCATGGTTTTACCCGCACCCGGCGGACCTATAAGAATAGCATTGTGTCCGCCGGCAGCAGCGATCTCTAAGGCCCGCTTGATATTTTCTTGTCCTTTTACGTCTGCAAAATCAATCTCGAAATCGTATTGCGAATTAAAAAATTCTTCACGGGTATCGATCTTTACCGGCTGCAAGCTTTGCTCGCCCGACTCAAAAAATTGAATCACTTCATTGATATGATCGACACCGTAAACATTCAGGTTGTTGACCATGCCGGCTTCCTTTGCATTGGCACTGGGAACGATCAATCCTTTGAAGCCTTCTTTGCGGGCTTGAATGGAAATAGGCAATGCGCCTTTGATGGGACGGATGATACCATCAAGGCTTAGCTCGCCCATGATGACATAATCTTTGATGGCTTCGCTGTTAGAGAATTGCGCATCGGCCGCGAGAATGCCGACCGCGATGGGAAGGTCGAAAGCAGTGCCGCTTTTCTTGATATCTGCCGGCGCCATATTCACTACGATCCGGGTGCGGGGCATGGTCTTGCCGATGGATTTGATGGTGCTTTCTACCCGTTGCAGGCTCTCCTTTACAGCATTATCCGGCAACCCAACGATCATATAACCGGTGCTGGTCTCCATCCAGTTCACTTCGATTGTAATGGTAATGGCCTCTACGCCATAGACGGCACTTCCGAATGTTTTGACGAGCATAAGCGGTTGTTCTGTAGATGCCTCAAGATACTGAGAAAATTAGTTGATTGGTTGACTAGTTGAAAAGTTGATAGGTGAATAGCTAGCGCCAACTATAGTTTGTTATCATTTACTTCTTAATGCTTCAGAGGTAACATCCTGGCTTGGAAGTGCGAGTTATACGGCGCTAAAATTTTTTTAATTATGCCATACCTCTTTATAAACGAAAAGATAGACTTTATATTCGTGCAGGACAGCTATCTAATTATGCGGGTTTATTATTTTTTTGCACTGTTATTTGTGGTTAGTGCTTGTAATGTTCGTTCGCAAGACGCTACATTTTCTATTCACTCAACTTTTGTAAAAGATAGCTTTGACATTACTATTACAAAGCCTAAAATTTTTTCAACCGACCGGATCTATTCCACTGTTTATTATTTAGATGCTAACCTCAAATCTGGTAAAAAGTTAGTTGAATTAGTGAGTCGTTTGAATGACTCAATAGTAGCGAATACAATATTTATTGGGATTGGGCATATTGGGAATTACCATCAGAAGAGAAGGAGAGATTTTATCCCCCCAGCGCTGAAAAATGGCGTGGTTATACCAAGCGAAGATTTGGATTTCGGACATGCTGATGCCTTCTACAGGTTTCTACAAAATGAATTAATACCAACGATAGAATATAAGTATAAAGTGAGCGGCACCAGGACGATTATTGGGCATTCATTCGGAGGCTTATTTGTATTTTATTCGCTTTTTAAGCCAAATAAGTTGTTTCAAAAATTCATTGCACTTAGTCCTTCGCTGTGGGTGAATGACTTTAATATATTTAACTACGAGCAAGAATATACTAACCAAAGAACCCACTTTAACAGCTATCTGTTTTTGAGTGCCGGTACAGGAGAAAGACTCAATTATATCTTGTCGGGAAACAGAAAGATGAAGGCATTGCTTGAGAAACGTAACTATACCAAGCTACAGGTGGAATACACTGAATACAAAGGGGAATCGCATAATAGCCAAGTTCCTTTATCTCTCAATTACATCCTAACTAACCGGCGGTTTTAACTCAACACCAAGTTCTTATTCGCCAACTGTCCACAAGCTGCATCAATGTCCTTTCCGCGGCTGCGGCGAAGATGCACATTCACTTTATTGCGGCTAAGAAAGCCCATAAATTCATCCACTCTTTCAGGAGATGGTTTTTCAAAAGAAGCGGCGTCAATCGGGTTGTATTCAATGAGGTTGACCATGTGAGACGGCACCTGGCGGTAGATCTTCAATAATTCTTCCGCATCTTTCTGGCTGTCGTTGAAGTCTTTAAAGAGAATATATTCCAGCGTGATCTCGCCACCTGTTTGCTTATAGAAATAATTCATGGCATCGATCAGCGAAGCCAGGTTATTACTTTCATTGATCGGCATGATCTTGCTCCGCTTTTCATCATTCGGCGCATGCAGCGAAAGTGCCAGTTTGAACTTCACGCCATCATCGCCCAGCTTGCGAATGGCTTTGGCAACGCCTGCCGTAGAAACCGTCACGCGGTTCGGGCTCATGCCCAGGCCATCGACTGCCGTAATGCGTTCCACTGCTTTTAAAACATTGCTATAGTTGAGAAGGGGCTCGCCCATGCCCATAAAAACAATATTGCTTAACTTTTTACCATTGCGTTCTTCGCATTCGCGGTTGATCATCACCACCTGGTCGTATATCTCATCAAAATCAAGGTTGCGCTTACGGTCGATATAACCGGTTGCACAAAACTTGCAGCTTAGCGAACAGCCGATCTGGGAAGAAACGCAGGCTGTAAAGCGGGAATTAGAAGGGATAAGCACACCTTCGCAAAGATGCCCTTCGTGGGTGCGAAAGCGGGATTTGATAGTGCCGTCAGCACTGTATTGCGTCGCATCCACTGCCATAGAAGGCAGGGAGAAATTCTCACCCAATTTCTGCCGAAGCTCAATGCTCAGGTCCGTCATGTCGGCAAATGAGGCCGCGCCTTTTTTCCACAGCCATTCCCATACCTGCTTGGTACGGAACTTTTTTTCGCCAATGGAAAGAAAGTATTCCTGCAGTTCAGCTAAGCTTAAATGCCTGATATTCTTAACCTTATTGCCAGCAATAGTGCCTGTTGCGCTCATGCCGCAAAGATACCTTAAAGTAAGCGTAGCGTGGTCGTTTACGCTTAACTTGCAGGGCTTTTAACAAGAAAATAGATGCGGTTTGCAGCTTGCTTTCACCGCTCCTTATCTGATTTATTTATTGATTTTATGAAAACAGTTTACGTTATAGATGCCGTCCGTACACCTTTAGGGAAGTATGGTGGTGCATTAAGCTTGGTGCGGCCGGATGATCTGTTGGCGCATGTGATCCGTGAATTAATGGCGCGGAACCAGAATGTCGATCCCGCATCTATAGAAGATGTGATTGCCGGCGATGCGAACCAGGCCGGGGAAGATAACCGTAATGTGGCCCGCATGGCCGCGCTGTTAGCGGGTTTGCCTGTAACAGTGCCGGGCAATACCGTCAATCGGTTATGCGCTTCCGGCTTGCAGGCCATCATGGATGGAGCCAGGCAAATTGCCTGTGACGAGGCGGAAATCATTATTGCCTGTGGGGTGGAAAGCATGAGCCGGGCGCCTTTTGTTATGTCAAAAGCTACCTCACCTTTTCAACGCACCGCAGAGGTCGTAGACACAACACTGGGTTGGCGTTTTGTAAATGACAGGCTGAAGGACATGCATTACCCGTATAGCATGGGCGAAACAGGTGATAATGTGGCCAAACAGTGGAGCATCAGCCGGGAAGACCAGGATGCTTTTGCGCTGAGCTCGCAAGAGAAATATTTTGCAGCGCAGCAAGCAGGTAAATGGACAGACGAAATTGTTCCTGTTTCCGTGGAAGGCGCAAAAGGGGCAATGACCCTTGTAGATACAGACGAACATCCACGGCAAACAACAGCCGAAAAACTGGCCGGTTTGAAACCAGCCTTTACAAAAGAAGGAACAGTAACGGCCGGCAATGCCGCCGGGCTGAATGATGGTGCAGGCGCTATGTTATTAGCCAGTGAAGAAGCTGTAAATAAATATGGATTGAAGCCCATTGCTAAAATCGTTTCGATGGCAGTAGCGGGAGTAGACCCTGCCATCATGGGCATAGGTCCCATTCCGGCTACGCAAAAGGCTTTGACGAGAGCTTCGCTTTCAATTTCCGATATGGATATTATTGAATTGAATGAAGCTTTTGCCTCGCAGGTGTTGGCTTGCGCAAAAGACCTGCAAATAGATCTTTCGAAAGTGAATGTGAATGGCGGTTCCATAGCATTAGGGCATCCATTAGGCGCCAGCGGTGTTCGTATATCCACTACCTTGCTTCATGAGATGAAAAGGCGGGGCAGTAAATATGGATTGGCGACGATGTGTGTTGGAGTGGGGCAGGGCGCCGCTATTATTTACGAAGGTTGCTAAAAGTGAAATGGTACATTTTCATATTATTTTTTTGTATCGGCTGCCGTACCTACTCGGGCCTTAAGCCCCGTGAGTTCTATGGAGAACTGGACGGCAATAAACAGCTGACCCTGCATGTGCCGAAACGCTATGTAAGCGAGCAAATAAAGCTGGATTACCGCAAGGGGATCGAGCAGTTTTATACGTATCCCGGCGGGTCTCTTTTTTATGTTAGTTATAAGGCGGATTGGGCATCTCCTAACACCGGTAATTTGAAAAATGCCGCAGGGGAGCGGGCTTCTTCAACCGAGATCATGTACAATGGCGTAGACAAAAGCAAGCTTTACTGGAAGGAAATAATAGTGGATAGCCTGAGGTTTGGTTATTGCAATGTTCCGTTGAGCCAGAAATACAGGTTTGAACAGGCGATCAATTCGATGCAGGTAAAGCGAAAACCTTTCTGGAAGAATCAATATTAGAATGAAAAGCAGTTTATTGATATTATTACTCTTCCTGATCTCTTGCAACCCCTATAAGGCATTGCGAAGAGACCGTTTTGCCTATACGGAAGGAGGCATCATAAAGTCATTGGACCTGCGGGTTCCAAAAGGATATGACAAGAAGGTAGAAACCGATGCATGGGGTAACCAGGTGCAAACCTACACCTACGGCAATGGCGCTTCACTTTACTTTTTGCACCTGGCAAATGATAGTTCCTATCGTTCCATTGATACAGCTTTTCATATTGGACAGCCGCAGCTTTATGGCGGACTGTTTTACAAGGAACTGGATTCGTCTCACCGTCGTTTTTGGCGGGAGGTGTTTGTCAAAAATTTCCGGTTTGGATATAAAAAAGTTGTGCCTGAAACCCAGGAGGCTTTGTTGGATTCAGCGCTGAATTTTGTGCGGGTGCGGTGAGTTTTACTTAATGCTTATATAAGATTGCCACTTACCTTTAGGTACAACCCGACTCTATGCTGCGCATTCTTTTCTGCCTTATCTCCATAATTACTTTTCTAAGTTGCCACCAGCCTCTTGCTTATACCAAGTTCCTTAACCCAAACGAACTTCAAACACAAACCATCAGCATTGATAATAGCCGTGACACCGCACTGCGTACAGCGAAGGGGGCATTGCTACAAATAGCAAAGGAGAGCTTTTCCGGTGAAGGAATGATTCAATTGGAGATAAAGGAAGCCTACTCCATGGCGGATATGGTGAAGGGTGGACTACTTACGCGAAGCGGAGGTAAAACCCTAACTAGCGGTGGCATGATCTACGTTAGTGCAACGGATAAAGATGTAAGGATGGTTAAGCCAATTGGTGTTTCTACCCCTACGGAAATCATTGATCCATCGATGCAGTTGTATAAAGGGGAGGAGTCAGAGGAAGGGATAGATTGGACAGAGCCAACGCCTTTAAGAGCAGACGAAAATTTATTGTGGGGGCGATCGCTTTACAAGGATAATTGCGCTACCTGTCATGCGATTGATAAGAATTTAACTGGGCCAGGTTTGGCGCATTTAGAAGAGCGTGGGCCTTGGAAGGATAAAAAGGAGTTGTATGCATTTATGCAAAACCCAGCTGCTTACGCCAATAAAAATGAGTACGTGCAATGTCAGATACTTCAATATGGTGCTATCATGCAAGCCTTTCCGCAACTAGATGAGAAAGCAATTGACGCAATAACGAATTATGTGAATAGCGAAACGCTGGAGATGGGTATACCTTTTCCAAAGGAAGATGAATGGAAATGTCAAGATAGCTGCCGACGGTTTGATTCACTTAGGAGAGCGTATTATGAAACCAAGATGGAGCGCAATGAGTTGATTGATGAAAATGGGATGCGGATACAATATGAGCGTCAGTTGTCGTCTACAGACACGAGCTTTAACTCTAACGATGTAGCAAGTATTCCTGCCGAATTGGATAAAGTAGTGCCCCAAAATTATAAAGCGGTTTATTACCAATTTGACATCCAGTCTTTCGGGTGGTATAATGTTGATCGACTTTTGGAATTTAATAATGGGCAAAAGGCTGAACTACTATTAAAGATTGATGAAACCCGTACGGAAGAATTCGATGTGTTTATCACTATACCTCAATACAAGGTTTTTGACCGTGGGGGATTGTTGAAGGACAAAGATGGCGCTTATGGATTTTACACAACCGACGGTAAGATACCGTTGTCCATCGGCACCAAAGTTTATGTCTTTGTAATTAGCGAAGCGGAGGGTAAGATATTGTTTGATTACAAAGTGTTTATTTCAAAGGCATGGCAACAGATACAACTGACACCGGCTTTTATTTCTAAGGAACGGCTCAATAACTTAGTGGCAAGCTTCTCCCTTACGGATATTAGCTTTGAAGCTAAAGATTCTAAGGATTCAGATGCTATCCGGGAAACCGATAGAGCGATCAAGACAGCTGAGGACGCAATCGAGTCATTAAGGCCGAAGAATTGTAGGTGTGATTGTACTACTTCAGACAGCACTAAGCCAGCAACGTCTTACCAATGACTATTACCTAGCGAAATCAAAATCTTTTAAAGTTTCAGAATCGATTGTTTGTTGCTCTCCGGTGGCTAAATTTTTCACGACACAAGTATCGTTTTCCAATTCCCTTGTGCCAATAATTACTACATAAGGAATGCCCTTCTTTTCGGCATACTTAAATTGCTTATCCATTTTCACGGCTTCGTGGTAGATCTCTGCGGCGATGCCTTTGCTGCGTAGTTCTTGGAGAAGTGTATAGGCTTTAGTGCTTTCTTCAACACCAAGATTAAAGAATAAAACCTTAGCACCCTGCTCGATGGTTTGCGGAAAGAGAGCTAATTCTTCCAGCACATCATAAATGCGATCCACACCGAAAGAAATACCGGCGCCTGGAATATTCGGCACTCCAAACAACCCTGTCAGGTCATCGTAGCGACCGCCCCCGCCGATGGAACCGATTTTTACTTCGGGTGGCGCTGCTGCTTCGAAGATGATGCCGGTGTAGTAATTAAGACCGCGGGCAAGGGTGAAGTCTATGATCAAGTTTGGAGTTTGGCGTTTGGAGTTTGTCGTGGTCTCCAGCACATGGCTGATTTCAGCAATACCCGCTTTTCCTATTTCAGAATTCGATAAAAGAGATTGAACGGCTGCCAGCTTTTCATCATTGCTTCCGCTTATCTGCAAGTAATTAGCAATGATGTCTATTTGATCATTGCTCAATCCACGTTGCACCAATTCCTCGGTCACTTTCTCCAGCCCGATCTTGTCCAGCTTGTCTATCGCGATCGTGATATCCAGCATCTTATCGGCGCCGCCGCACAATTCCGCCAATGCGGTTAGTATCTTCCGTGAGTTGATCTTGAGCGTATAATTCGTAAGTCCCAATTTCTGGAAAACATCATTATAAATGTTTACGAATTCCACTTCGTTCAGCAGGGCGTTGCTTCCCACCACATCGGCATCGCATTGATAAAATTCGCGGTAGCGCCCCCGTTGCGGACGGTCAGCCCGCCAAACAGGCTGAATCTGGTAGCGTTTGAAAGGGAATGTAAGCTGCCCGTGATTCATGGCAACATAACGGGCAAACGGAATCGTAAGATCGTATCTGAGAGCTTTGCCGGAGATATTATGCTTCAACGCAGGCAAATTCTCCTTCTTAATGTTGTTGTACTTCCTTTTAAATTCTTCAGTTAACAATTCTTCCGATATAAACTCGAGTACTTCAGGGTTAAACTCCCAAAGCGGGTTATTGAAGGGATTTTCAGTATTCTCAAACCCTGGTACATGGTGCTTATAATAGTCAATCATGTCATATCGTGCCTTTAAATAACTACCAAGGTTTTCGAAGAAATTTTTTGAGAATGAATCTCCTGACTCAAGTATTCTAAAAATTAATTTGTCACCTTCATCCCCATATTTCCCTGTCAATGTTTCAATGTTTTCCATTGAAGGGGTTTCTATGGGCTGAAAGCCATATAATTCAAAAACCGAACGAATTGTATTGAAAATATATTGACGTTTGCGAACCACGTCTGGTCCGAAATCACGGGTGCCTTGAGGAATTGTAGGTTTTGTAGCCATTCAATTTGAAGTTGAAGTTTAGGAGACTTTGAGTTGCAATAGATTAAAATCTAATGCATTAAGGTTAGTATTATTAACTTTAAAGAAAGCAAAAGTACATTAACCAAGTTAGCTATACTTTCTTATCAGGCATAGGGCTGTATTTCTCAATAATAAATTCACAGGCCTCATTGATCAATTTGTAAACGTCATGATAACCGGGCTCTGTTCCATACCAGGGATCAGGAACAGATTCGTTGCTGCCAGGATTCAGTTCATTCAGCAACAAATGAACTTTAGACTCATTCCATTTACTGCCAGCAATTCGTTTCATATCTGCAATCACATCATCTGCCATAGCATACAGCTTATCATAGGCTTCAAGATCGGCAGCTACAAATTGACGGGCCCGCTGTTCGCAGATATTTATGCCATTCAAGGTTGCTACTTTTTGCGAAAGCTTATGTGGTGCTTCGCCGATGTGATAGCCATTGGTACCGGCGCTTTCAATAACCCAATTCAAGCCTGCAGCCGCCGCTTTATGTTTGAGGATGCCTTCGGCCAACGGGCTGCGGCAAATATTGCCGAGGCAAACCATTAAGATTTTCATGATTCATTTTTTATTGCGGCGCAAAAGTAGGCTGCTAAAGGAAATACCTATCCTCTAAAAATTCTTTATGGAAAGGCGTCGCTGCTACACTCTTACAGGAAACGATAAACCATGACACCCACTGAAATTCTATCCGCAAATATGTTAGAGATTTTGTTTGAACGCCGCAACAAGCAGTACGGGGCTTACACGCTTCGAAAGTTTTACAACAACCGCTTATTAACAGCCTTGATTATTTCATTCAGTGCTGTTTTTTTAGTGATGCTGTTGATAAGCAACTTGCAAAAATCAGATGCCCTGATGGCTGTATTTAATAATGAACCGGATGTAGTTATTCGTGTTATCGATACCGAGCGTCCAAAGCCCGAAGCCCCAAAACCTCCTAAGGCGCCTGCTCTTGTCCGGCAAGCACCAACAGCTCCTCATACACCACCGCTTATCGTGCCTGATAATATTCCTGCTACTACTATGGCAACCCAGGATCAACTTGCGAAATTGGATGTAGGCATCAAGCCCACCATTGGCGATGGAATACCAGGGATTGCCACACCTCCAGGCGAGCCATTAAGTACCGGCGGTGATGATATTGCTCCGGTGGCAGAACCGGTCAAGGAAGTGAAACCCTTGGAACGCCAACCGGAATTCCCCGGCGGGCAAGCGGCGTGGATTTCTTTCCTGAATCGTCACCTGCAAGTGCCGGAAGACCTTGAGGCAGGCGATCGCAAATCCGTATCGGTTCGGTTTTGGGTGAGTGAGGATGGTAGCGTTACGGCTTTTGAAGTGCTGAAATCCGGTGGAAAGGCTTTTGATAACGAGGTGATCCGGGTGTTGAAGAAAATGCCAAAGTGGAAGCCGGCTATTCAAAACGGGCATCCGGTAGCTACTGGATTCACGCAGCCGGTCACATTTACAGCGGTTGAAGAGTAAAAATCAGTAATTTGCCAGCATAGCTTAAAGGGTTATGATAGAAGAATACGAAAAGAATAAGCGCAAGCAAATAGTACGCATGAAATCCGTAACTGATTTTGTAATGGGCATCATTTTCTCCCTGATGGGTGTCTATTTCTTAGTCTATCGTCACCTTGGTTGGACTTTTATGGGGCAGGAGCCTTCGGACCGGGACTATTTCCTGGGGGCTTTGTGCCTTAGCTATGGAATTTGGCGCATTTATCGTGGATACAAGAAGAATTATTTTAAGGATGAACGGAAGGAATTTTAAGTTTATTGGAATACTCATTATTGCCTGCCTTACGGTGTTTTATAGTTGTGGCAGCAACGATAAAATCGGTCCAACGGACACCAGGGATAGTGGTACCATTCATATCAGCGTGGACGAGTCTTATAAGCCGGTCATTGATTCAGAAATACAGGTTTTTGAATCTCTGAACCCGGGTACGAAGATTATTGCCCATTACAAACCCGAAGCGGAATGCCTTAAGGATTTTGCGGTAGATTCCATCCGGATGGTCATCGCCACCCGGGGCTTCTCTAAGCGAGAGGAAGCCTATATGAATGACAGCCTCAATGTAGTGGTTTCCAAAATGGTGGTTGCCTATGACGCGGTGGCTGTGATCGTTAATCCTTCTTCGCCAGATAGCTTGTTCACCATGCAGGAGATCAGGGATTTGCTGACCGGAAAATCTACTAAAGGGTTAATACCCGTATTTGATGGAACAAAGGCTACCAGCACAGTGCGTTTTGTAATGGATTCTGTATTGCGTGACGAGTCATTAAGTCCTAACGTAACCGCAGCTCAAACCAGCCAGGGCGTGATTGAATACGTTGCCCGAACGCCGAAGGCGGTTGGTTTCCTCGGCGTTAGCTGGGTGGGTAACCGGCAGGACTCTACGCAGCTAAGTTTTCTGAACACAGTGAAAGTGGCAGGCATTGAGCATCCCTACATTCCGGGCAAATACGTGACACCTGCCCAGTTCAATATTTACTACCGTCGCTACCCAATGGTACGCGATTTGGTATTCACATTAAAAGAAAAGCATATCGGGTTGGGACATGGGTTTTCTAATTTTTTGACAACACAGAGTGGACAGCTTATTTTTAACCGGGCTTTCCTGATGCCGGCAGTGATGCGTTTCGCTATTAGGGACGCTACATTGACGGAATAACATTAACAAGTAGTAAATAAACCACAGCCCCATTTTTGAACTCTATAATATACAAACCCAAAAAGGAAAGGTCATGAAGAAATCACTGATTGTTTTGTTTTTCTCAGCGCTGTTTTCGGTTGCCGCGTTTGCGCAGTCGGTGCAGGAAGGTGTGGTGCATTTGTACGCGGAGCGAAATGCCAGTGCGAAAGCGACCTTTGAGAAAGCTTTAGCCGCGAATCCCAACAATATCGAAGCGATGTATTGGCTGGGACAGACGCATTTGGCTACCGATAATATCGCCGCTGCCCGTCAGGTATATGAAAAAGGTCTTTCCAGCAATGGAAATGCGCCACTGATCATGGTAGGTCTGGGACAGGTAGAGTTGGAAGAAGGCAGGACCGCTGAAGCCCGCCAGCGATTTGAAACCGCTATCAGCCTCAGCCGTGGTAAAAAAGGCGATGATCCAAACGTGTTAAATGCGATTGGTCGTGCAAACGTGGAAGCCAAGAATGGTGATGCAGCCTATGCGATTGCGAAATTGACCGCAGCTTCGCAGGCAGCGCCCAACAATGCTGATATTTTTATCAACCTGGGTAACGCTTACCGCTTAGCCAAAGACGGTGGTCAGGCGGTTGCCAATTATACAAGAGCTATTCAAGGTTCTCCAGCTTTGGCTTACTACCGGATGGCGCGGGTATATGAAACCCAAAAGAACTGGGATGTGGTTACTGAAAACCTCAATAAAGCAATTGCAGCTGATCCTAAGTTCGCCCCGGCTTACCTGCGTCAGTACGTGATGGAGTTGTTTTATAAGAATAATTATGAAGTAGCTGACCAGTGGGTGCAGAAATATGTAGCTGTGACTGATCCAAGTATTCAGAATGAAATGCTCCTTGCTCAGCCTAAGTTTGTGCAAAAGCGTTATGATGAGGTAATTGCGATTGGTAATAAAATTATAGCATATAAAGAAGAAAAGCCTTCAGAGTTCGTTTATCGCATGATGGCTTACTCCTATATGGAAAAAGGGGATACTTCCACCGCAAAGCAATATGTAGATCAGCTTTTCGCTAATACTAAAAAGGAGAAAATCGTAGCTAAAGATTATACTCTCAAAGCTGCTATTTATTCAAAAGAGGCTCCTGATCAGGTAGTGAATATCTACCTTGATGCAGCTAATGAAGACACTACATTGCGTAACAAGCTTCTTATCTTACAAGAGGCTGCTGACTGGGCCAAGACAAACAATAAGAAAGTTGCCGAAGCTGACATTCGCTTGGCTCTTTACCGCCTGAATCCAAATTCGAACCCGGCGGCACTTTTCCAAATTGGTCTGCCTTATTATCAAGGCAAAGCTTTCCAAAAAGCGGACAGTGTGTTCCAGGCATACAGCCGCGCCTTTCCTGATAGCGTTTTCGGTTACCTGTGGAGTGCCCGTTCTTTGGCAAGCATCGATACCAGCGGTAAGCAAGGTTTAGCCATTGCACAGTATGATAGATTGCTGCAAGTTGCCGGTACTGATAAAACTCGCCTGAAAAGCTATGGTATTGAAGCCGCCGGGCAGTTAGCTAACTATTATGTCAATGTAAAGGCAGATAAGGCAAAGGGTATTGAATATCTTGAAAAAGGATTGGAGTTTGATCCGGGAAATGTAGCTTTTACAAAAGCCATTGATCGCCTCAAGGCATCACCAGGAAAAACAACACCACCTGTTAAAAAGTCCAGTAGCTCTACCAACTCGGCGAAAGGGTCGGGTAAGTAAAAGAGTTTCTATAAAGTTTTAAGCCCCTATTCGGTAGGGGCTTTTTCGTATCTATTTCTGCTTCAAACATTCACTAAAAGAATTCCCTACCGTACCGTATTTTTGCGTGCCGATTCCTAAAAATATGTTGCATTTTCTTCAATCAAATATTACAAGAGCCGTAGCCGACGTTAATGGTTCAGGATCTTATCTGCCTATTGCCCTGCAATTTCTTTTTGTTTTTGGCATGATCGGGACCTTGCTTATTGTGACGCATTTGCTTGGACCAAGCCGGAAACGTGCTGATAAACTCGCCACATTTGCCTCCGGTATCGAAAATCACGGAGAGGCGCGTTCGCCGGTAGCGATCAAGTATTTCCTGGTGGCTATCCTTTTTGTGCTGTTTGATGTGGAAGTGATCTTTTTCTATCCTTACGCTGTTAATTTCAAAGCGCTAGGTTGGGATGGTTTTTGGGCGGTAGTGATGTTTGTGTCTTTCTTCCTTTGCGGTTTTATTTACATCGTGAAGAAGGGAGCATTAAAGTGGGAAGATTAACCCCCTGTCCCCCTAAAGGGGGAACTTAGGTTGGTGAGGTTTTTCTTTTTCAGTTTGTTCTTTAAAAATAGAGTGGTTGTTCAAAAACAACTGCTATTTTATAACAATTAAACGGACAGGGTTTTTTCTTTTGCTATCAGAATGATGGAAAACAAAAGAACTAATCGGTCTAAGTTCCCCCTTTAGGGGGACAGGGGGTATTTTATGGCTCGTCCAGTATCGTATAATATTAATGAAAAGCCCATGCAGCGGGATATCAGCATTGTTGATATGCCCGAAGGACACCAGGGTGAAGGATTCTTTGCCACCAAGTTGAATGATGTAGTGGGTTTGGCAAGAAAGAACTCTCTCTGGCCGTTACCTTTTGCAACCAAGTGTTGCGGCATCGAATTCATGGCCACCATGGCCTCGCATTATGACCTCGCACGATTTGGTAGTGAGCGGGTGGGATTCTCACCAAGGCAGTGCGATCTTTTAATGGTCATCGGGTTGATTTCAAAAAAAATGGCGCCGGTTGTACGACAGGTGTACTTGCAAATGGCGGAGCCCCGTTGGGTAATGGCGATTGGCGCCTGCGCTTCCAGCGGCGGTATTTTCGATACGTATAGTGTGCTGCAAGGTGTGGATCAAGTAATACCGGTGGATGTGTATGTGCCAGGTTGCCCGCCACGACCGGAGGCGATCATAGATGGGTTTTTACGGATCCAGGATATTGTGGGAAAAGAAAGCCTCCGCCGCCGAAACAGTGAGCACTATCAAAAATTGATGGAGAGTTACGGGATACAGTAACAATTAGCCAATTGGACAATTTGGTAATATGCCAATTGATTGTCGAATTGTCGAATTATCAAATTGTCGAATTGAACTATGGCTATTAGCAATGAATACATAAAACAACGGCTGACGGAAAAGTTTGGAGAGGCTATTTTCAGTGTGGAGGAGCCGCATGGCATGCTCACTTTTGAAACAAAGCCTGAACTGAATTTGCAGGTTATGCAGTTCCTGTTTGATGAAGCGGAATTAGGCTTCCGGTTCTTAACCGACCTTACAGCCGTTCATTATCCTTCCTTTAAAGGTCGTGAGCTGGCGGTTGTTTATCACCTGCACAACCTGGTTGAAAATTGCCGTATCCGGTTCAAGGTTTTTGTACCGATTGAGGCGCCTGATGTTCCGTCTGCTGTAAATATCTTTTCAGCAGCTAATTGGCTGGAGCGGGAAGCGTATGATTTTTACGGTGTCAACTTTGTGGGGCATCCAAACTTGATACGCATCCAGAACGTGGACGAAATGGATTATTTCCCATTGCGAAAAGAGTACCCGTTGGAAGACCAGACGCGGCTTGATAAAGATGATGAGATGTTTGGACGCGGTGGTTCCTTTGATTTTGGCAATCGCCAGGCAGATGGATCGCCGACACCTAAGCAAATTCCGCAGGTAGGTGAAGAAGAAGTAGATAGAATTTAAAATGTAAAATCTAAAATGTAAAATGAAAAGCAGCATGCCGGTCCCATTTTACATTTTGTATTTATAAAACGATGTCGGTAACAACAGAAAAAGCATTTAGGGAAAGTGGTCACATGAACCTGGAGACCACTAAAATAAACCTGGGTCCTACGCACCCGGCTACGCATGGGGTTTTCCAGAATATCCTGGAACTGGACGGCGAAACCATTATTTCGGCGGAATCAACCATTGGCTATGTACACCGCGCTATTGAAAAGATAGCCGAGCGCCGGCCGCTTTATCAAATTACGCCCCTTACCGACCGCCTGAATTATTGCTCTTCACCCATCAACAATATGGGCTGGCATACCACCTGCGAAAAATTGCTGGGCATTCAAACGCCCAAGCGGGTTGATTATCTCCGGGTTATTATTATGGAACTGGCACGGATCGGCGATCACCTGATTTGTAACTCTATTGTGGGTGTAGATGCAGGCGCCTATACCGGGTTCTTATATTTAATGCAGTTTCGGGAATTGATCTACGAGATCTGGGAGCAGGTTTGCGGCGCCCGCTTGACTACTAATATTGGACGCATTGGCGGCTTTGAACGCAACTTTAATAATATCGCTTTTGAAAAACTGGAAAAGTTTTTAGCTGAATACCCGCGGGCATTAAAAGAGTTCGAAGGACTGTTTTTACGCAACCGCATTTTCATGGAACGTACGATTGGTGCAGGTCCTATCAGTGCGGAGCGAGCTTTGAACTACGGCTTTACCGGCCCTAACCTTCGGGCGGCGGGTGTGGATTATGATGTTCGGGTGCATTCACCTTACTGCAGTTACCAGGATTTTGATTTTACGATTCCAACAGGGCAAACCGGCGACTGCTACGACCGCTTCCTGGTTCGCGAAGAAGAAATGTGGCAATCGCTTAGCATAATCGAGCAGGCTTACAAAAAGGTACAGGAGTTCAAAGGCGCGGAAGCAGATGTTTTCCATGCCGATGTACCGGAATATTACCTGCCCGAAAAGAAGGATGTTTACACAAAGATGGAAGCGCTCATCTATCACTTTAAAATTGTGATGGGTGAAGTGGATATGCCCCCGGGCGAAGTGTATCACAGCGTGGAAGGTGGCAATGGTGAACTTGGTTTTTACCTGATCTCGGATGGTGGCAGAAGCCCTTACCGCTTGCATCTTCGTCGTCCGTGCTTTATTTATTACCAGGCGTTTGAGGAACTAGTTAAGGGAAGTATGTTGAGCGATGCGATCATTGTAATGAGTTCGCTGAACTTGATTGCAGGGGAGATGGATGGATAAATTTTCTACAAATGAAACAGGATAGAAGCAAGTGGACGGTACGGAAAGTGACTTTTGATGAGGCGGAAGCCCTGGATAATGAATATTATGCTTCATTATCCGAATTAGAAAGACTGGAAATACTAATGGAGTTGCGTTCTACTATTGATCCGGGCAGCGAACGTATTGAGAAAGTGGTTTTCAAACGGCATCTTCATGAAGAAGCAATTTAAACTGGAAAAAGATTTTATTGAGTTTTAGAATTGTGCAATAAACATGAAGTAAAGTATTTAGTGATAGGGGGATATGCAGTAAGTATTCATGGCTATCCACGGTACACTAAAGATCTCGATATATGTATTGAATTGTCCGGTGAGAATGCGGCGAAGATGATTAATGTGTTAAAAGATTTTGGATTAAGTTCTTTAGGCTTGACAAAAGAAGATTTTACCAGAGAGAAGTTCGTGACGCAACTGGGTTACGAACCACTACGGATCGATATTTTGAATGATATAGATGGTGTTTCTTTTAAAGAAGCCTGGGATAATAGAAAAGAAGTAACCTACGAAAGTGTAAAGATTAATTTCGTAGGTTATAATGAGCTTATACTATTAAAGACGCTGGCTGGCAGAAAGCAAGATATAGCCGACATTGAGAAGCTAACAGAGAGAAATAAAAACAAATGACCTTTTCAGAAGAACGTTTACAAAAAGTGCAGGAGATAATGGCTCGCTACCCGGAAGGGAAGCAGAAGAGCGCTTTGATCCCGGTGTTACATATTGCCCAGGAGGAAAATGCAGGTTGGTTGAGTGCGGAAACGATGGATTATGTGGCTAGGTTACTCAATATCACGCCGATCGAGGTGTATGAAGTGGCAACTTTTTACAGCATGTATAATTTAAAGCCAGTTGGCAAATACCTCTTCGAGGTTTGTCATACTGGCCCTTGCATGGTAAACGGCAGCGATGCTATTATTGATCATATAAAAGCAAAGTTGAATATTGGTGTAGGAGAAACAACGGCCGATGGCATGTTCACGCTGAAGACCGTGGAATGCCTGGGTGCTTGCGGCTATGCGCCAATGATGCAACTGGGTAAATTTTATAAAGAGCACTTGACGAAAGAAAAAGTGGATGCGATAATAGAAGAATGTCGGCAAGCGGCAGCAACGAATAATTAAGAAATGAAAAAAGGTCTACTGTTTTTTTTACTGTTATTCACTCTATCCTCACTGGCGCAAGGCCGTGATAAGATAGGTGTGCTTGCAAGTGTGATAGCTGTACACCAGTCAATTTTTGTAGGAAAAAAAGACAGTAGTATCCTCGAAAAGCTTTTTGCGCCAGTAATTACATATGGACATTCTAGTGGTAAGCTAGAAGATCGCGCTGCTGCTATTCGAGCAGTAATTCAAAACAAATCGACCTATACGGATGTTCAGATGGGACCTGTAAATCTGATACTCAATCGAAAAACGGCAGTGACACGATATGTATTGACTGGCACCGAATTTAACGAAGAAGGAAAAGCAACACAATTGAAACTGGATATTTTGCAGGTGTGGGTAAGGGATGGTAAAAATTGGAAAATGATTGCCCGCCAAGCGGTTAAAGTATCTTGATTTAACAGAATTGAAAATTTAATTCCTCCGGGAATTTGATATATGGGTAGAAAATTATTATTAGAAAAGGCACATATTCCTAACATTCGTCAATACGACGTGTATCGCCAGAATGGTGGTTATGCGGCGCTGGAGAAATCCTTTAAGATGGCGCCGGCGGATATCGTGGAAGAAGTGAAAAAGAGCGGACTACGTGGTCGTGGTGGTGCCGGCTTTCCTACCGGAATGAAATGGAGCTTTTTGGCTAAGCCGGAAGGTGTGCCGCGTTACCTTGTTTGCAATGCAGATGAGTCAGAACCCGGCACTTTTAAGGATCGCTATGTAATGGAATTCCTGCCGCACCTGTTTGTAGAAGGATTGATTATTTCTTCTTTTGCACTGGGTGCTAACACTTGCTATATCTATATCCGTGGCGAGTATGCCTGGATCGTTGACATACTAGAGCAAGCCATTGCTGAAGCAAAAGGAGCTGGCTGGCTAGGTAAAAATATTTTGGGTTCCGGTTTCGACTGCGAGATCTACGTGCAGCGCGGCGCCGGTGCGTATATCTGTGGCGAAGAAACAGCTTTGCTGGAATCATTGGAAGGCAAGCGGGGCAATCCGCGTATCAAGCCGCCATTCCCCGCTATTAAAGGTTTGTGGGATTGCCCAACGGTAGTGAACAATGTGGAGACCTTAGCAGCTGTTGTTCCGATCATGAATATCGGTGGAGAAGAATATGCGAAGATCGGTATCGGAAAATCTACGGGTACGAAGCTCATTTCTGCCTGCGGTAACATAAATAAGCCAGGTATCTACGAAATCGATATGACGATTTCGGTCGAAGAATTTATATATAGCGAAGAATTTTGCGGCGGCATTCCCAACGGAAAAAAGCTGAAAGCTTGTATTCCGGGCGGTTCTTCCGTTCCTATTTTACCTGCTAATCTGATACTGACAACAGCCAAAGGCGAGAAGCGCATGATGACCTATGAAAGCTTGGCCGATGGCGGGTTTGCTACGGGTTCGATGATGGGTTCGGGTGGATTTATTGTTTTAGATGAAGACCAGTGTGTGGTTCGCCACACCTTATCCCTGGCTCGTTTTTACCGCCACGAAAGCTGCGGACAATGTTCGCCTTGCCGCGAAGGAACGGGCTGGATGGAAAAGATCCTGCATAATATTGAATACGGCAAAGGAAAAATGAGTGACATTGACCTGTTATGGGATATTCAAAGCAAGATCGAGGGGAATACGATTTGTCCTTTGGGTGATGCAGCGGCATGGCCGGTAGCGGCAGCAATTCGTCACTTTAGGGATGAATTCGAATGGCATGTGTTGAATCCTGAAGAATCACAAACAAGAAACTTCGGATTGGCGCATTATGCGGATCCATTAGAAGTTTCTGTGAGTTGATTTCACGCAAAGGCGCTAAGGAGCCAAGACGTAAATACAAATAAGAATAATTTAGCGGCTTTGCTAGAAACTATATGACTGAAAATGAAATAGCGAAGATTATAGTTGATACATGTTTTCGCATTCATAAGGGATATGGTCCGGGATTATTTGAAAGTGTTTATGAGGAATTGTTGTGTTATGAGTTGAGTAAAGAAGGGCTAAGTTTCACAAGACAAGAGGCGGTTCCTCTCGTACACGAAAATTTGAAGTTGGAAATCGGATTTAGAGCAGATGTAATTGTTGAAAACAAGGTGCTCATAGAACTAAAATCGGTTGAAGCATTAGCATCTGTAAATTATAAACAAGTGATTACGTACTTAAAGTTGACACATTTGAAATTAGGATTGCTGATCAATTTCAACGTGAGCTTAATAAAAGATGGAATTCATCGAATCGTAAATAACTTATAAACTTTGCGTCTTGGCTCCTTAGCGCCTTTGCGTGAAATCATATACAATGGCTGAAGAAAAAAAATTATTTAAGATAACGATCGATAACATCACGGTGGAAGTAGAGCCGGGTACCACCATCCTGATGGCGGCCCGTAAGATCGGTGGTGATGTAGTGCCGCCAACCATGTGCTATTACAGCAAACTCGATCACACAGGTGGTTATTGCCGCACTTGCCTGGTTAGAGTAGCCGCAGGTTCCACTGCCGATCCACGTCCCATGCCAAAGCTAATTGCCAGCTGCCGCACCCAGGTGATGGATGGGATGATCGTTGAAAATATTACCAATCCGACGGTGCTTGAGGCACGGAAAGGTGTGGTTGAATTTCTACTGCTTAATCACCCGCTGGATTGCCCGGTGTGCGACCAGGCCGGTGAGTGCGACCTGCAAGATCTGAGCTACGAGCATGGGGCAGAAGCCACTCGTTACGAATTCAAAAGAAGAACGTTTGAGCGCATTGATCTCGGACCTTATATTCAATTGCACATGACACGCTGCATACTTTGCTATCGTTGTGTGCATACGGCCAACCAGGTTGCTGGTCACCGGGAACATGGTGTTTTGGACCGTGGCGATCATGCGCAAATTGCTACTTATATACAAGAATCTTTGGATAGTGAATTTATTGGCAACGTGATTGATGTGTGCCCGGTGGGTGCCTTAACGGATAGAACCTTCCGTTTTAAGAACCGGGTTTGGTTTACCAAGCCTGTTGATGCACATCGCGATTGCCCTACTTGTAAAGGGTCGGTTCGCTTGTGGATGCGTGGCGACGATGTGCTCCGTGTTACCGCCCGCAAAGACCAATGGGGCGAGGTGGAGGAATGGATCTGTAACGAATGCCGTTTTGAAAAGAAAAAAGTAACAGACTGGGTGATTGAAGGTGCTACCAAATTGGATCGCCATTCGGTGATCAATGCCGGCCACTACACTGATCCAGTCAAACCAAAGGAAACCTTTGTCGAGGTGATGGATGGACGCCATCCAAAGCTGTTGATGGATATTCACAATGTGAGCGAAGTAAATACAGTGGACCGGAATAAGTTAGCCGGACCCGCTACCAGCGCCACTTTTAATGGAGATCCAACGGCATCAGGCGTTAATGTGACCGATGTGAAAGAAGGTGCGGGTAGGAATATGGGCGGAACTGACTCTACTAATCCTAATACACCTTAAGATGAAGCAGTTTTTGATTCTTTTGCTGTCATCACTGATCGTCGGAGCCATTCTTTTGCGGTTTTCTATTGGGGAGTAAATTGGAATTTTACCGATTCGGTGAATGTAGGATTGAGCGGCGCACTGGGTGGATTGGTAGCAGAATACATCCGTATGTATTATGAAAAGCGCAAGCGTGAAAAGGCAATGCGCCGGTAAGCATCACTTAGAATGAATAGCCGTAAGGCTGCAGAAATAAATTTCTATGTACCTATTATTAGCTGATTGGCTTATTACTCTTATTGAAAAGTTTACGCTGATTGCGGTTATTGTTACCACAGCGTTGATTGTGGCGATGTATAGCACCTTGGCAGAGCGCAAGATCGCTGCATTCCTGCAAGACCGTATCGGCCCCGACCGTGCGGGTCCCTTTGGCTTATTTCAGCCACTGGCGGATGGCGTAAAGCTGTTCATGAAAGAAGAGATCATTCCGGCTACATCTTCCAAACTCCTTTTCATATTAGGGCCAATGCTGGCGATGATAACGGCTACGATGACCAGCGCTGTGATCCCTTGGGGAAGCACGATCGATATTGGAGGCAGAGCCGTGCCGCTACAAATTGCAGACATCAATATTGGCGTACTTTACATTTTTGGAGTGGTGAGTTTGGGTGTTTATGGAATTATGATCGGTGGTTGGGCATCCAACAATAAGTTTTCGCTGCTGGCTGCAGTTCGGGGCGCTTCGCAAATGATCTCGTATGAACTGGCAATGGGCTTATCGCTATTAGCGGTTTTACTGATTGTTGGTGATCTACGCATGAGCGTCATTGTGAATCACCAGATTGCTCATGGATGGAATGTGCTTTATCAACCCCTTGGATTTTTAATATTTTTCATTTGCGCCTTGGCTGAATGTAACCGTACACCCTTCGATTTGCCAGAAGCGGAGAACGAATTGAACTTTGGCTACCACCAGGAATACTCTTCTATGAAGCTGGGTTTTTATCTTTTCGCGGAATACATCAATATGTTCATCAGCGGGGTGGTAATGGCAACGCTTTTCTTTGGTGGCTACGATATTCCTTTTGTGAACGAAGCAGCCTGGGGCAGTCATTGGTGGGTCGGGCTGATCAGCTTTGCCGTCTTGATGATGAAAGCGTTTGGTTTCATTTTTCTATTTATGTGGATCCGCTGGACCATTCCACGTTTTCGCTTTGACCAGTTAATGAATTTGGGCTGGAGAGGCTTATTGCCCTTAGCATTGATAAATATGTTGATTACAGCCGCTGTAGTATTGTGGCTGAACACGAAATAAAAAGTTTAGTTGGAAGGCTAAACAACTAAAACGGCTAAATTTGCGCAGCAATGCTGACCACCGCACAAATACAGGCGATCGTAGCGGATTATTTTAAAGATAAACCGGTGAAGAAAGTGTATTTGTTTGGGTCGTATGCGAGAGGCGAAGCGAATGAGAAAAGTGATGTGGATTTGCTTTTGGATTTAGGGGAAGGGTCGGATGTAACTTATTTTACGTTGGGAGGATACTTGGCGGATATGCAAGAACGCTTTGCAAAAAAAGTAGACATCCTTACGGTTGGCGCATTACGAAAAGACAGGCTGATTACTAAATTCATTGAAGAGCAAAAGCAGCTTCTTTATGCAAAAGCAGGTTAGTGATATAGATCGCCTATCAGATATTGAGACATTCTCCAACCTTATCATTGAAAAGGTAAATGGATTAACAGAAGAAGATTTTTATAAAAATGAAACAATACAATGGGCTTTCATAAAATGGCTTGAGAACATAGGCGAAGCAGCGTATCAATTATCAGAAGAAACCATATTGGAGTTTGATCAGATTGATTGGCGCTCAATAATTAACGCAAGACATTTTTACGTTCATCATTATCATGAAATACAATGGTCAACTGTTTGGAAAACAATTACTACAGTTGATTTCGTTAGAATTCGCTTAAGAGTAAAAGAGATAAAAGAAATTTTAAAAGCCCGATATTCTGTATAAATGCAGTCATTAACAAATCGAAATAAGCAAGTAGAGCGCAAGCCGATGACGTTTGCCGAGCGGATGTACCTGCCTTCTATTTTCAAGGGCATGGCCATCACGTTCAGCCACTTGTTCAAAAAGAATCCAACCATCCGTTACCCGGAACAAAAGCGGACCTTTCCTTCTGTTTTCCGGGGTGTTCAAATATTGAATCGCGATGAAGAAGGACGTGAACGCTGTACGGCGTGCGGACTTTGTGCCGTTGCTTGCCCGGCCGAAGCTATTACGATGGAAGGTGCGGAGCGGCAGGTTGGCGAAGAGCATTTATATCGTGAGGAAAAATACGCAGCGAAGTACGAGATCAATATGTTGCGGTGCATTTTCTGTGGCTTGTGTGAAGAAGCCTGTCCGAAAGACGCTATTTATTTAACCCAAACCTTTGCCCCTTCCAACTATGCACGGGAAGGGTTTATTTATGGAAAGGGCGATCTGTTGATCCCCAATCCAGTTACAGAACCAGAGGCATACGAAAAAGCAAAGGGTGCCATCGGAAAAGAAATCAAATAACTGAAGAGCAACTGCATGGGAATTACACAAATACTTTTCTGGATACTGGCAGCCGCTTCGTTGCTTAGCGCCTTAATGGTGGTAATAAGCAAGAGCCCCGTTTACAGTGTTATCTGGCTGATCGTTACTTTCTTTACGATTTCTGCTCATTATGTTCTGTTGAATGCGCAATTCCTTGCAGTGGTCAATATCATTGTTTATGCAGGAGCCATCATGGTGCTTTTCCTTTTTGTGATCATGCTGATGAACCTGAACAAGGAAACCGAACCGCAAAAGAATCGGTGGCTAAAATTGATTGGTGCTGTAGCTGGTGGATGTTTATTAGTAGTAATGGTAGCTGCTTTGCGTGACACAGACAGCCGCATGGCGCAATTGGGCAGCGGTAATATTGGTTTGATCCAAAACCTTGGTGCTGTATTGTTCAAAGAATACGTGGTGCCATTCGAGATTAGCTCGATCCTTTTCCTGAGTGCGATGGTAGGCGCCGTGGTAATAGGTAAAAAGGAAGATAGCAAAGTGGTAGATATTGCGGGTGATGAAGCAAAGCGCCGGGTTGCCGAGGCCAGAGAATCAATGGGCGTTTAAGAAACAGATTTATGGATATCCGTTATTATATATTTCTCTCGCTGGCCCTTTTCGTGATCGGCATCATCGGCGTACTGACGCGTCGCAATGCCATCATTGTTTTTATGTGCATCGAGTTAATGCTGAATGCTGTGAACCTTTTGCTGGTGGCTTTTTCCAAAATGCACCATCTCGCAGCAGGCGCAGCTAATCCGACAGCCGGAAGTGAAGCGCAACTTTTTGTATTTTTTATTATGGTGGTAGCGGCGGCTGAGGTGAGTGTGGGACTAGCGATTATCGTAATGCTGTATCGCAATACGCATTCCGTGGATATAAACTTTTTGAACCGACTGAAACATTAAAAGCCGATAGCTGATAGCTGTTAGCTCATAGCTTTTGTAGTATGAAGAATTTGATCGCATTGATTCCCTTGCTTCCGCTCATTGGTTTTCTGATCAATGGTTTGGGGCGTAAACATTTGCCGAAAGGAGTGGTAGGCATCATTGGCAGCGGAACGGTATTGGGCTCTTTTATCATTAGCCTTGTTATCTTCCTGCAGGGAAATTTTTCGGCTACGCCTATCAAGTATTTTGATTTTATCAATGTTGGTTCGCTCCAGATCCCTTTTGCTTTCCAGGTTGACCAGCTTTCAACATTGTTTCTTCTGATCATTACGGGTGTTGGTTTTTTGATCCATGTCTATTCTACTTCTTACATGCATGGAGAAAAGCGGGAACATTTCGGTCGCTATTTCGCTTACCTGAATCTCTTTGTTTTTTCGATGCTGCTATTGGTGATGGGAGCCAACTATGTCATCATGTTCATTGGTTGGGAAGGCGTTGGATTGTGCTCTTACCTGTTGATCGGGTATTGGTTTAAAAATATTGATTACACTAAGGCTGCCAAGAAAGCCTTTGTGATGAACCGCATTGGCGACCTAGGCTTTTTGCTCGCAGTATTCTGGATCATTGCTAAAATTGGTTCTGTTCAATATGAGGATGTATTTACGGCAGCAAGTCTTGATAAACTCACTCCATCCGATATAACGGGTATTACCTTATTGCTTTTTCTTGGGGCTACCGGTAAAAGCGCCCAGATCCCTTTATACACCTGGTTACCGGATGCAATGGCTGGTCCTACGCCGGTTTCCGCATTGATCCACGCTGCCACGATGGTAACGGCTGGTATTTATATGATTGCCCGCAGCAATGCGCTGTTTGTAAATGCCCAAGTGACGAATACGGTCATTGCGATCATCGGTGCTGCAACCGCTTTGCTGGCAGCAACCATTGCTTTACGGCAGAACGATATTAAAAAAGTGCTGGCTTATTCTACCGTGAGCCAATTGGGTTATATGTTCCTGGCATTGGGATGCGGCGCTTACACGGCGGCTGTCTTTCATGTCATGACGCATGCCTTTTTCAAAGCCTTGTTGTTCCTGGGTTCCGGTTCTGTCATTCATGCTATGAGCGGGCAGCAGGACATTCGATTCATGGGCGGCTTGAAGAGTAAGTTGAAGATTACGTACCTGACCTTCTTTATTGGGTGTTTGGCGATTGCCGGTATCCCACCGTTCTCCGGTTTCTTTTCGAAAGATGCCATTCTCTTAAGCGCCTTTGAGCACGATAAATTTTTATATGCCATCGGTTTATTAACGGCTGCGCTAACGGCGTTCTATATGTTTCGCTTGCTGTTCATCACATTCAATGGTGGCTTCCGTGGCACAGAGGAACAGCGGCATCATGTACATGAAAGCCCGGCGGCAATGACACTTCCATTGATTGTATTGGCTATTCTTTCTATCGTTGGTGGTTTTGTGGGCGTGCCGGAAGTGTTCCTTCATGGCGGCGAGAGGTTGGGTGAGTTTCTTTCACCGGTCATTCCGACTGCGCATCATACTATCAGTCACTCAACAGAATTAATGCTGATGGCACTGACGACGGTCATTGCCATTGTTGCCATCGTGATCGCCTGGATGCGCTATCGTAATTATAAGGAAGAACAGAATGGCGCCCTTGGAAAGCTATTGCAGAACAAATGGTACGTGGATGAATTGTACGACAGCGTGGTAGTAAAGCCGATCAATAAGTTGGGTGTCATCGCCAATCATTATTTTGAGCGGAGTGGGATTGACTATTTAGTGAATGGGGTAGGGCGTCTAGTGAATTATGGAGGCCGCCAGTTGCGCTGGATGCAAAGCGGGCAAGTGGGTAGTTATGTATTATTGATGGTGATCAGTATGGTAGCGTTCTTTTTCCTGCAATTCTTTTTGAGGAAATAAGCCCCTGTTTCCCGTTGGGGAACTTAGGTCAGGCATGTATTACCTAAAGATTGCTGTTGAAAGAAATAAGAAATATAATTGTGTTTACAGAGAGTTTGATATTAATTCAGCTGATTAAATCTAAGTTCCCCCACCGGGGGACAGGGGGCTTCTTATGATCGTTTTATTGTTGCTTTTACTTCCTTTACTCGGTGGCTTGGTCACTTTCTTTTTGAAAGAGGCAAAGGCGGCCCGCGGATGGACCTTGCTGGTGTCACTGGCAACGTTGGCGGTTTCTATCTATGCCTTAACAACCAAGTCCACAAACGCTTTGCAATTTTCTACCGGTTGGATGGGAAGCCTAGGCAGCAGCTTCAGCCTTGGGCTGGATGGCATGTCGGGGTTGCTTTGTTTATTGACAGCGATTGCTTACCCGCTTATATTAATCGCCACCTGGAACAGCGAGTATCGCAAACCAAATAATTTCTTTGGCTTGATGTTATTGACACAGGCCGGTTTGATCGGGGTGTTTACATCAACCGATGCATTACTCTTTTATTTCTTCTGGGAGCTTGCTCTAGTACCGGTTTATTTTCTTTGCTCCGGTTGGGGAGGTGAGCGTCGCATTCCAGTTACATTTAAATTCTTCATCTATACATTTACGGGTTCGGTTTTGATGTTGATCGGGTTGTTGTATCTCTATTCTCAAACGCCGGATCGCTCGTTTGCATTGGAATCTTTCTATGCACTGAATCTTTCGAACGACGCACAAAGCTGGGTGTTTTGGTTGCTTTTTATAGCTTTTGCTATCAAAATGCCAATGTTCCCTTTCCATACCTGGCAACCGGATACGTACGAACAATCGCCAACTGCCACTACAATGGTACTCAGTGGTGTGATGGTAAAAATGGGTGTGTTTGGTGTGATTCGCTGGGTACTTCCTATTGTGCCGGCAGCGTCCTTCGCTTGGGGCGATGTAGCAATGAGCATGGCAGTAATTGGGATTATCTATGCTTCGGTAATTGCTATCCAGCAGAACGATCTGAAACGCCTGATCGCTTATTCATCCATCGCTCACGTAGGCTTGATGGCGGCAACTATTTTCGCAGAAAATAAAATAGGTATGCAGGGGGTGATGATGCAGATGTTCAACCATGGTATCAACCTCATCGGGCTTTGGATTGTAGTAGAATTAATTGAGAGGCAATTTGGTACACGCAAGCTTTCCGAACTGGGCGGTATCGCTCAAAAGGCGCCCGCCTTAACCATACTATTAGTAATTATTGCCTTTGCTAATATCTCCATGCCGCTGACCAATGCTTTTGTGGGTGAGTTCATGATGTTCACCGGAATTTGGAATTCCGGCGTTACACAATACAATATCGTCTTTACAGCACTAGCTGGGTTGAGTATTATTCTAGGCGCAGTTTATACGTTGAATATGGTGCAAAAGATCTTTTTCGGCGCTACCAATGCTATCACTACCAACACGCATGACATCCGTGGTAATGAAAAGTTGGCTTTAGGGATCATCGTAATATTGATTCTTGCCTTTGGTATTTATCCCCAGCCATTACTGAACCTGACGGATGGCTTTGTTGACAATTGGTTGAAGGAAGTTTCCATCTCAAACCTTGGAGTAAATTAATTATGAACACACTCATATTATCGGCGCTTAGTGGTGTTATCATGATGTTCAGCGGGTTTATGCTGAATACCAGGACTGCCGTGCGTACGCTGGCTCATATATTATTGCTGGTAGTGATTGCCGGCACTGTCCTCGAATTACGGGGTACTACACTTTTTAATGTAGATACTAAAGGCATGATGGTTTTTGACCGTTTTGCGCTGCTGTTTACGTTGGTTGCCAATATTTGTACACTCGCTTATTTTGCCCTTTCCTCCAAAGACATGGAGCGAGTAGGCAACAACTACAGCGATTATTTTGCTTTGATCTTTTTTATTCTCAGCGGTATTGTTTTAGCTGCTTCTTTCAAATCACTCCTGATTCTTTTCCTTGGTATCGAGATCATTTCTATTCCACTTTATATTCTTGCCGGCAGCGAAAAATTAAATTTGAAAAGTAATGAAGCTTCCCTGAAATACTTTTTGATGGGAGCCTTCTCAACTGGCTTAATGCTGATGGGAATTGCTTTGGTCTATGGCGCGATGGGAACTTTTGATACCACCCGTATGGAAGTGGTTGGCGCAACACCGGTATTACTGACAGCCGGCATGATGCTGCTGCTTTTTTCCATGTCTTTTAAAGCTTCTGCGGCACCCTTTCATTTTTGGACGCCGGATGTGTATGATGGTTCGCCCACTGTGTTTACTTCCTATATGGCTACAGTAGTGAAAGCCGCTTTCTTCATTGCGTTCATGCGGTTGTTCACTGATGCATTTGGTGGCATAGGTATGCAATGGAAATTGATAGTTTCAATCATTGTTGCCATGACCCTTTTTATTGGAAATATCACAGCGGTATTCCAGCAAAGCGTGAAGCGCATGCTGGCCTACTCATCCATCGCACAGGCTGGTTTTATGATGCTTGCCATCTATTCTTTAAACGCAGATGCCCGGGAAGGGTTGATCCTTTATGCTGCGGCCTATTCGCTTGCTACCATCGGCATTTTTGCCGTATTGATAAAAATGAAAGACCAAAGTTTTGAAGGCTTTAATGGCTTTGCAAAGCAATATCCAACCATCGCTGCTACGCTTGTTGTATTTCTCCTTTCATTAGCCGGGATTCCGTTAACGGCGGGTTTTATTTCTAAATTTTATATGCTGAAAGCAACCGTAGATGGCGGCTCTTTGGGGCTTGCCATTTTCGCCGTGTTGATGGCAGCTGTCAGCGTGTATTATTATTTCCGCCTGATCCAGTCTATGTATTTTAAAGAAGGTAGCCAGGTTGTTGCTGTTCCCATGACAGCCGGCTTTAAATACACCTTGGTTGGGTTAGCAGCTGTTACTGTTTTGCTGGGCATCTTTCCGGAGCTCCTAACCAATTGGCTTTATTTCTAGTTGAAATAGTTGACGACTTTCCGCAATTAAAAAAATAAGATCAGTTCTGTTGCAGGTTCACTAATTTAGTGAGCCTGTTTAGTATGAAACTATCTGACGTTTTCTCCCTTGCATACCGGACCGTTCGTGGCAATAAGCTGCGCACCGGTATTACAGTCGCCATCATCGCTTTTGGCATCATGGCATTAATTGGTATTATCACCGCTATAAAAGCGATGAATCAAAAATTCACGGAAAGCTTTTCTACCATGGGCGCCACCGGTTTTACCATTCGTTTTAAAGAACGGAATATCCGTTTTGGGAACGACAATTCAGATCTGAAGGTTTCTAAAAAAAATCCTCGCAAAGAAAAAAAATCCAGTCTTGGAAAACCGATCACGATAGATGAAGCGGAAGGCTTTGTCAATAATTACCGCTTTGATGCACAGGTAGGGCTTTCAACCATGGCTTCCCGCAACGCGATCGTTAATTACGGCGCTAAAAAAACAACACCTAACGTAACCCTTATTGGTGGCGACGATAATTATTTAGCGCTAAATGGATTTGCCTTGCAGACCGGACGGAATTTTAGCCGCCAGGAGATCCAAAGTGCCGCTAATGTGTGCCTGTTAGGATATGATGTTGCGAACCGCTTGTTTGAGGATCGCGTAGAGAAAGCAGTGAATAACGTGGTGCGTCTCAATGGCATTCCGTATCGTGTATTAGCGGTTTTAGCAAGCCGTGGCTCTACGTTTGGCTTCAGCCGCGATAACGTGGTGTTGTTAAGCTACCGGAATGTAAAAAAGAATATCGCACCTAATAGTTCGTTTGTGATTGGTGTAATGGCGAATGACCTGAACCAGGTGGAAGAGGGGATGGGAGAAGCAGAAGGCACTTTCCGTTCGGTGCGAAAATTAGCTACGATCGAGGAAAGTAATTTTGTGCTGGATCGCAATGACAGCGTTGCGGAAAAAGCAATGAGCAGCCTAAGCTTTCTGACCATTTCAGCTACCGTAATTGGTATGATCACACTTATCGGGGCAGCTATCGGGCTGATGAATATCATGCTGGTTTCGGTGACGGAACGCACCAAGGAAGTAGGTTTAATTAAAGCCATTGGCGGAAAAAGTAAAACCGTCAGGCAGCAATTTCTTACGGAAGCTGTCATTATTAGTATTCTTGGTGCTTTCTTCGGTATCATCTTAGGTGTAGGAGTGGGCAACTTGTTTTCCATCGTGTTGGGTACAGGTTTCGTGGTGCCGTGGAATTGGGTACTTTATGGCATCCTTATTTGTACAACGGTGGGCTTATTAGCAGGTTTGTATCCGGCATTGAAAGCAGGGCGGTTAAATCCAATCGAAGCATTGCGTTATGAATAATAGCAAGCATTTGCATCAAAGAATATTATTTCTTGCAGGATTCAGCAGAAAACTTTAGCAATACCTTAAAAAAATGCAACAGCGTTAAGTTTTTAATCCATTTTTTCAGTAGAATTGTGACCTCTTAATAACTCATTTCATTTTTTAAAATTTCAAACACTAAAAATTAGAATCATGGCAGAGCAAAGACCAGCTGCAAGTACGACTTCAACCAAGGCTACATCGGTTCAACCAAAGAGAAGCAGCAATGCCATTTCCTGGCTTGCCCCTATTTTATGTATCATAGCGGGTTATTGCATTTGGAGATTTATGATGGGTGCGGAAAGTGGATTTAAGCAACCCGACCAAAGTGGAGCATGGTTTTGGCCTCACCATGTAGGACCTAAAGATGGTTTCCATGGTATCTATGAAGGTGGTATCATCGTTCCGCTCCTGATCGGTATGTTGTTGATGGTGATCGTTTTTTCAATTGAGCGTTTCCTGACCATCAGCAAAGCATTAGGTAAAGGTTCTATCGCTGACTTTATCCGTAAAGTACAATACCACCTGGCTAACCGTAACGTGGATGCAGCTTTGGCTGAGTGCGACAAACAGCGTGGTTCTGTAGCTAATGTAATGAAAGCCGGCTTGCGCCGTTACAAGGAAATGATTAATGAAACGGGTTTGGATACAGAGCAAAAAGTAATGTCTATCCAGAAAGAAGTAGAAGAAGCAACGGCGTTGGAATTGCCAATGTTGCAAAAGAACCTCGTGTTCCTTTCTACCATTACTTCGGTTGGTACACTCGTTGCCCTTTTGGGAACGGTAATCGGTATGATCCGTTCTTTCTCCTCTCTGGGTGCAGAAGGCGGCGGCGGTAACGCAGGTGCGTTGGCACAAGGTATCTCAGAAGCCCTTTATAACACGGCTTTGGGTATCGGTACATCGGCTTTGGCTCTTATCATGTACAACATCTTCACTACAAAGATTGACAGCATCACCTACGGTATTGATGAGTCTGGTTTCACTTTAACACAAAGCTTTGCTTCTACTTACAAATAGTAGAAAAAGTTTATGGAAATTTGATAGCAAAAGACTCTTCTTACCAAATTATAATTAACAGATGCCAAGTGTAAAAATTCCAAGAAAAAGTTCGGACACGGATATGACACCCTTTGTGGATGTTGGTTTCCTGATCCTGTTCTTCTTCATTATGGCGACAAAGTTCAAGCCGCCACAGCCGGTAGAGATCACTACGCCTAATTCTGTTTCTACGGAGAAAATGCCGGATAACGATGCATTACTGGTAGAAATGGATCCAACGGGTCGGGTATTCTTCTCCATGCTTGCCGAGAAAGATCCGACAATGAAATATACGGTTATTGACAATATTGCCAAGACCCGTAACATTACGTTGACGGAGCAGCAGAAGAAGAACTTCCAGAACGGAGGACCGGTTGGTGTTTCTTTTGCACAGCTGCCAGCGCTTTTAGGAAAAGCTCCAGCTGACCAGGCCAAAGTGAAGCAGGAAGGTATTCCGATCAAAGATTCGCTTTCCAACGAGCTGTACTATTGGGTGCGTGATGCTGTTACAGTAATGGCCGGTCGCCCGGTTCAATACCTGATCAAGATCGACAATGAGGCGAAATACCCTGATTTTAAGCGAGTGATCGAAGCGTTCAAACGCAACGATATCTATAAGTTTAAACTGGTAACGTCTCCGGAAGATGCACCTGCTGGCAGCCCATTAGCAGTTGATCGGGCAAACCAGAAGTAAGATTATTTTTTAACAAGAAAACTGAATAGAAAATGGCAAGTATAGATTCTGGCGGTGGCGATAGTGGCCACAAGAAAGGCCCCGGGGTCAAAAAAGCGAAGAAGCTATCCACCAAAGTGGATATGACGCCGCTGGTTGACCTTGCGTTCTTGCTGATCACGTTCTTTATCTTCACCACCACCATGAGCACCCCGGCAGGTATGCCGCTGTTCATGCCAAAGGATACGGAAAAGGACGAGGATAAGAACAAGGCAAAAGAATCCGGAGCGTTGACCCTGATGTTAGGTAAAAACAACCAGGTTTATTATTACGAAGGGCAACTTTTGCCGGACGGGTCTAACTTTAAATCCACCTCTTTTGACCCTGAAAATGGTGTTCGCCAGGTAGTAATGCGTAAAAAGCAATCTACGCCTGCGGAAGACCTGGTAATTGTGATCAAGCCAAACGAAGACGCCAGTTATAAAAACACGGTAGATATTCTGGATGAGATGACAATTAATCAGGTGAAGCGTTTTGCATTGGTAGATATTACCCCAAATGAGAACGAGCTGGTATTGGCTACACAAGCCAGGGCAGGCATCAGATAAATTTTGGTAATAAACTTGTGGAAATTAAGGTGCGCAAGCATCTTGTAAAAAGAAATAAATAACAATGGAAGCAAATAAAATTTTAGGCTCCGATGTGTTGGATCTGCTTTTCGAGCACCGCAATAAAGCGTATGGTGCTTATGAACTGCGGAAATCCTACAACAAGCGGATCACCACGGCGCTTCTGGTAACAGCCGGGCTGTTCCTGATCTTTTTCTTAAGTTCCTTCCTGGCGGATCAGTTTGCGCCGGATGAAGCTGCGATAGAGGTGCAGGAAGTGCAGTTGGAAAACCTGAAAGAGGAGCCACCACCTGTAGAACCACCGCCACCACCGCCACCAAAAACAGAACCGCCCCCAAAAGTGGAAATGACCAAATTCACACCTCCTGAGATCGTAAAGGACGAAGAGGTGAAGAAAGAAGACATTCCGCCTGAAGTAGAGAAACTGGAAGATACTAAGATCGATGTGGTGAGCCAGGAAGGTGTGAAGAGCGATATTGCAGTACCTCCTGTAGATGAAGGTAAAGCGGTAGTTGCGGCACCGGTAGACAATACCAACTACGACCAAACTTTTACGAAGGTGGAAGTAGAAGCGTCTTTCTCAGGTGATTGGAGCAAATACCTGCAACGGAACCTGAATGCTGAAGTGCCCGGTGAGAATGGTGCACCGGCTGGAACCTACCCTGTGGTAGTACAGTTCATCGTGGATAAAGAAGGAAATGTAAGTGATGTAAAAGCACTGACAAGCCACGGTTATGGTATGGAGGATGAAGCGGTTCGGGCCATTAAGAAAGGACCAAAATGGACGCCTGCCATCCAGAACGGGCGTCAGGTAAAAGCTTACCGCAAGCAGCCGATCACGTTTATCGTTTCCGAATAATTCTGCAAATAAATCTTTATATGATCCCCCCGGCAACGGGGGGATTTTTATTTTGGGTCTAAGCTTAATTTTGAACGAATGAGTATAAAACTTTCAGGATGGGACGATACGATCGTGGCACTGGCTACGCCGCCGGGAATTGGTGCGATCGGTGTGATAAGATTGAGCGGAACGGAAGCGATCCAGATCAGTAACCAGTTGTTTCCTTCCAAGGACCTTACTCAACAATCTTCACATACGTTGCATTTTGGCTACTTGAAAGAAGGGGATAAAACGCTGGATGAAGTGGTGTTATCGCTTTATAAAGCACCACGGTCCTATACAGGAGAAAATACGGTAGAAATCAGTTGTCATGGCTCGCCTTATATCCAACAGCAGATCATTGGTGCTTGTATTCATAGAGGAGCCAGGTTGGCAAAGCCGGGAGAGTTTACCCAACGTGCTTTCTTAAACGGCAAGCTTGACCTGACACAGGCAGAAGCCGTGGCGGACCTGATAGCCAGCAATACGTCTGCATCGCATAAAACAGCTATCAATGCAATCAGAGGCGGCTTCTCTGCCGCTTTAAAAGATGTTCGGGACCAGCTGCTGCAATTTTCTGCACTCATTGAATTGGAGCTGGATTTTTCCGAAGAGGATGTGGAGTTTGCCGACCGTACCCGGTTAAGAAACCTCATTGAAGAAGCACAGGTCAAGCTGGCAAAATTGCTGCACTCTTTCCAGTTAGGCAATGTTATCCGCAATGGGATCAGTGCCGCTATTATCGGCAAGCCAAATGCCGGCAAATCAACCTTGCTGAATGCTTTTCTAAATGAAGATCGTGCCATTGTAAGCGAGATCGCCGGTACCACAAGAGACACTATCGAAGAAGTGTTGAATATTGACGGAATTTTATTCCGGCTGATTGACACGGCGGGCATTCGGGCTCGCTCGATTGACACGATCGAGAATGCCGGCATTTTAAAAAGCCTGCAAAAAATGCAGCAGGCAGACCTGGTATTATATCTTTTTGATGTGAACGAGACAACACCTGGTGAATTGGAAACGGTTCGTAGGGAAATGAGCGTAGCTAATATCAAGTGCCTATTCATTGCCAATAAAATTGATGGCAGTAATGAAGAAGCATTGAAAGAAAAATTCGAGGCTGCGGATGTCACATTCATTGCTGCAAAAACAGGCCTGCATTTAGACACTTTAAAACAGGAAATGGTAGCGCAGGTATTAGGTGGTGAAGTAGGTGCTGAAAACGTGATCGTTACCAATGCCCGCCATTACCATGCCTTGCAGGAGGTGCAAAAAGCATTGACAGACGTGACTGATGGCATGAATAATAAACTTCCCGGGGATCTCCTTGCCCTAGATATACGCCGTTGCCTTCAGTACCTGGGTGAGATCACCGGCGAGATCACTAATGAGGATCAGTTGGATTATATTTTCAGCAAGTTTTGTATCGGGAAGTAGAATTTGGCTTTGCTATTGCCGCTTTTCCGATATTTAGGCCACTGCTATGAGCGCATTGTCTTTTCTATTCTGGGTGATATTGGGAACCATATTTTATACCTATGTAGGATATGGGCTGTTGTTGTGGTTGCTGCGATCATTTAAAAAGAAAAAAAATCCACCGTTACAAAAAGAGTTACCTAAAGTAACATTACTGATTGCCAGCTACAATGAAGCGGCCATTTTAGAAGAAAAGGTTCAGAACACGCTTTTATTAGAGTATCCAAAAGAAAAACTGTCGGTTTTAATAGTGACGGATGGATCAACTGATAACTCGGGGAGTATTTTAAAAAAATACCCGGAGGTAAAAGTGCTTCATCAGCCTGAACGGTTTGGAAAGACGGCTGCTATTAACCGGGCTATGCAAGAAGTGGATTCTGAAATTGTGATATTCAGCGATGCCAACACCACGCTGAACAAGACCAGTATTCAAGGACTGGTCAGTCATTTTTCTAATGAGAAGGTGGGTGCCGTAGCCGGTGAAAAAAAAGTGGCTTACGAGTCAGGAGTGGGTTCAGCAGAAGGATGGTATTGGAGATACGAGTCTTTCATGAAAGGGCTTGACGCTTCTTTTTATACGGTAGTGGGCGCTGCTGGCGAATTGTTTGCTATGCGCACATCCTTGTTCAGTCCATTGCAGGAGGATACGATCCTGGATGATTTTGTCCTTTCTATGAAGGTCTGTTTGCAGGGGTTCATTATTGCTTATGAGCCAGCCGCTTTTGCAACCGAAGCGCCAAGTGCTTCTTTGGGAGATGAAAAAAAACGCAAAATAAGAATTGCCACAGGGGCTTTCCAGTCGTTGAAGCGTCTTTCCTTTTTGCAAATCTTTTCGAAGCCTTTGCTGGCATTTCAATTTGTCTCACGGCGCTGGCTGCGCTGGGTTATTTGCCCGGTTGGGTTGCCCCTTCTATTCATTATAAATATCCTCCTGGCTTATTACAGCATCCATTCGATTTATGCTTGGCTATTCATCCCGCATCTCTTTTTTTACTTGTTTGCATTAGTGGGATGGGTATTTATGAAGCGGGATAAGGTTATTGCGGTAGCTACCATACCCTTCTACTTTTCATTTATGAACTATTGCATCGTAGCGGGATGGATCCGGTTTTTACAAGGTAAGGAAACCGTATTGTGGGCAAAAGCCGAACGTAAGGATTCGCATTCATCTAAATAAAACCAAGGCTTATTTTTACGACAAATAGTTATTATAGCCACATCTCCCAACATATTAGCGCATCCCATAGAATACCTGAAAGGTGTTGGTCCGCAGCGTGGCGACCTTTTAAAAAAAGAACTGGGCATTTTCACCTTCAATGATCTGCTGCATCATTTTCCCTATCGGCATATTGATAAAACAAAAATGATGAAGGTCATTGACCTTACGCCGGCTATTGAGTTCGCACAGCTGCGTGGAAGGTTAACCTACTCGGAAGTGGTGGGAGAAAAATCAGCCAAACGTTTGGTTGCTTACCTGCGCGATGAAACCGGGACCATTGAATTGACATGGTTCAAGGGCATTACCTGGATTCAGAAAATAGTAAAAGAAGGCGAGGTGTATACTGCTTTCGGCAGGCTCTCCTTTTTCATGGGCAAGCCCCAGATTGTTCATCCTGAAATTGAGGCGATCAATACAGGCGCCGCTGCGACAAAGAACTTCCTGGAGCCAATATATTCAACTACCGAAAAATTAAAGTCAAGGGGTTTAGGCGGTAAGCAAATTGGCAAGTTGGTGCAATCACTTTTTGAAGTTATTAATCGAAAAGACTTGCCAGAGAACATACCTGACGCCATCCTTCAAAAAGGACAGCTGATTGGCCGCTACGATGCCTATTGCTGGATCCATTTTCCAAAATCAGTACAGGAGGGAGCACATGCGTTGCGGCGTTTGAAATTTGAAGAATTATTTATTACACAGTTACGGTTAGCCCGCACCAAATCGGAGCGGCACCGGCTTTCGAAAGGCGCCGTGTTCCGCAAAGTAGGCGAGCACTTCAACAATTTTTATAAAGAGCATCTGCCTTTTGAATTGACGGGGGCCCAAAAGCGTGTTTTGAAAGAAGTGCGGGTAGACACCGCTTCCGGTCACCAGATGAACCGCCTCTTGCAGGGCGATGTGGGTAGCGGGAAAACAATCGTGGCTCTGTTGGCAATGCTGTTGGCTATTGATAATGGTTATCAATGCTGCCTGATGGCGCCAACGGAAATATTAGCGCAGCAACACCTGGTGTCTATTAGTGAACTGGTAAAGGATATGCCGCTGAAAGTAGCGCTGCTAACAGGTTCTGTAAAGACCGCCGAACGCAAACGTTTATTGAAAGAACTGTTAGATGGAGAAGTTCAGATATTGATTGGTACGCATGCCTTGATTGAAGAGGTCGTGCAATTTAAAAAGCTTGGTCTGGCAATTGTAGATGAGCAACACCGCTTTGGTGTGGCACAACGGGCAAAGCTTTGGAAGAAAGCCGCAGTACCACCGCATGTGTTGGTAATGACGGCTACCCCTATCCCAAGAACGCTGGCAATGGCGGCTTACGGAGACCTGGACTATAGCGTGATGGATGAACTGCCGCCAGGACGGCTACCCATCACAACCGTGCATCGCTATGATACGAACCGTACCAAAGTGATGGATTTTATTAAAGAGCAAACTGCTATGGGCCGGCAGGCGTATATAATATTTCCATTGATCGAGGAAAGTGATAAATTGGAGTACGAAAACCTGATGCAGGGCTATGAAAATGTAAAAGCTTTCTTCCCGGAGCCCCGTTATTGGATCAGTATGGTGCATGGACGGCAGACCGCGGATGTAAAGGAAGCGAACATGCAACGCTTTGTAAAAGGCGATACGCAAATCATGGTGAGTACGACGGTGATCGAAGTAGGAGTGAATGTGCCCAATGCTTCGGTAATGGTTATTGAAAGTGCGGAAAAGTTTGGACTATCACAGTTGCACCAATTGCGCGGTCGGGTGGGTCGTGGAGCGGAAAAGAGCTATTGCATCCTGATGACTTCAACAAAACTGGGCGCCGATGCGAGGGAGCGGATCAAGATCATGACCTCAACCGGTAACGGCTTTGAAATTGCAGAAAAGGACCTGGAGTTGCGTGGTCCGGGAGAAATTGAGGGAACGAGGCAGAGCGGCTCTCTAAACTTCCGGCTGGCTGATTTGGTTAAAGATAAGATCATGTTGGAGGCTGCGAAGAATTTTGCCGAGGAGTTGGTTAACGAGGACCCGGAACTGGATACGGCAGAGAATTTGCGGTTGAAACAATATCTCGTGAGTATGCAGGGTAAAACCCCGTGGAGTAAGATTTCTTAACAATTCTTAGCACAATAGTTTTCGCAATAATTAGTTTAATTTCAAACAGCTTGAAAATCAAGAGCCTTATACTCCTTTTCGTTCCCTGCTTGCTGGCTATTTCTTTTGTTGCACAAAGCCAGGCGCCTATTGAATTTGTTGAAAACAAAGGGCAATGGGACAGCCGTGTACGGTTCATGGCCGATGTGGGCGGCGGTTCTCTTTTCATACACCAAAACGGTTTTACGGTATTGCAACACCATGAAAAAGACCTGGAGCAATTACGTGACCGAATGCATCACCATTCCAAAAACGAAATAATGGGCAGGGCGGCGCCATTGCAAATGCGCTCCCATGCTTACCGCGCTTCTTTTCAGAATGCATCGCCAAAGGCGACCATTCTTGCGGATAAGCCTTTGCCCACTTACTCTAACTATTTTATAGGGGATAAGGAAAACTGGGCAAGCCACTGCAGGCTTTACCAGGGCATTACCATACAAAACATCTATCCCAATATTGATGTCCGGTATTACTCCGATAAGGGTGCTATGAAATACGATATCATCGTGCGCCCCGGCGGAAATGTTGCCGATATACAATTAGCTTATGAAGGGGCAGATGGATTAGAGATCAAGGATAAGATACTGAATATCCGCACTTCCATTGGAACGGTTCGGGAAATGCCGCCTTATGCGTATCAATATACGGATAAAGGACGCGAAACGGTTAAAGCCAACTACCGTTTAAAAGGCACTACGGTATCCTATGATATTAAGAACTATAATCCTGAAGAAATTTTGATCATTGACCCTACCATGATCTTTGCCTCTTTCTCAAAAAGCACGGCCGATAATTGGGGCTATACTGCTACCTATGGTCCTGATGGGAGCATGTATGGTGGCGGAACCATACGTACGCAAGCAGGAAGCTTCCCCGTTTCCGTAGGAGCGTTCCAACAATCGTTTGCAGGAGGAGTTGCAGATATTGGCATTATTAAACTTACGCCGGATGGCAGTAACCGGGTTTATGCTACCTATATCGGTGGGGGTGGAGATGAACAACCACATAGCCTGATTGTAGACCCGCAAGGGAATCTAATTTTAGTAGGAAGAACCAGTTCTCCTGCTTATGCATCTAACAATACGAGTGTGGGCACTCCTTTCCCGTTGAAGAACAAGTTTGCTGATCAAACAGGCAGTCAGGGAGGATTCGATGTAATCGTAATGAAGTTAAACGTAGACGGTTCGGCAATTTTGGGTTCGGGAAGGGTTGGAGGTACACAACATGATGGCAGTAATGGAGATCCTGATCACACTGCTGCCAGCCCTCTAAAATTGAATTATGGCGACGATGGAAGAAGCGAGGTTATATTGGATGCTGTTGGAAATATTTATATAGCTGCATCCACACAATCGATTAAAGGAACAGCGGCAGAGAATTTTCCTACAACAGCAGGCTCATTTCAAACCGCGCCGGGTGGAGGTAATCAAGATGGTGCTGTGCTTAAATTTTCTCCTTCCGTTTCACTGCTATTTTCTTCTTACTTGGGAGGAAGCGGAGATGATGGCGCTTTTGTACTTTCTCTTGATCCAACCTCGCGAATTTATGTAGCCGGAGCTACGCGGAGTGGCAACTTCGGGGGAATGGATGGTACGTCGATGACTGGCAGTCTGCAAGGAAGTGCGGATGGATTCATTTCAATTGTAAGCAACGATGGCGCTTCATTAATTCGTTCTACTTATGTGGGAAGAACTAATACGGATATTATCTGGGGCATCAAATTTGACCGTTCCGGTTTCCCTTATATAATGGGGCAAACACTTAGTAGTGATTGGCCAAAGACAACTAATTACGGACAGACAGGCGGAAAGCAGTTCATTATGAAAATGAAGCCAGACCTTTCCGGATATGTATATTCTACGCCTTTTGGCACACCAAATGCTTCTGCCCCCAATATTTCGCCTGTAGCCTTCTTAGTAGACCGGTGTGAAAACGTATATGTCTCTGGATGGGGTGGTGGAAATGGATTTCCTTCTGCCAATACCACCGCATTGGACGTAACCGCTGACGCTTTGGTTATGAATCCGCCCTATTCTACACCTCAGCAAACCGATGGTAAGGATTTCTATTTCTTTGTATTAAAGAAAAACGGCAGCGAACAGTTGTATGGTAGTTTCTATGGACAGAACGGAGGCTATGCGGACCACGTAGATGGCGGAACCAGTCGCTTTGACGAGAACGGTGTTATATATCAGGCTATCTGCGCTAACTGTACTTCTCCCAGGCTTTATTATCCAACCACACCAGGTGTGTGGGGACCAACAAACGCGTCCCCGGACGGAAGCTGTAATTTAGCAATGGTAAAAATTGCCCTTAACCTGTCGGGTATAAAGAGCGGTGTACAATCCAGTATCAACGGGGTTGTAAGAGATACGGCCGGCTGTGTGCCCTTAACGGTTGATTTTAGGGATACTGTTTTAAACGCAGTAAGCTATGAGTGGGATTTTGATGGGAATGGGACAAATGACCTGACCACCACTGCTCCGAATGCATCCTTTACCTATACCGCTATCGGCAATTACCGCGTACGGTTAATAGCTATTGATTCAAATTCCTGTAATATCCGCGATACCTCGTTTATGACAGTTAAGGTTGGCGACTTGCAAGCTTTACCTGACTTTACATATCGAAAACTGGACCCTTGCGAAGCATTGCGTTATGAATTCACGAATACTTCTATAGCTCCTGCTGCCCGGCCGTTTACAAACACTTCTTTCCTTTGGGATTTTGGCGATGGATCGCCATTGTTGCCGGCAGGTAGTGGATCGGTTACGCATGCCTATGCTAATCCGGGACCTTACCGGGTGAGATTGCTACTAGTGGATAGCGTTTATTGCAATGCACCTGACGCTAAAGAGTTGCCGATCAATATTGCTGTGATAGTAGATGCATCTATCCAGGCACCTTCTGTTGCCTGTGCTCCCGCCCGGGTATTATTCAAGAATACTTCTTCCGGTGGGCAACAATTGGTTTGGGATTTTGGGGATGGTTCGGTTGTTTCAACTGGTTACGTTGATACGATCTCACATTATTATTCGCAACCCGGAAACTATATAGTAAGGTTGCGGGCAACCGATTCGGCAACATGTAATATTACAGACAGTGCCAGCTTGCCGATAAGTATAATTAGTAAGCCAACAGCAGTCATTGGTTCCGTCAATCCACAGCCGCCAATAGTCAACGCACCTTTGACCTTTACTAACGGATCTTCTCCGGATGCGGTACGGTTCAAGTGGTTCTTTGGTGATGGCGACTCGCTGATCACTGCTACAAGAGAAGCTGTTCAGCATGAATACAACACTACAAGAACGTATAATGTGGTACTCGTAGCTATTAACAGCAATGGATGTACGGATACGGCACGGCGACAAGTGCAAACTTTAATAGAACCGGCCTTAGACGTTCCAAATGCTTTCACCCCATTAAGCGGTGGCATTAACAGTATTGTTATGCCAAAAGGTTTTGGTATAGCTAAACTGCATTTCACCATCTACAACCGTTGGGGACAGAAGGTTTTTGAAACCTTTAATAATAAAGAAGGGTGGGATGGTAAATACAAGGGTGTGCTGCAGCCGATGGATGTTTATGCTTATACCCTCGAAGTGGAATTTTCCGATGCGACCAAAGCCTCTAAGAAGGGCGATATAACCTTAATCCGATAAAAGCGAGGTGAATGATGAAGAAGCGAATTTTACAAACCGTACTTAGTTTTTGCAGTCTTGTCGTTCTATCTGATGCGCAGGCGCAGGATCTGCATTTTTCGCAATTCTTCAATTCGCCATTGACCACCAACCCCGCTAATACAGGCTTTACGCCGGATGGTGATTACCGGGTTGGGATCAATTATCGTAACCAGTGGTCCACCGTGATGGCCGTGCCGTATAAGACCATGAGTGCTTATGGCGATGTGCAGCTGATGAAAGATCGTTTTGAAAACGGTTGGCTGGGGGTGGGTGGCGTGATATTAAAAGATGAAGCGGGTAGCGGCAATTTGAAATCTACGAAACTTTATGGCTCCGTTGCGTATCATCAAACCTTAGGCTTCTCGCATTTACTGAGCTTGGGTTTCAATATTGGTTATGCCAACAAGCAGATCAATACATCCAACCTTAAATTTCCCGACCAGTTTGATGGGCATTTCTTTGATAATAAGCTTCCGACAAGTGTGTCCTTGGCCCGCAATAATATTGGTTATTTTGATATGCAGGTAGGTATGAATTATGCCTATTTTCCTACGGACAATATTTACCTTAATGCCGGCTTTTCTGCTCACCATCTGAACCGGCCGCAAGAATCATTTTTTGATACGCAGGATGATAATCGGGTGTCCCCTCGCTATATTGGTTTTTTAAACGGCAGCATCAAGGTTAATGATCAATGGATCATCAACCCAAATGTTTATTATACCACACAAGCGAAAGCGTTTGAAGCGGTGGGTGGATTGAATGCACATTACAACCTTTCCGGTGATGGCGAAAATATCCTCATCGCTGGCTTGTACTATCGTTATAAGGAGTCCATTATTCCAATGGTCGGTCTCGGCTACAAAGACTTTGTCTTTTCATTTACTTATGATGCTACCATGTCTTCCCTGAAAGCGTATAATGGCACAAGAGGGGCTTTCGAGTTTTCGCTGGTGCGCCAGGGCATATTTCAAAAATTCAGTGGCAATCGCCGCCAGACTATTTGTCCTTCTTTTAAGAATTAACGGAAACCTGATTTGAGCTGAATTGCCGACTTTTGCAGCAATAGATCAAACCATGTTAGCAACCAGTCATCCATTACCTGTTATAGAGCAATTACAAAATTTTAAGTCTATCGTTGGCGATAAATACGTCTTTATTGATGAAGAGGTATTGAACCAATATGCCCACGACGAAACCGAGGACTTGCATTTTCTTCCTGATGTTGTTATCAAGCCAGGTACAGCCGAAGAGATCAGTGCGATTCTAAAGATCTGCAATCAATATAAAATTCCGGTAACGCCCCGTGGTGCCGGCACCGGTTTGAGCGGTGGAGCACTACCGCATTTAGGTGGCGTTTTATTGTCCATTGAAAGATTGAACAAGATCATCCATATAGATGAACGAAACCTGCAGGTGACTACCGAGGCGGGAGTGATCACAGAAGTTTTGCAAAACACACTTAAAGAGAAAGGGCTGTTTTATCCTCCTGATCCAAGCAGCCGCGGCACCTGTTTTATCGGAGGGAATATCGCAGAAAACAGCGGTGGTCCAAAAGCAGTAAAATACGGTGTGGTAAAGGATTATGTGCTGAATCTCGAAGTCGTATTGCCTACGGGTGAGATCATCTGGACCGGCGCTAACGTATTGAAGAATGCAACGGGTTACAACCTTACGCAGTTGATGGTGGGCAGTGAAGGAACACTTGGGATTGTAACAAAAATTGTATTAAAGCTTTTAAATCATCCGAAGCACGACCTTTTAATGCTGGTGCCATTCAAATCCGCTGAAAACGCCTGCGCTGCAGTGAGTGCTATTTTCATGGCGGGCTATACGCCCAGCGCCATGGAATTTATGGAGCGGGATGCCTTGGAATGGGTGATGCGTTTTGTAGACAATTCGATAGTGCCGATAGAAGACAATATCAAAGCGCATCTTTTAATAGAGGTAGATGGCAACGACCTTGAGGTACTGATGAAGGAGATGGAAGGCATCAGTGAAGTAGCCATGAATTTTGATTGCAGTGAAATATTGTTTGCGGATGATGCCCAACAAAAAGCGGAGCTCTGGAAATTGCGTCGAAGAGTAGGAGAAGCGGTGAAATCGCATTCGGTTTATAAAGAAGAAGATACGGTGGTGCCTCGGGCGGAACTGCCGGTTTTGCTGCATGGCGTCAAAGAGATTGGGAAGAAATATGGTTTTCAATCTGTGTGCTATGGCCATGCCGGCGATGGCAATCTGCACGTCAATATTATAAAAGGCGACCTTAGTGATGAAGCCTGGAATGGTTCGTTAAAAAGCGGCATCCGCGAAATTTTTGACCTCGTGAAATCGTTAGGAGGCACCATCAGCGGCGAACATGGCATTGGATTGGTGCAGAAGGAATATATGGACATCATGTTCGGGCAAAAAGAACTCGACCTGATGAGACAGATCAAGATGGTATTCGACCCAAATGATATTCTGAACAAAGGAAAAATATTTGATAACCTGTAAAGATCATGAAGAGACTATTTCTGTTAGTGTGGGTTAGCATCATTACGATAGCAGCTGTTGCACAAGAAGACAGCATCAGGCGGGGCTTCAAAAAAGAAAACCTTTTTACGGGCGGTAGTGTATCGCTGTCGTTGGGAAATGGCTCTTTTTTAGCAGGCGTGAACCCTGTGTTGGGTTATAGTTTAACCAAGTGGGTAGATGCGGGGATCGCTATTAATTATACCTATGCTTCCTATCGTGATTATACTGTGCTGAATGATAAGCTCCGGCAATCTATTTATGGCGGTGGTGTCTTCACCCGGATTTTCCCGGTGCGTTTTCTTTTCGCGCAGGGACAGCTGGAGCATAATTTCATTCGTTACAAATACCTGCCACCCAATGGAGGAAATACAGAACTGCTAAAGCAATCCGCTACGAGTTTATTAGTTGGCGCTGGCTATACTACCGGGCGCTTTCCGGGTTCCTCAGGTTCATACGGCTACTTTGCTGTATTGTTTGATGCGTTGAAAGATGAAAATTCGCCATATAGGGATGGGCAAAACCGCGCCATTCCTATTATCAGAGCTGGTATTAACGTCCCGCTTTTCCAGGGACGAAACAGAGACTAAGCTTTGTTCAGATAAGCTACGATCTCTGCTGGTTCCTGCAGCACTACCAGCTTATTCTGCAGCTCTCCGTATAAAAAGCCTTCACTTTCCAACACTTTCATGTGCATGATCAGGTGATCGTAAAAGCCAGCTGTATTCAGCACAAATATTTTTTTATCGTGAATAGAAAGCTGGTTCCAGGTCAGCATCTCAAATAATTCATCCAGTGTTCCAAACCCTCCCGGAAGAATAATGGCCGCATCGGACAATTCATACAACTTCCTTTTTCGCACATGCATGTCTTCTACCACCAATAGCTCACTGATGGCCGTGTGCTGATTTTCCCAGGCTACTAACACTTCCGGTATCACGCCTCTTACAGTTCCGCCATGCTTCATGGCGCTGTCTGCAGAGGCGCCCATTAATCCATTTTTCCCGCCACCAAAAATCAGCGCTACCCCTTGTGCGGCTATTATTTTTCCTAACTCCTGTGCATGTTGTGCATACAAAGGATTGTTTCCTAATTTCGATCCGCAAAAAATGGCTAATGATTGTATTGGCATGGCGCTGATTCTGGCTGCAAAAGAGCGCTAAATTTTTTTATCCTCAAAACTTAGTTATTATTACAGCCCTATTCCTGACCAAAATTTAATACATGAACCCAACTGTTTTGCTATCCTTTGTTATAGCGTATTTCGTAATACTGCTTGTGGTTGCTTATTTCACCTCCCGCAATTCCAACAACGAATCTTTTTTTATTGGCAATAAGAATTCAAACTGGATGCTGGTAGCGTTCGGCATGATCGGCACATCGCTAAGCGGTGTCACATTCGTGTCCGTCCCCGGAACAGTAGGAACGGCAGGGTTTGCCTACTTCCAGGTGGTGATCGGCTACCTGCTGGGTTACTTCGTCATTGCTTTCGTTTTGCTGCCGCTTTATTACCGGCTCAATCTTACTTCTATCTATAATTACCTGCAGCACCGCTTTGGGATGGTTTCGTATAAAACCGGCGCTTTATTCTTCATTATTTCAAGAACCTTAGGCGCTACTGCCCGTCTGTATTTAGTGATAAACGTCTTGCAAATGTTTATTCTGAAAGACCTCAATATTTCTTTCGGGTTGGCCACTTTTGTCATCTTGCTGATGATCCTTCTGTACACGTTTGAAGGGGGCGTAAAAACCATTGTATATACAGATACGTTGCAAACCACCTTCATGTTGCTGGGATTGATCATTTGCATTGTTTACATCATGACCAATATGAATCACTCTGTTGGATCGACCATGACGGAACTCACCAGCAGCGGGCTTACCAGGATTTTCAATACGGATGTAAATGCCCCCGGCTTTTTCGTGAAAAGCATATTGGGCGGCATGTTCATTACAATAGGCATGACAGGCTTGGACCAGGAAATGATGCAGAAGAATATCTCTGTAAGAACCCTGCGTGATTCCCAAAAGAACGTAATGACTTTTAGTGTCATCATGCTGGTGGTGAACTTTTTGTTCCTGTTGTTAGGCGGTGTGCTTTACCTCTATGCGCAAAAAAATGGCGTGACTACAACCGGCGATGATCTCTTCCCGACCGTAGCATTAAAAGGTTTTCTGCCAAGCGCTATTTCTATCATATTTATCATTGGTTTGATCTCGGCGCTTTTCCCCAGCGCAGATGGGGCATTAACGGCCCTAACCTCTTCGTTTTGTATTGACATTTTAGGACTGAAGCGTAAAGACCATCTTTCTGAAAAACAGAAAAAGACCAGGAGGCTTATCGTGCATGTCACGTTTGCGGTTATCTTTTTTGTAATGGTCATGATGTTTAAAGCGATGGACAGCAAGTCCATCATTGATATTATTCTAAAAGTAGCCGGCTTTACCTACGGGCCTTTGCTGGGATTATTTGCTTTTGGTATTTTAACAAGGCGCACGATCAACGATCGGTTGTCCCTGATCGTTTGCCTTGTGGCGCCGCTACTTATTTTAGGGATCGATTTCATTAATAATATCGAATGGTGGCAGCGCCAACTGAAGCTCGAAGGCGAGTGGGTGACCAGTGCCAAAGACCTTTCCTCCTCGCTGTTTGGCAGTTTTAAAATAGGTACCGAACTGCTTATTTATAATGGATTGCTAACCTTTATCGGGCTTTGGCTGATCTCTAAAAAGGAACCCGTTCCGGCAGATGTAAAAGCGATCTTTGCGGATGGACATCGTTAATCCGGCGGCACAAGCGTATGCTGAAAAATATAGCAGCGGGGAAGATGACCTGTTGAAAGAGATCAGTGAGCACACGCTGGCTAATCATTCTAAAGCGCACATGCTGAGCGGGCATTTGCAAGGGAAATTTTTGGAGATGATTAGCTATATGATTCGCCCAAGCCGTATTCTTGAGATCGGAACCTTTACCGGCTATAGTGCTCTCTGCCTGGAGAAGGGTTTGGCAGCCGACGGCACCCTTCATACTATTGAAATAAGGGAGGATGATGCCGCTACAGCCGGGCTATTCTTCCAAAAAAAAGATGTTAAAAGAATACTTTTACATGTCGGTGAAGCGTTGAATATTATCGGCCAATTGGAGGAAACGTGGGATTTGGTTTTTATAGACGCCGATAAGGTTTCTTATAGTCTTTATTTTAAGTCCGTTTTGCCAAAAGTGCGGGCGGGCGGCTTTATCTTAGTGGACAATGTGCTCTTTCACGGTCAGGTTTTAGAAGCTGAAATCCGGGGCAAAAATGCCAAAGCGATTCATGAGTTTAATGATATGATTGCTGCCCGGACAGATGTTGAAAAAGTATTATTGCCCTTGAGAGACGGACTTTACCTGATACGGAAATTGTAATATTCGATTCACCCACGAAAAACATCCAATGAAAAAGGCAAGCTTTCCACTCATTCTGATTCTTCTCTTGGTAAGCAATAGCATATTTGCACAATCTGCTATTGTGAGGGATTATATCGCTAAATACAGGGATATCGCGATAGCTGAGATGCATCGAACCGGCGTTCCGGCAGCCATAACTTTAGCCCAGGGCATTTTAGAAACAGAGGCCGGTAAAAGCAACCTAGTTCAACGCTCCAACAATCATTTTGGCATCAAGTGCAAAAGCGATTGGAAGGGCGAAACCGTATCGCACGATGATGATGCAAGAGGTGAATGTTTTCGGAAATACGATGACCCCACGCTCTCTTACAAAGACCACTCTGATTTTTTAAAGACCCGTGCTCATTATGCCCCGCTTTTCAAATTAGATCCTAAAGATTTCCAGGGTTGGGCTTATGGCTTGAAGAAAGCCGGGTATGCTACCAATCCCAAATACCCGCAGATACTGATCCGCATTATCAATGAATATAACCTGCAGCAATACACCATGATGGCCCTCGATAGAAGCTATGAGGGTGAGAACAACCGCATTAGCAGCAATTCTACCCAATCTAACGAAGCAAAAGTGGAAGAGCCTGTTAAGCCGGCATCTGTAGAAGCTGTTTATGCGGCTACTTCTTTCATCACGCACCGGGTGCTGCCCAGGGAAACCTTGTTTGCCATTTCAAAAAAATACGGCGTAACGATTGATGACATTCGCCAATGGAATAACTTGGCCTCGCAAGACCTGAAGATAGGTCAGCAATTACGCATCAATAAAAAATAATGGCGCCAGTAAAACTGCACGATAAAACATTCGACACGTATCTCTCCGAAGAAGTTATACAGGAAAAAATAAAGGAATTAGCGGCGCAGATAAACTCAGATTATGCCGACAAGAAGCCGCTTTTCATTGCTATTCTCAATGGATCTTTCATGTTCGCGGCTGATCTTTTCAAGCACCTTACAGTAGATGCAGAGATCTGCTTCATCAAGTTGGCTTCTTACAAGGGCATGAAGTCTAGCGGCAACGTGGTGACGGCAATCGGGCTGGACCAAGATCTTTTCGGCCGGGATATTATCATTGTGGAAGATATTGTTGACACAGGAAAAACCTTGCATAATTTTCTGCCCAAGCTGGAGCACCAGCAGCCGGCTTCGCTTCGGATCGCTTCATTATTACACAAACCTGACGCTACAGAGTTTCCGCTGGAGCTGCATTATGTAGGCTTTAGCATTCCTAATAAATTCGTGGTGGGTTATGGTTTGGATTATGACGGTTTGGGTCGAAACCTGAAGGAAATCTACCAATTAGCTTAAAACGCTTGCTATTCTGGCAAACTCAGCGTATCTTATGCTCATTGTTGTTCAATGAAACGAACGCTTGCCATAATTATCTGCACTTTTTTTCACTTCAGCATTGCTGCACAGCAATCGTATTTGCGGGGCGAGGTAAAAGACGAATCGGGCAGACCTTTGCAGAATGTAATGATCCTGCACCCGAGCGGTTACATTTTTTACAGTGGTTCTGCCGGCACTTTTGGTATTCTTAGTTCAGCTACAAAAGACTCGCTCATCTTCTCATTAGAAGGCTATCAAAAACAGAAAGTACTGGCTGAGGCAACCGCTTATAACAAAGTGGTTTTGAAAAAAGCGGTGAAAGCGGTAGTGCTTAACAAGCTTTCCTCTTTTACCAAAGATCTCAAATTTGAAACACAGCAGCAATGGTTTGTTGGCGATGAAACCTATGCAAGTAAGGTAGAGAACAATTTTATTTCAGCAGAAAAATATCCATCCACAGATGTGACGCTGAATGTGGACCGGGCTTCTTATAGTAATGTGCGTCGGTTCCTGAATTCAAAAAGCATGGTGCCGCCTGATGCCGTTAGGGTAGAAGAAATGCTTAATTATTTTAATTTTAATTATCGCGAACCCAAGGATGGCAAAACCTTTGAAATAGAAACAAAACTTACGACCTGCCCCTGGAACGAAACCAATCAATTATTGTTTGCGGTAGTACGCTCTAAAAAAGTGCTTCTGGATAGTTTGCCACCCACGCATTTGGTTTTTTTGATTGATGCTTCCGCTTCTATGGATGCGCCGACACGTATGCCTTTGATAAAGGCAGGCTTTCGCGGGTTGGTGAATAACCTGCGTGCTAAAGATTCTGTATCCATTGTGATCTATGGCGCTACGGTAGGTGTTTATTTGAATACAACGAGTGGTGCTGAAAAACAAAAGATCATCAATGCAATTGACAGCCTGGAAACCGGCGGTTCTACGCCTGGCGAATCCGGGGTAAAGCTGGCTTATAGCGTAGCCCGCAACCATTTTATACCTAATGGCAACAATCGAGTGATACTGGCTACGGACGGTGATTTTAATGTAGGCTTGCGTAATGAAGAAGACCTGGAGGAGATGATAACCTTGCAACGCCAATCCGGTGTGTATCTTACTTGCCTGGGGGTTGGAATGGGCAATTACAAAGACTCGAAGATCCAGACACTGGCTCAAAAAGGCAATGGAAATTTTGCCTACATTGATTGCTATGCCGAAGCGGAGAAGGTGATGATGAAAGAGTTTATGCAAACGCTTTATACCGTTGCGGACGATGCTTCCTTGAATGTTTCTTTTGATCCGGGGTATGTAAAAAGCTACCGGGTCATTGGGTTTGATAATAAGGTAGGTGCTATAAAAAATACGGCTGCTACCATCGAAGGCGGCGAGGTTGGCTCAGGATATTCGATGCTGGTGGCTTTTGAAATCGAACCCGTGAAAATGCCTACTGTTGCCCCTGTTCATCCGGCTACCCTAAGCCTGCATTATAAATTACCAAAGCAGGTTAAACTGTTAACAGAAAGATTTGATGCCTCATTGGCGCTCACACCTTTTACAAGGTTGGATAGCTCGTACCAGTTTGCGGCTGCTGTGATTCTTTTTGGTTCCTTGCTCCACGAATCGAGGTTTATAAAAGATAAGAACTGGAACGATGTGTTATCCATTGCATCAAAGTCTTATAATGCCGCTGATGCTTCGCAAAAAGAATTTCCGGCCTTGGTGGAAAAAGCAAAGGCCATCTATGGCACCAAGAAAAAGAAAAAATTTTCCTATTGAACACGAATAAAAAACGAATGACACCAATAGAACTACTCCACTCGTGTCATTCGTGCTGTTAGGGCTAACTTATTCGTGTTACGAAAACATTTCCCGCATCTTATCAAAGAAAGATTTTTGCCCCTTCTCCGGTACCGGCTTAAAGTTGGGCGAGTTGCTTAGCTTCTCCAATGCACTGCGTTCGTCGGAAGAAAGGTTTTGCGGTGTCCAGATATTTACCTGCACTAACTGATCGCCTCTTTCATAGGATTGCACCGCTGGAAAGCCTTTGCCTTTCAAACGGAATACTTTGCCGCTTTGCGTACCGGCAGGTATTTTGATCTTTGCCCGTCCGTCAATAGTCGGCACTTCTACGGATGTTCCAAAAGCCGCTTCGGGGAAAGAGATGTGTAATTCGTAAGCGACATTCAACCCTTCCCGCACCAATTCCTTGTGCGGTTCTTCTTCAATCAATATTACAAGATCACCAGGAGAGCCGCCGCGTTCGCCGGCATTGCCTTTCCCGCTCAGATTCAACTGCATACCTTCCTGTACACCCGCCGGGATATCAATATTCACCGTCTCTTCACCATATACGCGGCCTTCGCCTTTGCAGTTGCCGCATTTCGCCGTAACCGTACTTCCTTCACCGCCACAATTCGGACAGGTGGTAACGGTTTGCATTTGGCCTAAGAAAGTGCTGGTTACTTTCCGCACCTGTCCACTACCACCGCAGGTGGAGCAGTTTTGTACGCTGCCTTTGTCTTTAGCACCGCTTCCGCTACAGGTGTTGCAACCAACGTATTTTTTTACCTTGATATTTTTGGTTACGCCTTTTGCTATTTCCTCGTAAGTGAGTTTCAATTTGATGCGCAGGTTAGAACCACGGGTGCCTCTTGCACGCCGCTGACCGCCTCCTCCACCTCTTTGTCCGCCACCAAAGAAAGACCCGAAAACATCTTCGCCAAAAATATCGCCAAACTGGCTGAAGATGTCCTCCATATTCTGCCCGGCAGGACCACGGCCACCGGCGCCACTAACCCCGGCATGACCGAAACGATCGTATTGGGCGCGCTTATCCTGGTCGCTTAAAACTTCGTAGGCTTCAGCCGCTTCTTTGAATTTCTCCTCTGCGCTTTTATCACCTGGGTTGCGGTCAGGATGATACTGCATAGCCACTTTGCGGTACGCCTTTTTGATTTCGTCCGCTGCAGCGCCTTTGCTTACGCCTAGCACTTCGTAATAATCTCTTTTCGCCATTGTTGTTGCCATCCCACTACAGGATTTTAGAACGCTCCGCGGAGCCTGTTATTTAAAATTAGCTTTGGATAAGATCTTATAATTTTAAAGAGTTGTTATCCTCTTAGTTTATTCAACCACGATCTCCAGCCTTTACGCTTTGCCGGAACCACCGAGGGCAGGTGCCTTCATTTACCTACCACCACTTTTGCAAACCGGATAATCTTGTCGTTCAGGTAATAGCCCTTCTGCACTTCGTCCACTACTTTGCCATGCAATTCTTCGCCAGCTTCTATTTCCGTAATAGCTTCATGAATATCCGCGTTAAAAAGAGTGCCTTTGGTTTCCATTGGCTTGAGTCCTCTGCCCGCTAAGGTGTTTCGCAGTTTTGCGAAAACCAGTTGAATGCCGGCTTTAATTTGCTCAACATCCTCTGTTTTTTCCATCTGCTGTTGTGCCCGCTCGCTATCGTCCAGCACATCCAGTAAACTGGTGATCACATCTTTGCCTGCAGTTTGAATCAGTTCGATTCGCTCTTTAGCATTCCGGCGTTTAAAATTATCAAACTCAGCGGCCTGGCGCAGGTAGCGGTCATTCAGTTCAGCCACTTGTGCCTTCAACTTCTCTATTTCGCTTTCTTCCGCTACCGGTTCGTTCAGGTGCTGGTCGCCCGCCACATTTTCATCTACATTGATGTTCATCGTGTCACTTACGGCATTTTCTTCTACCGGATTCGTCACATTTTCTTCGTTTTGCTTCATATCTAAAGTGAAAATTGTCTGCAAAGGTAGGTGGGTCAAGAATACTGCCAACGGGGATTTAAGGACAAAATGGCGCAGGAATGTTAAAAGGAATGCCGCGAGCTTTAATAGGGCTCACCCGTTTTAAAACCTGTGAGGTCTTATGCTAACTTGCAGCCCTTATGAATAAAGTTCATTTACGGCATCGGATCGCACCACGTATTTTCAACGGGCATCCCTGGGTTTTTGGTAATGAAGTGGAAAAAGTAGACGGCAATCCGCAACCGGGAGAGATCGTAGAAGTGGTCTTTTCCGATGGCAAATTTGTGGGCAAAGGCTATTATAATGCCGCTTCACAGATCATGGTGCGGCTGTTGACGCGCAATAAAGCAGATGATATAAATGAAGCGTGGTTTGTAAAAAAGATAAAAGAATGCTGGGCCTACCGCCAGCAGATCGGTTATACAGAAAATTGCCGTTTGGTCTTTGGCGAAGCTGATGGCTTGCCTCAATTGATCATTGACAAGTTCAATGACTATTTTGTTATTCAAACGCTTGCCTTAGGCATTGATTTGTGGAAGCCTGCTATCGTGAAGGCCTTGCAAACGGTTTTTAATCCGAAAGGCATCTATGAGCGCAATGATGTGCCGGTGCGGGAATTGGAAGGGTTGGATCAGCATAAAGGTTTTTTATCGGCACCTTTTGAAACGAAGATCCTTATCAATGAAAATGGCTTGAAGTTTCATGTGGATATTGAAAACGGACAAAAGACCGGCTATTTTTTGGATCAGCAGGATAACCGTCGGGCCATCCAGCATATAGTAAAAGGTGCTGATGTATTAGGCGCTTTCACCTATACCGGAACCTTCGAGATTCATGCGGGATATTATGGCGCTAAATCGGTTTTGGGTTTGGATATTTCGCAAAACGCGGTGGATCAAGCTAATAAAAATGCGGAGTTAAACGGACTAGAAAGAACTGTAAAGTTTGAGCAAGCAAATGCCTTTGACGTTTTGAAGGCCTGGGGTAAAGAAGAGCGGCGTTGGGATGTCGTGATGCTGGATCCCCCGGCTTTTACAAAAAGCCGCGCCAATATTCAAAAAGCCATTACCGGTTATAAAGAGATCAATTTACGCGGTATGAAATTGATCAAACCGGGTGGGTTTTTGGTTACCTCTTCCTGCACCAGTTTGGTAAACCCAGAGCTATTCCTGCAAACCATAGAGATGGCGTCAAAAGATGCCCGAAGAAAGATCCGGCAGGTAACTTTTCAAAAGCAGGCCTCGGATCACCCGATCATTTGGGGCATGGAAAATACAGAATACCTAAAGTTTTTGATTGTGCAGGTGGAGTAAGAAAAATGTGCAAATTGAGGATAAGCGGATATGCAGATGATCCTGCTCAATAGCATTACCGGGAGCACAAATATCGATTAAAGAAAGGATCAATAGCAGCAATGCAGTTGATTACAGTAAAACTGTTGGTACAAATGCTTAAAAGAATCTTGAGAGGGATTATTTAGAAACCTGGAATTTACGGGATTCTACCATTTTGCCATTACGGTCAAATAACTGGTAAACATAAATACCGCGGGTAAAATCGGTGAGGCTAATATTTGTACGCTGGCTAAGGTTAGATGCCTGGTACATTTTGCGGCCTAAAACATTAAAGATTTGAATAGAATACCCTTGGTCATAAGCCTTTTCAAACTCAAAGTTCACAAAGGAAACAGCGGGGTTGGGGTAGAAGCGTAGTACTGCAACCGGTTCCTGCAAAGAAGCACGAGATTGTGCCTGGGCAAGTACGGCTGAGAAAACTATAAAAATTATAAGTAAAAATCGCTTCAACGCTTCAACTCCTTTTTTAGTATGATGAAATTAGTTCTTTCTATACGAAAGAGCAAAATTTCTGCCGAAAAAATAAAAGAAATACCAAATACTACTTAGGTAGCTCTGCCATAGCAGCCTTAATAGCGTTAAAGTTTGGCTGTTCACCGGCATTTTCCAAAACCTCGGCATAGCGAACAATTCCTTCCCTGTCAACCAGGAAGGCCGAACGTTTGGTAACGCCTTTATAATCAAAACCCCAGGTTTCATACAGCGAACCATATGCCTCAGATACTTCTTTGTTATAATCGCTTAATAGCGGAAAATTCAACGCCTGCTCTTCTTTGAACTTGGCGAGTGTAAAAAGTGAATCCGTGGAAATGCCCAGCGGTTGTGCGTCCACGGCTTCGTATTGCTTAATGCTGTCCCGGATGGAGCATAATTCTGCTGTGCAAACCGAAGTGAAAGCCAGCGGAAAAAACAATAGCAAAACGTTTTTACCTCTGAGGTCAGATAAAGAAAGTTTATTTTTTCCCGTATCAAAAAGAGAAAAATCCGGGGCTTGTTGTCCTATTTGGATCATGGTGCATTTTTTTCAGTAACCAACAATTGTTGGTTAGGTTCAGTTGATTTTTTTTATTTCTAAAGACTGCAAAATAGGGGCAAAAACTATTTTTGAACGAACTTTACTTTCTTTTGTTAACTATCTAACCAAATTATAAAGATGAATCAAGAGCATATTCAAAATGGAAACGGGGAAGACAATGGCGCTACACCATCTAACATTCTTACCACCCGCCAGGGACATCCGATAACGGATAACCAAAGTTCCCGAACGGTCGGCAACCGAGGGCCCGTAACACTGGAAAACTACCAGTTGCTGGAGAAGATCTCGCACTTCGACAGGGAGCGCATTCCGGAGCGTGTAGTGCATGCACGCGGTGCCGGTGCTCATGGTGTTTTTGAAGCGTACGGAACCGTTGGCGGAGAACCAATAGCCAAATATACCCGCGCAAAATTGTTTCAGCAGAAGGGCAAGCAAACACCTGTTTTCGTTCGGTTTTCAACGGTCATTCATGGTGGCCATTCACCAGAAACCTTGCGTGACCCACGCGGGTTCGCCGTGAAGTTTTATACGGAAGACGGTAACTGGGATATGGTGGGCAATAATTTGAAAGTGTTCTTTATCCGTGATGCGATGAAGTTTCCTGACCTGGTGCATGCTTTCAAACCAGACCCTGTTCACAACCGCCAGGACGGACAACGCATCTTTGATTTTATTTCCAATACACCGGAGGCGATGCACATGATCACCTTCCTGTTCTCGCCATGGGGCATACCCGCTAACTACCGCCAGATGCAGGGTTCAGGGGTGAACACTTATAAATGGGTAAACGCTGATGGAGAAGCGGTATTAGTAAAATATCATTGGGAGCCATTGCAAGGCATTAAGAACCTTACCCAGGCACAAGCCGAAGAAATCCAGGGTAAGAATTTTAACCATGCCACGCAGGATCTTTATGATGCTATTAAAGAAGGTAACTATCCCCAGTGGGAACTTTGTGTGCAGATCATGAGCGACGATGACCACCCGGAATTGGACTTCGATCCGTTGGATGATACGAAGATCTGGCCAACAGAGCAGTTTCCTTTTCTGCCGGTAGGAAAAATGACGCTTAATAAGAACCCTGAGAACTATTTTGCTGAAGTGGAGCAATCGGCATTTGGTACGGGTGTGTTGGTAGATGGACTGGATTTTTCGGACGATAAAATGTTGCAGGGACGCACTTTCTCTTACTCCGATACGCAACGTTATCGCGTGGGAACAAATTACCTGCAACTGCCGATCAATTCACCGAAGAAGCATGTAGCAACCAATCAGCGTGATGGACAAATGACCTATCATGTAGATGGCGCTAAGAACCAAAATCCGCATGTGAATTATGAGCCATCCACCTTGAATGGTTTGAAAGAAGCACCGAAAGCGGGCAAGGATTACGAGCCCGAATATCATGCGAAACTGGTACGTCAGAAAATTGATCGTCAGAATAATTTTAAGCAAGCCGGGGAGCGCTACCGTGCACACGAAGAGTGGGAGCGGGAAGACCTGATCACTAACCTCGTAAACACGCTTGCCCCAGTAGAAAAGCATATCCAGGATAAGATGATCGAACTGTTTACACAGTGCGATGCAGATTACGGACGCCGGGTAGCCGAAGGATTAAAGCAGGCATCACAACACACTTCTCCGGGACCCATTGGCTCTACTAAATCAGAAGAAGCGGTTGAGCAAGCAGAAAGGGAATCAAAAGAGGCAAAGCCGTATTAATAGAGAGTTATCAACGAAAGAAGCCGTTTCAACTGAAACGGCTTCTTTATTATTAAAAGTATTTTAAAACCTTGGGCAAAGAGAAAAGTTAGGGGCTTCTTCTTTGCTTTTCCTGAAACCTACATAGGAAATACCGATCTCAAAACCGCCACGTCCCATAGTGGAGGCCTTTAGTTTTGAAATATTGGCATCATAGCTAAATGATACTGAAAAAGGACGGTAATCTAATTTAATCACTGGAATAATGGCGTCATTCAGACGCATGAACACCCCACCATGAATCGTGTATTTAGGCTTTTCGTAATCATCTCCCAACTTCACTCCATACATCGCGCCGCCAATGATCTCCTGGAAATCGCCTTGCTTCGAGTAATCGCCCTGAATGGTTAGATAACTGACTTCGGTAACCGAAAATTTGATGCCTGCTGATGTAACGACCTTTGGCGTTAATTCTGCCGATTGATCCCCATAAAATGATTTCTTGGGTCGGTTGAAATGGTGGTATGCCACACCTACAAACATATTGTTGTCAACATTGTCATTTAGCTGCGTATTGAAGCTAATACCAGCTGCTGCATCAAAATAGGAGAATTGGGGTGAAGGAAAATTTTCGCCATCTCCGGTTCCATTGTAAGTGCCGTCCGTTGTTATCTTACTGCGATCGAACCGGTTTTGAACAAGTCCGCCCATAAAGCCGATGGACAAATAGCGGTTCACTTCATTGCTTAAGGATTTATGGTAATTCAAAGCTGGCAATACGTGGGTCGTCTTTAAAGCCACGGTGCCTGCCTGGTCATATAAAACCTGCATGCCTGCTGTCAGAAAATCATTGGCTTTGCCAATAGGCATTTTATATTCTCCATTTATGGAAGCTGTTTTATAGGCACTGGTAATGCTGTTCCATTGATCGCGGTAAACCGCCTGCACCCGAATGTCACCCGTGTAAATGCCCGCTAATGATGGATTGCGCAATAAAGGGGCTTCAAAGAATTGTGAGAAATGTAAATCTTGCGCATAGCCTGATGCTGTAAGAAATAATACTAACAGTAGTAAGGGCGTCTTTTTGTAGGTCAGGGTTTTTTTCATGACTATTTTATCAAGGCTATGTTTCCATCAAATCGAATAATTTCTCCGTTCTCACAAAACACTTCCGCCTGATAGACATAAACATCGGACTGGGCGGCTGTGTTTTTATATTTACCATTCCAACCGTATGCCGGATTATTCACAGGGAAATCCCTTTGCTCAAAAACAACTTCGCCCCAGCGGTTAAAGATGCGAAGCGATTTTACCCGGTCTAATCCCACACCACGCATATAGAAAATATCGTTGTTTCCATTGCCATTTGGGGAGAATGTATTGGGTGCAAACAGGGTAGCCCCCTGGCAAACAACAATAACCTTAACGCTTCCATTATTTACACACCCGTTGCTGTCTACTATATTCACTTTGTAGGTTGTAGTAAACTTAGGAGTTGCAATGGGCTGTGGGCAATCAACACAATTAAGTCCGGTTGCCGGTGTCCAGCTATAGTTGATTACGTTAGAAGAATAGACAGGCGACAATGTTACCGGAACACCCACAATTTTTGTGATGGTTGGAGGCATAGTAACATTCGGTAGAGGACTTACGATTAGGCCTGTAGTATCCGTATCTGCACATCCGCTACTGTTCGTTGCTATAGCCGTAACCGTAAAGTTTCCTGGGGTTGTGTATTGTTGAACAGGCGGGTTTTGGGCAGTAGAGGTATTGCCGTTTGGAAACTTCCATAACCATTGTAGGGTTGATGTATCCGTACGGGCTATCAGTCCGGAATAAGGTACTTTATCATTCAGGCAGACGGCAGAATCAGCTTGTATAGCTATAATCGGGCTTTGTGAAATCTTAACCGGACCTTTCACCAGTGTGTCCGAACAACCCCGCTGTGTACGCACTATTAAGGTCACATCAAAAGTGCCGATGCTATCATATTGATGTGTCGGGCTCTGCATGGTAGAAGTAGCGCCATCTCCAAAGTTCCAGGTGTATTGAAGGGCGGGATCGTTGGTCGTAGTTGAATCTGAAATGGTAATAAAACCGTTGTCACAAAATTTAGTGCTATCGATGGCAAAATTCAGTTTCGCTCCCAACAGGTTAATCGTTTGTGCTCCCACTAATGGAATGGTGCAAGCTCCGGAAGGCTCTTTTAAAATGACCAGGGGAGTAAAGTCACCATAATCAACATAAAGGTGATTAATTGTATTTACGGTTGTGTCAATGACATTTCCATCACCAAAATCCCAGATGAAGCGGCCGTTCATTGGAGTAAAGGCATCGAAGCTAACAGTTAACGGTGTGCATCCGGAAGTAGGTGTATACGTTAACCGGGCATCTTGCGGACTAAAAATCCGAAGTGTTTGCGTAGTGGAATCTTTACAGCCCCCCGGTCCGGTAACGACCAACTTGATTGGGTAAGAACCTGTATTGTTATAATACGCTGTAGGATTTTGCTGTGTGGAAGTTCCCTGGCCAAGACCTAAATTCCAAAGTGACGACTCATAGAAATAAGAGGTATTAAAAAACTGCCCTTCAAAAGGAGTGCAATAACTAGTAAGATTATTTGCTGTAAATGAAGCTTTAGGTCTTGCTACATGCATAGCACTGTCTTTTCGGAGAGAATCCTGGCATCCAATCAAGTCTTTTACAATCAGGTTGACGCTATAATATCCTGTATCAGCATAAGCGTGCCCGGGGCTTTGGTCCGTGGAGCTTTGGCCATCTCCAAAGCTCCAAAGGGAGGTGTAAGGCAAGTCACTGGCTGTTTGGTTTTGAAAGCCAATAGCGGTATTTGGACAAATAGCACCACCAGTCGCCCAATTGGCTTTTAACGTTGATATTTTTACAAAGGCTCGTTTTACAATGCTGTCCTGGCAGCCCTTCGCATCAGTTACTACCAGTTTTACATCATAATCGCCGATGCTATCATATGTATGCTTGAAAGGGGGTGCTGTGAAACTGCCAGTTGTAGAATCGCCAAAATCCCATCTCCAGTTGACAATGGCATTTGTGCCGTCAGTAATAGTGGAGTCATTGAAAGTAACCGTAGTTCCTTTGCAACCTGCGTTGTTGACCGAATTGAAATTGGTTACCGGTCCGTTTACCCGGATAAAATTGTTTTTTATAACAGTTTGCTGGCAACCAAATGTATCGATAGTGGTAAGTTTAACGGTGAAGATCCCAGCCCTTCGATAAGTGTATTGCACAGTAGGTCCTTGCGTAACGGCAGCAGGGCTATTGTCGCCAAAATCCCAGACATAACTTCTGACCAATCCACTATTAGGCGTAGTGCCGGTGAACGAAGCTGTGAAAGGTTTGCATCCCTCACGGGTGGTAGAAGAGAAATCAGGATCATTATTCGCAATGGTGACGGATCGGGTAAGCGTATAAGTACAAGTACCATTTTTCGTAGTGAGAGAAACCGCGTAGGTACCTAACGCCGGAAAAAGATGCGCTGGTGGATTTTGCCCTGTAAATGTTGTCCCATCACCAAAATTCCAAACCCATGATGTGGCAAGAATAGAGCGGTCTGTGAAAGTGATTGATAATGGGTTATTGCAATCCGGCTGGTAAGTGAACCGTGAAACGGACGGACGTATATAAGCGTAGCGGGGCCTGGAGATCATGGTGCTGCAGCCATTGTTGATGGCATAAAGCGTAACATCTATCCAGCCCGTGTCTTTAAACGTAACTCTGGGGTTCCTTTCAGTTGATGTGGAACCATCGCTGAAAACCCAATACCACTGCGTACTACGCGTTGATTCATTGATAAACTGTATTCCCGGATCGGCACAGGCAGTTGTAATGTCCGAAGAAAAAGCAGCCACTGGCTTTGGGCCTACTTTAATTGCTTGGTTCAACGTATATGTTTCAGTACATCCCGTGCGGGTCGTAATGGTAAGGGTTACATTATAGCTGCCAGAGTCGTTATACGTATGAGTCGGAGCTTTCAGGTTGGAGGTTGGAGTACCATCACCAAAATTCCAGCTATAGGTAAGCACAGAATCAACGCTTTGAATAGAAGCAGATAATGTGGTGGTGAAGGGAGTACAACCGCCTATCGGCAAAGTGGGAAAGCTGATAACCGGTTTCTGTATTTTAATATAACCCACTTTCCTTAGCGTATCCACACACCCGTTAGCCGCTGTCGCTATTAAGCTCACATTATAGGTGCCGAAGGCGGTGTAATTATGAGAGGGATTTGCAGTAGTTGAACTATTGCCATCTCCAAAATCCCATAAATAACTGGTGCCATTACTGGTATTGGTAAAATTGGCTGTTAAAGAAGGCTGGCATTTTGCGGTGTCGGATGCGCTAAAGTTTACTGCAGGACCAGGCTGAACTGTAATGGTTTTTGTCAATGTGTCTGTACAAATGGAATATGTGTTAATCAGCCTTACTGTATAAGTGCCAGCATTGGAAAAAGACGTGGACGTATTTCTTAGATTGTCGGTATGCCCATTTGATATTTCCCAGTAAGCACTAATTGGTCTTGGGGTGGAGTTATTAATAAAATTCACTTGCGTCTTGGGGCAGATAACCGCAGGATAGGTAAAATCTGTATTCACCCTTCCGACTTGGATGTCTGTTATAGCAGAATCTATGCACCCCTGGGTGCTGGAAACAATAAGACGAACATGATATAGCCCATTTGTGCCATAGTAAGTGCTTGGATTAGTAACGTTTGAAGAATTGCCATTACCAAATGACCAGGCATAACTGAGTGTACCCGGCCCAGAGGAGGTATTGTTAAATTGAATGGTTGCCGGGGCGCTACACACACCCGGATCTGTGTATCCGAATGCCGCAGAAACACCCGGAGTTACATTAATAAAATTAGGTTTGGTAATTACTTTTTTACAGCCTTTATCGCTTGTCACGGTCAGCGTAACCGTATAGCTGCCGGCAGTACGATATACATGTTGAGGGTTTTGTAAAGTAGAACTATTACCATCTCCGAAATCCCATTTCCAGGCATTGTTAACTGTGCCCGGAGAGGCTGCAGATTGATCGGTAAATTGGATAACTGTTGGAAAGCAACCTGTGGTTCTATTGGAAGTGAAATTGGCCGTGGGTTCATTGAATACAGTTATATAGCTGGTTTTAGTAACTGTATTTGTACCCGCTGCATTGGTTACTGTTAGAGTTACAGTGTAAGATCCAGAGGTAATATAAGTAGTTGACGGATGCTGCCGGGTTGAGGTGCTTCCATTTCCAAAATCCCAGTTCCAGGCGGTCACGCCTCCGGTTGACTGATCGCGAAAGTTCACGATGATCGGGGCACAGCCTGAGGTAATATCAGAATTGAAAGCAGCATTAGGTAATTGGGCTAAAGAAATATAGCTACACAAAAGGCTTAGAAATAGGAAAAAGCTCTTCTTTTTCAACACGGTAAGGTTTAGGGCTTGTACAGAAACAAATTGTAGAATCTCTGGTACAGATGTGGTTTTGCAAAAACTGCTCCGAAATAGTGCCCCGGACAATATTTATATTTTGTCCAGATGCAACACCCACACCTCACCATTTATTGTTTGAGAAGCGTCTACAGTGGTAGTGGAGCTGTTGGTAATCGTATAGGTTCCGTTTAATAAGGAGAGTGGTTCAGAGGAAGTGTTGAAGAAGGAAGTGATTGTGCGGGCCATAATATTGACCTTCCAGGTACCGGTTTTTTCTACCCGGCTATCGCGGATGGCATCTACTGTTTCATTTGGCTGAAACTGGAAAGTATAGGGAGAAAAAAGGGATGTTTTATTTTCTGTTCCTTTAGTAAAAGCGGTCACTTTCCATTGACCTTCTGTTACCACTCCAAGGGCTGCATTTTCTACCTGGGCATCAATAAATTTTTTACAGCTGGTTAAGGATATACAGCACAACAGAAGTAGGTAGATGTTTTTCATCGGTTCGTTTTTACGTAATTCTATAAATGCTGCCATATTTATGGCGCACATAATTTAAGAAGTACTCTACACTCAACGATTGTGCCGTAACCTTATGGCAGAGCTTTTCGCTGGAATATTTTCTGCCAAAAGGGTGGATGTTTTTCCGCAACCAGCTCAGCAATGTGGAACTGTCTCCTGTCTTGATCAAATTTTCCAAATTGGGAATTTCCTTTTTCGCCTGTGCATAAAACTGGGCGGCATAAAAACTCCCTAAACTGTAAGTGGGAAAGTACCCAAAACTACCATGGCTCCAATGCACATCTTGCAAGCAGCCCCGCTTGTCATCGGGTACGGTTACGCCCAGCCATTTCTTGTATTGTTCATTCCAATAGGCAGGAATATCCTTAGTGGTGAGTAAGCCCTCAATCAGATTCTTTTCCAGTTCATAACGAATGAACACGTGAAAATGATAAGTGATCTCATCGGCTTCGGTTCGGACTAAGGAAGGCGCCACCTTATTGATTCCTTTGTAAAACGTTAGCAGATCAACCTCTCCAAATTGCTCCGGGAAATGGGCTTTCAGTTTGGGGAAATAATGCTCCCAAAAGCGCTCGCTTCTGCCCACGTTGTTCTCCCAAAGCCGCGATTGCGACTCGTGAAGGCTATAAGAACAAGCCTCGCCCAGGGGAAGTCCATAGTTTTCTTCCAGCAAACCTTGCTCGTACAAGGCATGCCCGGTTTCATGAATACAGCTCCAGGTCATATTTCCGAAATCCGCTTCGTCAATCCGGGTGGTGATGCGTACGTCTTTTGCGCTGAAGCTGGTGCTGAATGGGTGTTCACTAATGTCCTGGCGGCCCGCTTTAAAGTCAAAGCCTAATTCTTTGATCAGGTACATGCCCCAATTCCATTGCTTATCCTTAGGAAAATGCTGGCGTAAAAAAGAATCGTCAACAGGCACTGCAATGTTTATTTTCTCTAGGATTGTTTTCAATTTTGGCAACAGGTCGCCAAAGGTTTTGTCCAGCATTTCTACAGTGGCCCCCTTTTCAAATTCATCCAGCAAGGCATTATAGGGGTGCTTTTCATAGCCCAAAATTTCCGCTTCTTCTTTCTTTAACTGCACCAAAGCATCCAGGTCCTTTTCATAAACCGCAAAAGCGTTTTGCTTTCGGGCTTCTATCCACGAGTGAAAGGTTTTATTGATCTGTTCCGACATTTGCCGGACAAAGGCTGAACTGTATTTTTTATTCTTGGTATAATCCTCAAGCGTCAATTCTACGTTGCGGGATTGATCTTCAGATAAGTCCTGCCGGCCACTCAACTCCGTTAAAAGCTCACTTAAAGAAGGATCGCTGAACATTTGATGGGCTATTTCAGAAAGCGTACTAATCTGCTGTCCCCGAAAGCTCGCGCCTTTAGGCGGCATATACGTTTCCTGGTCCCACTGCAAAACGGCATTGGCGCTTTTTACATCCGCTATCTTCTGCATTTTGGCTTTGTACTCGTTGTATAGCTCTTCTGACGATCTCATGGGGCAAAGCTATGCAAACAACAAACCCTGCTTTTCGGGCAGGGTTTGAAAAAAGTTTATTGCAATGTCATGGAAAGCGCGGGTTCTTTTTCAGCTCCTCAATTTCTTTTACACATTTTTGCGCCAGTTGCGGTAACAGCAGCAATGCCTGGTAAGAATCCACTGTCCTGCCTTCGATCTCAATAGGGTGCCCGTGAATATCTTCAGTAGTTGTTTTAGCGTATTTGATAAGCTTCGACTGAACGGCTTTTACTTCGTCCAGCAAGGTTTCCGTGTCAGGTTTAGACGTTTTGCCTATTTGAATATCCTGCACCCAGGCAAAGCATTTCTGATCATCCGGTTGTCGAATGGTAGTTTGTACGGTTTCTAATAAACTAAGTTGGGCGGCATTTAAAATTTGAATCTTTTGCAGGATGGATTCCGACGCTATGGATGGTTTGAAGGTTAGTTGTGAGGCGGTAACTTCTTCAAGGCTTAGCAGGAGTGCCTGTTTTGATGCCTTTAAATTGGCCACCAGCGTTTGCCTTTCTTTATTTGTAATGGTTTTATTGGAAACCTGCCCGGCAAAACCGGTTAAAACAAGCAAGGTCAATAAAACATAGCCGCGGGTTCTTTTAAGCATGATCAAAGATTTTGGTTAGTTATGAGGCTGGCCATCAAACAGGAAGTTACAGTAAAGAAGGGGTAATTCATTATAAGGTTAGCTGGTTATAAAGATAGCCCCATTCCTGATGGGCTGGGAAGGGTTTCGCTGGAATGGTATATTCCATAGGCAAGTGGTAAATTGCAGCTATGATCATTAAAGAAATCATTACGGCGCTGGAGGTCTTTGCAGCGCCCGAATTGCAGGAAAATTATGATAATTCCGGCCTTATCACTGGTGCCTCCACCTGGGAATGTAAGGGCGTACTCTGCACATTAGATGTTACAGTTGAAGTAGTAAAAGAAGCAGTTGAGAAAGGTTGTAATCTTATTGTAGCCCACCATCCCATTATATTCAAAGGTTTGAAACGCCTCAATGGCAAGAATTATATAGAGCAGGTTATTATTGAAGCTATAAAAAGAGACATCGCCATTTATGCCTGCCATACGAATCTGGATAACGTGGTCTTAGGGGTAAGCCACAAAATGGCGGAACGATTGGGCCTCAAAAATATTTCTGTTTTAGCGCCAAAGAAGGGAATGTTGCGCCGCCTGATCACGTTTGCACCCCTGGATAAGGCTGAAGAAGTTCGAAAAGCGGTGTTTGCAGCCGGCGCTGGTCATATCGGGCAATATTCAGAATGCAGCTTTAACAGCGAGGGCACCGGCACCTTTAAAGCCGACGAAGGCGCGGACCCTTACGTGGGAAAAGTGGGCGAGCAACACCAGGAGCGGGAAACCAAGATCGAGATCGTTTATCCATTTTACCTGGAGCAGCAGGTAGTAAACGCTTTGGTTGCTGCGCATCCTTACGAGGAAGTGGCGTATGATATTTTTACCATGGAGAATATCCATTATGGCATCGGTGCCGGTATAGTTGGCGAATTGGAAGCGCCGGTCAGCGAGAGCGAATTTTTGGCCCGGATCAAGCAATCCTTCAACCTTACCAGCTTTCGACATACGGTTTTAAAAGGAAAACCTGTGCAAAAAGTGGCGCTTTGCGGTGGTTCCGGTGCCTTCCTGATAAAGAGCGCCGTTGCCGCCGGCGCTGATTTTTACATCACGGCGGACGTGAAATACCATGAATTCTTCGATGCGGAAGGGAGGACCGTGATAGCAGATATCGGGCATTATGAAAGCGAACAGTTCACGATCGGCCTGCTTCATGACCTTATCCTCAAAAAATTTCCTACATTTGCGGTCCTTAAAACAGGTGTCAATACCAACCCGGTTCGCTATTATTCATAAGAGTAAGCAGTGTCCCGAACCTTAAACTTCAAACTATAAACTTCAAACTTCATAATGGCACAAGCAAAAGAATATTCCGTAGAAGAAAAACTAAGCTCGCTGGTAAGCTTGCAAAAAGTAGATTCCAAGCTGGACGAGATTCGCATTCTGAAAGGTGAGCTTCCGATGGAAGTAGCCGACCTGGAAGACGAAATTCAAGGTTTGCATGCCCGCCAGTTGCGTATAGAAGAGGAGATCAATGGCATCACCGAATTTATCGAGCAGAAGAAAGAAGCTATTAAAAATGCGGAAGCCTTAGGTAAGAAATACGAAAAGGACAGTGAGAATGTAAAGAACAACCGCGAGTTTGAGGCGATCAATAAAGAGATAGAAATGCAGCAGCTGGAAGTAAAGCTGGCCGAGAAGCATATTAAAGACGCCAACGAAGAGATCGCCGAAAAAGCGCAGGCTTTGGATAAGGCGAAGAAGGCGATCGCCTCTAAAGAAGGTGTGCTTAATGGTAAGAAAGGCGAACTGGAAAAGATCATTGCCACTACTGAAAAAGAGGAAAAAACATTCAACAAAGCTGCTGAAGAAGCCCGCAACCATGTGGACGAGCGCCTGTTGGCCAGCTATGTGAAAATTCGCAAAAACTACCGCAACGGTTTGGCGGTAGTGCCGGTTGAACGTGACGCCTGTGGTGGTTGCTTCTACTCCATTCCGCCACAAAAGCAAAGCGAGATCAAGCAGCGCAAAAAAGTAATGGTGTGTGAAAACTGCGGACGCATATTGGTAGATGCGGAATTGACTGATTCTATCGATATCAAATAAGTTCACTTAAACTACTCTTTGAATCCCGCTTTTTTAGCGGGATTTTTTATTTTGACGCACCTATAAATGCGTTATTTTGTTCTCCTATTATGCTGACCCGATTGTCCATTCAGAACTATGCCATCATCAACGAATTAGAAGTTGATTTTTCTTCTCATCTCAATATCATCACCGGCGAAACAGGCGCCGGTAAATCTATCATTGTTGGCGCATTAGGATTGATACTCGGACGCCGGGCAGATACGGGATCGCTTAAGAACCGCGAGAAGAAATGTATCATCGAAGGTGTGTTCACGAATGAATTACTGGACGAGCATGTGGCTAATTTTTTAAGGGAAGAAGAACTGGATGTGCAGGATGAACTGGTGGTGCGCCGGGAGATTTCTCCGAATGGAAAATCAAGGGCTTTCGTGAATGATACCCCGGTTAACCTGACCCAACTGAACCAGCTTAGTAATTTGTTGGTAGACCTTCACCAGCAGTTCGATACATTGGAGTTGGGAGAAAGCGATTTTCAACGGGAGGTGCTGGATGCATTAGCCGGCACTTTCCCGGCAGTAAAAGCGTACCGACAGTTATTTATTAACGTGCAATCAACTAAGAAAAAATTGCTGCTCCTGCAGGAACAAAAAGCTTTGTTCACAAAGGAGTTTGATTACCACCAGTTTCAGTTTACCGAGTTGGAAGAGGCTGGCTTTAGCGAGAATGAATTGGAAGAAGCGGAAGCCGAGCTGCGACTGCAAAATAATGCGGAAGGTATAAAGACGACCCTGGCAAAAACCTATTATTCGTTGGAAGAAGGCGAGGAGCCGATCCTGCGCCAATTAAAAAGCCTCGCCAATAATTTGCAGCAATATAAAGAGCTGCATGCAGACCTTCCGACATTGGTGCAGCGATTGGATTCGGCCTATATCGAACTCCAGGACATCGCTGATGAAACAGACCGTATCAGCAATCATATTTCATCCGATCCGGCTACTATTGAAAAACTGAATGAACGCTTGTCACAAGGTTATAAGCTACAAAAAAAGCATGGCGTTAAAACCACGGCGGAACTCTTGCAAATAAAGGCTGATTTAGGAGCGAAGCTGCAAGCCGTCTTGAATATAGATGATGAAATAGCGGCATTGGAAAAAGAGCATACAGCAGCATTAACCAAAGCAGAAGCCGCTGCACAAAAAATATCCGAAGCCAGGAGAAAACAAGTAGCGCCTTTAGAAACCAAAATAGCTAAAATGCTGGCACAGGTAGGCATGCCCAACGCCCGGTTAAAAGTGGCGATTGAAAAAGAAGCTCTATCGGTCCATGGCTGCGATGCCATCGAGTTTTTATTTGATGCCAACCGCAGCAACCAGTTTCAGCCACTTCGCAAGGTTGCCAGTGGCGGTGAGTTAAGCCGCCTGATGCTTTGTATTAAATCACTGGTGGCCACCTCAATGAATCTGCCCACACTCATTTTCGATGAAATAGATAGCGGTATTTCCGGTGAAGCGGCAAAGCAGGTGGGAATGATATTGAAAGATCTTTCCGCTGCCCGCCAGGTCATTTGCATTACCCACCAACCACAAATTGCAGGTAAAGGTGACAAGCATTTCCTGGTATATAAGGCCGTACAGAATGATGTCGTAACGACGGGTGTGCGGCCATTAACTACTGATGAACGTATTGTGGCCATTGCTAAAATGCTAAGCGGCGAAAAGCCTACAGCTGCTGCGTTAGAGAATGCAAGGGAAATGGTGATGAATTAATCCCTATAAATATTTAGACCTGCCATAAACCTTCTCTTCGATGGATTCAATCATTAGGCTTTTATTATTTGTTGGTTTCTTTGGAGCTGTGGCTTTAATAGGGGCAAAGTTGTATTTTTTAATCAACGGGAAGATTCAAAATAGCCAATCTAGTTGGGGGTTTATAGGGTATGCCTTATTATTATTTGCACTTTATGCCGCTTTATTTTTTGGAAGCTTGGTGGTTTTTGTAATGATGTACGATTTTCTGGTATCATAGTAAGTCCTGATTTAGTCTTGCTTTCTTGAGATAATTGTCGGGAGAGCCTTTATTAGACAATTAACCCGATCAACCAATTGGAGTATCAAACTTGTTCTCTTTTGCAAGAGGATAACAATTATTTTTACCACTACAAACCAATAGTCAGCAGCTATGTCAAATAATTTGTTAGCAGGAAAGAAGGGAATCATTTTTGGGGCACTGGATGAGAAGTCCATCGCCTGGAAAACCGCTATTAAATGCCACGAGCAAGGTGCGCAGATCGTACTATCCAATGCCCCCGTAGCACTCCGTATGGGCGAGATCAATAAGTTGTCTGAAACCATCAGCGCACCCATCGTTGGCGCGGATGTGACCAGCATGGACGACCTTAAAAAGCTGTTCGAAGAATCGCAGGCTCATTTTGGTGGTAAGATCGATTTCGTGCTGCATTCCATAGGCATGGGAATAAATGTGCGCAAGGGTAAGCATTATACGGAAATGAATTACGAGTGGCACCAAAAGACGCTTGATATTTCAGCTACCAGCCTGCACCGTGTGCTACGTACTGCCTGGGATATGGATGCGCTGAATGATTGGGGTAGCGTTGTTGCCCTGACTTATATTGCTGCACAACGCGTTTTTCCTGATTACAATGAAATGGCGGATGCCAAAGCTTTGCTGGAAAGCATTGCCCGCAGCTTCGGCTATCATTACGGTGTGAAAAGAAAAGTGCGTATCAATACCATCTCGCAATCACCTACCCGTACTACCGCTGGTAGCGGCGTGAAAGGGTTCGATGCCTTTGTAGAATATGCAGAAAAAATGAGCCCGCTTGGAAATGCATCTGCAGAGGATTGCGCCAATTATTGCGCCTTCATGTTCAGCGATCTTTCCCGCTATATCACTATGCAGAACCTGTTTCATGATGGCGGCTTCAGCTTTACGGGTGTGAGCGATGCGATCGTCAAAAACCTCACCCCCGCCTCTCCTGAAGGAGAGGAGCCAGCCACCGCACAATAGGCCAGCTTATTTAACTATAACTAAAGAGCCCTAACAGTTTAAATGTTAGGGCTCTTTCTATTTGGTGATGTTTGATTGTAGTAGCGTGGTCTGTGCGGTGGCAATTCCCTCTCCTGCGAGGAGAGGGATAGGGTGAGGTTTAGTATTCATCCTCATTAAACATAAAGTCTTCCTGCGACGGATAATCCGGCCAAATATCTTCAATGCTTTCATACACTTCACCTTCGTCTTCCAGTTCCTGCAGGTTCTCCACTACTTCCAGCGGGGCGCCGGAGCGAATGGAATAGTCGATCAATTCGTCTTTGGTAGCTGGCCAAGGCGCTTCTTCAAGGTAAGAGGCTAATTCAAGTGTCCAAAACATGGGTGTATCGTTTTATGCGGTACTGAATGGTTTTAAAAGAAGGATAGTATTATTAACCTTCCCAAAATTTCGGCAAATGTAGGCTTATTCACCAATTTTCCAAATGTACTTGCCGCAAGCATTGCCATGCAGATCGGAATGCGGATATTTGAGCCAATCCAAAAAGCAATGGCATTATTGACAGGCAGGAATATTTCAAAACGGTATGGACCTATCGAGGTCTTGAAAGGTGTTGATTTTTCGATGGAAAAGGGCGAGATCGTAAGTATTGTGGGCTCGTCAGGTGCCGGCAAAAGCACACTGCTGCATATTTTGGGAACCCTGGACAAACCGGATTCAGGAGAGGTAAGTTTAAACGGCCAACAGGTGACCGGTTTATCCGGCTCAGCCTTGTCCGCTTTTCGGAATAAGCATATTGGTTTTGTATTCCAGTTCCATCACTTGCTACCAGAGTTTTCAGCTTTGGAAAATGTTTGCATTCCGGGATGGATCGCCAACACAAAGAAATCGGTGGTAAAAGGGCGGGCAGAAGAGCTATTAAAACTTTTGGGGTTAGGCCAACGCTTAGAACATAAGCCTTCCACCATGTCGGGTGGCGAGCAGCAACGGGTGGCTGTAGCGAGGGCATTGATTAATAACCCGGACATTGTCTTTGCGGATGAACCCACCGGCAATCTAGATTCTGCCAATGCAAAGGAATTACATCAACTATTTTTCGATCTGCGAAAACAGTTCAACCAGACTTTCCTGATCGTTACGCACAATGAAGAACTGGCGCATTTGAGTGATAGGATTGTGAATATGAAAGATGGCAAGGTGGTGACCTCACCCTAGCCCTCTCCTCGCAGGAGAGGGAACTGCCACTGCACAGACACGGATAGCACAGTTAGTATTATTAATAGTAAAAGCCCTCAATGCAAAAGACATTGAGGGCTTTTAGTTATGGTTATATAAGCTGGCCTCCTGTGTGTTGTTCCCTCTCCTTTTCAAGGAGAGGGGTAGGGTGAGGTTCTCGGCACCCATTTCACCTCTTCCCCTCCCTGCAAATGCGTGATATACCTTGCTACCACAAACAAGTAATCACTTAAGCGGTTGAGGTATTTCAATACCAGCGATTCCACCTCCATATCATCTGCCTGCATCGCGACACACAACCGTTCGGCACGGCGGCAAACACAACGGGCCACATGCGCAAACGATACAGCGGGTGCGCCACCCGGTAATATAAATGCCCGCATGGGTTCCAGTGTTTCGTTCATGCGGTCAATTTCTTTCTCCAGCGCTTCCACATCGCTTTCATGGAGGTCAGGAATCTTTAGCTTGGGTTCTTTCTCCGGGTCGCAGGCAAGGGAAGATCCGATAGTGAAAAGCCGGTCTTGTACTTCTTTTAAGGTTTGACGGCTATGTGTATCTGTAATGTGATCGATGATAACGCCCACCCAGGAGTTCAGTTCATCAACTGTGCCATAGCTTTCAATGCGGATATGACTTTTGGAAACTTTTGTGCCGCCAATTAAAGAGGTTGTTCCTTTATCGCCCGTCTTGGTGTATATCTTCATCGCCATAGGAAAATTTGAAATTAATGAGCCCTTGGAATCGCCATTTCGCGGCGCTTGTCGGTTTCAATCACGCCATCGCGCAACCGGATGATACGGTGCGCATGGTTGGCAATATCTTCTTCATGCGTAACCAAGATCACTGTATTTCCGCCCTCATGGATCCTTCCAAAGATATCCATGATTTCGTACGAGGTTTTCGTATCCAGGTTACCCGTTGGTTCATCGGCAAGGATCATAGCAGGGTCATTCACCAGGGCTCGGGCAATCGCCACCCGCTGGTTTTGTCCGCCGCTTAGTTCATTTGGTTTGTGATGACTGCGGTCGGCAAGGTTTACCAGCTCCAGCACATGCAGGGCTCTTTCCATGCGCTTCTTCTTTGGAACGCCGGCATACACAAGGGGCAAGGCAACGTTCTCCGCCGCTGTTAGGCGGGGCAGCAGGTTGAATTGCTGAAAAACAAACCCGATCTCTGTGTTGCGCACTTCCGCCAGGCTGTTATCCACCATTTTGCTTACGTCCTGATTGTTCAGCACATAGCGTCCACCGGTCGGCGTATCCAGGCATCCCAGGATATTCATCAATGTGCTTTTGCCAGAACCCGAGGGTCCCATCAGCGCCACATACTCATTCTTAAAAATATCAAGCGTGATGCCTTTAAGTACTTCAATGACTTGTTTGCCAAGAAAATAATTTTTGCGGATGCCTTCAAGATGGATGATTCCTTGCATAATAGGTGGTTGCACCATCAAATATAGAATGCAAATGGAGAATAGAGAATGTAAAATGGAGAATGGCATGACCCTTTGCTGGAACTGAATCACCAAACCATCAAATTGTCGAATCATCAAATCGGTCGCTTTATCTTCGCCGCCTATGCAAAAGGAGATTGTTGTCAGCGGTATCCGGCCCACGGGTCACCTGCACCTTGGAAATTATTTTGGCGCCATGCGCAATTATGTACGCATGCAGGAGGAGTATGACTGTTATTTTTTTGTGGCGGATTGGCATTCACTCACAACACATCCCGATACTAAAGAATTGCAGGAAAGTGTGCTGGGAGTATTGGCTGAAAACATAGCTGCAGGCCTTGATCCGGAGAAGGTAGCCTTATATGCACAAAGCGCCCTGCCGGAGATTGCTGAATTGTATCTCTACCTAAATATGCTGGCCTATAAAGGCGAGCTGGAAAAGACCACTACTTTCAAAGACAAGGTGCGATTGAATCCTGATAATGTGAATGCCGGTTTGCTTACGTACCCCGTTTTAATGGCGGCTGATATCTTGATTCACCGTGCCAAATATGTGCCTGTAGGAAAGGACCAGGAGCAGCACCTGGAAATGGCGCGGAACTTTGCGCAACGTTTCAATTATCGTTATACAGAGTTATTTCCCGAGCCCCAAGCCTTCAATTTCGGTAGCAAGTTAATAAAAGTACCCAGCCTCGATGGCTCTGGCAAAATGAGCAAGAGTGAGAACCAATTAGCGACGCTTTACCTGGTAGATGACGACGATCTGATTCGCAAAAAAGTGATGAAAGCGAAGACCGATGCAGGTCCAACCGAACCCAACAGCGAGATGCCGGATTATATTCAAAACATCTTCCAGTTAATGGCGTTGGTAAGTGAGGAAAGCACGGTGCAAAAGTTCCGGGATGATTTCAACAATGCGAATATTCGTTATGGCGATATGAAGAAGGCCTTAGCAGAAGACATGGTAAAGTTCATTGCACCCATCCGTCAAAAAGCGGCTGATATTCTTGCCGACAAAGCTTACCTGAAAAAAGTCTTAGACGAAGGTGCCGAGAAAGCCAAGGATAGTGCCCGAAGAACTATTGAAGAAGCCCGCCGGCTGATTGGCTTGAACTATTTATAAACTGCTATGAAAGTTGTATTGCTTCTTTTTTGCCTGTCATTTGCTGCTATAGGTTTTGGTCAAAGTGATGAAAGCAATGCAACCGATCCGGTAGTACGGGAGAGGCAGAATGCCATCATAAATAAGTACTTAAAACAAGGCGCCTGGAAGCATAGCTACTTCGCACCGGAATGGGGCACTAACATAGATGCGGGACTAAAAGAAGATTCTACTATCGCTTACTTGTGGCAACAGAAAGCTATGCCACTATTCAAGCGGCGGAAATACGATTTAGGGATGGAACACTTGGACAAGGCTGTTGTATTTGATCCGCAGTGGCTGGATTACCGCGCCTTTATGAAATGCATTTTCGCGAAGACGTACCGGTCTGCCCTGCTGGATTTTGAAGAAGCAAAAAGGAGCCGTGGCAATAATTATGTAATGGATCATTCGTATCATTTTTATATGGCGCTTTGTCATTTGCAGTTGAATGAATATGATAAAGCACTTGTTTTATTGAAGGGTGGAATTGATCAACTGGATAAAGCCAAGGGAAAGGAATGGGCACATCATCTCGAATTATTTTACCAGGGCATCGCATACTATGAGTTGCAGCGCTATGATGAAGCCATATCCAGCTTCGATCGCGCTTTGCTTAAATACAAGCAGTTTTCCGATGCTAAATATTTTAAAGGTAAATGCTTGCTGTTGCAGAGTAAAGAAGCAACGGGCCTTGTACTGATGCGGGAAGCGAAAGCTGATTTTCAAAAAGGCTTCACCATTAACGAAGACAATTCTTTTTACGAAGAATATCCTTACCAGGTAAATTGGAAACTGGTGCAGTTAAAGAACTAAAGCGATACTTTGTAAATATTCTAAAATCATATTGTGGAATAGCGAGGAAACTCTATTTTTAGCGATTAAACAACTTCCGGAAGGGAAGGCAAACATGAAAAATAAAAAGCCGAAACACATTGCGATCGCCGGGAACATTGGTGCCGGGAAAACCACATTGACAGAGCAATTAAGCAAGCACTATAAATGGATTCCGCAGTTCGAAGACGTGGACCACAATCCTTACCTCAACGATTTTTACGAGGATATGCCGCGTTGGAGTTTCAACCTGCAGATCTATTTTTTAAATAGCCGCCTAAACCAATTATTGGAAATTGCCCGCGGCACGGAGACGATCATTCAAGATCGTACGATCTATGAAGACGCGAACATATTTGCACCGAACCTGCACGACATGAACCTCATGAGCAAGCGGGATTTTGCCAATTATTACAGCTTTTTCGAAACGCTGAAATCAATGGTGCAACCGCCGGACTTGCTCATCTATATCCAATGCTCAGTACCTACGTTGGTAGGGCAGATTCAAAAACGGGGCAGGGATTACGAGGAAAACATTCGGTTGGAATACCTGCGCAAGCTGAACGATTATTATAATAAGTGGATTGAAGGTTATAAAGAAGGTCCGTTGCTTATCATAAATGGAGATGAAAATAAGTTTGGGGAACGCGAAGAAGACTTGGGGAAAATTATCTCTAATATAGACGCCCAATTATACGGTCTTTTTTAAGCCTGCGTTTAAATTAGCTCTCTACACATAATAAATTTCTTGCACCTATTTTGTAGTAGATCATAGAACGAAATTGTGTGCAATGAAACGCTTAACCTTTATCGCTCTTTTAGCAATCTCCTCTATTACCGCACTGGCGCAAACAGAAGCGGAGGCAAAGCGTCTGGCAGACGCCAGGGCTTATTATGCTAAATCGGATTTTGTTTATCCTTATGTAGACTCAGCGCCTGCCTACCCTGGCGGGCTCGAAAAATGGAATAAGTACGTAACGACCACTACCATTTTTACAGATGCAGTAGCAAAAGCAAAATCGCAAAACATGCCTAATGGCGTTTACACTGTTATGCTGCGCTTTGCTATCAATCCGGATGGAACAATAGGTGACGTTAAAACAATGGGAAGAACTTATGGTTATGGCTTGGAAGAAGCAGCTATAAAACTGGTTAAAGAAAGTGGTAAATGGACACCGGCAAATATAGAGGGCGAAGCAGCAAAGGGTTTTATACAGATGCCCATACGGTTCGCAATCCTCCGTGATTAAGGATAAGTAGCATACGGTGCCGACTCTTGCAGCATCAATTCAATCCGCTCCAGCCATTCGTACTGGATTCTTCTTTTGCGGCTGTGATCTGTTTCGCCGTCGTAGGCTTGCTGCATGGCTTCTTTTTCAGCCACCACGCTTTGGTAAATGATATTCAGGTCTTGCTTATAAGTTCTTTTATTAAACTGGTATTCCTGCAACTTACGGTTAAGCTTACGGGCATACAATTCGGTAATATCGAAATGCGCCTGTTCGTGCGCTAAAATGTATGGCGTACGGGTAGCGCCCCAGGATTTTGGCTTTGAAAAAGTGCAGGTCACTTCATAGGTTAATTCGCCATTGCGGAGCTGGTAGGCAATACCCAGCGATGTGCTGGTAGAAGCCACCGCATCGGTATTTCTTTTCGGTTGTCCTTGAAAATCATCCCATGTTAATTGTCTTCTTACGATCCAGGGAATAGTTTCCGCACTTTCTTCTTTTATGGGTTTGAGAGCAACTACTTTTTCCACGGGAGTGGTGGTAGCTGTGCTTGACGAGATCAGGTTTGGAACACTGGAAAACCCAACTAAAAGGAGCGAAGTGGCAAGGTGTAAGAGGTTCATAGTTGTTTCAATAACGTAGGTTAGGACTCAATTATGACCTTAAATTACATCAACTGCCGTTAAATAAAATAAAAACTCCCGTGAATAGGGAGTTTTTATCGTTCAATATGGAAAGAATGAAGCCTAAGCTTTAGGAGCAGCTGCTAAGATTTCTTCGCTTACGCCTGATGCGTATTTCTCAAAATTCTTTACAAATAAGCCGGCAAGATATTTTGCCTTTCCATCGTAGGCTGCTTTATCCGCCCAGGTATTACGTGGGGTCAATACTTCTGTAGGTACGCCAGGTACTTCTTTCGGGATTTCCATTCCAAAAACAGGATCGGTTTCCGTGGCCACATTATCCAGTTTGCCCTCCAGCGCGGCGGTGATCATAGCACGGGTATATGATAGCTTCATCCTGTTGCCCACACCGTATGGACCGCCGGTCCAGCCGGTATTGATCAGCCATACATTCACGTTGTGGTCTTCCATTTTCTTACCCAGCATCTCGGCATATTTGCCTGGGTGCAGCGGCAGGAAGGGGGCACCAAAACAAGCGCTGAAGGTTGGTTTGGGCTCGGTTACACCTGCTTCGGTACCGGCTACTTTAGCCGTGTAGCCAGAAATGAATTGGTACATCGCCTGGCCTTTCGTTAGCTTGGAAATCGGAGGCAATACGCCATAGGCATCGCAGGTAAGAAAGAAGAGATTTTTCGGAATGTTACCGATAGATGGCTCTTGCGCATTCGAAATGAAATCCAGCGGGTAAGAGACTCGGGTATTTTCGGTGATAGAGCCATCATCAAAATTGATCGTATTGGTGCCGTCAAAAAACTTCACATTCTCTACAATTGCACCCGGGCGGATGGCATTAAAGATCTCCGGCTCTTTTTCTTCAGAAAGATTGATCAGCTTTGCATAGCAGCCGCCTTCAAAATTAAAGACCCCATCAGCTGTCCAGCCATGTTCATCATCGCCGATCAGTTTGCGGTTGGGATCAGCACTTAAGGTAGTTTTTCCTGTACCGCTTAAGCCAAAGAAAACAGCCGTATCGCCGTCTTCGCTCATATTGGCAGAGCAGTGCATGCTCAATACATTTTTCTCGTGTGGAAGAATATAATTCAGGATGGTGAAAATGCCTTTTTTTGTTTCGCCGGTATAACCTGTTCCGGCGATCAGGATGGTTCTGTGCTTGAAAGAAACAACTGCCGCATTGTGTTGGCGGGTTCCGCACTCGGCAGGGTCTAAACGCAATCCTGGCGCTGAAAGAATGGTCCAATCCGCTGTAAAGTTTTCCAGGTCTTCTTCTTCCGGACGCAGGAACATATTGTACGCAAACAGGTTGGTCCACGGCTTTTCGCTTACCAGCCGGATGGCAATGCGGTAACGCGGATCGGCACAGGCGAACGCATCACGAACCCATATCTCAGGTCGGGCGTTCAAATAATCGGTGATCTTTTTCTGGATCACATGAAAATACTTGTCTTCGATCGGGATGTTGAAATTGTTCCAATGAACGGTGTTTTCAGTGGTTTCATCCTTCACCGTGAACTTGTCGTTTGGCGAACGTCCGGTAAACTCCCCGGTATTGATGGCCAGGGCACCGGTATCGGTTAACACGCCTTCTCCCATCCGCAAAGTGTCTTGAACTAATTCTTCGGGTGATGATTGATAATGAATGCTTTCCGTATTCTTGAGGCCAATCTTCACCAGGCTCCCTTTCGGGAGAGAAATTGTTGGTACTGACATAAAAAGCAATCGTTTATTTAAGCGGCAAAGGTAGGGGATATAACAAAACACAAAACTCTGCTGTGTGATGGGTACACATTATTAATTAAATAGAATTGTAGAGTTAGGAGCCTAAAAATCAATGTATTAACTGTATGTGTTTTTTAGATTCCGATATTGCTTGTCTGTAATAAAGGTATTCTCACAGGCTCTTATCCATTCTTTGGTTTCAATGGATAGAATAGTATCATGCTTTCAAACGGAGCTCCCACCGCTCGCCGAAATTTCTTATTTTGCCCCCTCACTAATTTTACGACATGAAGAATCTTCCACTGAACGCAGAGTTGTTTATTACCAACCGTAAGCGTTTTATTGAACGGATGAAACCCGACTCCATCGCCATTTTTGTAAGCAATGACGAAGTGCCCAGCAATGGTGACGCCCTGCACACCTTCAGGCAGAACAGCGATCTCTATTGGCTGAGCGGTATTCCGCAGGAAGATTCTATGGTCATTCTTTTCCCGGATAACCCCGATCCCAAATACCGCGAGGTTTTAGTATTGGTTCGTCCCAATGAACTGAAAGAGAAATGGGACGGTAAGCGGCTGCGGCGCGAAGAAGCCACGGCAATGAGTGGTATTAAAACGATTGTGTGGCTGGATACGCTTGACGGTTTACTACAGCCCTGGATTCATTTGGCAGACACCATTTATTTAGATACAAATGAGAATGACCGTAAGGCAAGCCTGTTGCGCACCCGTGATTACCGCTTCGTGGAAGAAATGAAAGAGCGCTACCCTTTGCATGGCTACGAACGGGCTGCAAAGCTCATGAAAGAACTGCGCGGTATTAAAACCGCCCATGAAATAGAGGTTACGAAGAAAGCAATTGAGATCACTGGCAATACTTTCCGCCGTGTGATGCAGTTCATAAAGCCGGGTGTGATGGAGTACGAGATCGAAGCGGAGATCGTGCATTCTTTTCTTAGCCAGCGCGCCACCGGCGAAGCCTATGGCAGCATCATTGCTTCCGGCGACAATGCCCGCATCCTGCATTATGTTTCTAATAACCAGGAATGTAAAGACGGCGACCTCATCCTGATGGACTTTGGCGCTTCGTATGGCGGCTATAACGCTGACCTTACACGAACCATCCCGGTTAATGGCAAGTTCACGCAGCGCCAAGCGGAAGTGTACAATGCCTGCCTTCAGTTGCACAATTATGCGAAGAGTCTTCTGAAACCCGGTATTTCTATCATTGATTATACCGACAAAGTAGGCGAGGAAGCAACGCAGCAATTCTTGAAAATTGGCTTGATCACCGAAGCGGATGTGAAGAATGAAGACCCTGAAAACCGTGCTTACCGCAAGTATCTCTATCATGGCATTTCGCATCATCTGGGGTTAGATGTGCATGACCTGGGCAGCCGCACCGAACCGATCCAGGAAGGCATGCTGTTCACTGTAGAGCCAGGTATTTATATTGAAGAAGAAGGCATGGGCATCCGCATTGAAAACAATCTTTGGATAACGAAAGATGGCAACATCGATCTGTTTGAAGGCATTCCGATTACAGTAGAGGAAATAGAAGCCGCTATGAAAAAGTAAATGGTAAGAGCCCTCTTCAATGAGGGCTTTATATTTGTTACTAATTAAACTTCTTTGATGAAGCAAATTCCAAATTTATTTACGCTCCTTAATCTCCTCTTCGGATGCATTGCTATTGTTTTCATTATGCAGACCGGCGAAACCATTGTGCTGATGGACGACGGCGGTGCCACACAGGTGATACTGCCGGAACGTATGGCCTGGGGCGCCTTATTCATTTTTGCGGCAGCCGTGGTTGATTTTCTGGATGGGTTTCTCGCACGTTTACTCAAAGCTTCTTCCGGCATGGGGGAGCAGTTGGATTCATTAAGCGACATGGTAAGCTTTGGTGTAGCGCCTGGGATGATCTTATATCAATTGTTGCGCATCTCGTTTGCGCAGGAAGATTACGGCCTGGATGTTTCTATTCTGGCATTACTGCCGGCTTTCCTGTTCACTATTGCAGTAGCCTGGCGCTTAGCCAAATTCAATATCAGCACTACGCAGAAATATCATTTCGAGGGCGTGCCTTCGCCAGCGGCAGGCTTAGTGGTAGCTTCTTTCCCGTCAATTATCTGGTATGAATCCTTTAATCTACAGGCTTTGTTCATCAACCGATGGCTGTTATACGGCGCCATCATTTTGCTGGCTTATTTGATGGTGTGCAGCTTGCCGTTTATGGCGATCAAGTTTAAAGATTATACGATAAAGAACAACCTTGTCAAGTATATTTTATTGGTGGTAGGAATCATAGCAGCAGTTACATTGCAATGGTTAGCGGTTCCCGTTGTTTTCATAGTTTATGTCGTCTTATCCTTATTTGCAAAATCTGCCCCGAAAGAAGAAGCACCGATTGAGAAAGAGATGATTGATATTACCGTGTAGCTCTGGAACTTCAAATTCCAAACTTCAAATTCAATTAGGTTTGCACTAAAATTTTAAAGCATGCAGTTCACCGTTCAGGTAAAAGTAATGCCGCTGAAAGAGTTATTGGACCCGCAAGGAAAAGCGGTCATCAGCGGGCTGAATAATCTGGGTATTCAAAGCATTAGAGATGTCCGTGTCGGTAAAAATATCACTCTCCAAATAGAAGCCGAGTCGAAAGAAGCAGCACAGGCGGTAGCTGAAGAAGCCAGCAAGAAGCTGTTAGCGAATCAGGTGATGGAATACTTCGAAATACAAGTTGACTAAGTTGATAAGTTGACTGGTTGAATCGACTAGTCAACTTATCAACCGATCAACAAGTCAACTAATCAACCATGCTTTACCTTGTTCCCACACCCATCGGCAACCTTAAAGACATTACCCTCCGGGCACTGGAAACCTTGAAGGAAGTGGACCTGATCCTGGCGGAAGACACCCGCACCTCTTCCAAACTGCTCAATCATTACGATATCCAAAAGCCGCTCTCGCCCTATCACCAGCACAACGAGCATAAAGTGCTCCAGCACCTCATTGATCAATTATTAGCCGGAAAAAAAATGGCCGTGATCACAGATGCCGGCACACCGGGCATTTCCGATCCGGCGTTTTTATTAGTACGCGAATGTGTGAAGAATGGTATTAAAGTGGAAAGTCTTCCCGGCGCTACGGCTTTTGTGCCGGCGCTTGTCAACAGCGGGCTGCCTACCAACCGCTTTGCTTTTGAAGGATTTCTGCCACTCAAAAAAGGGCGCCATACGATGCTGACACAATTGGCGGAAGAAGAGCGCACCATCATCCTTTATGAATCACCCATGCGCCTGGTAAAAACACTTCTTGACCTGCAACAATATTTCGGCGACGACCGTCAATGCAGTGTGAGCCGTGAGCTGAGCAAGCTTTTTGAAGAGAATGCAAGAGGCACGTTAAAAGAAGTGCACGACCATTTTTCTGCGAAAACAGTGAAAGGGGAAATCGTTATTATTGTAGCTGGAAAAGAATAACGCCATTTTGTTACCAAATCACCATTCTATGTTACGCCACCGCGTTCTTTGCCTCGCTATTTCTGTTTGTATCTCCGTTGCTGCTTCGGCGCAATTAGGAAAAATCCCGGTAGCCGTTACCGTCGCTTTTGCCAAGCAATATGTTGCCGCGCAACAGGTGTCTTACAAGGATAATCTTTCGGAGTATAGTGTGCAGTTCATGCTGGACAGCAACAAGATGATCGCTTATTACAATAGTAAAGGCGTATGGAAAGGTTCTGAAAAGGATATTGCGTTTGAGGAGCTATCAACAGAAGTGAAAGATGGCCTTGCTAAAAGCAAATATGCCGATTGGAAAGTTTCCGGCGCTACCGTTTTATACCTTTCTGAAAAAGCGGGTGGTGGCGAGCAGTACCGCGTTAAAGTAGTGAAAGGCGATATTCAAAAAAAGTATCTCTATTTTAACAGAATGGGCCGTTTGGTGCGGGATGCGATCACATTATAAAATCCAAAAGCCGAACCGATCATTGGTCGTTTTATCTTGGCTTTTATTCTATTGCAAGATTTAAAATGAATCGTCTTTCGCTAAGCACATGAAAAAACTTCTCTTTTTTGCCCTTACCTTTTGGATCACATCGCTACAGGCTCAGGATATTGCCTTTGCCCGTAAAATGGTGGATACGCTTACTGCATCTGAATTTTGGGGACGAGGTTATACCAATAACGGCATGGAGAAAGCAGCTCATTTCCTGGCAGCCCAATTTAAAAGTTACGGATTAGCACCCATGGATGGAAAAAGCTTTCTACAGCAGTTTACCTACCCTGTAAATACGTTTCCTGGCAAGATGGAGGTTGTGGTTAATGGTAAAAGCCTCGTGCCCGGTAAAGACTTTATTGTCAGTCCTGAAAGCCGCGCCAGCCGGAGCCGGGGAGCGCTGGAACGCACCGACAGTGTGCAGTTCATGAATCAAAAAGAGCGGGTGGTGGTGAAGCTGGAAGATAAGCTGACCTGGTCGGTAGCGCCACAAGCGGAAGACTTTACCGTGATACAGGTAGATAAAAAAATATTAGATGATCAGCCGCAAAGCTTCCGGATCAATATCGAGAATAAGTTTGTGCCGGACTTTAAAGCAGCGAATGTATGCGGATTATTAAAAGGCACTGCCAAACCGGACTCTATCATTCTTATCACGGCGCATTACGATCACCTCGGCGGCATGGGCAGCGATACCTATTTCCCTGGCGCTAATGACAATGCCAGCGGTGTCTCCCTGTTATTGAACCTGGCGAGATATTACGCAAAGAACCCACAGCGGTACTCCATCGGTTTCATCCTGTTCGCAGGTGAGGAAGCAGGTTTGATCGGCTCCAAGTATTTTACAGAGAACCCATTGGTGCCACTCAAAAGCATCCGCTTTCTCCTGAATACCGATCTCGCCGGCACCGGCGAAGAAGGCATTACGGTTGTAAATGCTACCGAGTTTCCAAAAGAGTTCGCCGCTCTCCAGGCGATCAATAAAGAACAGAGCCTGTTGACGGCTGTGGCTGCCCGTGGTAAGGCCGCCAACAGCGATCATTATTTCTTTACTGAGAAAGGCGTTCCTGCCTTCTTCTTTTATACGCAGGGTGGCATAAAGGCCTACCACGATATCTTTGACCGGGCGGAAACACTACCGCTGAACGAACACGAGGACCTCTTTAAGCTGGTCATATCTTTCAACGCATCTCTAATGAAAAAATAAATTGCGAAAACGACATATGAAACAAATAGTAATCACCCTTCTCACCCTTGTCTCTCTTGCCGCTTCGGCGCAAGCCGACCGCTGGCAGCAGCGCGTCAAATACACCATGAATATTGACATGGATGTGCAGACCAATCAATACAAAGGCGTTCAAAAGCTGGAATACTGGAACAACTCCCCGGATACGTTGAACAAAGTTTTCCTGCATCTTTATTGGAACGCCTTTCAGCCGAACAGCATGATGGATGCCCGCAGCCGCCGGCAGGGAACCGTGGTGCTGCGCAAAGACCGCAACGGCAACGACATTGTGGATTGGGATGCCCGTGTGGAAGACCGCATCCTGAACCTGAAGCCTGACGAGATCGGCTACCAGAATATCACTTCTATTAAAATGAATGGCCGCACCCAAAAAACGCGGCTGCACGAAACCATCCTGGAAGTGCAGTTGGACAAACCCATTCTGCCAAAAACAAAAGTGGTCTTCGACATGACATGGGATGCGCAAGTGCCGCTGCAGGTACGCCGTAGCGGTCGCGATAACCCGGGCACCGGTGTGCGTTACACCATGACGCAATGGTACCCGAAGATGGCGGAGTATGACTACGAAGGCTGGCATCCAACTCCCTATATTGCCCGTGAGTTCTATGGCGTGTGGGGCGATTATGATGTGACCATTAATATTGATAAATCATACTTGCTGGGCGGCAGTGGTTATGTGAACAACGCAAACGCCGTAGGCATGGGTTACGAGGACAAAGGCGCAAAGGTGACCGTTCCAACCGGCGAGAAAAAGCGCTGGCATTTTGTAGCGCCCAATGTACACGATTTTGCCTGGGCGGCCGATCCGGAGTATAAGCATATTGTTCGTAAAACATCCGATGGCATTACCATCAATGTTTTATACAATCCCGCTACCCAACAAAGTTTTGACGCCTTGACCCCTGCGCAAAAGGCTACGCATAAAAACGATTTTGCCACGTATGCTACAGCGTGGGACAAGCAATGGGAAACCGTTGGCGATGCCGCCGTGATGGTCTATCCCTTCATTAAAAAGAACTTTGGCGCTTATCCCTACAAGCAATATTCTTTCATTCATGGCGGCGATGGCGGCATGGAATACCCGAACTGCACCATGCTTGCGGGTCCGGGACTGGGCACGGTTTTCCATGAGTGGATGCACACCTGGTACCAGATGCTGATGGGCACCAACGAAAGCCTCTATGCCTGGATGGACGAAGGCTTCACCGAATATAGCACCAACCTCGTAGAAGAATATTACCGCCAGCAAATGCGCAAGGACTGGGCTACCACCAACCCTGCAGGTTTAAAGCGGTCTGATTCGGTAGCCGCAATCCTGCCGCTCTATCATAAAGACAATTATGCGGGCTACCTGGCCCTTGCCCGCAGCCCCCGCGAAGAGCCGCTTACGACACACGCCGACCAGTTCAATACGAACACGGCTTACAGCAATGCGGCTTATTCCAAAGGCGCTGTCTTCATGGAGCAGTTGGGCTATATAGTAGGAGCGCCAGTTCGCGACCAGATCCTTTTGGATTATTACAACCAGTGGCGCTTCAAGCATCCGAACGTGAACGACTTTATGCGGGTAGCCGAAAAGCGCAGCGGGTTGAAGCTGGATTGGTACCGCAGCTATTGGGTGAACACGACCAAGACCATCGACTATGGCATTGACAGCCTTTGGAGTGAAGGAACTGGTTCCCGCATCCGGCTGCGCAATGTCGGCCAGGTGCCAATGCCGATAGACCTGAAGGTAACCTTTAGAGATGGTACCAGTGAGTGGCACTATATCCCGCAATACCTGATGTTTGGCGATAAGCCTGCCGAGAAAGGGCAGGAGGGGCGCAAAGTGTATGAACCCTGGAAATGGACGCATGCCACTTACGAGGTAGAGACAAGTCGCAAGCTCACCGATATTATTTCGGTGGAAATGGACCCGTCGCTGCGGATGGCAGATTTGGACCGGAAGAATAATAAGTTGGAATTGAAATGGTGAGTTGGGTAAGTTGATTGGTTGATAAGTTGAATGGATAGGAAGACCCATTCCTTTTTCATTTCCTCACTTGAACATTGAGCATTGATTATTGATTATTGAACATTTCCTTTTGCTTTTCCTTGTTCCCTATTCAACTAACATCTGCCTCACTGATTAATATTAAAAAAAACAGCCCTCCGAAGAGGGCTGTTTTCGTGTGGAGACTGAAGCCTTATCATTTTTAGGACGGCACTAAAGTAGACGTTTTATTATTTCATTCAGTTAAGACTTGTGATTGAATATTCATCTGCTGATCTATGTTCTTTTGTTCAACTTCAATCATTGGTCTTAACTGAAGTTGTCTGGCTACATATTCTTTTTGCATTAATGGCGTTCTTCCCTTCAATGAATCATGCGGCAGGTTGTTGTAGCTGTCCTGCCATTCATCGCTGAGGATTCTTACTTCTTCCAGTGAATCAAACAAGTAAGCATCCAGCACATCTTCCCTAAAGGTTCTGTTTAGGCGTTCGATGTAAGCGTTCTGCATCGGTCTGCCTGGCTGTATGTACTTTATCGTGATTCCTTCTGCCTGGCACCAGGAGCTAAGCACCTTCCCTCTAAACTCCGGACCATTGTCAACCCGGATCTGCTGCGGCTTGCCTCGCTCACGGATTATTTGTTCGAGCACCGCTACGACCTTTTCTCCCGGTATAGAGAAGTCACACCACACAGCAAGCGATTCCCTGGTGCAATCATCCACCACTTTTAGCACCCGAAGCTTTCTGCCGCCCACCAGGGCATCGCTCATAAAATCCATGCTATAGCTATAATTGACTTCGAGCTGCTTTTCTAATGGCTCCTTAATGCGGGCAGGAAGCCGTCTCTTATGCCGCCGCCGGCGTGTCAGCTTCAGTTCCCTATATACTCTTAGTACGCGGCTGCGTCCCCACCTGAGCCCTTCGTTACGGATGATGCCATAGTACTTGTCAAAGCCACGGGTGGGCAGCTTCTCTGCAAGGGCAGATAGCTTAGCTATAACCTCGGTGTCATCCTTTCTCCCTTGATAGTACCACAACGAACGGTGCAGATCAATTACTCTGCATGCCCTGCCTACACTAACAGCTTCGTGTTTTACAACATCTGCTGCCAGCTCTCTTTTGTGGCAGGGCTTTACAACTTTTTTTCGATGATGTGTTTGGCGAGTTGGTGGTCCAGCATCAGCTCTGCATACATCTGCTTCAATCTGCGGTTCTCGTCTTGAAGGATCTTGAGTTCCCGGATGTGGGTAGAATCCATGCCGTTGTACTTTTTACGCCAGTTGTAAAGTGTGGCTTTAGAGATGCCATACTCGCGGCATACATCCAGGGCTTCCCGACCGCCCTCATACTGCTTTAACGCGGACACAATCTGCGTCTCTGTGAATTTTTGCTTTTTCATATTTGACAATTTAAATTTAAACTCCAAGAGTCTAATTCGTAACTGTCCTAATATCTGAGAAGGCTACA
>JAOQAI010000021.1 GCA_025963645.1 Flaviaestuariibacter sp.
GCACCGAGTCCTCGACCAGCACGCGGGTGATGGCGGTGCAGTCCTGGCCGGCGTTGAAGAAGGCGAACTCGGCGATGGCCGCCGCGCTCTTCTTGATGTCGGCGTCCTTGAAGACGATGGCCGGGGCCTTGCCGCCGAGCTCCAGGTGGGCGCGCTTGAGGCCCTTCGCGGCGCCGGACGCCACGGCGATGCCGGCGCGGACGGAGCCGGTGATGGACACGAGGCCGGGGACCTTGTGCTCGACCATCATGGAGCCGGTTTCGCCGGTGCCGAGGATGACGTTCAGGACGCCGGCCGGGAAGATGTCCTTGGCCAGCTTTGCCAGCACCAGGGTGGATTCCGGCGTGGTGTCAGAGGGCTTGAGGACCACGGTGTTGCCGGCGGCGAGCGCGGGGCCGATCTTCCAGATGGCCATGAGGAACGGGTAGTTCCACGGTGCCACCTGGGCCACGACGCCGATGGGCTCGCGGCGCACGAAGGAGGTGTGGCCTTCGAAGTACTCGCCGGCCGACTTTCCTTCGAGGATGCGGGCCGCGCCGGCGAAGAAGCGGAGCTGGTCGGCGCCGGCGGCAACTTCCTCGGATGCGATCAGGGAACGGACCTGCCCGGTGTTGCGGTGCTGCGCCTCGACGAGTTCGTCGCTGTTGGCCTCGATGGCGTCCGCAAGTTTGAGGAGCATGAGCTGCCGCTGGCCGGGCGTGGTGTGCTTCCAGGTCTTGAAGGCGTCCTTGGCGGCCGCCATGGCGGCGTCGACATCCTCCGCGGCAGAGATGGGCGACTTGGCCACCACTTCACCGTTGGTCGGATTCACGATGTCAAGCAGTCCGGTGCCGGCGGGCGTGACGAATTCGCCGTTGATGAAGTTCTGCAAGGTTTGAACCACGGTGTACAACCTCTTTTCGTACGGAATGATGTGATGCGGCTGCTCCGAGCCTATGCCAGCCCGGCAAGCCGGGGAATAGCCACCTGCACACCCTTGGCCGGAAGCTTTAGTGCGATCGGCCAGCATCCGGCTACCCTTGATGTCATGGCAATTTCCCTGGCGGCGCTGCTCGCCGTGCATTCCCTGGGGCTCAAGAAAGCCGGACTGGCCGAGACCACGTCCCACCAGGACATCCACTGGGTGGCGGTCACCGAGCAGGAGGATCCGCAGCGTTTCCTCAACGGCGGCGAACTGGTGCTCACCACCGGCATGCGGCTGCGCAGCGCCCCGGAACAGCGGCGCTTCGTCCGGCAGGTCCAGCGCGCCGGCGCGGTGGGGATCGGGTTCGGCGTGGGACTGACGCACGACGCCGTCCCGCCGGCCCTGATCGCCGAAGCGAACCGCTGGGGCCTGCCCGTTGTTGAAGTCCCGTATGAGACGCCGTTCATCGCCATCGGCAAGCTCGTGGCCGACGCACAGTCGGCCGACCATTACTCGAAGCTGGAGCGGCTCATAGCCGGTCACCAGATCCTGGCCCGCGCCCTCCTCACCGGCGGCGGCCTGGCCGATCTCCTCCGGCACCTGGGCGGAATGCTGCGTACGGATATTGTCCTGACCCAGTTCACGGCCCAGCTCTATAACAGCACCGCCGAGGCGCCGTCGGCGGATTCCTGGGCGTCGTATCCGATTCCCACCGGCCGCCGGGACGCGTGCACGCTCTGGGTGAAGCAGCCGTTCGAGGATTCGGGCATCGTGGGATACGCCCAGAACCTGATCAGCGTGGAGCTCAACAACATGGTGAAGCAGCGCCAGGCCGAGCGCGCACTCTGCGGCCAGGTGCTGGAGGACGTGATTCACGGAACGCTGGATCCGAGCGAGGCCACCCGCCGGCTCGCCGGAACGGGCATCAACAGCACCCGTAAGAACGTGGTGATACTGGCCGGCTCCGAGGCGCACCACAAGCAGCTGGTTACCTCATCGCTGCCGCGGGCCTTCGAAAAGGCGGTGACCGCCGTCGTCGGGAAGGACCTGATTACGGTGATTCCCGACGACGGCCGCGGCGCCACGGCGCTGGCCAAGAGCCTCAGCGACCACCTGGCCGAGGCCGGCATCCACGCGACGATCGGGATCGGCGGCGCCTACACGAAGCCCAACGGGCTGCGCTGGAGCTACTTCGAGGCGCGCGACGCCGCGAGCCACGGGCTCCCTGTCAACGAGCCCGAACGGCTCAGCCTGACGTCCCTGCTGCTCGCGAGCGAGGACGTGCCGCTCGCGGACATGGCCAACGAATCGCTGAACCCCCTCCGGACTTTCGATGCCGCCCACGGCGCCGAGCTGATGGCCACGCTGGAGAGCTACCTGAACAACAACGGCTCGGTGGCGGCCGTGGCCGAGGCACTCACGCTGCACCGGAACACGGTCCGGTACCGGCTCGCACAGATCACCGAACTCACCGGCTACGACCCCTCGGTCACCGCCGACCGCGTTCAGCTGTGGCTGGCGCTGGCCGTCGCGCGGCTCGGGGCCAGGCACGCCTGACGCCCTGCGTTCCGATCCGCCAGCCCACTGCAACGCGGGGTCACTTTGCGCCCAATCCGGGTGCCGCATTGGGCGTAAAGTGACCCCGCGTTGCTGCTATTTGACACCGCGCTTCAGGAGCTTGCCGGCCTTCCTCCGGGCCTTGCGGTACTTGGACTCGGCGGCCGCAGCGATGCGTTCCTCCCGCTCCAGCAGCGAGTTGTAGGCCAAGGCCACGGGCTCCGGAAGGTCCGTGGCCGAGCCGAGCTTACCGAGCACGTCCCGGGCGAGGACGCTGTCGTGGTGATCGCCCAGGATTTTCTGCTGCTTGTGCGCCGCCTTGGCGAGCTTCGCGGCACGCTTGCCATAGACCGGCTCCACAGACTCGGCGGCGTGCCGGACCCGCTTGGCGTCCTTGCGCACCTGGTGCAGCGCGGCATCGCGGGCCGGGCCGTCCGCGGAC
>JAOQAI010000001.1 GCA_025963645.1 Flaviaestuariibacter sp.
TAAGACCAATGATTGAAGTTGAACAAAAGAACATAGATCAGCAGATGAATATTCAATCACAAGTCTTAACTGAATGAAATAATAAAACGTCTACTTTAGTGCCGTCCTAAAAATGATAAGGCTTCAAGGGTTATCAATAATCTCAACCAATCTAAAGCAAATTAACCTTAAATACAAGCTAAGCTTAATTAGAAACCCAGCTAAAGAACTACAAAGAGTATGCTACCCGAACAGGTATTGTGGTGAAAGAGTTCTTTGGAGGTATTTATGATCGGCAAAGACGGATGGACGTAAAGAGTTCCAGCGCATGCTTGCTCATGTAGAGAAAGATAAAAACATCTCCTTTATCATTGTCTGGAACTACGAGCGGTTCTCTCGCACAGGTGCTGGCGCAATGACCCTTCTCAAAACTCGCAAAGCAGGGATCCATATAAAGTCCATTACTGAAGAACTGGATACTTCTACCGCTTCTGGGAGAATGATGGAAAACTTCCACCACCAAAAACTTCTGGGACAACGACACCAAAAGCGAACTGACTAGAATATGACGCCTGAAGTGATGTTAAAAGGCTACTGGCCTTACATGGCCCCAATCGGCTATGAGAACCTGATGCCGAAGCATAGAGCTTGTAATCACAAGTATGTGATAACCGAAGAAGGGAAGTTGATTAAAAAAGCTTTTCAATGGAAGGTGGAAGGGCGAGTGACCAACCAGGAGATTATTAGAAAACTTGCCCTTCGAGGTATTAAACTATCTGATAAAAGCTTCAGGTGGATGCTCTCCAATGTTTTCTATGCAGGTTACGTACGGGGCGGCTTGTAGACCATAGGCTTATTAAAGGGCATCATCCAGCGCTAATAAATATGGAAACCTTTTTAAGGGCTAATGAGATACTGAAAGATGCAAGAAATGTAGGTATTCCAAAGTGCCAATCAAGGAGCATCTGCCTCTTAAAGTTTTTGCAAGAGAAGATTCCTCGCTTTCACCCCTGACAGGCTATATAAAAAAAGGACATTGGTATTATTAGGCAAGAGCTATTGGAGTAGGAGTAAACATCCGGGCCACGGAACTAAATTCTAAGTTTGAAGAAATGCTCAAAAGCTTTGAGTACCAGAAAAAATTTTACAAAACTCTAAAGGCTCTACTGGCTCAAAAGCTCCGCAAGCGTCTAGAGGATACAATGTCAGAAAGCACAGCACTTAAAAAGCGACAAACAGAGGTGGCAAAGTTAAGAGAGCGATTGGAAGAGTGCTTCATTTTGGGTGAGATTAAGGAAGCTCTTTACCAAATGTATGATTTGAAGTATAGTGTGGAGCTGGGCCAAATAAAGAGTGAAATTGCAAAATCAGGTTTCGAGAGTTAGAACCTTGAAATGGTGGTGGAAAAGATGCTCGCTCTTGCCCAAAACCTCAGTGTTTTGTGGGCTTCCAGCGACTTTGTAGAAAAGCAAAACCTGCAATACTTAGTTTACCCGGAAGGAATCTTGTATAGTAGTAAATCGAGGGCAGTTCGAACCGATAAATTCAATGCCCTGTTTGCATGTATCCCGCCACAAGCGCACGATTCAACAAAAAAGAAAAAGGGCGACTCAGTGAAGAATCGCCCTTTTCCGGATCCTGTGCCCGAGATCGGAATCGAACCGATACATCCTTGCGAATGGCAGATTTTGAGTCTGCTGCGTCTACCAATTCCGCCACCCGGGCAGGTGTTGAATGGGCGGCAATATTACAACTTTTGGTCTAATTGATGCGCCAACCGATACAGATATTTTTTCTTAAAATAATATTCTTTTACTTGCAACAACTCTTTTTCGGAAGTAACACCCTCAAGATAGCTTTCCATAATATTTTTAACCGGAGCATAAATTTCATTTTGTAATTCCTTCAGCTGATTTTGGATAGTTTCCTTCGAATCTTCAGAAGCTTCCGTTAGCGCCTCATTCAGGTCCATCATCTCCATAAGAAAGGTGGAGGGGAGAACATATTTTTCTTCCCTTTCCAGCACACCTTTTTGTTCTAAAACATAGGCAATCAAAGCATCTTCGTCACCCAGGGTTTTATAAGCCTGGTTTAGCCGGGCCGAGGCTTCCAATACTTCCTCTTCAGTGTGTGCTGTCTGTTGCGCCTGGTGGTCGGGGTGATACTGCCGGGAAAGCGACAGGTATTTTTGGCGAAGCGAGCCCTTAGCAATCTTCAATTGTACTGGTATATCAAATAATTCAAAGTAATCCATTAGGCATTGTATCTGCTGTAAAGTTATGGCGCATAACAGGCAGCCGAAATAAGGATTCCTTAATCTTCCATCGGCTTAATTTTTTTTCCTGCCGATTAACCGGCATTTTTGCTGTCAATCTATAGCATGATACGAATAGGATTGATCAGGGAAGGAAAAGTGCCGGCAGATAACCGGGTAGCGCTGACGCCTTCGCAATGCAAAGCCATACAAAAGAAATTTCCGCAGATCCAGATCAAGGCAGAGTCTTCCCCAGACCGCTGTTTTTCTGATGCGGAATACCGTAAATCAGGTATCGAAGTAACCAAAGATATAAGCGACTGCTCTATTCTTTTGGGAATTAAGGAAGTGCCTATTGATCATTTAATAGCCCATAAAACCTACCTTTTCTTTTCACATACGAAGAAGAAGCAGCCGCATAATCAAAAATTATTGCAAACCATTCTTCAAAAGAACATCACATTAATTGATTATGAATGCCTGGAACACGAAGACGGACAACGAATGATCGGTTTTGGTTTTTTTGCCGGCATTGTGGGTGCGCATAATGGTATGATGGCTTATGGGATTCGTACTGGGGCTTTCCAGTTGGGAAGGGTGCACCAGCACAAGACCTTTCGCAAATTGATGCACACCTATTTTGGACTGCAGATCCCGAATATAAAGATCGTGGTAACCGGCTCTGGAAGGGTGGCGCATGGCGCTTTAGAGATCATGAACCTTATGCAGGTAAGGGAAGTGGAGAAGGAAGAGTTTTTGGAGCGTGATTTTCCTTACCCGGTTTATGTGCATTTAAAAGGCAGCGATCTGTATACCAACAAGGAAACGGGAACCTACAACCGCCAAGAGTTTCATGAGCAGCCGCACTTATACAAGTGCAATTTCATGGAGTATGCTTGCTGCGCTGATGTGTTAATGAATGGTGTTTACTGGGATATGTCTGTCCCAAGACTGTTTGAAAAGGAAGCGATAGCTGACCCGGCATTCCGGTTGCAGGTCATCGCAGATATTACGGATGATACCAATGGTTCTATTCCAATTAATTTGGGCGATAATTCTATACATGACCCGGTTTATGGGGTGGACCGTATAACCGGCCTGAAGATGAAACCTTACCTGCCCAGCACGATTGATATTATGGCAGTAGGAAATCTTCCCAATGAGTTGCCAAGAGATGCCTCCCGGTATTTTGGCGAACAATTAATAAAATATGTTTTGCCGGATATGCTGGAGGGTGGCTCAAGAGCGATAGCCGATGCCACCATAGTGAAAGAAGGGCGTCTTACCGATTCATATAACTATCTATCTGATTATGCAGAAGGAAAGCTATAGGTGCAAATAATAGTCTTTCAGTAAGGATATAAAATCAGGTGTGTATATATTGTTTGATGTTTTAATGATCAGGTCAGAAGCAACAACGGGCATTTCTTTAGAACCACCTTTTATCATAAGCCGAAAAGGTTGTGCGCTGGCTGTATTTTTTACCCAAACTTTCTTATTAATAAAAAGCTTATTCCCAACTAATAAGCTCTCTGCTTCCGGAGCTCTTTTTGCTGGCAATAATAGAAAGAAGCAGCCATTTTCTTTTAACTGATTGGCTATAAAAGAAAACAGGTCATTCCATCGCAATCCTTGGCCGTGGTGCGCTGCGGCCCTGCTGGCGTCGGGGGACGTCAGTTCATTTTCATAAAATGGGGGATTGGAAAAGATAATATCATATGGATCTAAACCTGCCTTTAAAATATCGCCTTCTATTACAGCAATAGTCGAAAAGGGAGATTTGGCGCAGTTTTGAGACGCTTGTTTAGCCGCTTGCTGATCAATTTCAACCGCATCAATATGAATCGCATTCTTCTGTGCTATCATAAGAGATAGTAATCCGGTGCCCGCTCCAATGTCCAACGCATTCTCCATTCTCCATTTTTCATTTTCCATTTCCTTCGCTACCCAGGCACCAAACAAGCATCCATCAGTAGTCACTTTCATAGCAGAACGCTCCTGGTAAACCGTGAATTGCTTGAACTGGAAATAAGTGTTTGCCATAGTATCAGGACCATTCTGCTCTTGCGGTGGCCGATACAGACAAGTCGGAGAAGTCACCCACCAAATATTTGTGATATGCTGTGATGGCAATCATAGCGGCATTGTCGGTGCAATAAGCGAAAGCCGGGATATGCACATTCCAACCTAGCGCTTCACCGGTTTGTTTTAATGCTGATCTAAGTCCACTATTGGCCGATACACCCCCAGCGATACAAACCGTTTTAATTCCAGTTTCTTCAGCCGCCTTCTGCAGCTTCTTCATCAATATATTAATGATGGTATGTTGAATAGAAGCACAAAGGTCTTCGAGGTTTTCTTTAACAAATACAGGGTTTGCTTTTTGTTCCTTTTGTAAAAAGTAGAGAACCGATGTTTTCAGGCCGCTAAAGCTGAAGTTGTAACCTTCCATTTGAGGTTCCGCGAATTTATATTTTTTAGGATCTCCGGTTGCGGCATATTTATCGATCAGCGGACCGCCCGGATAAGGAAGCCCCATGATCTTTGCTGATTTATCAAAAGCTTCACCTGCCGCATCATCAATGGTTTCTCCAATAACGGAAAGGTCATTTGGCGCTTTTGCTAACACGATCTGCGTGTGACCGCCGCTAACCGTGAGACATAAGAATGGAAATTGCGGACGAGGTTCTTCTATCAGGTTTGCCAATACATGCGCCTGCATGTGATGCACGGCTATCAGAGGCTTATCCAATGCTATCGCTAAAGATTTTGCAAATTGCGCTCCTACCAATAACGATCCGATCAATCCCGGTGCCTGGGTAAAACCAATGGCATCAATATCGGTTAGTGCCATGCCAGCTTGTTGCAAGGCAACATCAACAACCGGTACAATATTTTGCATGTGTGCCCGGCTAGCCAACTCCGGCACAACGCCGCCATATTGTTCATGCACGGTTTGATTCGCAATGAAATTAGAAAGGATGGCGCCATCACGGCAAACCGAAGCGGAGGTGTCATCGCAAGAGGATTCAATGGCGAGAATAGTAGGCATAAAGGGGGTAAAGATAAAGCTGGTTAGCTTCTGATGGCAACTACAGGGTTAAGCTTGGCAGCGCGGTAGGCCGGGATGATCCCTGCCACCAATCCTACAAAAATGCAGATGCCAATGGCTAAAAAAAGCAGGCTTGTAGATATGAAGATGGGAAAGTCAAATGCCACCGACACGATCTTTGTCAATCCGAAAACCAGCAGGATGCCTATCAATCCGCCGATGATACAAAGGAAGGCAGACTCCAATAAAAACTCGGTTAGTATCACCCCGCTTTTGGCACCGATTGCTTTCTTTAATCCAATTTGAGGCGTCCGTTCCTTGACTGTAACGAACATAATATTAGCCACACCAAACATTCCTACGATCAATGATAAGGCTGCAATGGCCCATCCGCCAATATTTACGCTGACAAAGGCCTGGCTCATCACTTCACTGAAATCATTGATGTCGTTCAATGCGAAATCATCATCTTCACGAGGACTAAGGCGATGTACAGAACGCATAACGCCCCGGAGATCATCAATCAACGCTTTTGTGGTTACGTTGTCTTTTGCCTGCACCATTACGATAGGGTCCGCACGTCTTTCATCCATAAAATTCCGTGCATACCGGTAGGGGATCACCAGGCTCTGGTCAAAATTCCAACCACCGAGCATTTGCTGGCCTTGTTTCTTCATCACGCCAACGATCTGCAATTTTTTGCCGCGTGTTGATATGATCTTACCCAATGCTCTTTCAGGTGTGCCATATAATTTTTCCGCAATTTCAAAACCGATCACCACTGAATTTGTGCCGCGATCAAATTCGGCATCTATCAATGGACGGCCATCAATTATTTCAACCGACTGGATTGTTTGAAAGCCTTCCGTGACACCATACAGGCTAATGCCTTGGATCATATTATCGCCAACCTGCACATTGTCTCTCGCCTGCAATACAAATGATGCCGCTTTAGCAGTTGGCGTACGCTCTAACACGGCATTCATATCAGCCACGTTAGGCGAAGGCCGTTTTACGTACTTCCACCAGGGATAATCATTACCACCGCCGACGCTATAATCCCATTTGTCAATATAAATAGTATTACTGCCCATGGATTTAATCTCGTTCTGCAGGTTGTGCTCAAGACTTTGCACCGTAGAAAGCACACCGATGATACAAAAGATACCGATGGTGATACCAAAAAGCGATAGAAAAGTGCGCAATTTATTCTTCCATAATTCCAGCAATGCCATTCGCAGGCTGGTGCTTGTTATTTCGATGATCCGGCGCATGAAACAAATGTAATTAAATCCAGGGAAGAGCTTTTAGATTAGTAAGATTCGGCATCCGTAGGAAAGCCGCCTGACTTTACATCATCAATATACTGCTTCACAGCTATAGTAACCTGTTCGCTGATATTAAGGTACTGGCGCAAAAAACGCGGCTTGAATTCCGTGTTTATTCCCAGCATATCGTGCATCACCAATACCTGCCCGTCGCAGTATTTTCCAGCCCCGATACCGATCGTTGGTATCTGTAAATTCTCCGAAACCTCTTTGGCCAATCGGGCGGGAATTTTTTCCAACACCAGCGCAAAACAACCGGCGTCTTGCATGACCTGCGCATCGCTTTTTAGTTTATTGGCCTCCGCCTCTTCCTTTGCACGGACATTATAGGAACCGAATTTATAAATGGATTGTGGAGTCAATCCAAGATGCGCCATAACCGGAATGCCAGCAGAAATAATTCGTTTAACGGAATCCAAAATCTCTTCGCCGCCTTCCATTTTAATGGCATGGGCACCGGTTTCTTTCATGATGCGAATGGCGGATGCAAGGGCAATGTCGCCATTGGATTGGTAAGAGCCAAAGGGCATATCCACTACAATCAGGCACCGCTTAGCGCCCCGCACAACCGATGATGCGTGATAGATCATGTGATCCAGCGTTATGGGTAAAGTGGTTTCGTGACCAGCCATCACATTGGAAGCGGAGTCGCCAACCAGGATCACATCAATGCCGGATTCATCTATAAGTTTGGCGAAGGAAAAATCGTATGCTGTTAACATCGAGATCTTCTTTCCAGCAGCCTTCAATTTCAATAGTGTAGCCGTAGTAATCCGTTTCATTTCCGCAGCAGCGCTCATGGTAGAATTTTAGGCAAGTTACGATTATGGAACGCAGCGGGTTAATTTTAGAACAAACGAAACCTTCTTAATCTACATCAGTGTTCCCTTTTCGTCACTTCATCATATAGATTATGTATCAAGCCGTCGGCCAAACCTATTTTGGGAACAAATATCTCCTGCGCATCCGCCCAGCGCATTACATTGATATAGATCAAAAGGGCAGGTGCGATCACATCCGCCCTGTCTTCCCGCAGCTTGTATAACTGCATGCGTTGCTGCAAGCTTACACGGCTAAACTCGTTATGGTAATTTCGCAGCATTTCCAGGGTCAATGGCTTGCCTTCTTTTCTTTTGGAAAGAGAAAATATCTTGTTGATGTTTCCACCGGAGCCAATGCAGGTCACATGATGGTGTCCGCGTATTTTGGCTTCAATGAATTTCTGCATCTTCGTCCATTCCCGTTTATCTACCTGGTCTTTCAATAGCCGTATTGTTCCGATATTAAAGGAATGCTGGAAAACCAATTGTCCATCACTAAAGAATGTAAGCTCAGTGCTGCCGCCTCCCACATCAATGTATAGATAGGACTCCTGGTTATTAAGCGCCTCCGCAATATGATTTTCATAAATAAAACGGGCTTCCGCATCACCGGTGATCACTTCGATGCGGATGCCGGTGTTGATTTCCACCAGGTGTAATACCTCGGCTGCATTTTCAGCATCCCGCATAGCGGAAGTGGCGCAGGCTTTGAGATGTTCCACCTCGTATACCGTCAGCAAAAGCTTGTAAGCCTGGATGGTTTGAATTAGCTGTTCAATTTTTTTTGCACGGATCTTTCCATGCTCAAAAACATCAAACCCTAACCGGAGTGGCACCCGAACCAACGCTAATTTTATGAAATCCGTTTTTCCATCAAGGTTAACGATCACATCATTAATGAGAAGCCGACAGGCATTGCTCCCTATATCAATCGCTGCTATTTTCAACTTCTATGGATATTTTATTGTGTAAGTAATTATAGGTTTCTACCTGCGAACGTATTGGTGGATGATTCTCTAAATGGATATACTCGTTGCTCAATTCGTTATCAAGGGTGCGGGCTTTCACATTATCCTGCAGCTGGATATTGATAATATCGATCAACTCCTGCTTTATCCTGTGATCTAAAACCGGACAGGAGGCTTCTACACGGTGGTCCAGGTTACGCGTCATCCAATCAGCTGAGGAAATATAAACTTTTTCTTTGCCGCCATTGTGAAAGATCCACACACGGGCATGTTCCAAATATTCATCCACAATGCTCACGGATGTAATGGGCTCCTTAAACTTTTCCTGCTGGGACATCATGCAAAAAATACCGCGGATGATAAGCTTAATAACTACTCCTTCTTTCGCGGCCGCTGTCAATGCGTCAATCATTCCTTCGTCAGACAAGGAATTCATTTTGGCAATGATCATCCCTGTCTTTCCTTTTCGGGCAGCCTTTACTTCTGCTTCTATCAATTTAAGCAAGCCTTTCCGGGCAATGCCAGGGCTTGGCAAAATGGTGTCGCAGGCTTTTAAGAAATGTGTGCCTGCTTTATAATGTTCGATGTAATTGAAGATGCGGTTAATATCTGACATGATGGTGCGGTTGGATGTCAGCAGGCAATGGTCTGCATAAAACTTTGCCGTGCTTTCATTCAGGTTGCCGGTGCTCACAAAGCCGTAGTGAATGATACGGTCCTGCACCCGTTTGCGGATCAGGCAAATTTTGGAATGCACTTTCATGTTCGGAATGCCGATCAGCACCTTCACGCCTTCATCTTCCAGGCGCTCTTTCCAGGCGAGGTTGGCTTCCTCATCAAAGCGGGCTTTTATTTCCAGCATCACGGTTACCTGCTTGCCGTTTCGTACCGCATTGATCAATGCATTAATAATCTTGGAATGGCTGGCAACGCGGTAGCAGGTGATCTTTATAGCGATCACATCCGGGTCGATGGCTGATTCACGTAACAGGTCGATCAATGGATTGAAAGAGTGGTAAGGAAAGTGCAGCATCACATCTCTTTCCAACACAACATCCGTAGTTCGGCGGTTGGCCAAAAGCGGATGATCAAAAGGCTTGCGGTTTACGGTTTGCTTCTCAAAAACCTGGTTCGGAAACTCGGTAAAATGCCGGAAGTTGTGAATGCGTCCGCCTGGTATAAGATTATCTCTTTTTGTAAGGTTTAGGCGCCGAATGATGTATTCCAGAAAGCCCGGCTCCATTTCTTTGTCATAAACAAAGCGAACGGGTTTTCCTTTGCGGCGGTTCTTTAGGCCCTTTTCCAGTTTTTGAATAAGCGTGGTGGATATGTCATTGTCAATATCTATTTCCGCATCGCGGGTTACCTTGAATATATTGGACTGGTATTGATCGTAGCCAAAAAAACTGAATATCTGTGGAAGGTTAAAGCGAATGATATCTTCCAGTAGAATAATATGCTTTGATTTGTCAGGAGAGGGAAGGAGCACAAACCGGTCATTGAAACGCGTTGGCACTTCAATGACAGCATATTTCCTTTTCAAAGCGCTTTCCTTCTTCCACATCACCACACCCAGGTAAATGGACTTATCCCGCAGGTATGGAAAATCGGGGATGCTTTCAATCATCAGCGGGATTACATTCGCACTCACTTCTTCATCATAAAAAGCACGGACAAATTCGGCTTGCTCTTTTGTAAGGTTCTTTTCCGTAACCAGGAAAATATTTTGTTCGTTCAATTCCCGCAAAATGCCTTCCCAGATCCGGTTAAATTCGCTCTGTTGGTTCAACACCGTCATCTGGATCTCTTCCAGAATTTCATTCGGTTTATCTTCATGGTGCGTTTTTGCTTTAGCACCGTATTGATTCATGCGTTTTAGGGTAGCCACCCGAACCCGGAAAAATTCATCCAGGTTATTAGAGAATATTCCTAAAAAACGGATCCGGGCCTGAAGGGGCACCGTAGGATCGGCAGCTTCCTGCAGCACACGGCCATTAAAAGAAAGCCAGCTAATGTCCCGCGGTATCAATTTTCGTTTCGATAGTGCCATGCTGTAAATTGGTCTTTAAAAATAAACCGCAGCTTGTGCAATGTGTTAAATCGCATTGTTTAATCTATTAATAATATTTGTGGAGGAAAACCCTTCCTTAATAGGGTTAATAATAACCTTGCCACCTGCGGCGATCACTTCTTTGGCGCCTACTATATCTTCTACTTTGTAATCACCGCCCTTCACCAGAACATCGGGAAGCAGGTTTCGGATCAACTCGAGAGGTGTCTCCTCATCAAAAATCACCACCGCATCCACCATACAAAGTGATGCCAATAACAAAGCACGGCTATCCTGCGAATTGATTGGCCGGTGTTCTCCTTTTAATTTTTTTACCGAGCTGTCTGCGTTTACTGCAACAATTAAGTAATTAGCTTGTTCAGAGGCTTCCGATAAGGAAGCTATATGCCCGGCGTGTAAAATGTCGAAGCAACCATTGGTAAAAGCTACTGTCTTTCCAGGCAGCCGCCATTGCGCCACCCGAAACTGTAATTCTTTAAGCGTTAGAATCTTTTGGGGCAGGCTGTTCGCTACTTTCACTTTTTTTATTTTTATTAAAGTACGATAAAAGACCAAAGCAAACCAAGCCGCCTATTAAAATGATGAGGGTTTGGAAGGACCATAGCAACCACCCCAACGCATTCCCGATAGTGTCTTCATCCAGTCCGTACCAGCCCATAAGCTTGGCAACGATCCAGGCATAGGCTCCAATGCCTCCCGGCGCGATCAACATGCCCACGCTTCCTAAAGCAAGGGCGGTAACCCCGCCACCGATGCCAAGATGGCTTGTTTCCTGCAACGAGTAGATACCAATGGTTGTTCCGGCGAGATAGCAGAGCCAGATAAAGATGGTATGGAAAAGGAATAGTCCTTTGTGTTGTACCTGACGGATGCTGCTCAACCCATGCAAGATGCCGGCTAGCACGTGCTTGATCTTTGCGACCGCATTGACATGCGCAAATTTTCTGAGTAAATAAAACGATAAGAGTAGGAAAAGCGCCAGGCTTCCCAGTACCACCAGCACTTTTCGCGAGGAAGTGTGCCCGGAGGCATCTCTGAAAAGTGATGTGAATTTGGCGCCAATATGTTCATTGATAATATCGCCCTGAAAAATAAGGGCACTGGCAAAAACCACTAAAAGGCATATAACATCAACAGCCCGCTCCATTACAATGGTGCCTACCAGCCGGTCCACCCGCACTTTTTCATAACGGGCAAGCATCGAACATTTTACTACCTCTCCTAAACGGGGCACGCCGGCATTAACCAGATACCCGATCATAACAGCCGCAAAAACATTAAAATTGGAGGGCTTGTAGCCCATTGGCTCCATTAATATCTTCCAGCGCAATGCACGGCTATAGTGGGAAAGAAGCAGCAAAAGTAAAGCCGGTATAACCAGCCAATGCTTTGCCCTTGAAAGCGCATCCTTTATTTGCGCCCATTGTTCTTCATGAATATCTTTTACCGAAAGCCAGACAAAGAAAAAACCAAGGCAAACAAAAAAGAGGTATTGAAATATGGTAAGGATATATTTCTTCATCAAGCAATAAACATACAATGATAAAAGAATACGTGACTTAAAGTTTGTTGCCCTCTTTTGGAAACACGATCCAGGGCTTGAAGATTTTGGCGGCTTCAAAGTCCATCATCGCGTAAGAAATGATGACGACAACGTCGCCCATCATGCCTTTGCGGGCCGCCGGTCCGTTTAAGCAACAGACACCCGATCCTCTTTTCCCCTTTATTAAATAGGTATCAAGTCGTTCCCCGTTGTTTACGTTAACAACAGTGATCTTTTCATTTTCGATCATATTGGCTGCTTCCATCAGGTTTTCATCCAGTGTAAGGCTGCCAACATAATTCAGGTTGGCTTCTGTGATAATGGCCCGGTGCACCTTAGATTTTAAGATTTCGATATTCATCATAGAAGTGCAAAAATAATGGAAGTCGCTACGCTATGAAGCACCAGGTGAAGCATTACACGAAACGAGGTGACTATTTTTATTTATTATTACCCTTAGTAGATTTGCATTTGAAATTATCATTTTTAACAACCTTGTTTTTTACTTGGCACTAATCTTGAAAACTGACATTTTTTAAAACTACTTCTTTTATGAAATGGAAATTACCTATTCTCGCCGCACTGCTGATTACAGCACAATCCTCAATGGCACAATTAAAATTTGGTGTAAAAGCCGGTGTCAATATTTCCAAAATTGACGGCAAGTCTTTCAAAGATGAATTTGGCTATGGGTATTTACTTGGCGGGTTTGCCAATATTGGTTTGGGCGGGAAGCTTAGTATACAGCCGGAGGTGCTGTTAAGCCAAAGCCAGAATAAAGTGGATAATGACTTCAACGCGATCTACCAGAATGCTTTTGCGGATGCCAGCTCCGGCAATGTAAAATTGAATTACTTATCGATCCCGATCCTATTGGATTACAAGCTGAATAAACTGATCTCCCTGCAAGCCGGGCCACAGTTCAGTGTATTAATCAACAAGGACAAAACAGCCTTGCAAAACGGACAAAATGCTTTCGATAATGGCGACTTGTCGCTTGTTGCCGGCCCGAGCATTCATTTAGGAGGAATTAATATTACCGGTCGTTACGGCATTGGACTTAATAATATTAACGACATTGATGACAAAGACAAATGGAAAAGCCAGGCCATCCAGTTGTCGTTAGGGCTTCGGTTTTAAAACCCTTGCACCATTCTTTATTATTCCCCTGCTTCGGCAGGGGAATTTTGTTTTTGTGGGATTCCAGGATACCATGTTTAATATCTTTCAGAAAATGGTTTCCGCTTTAACTTTACCGATTCTGAGCCAGAACCGCTCCTTTGCCAACATTAAACAAAATAACCTTGAGCTATAGATTGAAGCCCGAAGATGATATGGATTTTTTACCCATCATTCCACTGAATGAGAATGACGGAGAGATCTTCGATAGCACTACTGTTCCGGAAGAGTTAACGCTTCTGCCACTTCGTAATACCGTCCTTTTTCCCGGTGTGGTTCTGCCTATCACGGTAGGTCGCGATAAAAGCATCAAAGCAGTGAACGACGCGTATAAAGGAGACAAACTAATAGGCGTGATCGCCCAAAAAGACAGCAATATTGAAGATCCGGCTGTTGGCGACCTGGAAACAATTGGTACCGTGGCTAAGATCGTGAAGCAGATCAAAATGCCGGACGGCGGCATCACCATCATCATTCAAGGCAAAACCCGTTTTGAAGTAGAAGCAGTGACTTCGGAAGAGCCATATTTCAAAGCGAAGATCAAGATACTGCAGGAGGAGGAAGCTTCCACGGAGCCTGATTTCATTGCTTATGTAGATAATATCAAAGACCTGGCTACGGATATCATCCAGCTTTCGCCAAACATTCCATCAGAAGCATCGGTGATACTGCGCAATATCGAAAATCCTTCCTTTCTCATACATTTCGTATCCAGTAATCTAAATACGGACGTAAAAGAAAAGCAGCGCCTGCTCACGATAAACAGTATCGGGGAACGGGCAGATATTTTGATGCAGTTGCTCCATAAGGAACTACAGTTTGCTGAATTGAAAAACAAGGTCACCAATAAAACAAAGGCCGAATTAGACAAGCAGCAACGCGATTATTTCCTGCAGCAACAATTAAAAAGCATTAAGGAAGAATTAGGCGGAGATGTAAACGAACGGGAAGTAAAGGAGATGCAGAAGAAAGCAGAGGGGAAAAAATGGTCAGCGGCTGCCAAGGAAATGTTCAAGAAAGGAGCGGAGAAGCTGGAGCGCATGCACCCAAGCACTCCCGACTATTCCATTGTGTATAATCACCTGGATTTAATGCTTGATCTTCCCTGGGAAGATTATACGGAAGATAAATACGATCTGAAGAAAGCGAAAGCCATTCTTGATGCCGACCATTACGGAATGGATAAGATCAAGGAACGCATACTGGAATACCTGGCGGTATTGAAATTAAAGGGAGACATGAAAAGCCCGATCCTTTGCTTTTTTGGACCTCCCGGCATTGGTAAAACCTCTTTAGGTAAAAGCATTGCCAACGCCATTGGCCGGAAATATGTGCGGTTGAGCCTTGGTGGCATTCATGATGAAAGCGAGATCCGCGGCCACCGCAAAACCTATATTGGCGCCATGCCAGGGCGCATTGTTCAATCTATCCGTAAGGTCAAATCATCCAACCCCGTGATGATCTTGGATGAAATTGATAAAGTGGGAAGCGATCATCGCGGCGATCCTAGTAGCGCCATGCTGGAAGTACTCGACCCGGAACAAAACAACACGTTCTACGATAATTACCTGGAGCTGGAATATGACTTAAGTAAAGTGTTGTTCATTGCTACGGCTAATAGTCTGCAAACCATTCAGCCGGCGCTTCGTGACCGTTTGGAAATTATAGAATTAAGCGGCTATGCCGTAGAAGAAAAGATTGAAATAGCGAAGCGCCATCTTTTACCTAAGCAACGTGAAGCGCATGGTTTAAAGGATAGCAAGTTCAAGATCAACGATAAGGTCATTGAGAAAATTATTGAGGATTATACCAGGGAAAGCGGTGTGCGGGAGTTAGACCGTCAATTGGCATCTATCATGCGCAACCAGGCTAAGCAATTAGCCATGAAAGGCACGTTGAAGATGAACCTGACCAATGCTGATATTGAGCGCATTCTTGGGCGTTCCCGTTACTCCAATGAGCTTTACAAAACCGCTAATATGGCGGGTGTAGCCGTGGGTTTAGCATATACCTATGTTGGCGGTGATATCCTTTTTATCGAAACAACATTGAGCGATGGCAAGGCAGATTTAAAGCTTACCGGCAACCTTGGTAATGTGATGAAAGAAAGCGCTTCAACAGCTCTATCTTATTTACAGGCAAATGCAAAGCGTTACGGGCTTGAGCCAGGAATCTTTGAAAAGAAAACAGCGCATGTGCATGTGCCGGAAGGTGCTGTGCCAAAAGACGGCCCGAGTGCCGGTGTTACTATGCTGACAGCGTTAACTTCGGCTTATACCGGCAGAAAAGTGCGTCCTTACCTGGGAATGACAGGAGAAATCACTTTGCGTGGACAAGTATTACCCGTTGGCGGCATTAAAGAAAAAGTACTGGCTGCGAAACGTGCCGGTCTGAAGGAACTGATTCTTTGCTGGCAGAATGAAAAAGATGTGCAGGAGATCAATCCTGATTATATAAAAGGGGTGACGTTTCATTTTGTAAAGACCATGAATCAGGTGCTGGACTTGGCCTTGCAGGATTAAATTCATAGCTTGGGTCTCTATAAAATGTTTCAATTGCTGCGTTTTCTTTTTATCTTTTTCTTTATGGCAGTTGGTGCGACCGTCAATGCGCAAACGCTTGGCGGCGGGTCTGTTTATAATTTTTTAAAGCTGCCGCAATCGCCACTTCTGAGTGCCGCCGGTGGCGTCAATGTTTCTTACACACCTAAGGATGTGGCCTTCGCCATGAACAATCCTGCCTTGTTGAATGAAGCCCTTCATCTGCAAGGAGCTGCAAACTTCAATGCGTATTTCGCCGGAATAAAAGCCTATCAATTAGCAGGTGGTTATCATTCCAATAAATGGAAAACTACATTTGGCGGGGCTATTTCTTACCTGGATTATGGGAATATTAATCAAACAGACGCGTCTGGAATGGAGCAAGGTTCCTTTCGCCCAAAGGATTTTGTGCTGCAGGTTTCGGCAGCAAAAACTTACCTGGAGAAATGGCACTATGGATTAAGCGGCAAGCTGATTCACTCTTCTTACGAGCAATTCCGTTCTACCGGGTTGGCATTTGATTTCGGGCTTTTGTATAACGATACTGCCAACCTGTTTTCCGCAGGCATTGTTGCAAAGAATATGGGTGCTCAGCTATCTACCTATAATGGAGAGCGGGAAGAACTGCCCTTTGATCTGCAGATCGGCATCACCAAGCGATTGGCTAAAGCTCCCTTTGGCTTTTCTCTCACCTTGCAACAAGCGCATCGTTTTGATACCGACTACAACGACACCACCTTCAACAACGAAAATAACTTCACTAAAAAGCCTTCATTTTCTACCCGCCTTTTCAATCATTTTATTCTGGCCACTCATATTTTTTTTGGGAGGAATCTTGAAGCCACATTGGGGTACAATGTTCTCCGTAGAAGCGAGTTGAATTTGGGAACTTCCGGGAATGGGTTAAATGGCTTCTCCGCAGGATTTAAAGCAAAGTTCAGCAGACTGGAGGTTCAGTATGCCAGGGCTTATTTCGGCAGGAGCGGGGCGTATAATCAGTTTGGGATCGGGGTGAATTTGACGAAAAAATTGTAAAATTTTAGTCTTTGATAAAAACTAATGAATCCTTTTGAATTGTAAGCTTTTGTTGAAATTCACTGTTTAATAAAATTTTCAGAATATTTACATTACTCATCTGTTCATACCAACCTCCATATTTATTAGATGGCAAATGCACTGCAATTAAATTGCTAAAAACCAGAGTTTTATCAAAGTTGCCTTCAAATTGTCTAAAGCCGTGATCACTGATTAAAAGTATTATTGGAGGTTGTTTGGATTTAGTTATTATCCAATCAATTAATTCTAAGTAAATTCTATTTGAATATTGCAAATATTCTAAGTAATCATTTTGATTCATTTTTTCTTCCCACATTTTGCTGAGTTGTTCATTTTGTTTTCCGTCCTTATCAAAGTAATAAGGATAATGAGGTAACGTTAAGTGGGTGTAGACAAACTTTGGATTTATTTCATTTGTGGTGACTATATCCTTTGTTGCCTTTATTAACATTTTATTATTGTGGAAGTTTTCAAATTGTCGATTCTTCAAAGACAAAATTCCCTTTGTGTACAAATGATAACCAATATCCTTCATTAATCTCTGTAACAAAGTCTGCTCAGTAATGAACATTTTCTCATCACTATAAAATGGAGAATTGGTTAGGGGTTCTTGATTTGCAACTCTAAAATTAGAAAAATTAAAAACTTTATAGCTTATGGGTAGGAGTCTTAAAAATTCATTCTCATCAATAGCATTAAAACATCGAGCTATGTCCTTAGTGTTTAAATTTTCCTTTACATTTTTAAGATATTGCATATTGAACAATGAAGCCATTGAGTATTCCGTAGGATTGTAATTTGAAGTGGTGTTTTTAATAACATTAAACTCTCTTTTTTTTAGTTGTTCAAAAAAATTCCTATTATCAAAGCCCATACTAAGCAATTCCCGATTACCTGCGTATTCATCCGCTACAATCAAATAAATATCCGGTGTAGCACAGGTATCACATTTAGTTAGCCTCGAAGAATAATCAGTTACTATAGGGTTTGCTTGAAAGAGGAATGTAAATTGCCCAATATCAAGCAGGAGTAGAATTACAAATAAGAAGTTTAAGTACTTAGTTATTGTATAAAAAAGCTTTGTGGACTTCTTTAAATAAATAAAAGTTACAACAAGGCTTATAACCAATAAAAGCAAGATCACGGAATACTTTCCAAGAAAGCTAACAGGGCTCTTTTTCAGAACATCGAAAGCAGCACCAAAGAAAAAATTGATAGAAAGAATGAAAAAGGTAAATAACGCTGCTTTGTTAATTGATCTCAGGAAGTAATAAGCCATGGCTGTTGATAGAATGGCGAAACCGGTGTATTGACAAACAAGGAGCAAGCAATCGGTAACGGGCACCAGGTCATAGTTCTCTACGTATCCGTGAAAGACAAAAAATATTATTAGTAATATTAAATAGTAAGGCTTTAGTAATAAGTTATTTTTGAATGTAAGTTTCTGCATTGGCTCCAGTTCATTAGTCTTTCAGGTAGGTTACTGAATCTTTTAGCAAGGGCAAACGTTGGGAGAATTGCTCGTTCAGGAATATTCGGAACACATTCACGGCACTCATACCGTTATAAAGTCCTTGTGGCTTGACATAAGGATTGTACACAGCAATGGTATTCATAAAATTATATTTCCTTTCAAACTCATTTCCACCATACCGTGCCCTGTAACCGTGATCGCTTAAAAAAATAATGATCGGCGGATTGACAGTTTCCCTTTTTATAAGGGTAGTAAAAAGATTTAGATACTGCTTATTGCAATATTTTAAGTATCCGATGTACAGTCTCCTATTGCCGCTGTCAAACAAACTATCATACGCCATTTCAGCTCCATTTTCATCAAAATAGTAAGGCGTATGCGGCATGTGTAAATGGCTGTAGGAAAAAAGGGGGTGTGAAAAATCACTTTTTGTCTCCAGCGTTTTTTGATATAAAAACCGATTGTTATTTAGCGAATTATACATAGACCTTTTAATAACCCAGCGAAGTTTTAGCTTTGTAATAAGATGGTAACCAAGGTCACGATAAAGCCTGCTAAAAAGTGTCTGCGCCGTTATGTATTTGCTCTTAGCTGGAAAAAACTCGCTTGAAGTCGCTGCGGGTTCACCTTCCAGATCGAAAATAGAATTATTCACAATTTTGTAACCATGTAATGACAGGAAGCGGATAAGGTTATTATTCTTTATTGATTCCATTACGATAGGCACTTCTCGAGCCATGCGGTTGCTATCTGAAAAAGGCAGGTAGTCGTAGTTAAGAATAGAGGCTACGGAAAAAGGAGTAAAATTATAATTACTGACCGAACTGTCAGGATAGTGGAACCCGAGACTCTTAAGCTCATTTTCAAAAGGGCTATTATCATATCCAAAAATGTCTATAAGTTCCTGGTGACCGGCATATTCGTCAGCTATTACGAGATAAATATTCGGCTTGTAACAGCTGTCGCATTTTTGCAAGCCTTTTGGCAGAGTAGCCTGATCATTGCTTTTGGAGGCTTTGTTTAAAAGTATGCCGCTTTCTATTAATAATAATATCAGTAACAAAGCATTTAAATAAGCAGATGCTTTTTTAAAAGAACGCTTTGCCCTGGAGATGTATAGAATTACCCCCGTAGTGATTAAGAAGCAAAATGGAAGCACAAACGTATAGCTGCTTAGAAACTGTTTCCCCAGTCGATGTATCAGCAGATCATGAAAACTTCCAAAGAAAAAAAACAGAGCCATAAGAGCAGCTGTTATAAGCCCTGCTTTGGATACAGACCCAATAAAATACAAAAAAATGTAATGCAATACGGTAATCGAAAGACTATAGATAAGCACTAGTTGAATAGCAGCGGATAAAGGGATCAATAGAAAGTTCTCCACATATCCATGAAAGATAAAGAACAGGATCAACAGTAAAAGATAAACCGGTGGAGTTGAAATAGTTTTCTTCCTGTCCTGCATTAAAGAGTATTTTTGGCAGCCTTTATCATTTTTCAAAAATAAGGTTTGTATAAGGTTAAGCAAGCCTGCGTTTAAGTATGAGAAAAAAAGTTTACATCGGCATGAGTGCGGACCTGGTTCATCCCGGGCACCTGAATATTATTAAGAAGGGCATGGAATACGGCGATATCGTAATTGGCCTATTAACAGATGAAGCGATCGCTTCGTATAAGAGAGTACCCTACTTAAGTTTCGAGCAGCGCAAGGCAATAGTTGAAGGACTTAAGGGAGTGAGTGAGGTAGTTCCGCAGGCCACGCTGGATTATGGAGAAAACCTTCGCCTAATAAAACCGGATTTTGTAGTGCATGGCGACGATTGGCGCACTGGTGTTCAACAAGCTACCCGGCAAAAGGTAATTGAAGTTCTGGAAGAATGGGGCGGGCAATTAATCGAGGTGCCTTATACAAAAGGCATCAGTTCAACAGCCATACAGCATTCACTGAAAGAGATTGGCATTACTCCGGAAAACCGGCTTAAGCGGTTAAAGCGAATACTTGCGGTGAAAAAGACCCTTATTGCTTTGGAGTCGCATAATGGACTGAGTGGCATGATCGTAGAAAACACCAGTTATAATACCAGCGCTGGAACGCCCCTGGAGTTTGATGCCATTTGGTTAAGCAGCCTCACCGACTCATTCGCCAAAGGCAAACCAGATATAGAGGCTGTTGACTTCACGTCGAGGCTGCAAACGGTCAATGAGATCATTGAAGTCACTACCAAGCCTATCATTTTTGATGGCGACACCGGGGGGCGGATAGACCAGTTTCCTTTTATGGTTCGCACACTCGAAAGGCTGGGCGTTTCTGCTATTATTATCGAAGACAAAGTGGGTCAAAAAAGAAATTCATTGCTGGATGAAAGTCCTTCTATCCACGAACAAGATTCTATAGCCGACTTTTGCCAGAAGATTGCTGTAGGCCTTAAAAGCCGCCAGACAGATGACTTGATGATCATTGCCCGCATTGAGAGTCTTATTTTAGGAAAAGGAATGCAGGATGCTCTCACCAGAGCCGAAGCTTACGCCAAGGCGGGCGCAAGTGCTATAATGATCCATAGTAAAGAAAAGACGGGTAAGGACATTATGGAATTCGCTGCTATCTTTCGGAAGAGCCATCCCTACTTGCCAATGGTGGCAGTACCTACTACTTACCCTGTTGTAAAACTTTCGGATCTTAGCAATTCGGGTTTTAACGTAGTGATCTATGCCAATCATCTTTTGCGAAGCGCTTACCCAGCCATGGAAAAGACCGCTTTGAGTATTTTGCAGGAAGGTTCAGCAGAAGCTATTGAAAAGGAGATCATTCCGCTTTCAGAATTTTTTAAGTTAATACCTGCTACATGATTGGTGGCGCCCTATTTCTGAAAAGGCTTGAAGAAGAAAATGTGCACTTCTATACAGGTGTCCCGGATTCTTTATTAAAGGGATTTAATACAGCTTTACATGCACTGCCTTCCACTAGACATGTCATTGCGGCAAATGAAGGCGCGGCTATTGGGATGGCCGCTGGCTATCATCTTGCTACAGGTTCTGTGCCACTGGTTTATCTTCAGAATTCCGGTTTAGGTAATATTATTAATCCACTAACATCCTTAGCGGACAGCGAAGTTTATGGTATACCCATGCTCTTAGCAATAGGGTGGCGGGGACAGCCAGGCCATGCCGATGAACCACAGCATCAGAAAATGGGAAGAGTAACGCCCTCTTTGCTCAGTGCTTTAGAGATACCCTATAAAATTTTAGCTAAAGACTCCGGAGCCACTTGGGAGGCATCATTAAAAGAAGCTTTGGAAAATTGCCGGAGCCAATCACATCCATTTGCTCTTTTGGTTGAGGATGGCTTTTTTTTGAAGGAAGAAATAGGGAAGCAAAATAGATATGAGTTAGATGCCAAAACCGCCATAGAAGCGGTTGTCAAAGCATTTGACAGGAAAATAAAATTTATTGCAACAACCGGTAAGATCGGAAGGATCATCTATGAAATAACAAGAGACTTGTACAATGGTGACCGGGCCTGTTTTTTAAATGTAGGCGCCATGGGACATACTAATAGTCTTGCGGCGTCGATCGCATTTCATAGTAATGAGGAAGTGGTATTGTTTGATGGCGATGGGGCTCTTATTATGCACATGGGAGCTTTAGCTACTATTGCTTCGTTAAGGCTTAAAAAGTTCACCTATATCCTGTTAAATAATGGCGTACATGAATCTGTAGGAGGACAGCCAACCGTGGGCTTTGACGTTGATTTTTGTGGAATTGCAATGGCATGTGGTTATACAAATATTCATCGCGTAGAAGACCTGTCTTCCTTAGATCATTGGTTACAAAATAATAATGAAGAACAACAGTTTGTCGAAATTCGGATCAATGCTTTGGTATCCAGCCAGCTGGGCCGACCGGCTGAAACGCCTCTTGAAGCAAAGCAGAAATTCATGCAACGTTTTCAAAAAAGCTAAATGGAGCAGTTGGTTATCCGAGGGCAAGACTCCATCATCCAGTTGAAATCCCTGTTAGTTGGGCGGCATCTTCAACGAGTAGCGCTGGTTTGCGGACAGCATGTTTTGGATACACACGACTCTTTATTTAAACAACTTGCAATTGATTTTTCAACCACTATTGTTACGCCTAACGGAATATTGGAAGAACGGTTGTTGCCAGCATTTGAAAGAAAACTGCTTGGTGCAGATAGCATTGTTGCAATTGGCGGAGGTCGCACTATTGATTTTGGGAAAGTGTTACTCTATCACTTACCAACAGGCTCTGTAAAGCCTTATTTTATTGCAGTCCCTACTACAGCGGGATCGGGGAGCGAGGCTACCAGTTTTGCCGTTATTTATAAACAAGGCGTGAAGTACTCATTAGATCATCCGAGGCTATTGCCGGACTTAGTGCTGCTTGACCCTATACTTTTAGAGGGACTTAGCACTTACCAGAAAGCTGTATCGGGGATAGATGCGATGGCGCAATGCATAGAATCTATATGGAATAAAAACGCAAATCCAGAATCATTGGCTTATGCAGAAAAAGGATTAGAAATACTATGGAATAAATTGCCATCTTTTGTAAAAGGCGATTCTTCCATTGCACCTGGTATTGCTGAAGGAGCCTACCTTTCTGGAAAGGCTATTAATATTACAAAAACAACAGGCCCCCATGCCCTGTCTTATTATCTTACGTCTAATTACGGTGTTGATCATGGGCAGGCTGTCGCAACGTTTCTTCCACTATTCTTTGCTTATAATTTTGAAGACGTGACGGACGAAATAACCAATAGCCGGAGACAATTAATTTATCAAATACTTAATCTAAAGAATCAGGATGGAGTTGAGCATATAAAAAAATTCATACGAGGTTTAGGCCTCTCAATAAACCTTGAAGACTTTGGGATTCCCAAAGATGTTGTTCCGGAAATAATTGCTTCGGTAAATGGAGAGCGCTTTAATAATAATCCTGTTGCATTTAATGCTGAACGTATGCAGAAGATGATTTTAAAACATTGTTACTCCTCATGATAGGTTTTTTTAAAGAAATGCGGGATTCGAATAAGGTTGTTCAAACGAAGTTTGATATCCTTTTCTATGCAGAGAATGCTTATTACTTCCAGTATTTCCGGCATTTGTTTGAGGTGTTTACGGATATGCCGGAAGTAACTGTTGGTTACATCACTTCTGACAGGAATGACCCCGTCCTCAGCATTAAAAGGGAAGGGTTGCAAACTTTTTATTTGCATAAGACACTCGTTTTTGTTTTTTCTAATTTGCAGGCCAAAGTGGTATTGTTAACCATGCCCGATCTGCAGAATTTTGCTTATAAACGATCGGCAGGTGTAGGGAAGTATGTTTATATTTTTCATGCTTTAGTAAGCATTCATCAACAATATCGCCAACATGCTTTCAATCATTATGATGCATTCTTTTGCTGCGGCCCCCATCATTTGCAAGAGTTGGAGAAACTTGAGGAGATTTCTTCTCTTTCATCAAAAGATAAAATTGCGTATGGCTATCCATTATTGGAGGAGTTGAAACATAAAGTTCCCCCCCAAGATGAAAAAGGGATTCAGAAAATTCTCATTGCGCCTTCATGGTATGAACAAGGGATATTAAATACATGTCTCTTACCACTTTTAAATGTACTATTAAGCCGTAACTGGCTGCTTTATGTCAGGCCGCATCCTGAATATATTAAGCGTAATAAAAAAGAGGCTACCTGTTTGCTCAATTTAGCTAACCAACATGATTCATTAGCAATTGATTTCTCACCGAAAGTATATACACATTTGGTTGATGCAGACGTGCTGATTACTGACCGTTCCGGCATTGCGCTGGAATATGCTTTTGCTTGTAACCGGCCAGTGGTTTTCCTGAATACACCACCTAAAATTAATAACCCTGCGTTTGAGTCATTTTCCATAATACCCGTCGAAAACTCAATCCGGACACAAATAGGTATTGAGGTGGAAACCTCTGGCATTAAAGATATACTCAAAGTGCTCGACTCATTAGAAACTTCAGAATGGAAGAACCAAATAACTGAAATAGAAAGTTCAGTTATATTTGATTCCACTCATTGGATCAATGGCGTCAACTACATCAAAAAGGCATTAGGAAAATTATAGGTTCTTTTTGGGGTCATCCTTTTTTTTGTGGAAGAAGCTTTTGATTCTCCACCACCATGTCTTCACCACAAATCCTGCACCCAAGGCAGCGGCAACGATCAATTGAAGCAGGTAATTGCCACTACCAGGATCTATATAGATTAAAAAATGTTGCATTAGAAATAGCTTAGGTTGGTCTTAGGCGTTAGGGCCAGAAGGGTTTCATACATGAGCTTGATGGTTTGCTCCACATCACTCTTGTGCAGCATTTCTACTGTTGTATGCATATAGCGCAATGGAATAGAGATCAATACCGAAGGGCACCCATCATTAGCATACGCAAAAGAATCGGTATCGGTGCCGGTGCTGCGGGAGACCGCTTTCAGTTGAACAGGAATGCCTTTAGCTTCTGCAACGTCCTGAACAACCTGCAATAGCTTGTTGTGAACCGCCGGACCGTAAGAAAGCGCCGGACCTTTGCCGCAAGCCGTATCGCCTTCTACGATCTTGTTGATCATTGGCGTTGTGGTATCATGGGTTACGTCCGTAATGATGGCAATATTGGGTTTAATGCGCCGGGCGATCATTTCGGCGCCACGCAGCCCAATTTCTTCCTGCACCGCATTTACAATGTATAAGCTATAAGGCAGCTTCTTCTTGTTTTCTTTTAATAACCGCCCCACTTCTGCGATCATAAATCCGCCAATGCGGTTATCAAAGGCACGGCCGATATAATAGTCAAAAGCCAATTCTTCAAATCCGTCAATATAGGTTACTACGTTGCCAACATGAATGCCTAACTCCTCTAATTCCGCCTTGCTGCGGGCGCCACAATCCAGAAACAGGTTTTCCACTTTTGCCACTGGTTCTTTATCCGCAGCGCCAATGCGGGTATGAATGGCCGGCCAGCCAAATACGGCTTTTACGGGTCCTTTTTTACCATGAATAATTACCCGCTGCCCCGGAGCGATCTGGTGATCCACACCGCCATTCCGTTTAAGATACAACAGTCCTTCTGCCGTGATGTAATTCACAAACCAGCTGATCTCATCGGCATGGGCTTCAATAACAACCTTAAAATCCTGCCCTGGATTAATAACACCTACAGCCGTTCCGTAAGGATCGGTGAAGGTCTCATCTACATATTCCGAAATGTATTCCAGCCAAAGCTTTTGTCCCAAATATTCAAAGCCGACAGGCGAGGGGTTGTCAATGTATTCGGCTAAAAAGCTAAGCGAGTTATCGGTTAAAAGGGATTTATTGGTATTCTTGGTTTTCGACGCTTTTGCCATAGTCACATTTTAGCCAACAAATCTATTGAAAACTAAAAGACCAGCAATAATAAGCTTGAAAGCATCATTAAGCCATCCAGGAAAAAGTAGTAATAATAATCGGAGATCCTTGATTTTGAAGAGCGATAAGTACTTCCCAAAATTATTCCTGGCAACAGCAATATAAAAACAGCTGACCAACTATAACCGTAAGTAAGCATAGCAATAGCGCTAATAGCAAAAGCGATGATAGAACCCCAGAACAGCCGGTTAATTCCTCTTTCGGGAAGATCGGTGATCATACTCCGAATACCTTCTTTTCGATCCGCTTCACGGTCGCGGTGATCAAAAACAATACAGATCGCGTAGATCAGGTAAAAGCGGTTAAAGACGAACAAATATTCAGGAATGGTCCATTCAGAAGTAGAAAAAAGCAGTGGAAGAATAAAGGGAATATGGGTCCAGGCAAAGGCGAGGAAAACCGTTTTGCCGATAGCTATTTTTTTAAGTTGTTGAAAAGGTCCAAAGGGAATTTTGGGGGCGGAGTACAAAAAAGTCACAGCGGCAGTCAACAGCAGCCAATACCATTTATCAATAAGGAAATAACCAAAATAGGCAGCACCCATAAAGCTGGCTATAAATAAGCTGGCGTGGAGGTGCCTGTTTCTGTACGACCAGGCAGCCTTGACGGAACCACTTGCAAGTTCCGGGGTTAAGAACCAGTGGAAGTTGTAGCTGCAAACGGTACCGCAAAAAATAAAACCGAGAAGATGAAGTTGGATAGGATACCCAAAGAAGATAAAGGTATGGTAAGCCATTACAAGCGCACAAAACGCTATGTAAAGACTACTAAAAAGAAAGAAGTCGATTACCGATTTTAATTGCCTGATCAAGCCATTAATTTCTCTCAACCACTACGCCGGTAAGGGTTACGGTGTCGCTTTTATTTTTTTCCTTATCCTGAATTACAAACTTAAACGTTAAGGAATCCGATTCCTTACGCGGAGGTACTGTGTTTGGAATGGAAGGAGGTACTTGGGCTGCTTGCAAATTGGTATAACCCAAACGCAGCACTACTTCACCCTTAGGGCTGTTTGGAAAGGCCGGAAGCTTATACCAAAGAGAATCCCTTGCCGCCACGGTTGCGGTTACCCTCCGATTGGTGCGGATCTTCCGTACAAAAATAGAATCGCTAAGATCGCCTTGCTTATCTGTATATTCAAACGTGACTTCAAAGGAACCATTAATGGGTACTTCTTTGGAGGAAGTCGATACAATTTCCAAAGAGGGCTTGGTTTGAAATTTATCCTTGCTGCACGCGATCGTGAGGGTGATAATACTGACAATAAGAAAAAGGTATTTCATTACTCTTTGGTTGTATGCTAACAAATTTAAAACTTTGGCCGTAACTATCTTATGTATAACGCAGACATTACCAAAATATTTGAAATCGGGGAGGGGGAGTTCGGGCAAATGGCAATGTCCCTTTTTCGTTTCCAGTATGAACATAATCCGCTCTATGCAAAGTATACACATTTAACAGGAAAGGATAAAGGAGTGGCAATTTTGGAAGAGCTGCCCTTCTTGCCTATTTCCTTTTTTAAAACACATGCCGTAAAGACCACGCAATTTGTAGAAGAAGCGGTATTCAGAAGCAGTGGTACAACAGGCGCCAAAACCAGCAAACACCTCGTGAAAGAGGTTTCCCTATACAAGACATCTGGCGCCAGTGCTTTTGAAAGAATGTATGGACCGGTGGAAGACTATTGCATTTTAGCGTTGCTGCCTTCTTACCTCGAACGTGGCGACTCTTCCCTGGTTTATATGGTGGGCGATTTTATGAAAAGAAGCAAGCATCCTCTAAATGGCTTCTATTTAGAGGACTTTGACAGGCTGCACCAAACATTAAGAACCCTGGAAGCCCAAAAACAAAAAACCTTGTTGATAGGCGTTACCTATGCCCTTATGGATTTTGCTGAAGCTTTTCCTTTAGCATTACAGCATACCCTTGTAATGGAAACCGGAGGGATGAAGGGTCGCAAAAAGGAATTACTAAGGACGGAAGTGCATAGCCGGCTGCAGGAAGCTTTTGGGTTGCCAGCCATCCATTCGGAATATGGGATGACGGAACTGCTCTCACAAGCGTATGCAAGAGAAGCCGGCAGGTTTATTACACCACCGTGGATGAAAATCCTGGTAGGAGAGGAAGACGATCCGGGAACGCTGGTCAGTAAAACTGAAAAGCCTGTCACAGGAGTCCTTCATATTATTGACCTGGCAAATCTCTACTCCTGTAGCTTTATTGCCACCGAGGATCTTGGAAGGCTGCACCCCGATGGAAGTTTCGAGGTGTTGGGGCGTATGGATCATTCAGATATCCGGGGCTGTAGCTTATTAACCTTATGAAATGTAAAAGCCAGGCAATACAGCCTGGCTTTACTATAATTTTTTGGCACAGTTGATTAGATGCTTGGGCTATTCTGACCTTTGTCTTCCCTGCGACCGCCACGGGAGTTCATACCGCCTTTGCGACCAGCCTGACGGGCTTCCTCGCTGCTCCATTGGTGAGCAACGCCTTGCTCATGTGCCGCACGTCCACCTTTGCTTGCAATCTCTCGCTGACGCTCCGGAGACATTGCTGCAAAGCCGCGATTGGACCGCTTGCGCTCTGTGTTGGTCATGCCCTCACGTAGACCTTGGGTTTCTTCACTGTTAAGTCTGTTTTCTGCCATAAAGGATAATTTTTTTTCGATTAAGGAACGATGTAAACCGGGAACTCCGGGTGTATAAACTATCAAAAAAACTGTGCCTTATATAAAAGTTATTTACAATAAAGTAGAAACAACAGCCATTACAGCAATAATTAAACTATTTTAAGTCTTAAAAGGAAAAAATTGAAACGATTATAACGTAAGCATTAAATCTGGCTTGGTACATGTTGAAAATAATAGGACCACCTATTCCACAATTATTGTATAAGTCCTTCTACAAAGAAGGTAGTTAACAAACATTGTTACTTGGCTTAGGTTGTTTGAAACGGAGTAGCAGAAAGAACTTTGGTTTCTTTAATTAACTCTTTAAAAGCCATAACCAGTTTTAAAACATCGTTGTATTCCATGCCTTTCTCAAAGCAATGTAGAACACCAGCCTTTAATAATTCGTCTTTCATTTTTGGGTTCATGCCCGTAGAATAAAGTACAACCGGAATCGCCTTCAGAATAGGATGCTTTTTGAGAGATAAAGCGAGTTCAGCGCCGTTTAATGCAGGCATATTATAGTCCAAGACAATTAACTCCGGGAAACCGGAATCACCTAACTGCCCAAGGTATTTATTAAGTTCTTCGCCGGAAGAGAACATCTTTACTTCTTCGGCAAATCCAAGTTCTTCAAAGGCTTGATGCATTATATAACGGTCATCAGCATCATCTTCCACTAACAAAATTCGGTAACACAATCGCTGCATGAGAAATAATTAAGGGTGAAACAAAGGTAGGTGTGTGTACCTAATATAAAAAACATGGCAATTTATTTACCCCAAGCTCCGCAATAGAGTCTATTGCGTAGCAAAGAGAGCTCCTAAATCCAGGCTATCGCTTAGCTCGGATTTACAAATGCCTAATACCAGAGAGCTGATACTTTCGCTTTTGAACTTTAATTGCGTGGCATTTATTTCCAAAGCGGCCGCCTCCAGTGCTTTGGAATGATAGCGCCGCAGGGGGCTTTTTCCCGCCAGTATCCGGGCAAAAGATTCCAGATACGGATTTCCGGAAGCTGCAATTTCTGTGTCGGACATCAGTTGTAATTCGTAAGCCGCCGCATCGCGGATGTGGTCATTCTCACTGATCAAATTTTCCTGGGCGATGGTGTGAAACTGGTCACCAATGCGAAGCGCAAAGATGCTCAGGATCAGGCTGTCCAAAAAATCGTAATTGATCGTATTCAGCGGCACATCCCTGAAGGTGTATAACCCTTCAATTCCTGATAACAGTAAAAAGGGGTTGATTCCCAGTTTATTAGCCTTATCATTTATTACCTGCAGGAAATCCTGTTCATTCATCTAGCGGGCTTAAAGTGTATAAAAAATCAGGGTTAGAAAGCCTCGCAATATTAGCGCCGGTTAGTGGATTCTTAAGGAACATCTAAAAAAATAAATAATATGTAAACGCCCTTTTTTTAGAACGCATTTTTTGCTAATTTTATGTTTCATCAAAGAAAAGGAGGTATTCATGACATCTACAGAATATTCATGGAAACCTGCGGTTGGTATCGCCTAACCGGGTTGCTCCATTAAAATATCTGGATAGACGCGTACAATGCGTCCTGTGGCCCTGAGGTATACCTCAGGGCTTTTTTATAAATAAAATAGCCGCCCGGGAGCAGCTATTTTATTTATGGTAAGTTACCGTTTAAAGGTCTGTATCCGTATCGGTCCTTGTTGTTTTCTGAACTGTGATCCTGTCGCGGCTGGTATCCGGAACGGCTGTTGTAGATGTAGTGGTTGTGCTGGCAGACCGGCTTTTATTGCCACCCAATAGCGCTACCAATAATAAAATAAACAAGGCGGCTCCAACTACCCATACCCACGGTGATGCATACCAATTATCAGAGGTAAGATTGGTAGAAGTCTCTGAAGAAGAAGTGGTTGTAGTAGTGCTGCTTCCTCCGGAAGAACTACCACCGCTACCGCCGCCATCCTGGGCAAAAGCTATGACCTGCATTAGTGCAAATAGAAAGGACATAGCAAGGAGTTTAAAAGAATAAGGTTTCAGAATCTGTTTCATGCTTTTTTAATTTGGGTTAATGATTTTCTGCTTAACTATCTCTTCTATTCAACAATTACGCCACGGCTGTGTTTTTAATAAGCCGCCTTGTCTTCGTCAGTATTTAGCAATTGGTCCAAAGCGTCAGCATCACCCCGATGGCGCTCGATCTGTTTGTCGCGGCTTTTACGAAGCATTCCCTGTAACTTATTCACTGCTTCATCTATTGCCTGCTCAAAATGAGCGCTGCTAACTTTTACAAAATGGTCATTGCCTGGCACTTCCAGCCGTATTTCGCAATAGTCGTTTGGGGTAGCTCTGTCCGGCCCTTGAAACAGAGCGACATTCGCCCTAATAATATGGTCGTTAGGCGTCAGTTTACCCAGCTTTTCGTGAATGTGTTCTTCTAATCCTGAGCTTGCTTTAAATCCTAATGATTGAATGATGATATCCATAACTCGATAATTTGCCTTCATCAACACCATTATCGTACCATTTGAAACAGCTTGTTCTAATAATTTAACTCATTTTCTCAACCGGAGGCACGAATTTTTCGTAGATAAACCATGCTAAAAGCGATATTATTTCCGGTTTATTGTGTGCTGCTTTTAATTAGTTCTGTGGCAGGGGGATGCAAGAAAGAGAGCGAAGCGGTAGTAGCCCCAAATCCAACACCTGTAGTAGCGGGTGCGAAAACCTACCTGGCATTAGGAGACAGCTATACAATCGGGCAAAGCGTTGGAGCCGAAGAGCGTTTTCCATTTTTAGCTGCTGCTTCCCTTCGGGCTCAGGGGGTTTCCATAAATAACCCCCGGTATATTGCTACCACCGGCTGGACCACGGCCAACCTCCAATCGGCGATTAATGGGGCGGGTTCTTTAGGTGCGTATGATCTGGTTACTCTTTTAATTGGGGTAAATGACCAATACCAAGGGGTGGACACGGCCCTATACCGCACCCGCTTTACCCAATTGCTGCAAAAGTCTATTGAGCTTGCCGGCGGAAAGAAAACGCAGGTCTTTGTTCTTTCCATTCCTGATTATAGTGCTACGCCCTTTGTATCGCCCGGGAGCAAACCGCGTGTAAGCGCGGAAATCGATTGGTTCAATTCTATAAACAAGCAGGTTACGGTTGCTTATGGTGTAAGCTATATTGATATTACGCCACTTACACGGCAGGCAGCTAATGACCCGAGCCTTTTGGCGAATGACGGTTTGCATTATTCCGGAAAGGAGCACAAGCTTTGGGCAGACTTGTTAGTGGCAATGGCAAAGCCTGTGTTGCAGTAAACCTACTTTTTCGTAACAGTTACCCTCGAATAATCCGGCATTAAATTATAGATTGTATTCCAGAAATTAACTTAAGCGTTTTATAGAAACATACTTGTGAAGCATGTATCAGGAATCAAAAGACCGGGCAAAAACCCGGTCTTCTTTTTATTAACTTTGCCTGCATACTACCCGCTTCTTTTTTCCGTTCTTGCACGGAGGGTTCCCAACTTCAACCACAATAATTGATAACCCTAAACAGTGTGGAAACCTATGGCTACTACTAAAGAACGCCGCGATGAAGGCTTGTACTCTTATGATTCTTTCGACGGCGGCGAATCAAAAAGCACTGACTCAAATTTTTTGTGGTGGTGCTCCGGTGCGCATCAAAAACTATTAAAGCGCTTTCCATCAGAGCAGATAAAATATGCGGGATTAGGCGGAGTGCTGCTTGCCACCTTTGTGCTGGCGACCTTATCATCCGGTTATGCCATCTATAGTGTTTTTGGAAACCCGCTTTGGGCAATCGCTTTTGCTTTTGTATGGGGCGCCATTATTTTCAATTTTGACCGGTTCCTTGTTTCTACCATGCGGAAGTATGGCGTTTCTAAAAGACGCCAGTTCCTGATGGCTATCCCGCGACTGGGACTGGCATTGCTTATCGGGCTTACCATTGCGCGGCCGCTGGAGCTAAAGATCTTTGAAAAAGAGATCAATGTAAAGATGGTGGAGAATACGCATAAGAAGATCCAACGGAACGACAGCCTGTTGCAGTTGGAGAATCGCAACCTGGTGCAAACGGCGGAAGCGGACCGTCAAAGACTTTTGACACGCCGGAAGAATATTGAAGACACGTTAGGGCTGCTTCAAGCAGCTTATGTGCAGGAGGCTGATGGTACAGGCGGTTCCGGAAAGCGGGGGATTGAGAAGTTGACGCAACTAAAGATGTTGGCCTACCAAACAGCCAGTGCACAATTTGCGCCGGAACTGGCGCAGCTTGCCATTGGCATCAAACAACAAGACAGCCTTATTGCTTCCGTACGTTCCGGCGTGGAAGATAAGCGTCGTGGCTATGAAGGAATAACGGCCGCTAACCTGGGTTTCCTGGAACGTAATAAAGCGCTGTCAGATCTAAGGGATGAGGAAAGCAGCGTCTGGTGGACGAGCTTTTTGATCTCCATGCTGATCATATTGATCGAGATCGGTCCAATACTTTCAAAATTGATCATGCCGATCGGGCCGTACGACATTGCGCTGGCCCGGGAAGAATTGCTCCAGATGGCAGATGACGAGAATGAGATCCGTAAAAGCAAGGAGGTTTTATATGAAAAGCGGAAGCTCTTTTATCAAAAGCAAAAAGAAACCTCCGACCTGTTGGTAGATAAACTATCGGAATTGCAACGCAAGCATATAGATGAAGAACTGGACAAGTGGGAGCGGGGCGAGTGGAATGCAAAAGATCATAAAGCCAGCATGGACGAAGTGATGCGGAAGATCAAGCGGCAGTACCAGGTAGGGGATGAGGACTTGTTGTAATTAGGAATGATGAATGGGAAACATTGAAATTTGTTTCCCATTCTTTTTATATAGGTGTACCGAAGTAGTAATGCGCTCTAATTCATAGTTCACTATTCATAACTCATAATTCTCCCCTTCCCTTATTTTTACCGCTTTCAAAGCAACATGGAGTTTCAATCGATCTATACGGAAAGGAGAGTAGGTTCTGATAAAATTCCTGAAGGCGCCCGGTCCGGTTTCCAGCGGGATTTTGACCGGCTGATCTTTTCGTCGGCTTTTCGCCGGTTGCAAAATAAGACCCAGGTATTTCCGCTGCCAGGTACGGCGTTCGTACATAACCGGTTGACGCATTCGCTGGAAGTAGCCAGCGTAGGCCGATCCTTAGGTAAAATGATCGGGGAGAAGATCAGCAGCAGTTTTAAGAGTAGTAACGAAGACGCATACGAGTTCTACCGCTACGAATTGGCAAACGTTATCGCCGCTGGTTGCCTGGCGCATGATATTGGAAACCCTGCGTTTGGACATTCCGGTGAGAAAGCGATCTCCGCTTATTTTATTGAAAACGCCGGGATGCGAATAGAAGGGCAACCACTGCAATCTTTTTTCACGGCAAAAGAATGGAAAGACCTTACCAATTTTGAAGGCAACGCCAATGCCGTACGCATACTCACCCATAGCTTTCGCGGTCGTTTTAAAGGCGGCTTTGGATTGACTTACACCACTATCGCTTCCATTTTGAAATATCCCTGTGAATCCACCGCTATCGATAAGGGGTTTAAGCATCGGAAAAAATACGGTTTCTTTCAGAGCGAGAAAGAAACGGTGCTGCAGGTAGCCAGGGAATTAGGCATGATAGAAGAAAGCCCTGAACCCGTGGTGTTTAAGCGCCACCCGTTTGTGTACCTGGTGGAAGCGGCCGATGATATTTGCTACTCTATTGTGGATATGGAAGATGCGCACCGGTTGGGCATTTTGCAGAAAGGGGAAGTAGAAGCCGCCTTTATGGAAGTGAATCAAAAAATTTCCCGCAGTGGCGAAGATCTGGATAAGTTGTACCGAAATTATAAGAATATTGATGACGCAAATGAGAGCATCGCTTTCCTGCGGGCTAAAACCATCAACCTCCTGGCGCTTGAATGCACCGATATCTTCCTAGAGAATCAAAGGGCTATTTTACAAGGGGATTTCAATGACACTTTGGTGGATCATATTCATAGCAGCAGTGGCGCCCTTGCAACCGTTCAAGAACTTTCGCGGAAGCGCATTTATGAGCATGAGACCGTGCTGCAAATAGAAATGGCGGGTTATAGCGTAATGTCGGAACTGCTGCAGTTACTGATTCCTGCACTGCTAAAAAAGCAGCCTTCCCACAAGGAATCCATTGTGCTGAAGTTGATCCCTTATCAACTTACAGGTTTTGAAGAGACGGATTCTTCTTATGACAAAGCACTTAATGCGCTTGATTTTTTAAGCGGCATGACCGACGAATATGCGACAGAGATCTATCGCCGGTTAAAAGGCATTTCTACTCCGGCTCATGGATAGGAAGTAGCGATTTGTCGCTCATGTGCGGTATTAGGCAGTTGAATAGACGAAAATGCCAGTTTATTCTTATCGTTTTTAGGTGTAATGCATTATTGGTATTTTTGTTTACAACCTATCCATAACTAACTGCCCGCATGAAGAAAATCTTTTTTTTCGTACTCTTTGTAATTGGATTTTTAAGCTCTGGTGCCCAGGCGATTCAATATACAGGTTCCACAACTTTATGCCAAGGTCAAAGTTTAAGTTTATCCATTCCAGTTCCACCGCTTGGAACCACATTGCAATGGACAAAAAATAACTCACCTATTCCTGGATCAACAAGTGCGAGTTTAGTTGTAACGCAAACCGGTAATTATAGTGTAGTTGCCACCACAGGAAGCAACAACGTCTATTATGATACGGTAACTGTTACAGTTAATCCAAATCCAGTAGCTGCTTTTACTTTTTCTCCCAATAATATTTGCATCAGCACACCGGTCAGCTTTACAAATAATTCAACAGGCAGTGGTCTAAGCTATTCCTGGAACTTCGGCGATGCTGCTTCAAGTGACAATAGTTCAATGCTAGCTAATCCCGTACACCGTTTTATTGGTGTGCCTGGAACGGCTCCACAAACGTTTAAGGTAAAATTGACTACCACCAATAATACCGGATGTAACCATACTGATAGTATGAATGTAATAGTCAATCAATCTCCCGGTACGCAACTCTCTGGAACAGGGTTTACAAGTCCTAACACCTTTAAGAGTTGTGGTACATCTGCTACCAATTTTACCTTTATTAACCAGTCCTCCACTATTTCTACTAATACGGCTTATAGTATTTTGTGGGGAGATGGATCACCTAATTTTGTAACTACATTAGCCACTAATTGGACTACGACACATTCCTTTGGCGTTGGGTCTCATCCCATAAAATTCACAGTAACAGGTACTAATGGTTGTACTGATACGGCTACCTACTACGTTTTTGTGGGAACAAATCCTGCCGTGGCACTTGGCAACCCGGGGAATACTGCCATCTGTAGTGGTGACTCGTTGGTTTTCCCGATTTCCAATATTAATTCCAATTCACCTGGTACTGTTTATACAGTTAGTTTTAATGATGGCTATTCGGTTTCATATATTCATCCAAATCCTCCAGCTGCTCCACCCTCCAGTGTTTCGCATATATTTAATACCACTAGTTGTGGTACAAACAGTTCCAATGGATTAACCACTTTTAATAACTCCTTTTCTGCTATAATAACCGCATCTAACCCTTGTGGCACTTCTTCGGGAAGTGTAGTGCCGATTTATGTCTCGCAAAAACCTCAAGCCTCAATGACTGTATCACCGAATGATACTGTTTGCGTTAATTCAAGTGTGACTATCACCAGTACAAGCCCTTTAAATAATAGTGTCGATCCTGGTAACGGAACTTGTACGCCTGGGAAGAACGTATGGACAATTTCTCCTTCAACTGGCTTTACTATCACAAGCGGTTCTTTGGGTAATACGTTCGGATTTGGCGATCCCGCAATATGGGCAAACGGTACTAATACTCTGGTGCTGAATTTTACCAGCACCGGGCAATATATCATCAAATTAATTACCGGCAATAATGTGAATTGCCAACTTGATACGGCTATAAGAACAATTTGTGTCAATCCTCAACCGGTTGCTGGCTTTAACTTAAGTACAGCTGCCGGCTGTTCACCTTTAAATGTTGGGGTCACTAATACTTCAAACAGCCCTATTTGTGGAACTAATACGTACATGTGGAGTGTGAGTTATTCTAATGCGCAGAGCTGTACGCCCAATAGTTCCAATTATACAGTCACCAGCGGCAATTTAACTTCGTTTGAGCCTGCATTCCAATTTATTAATGCGGGTGTGTATACTATCAGACTGGTAACAAGAAACTCCAGCGGTGCTTGTATTTCCGCCGCTGTTATGAAAACTGTTACGGTCAAATCTAAGCCTACAGTTACAATTCCTCCAATTTCATCGATATGTCAAAATGGATCTATAACGCCAACCGCAACCGTTAATAATTGTTATTCTTCCACTCCGGCCACTTATGCCTGGAGCTTTGAAGATGGCTTACCTGCCACCTCCATGTCACTGAATCCAGGAAGCATAATAATGCCGGTTGCCGGAAACAAGAATATTCAGTTAGAAGCTACCAATGAATGTGGAACAACAACATCAAATGTTGTTGTTCAGATACGCCCCAATCCTGTAATCACTGTACCTTCAAATATAGAAGTTTGTGCAGGAGCAACTGTTGGACCACTGAACTTTTCCAGTTCTGTGGTTCCTGCCACTTATACGTGGACCAATTCAGCCCCTAGTATTGGACTTTCTGCTAACGGCACGACAAACCCGATTGCGGCATTTACTTCGACCAACAATACCGCCTCTTCCATCAGCTCAACAATTAATGTAACTGGCACAAGTTCCAGCTGTTCGGGGCAAACAAGCTTTACAATTGCAATCAATCCAAAGCCAGTTATTGATACTCGTACGGCAAGCATCTGCAGTGGTTCCAGCTTTTCCATAACCCTTTCCAATAACCCACCGGCTATTGTCATTCCTTCTGGCACAACTTATACCTGGGGTGTGCCAGTAAGTAATCCTGTTGGTGCTGTAACAGGTGGTTCTGCGCAATCTAATCAGTCTGCCATCAGTCAGACGCTTTCTAACAATACCAATGCCCCGGCAACTTTGACCTATACTGTTACACCCATTTCAGGTGCGGCAGGTAATTGCGTAGGCTCCACCTTTACGGTGACAGTAACCGTAAACCCACAGCCCTCCGTTGCAGGCACTTCGTTTGTAAATCCAAGCATTTGTGGTGGTTCAAATGGTTCTATTTCTTTGACAGGCCTAGCAGCCGTTACTTCTTATACCGTTACGTATTTATGGAATGGAAGTCCTGTTGTTAGAACGTTGGTTTCTGATGGCGCGGGAACGGTTGTCATTACGGGCTTGACTCAGGGTAGTTATACCAATATTTTTGTAGCATTTGCAGGCTGTTCCTCCGGCAGTTCTGGTCCAATTACACTTGTAGATCCTAGTGCTCCGGCTACTCCCAGCATCACAAGCAATGATCCAATTTGTAGCGGTAGTAATTTAACTTTAAGTGCTTCTACTATTACACCTGGAGCTGTCACCTATGCATGGACCGGTCCAAATGGTTTTGTCAGCACACAGTCAAATCTTACCCGACCAAATGTAACCACGGATCATGCCGGAACCTATACTGTCACTGCAACCCTGAATGGTTGTACTTCTGCAGCGGGTTCAATTAACGTCGTTGTTAATCAAACGCCTTTAAACATCATTGCCAGTAATAGCGGCCCTGTCTGTGACGGTTCTGCCGTCACCTTACAGGCTACTTCTACAACGCCACTTACCACTTTTTCATGGACAGGGCCAAATGGTTATGTCAGCAACTTGCCTAGTCCTTTTATTGTGTCCGCTTCTAGCACCAATGCAGGGACATACAGCGTTGTTGCTACATTGGGAAATTGCCCTTCTGTGCCTGTTACGACAACCATAACTGTCAACCCTATTCCGGTGATTAGCGGCTCCAGTTCTGTGAATCCTACTTCTTGTAATACATCTACCGGTTTTATTACTTTAACCGGATTGGCTGCTTCCACCACCTATAATGTTTCTTATTCCAGGAACGGCGCTCCTCCTTCAACAATCGTCATCACTTCTACGGCAACGGGTAGTGTGATGATTTCTTCACTTGGAGCTGGTTCTTATGATAATGTGATGGTAAGCGTAAACGGCTGTCCTTCAAATGCGGTAGGTCCTTTTGTATTGGCTGACCCGAATCCGCCTGTTATGCCGGTAGCAGGTAACAACGGCCCTATATGCAGTGGTAATGCCCTTTCGCTGAATGCGAGCACCATCAGTGCAGGCACAGCCACCTATGCCTGGACAGGGCCTAACAACTTTAACAGCGCTTTGCAAAGCCCAACCATAACTAACGCTACCGTGGCAGCCAGCGGAACTTACACCGTTACGGCTACCATAAATGGTTGCACTTCGGTAGGGGGCACCACTACAGTTGTTATTAATCAAACGCCTGCAACACCCACGGTTTCCAGCAATAGCCCTGTATGTACGGGTAATGCACTTACGCTTGGTTCATCTACTTCAACACCCGGTATAATGACCTATGCCTGGACAGGACCGAACGGGTTTACAAGCATGGATCAAAATCCAACCATCTCCAATGCGACAATAGCGGCAGGCGGTACTTATACTGTAATGATCACCGCGGCTACCGGTAATTGCCCTTCAGCAATAGCAAGCATTGGAGTTGTGGTGAATGCAACACCTGCTATCAGCACAACCGCCAGCACAAACCCGACCTCTTGCGCTACTCCTACAGGGACTATTACTTTAAATGGTTTAACGCCAACTACAAGCTATACCGTCAGTTATGTAAAGAACGCAGCGCCTGTTACTGCTACTATTAGTTCCAATGCCGCCGGCAGTGTTGTTATTACTAACCTGACAGCCGGTACCTATAGTGATATTGGTGTTGCAGTTTCCGGGTGCCCATCAAATTTGGTGGGACCTATAACCCTAACTGATCCCAACCCTCCGGTAGCTCCGACGGTTGGCAGTAACAGCCCGGTTTGCAGCGGTGCTACATTAAATCTTACAGCCAGTACATCCACTCCCGGCGCTGTGACCTACGCATGGACCAGCCCTAATGGCTTTACAAGCGGACTACAGAATCCAGCCGTCCTCAATGTTCCGGTATCTGCCAGCGGCACCTATTTTGTAACGGCTACCTTAAATAATTGCGTCTCGCTTCCGGCTTCGGTTTTGGTAGAAGTGCAACCACTTCCGGTGGCTCCGTCAGTAACCACTCCCGTCAATTATTGTATAGGGGCAACGGCTGTGCCTCTAACAGCAACGGCTGCGGTGGGAAATACACTTCAGTGGTATACCGCTGCCATTGGCGGTGTAGCAAGCCCGGTCGCTCCGACCCCTTCCACAGCTATTGCAGGAACCACGGGGTATTATGTCAGCCAAAAAAATCCATTGGGTTGCGAAGGTCAAAGAGCCCAAATAAACGTGGTAATAAACCCGGATGCAAGGGCATTGTTTAATTATGCCGCTGACACGAGTTGCGCCCCTTTTACTATCAATGCTTCCGTTATTCAACCCGTGCTTTTCCCGGATAGGAACAACGTTTATGAATGGTATGCGGACGGAAACCTCATTGGCTCCGGAACTACGTTCCCCGGGTTTGTATTGACACAGGCAGGAGATTCGGTAACGATCAAGCTTCGGGTCACCAGCTTATTCGGGTGCAAAGAAGATAGCATGAAGCATGAATTCTTCACCAGAATAGTGCCCATACCTACTTTCAACGTAAATACGTTGGAAGGTTGTGGCCCTTTGTCGGTACAAGTGACCAACACAACGCCTCAATCGGGCTTGTTTAACTTCTTCTGGAATTTTGGCAACGGTCAAACCTCGCTATTGGTCAACCCCCCATCCATTACTTACCAACCGAACCCGACATATAACGATACAACTTACACTATCACGCTGTCAGCGATCTCTGTGTGTGATACGGTAAGAACGACCAAAATAATCCGTGTCAAATCCAAGCCCAAAGCCACTTTTACACCGGATAAAACCTTCGGTTGCTCACCAATGACGGTGGTATTTGCCAATCAATCCCTTGGCTTAGGCATTACCTACACATGGGATTTTGGCGATGGTTCGCCACAGGTGATCACGGGTGTACGCGGCCCGCAGACGCATACATACCATACAGCCGTTCGCGACACTTTTCATGCGAGGTTGATTGCGGTCAATGACTGTGGTGCGGATACCATGCAATTCAACATTGTGGTATCGCCCAACCAGATAGCATTGGATCTGGCAGTGAATGGTAACCAGGTTTTCGGTTGTGCGCCACATGCTGTCAATTTCTTTAATAATTCAGCGGGCGCCACTTCTTTCTTCTGGAACTTTGGTGATGGAAACACCTTAACTACCACCAATAATATCGGTGTAGTTAATCATACTTTCCAAAACCCCGGAACTTATGTGGTGACTTTGAGAGCGACCAATGGATGCTCGGATACCACTACAGCTGAAACGATAACGGTCTTTCCAAGATCTACGGCCAGCTTCACCTTAAACCGGAGTATTTTTTGTTTAGGAGATACCCTGCGAACCACCAATACCTCTGTGGACGCGACAAGGTATGAGTGGGAATTTGGCGATGGTGGTACCTCAACGGCAGTTGCGCCAATCCATATTTATTCCGTACCAGGTAGCTACATGGTAACACTTCGCACATATCGCCTGAACCCGCAGGGAAATGAATGCAGTAACAGTTCCACGCAAAGTGTAATGGTTGTTGCTACTGCTACCGGGTCTTTTACAGCTACACCGGATAATGGCATTTGTGCACCCTTGACGGTTAGCTTCGCTAATCAAAATCTTCCGTCGGTAACGGCTAACTGGAACTTTGGAGATGGGAATACCGGAACTGGGAATACGATTTCACATACTTACCTGACACCTGGTAACTATACAGTCACGCTTGCCACATTAGTGCCAGGCGGCTGTACGTATGTTGCCACAAAGAATATTATCATCACAGGGCCTGCCGGACAATTGCAATATACCAGCGGCTTCCTTTGCGATGGACAGTCAGCCCGTTTTGAAGTGATAGCTACCAACACGGATTCCGTGACATGGAATTTCGGTGACGGCACTTCCATAACCACCAGCCAGCGCATTGTTTTTCATACCTATCAAAACCCCGGGGCTTACCTGCCATTTGTAACATTGAACTCCAATACCGGCTGCCGGTTCCCTGTTCGTGGTATTGATTCCATTAAAGTGGATAGAATGACGAAAGGATATACCGCTATCCAGCAACGGCTTTGCGGTGCTACAGTAGTTAATTACACCGATACATCCTCTGTGTTTTATGGTAAGGCATTGGTGAGATGGGAGTTTGGCGATAACACCACCGGCATTGGCGGCAATGTCTCTCATACTTATTCCATTTCCGGTAACTACCGGGTGCTGATGATTGTAAGGAGCAATAGCGGCTGTATTGACACAACAGATAGAATGGTCAATATTGTAGTGAACAGTATTCCGGTGGCAACGATCGTAGGGCCTGCGGCAGGATGCGCAGGGCAGCCGATGACCTTCACAGGGAATATACAATCTTCTGACGCAGTTAATTTTGTGAAATGGACAACCTCGACCGGTGTTACCGGCAATGTTAATCCTATCAACTTTTCTTTTGCCCTGCCGGGAACCTATACCGTTCAACTAATCGTAGGAACCGTAAATGGCTGTTTTGACACGACTGATTTCCATAACATTCTTATCAACCCTACACCAACGATCATTGCCAGCAACGACCTGACGCTTTGCCGTGGTGGGTCGGGGATAATAACCGCTACCGGCGGCTTGCAATATAACTGGACACCGATCCAGGGATTGAGCTGCACCACTTGTCCTTCCCCACTCGCCTCCCCGCTGGTTTCTACCCGCTACAAAGTGGAAGGCACCAATGCGTTTGGTTGTTCTGCCTTTGATTCGGTGGACATCACGGTGATTCAGCCTTTCGATATTACGGTATCTCCCAATGACAGCATTTGCGTGGGTAGCTCGTCAAAGCTGTTAGCAAGTGGCGCCACTTCCTATATCTGGACCGGACCCAACTTAAGCAGTACTACCGTGTCTAATCCGATCGCAACGCCGCTTCTTACTACCAGCTACCGCGTGGTTGGGTACGATGGGTTCAATTGCTTTACGGACACCGCTTTTGTAACCGTTGCGGTAGGAGAATACCCAACAGTAAGCTTGGGACCTGATCTTACTTTGGCCACAGGAACGGTTCGGCCAATGACATCTGTAATCACGAATGGACCTATACGCAACTGGCTATGGAAGCCTGCGACCGATCTAAGTTGCACCACTTGTGCTTTACCTTCTGCAACCATCAAAAAAGATATAAGCTATATCGTAACGGTGACGACGGCTTACGGTTGCAGTGCGTCTGATACGCTTTCCATCAAAGCTTTCTGCGATAACGTGCAAACCTTTGTGCCAAACGCCTTTACGCCGGACGGGGATGGCATCAATGATATCCTGATGGTTCGGGGAAGCGGTATAGCGCAGGTGAAAACTTTCCGCATCTTCAACCGGTGGGGTGAGGTGGTTTTTGAGCGTGGCAACTTCTCGGCTAACAATCCGGCGTTCGGATGGGATGGAAAAGTAAAAGGCGTGGTGGGTCCGCCGGATGTATATGTCTACACTGCCGAAGTGATCTGTGAAAATGGAACTTCTTATACTTATAAAGGAAACGTGTCCGTATTAAAGTAGTGCTTATGAAACAGAAGATGTTGCTGGGGATGCTAATGCTGATAGTGGCTTTTGGAGCTACCGGGCAGGATATAAATTTTTCGCAGTTCTATGAACTGCCTTTATTGCGTAACCCTGCCCTGGCAGGCAAGTTCCGTGGCGATATAAGAGCCACCAGTGCTTTCCGCAGCCAATGGAACAGCGTAACAGTGCCTTACAAAACGCAGGCATTGGGAGTGGAACTGAAGTCTGGCGTGAGTGCTAATTCCGATGATTATATAAGTCTTGGCATGCAGATTACCAATGATGTTGCCGGTGACTCTAAACTGGGCAAAACGCAGCTTTTGCCCATGATCGCTTATCACAAGCTGATGAACTCTTACCGCAACACGTATATCTCTGTTGGCTTCCTGGGCGGCGCCGTGCAACAACGGTTTGACCCTACCGGGCTGAAATTCGACGACCAGTTTGTAGGTGGCGCTTACAGTGCTACCAACCCGACACGTCAAACATTTACGAACACGAATGTGATCTATTGGGATGCGGCAGCCGGTGTTACCTATAGCAGCGAAACGGATAAAGGGCTGCAATACTATATCGGAGCGGCTTATTTTCATGTATCGCAACCGAAGGTGGCGTTCAACCCGGACAATGATATGCGGTTGAATAGAAAGATCGTTTTTAATTTAGGTATTTCCACTCCAGTGGGAGAATACAATACGCTCATCCTGTACGCTGACTATTTTTCGCAAGGCGGCAACAGCCAGGCGCAAGGCGGGGTGCTTTATAAGCATGATATGGTGCAGGCGGACGAGATTGAAAACGTAAGCCTTTCGATGGGCGCTTTTTACCGTGTTAATGATGCCATCGTGCCGGTGGTGAAGCTTGATTATTACAAATGGGGCATTGGTTTGACATACGATGCCAATATCAATAAATTGAAGCAAGCTTCAAATGGTCGGGGCGGTTTCGAGCTGACACTTTCTTACAAAAGTTTTCTGAATATCCGCAATACCTCTGCAGACAAAATGCGTTGCCCGGTTGCTTTTTAATTCCCATCTTTATAGGCATGGAAGATTATAGGATCAATGTTTCGGACATTGAGGAACTACAGAATATTGGAAACAGGGATGCTTTGGATGCGATTTTTGTAAAAGCCAAAAGCGCCATCGTTAATGGAGAAGCCACGATATTGTTTCGCAAGTTCGGGGATGCGCATTCTGAGGTTTTTAACGTGATCACCACTTTAGAAGATTTGGAGAACTATCAAAAGGAAGTATATAAATATTTATAGCCAACAGCTGCTTAAATAAGAATGGGCTGTTTTTAGACAGCCCATTCTCCATATTAAATTCTCTGCTCGCCGTTAAATCAGGTTCACACTTCGTTCAACAAAAGCCGTGAGGTCAGCGCCTTTCAGCATGCCTTGGGAAAGTAAAGCCAGGTCAAAAGCCTGCTTTGCCAATTGCTTCTGCTCATCTCCAGATGTTTCTAAGATGCGGTTGATCAATTTGTGATTTCCATTGATGGCAACTTTATAACTGTCCGGCAAGGAACCATAGAACTGCATTCCGCCGCCGCCCATCTTCGCCATGTCCTTCATGCGGCGCATCCATTCTTCCATGGTGATAGTGACCGGAAGCTCGTTCTCACTTAGTGCTTCAATTTCAACTTTCATGGCCGGATTACCGATCGCTTTTTCGAAAACCTCCTGAACAGTTTTTGTTTGATCTTCGGTAAGCGAATGTTTGGCATCCGTTTCTTTCTGAATAAGCTTGTCCAACACGTCTGCATCTACCCGCTTAAACGAAACCTTATCCAGCTTCATTTCCAGGTGCTGCATAAAGTGGTTGTCAATCGGTGTATTCATTACCAGCACTTCATAATCACGCTTGTTAGCTGCCTGGATATAACTGTCCTGGCGCTCCGCATCGTTAGTATATAGATAGATCAACCGACTATCTTTATCAGTTTGGAAGTCCTTTACTTTCGCGTTAAATTCATCCAGGGTATAGTGTTCGTTCTTGGTATTGGTCAACAGCAAAAACTCTTTGGCCTTCTCATAAAATTTCTCTTCGGAAAGAGCGCCATATTTAACGAACAGTCCGATGTCGCTCCATTTGTCTTCGTAGGCCTTGCGGTCTTTGCGATAGAGCTCACTTAACTTATCGGCAACTTTTTTAGTGATATGCGCATTGATCTTTTTTACGTTGGAATCTGCCTGCAGGAACGAGCGGCTCACATTCAACGGAATGTCGGGGCTGTCAATCACACCATGCAATAGCATCAGGAACTCCGGAACAATGTCTTTCACTTCGTCCGTGATGAATACCTGGCGGCTGAATAGCTTGATCTTGTTCCGCTGTACTTCAAAATCGTTCTTCAACTTGGGGAAATACAGAACCCCGGTGAGGTTGAAAGGGTAGTCCACGTTCAGGTGAATCCAAAACAGCGGCTCTTCCGACATCGGGTACAATTCGCTATAGAACTTCAGGTAATCTTCATCCGTCAATTCAGACGGCGCCTTTGTCCAGATGGGGTTTGTATTGTTGATGATATTCGGAACCTCGATCGTCTTGTATTTCGGTTCGCCCTTTTCATCCTCGCCGTCCTCTTCGGTTTCGTTCTTTGTACCAAACTGAATGGGAACGGGCAGGAACTTCGCGTATTTATCCAGGATCTGCTGGAGTCGATGCTTTTCTAAAAACTCCTCCGATTCGCTGTTAATGTAGAGGATCACATCAGAGCCACGTTCGGTGCGGTCGCCTTCGGTGATCTCAAACTCGGTACTGCCATCGCAAACCCAACGGGCGGGTTCAGCGCCTTCCTCGTAAGAAAGCGTATTGATCTCCACTTTGTCTGCTACCATAAAAGCGGAATAAAAGCCCAATCCAAAACGTCCGATGATCTCGTTCGCATCTTTGGCTTCCTTAAATTTCTCCATGAACTCCGTAGCGCCGGAAAAAGCGATCTGGTTGATATATTTCTTGATCTCCTCTGCGGTCATACCAATGCCGCGGTCTGAAATGGTGATGGTCTTTGCGGTTTCGTCCACTTTCACTTCTACCGTTGTTTCGCCTAACTCACCGCTGTATTTGCCGAGGGTAGCCAACCGTTTCATTTTTTGCGTGGCATCAACGGCGTTACTAACTAATTCCCTTAAAAAGATCTCGTTGTCGGAGTATAAAAACTTTTTAATAATAGGGAAGATGTTCTCGGTATGAATCGAGATGGTTCCTTTCTCTTGCACCATAAATGAATTTGAAATTTGAAAATTTGTAATTATTAGCAAGATAACAAGAGGCATTCCAATCGGCGAAAGATTGCCAGATTGACAGCAATCGAGATAAACTATCCCATATTGAGCGCAAATGACCCGCTTTGGGATAAATATTTTGTCAGAAAAGGAGTATCAAAAATGAAAAAAGGCTTTACAAGCAATGCCTGTAAAGCCTTTATAGTGTAAGGATTAGGTTTTATAGAGTAGGACTTGAATTAATATCTTCCGTCTTTTTTATCTTTTGAACGACCGATTATGGCTCCGGCACCTGCACCCACAACGCCACCAACTACCGCACCTGCGCCACGGTTTTTCTTGTTTACGACAGCACCTGTACCGGCACCGACCACACCACCAATGATAGCGCCTTTAGCGGCTTTGCTTATTCCACGTCTTTCTGCTGTGTTGGCGGACTCCGAATTCATCGTCGTAGGCTGTGTATTGCTATTGGAAGAATAAGAGCTCGTGTTACGGCGGGTTGTGCTGGAACTGCGGGTTGCAGCGGCCGTTACTGCGGCTTGTTCTGCTCTTACAACGGCTTCGATAGAATCGCGTTGCTGTTGCGCCTTCCAGGCTTGGTAAGAAGCCATTTCAGTAGAATCTATGGCAGTTGTGGTAGTGGTTACCACTGTCTTAGGGTTGCTGTTACAAGCAACCATTACGAATGCGATGCTTAAAGTGGAAAAAATTGCTTTCATGATTTTGTTTTTTATAAACGGTTCTGGATAGTAAATAAATATCCTGTCCTATGTATATAGAAAACTGTGCCATAATCCTTTTTTTCCTATAACCTCATCTTTTGGAAGGCCTGCTAATAAAGCATTTACTAAAAAGATCGGAAGCTTACATTAACGTACCGTTAGCGTAAAGGTTGGGCGTTTATTCTTTTCCAGGTAAGCATAAAACTCTTTCCAGCTGACCAGTTTGCCTTTATCCGGCCGCACGATCTGCCTTGCGGTTTTCTCCATTTTTGTAGCCGTAACGATATTTCCTGTTCCAGCGTAATTCACCTCAAGTATCAATCCCGGCAAACCGCCCTCATGTGGACCAAAAGGAAGCGGAATGGATTCTGTAAACCATGCTACTACCAGTTTGTCATTTCGTAAAAAAGTGGCCATCCGGCAGGTGTATCCGGCTATTTCTTTTGTTTGATCTGTGATATGCCAGTCGGGTCTTTCAATGGTATCTTCTATTAAAAATTTGCGACCCGTATGCGGCTGGCTTTGCGAAAGGCTGGTATTTGTTGTCCGGTTTATATAAAGCGAGTGCCCACTGAATTGACTTCCTAATGGTGTCTTTGACTTCCTGCCATTCGATAATATGTAATATTATGCCGTGGAATCCCGAACAGTAAGCTCCGTTTCGAAATGCTTAAGGACCTTAGTATAATCAGGATTCCAATACCGGTACTCATATGTTACGGTATAATGCTGTGCGAAACTGCCCTTACAGCCAAAAATGATAAGAAGGAAAAGAAACAGCGTTTTCATTGGTCTAAACTAATAATAACAGCCTGAAATAATAGGCTAAGTAATTATTTTCTGGACACATCCATTTTTGGAACCATATTTGGTAATAGCCGCCCAATCAACCTATAAAGCCACAAACTATGTTACATGAACTCCGACTTTTGGATGTAGACACGCTTACGCAGCTTTACACTTCTGAAACCGATAAGCTGAAGACCTTTCTCCTAAATGGAGCCAAATGGGAAGAAGTGCAGGAACAGCGGTACAAACTAATTGATTTTGAGATAGCGCTTTACCAAAAAATGCGTTATGCTCAAAACAGTACGTCAAGGCTTTTTGGAAGGTAGCTTTCAGCAGGAAAGCATAATAGCCGGATTATCTCTTTTGGTGTAATGTCGTTCCGTAGCACCGGTAATCTGGTTGCGGATTTTGGCGTTTATGGCTAATGCCAGTTCATTAATAACCATGCGTTGGTTATTGATCTCTTGTGGGTCAGCGTTCTGGTGAAGACACACCTGCAAATACACGTGGGCTTCCCGGTGCATGCAGTCTAATATCTCTAAGTCTAAACTCCTCAGTTCTTGTTGCATGATACCTATAAGCCAAACGGTGTTCCAGAGGCTGTGAGTGTTTGTTAAGGAATTATAAAATGAGATTTTAGCTTTAAAACCTTCATATTCATCGCCAAATGATGCCAGGCAGTTTTCAATTCCTTAAAGAAATACTCAATATGGGGAATCCTTTTGTTGCATTTGTTTCCTGTACCACAAAGCCCAGGCAATTAGCACGAATTGTAGCGCAATCCGGAACCAGCCCATTAACGGCGGCATAAAATACCCAGGTATTTGGTAGCTCTGCTGCAGCATATTGATATGTACGGTAAAAAAGCTTAGCAGCATGATAGCAATGCCACAGGCGGCAAATGAGCGGGTAGTTTTAAAAAGGAGCAGAAGCCCCAAAACTATTTCTGCAACTCCTGAAAGCTGGTTAAGTAAGTGTGGCGCTGGAAAATACCCCGGCATGATCTTCAGGTAAAAATCGGGCTTGCGAAAATGATTGACGCCTGCGGCTATGTAAAGGGCCGCCATAATGTAGAGCAAAAACGTCTTAATCAATTTCACGATAATTAGAGGATAAATGTAAGTGAAGACTGCCAGCAGGAAGATTTGATAGTTTTGTTTCACATGCTTCCACTTTTCCGGTTAGACATACAGCCATTAGAGTTCAATGGTCGCAGCGTCTTTATCTATGTGCCGAACAAAGCATCTGTAAAAGATTGGTATCTATCACAAAAGGGAACCGACGGCGCAAATGCAGATCCTTACTGGGCAAAACTATGGCCGGCTGCTATTGGCTTATCCCAATTTCTTGTGACCAACCTTTCATTGATTCAACAAAAGACGGTGCTTGAATTAGCAGGCGGACTTGGGTTGCCTTCACTGGTGGCTGCGCCGTATGCAAAAGAAGTTCTTTGCAGCGATTATATGCCGGCAGCCATCGAAGTGGTAAGAAGATCCATGCTCCTTAACGGCTATGAAAATGTAACGGCAAAGGTTTTAAATTGGAATGACCTGCCTCCTGATACCCATGCTGATGTTTTGCTGTTAAGCGACATAAATTATGATCCCCAGGTTTTTGGATCGCTTTACCAGGTGCTGCATTCCTTCCTGGAAAAAGGAACGACGGTATTATTAAGCACTCCGCAGCGCCTGGTGGCCAAGGATTTCATTGGTCCATTGTTGCGGTATTGCATACAGCAGGAGGAAAGAGAAATTCATTGGGAAGGAGAGCAGGCCTTCGTTAGCCTATTCGTATTGAAAAAGAATAGAGGTTAAGGATTTTGTTCTCTCCATTCGTTTTCCAAAATGCTCATCTCGATCAGGCTCCAGTACTCGTCGCCGTGTTTTAAAACATCGCGTTGCAAGCCTTCATTCACGAATCCGCACCCCTCATAACAGCGGATGGCCGAAGCATTAAAATCATAAACCCCTAAACTGATCCGGTGCAGTTTCAACTCCCTGAATCCAAAGGCGCAAACCGCTTTTATCATAGCCGGGCAAACTCCTTTTCCCTGGGCTGCGGGATCGCCAACCAATACGCGGCTGATCCGTGCGGAATTGTTTTTTTTACTGATGCCTCCCAATGAGATATGTCCAACTGCCTTACCGCTTTCGGTATCTACCGCCTTGAATATAAATGCGGACGAATCCTTTACATCGTTGGTATCTTCTATGTACCACTCCAGGCTATCCATGGTTAGCGGAAAAGAAAAAAGTGAGCCGGCCCAGTTCGTCAAAAGATGTTCATTGTCAATCCATCCAATCAACTGCTCAAAATCTTCTTTTGTAAAATATTCTAATCGGATTGTCATTATGCTGCCCTCAGTTTTTACGAAAGTATTGCAGATTCGTGGAAGAAGGATTTGAATTATAGTAACAGTTTTTTTGATAAACAGTGAAAGCTGTTGCATAAGACCGTATGTGTATAAGTGGCCAACCGGCGAGGAGAGGAGCAGAAAGTGGCAGTGCATTTGTAAGAATACAAAGTGTCACTAAAAAAGAGCGTTATGAAAAAGCTGGTGTGTAGTTTTGGGATTTTGTGCTTGTGTTTCGGTACAGCTTCAGCGCAAAAGCCATCAAAAAAGAAAGGTAGCAATAAGCCTGTAGAGACGGTCAGCCATGCGAAGCGGGCAACCCCTGCAGATACTACATTTTCATTGACCAGTACCAGTGCCAATAACGCCTTGGCTAATAGAAGCAACACCGGGTTATACATCGCTGACCCAACTATTCAAACCTTCAATACTCGTGTTTTTGCCAATCTTATACCGGATGATGAGCAAGCCATCATCGGTATACCAAAGATCAGTACAGGCATTGGACACGGACGCATTTTATTTTATCCCACCACTTCTTCAACGGCGGGCACGAACACCGGTAGCGGCACAGTAGGCACCGGCATGAGCCTGGGCAATGTAGGTACCAGCGGCAGAAGCATAGGCGTGAATGGAAAGAACCCTTACGCGGGTCCGGGCATTTATGGCACGAGGGTTATTTCGGATCTGCGTCCGAATAGTGCTTTAGCAAAACCTGTGGTGGGAAGGGAATAGCTTCTGCGAACGGGAAGAATTTCAAAACCGCATGGTAACCTTTCCTCGTTTTCCTTTTTCCCTCTTCCATTTTGGACCTTGCTTTAAGAGCTGTATAGCCTTGCGATCGCAGGAGGCGCAAAGCGACTTCTCCACTTTGATATTGATCGGCTCGCCATCATTATTTACATCAAAGCTCAGCGACACTTCGCCGGACATGGGACGTTCCAGTTTGTTTTCCGGCGCTTCAATATTTTCCGCCAGGTAATCGTCATAGCGCGTCCAGCCTTCTTTAGGCTCCAGTTGCCCTTCTATAACATGTGTAGGAGCAACCTTTTTAGCAGCACGGCTCCTGGTGACCACCACCTCATTCAGTTGTTGGTTGGATTCTGCCAATACGATCCGGTTTTGCTGTAGATTATTAAGCGCTACCTGGTTGGTTTGATAGCCAACCGCATTGACCGTGACTATGGCTGTAGTATCCGGTACGGAAATTTCAAATTTGCCGTTCTTGTCGGACTGGATGCCTGCATTGGTTTGCCTCACCGTGATGGAAGCGAAAGGAATGGCATTGCCGGCCGGATCGGTAACAGCGCCTCTGAAGGTTTGTGGCGTATTGAACGCCGATGCGCCAACAACGCTATCCATTTGTAACCCATTTATTCTTCCCGAAAGCCGGTGGTCAAAGCTTTGCGCCTCCACGGAAACAGGGGCCGTTTCCTTTGCCAAAGAAGTAGAAGAAGGGGCAGGTTTACTTACTGTTGATCCGGCAACCGGTGATTGGGCAACGGCAACATCAGCAACCGTTGTATCGGATAGAGCGTTTTGAAGTTCGGGATGCGAAGTAGCCTGGGGTGATGCATTTTCTACCGGCGCCTTCTTTAATGCCAGGTCCTCGTTTTTTGAGAACGGCAATTGATAAGCGATCCATCCAATACCTGCTAACACAATAATAGCCGCTGCTACGCGAAACTTATTTGTCCAAAGGCTATAAATTGTTGTTCTCTTATCTTCTCCCTGTATTCGTTTTTGCAATGCTTTGCGAAGCGTAGCTATATCTCCACCGGCAACTTGCGTATGCATATAACCTTCCAGGGCATCCGCCAGGAAAGGATCGTGCAGGGAGGCCTTCTCTAGCGCATGCATTTCCGATGGCGACAGGTTGCCCTCGTGGTAGCGTTGTATATCCGCCGCTGAATAATTTATTGTATCCTTGTTTGCCATTACTCCATTGCTGTTTTTTGGAACCGCTTTTCCATGCAACTCTTAAGGTTCCGCCTGCCATTCTGAATAAAACTTCTTACCTGGTTCCATTCTACTCCTGTGACCGCTGTTATCTCTTTATAGCATTTGCTTTGGAGATAAAAGAGCTCCACTACCTGCCGTTGCTTTGGTGGTAGTTGAGCCAGGCAGTCTTCCATGCCGTTAAAATGCGATTCCCGTTCCCAGGCATCTTCCTGATGCATAGTTTCTTCGGATTGCACAATCGAGAGGTCAATTTTAACACCGGTCTTCCCTTTCTCACTCCGCAGCCGCATCAGGCAATGGTTCTTTGCCACCTGGTGCAGCCAGCTTCGGAACTGCTCCACCTTGTGCTTTTGAAGTTTGACGATAAGCTCTTCGAAGATATTCAGCACGGCATCCCTGGCGTCTTCCGGCTCCTTCAAATACTTGAGGCACACACCGTACACAAGATCCATATAGCGCTGGTATAGTTCGCCAAGCATCTGCATGTCTCCGGATGCCGCGTACTGCTGCACCAGTTCGCTATCGGTTTGAGAAGATGCTATGTTTTTCAGGAAGCCCAAGCGGTTAAAATTAAGCTTAAATAATTTTTTAAGAAGACTTGTGTAATGCCGCAAAGCGCTGCATCCTGTTTAGGAAACGAGAACAAAACTAAAACCACGACCATGTCAAAAAAAATCAACCTCACTATTCCCGAGCCTTGCCTTGAAAGCTGGGACGCTATGACAAAAACCTTTAACGGGAAGTTCTGTGGTTCCTGCAGCAAGGAGGTCATTGACTTCAGCACCATGAGCGATGCGCAACTGATCGCTTACTTTCAGAAGCCCGCCGGGACCGTCTGCGGCCGCTTCCATGAACAACAGCTTAACCACGAAATGATCCTTCCTAAAAAGCCCCTCCCATGGGCGAAGTATTTTTTTAGTGTGGCGTTGCCGGCATTTTTGTTCTCTTTTAAGGCCAATGCGCAAATGGGCAGGGTGAAAGCAAAGGTTGACACTGTTAATATGCCGACCCACTTTCCTATGGCATTAGGAATGGTTTCTAGTGGGGCAAAAGTTTCAACGATAGACAGTATAAAAGGAACGGTAAGAGATACGAATGGCGCTCCCATAGCTTATGCAACTGTAATGATAGATGGGAAAAATATTGGCACCTCCTGCAATGCTCAGGGCGAATTCTTTTTATTGAATAAAGAAAAATCACCTGTCTTTATCAATGTTTCCGCGGTGGGTTATGAGACACAGGTTATAATGGCAAAAGGTAGTTCTATGAATATCACGTTATCACAGCCGCTCATGGGACTTGTGGGAACAGTGGGCGGTGTAGTTGTAGTAAGAAGCTCCCGCAAATCCAAAAAGGTTCCTCTAATTGAACGCATAGCCGACGCCGTCTTCACCAGGTTCAAGGTCTATCCAAACCCCGCACGTTCGGGCAGCAAAGTGGTGGTGGAATGGAAGAAAGGAGAGACCGGCGATTACACCGCAAACCTGGTATCCTTTGCCGGGCAAGTGGTGCAGTCGAAAGAAGTGGTCATTGAAAGCAAAGCGCAATTGATCATGATAGATATACCTGTTACCGCTCCCGGCACTTATGTACTTAGCTTTCGCAACAAGCGCTCCGGCAAGGTTTATTCGCAACAGGTAGTCGTACAATAAAGATGTTTTCTTTTATGAAATATCGGTTACGGCTTCATCTCTGGATGGAGACGATTTTATAAACCTAAACCCATGCCATGTCTAAGAAATTAAAGCTTTCTATTCCTGAACCTTGCCATGAAGAATGGGAGGGCATGTCGCCATCCGCCCAAGGGCGCTTCTGCGGTTCCTGTCAAAAAGAAGTGATTGATTTCAGTACCATGAGCACAGCACAGATCCTTGCCTTCTTCAAGCAGCCAAAGGGTGCTGTTTGTGGGCGTTTCGACAGGGAGCAACTGGCGGAGGACCTGGTCATTCCAACCAAGCGCATTCCCTGGCTCAGGTACTTCTTTCAATTCACGTTCCCGGCTTTCCTGCTTTCCTGCAAATCTGGTTGGCAAACAGGTAAGGTCGTTCCAAAAGAAGAGACATTCTATACGACAACCGGTGTAATGGTCGTAGATTTCAAGGAAGATCCAATAGTGAAAGAGAATACGGTTGCTGCAATGGGCACACCTGCCATCTTAGCGATTGATAGCGCCGTATCTACGCTCCAGGGCGACGTGGAAATAATTACGAATATGGACACTACGATAGCGGAAGCTCAAAGCGATACGATCACTTTGCCTGAAGTGGTGGTAACATCAGGTGCCACCATTACCTGCCGGCGGTTTTTATCCGGCGACATAGCTTATTCCCAACCCCGCACGATAAGCGATACCATAAAGACAATTGTAGCAACGGTTGCCGACACGTTCAATACAAAGCAGTTCAAACTATTTCCAAACCCTGCGTCACATGGCAGCGTGGTGAAGGTGGATTGGAATGGGGGCAAAGCCGGCACCTACCAGATGCAATTGATCAATATGGCAGGACAGGTTTTGACCGATCAAATGATTGTTATTGACAAGAGCAACAGCATTTTCCCGGTGGATCTGCCGCCCTTATCACCAGGCACTTACCTGCTCGGTTTCGCCTCTCCGCAATCCAAAAAACTGCTTTCCCAAAAACTGCTCATCCGCTGATATGCAAAAATACGTGCACATATAAACCCTTTGTTTTTAAGGCTTGCGTTCATTTTTCTTTCATGGCTGAGTGTGGATTGGCAGCATCCTTGTACAACCATCATCGTAACAAATTTTGACAACATTAAAACGATGATTTTATGAAAAAAACAATTCTTGCTCTGACGTTGGTAGGATGTGGAGCAGTGGCTGGGGCGCAAGATAGTTTGAAGACGAATGCGTCCATGCAGAACTCGCAAAACTCCTCGATGCAGAACTCACAAAATGCATCCATGCAGAACTCTCAGAACACCATGGATCCGCAAATGCAAAGCAGCGTAGGGTCTTACAACGCGTATGGCACCGCGGTTACGGTTCCGTCTCACACACAGGCTTATCTTTTAAGAGATTATCCTACCGCAACGAATGCCACCTGGCAACAGTCGGGCGACTGGTATCGCGCCAACGTGATCAACAACAACCGCAGCATGCACATGTACTATGGGCCAAGTGGCGATAGCTATGCAGTAGCCCTGCCGGTAACGCAAAGCTGGGTGCCTGAAGAAGTGATCACCTCTGCTTTGAATACCTATGGTACATCAATCTATGCAGTAAATCGTATTAAGGGCGCTACCGGGCAAGAGCTTTATGCAGTGACCGTATTGGAGAATGGTGTGTCCCGTACAGAATACCTGAATCTTGATGGCACATCCGTAGCGGCGCTTGACGTGTTCCGCACCGATAACATGCAGATGGACCCTGCCACCGGAACCTGGAACAACACAAGTTCCAATGCAGCTATGGGTAATACCAACAGCAGCACAAACACGACCAACGGAACGGGTACGAACAACAGCAATCTGAATACAACTAACATGAATGGTACGACCAATAATATGGGCACTACCAATATGAACACGAACACCAATACGCAAACAGGGAATACGAATGGCACCGGAACTAAAAAGACCACCAACACTAAATCCGGCACCACTACCAAGCCAGCCGGCACTACCACGAACGGTGGCGGTACGAATCAGTAAGGCATAAGGTTTAATAAATACGGGAGCCGGGCCAAAGCCCGGCTTTTGTCATGTGTGCCATTCGCCGGAGCCGGTAAACGGTTGCCCATATTAAAAAAATGGTATGCTGCTTGTACTGTACCATATAAATAGTTTGATATGAAAAATATGATCCTTGCCGCTACGGCCCTCGGTGCTGCTTTAGCCGGCTCTATTCTATATATCCGCAAAAAAAGTGTAAAGCGGGCGCCAGCCAGCGAACCGGCCCTTGCGGCAGCCATTGAGCATACCGACCGGCCGCTGCATGTTATGGGCTGATGCTTTGGAAAAGCAATGGCACGCTTATTTAGCATCCTTCCTTAAATAGCAGGGACTATGCATTATATTTTTGAACGGCGGCTTAATATGCTGGATGTAGCTATCAACGATCTAAAAGAAAAGGACATCGCTGATGCGGAGCTTCCTATGCGTTTGGCGGAGGAGCACCGGATGGAGATACCCGAACTGGACCTTGCGAAAGCCGAATACAAGGTGAAAAAAGAAAGGCTTACTTCTGATACGGCGCCGAAAGATTTTCATATCAGGCATGGCGAGGAGTATTCCTATATGACCGCCACTTTCCCTTTTACGGATGATGCCTACATCAGGGACATACTCACCCTTCAAAAGCTGGATGAAGGATTGACCATCACGCCAAAAGAGGTGATCTATAAAGAATACTCGCACAGCCCTTTCGAGGAAGGTTCGGAAGAATACCTGCGCATAAAGGCCAATGCCCGGAAAGCAGTGCACACCGTAGAACTGAGCCTGGACGAAGTGGCGGCCGAAGCCGCGGAGTTCAACCAGGTTTACCTGCCGGCAGCCATAAAGGAGAAGCTGGCCTATGAAAAGGTGCGGAGGCAGACGGTGCCGCAAAGCGAATCCTGAGTAAATGCGTTGCAAGGCCCCGCATTCTGTTTATTAAACCGCGTAGCCTCTTCCTAAAGAGGCTTTTTCCTGTCGCAACGGTGGTTTAGCCGTATAATAACCAACCGCCCGCAGGCAATTTACCCGTAAAAGCTGCCCATTTCGATCCATTTCGTGAAAGGAATGCCCGATTTCTTCGCAGGAATGGTTGATTTCTTCGCAGGAATTGGTAAAAACCTCGCAGGAATTCAAAGAAACCTCACAGGAATTGAGGAAAACCTCTCAGGAATTCGAGAAAACCTCACAGGAATTGATGAAAACCTCGCAGGAATTCGGGGAAACCTCACAGGAATTAGCGAAAACCTCGCAGCAATTGGTGAATTCTTGCGAAGAGTACGGGCATTCCTGCGAAGAATTCAGTAGTTTTTACGGTGAGGAGAAAAAAGTGTTGGAAACTTCACGCCGTTGTTAGTGTTTTGGTTTAGGATCTCTGACACTTAGTTCTCCCCTCCAACAACTTATCCTATTGTATGCATGTTGTTGGTGAGAAGTCTTTCACTAATGACTATACTATAGTCAAACACCAACAACGTGTGAAAGATGCTGTAGGTGCTACGCCGAGTTCCGCGTTAGTGGCTGAATCGGTTAGCTGCTGCTGCGGTTACTCGGCTGGGAACGGAATATGCCCGTCCTTGTTAGGCGCATGTTTGTTCACTTCATAGGTTGTCAATCATTTGCATCGATAACCTTAAATCCTTTGCTGACTTCAACAATTTCCGTTCGAAATCGTCATTAGGTTTAAAACTGTTGAAGAATTTATTGTTTAATTCTATGGCTTCTTTTGTAGCTTTTGAAAACGCAATCTTGGTAAGAGCATTTAAGTGAAGCGTAGAAGTTTTATCGTCATAGTTCGGCATATCACCATTTCTCAACTTGAATACAATCGCTTGCAAATAATTTTCAACATTTTCATATGAAATGGAGATGATTTTAGATTTGTCAGTGTATTTAACGTCATAAAATATGTTTCCTCTAACCTTTTCCGTGATGTTCGTCATATTAAACTCGGCAGCAAGAAAAGCAAAATACTTTTTAACTGTCTCAATATAATCATCTCCTCCAATCATCATTTAAAAGTATTGAACGTCAAATTGCGCCTAACGTTTAAGTGTTTATGAAGTTGTGGCAATTGAAATAAGTCAGTTTCAATTAACCACAAAAGTAAAATAATGATTTAAAGTTGAATGCTTAACGTCCAGCCACAATTTTCGTTCCAGCCGAGTTACCGCTGCGGCCTTCTCGTTTGCTAATGCTCTTTTGCGGAACTCGGCGGCACACTTCGGTCTGCCAGTTCCACTAAGATATCTAAATAATCCCGCACGGCATAGCCATGCTTTTGTCCTGCATAAAAGGCTGCCGAACTATGAAGATACCCTACCGGACGCATTGATAATTTCCATTTGCCAGTGCACGGGTTATTGTGGATATAATTTAGCTTTTGCAGCATGTACTTTTCGGTGTTACATTCCTTCACATCAAAGGAATCTTCCCATACTTCATGCTTCTTGCCCCGGCTCCGGTCTTTGGCTTCTACGGCTCCGGCAAGCCCTTCTAAGAGTTGACCTTCGCCGCTTGCCGCTAACCGTTTTACGATCTCATAGGCGATAAACCGCTTGGCGCTGCCTACTTCAAGGTTTAGACTTCGTTCTCCTTGTTTATAATACAACAGCAGGTGCACATGGTTCGGCATGAGCACATAACCCAGCAGGCTATGCCCTCTTTCTTTCAGCAGGTCAAACCATTTATAGAAGCTCTCGTAAGTAGCGGTTTGCGCAATCAGTGGCAGCCACTTGTAGCAGGTGAACGTGATGAAATATACGCCGGTTTGGTGGGTGTGCGGACAGCCATGGCTGGGAAAGATACGAAAGTTGTAAAGATGCTGTAGGTGCTACGCCGAGTTCCGCATTAGTGGCTGAATCGGGTAGCTGCTGCTGCGGTAACTCGGCTGGGAACGAAATCTTTTGTTTAACACATATTCTTCTGCCTGTATTGCATGAAACCTGTGTTGTGCGAATTGCTATGTATGAATGAATTGCTTTCGTTCAGTAAGAAAATCAGATAATTCCAAAAAGAAGATAACAAAAATCAAAGTAGGTAAGTAACCAAGAAATTCATTCTGAAAGTCTTTAGTAAACGCTGTCCAAGTGAAGCCATCAAATCCATTATTATAGATAATAACGTCAGCAATTGTCCAAATAATTAAAGTCGATGAAATACATAACAGAAGTAAGGAAACGCCAAATGCTTTCCTCTTCCAAAAAGCCATATTGGCTATACGTCTTTTGATAAATAATCTAGCAATCACAATTAAAAAGGTGGGAAAAAAAATATTGCCATAAACCATTACGACCAGGTAAATAAAAGTCGCTGTATCCCAATCCTTATACAAAAGAAACAATCCGCTCAATATTGCAGCAAATAAAGGCGCTAAAAAAACCTTTAGTAATACTCTCTTTAGCCCCTGTTCAGTTATTTGCTGCGTTTCCATGTCTAATTAAGTAGGTCAACCAATTTTTCGCACAACGTTAAAGTGTTTATGAAGTTGTGGCAATTGAAAAACGTCAGTTTCAATTAACCACAAAAGCAAAATAGCGATTTATAGTTGAATGCTTAACGTCCCACCACAATTTTATAAACCTGCTGTGCTTGTTGCACAACTAAGCTACAGTAAAAATATTTCTCTTTTTCCAGGCCGCGTTTTGCTTTTGATGTTTGTCTTAGAGCACATGCAAGGCCGGAAACATCATCAGGAGAAGTTGTTTTTAT
>JAOQAI010000010.1 GCA_025963645.1 Flaviaestuariibacter sp.
AGTTTGTTACCATCAATACCTATTACAACACCCTGGCTGCCTCCAAGCAGGTCTTCGCCATCACCCATGAACTGGGACATACCTACGGATTTGGACATACCAACTCTACCTATGGCTCCCTGGTTCCTAACTCACCAAACAGTGATCCCAACTCCATCATGAACGCCGTGTGCCTCAACTGGACCGCCTTCACCGCCTATGACCTCCAGGCAATAAAAACCGTCTACCCTAAATAAGATTATAACCACACACCCGATAAAGTAAAGAAGCCCGCATCTTGCGGGCTTCTCTCATGGCTATAGCCAGTGAAAATCTTCCGCCTTTGCCATCTGTTCAAATACCGTTGTAATAGCTTCCGGTGGCGTAGCGAGTTTGCGTTCCAATACATCCATCCAGGCGCCGTCCACCTGCAGCACGGCGGCTACCGTATCTTCATTCTTACTTATTTGATGCTGAAAACTCCAGCGGGAAAAATCCTTTCGGGAGCGCAGTAATTTCAGGCTAATAGAAACCGCATCGCCCATTTTGATCTCTTTCCGGAACACACATTCTTCACGGAACAGGATGGGACCAATATGCAACCGCTGCATCACATCTATCGTTATGCCGGCAGCGCTTAAGTATTCCATCCGGCAAAGCGCTCCCCAATCATAATACACGGAATGTCTTAGGTGAAAATTAGGATCAAGATCAGACCAGCGGATCTGCATTGCCGTTTTAAAATCATCCAGCATAGTAAAGTATTTCTGTTTTCAAAGAAAACCCAAAGCAACGAGGCAGCAAAGGATAATCTATCTGAAATAAACTATCACCAATAAGCTCTTATGTGACGATGTTACACTTCGGGCAATCTTGGATCCGGCACTTATTGGCCATACCTATTCCCTGCTCCAAATAAATTAGTAAAAAACTTTCGTGCAAATAAAAAATATGTGTTTACTTTGAATTACAAAGTACTTTCTAAACACGCCGCTTTACACTTATGAGCATTTCTATCGCACTTGACAGGATACACCTAAGAGCCAGGCAAAACAAGTGGCTGAGGCGCTTTTCTATCTTCCTGCGAATTGCCCTGGCATGGGGATTCTTTACGGCAGGTATGGTAAAAATTGTGGGAGAGCGGTTTGCCAGCGGCTTATCTCCCAAGCATCCCATGGGTCATTATTTAACCGCCTTGCATCGTACCGGCTTCTACTACACGTTCATAGGGGTCGCCCAGGTGGTTGCCGCGATCCTTTTGCTGATTCCGCGCACCCGGCTGCTTGGCGCTTTGATCTATTTCCCGATTATTTTAAATATCTGGATATTATCCTTGGCAGTGCGCTTTGAGGGCTCTTGGCTTACATCACCCCTGATGGTGCTGGCCAATTTATTCCTGCTTTGCTGGGATTATGATAAACTGAAATACATTTTCCCCTGGGAGTATAAAAAGTTCAATCCGGGTGCCCATTCTAATACCAAAGCATCATGAAAACAATTATCCTAAGCCTGGCTGTATTATTATTTACAACCAGCTGCGAGATCATGCCGCGTAATTCCTTGAAAGATTGCCGGACACAATGCAAGGACAGCAAAAAATCTAAGGCCTGTTACGAGTTCTGCGATTGTATTCATAAGAGAGGCGAGCCGCTTGACTCCTGCCTGGATAAATACGACAAGGCTCCGGCAGATGCAGTTCAAAAAAAATAAAGGAAGGCATAAAAGACACATAAAAATTTAAAAGCAATCATGACAACTAATTCAGAAACGATCCACGGCAACACATTGGCAGGAAAATTAATCAGCTGGCTATTCGGCACGGCTGTTCTGGCAACCGGTATAGTAAATACATTTTGGGGAGAGCCTACGGGTTTCGGCATTTTCCTGATCCTGCTATCTTTCGTGTACTTCCTCCCGGTAAATGCCATTGTTAAAGGCTTAACGGGCTACTCTGTTCCCGGGATGCGGGTATTACGAATCGTACTGGCACTTTTTATTCTCTGGGTGGTATTGGGTGTAGGCGACCTGTTTGAAAAGATCGAATTAATGAAACTGGATCTCAATAAATAATTATCCCTGTAAATACCTCATCATTAAAAATCAATCTATGACTACTCAAAACAAAAGGCTTACCGGCATGGTACTTTCTGTACCAATTCTGTTACTTATACCCTTACTAACAAACCAGTTCACGGATAGCGAAGGTTGGTCACTTTCTGATTTTGTACTTATGGGTGGCATGCTGCTTGGCATTGGCCTCTTGTGTGAAGTTGTATTGAGAAAAGTAAAGAACATCGAGCACCGGCTAGCGCTGTGTGGAGGCTTGCTGCTTATACTGTTTCTTATCTGGGCAGAACTGTCTGTTGGCGTATTTGGAACCCCATTCGCCGGTTCGTAAACCATTCACTTCTTTACATGAAATACATCCTCATCGCACTGCTTTTTATCGGTTGTAAAAATGGCGCTAACCGAAACGGCTCGGCAAAGGTTTCAACGGAACGGCTTGATACCATCCAGTCAACACCAGTAAAGCTTGAAGCCGTCCCACATCTTTTTGAGACCGCGTTCAGCAAAGGCACCACGTATAAAGTAGCCAGGTTAAACTTTCGTTTTTATGGAATAACGATCGGAATGCTAAAGCTTCCTACCGGACGTATTGTTGCCTGCGATCCCATGCATATTGATGAATATGGCAAACCTTTCACCCAGGTATTTCCCACCGGCGAATACCCTGTGCAACTTGCCATTGCAAAAGAAGGAAGCGTAGAACTGGCCGCCTTTGCAAGGATCTATTTTAGCGACGAGCCGGTAGTGAAGTGGCAGATGGCATTGCTCCAAGGGCAGCAGCCGTTACCGCTGGGAGATGAGGATATACATGGCTATTCAGTAGATGCCGGTGTAGGTGTATTTATGGATGAAGAAGCTAAAAATGCGCTGGACTTGAACCTCGTGGATAATATGGACGCAACCTTATATAAAGAGCTGGACAAGCATTACCGAAACGACTGGCGCTATACGATGTATGCTTTCGGCAATCATAATCTCGCTGCTTTCACCTCTGGTTTAGGTGATGGCTATTATGCAACTTATATAGGTTTTGATGCAAAAGGAGTGCCTTGCCGGTTGGTAACTGATTTTGGGATTATTGAATGGAATGAGAAGTAGTATTAGTACGCAGGAAGGCTTTTCAATAAATAGTGACTACTTAACAATCATTTAAGAACATCTCTATTAGAAGCTATGTTTCTAAAAGATTCAATCTCCTTTTGATTTTCAAACACCCGTTTAGGTAGTATATAAGCCGAATTAACGTGATTGAAAAGAAAAAAATAGTCCTGCGTTTCAGTAATATTTTCAAAAGCTGTCCATAAGATTTCAGCTTTTGAAGAGGCAGTGATCTCAATAAACCTTTCCTCATCCAAGACATACGTTCTAGTGCCAAGTAGATCAGTATTCTTACCGCTATTAATTACTCCAATCGCTTTTCTCTTTATGTATAATTTGGTCATCCAACTCATGGAGAAAAGGCAAAACACACCGATAGATAAAATTAAGTATTCTGCTATTCCATACTTTTCAAATGCTATTCCTTTATTTAAAAAAATCAGCAAAATGAAACCACTTAAAGGCAAAACAGAATTAACGAATCTACTTTCTTTTTTACCTGGAGCAGACCAATGGCAATGGTAATTAAGTTCGATGATATCTTGTGTTGTTTGAATAAATTCAATTGTCATAAAACTTTTTTATGATTTGTTTTTCCAAGTTGATGTTGAAATTCTTTGCGAATTACTTTCCGTAAATTCTTAACAGTACGCCACCCTAAATATAGTATTCAAGCTGGGACTCATCAGCACTTCATCGCCATATTGAAGCCTTCAAAAGAGTATAGTCACTCATAGCATGAAAGATAAAAACCATTGTTTAATATTTACCGCTAAGTGCATCCAATGACCCCTTCGTGAAATGGAGTTGTTTGGGTGCATCCGTGAACTTTTCAAGAAGCAAATCGCTATCGCCGCTGTCATCACATCTGCAACAATAGTATAATACTCCCTTACTCAACTTTATATAGTCCGCAATCGATTCTCCCACCCGCACTGCAAAAAATAGTTGCTTGCTTCAGTTTGAAAGGGAATAATGTTTGTGCCACAGAAGTAAATTTCTAAGCGGTGAAAAAGGAAGAGATACATCTGTGGGACATCAAACGCATATTGTTCGGTCAGGCGCCACCCGAATTTTTACTGGAAGTTTTGATCCGCTCCCTCATCCTTTACCTGGCTGCCATTGTAGTGATGCGGTGGATGGGTAAGCGCATGAACGGGCAGCTAACGATCATTGAATTCTCCGTGATGGTCACGATGGGCGCTATACTTGCTTCGCCCATGCAAGTACCTGACAGGGGCATCCTGCAAGGGCTCACCATATTGCTCTGCACCCTTTTATTTCTCCGGGGTATCAATTGGCTGGCTGTTAAAAGAGCGGGGTTTGAAAAACTGCTTCAGGGCGATGTAAGCCTCCTGGTGAAAGACGGTATTATACAGTTGAATACATTGCAAAAGACCAAGATAACACACCAGCAACTCTTTGAAGTGTTGCGCACCAAAGACATCTTCCACCTGGGAAAAGTAAAGCGGCTTTATATTGAGGCCAGTGGCCTGTTCAGCGTTTATACCACTACAGACGATAAAGCAGGCCTTCCCATCTATCCGCCTACAGACAGCGCCATTCTAAAAAGTCACGATCCATCCGCCGATAAAGCCTGCTGCAAATGCGGATGGGTCGGCAAACCCCCGGCACAAATGACCTGCCCCGTATGCGCCAGTAAGGAATGGACAGATTCAATTAAGTAAAAATCAGGGAAATGAAGACGGAAGAAATAAAATTGGATGACTGGGCCCGGATGTTCATAGGCGAGGTGCCGGGACCTTTTTACATCGAACTCATCCTGCGTGCCTTCTTTATCTTTTTGCTGCTGTTGATCTCCATGCGCTTTTTCGGGAAACGTATGGCCGCCCAGGTCAACCGCATAGAGATGATCGGGCTTTTTTCACTGGCTGCTGCTATAGGCGTTCCGCTACAATCTCCAGACCGCGGACTTCTCCCCTCCGTGCTCATTGCTATAATAGTGGTAGGCGTTGGGCGCCTCATAGCAGCTATTAGTTTTAAGAAAAAAAAGTTTGAAAGCCTTGTAGAAGATCACTACAGCATAATAGTGGAAGACGGTGTGATGCAACTGAAGAAGATGAAAGTTTCACGGCTCACTATCGAACTCTTGTTTGCACAATTGAGAAGTAAAAGCATCCGGCACCTGGGAGAGGTAAAGCGATTGTATTTTGAAGCAAATGGTTCCTTCTCCCTGATAAAAGAAGAGAACCCACGACCGGGACTAACCGTGATACCTCCTATGGATAAAGAGTACTTAGCGCAGCAGGAAGCAACGAATGTAAAAGTCTGTAAGGTCTGTGGCAAACAGTCTCCCACAAACAATGAGGATGACGCCTGCCCTAATTGCCACAAGAAGGCATGGGCGCCGGCAATATTGTAAGGAAAAAGATTATAAAATCTCATGCGATTAAGCATAATATACCAACTATGAAAACACGAAATAAATGCAGGCAATGGCTGCTGCTATCGGGCCTGGTACTGTTTGCCGGCTGCAAGCAGGAAAAAATGGATAGCGAGATCAAAGCCGATATCACCGTAAAGGCAAAGCAGGAAATAGGTTTTGCAGGGCTTCAGTATACAGTGGATAAAGGAGTGGCGAACTTATCCGGCAATTGCCCCTCCCAGAAAGAAAAAGACAGGGTGCTGGCAACGGTAAAGAAGATCGCCGGAATAAAATCTGTTTCGGAGAACATAGCTATTGGTCCCGTTCTTTTGGACAGTACCTTCTCTATAAAACAATCGGCTGATAGCCTTCTTGGAAAGTATAACCGCGCCGTAGCCGTACTCGAAAACAACCAGGTGACATTAAAAGGGGAAGTAAAATCGAAAGATCTGCCCGCTATAGAAGCTGCTCTACAAAAACTGGGGCTACAACAAAAAGTGGTGAACCTGTTGCAGGCCCGCGGTTGATCTTCCTTCAATACCTTACCCCGGAAGGCACTGTTTACCTGGATTCCATCAATACAAGCAAACCGGCAATAACTACCAGCATAAGAACCAGGAAGAACAGCTCGCCCTTTGCCCTCCCCTTGTCTCCTACCCTTACAGCTGCCATTATATGAATAACCTTTCTGTATAAGAGGAGGAGACAGAAGGGAATAAACAGAATGTATAGCAAGGGCATAGCGGGGCTTTATTGTTAGACTTCTATCTTAATCCGTATTAGTCGTAGCGTAGCAGCTTATACTCTTTGATATGATGAATAGTCATTTGGTCTAAAACATCAACTATATACTGGTAGCTGGCGCCTTTGCCGGCTACCAGGTTCAATGGCTGCTGAATGATCGCCTGCCTATTACGCTTTATGAAACCGGGTAGTGAATCATAAGACAGGGACGAATCCAGGGCATTGAGGCGCACGCTGATCGCACCCGCCTGCAAAACAAAACTATGCTGCAATTCCTTTCCCGTAGCAATGGGCATATCGGTAACCGAAAACGATTCAGGAACTTTGCTTTTATCGGCTGTTTGTTTCACAGGATTGTTGCAGGATAGCACAACCATAAAAAACACGTAAGAAAGTAATCGCATTGTAAATCATTTTTTTATTGAGGCGCTGTACGTTACAGCTAAAGCTAAGATAATCCATACTCCTGATTTTACAAATATCCTTACGTAACATCCCAGCGTGCTCCTTACACAATTCATACGTTAGATCTGTTTAACAGCAGGAAACCTGTAAACCATTTATCAGCTCCTGAATAACCCGGTTAATGTGGTCTCCGCCAGTATATGACCTTTCATCGCCTCCAGCAGTTCTTCTTTGGTTAGCTCCTTTTTCGGGGGCAGCATTTCATCCAAGGCATATAATTTGAAAACATACTGGTGCGCTCCATCCGGTGGACAAGGACCATTGTATCCCGTTTCGCCCCAATTATTCAAACCGTCTATCGCTTTTATTTCGGTAGTATTTGTTTTCTCCTCAAGACTTGTAACCGTGCCGGGAATATTATAAATGACCCAATGCACCCAGGTACCCATTGGCGCGTCCGGGTCATCCATAATTATGGCAAAACTCTTGGTTGTTCCTGGGGCTCCATTCCAGCTAAGCGCCGGCGATACATTAGAGCCATCGCAGGTATATTTAGGGGGTATAGGCTTTCCCCCTTCGAAAGCGGAGCTGACCAGTTTAAAGTGGCTTGCCGTTTGCGCCATTGACACACTTGCCATAAAAATAAATACCAGTATAAAGGCCTGTGTCTTCATATTTAGGTTTTTTAGTAGATAGTTTTCCTCCCTCGCGAATCTTCTTCCCATTGCCTTTTAGTCCTCATTCACCTGGAACTTGGAGATGCCATGTTTCACCAAAAGGGGTTGTATGTCCTTTACGCGTTCAGGGATATTCTTTCCCACCATCACCACCTTGTTGGTATCAATGCGGGCTTTGTTGGCTGAAAGAAAACTGTCCAACGCATTCAGCTCCTTTGTTATCAACAACTCTTCCGATATAGATACCGCATATCCTCCTTCCCCCAACTTTATTCGCAAGTAAGACAGGTCCATCGGATCTACCTGTGTGGGTTTCGTTTCAGGTGCTGTTACCGTTACGGGCTCCGTGGGGTCCGTGTCCGTTACAGAGTGGCAACTCATGGCCAATACGGTAAGGCAAACTATAAAATGTTTCATGATGATTTCCTTTCCCGGCGGTCTTCCGCCGAATACTTTTTATAAATATAGTAATCCTTTGCTGTGATTCGTCGGGGGGAGAGGCAATTTATCCCATCGTAAGCATGTTGTTGGTGGGGAGTCTTTACTATAGTTCAAACACCAACAACGGCGTGAAACTATTTGCTTTTGTCATAGAAATTAACGGCGTGAAAAACTTATTCTTTTGCCCTTATTGCCTGAAACCCATGTTAGCAGCCCGGGCTTAATGGGAATGACGTCCTCGAACTTTTTCGTCTAAGAAGGGAAAGTATGACAGCAGGATGTCCACTGATTTTGAACGATCTCCAAAATACCAGAAGGGAGATGGCCGATCAATTATTGTTATTTCGTCGATAGTCGAGCATTGAATCTTGACAAGCTCAAATGACCAACGATACCTATTGTCTGTCACTGGAGTAATTGATTGGATATCCCGAGGGTCGATCAATTCATTTCCAACGCGCATCCGATTGCCATCGATCTCTAATGTTTTAGGGCGTTTGAAACGAAGGATAATCGTGTCCATCGCCCAATAAGCCACAGCAGTAATTGAAAAACCTATGATCGTTCCTTTTGTCGGATTGAAAAGATAGAATAGAACTCCAACACAAATGATCAGTGGTAGAATACTGTATACAAGTCTATCGATATGATTTCCATTTACACGCATATAGGGCTGCTAACGTTTTTCTTCCCCGACGGGTCTCCCGCTTTATACGGCTGCTAAATATAGGAAACCTTTTTCACGCCGTTGTTGGTGTTCCCTGCATAGCCTTTGTGCAGAGCGGGTCACCAACAACACGGCTATCGAAGGGAAAGATACACCCGAAAGCATTACCCTAAATAGTGGGTCAGGAAATCCCACTCGCTTTTACCGAAGTGGTAAAAGCCTGCGGAGGAATAGCGGTAATCTTCCGGTTGCCTTGCCAGCCGCCATCGTTCACCCAAGGGGTTATGGTGGATGTAGTGCAGCTTTTGCTCCAGCACCGGTAGCCGCCGGCATTCAATGCTTAGCGGGTTGCGTTCCCAGAACTGGTACTGACGGTCTTTGGCAACCACTTTAAAGTGCTCCAATACATCCGGGTGGTTTTTTACAAGGTCGGCTTTTATTTGCTGCGCCGTATATTTCAAAAAGTCGCGCTGCACGGCTTCCCGCTTGTGTCCTTCGCAAATGTGCCAGAGCAAGTGGATATGGTTCGGCATGATGACAAAGCCATATACCACCACCCGCTTTTGACCTGCGAGGAAACGCAGGCTTTCCAGGATTATATCCTTGTACTTGTCCGTCTGAAGCAGGTATTTCCACTGGAGGATAGTGGCGGTGAAGAAGTGGGGATAGTAGTCGGTTCTGCCAACCATAGCGGCTTAAAGATACGGTGCGCTTTAGGTGTATCCTATCCTATTGCATGCATTGTTGTTGGTGACCCGCCACCACACAAAGGCTATGCAGGGAACACCAACAACGGCGTGAATAATGATTTACAGATGAAAGGTAGCTTGTCAGCCGCTTTTTTGCAAATATGCTGTTAGCCGAATTTACTCTCCGACTTCTATTTCAAAAAAGCCTTTCTCATTTGCATAGAATATCTTCTTTCCTCCGTTATTTAGGTTAAACCTTTCGACTGCTCCACATTTAAACGTTTCTAAAGAACCATCATAATGTTTGAACGGTGTCTTTGCATCGATCAGCTGCAATCCGAAGTTTAGCTTCTTTTTGTCTCCATAGCTTTCTAATTGCTTGGAAACATAGTATTGTTCTATTGAGTAGATCTGAAACGTTGCAAAATTCGCGGTGCTGTCTTGTAATATTCCAGTAAAATCAGACTTGCCATCACAATTAATATCAGCCAAAATGTAATTCATTTTTGATGTGTCGGAGGTAAGCGTCCAGCCATGCAGATTTGACGATAGATAGTCTTGAACAAAGCGTGGCAAGGCTATTTTTTCACTTTTTAGCACAGCAACATCGGAATTGCTCTTCGTGTCTCGGTGCGAATTACAAGAAATTATCGTCGCTATTAGTGGTATTAGGAAAAGTCTCATAAAGTTTCGGCTAACGAGAAAGGGCTTGCCGATGTACCAGCATTTCATACTCCGTCAGCTTAAATTTATTACAAATGTTCAATTGAATTAATTGGTTTGGCTTTTGTTCTTCAGCCGGTATATTGGCAAATCCATGTTAGCCACAGTAGCTCTTGATTAGTTTTTCAGCTTCTATTTTATACTCCTCGTACTTTTTCTCGAATAGCTTTACTTTATCCTTGGACTTTGCTTCATTTAAGTTGATGCTCCTTGTCCCCTTACCTAAAAAATAGACCCACTTTTCATCCTTGATAAAATACTTTTCAAGTTTGCCATTACTAAAATTGCAGCGATAGGCATGTGGTATAGCCGCGTCAAGAAAAGCAAATTCCTTCGTTGGCAGTGTAGACATGCCTGCCATAAACTTTTTTAATTTTTTCAATTTAAGAATCGGCGAAAGCGCTGGATACGCTGATTTATTGGATATAAATCCTAAAGCAAGGACTTCCAAATTTTCAATACCTTCTAAAAAATTAAAATTTTCGATTGGCTGACTCCAATCGAGTGTTCCGTCAATTTGCAAATACCGTAAACTTTTAAGCCCTTTTAGACCGTCAAAGTTTGAAACTCTGCGAAGATTTTCACAAAGGAGTGATTTTAGTTTTGTCAGTCGTGATAAAGGTGTCAAATCGGAGAAGCCCGAAACATATTCAAGTATAAGTTCTTCCAGATTACACAGGTCTCCAACAAACTCAATATCTGTCGCTTTAAAAAAAGTGACTCTTAAACGTCTTAGGTTGGTCAATTTACGGATAGCCTGAATTTGCTCTTTACTTGGGTTGTGAAGTGTCAGCTCTTCAAGGTTGGGGCAATCGAATATTTGTCCCCAATGTTCTTTGTCATGATCTTTACTGATGGTGAGGATTTTTACTTCCTCTTTGTTTGGGATAGTAAAATTTGCAACAAAGGCATATCTGTCTCTATTTGGAACTGTTGTCCAGTAGTCAGCTGTTCTGTCTAAAAAATCTCCAAAGTGATGTTTCATTAACTATGTAGTGTTGCAGTTGCTATTGTGGCTAACGTTGAGTATTTGCGAAGGCAGGGAATTCATTGCTCGTCTGCCTGGTACAAATGCCCATTTGAAAATATGCTGTTGAAGTTATGAACTAAAGCTGAAAATTAAACGTCGAGCCCGAACCGCTGCTGGGCCTTGCACATAGATGATGTTACAATGTCCAGCCCTGCTTTTGCAAATACTTTTGTTATAGGCAGCCGTATTTGGGCTTTCCATTTTCAAAACTTACCAAAACATTTTTCGTTTTTATCTTCCTTTTCTTCAATTCTTTGTTATCATAAAAAGTCTGTTCGTCAAGCCGAACGATAATAGTTGGTGTCAAGTTTTTACCGAAGTCTGTTACTACAAACCCTAACGAAGTTTTGTCAAAATTTAAAGTGTCAGTCGCTGTTAACGATGGCAAATCTGATTGTATAAAATCAAATTCTCTTGGTTTATGGTCTGTGCTTAAAACCACCTTTAAGAAATAGTATAAATGAGCACCGCCCGTCCCAATAAAATAAACTTCGTCATTTATTCCGTCTTTGTCAAAGTCCCAATTATTTGAATAGTTGTGAGTTTGGGAAGTGTTGTCATAACTGTACTTTAAAGTTGGGTTTAATTTGCGATAACTATTTTCAAATGAGTTTGACGCAATTCCAATAGTGTCTGCCTGTTGAGCGAAAACAGTTAAAGTCAACGTGGTCAATAAAAATGTAGTAAAAAATTTCATTTTAGAGTTTTAGTATTCTCATTTTTCAAATTAAAAGTGCTGTGTCCAGCGGTTGCCTATAACGATTAAGTGTTTATGAAGTTGTGGCATTTGAAAAACGTCAGTTTCAATTAACCACAAAAGCAAAATAATGATTTAAAGTCGAATGCTTAACGGTCCAGCCACAATTTTATAAACACACTGTTAGTGGCAGTTATTTTCTCTTGTACTTAGTGTTGTATCCAGGATTAGTTTCAGGTCTTAAAGCATTTGGGTAATTGTAGTCAGTCTTTATGTCCACTGAAACTTGCTTTACCTTTTTGAATATTTCATACACATTTGGTATTGCTTCCCACCGGTCATAAAGCTTTGTGGTTACTCCGTCGTCAATTTGTGTCCTGCCACTAAAAAACTTAATTGTCCCGACGTTAAAAGCTCTTTCAACTGCATTTACAGTTACTTCGATGTCAGAGATTTTGTCATAGTCAATACTTTTAAAGTCAGTGCCTACAAAACCTGTTCGCACCATTACTCTTTTATTTGTAAAAGCATAGCTTGTATTAGAATAAGACAATAACTTTTGAAGAAAACTCCAAAGAAAAAAAACAACTGGTATTGCAGTAAATATCAAAAATGAATTTCCTGACAAGCCGTCTCCATCTTTAACATTTTTTACCATCGCGTAAGAAATAACAACAAAAATTATTATTCCGAAACCTGCAGCAAGTCCAGTTATAGCATAAGGGATAAATTTCGGCTTGTTCACCCAAAGAATTTCTTCATCGTCGTCTTTTACGCTATCAAATTTGGGTAGAAGGTTCTTGTCAAAGAATGTACTCATAAGTTATTAGGGTGTGTCCAAATATAATTGCCACTAACGTTTATGTATTTATGCAGGTGTGGTATTGGCAGCACTCCTGCTGACTAAAGATATACTGATGCCGTGATATTCTTCTGCCTAATTCATAACGTCCCGCCACACTTGCATAAATACCCATGTTGTGCGTTCGCCCTTCATGTCAGGCGAGTTACTGCAATAATTTTATCAGTTTGTATTTACTATTAATGTACTTGGAATTATGCCAATACTTCACAGAAGCTGGATGATTGACAAATTCATAGACAGTATTTTCCACTCTCGGCAACTGTTTTCCAATATTGTCCCACGCATATTTTGAAATAAAAACAACAAGATTAGGCTTTAGTATTTCTATCACTTTGGTCAATGTTTTTATTCCAACTTCAAAATCAAAACTCGATGCGAGTGCTTTCATAGATTGTCCTGTTTTGTTTGCAGGTCTTTGAAAAGCATTTATGAAGGCAATATTATTCAATGCTCGGTTTTTATACTTGTCGACCGATTTTGATAGAACTGTCTCCAATTCTCTAAAAACCATATGAGCTGAATTTTCAACAATCTTTCGTGTATTAATATTGTCATATTTGCTTTCGTGTAAGTCCTTCAAAGTAGAAGAATACCATTTTGTAGGACCACTATTTATATTTGATTGGCTGGCAAAGAAGTGGCTTTCTGCAACTAATAAAATCCTTTTCTTAGCGTTGAAATAGTTTTCCCCGATGAAAGGTTTCATTATTTCGAATTTCTGATAATGTTCGATTTTGTCAAGTTCCGTTTCAATTTCTTCCTTCATCAGTCAGGATAATTAGTTTAAAGCTACTTCATGATATTTTCCAACGCTATTTCTCGAACATGAATTGTGCACTAAGGCAGAGAAGCTGGAATTCTTTGTGCCACAATGCTTACATGAATATTGTGACTTCTCACTTCCTTCATACAAAGCATGCTTCCCTTTGTTAGGGTTCATGGAGCAGGAATTTGTTGTCAAAGCGGATATGCTTGAATTTTTTGTTCCGCAAAACTTGCAAAGGTAATTTGCCATATTTATTTGTTTAACTGATTTAATTATTAGTGTGTTTCCAAAAGGGTGACGCACAACGTTTAAGTGTTTATGAAGTTGTGGCAATTGAAAAACGTCAGTTTCAATTAACCACAAAAGCAAAATAATGATTTAAAGTTGAATGCTTAACGTCCAGCCACAATTTTATAAACACACTGTTAGCTGTAGTTATAACCACTAATCATTTAAGCCTGTTTCAGATAATGCAGCGGTAATGTGTTTTCTTAAACCTTCCTCAATTTTTTTCTTACCTGCAATTGTGTTCTCATAAAACAAAGTTCTAAACGGAGAAACGTCAAAAGGTAATTTTATATCACGTTGAGCTATTAAAATTGTCGGTTTGTTTAAAGCATGCCCATAACCAACTTCGTAAAACACATTCGGATTACCTGATGATATTTCTGCAATAATAATTTTACTTTCTTCTAATTGTTTTATTATATCTGCTATAATTAAACCCGGTCCATATGTTTCATCTGCTCTCACAACAAGAAGGTTTAATTCCTCACAAACTGTTTTGATAACATCGTCATAAAGCTCATTATATGGAGAGGAAAATTGCATGACAACGAAGGCTTTAGGTGTTTCTCTTTCAACTTTGAATTTTCTGACTAAAATATCTCCTTCACTTTGACACCATATTCCTACTTGACTTATCGGAAGATTATAAGGTAGATTTGTTGTTACAGCTTTGATACCATCAACCTTTAGGGAGACTAACGAGCCCTTCAACTCTAATTCCAGTTTATAAACCTTATTAGCTTTTAAAGTCGCGTAGTTTCCGATGTTGGAATGATTTGTCCAGCTACCGGTAAAACTTCTAACTGAATACAAATATCCAGCTCCGCCAATTCCTGCCGATACAAAATTTCTTGATTGTGGGTCAAAATAAAATATTATTTCAAGTGCGGTAGGAAACTGCACTTTTTTAAAGGTTATTTCGGCTGTAATTTTTCCACCACCAAAATATTGGTCACAAATAAAATTTCCGATTGCTGCTCCCTTTCGAGATTGTTCGTATTCGACTTGTCCGCCTTTGAACGTTAACTCATCGTTCTTAGCAATGAAGTCACCATAAATTGAAGTCCAGTTTATAGCCATTTGAAATATTTAGTTGGTCTCGAAAAAATTGGAAAATAATTACAGCTAACGTTTAAGTGTTTATGAAGTTGTGGCAATTGAAAAACGTCAGTTTCAATTAACCACAAAAGCAAAATAGCGATTAAAAGTTGAATGCTCCGACGTCCAGCCACAATTTTATAAACACAATGTGCTTGTTGCACAACTAAGCTACAGTAAAAATATTTCTCTTTTTCCAGGCCGCGTTTTGCTTTTGATGTTTGTCTTAGAGCACATGCAAGGCCGGAAACATCATCAGGAGAAGTTGTTTTTATCATTTCAGTTATCTGAGCGAGTGCCGGAGGGCAATTTCTATCGCCGCTTGAAGGAGCAGCTGGATCTGCAGTTTTTATACCAAAGCACCAAAAAGTACTACGGACGGGAGGGGCAGGCATCGATTGACCCGGTCGTGTTTTTTAAGCTCATACTGGTAGGGTATTTAGAGAACCTGAACAGTGATAGAAAGATCATTGCCCACGCTAAGATGCGACTCGATGTATTATTCTTTCTGGGTTATGACCTCGATGAGGAGCTACCCTGGCACTCCACCCTTTCAAGAACGAGGCAGCTCTATGGTGAAGAAGTGTTCAAGGAACTGTTCTCTAAAGTACTTTCCCTTTGTGTAAGCAAAGGCATGCTTTCAGGCAGACGGCAAGCCATTGATTCTGCTTATGTAAAAGCCAATGCCTCTATGGATAGCTTAGTGGAGAAAGGCATCCTGGAAGACGGGCAGCAGTACCTTGATGAACTGCAGATGGATGGCTATGGCAAACCCATTGCGCAACATGACAGCGTAATGACTGATGACCGGGACCAAGATACCACCACAAGGAGCAGAAGCAAGAGTACAGCGCAGCATCACGGCTGGAAAGGCGAAGCGTATAAAGGGCAGCCCAAGGGCAAGTCCCTAAGCAAACCATCAAGTGTTGATGACAACGCAGACCGCCGTCCAAAGTTTGTTTCCAATCATACGCATTATAGCAGTACCGACAGAGATGCCCGGGTATCGGTAAAGCCGGGCAAGCCACGGCAGCTCAATTACTCCATGCAAACGGCGGTGGATATGTCTTCACATATCATCACGAATATTGAAGCGCATCTTGCTGATAGAAGAGACAGTGAGTGTCTGACACATGTACTTCAAAACACCATCAACAATTTAGAGCAGCAGGGATTACAAGTAGAAGAAATAGCAGCCGATACTGGCTACAGTTCCAGCAAGGCACTACAGGCTTGTGTTGACCTGGGCATCACTGCCTTCATCCCAAACTTTGGTCAGTATAAAGCACACCGGGAAGGCTTTGTCTTTGATCAGGCGGCTGACCGCTACACCTGCACGGCAAAGGGTGTTCACCTGCCCTATAAGAAAACTTATGGAGACAAAAAAGGCTACTACAAAAAGCAGTACCGCTCCTCTTCGAAAGACTGTGGGCAGTGTCCCCTGCGCACCTCCTGCATCGGTGGCAAAGCCGATTATAAAAAGATAGAAGACACCGTAGATAAACATCTCTATGATACCATGCATGCACGGCTACAAACGCCTTATGCAAAGAGAATGAAGAAGCTTAGGCAGGCTACCGTTGAACCCGTGCTTGGTACGCTAATCAACTTTATGGGCACCAGACGCATCTGGACCCGAGGACTTAGGAATGCAAACAAATTCATGATCGGTGCAGCCATCGCTTACAATCTTAAAAAATGGATGAACTACACGGAACAAAAAAGAAAAACAGTAGTAGTGGCGATGAAAAAAGAGGCAAAAGCCGCCGTTTTTTGGACTTTGATGCTATGGCACTTTACACATCCACACAATAGAAAATCTACCAAGCATTTTATGCTTTGCTGAAATACGCAAACTGATTTAAAAAATCGG
>JAOQAI010000013.1 GCA_025963645.1 Flaviaestuariibacter sp.
CCCTCATACTGCTTTAACGCGGACACAATCTGCGTCTCTGTGAATTTTTGCTTTTTCATATTTGACAATTTAAATTTAAACTCCAAGAGTCTAATTCGTAACTGTCCTAATATCTGAGAAGGCTACATAATCGCTTTGCCCAAGACTGGGAAGAGAAGGGAGGGAGGCAACAATCAGTTTTCTTTTCAAAAATTGCTTTTGAGTCATTGCCTAAATGGATGACCAATTATATCATCCGAAACCAGCCATCATTTTGTGACTGGGGCTGTGCATTGGGTGATGGTACAGATTACTTGCGTAAGTCATTGTTTCTTGAAAGTATCACTGGTATTGATTTCTCGGATTCAAGTATTGAAACAGCAAAAAAGTCTTTCCCCGCGAGTACATTTATTTGTGCAAACCTTGTTCAAGAGCCTTTTGATCAAAAATTTGATATTATATTTAGCTCAAATACACTCGAACATTTTTATACCCCTTGGCAAACTTTACGTGCTATAGCTAAGTTTGCTAAAGAACACTTAATTGTTCTGATTCCTTTTCAAGAATATGTTTATCCATGTAAAGAGCATTTCTATACTTTCGATTATCAAAATATTCCAGTAATTATTGATGACTTTACTCTTTCATTTGGTAAAGCTATTGATGTTTACGACTCTGAAAATTGGCCAGGTAAGCAAATCCTTCTGATTTATTCATCTAGGAGCTGTTTGAAAAACTTTTTTTTAGGTGATATTTTTATTGAAGGAAATGATTTTGATAAAGTTCGCTACAGTGAATCTTTTACAGTGCTATCTCAGAACATTGAGGGGTTAAATGCTCAACTTTTGAACTCAGAGCAGTTAAATGAAAACACGTCCTTATTGGTGAAAACTCTTGAAGAAGAAAAGGCTTCTCTCTCGAAACGGTTATTAGAGAACGTGTCTCAATTAGCGAATGCAAATGTTAGGATATCAGAGTTAGAGCAACAAAAACAGGATATTGAAAGGATTAATAATGAATTTTCTCTGGCGCAAAAGGATATAGCAAGCTTAAATGAAGAAAATGGTTTGCTAAGAACACTAGCGACTGATTTAAAAGGGCAATTACAAGTTACAGAAGTTCAGTCTTTAAAAACGAGAGAATATGTTACGCTTTTAGAAAATGAGAATAAAGAACTAAAAGTTGATAGTTCTCAATTGTTTATTGTACAGAAAGAAACCCAAGACTTAAAGATTTCTATTGAGAATTTGGTAGCTGTAAAGCAAGAAACAGATTTTTTACAACAAGCTCAATTATCTGATGCGCACTCTAGAATTGCAGAACTGGAGCAGCAGAAGCAAGACTTTGAAGGGAATATTATGCTAGCTAATAAAAGGATTGAGGACTTAGAAATAGCTGCATCTCAACACACTGATAAGGAGATTCAAAAGCAGTATACCATTGCACAATTAACTGATTCCTTGAAAGAAAAAGAAAATATTCTGAATGGCTTGCTGGAAGATAAAAACAAATTTCTGCGAGAAGTTGAAGAGCTGTCCAAATTATTTTTGGAAAGCGATTTAAAGGCTAAATTAGAACTAGAAGAACAAGCAGTAATAATAAATAGGTTGAAAGAAGAGATTAATTCATTATTCACGAAACTTGAATCTGTTGGATCTGAAAATATACTCCTCTTTGAGCAATTGTCTTCAGTGCAAGACATGTTTACTAGTCTTTTAAAAGAAAAGAGCAAATTACTAGAAACCATTGATGAGCATAAACGACTTTATACAGATATTGCGCATAGTAATTCGTGGAAATATACAAAACAATTGCGTTTAATGGTTTATAAGACTAAAAAATTGTTTGGTCAAAAACTTGATTAAGGGGGTAAATAGGATTATATGATGAAGATTTTGTTTGTTTTTGGTACCCGTCCTGAAGCTATTAAAGTAGCTCCGTTAATAAAGATTCTGAAAGAAAAAGAGGGTTTTGAAATTAAAGTGTGCCTCACTGGCCAACATCGCAAGATGCTGGACCAAGTAATGGAATTCTTTGAAATTGGTGCGGATTACGATTTGGAACTAATGAAGCCTAATCAAACTCTTGTAGATATTACTGGGGATGCCCTGAAAGGTGTTTATCATATCATAACATCAGAATTTTTACCAGATTATGTAGTAGTTCAAGGTGATACAACTACGGCTCTGAGTGGTGCACTGGCGGCTTTTTATGCTAAGGTAAAAGTTATTCATATTGAGGCTGGATTAAGAAGCGGGGACAAGTATTCTCCTTTTCCAGAGGAAATGAACCGTATACTTATCGGACGTATAGCAGATCTGCATTTTGCGCCTACACAAAAAGCTTATGATGGATTAATTAGTGAAGGGATTGATCGAAAAAAGATTTGGGATGTGGGTAATACTGTCATAGATGCCTTATTGCTGGGGCTCGATACAATTAAAAAGAAAAATCAGGAAGGGTTTAATGATTACTTTAATTTCTTAGAGCGTTCAAAGCGCATAATATTAGTTACTGGTCATCGAAGAGAGAATTTTGGAGAGCCGTTCGAAGAAATTTGTTATGCACTTAAGCAAATAGCCGAAGCCCATTCTGACGTTGAGATTGTATACCCTGTACATCTTAACCCTAATGTACAAGACCCTGTTGCGAGAATTCTGAAAAATCAGCCTCGGATCCATTTAATAGAGCCACTTGATTATCCACACTTAATTTGGCTAATGAATATGTCATATTTGGTTATTACAGATTCAGGCGGGATTCAAGAAGAAGCACCTGCACTAGGTAAGCCAGTATTGGTTATGAGGGAAGTGACAGAACGGACTGAAGGAGTTGATGCAGGCACGGCAAAATTAGTAGGTACAGACAGGAGGAAAATTTTTAGTGAGGCTAACCGTCTTCTAAATGACAAAGATGCTTATACTCGAATGGCTAAAGCTGTAAACCCTTATGGGGACGGTACAACTTGCGAAAAAATTTTAGAAGTTTTGCAAAAGCAAATTAATTAAGGGTTATAATATGATTAGCAAGCTAAATAGGCATTTAAAAGAAAGAGGTGTGGCTGGTACAGCTAGGCAATTTAAAAAGTGCTTGAACGAAAATGGACTTGAGTATACCATCAAGCAAATTTTTAAACCCCTGCAACCAGATCTTCAAGAAAATGTGCATATACCTGCAACCATTCCATCTCAGGCAGAAGATGCAAAGAATATTCAAGCTATTGACATAACGGATAATCGACCAAAGCGAATTGTGCCACGTCCTTGTGGAATCAGAAAGTATCCTGAAAATGCTCTAGAAACCATTCTTGAATTGCGTTTGCCACAATGTAAAGGAATATTTGTACAAGCTCCTGTTATTGATTGGGAGGTGCCGCTTTTCCAACGTCCACAGCACATGGCAATAGCTATGGCAAAAGCAGGATATCTTGTTTTCTACATGACGTTAAATTGGATTGATGAAGTGGAGGGTTTTGTTGAAGTATACCCAAATTTGTTTATAGCAAGTAGGTTGGATCTACCTTTTACTTTAAAGAATGCATATGTTTCCATCTACTCTACTTCTCCATTCTACGTTCCAGAACAATTAGCAGAAATACGAAAAAACAATAAGATTATATATGAATATATCGATGATATTGATCCTAAGATTAGTGGTGAGTATACTCCAAAATTGATTCGGCAATTTGATTATATAAGTGACGATACAGTAGATCTTGTTGCAGTGAGCGGACGTGTACTAATAGAGGACATTAGGAAAAAGGTTTCCTCGGAAAAAATTGTTTATGTGCCTAATGGGGTTGAATTTGAACACTATCAATCTGCCTTAGCCTTTGATAGTGCCGTACCAGAAAATTTAAAGTCAATTATAGCTAAAGAGAAACCTATAGTCGGCTATTTTGGTGCCCTAGCCCCCTGGTTATGGTATGAACTGATTGAAGAAGTTACACTTAACATGCCTGATTTTGAATTTATTTTTATTGGGCCTGATTATTATGGTGGAGTCGCTCGTCTCCCTCAACGTGAAAATGTTCATTATTTAGGCGTAGTGGACTATAAAACGCTCCCTAGTGTGGCAAAACATTTTGATGTAGCTATTATTCCTTTTGCTCCCGGACAGATTGCTAAAACCACATCTCCTCTGAAGCTCTTTGAATATTTCGCCTTGCAGATACCTGTGGTGGTAACAAGTGAGATGCAGGAGTGCATCGCATTTCCAGAAGTGCTATCAGGGCATGCTGCAACTAATTTCATTAAGCAATTAAGAAAAGCTTACTCGCAAAGTGATAGTGATGAATTGAAGAAAAAGTTGCTTTCAAGAGCTTTGGAAAATTCTTGGGAAATGAGAGCACTTACTTTAAAAGAAAAGATTGAAGATCTCAATAATTGTCGATAAGCTTATCTCATTTTTATATTTGAACCCCCACATTAATAAGAATTATTGTTATGGATTTTATTGTTAATAGAATAAGGAAGGTTAAAGAATTAAAAACCCAACTAGAGTCTAAAGAAAAAGAACTTGCTAGGCTTCAGGAGGAACTCGCTCTTAAACAAAAACATTCCGATGATTTGAACCAAACTATAACTGTTTTAAAAGATGAAAAATATGCATTGCTTGTAGAAAGAGAAAAGATAGACGAGTCATCTAAGTTTGCAACTCCCGGACATTATTATTCACCAATTCCTTCTATTCCGGAAATAAAAATTGCTGAGGAAAAAATATGGGGAGATTTTCCAAGAACTCTACCTGCTATTGATCTTAATACAGAAAAACAATTAAAAATGGTTGAAAGCTTATCGGCTTTTTACAATGAGATTCCATTTGGTGAAGAGAAGAAGGAGGGGCTACGTTATTACGCTAATAATATTTTTTATCCATGGACCGATGGAGCGATACTTTATTCTTTCTTAAGACATCTGCAACCAAATAGGGTTATCGAAGTAGGATCAGGATTCTCATCTGCAATCATGATGGATACAAATGATCTTTTTTTTAACAATTCCATTAATCTTGAATTTGTTGAGCCTTATCCAGATCGATTGAATTCGCTAATGACCGAAAGTGATAGCACAAAGTGCAAGATTCATCAGCAGTTTATCCAAGATATTCCAGTGGATTTATTTGCAGAACTTGGAGCAAATGATATATTATTTATTGACTCTAGCCATGTATCTAAAGTTCATAGTGATGTAAATAAGATTTTCTTTGAAATCCTTCCAGCATTGAAAAAGGGGGTATATATACATTTTCATGATTTATTCTATCCATTCGAGTACCATAAAGAGTGGATTTATAAAGGCGTTGTCTGGAACGAAGCCTATTTGTTGAGGGCATTTATGCAGTATAATGACAGCTTTGAGATTGTGTTTTGGAACACTTATTTATATAATTTTCATAAAGAGTCTTTTCGAAATATGCCTAAATGTATGGAAGGTCCTGGAGGTAACATTTGGCTAAAAAAAATTAAATAATAAATAGGATTCAAATTACTCCTTTTATGCTAATTTTTATTATTACTATTTAACTGTCAGAACTTCCTAATAATTATGTAATGTCCTTTCGTCTAACCTGCTGATAATATGAAATTATAAGATTCTAAGGTCTAGATAGTTGTTTAGGCGTTATAATTTCTTCTAGCGCAATGGTATACAAAACATGCTAGCATAAACGCAATAATCGGATGAACTTATCAGGAGAGAGGTCAAGTCTTTTAGTATCTATAATCTTACCTACGTATAATGGTAGTAAGTATCTACGTAAATCAATTGAAAGCTGTTTATCACAAACATATCGCCATATTGAGGTCATAATTGTCAATGATTGTTCTACTGATGATACAGCATTGATTATAAATCACTACGCTAGTATTGATAAACGTGTGCAAATTATTAATAATGCTGCTAATCAGAAACTGCCTCAATCCTTAAACATTGGGTTTGCGGCCTCTACAGGTACCTATTTTACTTGGATATCGGATGATAATATTTTTGCTTCGGATGCAATAGCCACACTGGTAGAAAGCATGGAGCAGGATCCAGGTATTGATATTGTATATTCCTCATATTATTTTATCAATGAAAAAGGAGATCGATTAGATAGTTTCGGATACGAACCGGAGGCATTGTTATTTAAATGCGCACCTGGTGCCTGCTTCTTATATAAGAAAGAGGTGCATACGCTTCTCAAAGGATTCGATCCGACAAAATTCCGGATGGAAGACATGGATTTCTGGTTACGTGCAGCTGTAAGATTCCGGTATAAATATATTGATCAAAAGCATTTATATTATTACCGTAAACATGCTAATAATCTTACTTCCGCAATTTATTCCGATGCTAATCTTTACAGGCAATACCGCCAAAACCATTTCCTTTCTTTTCAGCATTTTTTTAGAAACGGGCTAGGATACTATATAACCGATCAAGAGCTAGAGTTGCACTTAGAGTTATACTTTGAAGATATTGTGATTAATAAAAATTGGAATTTTAATCTTGCGGATAAAGTTATAGGGTATATTAACTATTTAGACAATCTTATTACGCTTCCTTGGGAAAATATAGGGTTCGATAAAAAGAGGATCAATGATATAATAAACAGTAAGAAAAACAGAATAGTGTCACTTGTTATTAATGATTTGGTATTTGAAAATAAGCTCTTACAAAATGAAAATCCGAAGATTGCAAAAATCATTAATAAGCCAATTTCTTGGTATTACAAAGAATATGAAGTCTTACCATCCTGGTATAAAAAGTTAGGACATATAATTAAAGCTTGGCAGGGTAATAAAAATTGGAGGTCGCTGATCAATAAAGGTAAATAGGAATGAAGTATTGGCTTTTAACAACCGAATATCCTCCCTTTTTTGGCGGTGGAATTAGCACTTATTGCCAATTTACAGCAAAAATGCTTGCCGAAAAAGGACATGGGGTTTCTGTTTTTATAAATGATACTTCTGTAAGTGATGTTTTTATTGCTGACAAAGAGGGAGTTAGGCTCATTCGTTTTAACCCCAGTCAGACCAATGCTTCTTCCTATTTAGGACACACGACCAATTTAAGCTATGAGTTTGCACACGTTGTCAAGAAATTTGTTGAAGAAGAAGGCAAGCCAGATATTATAGAGGCACAGGAATATTTAGGTATTGCTTATTATCTCCTCCAGTATAAGTATTTGCTATACAATTGGTGCAAAGATGTTCCGGTGGTCATTACAATGCATTCTCCTTCCTTTCTTTACTTAGAGCATAACCACGTACCGCTGTATAAATATCCCAATTATTGGATAGGAGAAATGGAGCGTTATTGCATGCAAGCTGCAGACCTGGTTATTTCACCTAGTGCTTTTTTAGTATCGGAGGTTAAAAAGCGATTTGATTTGACGAGCCCCAATATTGTTGTTGTGCCCAACCCTTATCATATTTCGAATAATGTGGTGAAAGGAAACGAAAAGGGCAATCAAATTATTTTCTTTGGTAAGCTCTCTGCCCAAAAGGGCATTTTTAAATTACTGCATTACTTTCATCAATTATGGGATCAGGGGTTTACCGAATCGCTATACCTAATCGGTGGACAAGATATTGTTTACCATCCTGAAGGGAAAACCATGGGCTCGATAGTAAGAAGTAAATACAAGTCATTTATTTCTAGAGGGCTTTTAAAGCTAGAGGACAAAATCAGCCCCAATAAAATAAAGGAGCGTTTGAACCAGGCAAAATTAGTCATCATTCCCAGCACCGTAGAAAACCTTCCTTACGTACTTTTTGAAATGATGGAAATCGGAAAGATAGTTTTGGTTTCAAAGCAGGGTGGGCATGCGGAAGTTGTAAAGGATGGTAGTAATGGATTTGTGTTTGATCACAATGAGCCTCAGAGCTTTTTCCAGCAATTGGCCGTTTCGCTCTCATTAAGTAATGAAGAACGAAATAAAATAGGCGCAGCGGCCCGTGAGACTATTATTAGCAATTATAGTTTAGATACAATTTACGCTTTAAAGCTGGAGGCGATCAAAATGGCTATAACAGAAAGTCAAAGCGATCATGCTGAATTTCCATTTATACGAAGTAAAGTGCTTCTTTCACCAGATGAAGGAGTCGCGAGCCATCAAGGGTTGCTGTCAATTGTAGTACCTTATTACAACATGGGGAAATATATTGATGAAACAATACAATCCCTGGAAGCTACTACTTATTTATACAAAGAAATAATCATTATAAATGATGGTAGCACAGATGTGATGAGCATTGAGAAGCTAAAGTCGTACGAAGGAAAAGTAGGGATAATTATCTATTCGATTCCGAATAACGGATTAGCTAATGCCCGAAACTATGGAGCCCAGATGGCAAAAGGAGAATACATTGCTTACCTGGATGCTGATGATACCGTCAAAAGCGATTATTATAAAAAGGCGATTGCTGTTTTAACACAATATAGTAATGTGCACTTTGTGGGCTGTTGGACACAATATTTTGAAGGCTCATCGAAAGTTTGGCCAACATTTACACCTGAAGCCCCAATCATCCTTTACCACAATACTGTGAACTCAAGCGCGCTGGTCTGTAAAAGGAATGCTTTTATGAAAGCCGGGCTAAATGATAGATCCATGGCATTTCAAGGGTTAGAAGATTATGAAAGTGTGGTTTCGCTTATTAGTTCAGGATATGGAGGCGTTGTCCTGCCTGAAATCTTGTTTGATTACCGCGTCAGGCAAGACTCAATGATTAGGGGTATAACCAAAACGAAGAAGCTCATCCTTTACCAACACATTAATAATAAGCATAAAGAGTTTTATGCTATTTTTGCCGCCGAAATTTCAAACCTGTTAAGTGCTAATGGTCCTGGAATTTTTTTAGATAATCCATCAATTGATTATCACTTGGCGGACAAAATTCCTTTTGGAGGGCAGTTATCTAACAGAATAATTCATTTAGTTAAGAAAAACAAACTGTCTAAACAGTTGGCGTATAAACTTTACCGGTTAATAAATAAATAGCTTCAATGATTTTAAGGATTGTAAATGATTGGCTTAGCGGGTCAAACAAATTAGAGCGGCTATGGCTTCTGGCTAAAATCGAATTTAAGCTTCGGTATTATGAAAATAAGTTAGGCTTGTTTTGGGCTCTGCTTAAGCCTATTATGGATGTCGGTATTTATTACATCGTATTTAAGATCATTTTAAGTACCGATATACCTGCGTTTGCTTCTTACTTGTTTATTGGTTTGATTCTTTGGAACTTTTTCATGGAAAGCACTTCAGGAACTATACAAATTTTAAATACGAAAAAGTATTTATATGAGTATAGTAATATGAATAAATTAGAAATCTATACGTCAACTTTATTAAGTAATAGCATAGGCTTTTTCTTTAACTTAATAATGTTTTTAGTTTTCTATAATGTATTCGAAACTGAATCAATTGGAATGAGTTCCTACAATTTCTGGATCATTCCGCTCTTTGTCAATTTATTTATTCTGTCGTTGGGCATGTCTCTTATTTTGTCCTGCATTTACATCATAGCCAAAGACATCACCCAAATATGGCAGGTATTCACTTCGCTTTTATTCTTCCTTTCCCCCATTTTTTATAAGCTTTCCGTTTTTAAGGAAGCATTGCCATCCTTTGATTATGCTAACCCCATTGCCGGAATTATTATCAATGCCCGGTACGTGATGATGGGCAATACAGCGCCTAATTACGAATTAATGATATGGGATTTCGGGTATGCAATATTCTTACTTTTCGGAGGGTTAATTTTATTGAACAAACTGGGTGCTAAAGCAGCGGAAAAACTATAACCTATGAAAGAAGAAATTGCCATCAAGGCCAAAAACATAAGCAAAACCTTCCATATCTCGGAAGACAGCCATAATACGGTGAAGCACCGGTTATTCAACCTTTTTAATCCACCCCGCCGCAAAGAAGTAAAAGCGGTTAAGATGCTTTCAATAGATATCAAAAAGGGGGAGTGCATTGGGCTTTTAGGACGTAACGGCAGCGGTAAATCAACCCTGGTAAAAGTGCTGGCGGGTGTTTATCCAACCGATTCCGGCTATGTCAATATCAACGGTACAACCATGCTCATGAACCTGGGGGTGGGCATGAGCCAGGAACTTACAGCCAGGGAAAATATTTATGTATCGGGCTCTGTTTTGGGGCTCAAGATTAAGGAAATAGATGCTTTGTTTGAAGAGATCGTTTCCTTTGCCGAGCTGGAAGAATTCATTGATACCAAGGTAAAATTTTTTTCATCCGGTATGATGGCTCGACTTGGATTTTCCATTGCCGTAAATGCCGGTGCCGATATTATGTTTCTTGATGAGATCTTTGCCGTGGGCGATATGAAGTTCCAGGAAAAAGCGATTAAGGTTTTTGAAAGCTCCTGGATTGAAGGCCGAACGGTGATCTTGGTGAGCCATAGCATGGACACGATTCGCCAATATTGTTCCAGAGCCGCTTATATGGATCATGGCGAACTAAAGTTCTTTGGCGATACCGAAAAAGCCATTGAAATGTACACGGCAGACAACCATTAAGGTTGTCTTTTCTTTTTAAGGTCCGTTAGTAGAAAAGGAATTAGAAATCCAACGATCCAACCGCCAATCGTCCGGTCAAAATACACCTCTGTGACCATGGCAATTGCCAACGTTAGTATGATAAAAAGCGAAAGCCAATCCCTGTACCTGAAAACTTTTATTATTGGCAATATCAACCACCCCACCAGAAATAATACAAAGGCAATAATGCCCGTTCCATACAACACATCCAGGTAATTGCTGTGAATGTTTTTTTTCGTATCAATGGCAAACTGAAACCCACGTTTTTTATACTCCTCCAGTAGCTTGTGTTGCTTGTCGCCTAAGCCTACTCCAAGTACGGGTTTCTGCTGAAAGAGTTCTAAAGCACAGGGCCAGGCCGCTAACCGGAAATTAGCACCGTTCCATTGCTCGGCAGAGACTTCCATATTATAGTGGCTTTCTGCTCCTTGGCTGCTATAGTCAAACTGCGTAAACGTTAGCTCCTTAAAACGGTTCAAGGTCTTTGGTGAAAATTTGAAAAGCAGGAAGGCTCCCAACGTGATACCAATTAATACTGTCGCTATCTCTAGGTATTTTTTGCGCTTCACCAGGTAGTAGGCAAGGAAGGAAAAGCTTAAGGTATATAATACCAGCATCAGATTTCGGCTGGCTAATAAAAAACTAATGATGTATAAAAAAAGGATGGCTATGAAAACAGCCGCCCTTTTATTCCCCGAAAGCCCTTTAAAAAAAGCCCAGTAACCATATATGAAAATAGAAAGCGTAACCAATAAGGATATATAAATAGACTGGCGGCCTAAAATTTCCGTAAGGGAATCATTGTATAAAAATTCAGGATGCTGAAACCCATTAGCGCGGTAAAGTGCCCACCCAAGGCAAAACAAACAAACTACGGTAGTGATAATGGCTAAGCCTAATAAAACGCGGTCCTTAAATTCCTTACGGAGATTTAATAAACCAATGCTTAACGGGAAATACAACAATGGCAGCCGTGTATCGAGGTAGCGAAATCCCCGTCCTTTGTCTTCCGAAAGTTGAATGCTGATCAGCAGCATGGCAAAGAAAAGCAGCATCGCCAAAATGTATTTGCGCTCTTTTAGTAACGCCCATTTTTCTTTGAATGAATTAAAGAAAAGAGCATATAGAACTAAGCCGCTGATTCCTACTCCTGTCACTACTTGTCCTTCGTTGGTAAAAAATGCTGCGAAAAACAAGAGCATCAAAATATAGAGTATCTTTTCTTTCAGCCTCATCGGGTTCATTGTGCGGTAATATTAGAACGGATATTTTTCCAACAGGTGACCTTGCCTTGGTGTATGCCATTCATATGACAATAGTCGATCAAACGATTACAAAAGAAAACATGCTGGAAGAAGCGCAAGCCTGGCAACCATACCGGTTAATGGCAACCATGCTTTTCTGGCATTATTACATTCAAAAGAAAGGTATCAAACTATTGCATTAGGGCGTTACATATATAAACCGCCATCTACACTTATAACCTGCCCGGTCACATAGGCGCTCAGGTCCGATGCCAAAAACAAGGTTACGTTAGCTATATCTTCCGCCGTGCCAAACCGACCCAATGGGATACCTGCCTTGTATTTATCACCCTGCTCTCCTTCTTTAAGGTAAGCCGTCATATCGGTTTCAACAAAGCCCGGCGCGATCACATTGCAACGGATATTACGACTGCCTAATTCCTTGGCTACGGATTTAGAAAACCCAATAATACCGGCCTTTGACGCAGCATAGCTGCTTTGCCCGGCGTTGCCCATCAAGCCAATGACGGAGCTCATATTAATGATGGAGCCGCTTTTCGCTTTCATCATGGGGCGAATGACCTGCTTGGTCATGTTAAAGATACTTTTTAGATTGATCTGCATCACATCATCCCAGCTCTCCGGTGTCATGCGGAGAAGGAGGTTGTCTTTCGAAATGCCGGCGTTATTCACACAGATATCAACCTGTCCAAATTCTTTCATAACATCGTTGACAAACGATTCGCACTCACCAAAATCACCAGCGTTACTGCGATAGGCTTTTGCTTTAACGCCGAAGCCGGTCAGCTTTTCCTGTAACGCTGTTACTTTCTCAGCGCTGCCTTCACTAACATAGGTAAAAGCAATATGCGCACCTTGCTCGGCAAGTTTCATGGCAATGCCTTCACCAATTCCCCTGGCGGCTCCGGTAACGATGGCAACTTTATTTTCGAGGGCTTTCATGTGTCAATTTTGATACGGGCAAATGTACAGCGGGAAAATTATATCAGGTCTTCATTGATTGTGGATCAATTTGACGAAATTGGCGCTCCATCTACTCCAATGAAGGCATCCCAATTTTTTAAAGGACTTTCCTGGCTGCTGCTGCTGAACCTGTTGGTGAAGCCGGTATGGATCTTTGGAATTGACCGGCAGTTGCAGAACGAGATAGGCTTTGAGGAGTATGGCTCTTATTTCTCTATTCTTAGCTTATCGGTCGTGTTGCTTTTCATTGCCGATGCGGGACTAACGAATATGCTAAACCGGCAATTGGCAGTGCAACAGCAAAGCTCTGTAGGGCAATTGGTAGGTTATAAATGTATTCTCTCCCTGGTTTATTTATCCGTTCTCTTTTTTATAGGCTGGCTAACGCATATTCGCCGGTGGGAAATCATAATGCTTGTTGGAGGCATACAGGTACTCACCTCCATGCTGGTCTTCTTTCGAAACATTATCACTGGTCACCAGCTATTCGCTACCGATGCCTGGCTTTCTATTGTAGATAAAGGGCTGATGATAGTGTTATGCGGTTTCTATTTGTATGCTCCTTTTTCAACCGGCCTTACGCTGCTGCAATTTTTATACTTCCAATTAGGTAGCACGGCAATGGCTTTGGTAGTCGCGGTTCTGCTCATTTCAAGAAAGGTATTGCCAGCGAAGGATAAACATAGAGTCAGCGAAATTTTTCGAATGACCTTGCCTTTCACGCTTCTGGTTTTATTAATGGCAGTGCACAGCCGCCTTGATGCATTTTTGCTGGAACGCATTCATCCGAACGGTGCTTACGAAGCAGGTGTTTATGCGGCAGCATACCGGGTGTTAGATGCAGGGAATATGCTTGGCTATTTAGCTGCATCCTTCCTGGTGCCTTTCGCGGCGAGGCATTTAAAAGATGGTGAACTGCTGCAGACCACTGTTTTGGGCCTGCGTCACGGCTTATTATTAATTGCTACAGTAACGGTTGCCATAGTCAGTGTCTTTGCCAAACCTATAATAGAACTTTTTTATTACGCACCTGATCACTATACAGCCAAAGTATTGGCATATTGCATAGCTGCTTTGCCGGCTTATTACCTTATTCATATTTACGGATCACTTCTTACGGCAAAAGGTTTGTTCCGCCAGTTTATTACGATTATGTTATTAGGTGTTGTCTTGAATGTTTTGCTTAATGTACTCCTGATCCCAGATTATGGTGCCTGGGGATGTTGTATCGCGGCACTTATTAGCCAATACAGCTGCGGCATTTTATGTACCGTAGCTGCCAGCCGCTCTTTGCTTGTGCCTTATCACTGGAGGTCATTGGCCGGATATGTCTTGGCAGGTGGCGCTGTCTTTTTTGTTTGTTACTTTCTTTCCCATTACCACATTCCTTGATTTCAACTCAATGTTTTTACAGCAATGATTATGTTTGTAAAGAGCAAAACAACAATGCTTTTCAATTCTTAATACACTGAACATGCCTGATTTCTTAACAATAGTTGGACGCTGGTGGAAAGCTACCCTCGGTTTAATGATAGCCGTGATGATAGTTACCGGCGTTGCTCTTGCTTTTCAAAAGAAGCTGTATGTTTCTACTGTCACGGCTTTGCCTGCCAATAGTGTGGCTTACGACAAAGGCAACATTTTTAATAAGAATATTCAGGAACTGTACCCGGCTATCGGGCTGGCAGATGAACTTGACCGTGTAGTGGGAACCGCCAAATTGGATACATTGTACCTTACTTTAGTTCGGGAAAATAACCTGGTGGAGCATTATGATATAAAGCCACACCCACACGCCATTTATTGGGCAATGGAAAGGCTAAAGAAAAATAGTTCTGTAGCCAAAAGTGAATACGGGGAATTGAAAATCAAGATGTGGGATGAAGATCCAACATTGGCCGCGGCGATGGCTAACCGTTTTTTTGATGACCTTAATGCCTTACATCAACATCTACAAAGCGAAGGGAATGCGGTCGTATTAAGACGCCTGGAAGAAGAATATAATGCCGCAAAAATCCGAACCGATTCCAGTAATATCCGTACGACATCCTCAACTGTAATCGAGGCGCAACAATTTGAAAACCTGATACAGGAATATAGGATCACTGTAGCAGCCAAGCCACCGGTGCTGTTAGCTGTAGAACGGGCAAGGCCTGGGTATTATGTAGATCGACCAAACCGTCCGGTAGTGTTGGCAGTTGCTTTATTCGCAGCCCTATTGCTGGGAATTTTGCTGGCTGTGATATTGGAAAAACGCGAGAGATAAGGTGGCGACATCGCTTCAAATAAGATATTATGTTACAGCCGTATTGCTGGCCGTGCTTTGTGCGGTTGCTGCCGTATTTTTAGAATCGCACTTGCTTTTTTTCGCACCAATAGCAATGGTTTGTTTGATTGCTATATCGCATCAACCGCACCTGGTATTTTACCTGTTGCTGGCATCCGTACCCTGGTCAATAGAATATAATGTAACGCCAAGTTTAGGTACGGATTTGCCTGACGAACCATTGATGCTGCTTACGGGTTTCAGTTTGGTAGCCTTTCTGCTTTATTCGAAAAGCAGCCTTCGTTTTAGATCCTTTTTTTCTCCTTTGGGTCTCCTCTTGATACTTCAGTTTTCATGGTTCTGCATTACCGTTGCCTGCTCCACTTTACCACTGATCTCCTTTAAGTTTCTATTGGCGAAAAGTTGGTACCTCCTTGCGTTCGTCATTACGCCATTCGTTCTTTTCCAGGAAAAAAAGCACTTGCGAAATGCGGCTTTTATCCTGGCTTCTTCCATGATGCTTTGTACGATCATCGGGTTGGTGCGACATGCGGAGCTCGGGTTCACATTCGGTAAGATCAACGACAGCCTGCGTCCTTTTTTTCGTAATCATGTAAACTATTCTGCATTGCTGGTTTGCATGATTCCGCTCCTTACATTGTACTATAAAAGGGCGGTTTCGAAGGTTAAAAAGTGGAGCAGAGCCATTCTTATCATAATAGCAGTAGGTGCTCTTTTTCTCTCGTATGCCCGTGGCGCCTGGCTGGCCCTGATCGTCGGCGGCGCGGCTTACTGGTTACTGCAAAAGAGAGGGTTTTTAAAAACCTACCTGCTTTCTTTCTTATTGTTATTTATCGGGCTTTTTTGGATGATCAGGAACGACAAGTATCTGGAGTATGCACATGACTATAATACGACGGTCTTTCATACAAACTTCCAGGAACACCTGGTAGCTACTTACCAGTTCAAGGATGTATCAACAGCGGAGCGGTTTTACAGATGGATCGCTGGCGTACGAATGATAAAAGATCGCTGGGAGACAGGCTTTGGACCGAATACATTTTATCACCACTATCGTGGCTATGCCGTTCCGGCCTATAAAACCTGGGTGAGCGAAAATGAGGAACACTCCACGGTGCACAATTATTTTTTGCTTACCATTATTGAGCAAGGTGTGATTGGTTTGCTTTTGTTACTGGTGCTTTTAGGGTATATCTTTTGGAGAGCGCAGTATTTATACCACAATATGCAGGACGCTTTTTGGAAGGCTGCTATTAGTACAAGCACTGTTATTTTAGCCATGCTTTGCACAGTCAATTTTTTAAGCGACCTCGTAGAAACGGATAAGTTGGGAAGTGTATTTTACATCTGTATTGCTGTTATTCTTGTAGCAGATGTAAAGACTCGTCAGGATCTACAACTTACCCCGAACGTTTAGGGCATCCCGCAAACCATTCCCTAAGAGGTTAAAGGCCAATACCAGGATCATGATGGCAAAGCCCGGAGCCAGTGCCAGCATGGGATTGTTGGTAATAATGAAGTTGTAATTCTCTTTGATCATCAGTCCCCAGCTAGGCTGCGGTGGCTGCACACCTACGCCAAGAAAGCTAAGCCCTGCTTCTATAACAATGGCGGAAGCAAAATTGGAAGCAGCAATGACGAGAATAGGTCCTAAAATATTCGGTAGAATATGTTTGCTGATGATGCGCAAGTGAGAAAAGCCCAGTGCTTTTGCTGCCTCTACGTATTGTAATTCCCGGGCTGCCAATACTTGTCCGCGTACTAACCGCGCTACGTTTACCCACATGGTTAACCCTACCGCAATAAACACCTGCCAGAATCCTTTGCCTAATAACAGCGTGATGGCAAAGACAAGCAGTAAGGTAGGAACGCTCCAAATCACATTGATCAGCCACATGATTAGGTTGTCGGTACGACCTCTGAAATAACCGGCTAAAGCCCCAAGGGTAATACCAAGGGTTAAGGAAATTAAAACGGTAATTAGTCCAACGCTAAGACTGATGCGGGTTCCGATAATCAAACGGCTAAGGATATCCCGACCGTATTTGTCGGTGCCCAACCTGAATTTTTTTAAGATCACAGGTGTAGGCGCAACACTTATCTTATGAAATGAAAGCCTTTCTGTTAATCCTTCATCTATGAACTTTTGTACGATGATGCTATCGCGGCTTTCACTCCAGGACTGAATAGGCACATATTCAACGGCATCTGTCCTGCCACTTGCAAGGCGTTGGAAAAAATTTGCACCTTCAGGTGGTGGTTGTTTATTTACCTGTAGAAAAGATTGCGTAAAGCCTGGCTTTTCACCACCTATCTCCAATATAATCCGGTTGGCAAAAGGTGATGGATCCGGCGCTAAGAAATAACCAAATAAAGCAATGAAAGTGGCAATGAAAATGAGGACCAAGCCTACCAAGGCACTGCGGTTTTTTTTCAACCGCAGCCAGGTGGCTTTCCAAAAAGAAGGTGATCCGTCATTCATAAAAGAAAGATAGGGCTATTTTGTTTTTCGGCCTTTCCATTGGTACGAACCAGTCTGACTAAGAGCGCCAATAACCACTGTGTAAAGAATATGCAGCGGTTGAAATAAGAAAAAAAACCGCACCAGTTTTTGCTGGTGATAGAATTTGGCAACCGAATAAAAAAAAGGCAATTCCACAGCGGTTTTCAAAACCAATAAGCATAGGGCAGCACTCCAAAAAAGGCTATTCCAGAATCCCGCTATGGCTAAAACAATGAACTGTAAATTGAAAAGATAGACCAGTAGCAAAGCCCAAAAGATTCGCTTGTCATCATAGGCTGTCGTCTTGCTGGCCCAACGGATGCGTTGCCAAAAAAACTCTTTCCAGGTGGGCATGGGCGCTGTTTGAACAATGGCAGCCGGGGCTTTCAAATAAAATACGTTTTGCGGGTGCTGCTTCCATATCTTATGCATCAGCAGCATGTCGTCGCCGCTCGCTACTGTATCGATACCTGCAAAACCATTCACATTCATGAATGCCTGCTTGGTATACGCCAGGTTAGCGCCATTGCACATGCTATGAAAGTTTGTTGCAACAGAAGCAGCCGTAATACCCTGCAATGTCAGGAAATCCATCGTCTGGAAAAGTTCAACCAGGTTATTTTGATAGTGGTATTGCACGGGTGCTGCAATGAACTGCGCGTTCTTTTCTTTGTAAAAATGAACAATTGTTTCCAGCCATTTCGTGCCCGGAAGGCAATCTGCATCTGTTGTAATGATCAACTCGCCGGCGGCATGTTCGATACCCGTGCTAATGGCTTTTTTCTTAGATGTAATGCCATCGGGTAAAGAAATAAGTTGGATACTACTGTAATCAAGCACACGAGTTGTCGTCAGATCTGTAGAGTGGTCATCCACTACAATCACTTCAAAACAGTCGGGAGGATACGTCTGGAGCTGCAAGGCTTTTAGAAGCTGCGCGATATTGCCTTCTTCGTTGCGAGCCGCAATGATGACAGAAACTTTTACTCTATATGCCGTAGCTGAATCTGTTTTAGAAAAGGCTCCCAGTCTTTCCCAGCCACGTTTATAAAATAGAATAAGAGCTGCATAGCCAATAAAGAGAAAAGAACAGGCTATTAGAAGGAGCATGTAAAATTTTTAAATGCCATTGGGCCAAATTAGAAGAATCTTTCTTACATTTACTTAGTTGCATAAACAACTATATGCCAAACAACCAATTTAAAAAAGGGGAACTTTATAGTTTTATTACGGGTAAGGCCTCAATAGCAATTGCGCGGCGCTTGCAGAAGAAATTCAACCAGCAGGAGTTGTCGCTTACGATAGAGCAATGGAGCGTATTGTATCATTTGTGGAAGCAGGATGGCATGAGCCAGCAGGAGCTATGCAATGCTACCTTTCGGGACAAGCCAAGTATTACAAGGCTGATTGACAACCTCGAAAAAGCAGGATTGGTGCAACGTGTGGCCCACGAGGCAGACCGCCGCATTAATAAAGTATTACTCACAAAGCAGGCATTGAAACTACAGGAGCAAACGATGCAGCTGGCTGAGGAAACTTTGAATGAAGCATTAGAAGGTGTACCGCCAGACCAGGTTGACCTCTGTAAAGCGGTATTGCAACGTGTGTATGACAATCTGAATAATTAATAAAAATTCAAATAAACCCAATGAGCACGGCACAAACAGCAAGTCTTAAAGGTGGCGAATGGCTGATCAGGGAAAGTGAGCCCGCCTCCACTTTTATCCCTGAAAACTTTACTGAAGAACAGCACATGATCAGCGATATGTGCAACCAGTACCTTGATACGGAGGTTTTTCCGATACTGGATCGCATTGACTCCATGGAGCCAGGCTTGATGCGTTCCCTGGTGCAAAAAGCAGGTGAACAAGGCTTGTTGGCCACTTCTTTTCCGGAGGAATATGGGGGATTGGGAAAGGATTTTGTTACATCAACCATTGTGAATGAGCATTTAGGTGCCGGGCATTCTTTTTCGGTAGCTATTTCGGCTCATACAGGAATTGGCACTTTACCTATTCTCTACTTCGGCACTGAGGATCAAAAGCAGAAGTACATCCCAAAATTAATAAGTGGTGAATGGACAGGCGCTTACGGTCTAACAGAACCGAATAGTGGCAGCGACGCGTTGGGCGCTAAAACAACGGCGAAGTTGAGCGGGGATGGGAAGCATTATTTATTGAATGGTCAAAAATGCTGGATCACCAATGGCGGCTTTGCTGATGTTTTTAATGTATATGCGAAGATTGACGGCGATAAGTTTACGGGCTTTATTGTAGAAAGAGGGTTCGAGGGTTTTACGCAAGGCCCCGAAGAGCACAAAATGGGTATTAAGGGCTCGTCCACGGTGCAGCTTTATTTCCAGGATTGTAAAGTGCCGGTGGAGAATGTTTTAGGTGAAATAGGAAAAGGCCATAAGATCGCTTTCAATATCTTGAACATTGGTCGTTTGAAGCTTTGCGCGGCAGCCTTAGGAGGTGCCAAGCGGGCTATCACTACTTCGGTGGATTATGCAATCAACCGCGAACAATTTCAGACATCTATTTCAAAGTTCGGTGCTATCCGTCATAAGCTGGCCGAAATGGTGATTGGTACGTATGCCAGCGAGAGTGCGCTGTATCGCACCGCCTCATTGATCGATGAAAGAGAGAAAGAATTATTGGAAGAAGGCAAGCCTTTTAATGAGGCTTTGCTGGGCGCTGCGGAAGAATACGCTATCGAGTGCGCCATCTTAAAAGTGCATGGAAGCGAGGTATTGGATTTTTGCGTGGACGAAGGTGTGCAGATACACGGTGGCAATGGCTTTAGCGATGAATACAATATTTCCCGTGCTTACCGCGATAGCCGCATCAACCGCATCTACGAAGGCACGAATGAAATTAACCGCCTGCTTACGGTTGATATGACCCTGAAACGGGCTATGCAAGGGCGTTTGGCCATGATGGGGCCAGCTATGAAAGTGTCGCAGGAGCTAATGTCCATTCCTGATTTTGGCGAAGAAGATGAAACACCTTTTGGCCCGGAGCGCAAGCTGGTAGCCAATTTTAAGAAAACCATTCTCTTGACGGCTGGGGCAGCTGCGCAAAAGCTGATGATGAAGCTGGAGCGGGAGCAAGAGCTTTTAATGAATATCGCCGATATGTCCATTGATACGTTTGTAGCGGAAAGCCTGCTGCTGCGGGTGATGCGTCTTACCGAAGAAGGGAAAGCCACCGAAGTGCATCGCGATATTTTGGGTTGCTTTTTATATGACGCAGCGGACCGGATTGGCAAAGCCGGTAAGGATGCGGTAAATGCCTTTGCCGAAGGCGATGAGCAGCGTATGATTCTTATGGGATTGAAGCGGTTTACGAAGGCGCAACCATTTAATAGTAAGGAGGCACGCCGCCGGATTGCAAAAGCATTGATTGAAGAAAAGCGTTATTTCTTATAAATATGTTTTGATTACATTGGCACTCGTTATGAGTGCCAATTTTTTTACCAGGACTTTCCTGCTGTTCTTTTTTACAGCTAATCTTTTTTCAGCTGCTGCGCAAACCCCATTCTATGGTCGCACCACCGGTCGCCTGCCTTACCTCGAATATGGCTTAGGAGATGACCGGCTGGGTGGCGCTAAAATGGGCTATCTCGACTCAAATATTTTAGTGAAAGTGGTAGATACGGCCGGTGGCGATTATAAGGTACAATTATCCGCAGCGCACTCAGCCTATCTCCCCAAAACCGCCTTTAAATTTGATACGGCGATCAAACCAAAGCCTTATTACCTCACCGGCAGCTGGCGGGTTTGGGGCGATTCAGCGTATGATTATGTAACGGTGGGCTTGCCGGAAAAGCTGCCCTACCGGAGTGTGCAACAGGTGGCCCCATCGCGTATTGTGGTAGATGTTTTTGGCGCTACCTCGAATACCAATTGGATCACCCAATTAAAAACCGTTAAAGAGATAAAGCGGGCCTGGTATGAACAAGTGGAAGCTGATGTTTTTCGCATTTATATTGAATTGAAGCACGACCAGCATTGGGGCCATCTTGTTTATTACCGCGGCAATGCCTTGACGGTTCGCATTAAACGCCAGCCCTCTTCTTTGAAACCCAAAGCACTTACGATTGCGATTGACGCTGGTCATGGTGGCGCTAATGCAGGCGCTAAAGGGACTACAACCGGTATTGCCGAAAAAGACTACACGCTAAAGATGGCAAAGCAGCTGGAAGGCTACCTGAAGCGAAAGGGCTTTCATGTGTATATGACCCGCACCGAAGATGTGGACATTAGCATGGTAGATAGAACAATCCTGCTGCGGGAAGCGGCGCCAGACCTGCTTCTTAGCATTCACCTGAACTCTTCCGGCAACAAAACGGTGAAAGGTGTGAGCACTTACTATCGCTATATCGGTTTTCAGCCGCTCACAGAAAAAGTGCTGAACCGCATGCTGGATTTAGGTCTAAACAACTTCGGTAACATCGGTGCGTTTAATTTTTCTTTAAGCGGGCCAACCGAGTACCCGAACTGTTTAGTAGAGGTGGCGTTTTTAAGCAATGCAGAAGACGAGCAGAAAATTACCAGTGAGAAGTTTCATAAGGACGTTGCCAAAAAGATTTATAAAGGTGTGCGGGATTGGTTACGCTCATTGTAGATCCACATGTTTTGATGTAATGGCGCTTCCAAAAAAGGAAACGGCCTTTGCATCAAAATCCTGTGTCGAATCGGTTGTATAGAACCGTTGCTTTCCATTCTTGCTCAATGAGCTTTCCATTTCCGGATGACGGCCGAGGTATTCTTGTAAACTTTCGGCGACAATTTCTCCCTGCGATACAAGATTAACAGAGTCGGGAAGGAATTGCCGGATCTTGTCTTTCAATAAAGGATAATGGGTGCAGGCTAATAAAAGCGTATCAATTTGGGTGTGCTGTTGCAGCAAGTTATCTATATGCTTCTTGATAAAATAATCAGCGCCATCGCCCAGGTGCTCGCCATTTTCTACCAATGGCACCCACATGGGGCAGGCTTCTTGCGCAACATTCAATTCCGGGAAGAATTTTTCAATTTCCAAAAGATAGGATCCCGATTGAACCGTGCCGCTTGTCGCTAATATGCCGATGCTGCCTGTGGTTGAATAATTGCCAATTACCTCAGTAGTGGGCCGAAGAACGCCCAATACTCTGGCTGTTGGATTTAGGGAAGCCAGGTCTTGCTGTTGAATGCTGCGAAGGGCTTTTGCTGAAGCGGTGTTGCAGGCAAGGATAATCAGCGGGCAATCTTTCTCCAGCAGCCATTTCACACATTGCAGCGTATAGCGATAAACCGTTTCAAAAGACCGGTTGCCATAAGGCGCACGGGCATTATCGCCTAAGTATAAATAGTCATAGGCAGGGAGCTTATTTACCAGCTCCCGCAGTATGGTTAAGCCTCCATACCCTGAATCAAAAACACCGATGGGCCCCATAAATAAAATTAGAAGTACGAAGTTAGAAGTACAAAGCCCCGCAAAAGATTTTTGTTTGCTGCAAAATAAAAACCCATCAGGCTATGATGGGTTTTTATAAAAAAAGGTAAGCTTATTTCTTCGGAGTGGCGGCAGGGGCACCTACACCAGCTGGCAATTTGATGTTTAATCTCTTAGCAACCAAAGGAAACAGGTCATCGTTTGGCGGCGCTACTAATAACTGCTCTTTATTGATAACGAATGAATAGCCATTTTCTTTAGCAACAGCGTTCAAAGCAGCCATCACTTTGCGGTAAACGGGGTCCAATAATTCGCCTTGCTTGCCTTGCATTGCCTGCTGCACAATGCTCTGCCAGTTTTGGATCTGGTAAGCCATCCCTTCCATTTCCTGGCGGGCAATAGTACGAACGGATGCAGGAGTTTTAGAAGAATCTTTGCTGTTCACCATGCTGTCTTTGCGCTGGTACTCGGAGATCATATAAGCATACTGCGGGTTCAAAGAATCCGCCTGGAAACGTTGTAATAAGGTATCGATCTTGCCAACTTCCGGCATCAAGCCTACTACCTGGTCTAAACTGATATAACCTGTCTTTTGTGCAGATGCGCTAACTGTGCTGAATACAGCGATAAGGGCAACAACTACTAATTTGATCTTGTTCATGAGAGTTTGTAATGTTTTAATGATGATATTTTATTGGTAGAATTGGTTGTCTGCTGGAAGAGCCTTTGACATTTTTTTAATTATTTCACACCCAGCTCTTTCAAAACGTCTTCGCTTTTTTCAAGTTTTGGGTCGGCAAATATAACCGTTATTCCTTCGCTTTTGTCGAGGATAAAATCATAACCGCGCTGCACTGCCAGTTTCTGAACGGCATTGTAAACCTTGTCCTGTACCGGCTTTATCAGCTCCTGGCGCTTTTTAAATAAGTCGCCTTCAAAACCAAAACGCTGGCGCTGCAGATCACGCAATGCCTTTTCTTTTACAAATAACTGGTCTTCGCGTTTTTTGCGCAGATCGTCGCTAAGCATCACTTTTTCCGCATCAAAGTCAACATACATTTTATTCAGTTCGGCTTCCTGCTTGCTGATCTCTTTTTGCCAGCCTTCTGCAATAACATCCAGGTTCTTTTGCGCCGACTTATAATCCGGCATGCGGTCCAGGATGTATTTGGTGTCTATCACGGCATAGCGCTGGGCAAATGTTGTTGCGCCAAGCACCAAGCTGCAAGCGAACAATAAAAAAATCTTTTTCATAAATCTTGAATTAGAAATTTAAAATCTTTAAATCTTATTCTGGTTCAAAGCCTAACATAAAGGTGAACTTACTCGCATTCTTCAAGCCTTTTTCTGCCGGGTTGATGCGGTCTAAACCGATACCATAATCAAAGCCCAGCATACCAAACATCGGCAGGAAGAAACGCATACCCACACCCACGCTGCGGCGAAGACGAAACGGATTGTACTCCTGGAAATTCTTCCAGCCGTTAGCGGCATCAAAGAAGGTTAAGGCATAAATGGTGCTGGCAGCGCTGCGAACGATCGGGTAGCGCAACTCCATTGAATACTTATTGAAGATCGTAAAGTATTCGCTTGCCTGGCTGAGGTCCGGATTGATCGCCGGGTTAGATGTTTGGAAAACCGGGTAACCACGAAGGGCAATAACATCATAACCCAGGATACCCTGGTTATTGGTCAAGCCATCACCACCCACCTGGAAGCGTTCAAAGGGTGAGAAATCAAGTTTCTTGGTATAGCGGCCCATGAAGCCATACTTCGCAGCCAATTTCAATACAAACTGGCGGTTCTTGTCTTCGCCTTTTGCACGACCGATCGGTACAAACCATTCTGCGTTGAAACGCCATTTATGATATTCCGGATTCTTAAATTGATTTCCGGAAGTCAGCAGGTCTTTGTTGAATAAGGAATAGGGTGGCGTAAACTGCACACTCGCGGTCATGTTCGAACCACTGGTAGGGAACTGCGGATCGAATACAGAAGAGCGTTGCAGCGCTACTTTCAGACTAACGTTGTTAGAAGTGCCATTATCAAAACCAAAGCCCTGGAACGCATAGTTCTTTAATTTATACTGCGTATAGTTTAAAGAATACATCAGGCTGAAATAGTCATCCGGCCATTTCAATTGCTTACCTAACGACAAGCCCACACCTACGGTGCGCAGGTAGCTATTGTTACCGGCTTCTTTAGAAATCTGCCCCGTCAACGGGTCATACACGTTAGCGAATTTGCTATTATACAAGCTAATCGTTAACGGATTACGTTTCTTACCGCTCAGCCAAGGTTCTGTAAAAGAAAAATTATAAGAGCGATAGGCACGCCCATTGGATTGTACCCGCAGACTAAGTTTCTGACCATCGCCGGACGGCAATGGATCCCAGGTTTCTTTTTTAAAGATGTTGCGGATAGAAAAATTATTGAAGGTCACACCTAAGGTTCCTGTCAAACCGATGCCGCCGCCCCAGCCGGCAGAAAGCTCCAACTGGTCAGATGATTTTTCTTCCAGGTTCCAGTTGATGTCAACCGTTCCATCTTCCTGGTTTGGATTTACACCGGGGTTGATCTTTTCCTGGTTGAAGAATTGGAGTTGCGACAACTCACGTTGGGAGCGAATAAGGTCCGAACGGCTAAACTTATCGCCAGGCATGGTGCGCAATTCACGACGGATGACATAATCCTTTGTTTTGTCATTGCCGTAAATATTCACGTTCTTGATAGTGGCTTGCGGCCCTTCTACCAGGCGGATCTCGTAATCAATGGTGTCGTTGTAAACCGAAGTTTCTACAGGATCGGCACGGAAGAAAAGGTAGCCATCATCCATGTAAAGACCACTGATATCGCCGCCTTCAGCGGAAAGCTCTTTTCCCAGACGCTTGTTTAAAACACTCAGGTTATAGGTATCGCCTTTGCGTATGCGAAGGAATGCATTCAATACAGAATCGCTGTATTTGGTATTGCCCCGGAAAGCAATGTTGCCGAAATAATATTTACGTCCTTCGTTCACTTTTACATCAATATTCAGGTTGCCGTCGGAAGTATAATACATCGCGGTGTCTTCTATCTGCGCATCGCGGTAGCCTTGGGCATTATAGTAATCAAGCACCTTTTCAAGGTCTTCTTCATATTTCTTGGCATCGAACTTGGCGCCGCTGAATAACTTAAACCGTACATAAGGATCAAGGAAAGCCTTTGTTTTAGAGAAAGAGAGAAAACCCCAGTTGCCTGCCCATTCATTAAAAGAAATACGGTCGTTAGTGCCGAAAGGAGAAGAGGACTTAGCAGGGTTGAGCGTTAGCTTGCTCATTTCCTTTGTGCCCTTCATTTCTTTCTTCAGCTTCAGGTCACTTATATTTTCATTGCCATAAAAGCTTACCTGGTTCACTTTTACTTTTGAACCCCTGTCAACGTAAATGGTAATGTCGTTTGAATTCGCTAAACCGGCGCTTGGCTTTTCTTCAATACGAACCTGCACATTGCGGAAGCCTTTACCCGCATAAAACTTTTGGATCACCTCGGTGGCATTGCGCCTTGTGTTTTCGGTAATGATAGTGGATTTGCTTAACCCTATTTTCCCTTGCAATTCTTCCGCATCCGATTTTTTAATGCCTTCGAATTTAAAATTGCCTAAGCGCGGTCGCTCCTGAACCGCAATTTCCAAAGTGATGGCATCGCCCTCTATACTGGTGATAAATATTTGGATATTGGAAAAAAGCCGCTGGCGCCAAAGGTTGGCAATGGCTTTTGAAAAAACATCGCTGCCAGGAATTTGAATTTTGTCCCCTGCCTGCAAACCGGAAATAGAAATTACGATGGCTGTATCCAGGAAGTTGGCACCGGTTACGCTTACCGACCGAACTGTATATTCTTTAGGACGCCCGGCCTCCAATCCTAATAGAGTAGGATCAACGGATGTGGTCGTAGTATCCTGTGCAAAAGAAGCCGTGCCGGCAACACTGATGCAAAGCAGAAGAAGGCAAAAACGGTTTAGAAGTTGTCGCATAAATAGGAAAATTCAGTCAAAACCCACAGCAGTCAGGGCTTTGGGAAGGCAAATTAACGGTAATAATTGAAGGGTTTTGTTAAAAGAGAAGCCCTAATAATAAGTATTAAGAAGAAGTTGGGCTTACCTGCTCACTGGTCTTTCCGAACCGCCGCTCCCGGTTCTGGTAGTCAAGAATGGCTTCATAAAGATTCGTTTTACGAAAGTCGGGCCAACGGACGGGAGTGAAGTAAAGCTCGGCATAAGCCAGTTGGTACAGCAAAAAGTTGGAGATGCGGTATTCTCCGCTGGTGCGGATCATTAGTTCGGGGTCGGGCAGCTCACTGGTGGACAGGTATTGCTGAAGGGTGGATTGATCAATTTCTTCGATATTCAGGGCTCCTTTTTTTACCTCCCAGGCAATGCTCTTTACCGCGTTCAATAGCTCCCAGCGGCCACTATAACTAAGCGCCATCACCAGGTTTAAGCCGGTGTTTTCCTTTGTAAAGTCTAAAGCTTCCTGCAGCTCTTTCTGGGCATAGGCCGGTAACATACTCAGGTCGCCAATCACATGCAACTTAATATTGTTCTTGTGCAGGCTTTCCACTTCGTTGCGGATGGTGGTCACCAGCAGTTCCATTAAGCCTACTACTTCGTATTGCGGACGATCCCAATTCTCGGTGGAAAAAGCGTATAGCGTGAGATAACCAATACCCAATTCCGCACAGCCTTCCACAATATCGCGTACGCTTTCAACCCCGTGGTAATGACCAAAAAGACGGTCCTTGCCGTGTTCTTTCGCCCAACGCCCGTTGCCATCCATAATGATGGCGATATGCCGGGGCAGGCGTTCTTTGTCGATCTGGTCTAACAGCGCTGACATATAGTAGTTATGCCGGCAAATGTAAGCGGAATGTTTAACTGTAGCGCCTATTTAAACTTAGGGCATTTGTAGGATTGCAGGTTGAAACTGACATAAAGAATAGCGGTTGCAAACTGGTCGTTCTGCTTGCTATTGCCCCGCTGAAAGCCTTTTGGATTGGTGATACCGAACTCGTAAGAGCGATCCGATAGCAAAGCAGCCGGAGAAGGTGTTCCATCAGGATTGTCAGGAAATATAGCTGGATCAACATAGGTTTTGCTCACATCGTCCAGGTAATCGGTTGTAGTAAAGCGATGAACGATCTCGAAACCAATATTAATGCGTTCGTTGATAGCGTACTTCACCCCCACACCAAACGGAATAGAAAAAGCCATGCTGTTATAAGGCTTGCGGTCCCGGTAGCTGGTATCTCCCTGCCCTTCCGTGCCTAAAGGACGGAGGTAATATTTTTCGCCACCGAGGTAAGCGTACGGATCATAATTAAAAATACCGACGCCTAAGGTAACGTATGGTGAGAACCGGAAATCAGGGTTACCTGGCATAAAGCGGTAGAAGTTGAAATCGCCTTGTATGCCTAATTCCCATACATTGGAATTGAAGCTCAGGTTGCGCTGGCGCATGGTCAGGTTCTCTTTGTTATACGCATCGGAATAACCCAACTGCGCAAAAGAGGCACCGACGCGGAGAGCGATATAATTGCCGAAATTTTTACGGAAGAATGCGGTTGCTGCTGGCTTTGGACGATTAAGATGCGCTCTTGTATTCAGGTCGCCAAAATAATGAGCGCCGCCAATGCCTATTCCAAACTCACCTTCCTGGAAATAACCTTGTTGGGCAAATAAAGCGGTAGGCAGGCAAAGAGCCAGAACGGCAAGAATCTTTCTCATAATGGTGCAAATTACAATTTCTCGAAAAGTGAAACGCAAAAAATGGGCTTTTGTTATATACGGCTCTTTAATTCCGCTTGTCCAGTCCCCAGGAAAGCTTATTCCGCAGGGTTTGCAGGAAATTATTTTCGTTGAGCCGCACCAGGTTTATCATAAACGATTCCTTGCGGACGGCTAATTGTACGTTTTTGGAAACAAGTTCCCTGCGGGAGTCTAATGCTATGATCACATCGTCCGAGCGGCTTTCCACTTCAAAAGATATAATGGTGTTGTCCGGAATAATGATAGAGCGGACATTTAAGTTGTGCGGGGCAATAGGCGTAATGACAAATGAACTGGAGTCCGGGAAAATGACCGGGCCCTGGCAGGAGAGCGAATAGCCGGTAGAACCGGTAGGCGTGGCTACGATCAATCCATCCGCCCAATAGGTATTCAACAGGTCGCCATTTACATAGGTATGGATCTTCACCATCGGCGCCGTGTCGCGCTTATGAATGGCAAACTCGTTCAGTGCGTAAGGTGTTTCCTGGAAGAGCGGAATATCAGCGTCCAAATGTATCAGCGATCGCTTGTCCAGAATATAAGAGCGGCGGGAAAGCGCTTTTACGGCTTCCTGCATTTCATCGCGGCCAATGGAGGCTAAGAAGCCAAGCCGCCCGAAATTGATGCCTGCTATGGGAATATTTTTATTGCGGACAAGCGTTGCCGTATCCAGCAAAGTGCCATCGCCGCCAAGGCTGATCATGAAATCAATATCGTCTGAAAGGTCTTCGGAATGGGTAAAGCTTTGTACGTTATCCGGCAGGCTTACCTGCCCTCTTATCTCATGAAGCAAAGGTTCGAATATGACAGGAATAATCTCTTCTTTTTGCAGCTCTTCAAAAAAAAGCTGCACATCTCTTTGCTGACCCAACTCGACAACCCTGCTATATACAGCTACTTTCAATGGCGAACTTTTGTTGTAATACCTGTTTGGCTTTGAAACAGGAAATGTGAGAATAATTGTTTAGAAACGGCTTCACGAACTTAGAGATTGTTCTTGTCATGTAAATATAAACCGTTTCCGCCTAAATGGTTGAAGCTATACTCGAACCGGAAAATAACATCGTAAAAAAGCACGATGTCGAGCCCGACCCCGCCGGAATAAAGAAAGGTATTATTGAGAAAATTAGAGCCGCGGTTTGAATTATAAACATAGCCAGCATTGCCAAATGCTTTGCCATACACTTTTAACGGAATATCATTAAGCTGCTTGAATTTTTTCGACTTGATATGAAAGTTATGATCCAGCAGGTTGCGGTTGAAGCTTGCTTTGGTAAAACCACCGGCAACACCATCAATTACATAGTCTTCGTAGCCTTGCAGGAACATTCCGTTCTGACCAACAAACCCTTGCTGCGTATAGGGTTGATCAAATGGAAGCTTGATAGTGCCGGTCACTTGCAGGTTAATAAAGGTTTTAGGCGATAGCGGCCAAAATGCCGTAGTGCGGGCTGTTAATTGCCAAAGATCTATTGGGCTGTTCAACCCCTTTTTCTGAAACAGAAAATTTGCCGCATAACCTTTGGTAGGATAAGGAATGAAATCCAGGTCCTGGTACTGCATATTGTAAAACACTTCCGGATAAGTGACCTTGCTGTACTCGTTCGTGAAGTTCTTATTCATTTTCCCTAAGCTGTCACAGAAAGCCTGTTTGGTAAAGCCAATACCAAAGGTGTGTTTTGTCCTGATGGCCGGACGATAGGTAAGGGAGGCAGTTGCTTCTAAATAGGAATAAATAAAACGGTTGTTATCATTGTAAGATAGCCGCTGGTTAGCCTCCGTGCAATAAGCTATGTCCCGCACTTTGCCAGTTGATACTGAAAAGCCGGCTGACCATTTCAACTCATGGTCCAATGCGAGGCCACTATATTTCAATCCTAATTCTTTCGCATAGCCATTACTCCATTTAAGGTCAACCTGGTCGTTCAATCCCGAAATATTCTTATGCTTTAGCTTGATGCCGTACGTTACCTGTTCGAAATTCATTGCCTGGCACCACTCCTGGAAGGTTTGTCCGATGATCTTTACAAAAGGCGTAGGAAAAACATAACAGCGTTCTTTAACCGTTACGTTCACCACCGCTTCGTTGCCCCGGACATTTTCCAGTGATACCACCACGTTGTCAAATAACGTTGTGTTCATCAATTGCAGCTTAGCGCTATTAAATCTTTGAATCAAAACATTTAACGGATATTGTTCGCCTTCTCCAAAGGAAAGTTCCCGAAGGATAATTTTATCTTTCGTATGCTTATTGCCTTCAATAACAATCTCCCGGATAGTAAAAACAGCCGTTGTATCAGCGAGTGTGCCCGCATCATTGGTAGAATAGATGATGCTGCTTTGCACAAAAGCAACCTGTGCGGATAGTGTAGTGCCGGCAAGCGACAATAATACGATTAGGACGTGTCTTAGTGTTTTACGGGTTAGCATCTGGGTGTTATTCCAGAAACTATAATTAAAATAGAGTGCCGATTTTTTTAAGCGGGAAGAGGAAATTTAGATTTTGAGGTAGTTCATCAGGTTGTCAAAGTTGGTTTTGAGTTCATTTTGGTAGATTTCTTCGCCAAAATAATACTTTACGTTGTACTCGTATCGCTGAAAAGTGCTGATAATATCAGAAATTTCAACCTTGCTAACCCGTAAGGTAAGTTGCATGATGCCCGTTTCCGGGTCGGAGAAAGTGTTCAGTTGGGTAATTTGCGCATCATTTGATTCGACGATGCGGCTGATCTCGCTAAATGAATAGTTCTTGCCTTCCAGTTCCAGCACGATCAAACCGCCCGGTTCGTTCAGGCTCATAAAATCAGATGCGTTGCGCAACAAGTCAGTATAGGTCACAAGGCCCAGCATCTCTTTTTCCTGAATCACCGGCACTACGCTAAGGTTGTTTTGTACGGCTACCTGGATGGCTTTGAGGAAATGTTCATTGCCTTGCACCGCTGTTCCGCCATCTGAAATAGGCAGTTGCTGCAGAATGCTTTGCTCGTCAGTGTGCAGCAATTGCTCTTCGGAGATAATGCCTAAATATTGGTCATTTTGAACGATTGGCAAATGGGCTACATGATAATCGTTCATCAGTTGCAGGGCATGAAAAACCTTATCATCTAAATGCAGGTAGGGAATGGAGTTCGATATGAGGTCTTTGGTTAACATGGATAGTGGCCCTTTATGAATAAGACAAGTGTTAGCCAACAACTGTTGCAGAGGGCTCCAGCTTTTTCAAAAAATTATGTAATAAGGCATTGAACGCCTGGGGTTGTTCCATCATGGGGGCATGCCCGCATTTATCAACAAAATGCAGCTCGCTGTTCGGGATCAGTTTGTTAAACTCTCTTGCCACAAATGGTGGTGTGATGGTATCGTTATTCCCCCAGATGAGGAGCGTCGGTTGTTTGATCTGCGTCAATTCATCGCCAAGGTTATTGCGGATGGCACTTTTCGCTAAAGCGATGATCTTAATAACCTTTATGCGATTCCTTGTTATTTCAAAAACTTCACCTACCAGTTCATCGGTTGCCATGGCAGGATCGTAAAAAGTAAGTTCTGTTTTTTTGCGGATGTAGTCGTAGTCGCCACGCTTTGGATAAGAGTCGCCCATGCCATTTTCAAACAGCCCCGAGCTGCCGGTAAGCGTTAGTGATTTGATCCGCTCTGGGTGCTTCAGCAAATAAACCATGGCTACGTGCCCACCCAAGGAGTTGCCCAAAAGATGAACAGCCTTATAGTCGCGGGCTTCCATAAACCGGTGAACATATTTTGCCAACCCACCAACGGTTGTATGCAGAATATCCAGCTCAAAAAGAGGCAGCATCGGCACTATCACTTTATAATGCTGGCGGAAATATTCGATCAGGTCTTTAAAGTTGCTTAACGCACCAAAAAGGCCATGCAATAGCACCAGCGGTTCCCCTTCGCCTACTTCTATAAATTTGAACTTATCCTGTTGTTTTAATTCGTACTCCATTGCTGGTCTATGGTTCTCTGTTGCTAAAAATACTTTATTTACTTAAAACACATGAATTATACCATTTGCTTTGGGCAAATATAATTGTCAGGGGCGTTGCAGCAGCAGGCTATCAACCTTTTTGATATAAAAGCCGAAGGTAGCGTTGTTGCATGCCCTCAAAATTAAGGAGCGCCGTTACGAATAATAGGAGCATTACAAAAAGGAATACCGGATTCTGAAACAGCACACTAATATATACCAGCACCAGGGAAGCCCTTGCAAATTCAAGATAAAATATCCAGCTCCGTTGATCAAGCATGGCACCTGTAGTGATAAGACTGAGGATAATGAAAAGTGAAAGTAAAAGAAGATGCTTTCCTTGCAGATGATGTTCGAATAAGGCAGTTAAAAAAAGAAGGAATAACGATACTGTCGTTTGCGAAACAATATATCGCTTTAATGCCGGCGTAGCGGCTTGCTGAGGCGCTACATTTAATAGCCTTCTTTCCAAAGCTGTCTTATACTTAGGGTCAATGCCATCCGGTGCGCCAAACAAAACAGCGCATTTTGATCGCCAGCCTCTTGCCTTACTAAATGCTAAGGATAGTTCCAGCGGAAAATGGAAATGCTGCCATAGAAAGCTATGGCTGTTCAGGGGCTTCGTTAAGCCATATTTTGGAGCCGCTTTTTCTGGTGCGAATGTGCCGAAAAGCTTATCCCATATAATAAGCACATCTCCATAATTTTTATCAAGGTATTCGGGATTAGAGGCATGATGCACCCGGTGATGAGACGGTGTAACCAAGATATACTCAAGCCAACCCATCTTGCCAATCGTTTGGGTATGAATAAAAAAAGGATAAAAGCCGTGAACAAGTAGTAAAGTAGTAATCATTTCCGCCGGAAACCCAATGAGGGGAAGCACCGACCAAAACCCGCTACGGACAACGGCTTGAAAGACGGTAATGCGGGCCGAAACCGTATAATTAAAATCCTCGCTTTGGTGATGCACGACATGAACGGCCCAAAACAGGTTTATCTCGTGGGCATAGCGATGATACCAGTACCAAACAAAATCGGTAAGCAGGAAAAGCAATACCCAAATAAACGGACTGGCGCTAATTGTGAAGAGGGCAAAATGTTGCTGGATGTATTGAAAAAAGTAAAAGAAGAGACCAGTGGTGAAGAGATCCAGCAGTCGCTCCGCAATGCCCACATTTATATTGGCTACGGATTCGGCAAACTGAAAAAAGTTTGCCCCTTTTTTTCTTGAATAGTAATATTCGGCCGCCATAAAAAGCAGGAAAAGGGGAACCGCGAAGGCAATAAAATTAAGCTTCATTTTTTATTCTACTTATTTGGTAGACTAATCAAAAATAAGGTTTCCACAGATGCAAATGCCTGTTCACATTTTTAATAGTTACTAGTTTGTTTAAAGCCGGCTGAAAAACGTTGTCAACTCAGCAAACATATTTTTAAAGAAAGGAAGAATACGGCCTAAGCCATTAATGATCTTTGGTGCCAGCGGTTGCAGGTAAGAATAGGTGGCTGAGGCTTTTTTAGTGTCTTCATTTAGAAGATGCAAATTATCCGCATAAAACAATACAATGCTGAATACAAAAAGGTAAAGGATGGCGAAGAACACAACACCGCCAATGCGGTTCAGCCAGCCCAACAGCACCAGCCGGAAAACCGTTTCCAAAGCTTTTGCGCCCAGGCGCACCAATAACACAACGATCAGGAAAACGGCAATAAAAGCCACTACAGGCAACCAGCGTTGCGAAATGCTGATATTATCGCCAAGATAAGACGCCATGGCTGTAGATAATTTCAGGGCTGCGGCAAGGCCGATGATGAAAGCAAGCAAGGAAAAAATACCTACTATCAAACCTTTGCGCAGCCCTTTAAAAACGGCCACTAACAGTAAAATAAAAACAATGATGTCAATAAACATGCGGCTGTTTATTTTGCCAGCAGCTCTTTCACAGCAGCTGAAATAGCCTTGCCTTCAGCGCGTCCGGCAAAATGCTTGCTTGCCACGCCCATTACTTTTCCCATGTCGGCTGGAGAAGAAGCGCCGGTTTGCGCAATGATGGTTTGGAGTTCGGCTTTCAATTCTTCGGGGCTTAGTTGCGCCGGCAAAAATTGTTCAATGACAGCAATCTCTTCTTGTTCTTTTTGCGCTAATTCTTCACGGTTTTGCTGCTGGTAGATCTCCAGTGAGTCGCGGCGCTGTTTTACCATTTTTTGCAGCATGGCAATTTCTTTTTCAGCAGACACTTCACCGCCGGCGCCCGGCTCTGTTTTGGCTTTGATGATCTCGGCTTTGATAGCACGGAGGCTTCGTAGCCCGCTTTCATTCTTGGACTTCATCGCGTCCTTCATCTGCTCCATTATTTTTTGTTCGAGACTCATAATTGATTTTTTATAGTCGGCAAAAGTAACGTAACCTTTGGTAAGCATCCAATGCGTTCCTACTTGGTACGCCCTGTTACGATCTTATCATACTCCGCATCATTCGGCTCCCACAGCTCAATCTTGTTGCCTTCCGGGTCCATAATGTGCACAAATTTTCCATAGTCAACCGTTTCTATTTTATCGGTGATCGTCACACCGTCTTTACGCAATGCTTCCACCAACGCCTCCAGGTTTTCTACCCGGTAGTTGATCATGAATTCTTTAGTGGAGGGCTCAAAATACTTGGTGGTTTCTTTAAAAGGGCTCCATTGGGTAAAGCCCTTTTTTGTGCTGTCTTCTCCTTGCCTCCACTCAAAGTTTGTTCCGTATTGATCGGTCTGTAAGCCAAGGTTTTTAGCATACCATTCCTGCATGGCTTTTGGATCTTTGCATTTGAAAAAGATGCCGCCAATGCCTGTTACTTTTTTCATGATCGGTTGGTTTGGTGAGTAGAAGAACCGGTTGACACTATAGCCCATGGCGAATGATAAGGACAGCCCGGATACTAAAAATACCTTTTTCATGGCAGTAAGTTGAATGGTTGCAGGTAAATAAAAAAAACCCGGTGCTGATAGCGGCACCGGGTTATAAATGTATCCTCTTTTTAATCAGCTTTGTTTTCTTTCAGTTGTTGCTCCTGGAACTTGCGGTAGAACTCTTTAGCAAAAGCCTTCATATCATCCACTAATTCTGTTTGCTTGGTAGCCCGGTTCAGCGTATCTGCCATGGTCATTATGGTCTGGTAATAAAAGTCTGCCATTTCATCCACCATCATTTTATTGGTCCACAGGTCAATGCGGAGGGCCGTTTTTTCCGCACTGTCCCAAAGCGATAACATCATGGCTTTGGCTTGTTGCGGCCTTCCCGACGTGCCTTCCGTGGCGTTCCATTCGATGCTTTCCGGAACGCGGGAATCGTCCAGCGCCACATCAATGGTTATCGTTGATTTCAACATAGTTCTTATTTTGCCGCGAAGGTAAGGGCTTAGGGTTTTACCGCTTTTAGAATGCTTTCCCAGAGCAGGTCGGCTGTCCGGTCCCAGCTATAATTTGCTGAAACCTTCTTGCCCCGTTCAATCAAATGGCTGCGCCAGGTTTCATCTTTGTAAATAAGCATCATGGCATCGGCAATGGAAGCCGGATCCGCGGGATCAAAATACAGCGCCGCATCGCCGGCAATTTCCTGCATGGAAGAATCTTGGGAAGTTAGCGGTGGGACGCCGCATTTCATGGCTTCCAAAACCGGTACGCCAAAGCCCTCAAAAAGAGATGGATAGACTAAGGCATAGGAAGCCGCTACCAGCTTTACCAACTCCGCCTCTTCTACATAGCCAGTTAGCACTACATCGTCCCTGTATTTATAGGTTTTCAGTAACTCCAGGAAATCGCCGTTCTTCCATGCGAGCCTTCCAGCTAAAACAAGCTTCCAGTTGCTTTTCTGGCGCTTTTTAAATAGGGAGAAGGCTTTTAGCAGGTTAACCAGGTTCTTGCGCGGTTGAATAGCGCCTGCATAGATAAAATATTCGCGGCTACCGGTATATTTCTCTTTTATGGCTTGCCTGCTTTCAAAATCCAATGGCCGGAATGCTTCCTTGACGGCACTGTAAACGACATCTATTTTACCAGCCTTCACCTTATAATGGGTTAGCAGGTCAGCCTTTGAAAAGGAGGAAACGGTGGCTATCATAGCCACTTTTTGCACGAACCGCGGGGTATAATGCCTTAAAAATTGTACATGACTCTTCTTATAAGTGTCTGCCTGATGCAGGAATCCCAGGTCATGCACCACCATACACTGGGGCACTTTTGTGGTGAGGGAAGCGAAACCATCCGGGGAAACAAACACATCCGCCTTGACCCGCTTAAGCGTCAAGGGCACCTTTATATCATACCAGTATTTCCATAAAAGAGGGTGGCGGGCCGGGGGAGAAAGCGTGAGCATTTTCACATTAGCCGGTAAACTGGTTTCGGCGCTGTAGGGGCGGTCAAGCAGAAAAAAAAACTGGTGGTCAGGGTGCCGGATAGCCAGCCGGGTAAAAACCTCTTTTATAAAATAGCCTATTCCTTCGAGATGCGTAGAAAGAAGTAAGCGGGTGTTCACGGCAATGATCATGAGCGACAAAGGTAAGATTCAAAGCGGGTCGGTTGTGGCGAATGCAATTGTGGAATATGTTTCCATGTTTCTACATTTTGCACGCAAGGGTGGTACAAAATGTGTAGAAATTCAAATGATTTCCTCTTTTTTAAACATAGTAAATTTTTGGTATCTTATTTGCCTTACCAACCCGTCGTTCGTGCTTCACCCTTAACCTTACACTTTTTTTTAGAAGCCGGCTTCACCCTTAACTTGTACGGATGCCTTGCCGCATCTTTTCATAAACGACCTCTTAGGTGGAAGAGGATGGTGGCTTGTAAAAGGGGCCTTGGTTCGGGGCCCCTTTCTTTATGCCCCATTTCGATGTTACGGATTTTTACTCCAACTTCAATTCCTTTTACAACTTTTGCGGTGTGCTGTTTTCCTGTTTCTCCCTTTCAACCCGTCAACTTAATCAACTAATCAACTTACTTTTGCCCTAATGGAATATAATACTGGACGAAATCATCTGGTCATCCGTGAGTACGGACGGCACATTCAAAAGATGGTGGATCATATATTAACGATTGAGGACCGCGACCGCCGCCAGAAGCAGGCAGGTGTGGTAATAGAACTAATGGGTATTTTAAATCCTCACCTCAAAAATGTTGAGGATTTCCGCCATAAGCTTTGGGATCACCTTTTTCTTATCTCCGATTTTAAGCTGGATGTAGATTCTCCTTACCCCATCCCAACAAGGGAAAAGCTGATGGCGCGGCCCGAGCCGCTTTCTTACCCCCGTCGTTATCCAAAATATGCGCACTTAGGCAAGAACCTCGAGTTGGTTATCAATAAGGCATTGAAGGAAGAGGATGGAGCCAAGCGACAGGGCTTTGCCAATGCCATCGCTTACTACATGAAGCTGGCCTATAACAACTGGCACAAAGACCAGGTGCAGGACGACGCGATCCAGCAGGAACTGACGAATATCACGAAAGGACAATTGGAATTTACCAATACGGGTTATGTAAAAGCTTACCGGCCTACCCAGGAGCGGGAACGTGACACACGCGGCGGCTACGGTGGACGCCAGAATAATAACCGCAAATTCGGGCAGCGTGGCGGTGGTGGCGATCGTGATCGCGGACAGGCAGGTCAAGGAGGGCAAAGCGGCCAGCGGAATGACAAGCGCAACGGACCTGGTGGCGGTGGCGGAAAGAATTTTGGCAAAAAGAGATACTAATAAGTTGATACGTTGATTCATTGAAAGGTTGATAAGTTCTGCTTATTAACCTTTTCTTTTTATGGACTAAATTGCCGGCAGGGTAACGCTAACCTATCAACTAATCAAGCATTCAACTTAATCAACTAAAACATGGGTTCATTTGAAGTAAGGGGCGGGAAGCGGCTAAAAGGTGAGATCATACCACAAGGCGCAAAGAACGAAGCATTGCAGGTGATCAGCGCGGTACTGCTGACCCCCGAAAAAGTTACCATCACAAACATCCCGGATATATTGGATGTCAATAACCTGATTGACCTCCTGGAAGGTATTAATGTAAAAGTAGAGCGCCCTCAACGCGACACTTGTATCTTCCAGGCAGATGATGTGAATATTAATTACCTGCGCAGCGATGAATTTAAAGCAAAAAGCGGCCACCTGCGGGGTTCGGTAATGTTTGCGGGGCCTATGTTAGGGCGTTTTAAAAAGGCCTTTATACCAAAGCCAGGCGGTGATAAGATTGGTCGCCGCCGGTTAGATACGCATATCATTGGCTTTGAAAAACTGGGTGCTGAATTTTATTATTATGCGGAAGATGGCTTTTTCTACTTCACCACCGAAGGATTGAAAGGCACTTATATGTTGCTGGACGAACCATCGGTTACCGGTACGGCCAATATTATCATGGCAGCTGTTTTGGCGGAGGGAGAAAGCACGATCTATAACGCCGCATGTGAACCGTATATACAGCAGCTTTGTAAAATGCTGAACAGTATGGGTGCCAGGATCACTGGCATTGGCAGCAACCTGTTAACCATTCAGGGTGTAGAACAGCTGCATGGAACAGATCATCGTATTTTACCGGATATGATCGAGATCGGTTCTTTCATTGGGCTCGCGGCGATGACGCAGAGCGATATCACCATCAAAAATGTAAGTCTTCAAAACCTTGGCGTCATACCCGAAAAGTTTGCACAGCTTGGCATTAAGATGAATATTGTAGGCGATGATATTCATATTCCCGAGCAGGAGCTTTACGAGATTCAAACGTATATGGACGGCGGGGTATTGACCATTTATGACCATCCGTGGCCGGGATTAACCCCTGACCTGATTAGCTTGCTATTAGTAGTAGCCACACAGGCAAAGGGCTCTGTGTTGATACACCAGAAGATGTTTGAAAGCCGGTTGTTCTTTGTTGATAAACTGATTGACATGGGCGCCCGCATCATCCTCTGCGATCCGCATCGTGCCGCCATCATAGGCTTGGAACGTCAATATAAATTGCGGGGCATCAAAATGACCTCACCCGACATCAGGGCAGGTGTATCGCTGCTCATCGCAGCATTAAGTGCAGAAGGCACCAGCATTATCCAGAATATAGACCAGATAGATCGTGGGTATCAATATATTGATAAACGATTGCAGGCCTTGGGTGCCGATATTCAACGGATCTGAAGAAGTAATCAGCAGTTGGCAATTTGAGACGTTGTGCAAATTGCCAACTACAATTTTTATAAATGGAGATCGCCTGAATGCTAATCAGCCATTGCTTCTGCGTGTGATAACTCCCGTTCCCCAACCTCTATCTTTTTAGTGCGCCGGGTAAAGATGGCGACAATAGCGGTTGTTACGATACCCATTACAGGTGTAGCCAGCGTTCCTTGAATGAGGTAGTTGCGAAGGTTGAAATATGCCTCGGCTTCCGGCTGAGTGAGTGCGCCGGAAGAAACGGCATATTGCGTAGCCGTAGTAAAATAATTGGGTGTGATAAATTCGAAAGAAGCCAATTGCATCAATGGACTTAGGATGGTAACAAACAGGGTAATGATAAGACCTGAAACAAAAACCTTGTGCGTAGGTCATGCTGCCGTCAAAATCCTTGCGCCGCTTTTCGAGCAGGGCAAAAACATAAATGGCGATTGCCGGAATCGCAACAAAATTGGTAAAGAGAGCATGCTTGGCAATGTTCTCGTCGTGGAGGCCGGTTAACTTTTCCAAACCCATCCAACAAAACATCATAGCAGTGAAAAGGAGAGCCCATTTGAGCTCCAAAGAACGCTTTCTCATAATTTTTTTGTTTGGTTCCCCGAAAGATAAGTAAAAATGATAGGGCTGCAAATCAAAAAGATTGGAAAAGCAGGAGGGAAGCGTAAAACAAAGTTCAAAAGACTATGTAAAAATCAGACACGATACGTTTCGTAAGATGTCGGATTTTGTCCGCTTATCGCTTCAGTACCTCGTTCATGATGGTTTTCGTTTTGAAAGCCCTTTCGATTAAGTTCTTTGCACCAAATTAATGAGTATGAGGAAGTTTTTTACCCTGTGGATGTTGCTGCTAACCAGCATTTTTGCAATGGCGCAAACACCGAAAGGCACCGCAACAGTCAGCGTTAGTGCTGCACAAGCGACTGTAGAAGGAGCCACCGTAGAAATTGTACGCAGCAAGGATTCCTCTCTTGTACGCACCGCCCTTACTGACAAAAAAGGCGAAGCAATGGCTGAGAACCTTACAATGGGCACCTATCTGGCCAAGGTGAGCATGGTAGGATATAAGACGCAATACAGCGCCCCTTTTTCAATAACTGAGAGCAATCTCTCCGTTTCCATACCCTCTATTTTTTTGACATCAAAAGAAGCTTCAGAACTGCAAAATGTAACCGTTACTGCCCGCAAGCCTTTTATTCAAAAGTTAAGCGACCGCATTGTGGTGAACGTGGAGAACAGTATTGTTAGTGCCGGTAGCACTGCACTGGACATCCTGGAACGTTCACCCGGCGTTACGGTTGACCAGGATGATGTGATCAGCCTACGGGGGAGGGCAGGGGTTATCATTATGATTGATGGAAAGATCTCGCCGATGACAGGCGCCGACCTGGGAAACTATTTAAGAGGCTTGCCCAGCAATGCGATTGAGCGTATCGAAATTATTACCAACCCTTCTGCCAAGTATGATGCCGCAGGAAATTCGGGCATCATTGACATCCGCTTGAAAAAGGACCAGCGACTGGGCACAAACGGAACCCTTACAGGAAGCTTGGGGAAAGGCGTTTATCCAAAAGCCGCCGCAGGCGGCACCTTAAACTACCGCAATAAAAAAGTAAACGTTTTCGGAAACTACAACCATGCCTACCGCCAGGGATTTGGGCACCTGATTGTAAACCGGAACTTTTTTGAGAATGGAACTTTTATAGGTTCGGATGATAAGGATAATTATGGGCGTGCACGTTCCAACTCAAATGCAGTGCGTGTTGGAGCCGATTTCTTTCCATCAAAAAACACAACACTCGGGGTTGTAGTTAATAGCAACCTCAACCGGTTTAGAAGAGATGGTGAGATAAACACGATCGTTAACGATAATGCAGCCCAGCGCAAGTTTACCTTCTTCACGTTAAGCAATAACAATGAGCCTTCGCAAAATGCGGTAGGCAATATCAACTTCAAACACAAGTTGGATACAACCGGTAAAGAGTTAACAGCTGATATTGATTACGGAATTTTCAGTTCCCGGGTCGTATCCAGCACCACCAGTTCTTTTTACAACCTGGCTGGCGCCAAGTTTCGCGAAGACGATAGATTGGATGGCGACCAGGAAGGAGAGCTGACATTGAAAACAGCAAAAGTTGATTATGTAATCCCCTGAAGCGCGGTGCAAAGTTGGAGCTTGGTTTAAAAACCAGTTATGTGGCTTCCGACAACGATGCGAAATTTTTCGATGTGAAACCTACGCAGACCGACGTGGATAGCGGCAAAACCAACCGGTTTTTTTACAAAGAATATAACCAGGCAGCTTACGCGAATTATAGCAAAGAATTCAAAAAGTTTAGTATGCAGGTTGGCCTGCGTGGCGAACAAACAGCCTTACGAACACGCCAGGTAAAAGGCGATACCAGTTTTAAGCGGGATTATTTCTTACTGTTTCCAAGTGCTTACTTCAATTATAAGTTGAAAGAAACAGCTACGCTGGGTGTATCCGTCAGCCGCCGGATCGACCGGCCCGGTTATTCTGCTCTCAATCCATTCCTTACGCAAGTAGATGCCACGATCTACAACACGGGTAATCCTAATTTAAAGCCACAAATGACCTGGTCGTATGAGTTAAGCTACACCGTAAAAAATATGGCCTTCACGTTGGGATATAGCCGCACGATCGATCCGCAAAACACCGTTCTTTCAAAGATTCTTGATGTGATACCGGCTTTTGAGATCAAGCCGGGGCAGGACTCCAACATAACCGTGCAGATTCCCGTCAATCTTGAATCTTCTGACTATTTCGGACTAACCGCTACCGTGCCACTACGCATCAGTAAGTCGTGGAACATGATCAATAACCTGAATGTTTTTTACAACCACTTCAATGGCGCTTTAGGTGGGGTGCTGTTGAACAGCGGCGCACCAGCGGTGAACATTCGCACTAATAATTCTTTCACTTTCAAGAAAGGCTGGGGCGCGGAAATAAATGCCAACCTGCGAAGCGGGAGTCGGTACGGGTACTCACGTTTCAAACCACAGGGTGGCATTGATCTGGGGGCGCAAAAAACAGTGCTGCAAGGTAAGGGCACACTACGGTTCAACATGACCGATATTCTTTGGACAAATCGTCCAAGAGTTGCGGTTACCTACGAAGGTAGCTATATCGAGAACTGGCATGCGTTCCGCGAAACCCGTGTTGGAACCCTAAGCTTCACTTACCGCTTTGGTAGCAATAAGGTGCAGGCGGCCCGCCGCCGGGCAACAGCTTCGGAAGAGGAGATTCGCAGGGCAGGCGGTAATTAATAAAATCTTGATAAACCATAAATAGAACGCCATCAGGATGAAGGCATTTTTCATATAGCGGTACTCCCTTTCAGCAGGTGCAAATGGGGTTGAAGAAGGTCAATGGTGTGTTTGCTGATAAAGCCTTTGAGGTGCTTGTAAAAATGACTGTAATCATAATAGCCGTAAAGGCTATAATGAAAAGAGTCGTTGTCGTTGGTTATATGCTCCAGGGCCTTGCGGATACGCAAAATTTGTAGCGCCTGCTTGCTGCTGATGCTGGTGGTGGCCTCAAAATAGCGCTGCAGGGTGCGGGAACTGATACCATAATTATGTGATAGTTCTTCTATTGAGACAGAAAAATTATTGGTGTCGGAGTGCTCTTTTAGGATCTGCGTCACTACTTCTGCCTGCTTCATAGAGCCCGAATATTTTTCAATAATGCGGTTGTAATAAGTTGATATAATATCTACCCGCTTTTCAAAAGAGTCAGCCGTTTTAATGCGTTCAATGATAGTTCTGTCAATAAGATAAGCAAGTGGATAAAGATGTTCTTTGTACTCTGAAAAGTTCACCTTCTTTTCAAAGATGATCGGCGATACTTTGAATTTGATACCGAAGATGCGATTGCCAAACATGTGATGACAGATCATGATCTTGTGTCGTGGTAGAAAGGTGTCAGACCGCACTTCATGCTTGTTATTTTCCAGTTGCATCACGAAAGGCGTACCTAGGTTGATCATATAGGTATAGCCGATATTCGGAAACAGGGCATCCGAAAAACCCTGGGGATAGTGCTGCCACAAAGGGTCGAAGTCAGTCTCCCAAAAGAAATCAATGAAATGCGACAGCGCCTTCTTTACCTTCCGGCGGTGGTAGCGGTATTCAAAATGATCCCTATGAAAAAATTCGACGTGTTGCACGGAGGCAAATTAGGAATTAGTTGACAGAGTACAGTTGACATCCATCAACTGCCAACTGTCATCTTCCCCCTTCTCTCCCTACCTTCGCAGCTTCGTCAACTACCTCTTATGACACTTGTAAATCCGGGTAAGATCATCATTCTCACGGCGCCATCGGGTGCTGGCAAGACCAGCATTACCCGCCACCTCTTGGGCAAATACCCGGACAAGCTCGCCTTTTCCATCTCCGCCGCTACCCGTCAACCGAGGGGCACCGAAAAAAACGGCGTGGATTATTATTTCATGAGCGAGGAGGATTTTACTTACAAAATTCAGCACGAAGCATTTGTGGAGTGGGAGATGGTGTATGAAGGGAAGTATTATGGAACCCTGAAGTCAGAACTGGAGCGGCTTTGGGCGGTGGGCAAGGTGCCGCTATTGGATATTGATGTGAAAGGCGCGATTCATGTGCAACAGCAGTTCCCGGATACAACGCTTTCTCTTTTTATTGAGCCGCCTTCTATTGATGAATTGCACCGGCGCCTGACCGGTCGTGGCACCGAAAGTCCGGAGTCCTTGCAGGCACGAGTCAGCAAAGCGGAATACGAGCTTTCGTTCAAGCATTCCTTTCACCAGGTGATCGTGAATGAAAACTTAGGTAAGGCTTGCGAAGAAGCGGAAGCGGCAGTGTTGAAGTTTATTGGGAGCGAGTAGTGGGAAGCGAGTAGCAAGTGGCGAGTAGCAAGTAGGCTTTGTGTGCAATAGCTTTTTAGTAGCTTAGCTTATGCTAGACTTGAGTCATAAGAAATTGATTGCCTGGCAAAAAGCAATGGCGTTTTTCCCGCCCCTTTATCAACTATGCACAAAACTTCCGAAGGAGGAGATGTACAATCTATCCAGTCAAATGAAACGGGCTGCACTTTCTATTTCTAATAATCTCGTCGAAGGCGCTTCCCGTAAATCCAAGCTTGAGAAAAATCGTTTCTTTGAAGTCGCCCGGTCATCTGCTGTTGAAATAGACAACTGCCTCACTGCTTGCTTAGCTTTACAGTATTTTAAAATAGAACAGATATCTGCAATAAATGCTGCCTTACTAGAAATCTTTAAACTGATAACCGGCCTGATTGAGTCCAATAGAGACTAATTGCGCTAAGCCCTACTTGCCACTCGCCACTCGCCACTCGCTATTTCTCCTATCTTCGTAACCAATGGAAACTGTCTTTACCTGGTTCTTCGTCACCATTTTCATGATGGCCTTTTTTTCGGGTATCGAAATGGCCTTCTTCAGCGTCAACCGCTTTGGCGTGGAATTGAAGAAAAAACAAGGCCGCCCCGGGGCCCACATGCTCTCCCGCTTTATTCAGACCCCCGAAATATTTGTCAGCACGACGCTTATTGGATTCACCATTTCATTGGTGTGTTTCGTGTTGCTGTTTGGCGCCGTCACGCAACCCCTTTGGAACTTCGTAGGACTCCGTTCAGATACAGCTATACTGGTGCTGGACATTATCCTTGCCGCTTTCATAGTATTGGTGTTTGGCGAGTTTATTCCACGGGCTATTTTCCGGGCTCACAGCAATGTGATTCTTTCCCGGCTGGTGTGGGTGGTCAACCTGTTTTATACACTCTTGCAACCTATCGCTTCGGCCTTTATCGGGCTATCCAACTGGTTTTTAAAGTACGTGTTCGGTGTTCGGATGGACGACACCAAAGAAGCGTTTTTGCATACCGATTTCGATACACTTTTTCAGCAGCACAACGAGGACGAATACGAGCACAAAGACCTCAATACCGAGTTGTTTGAAAATGCGTTGGAACTGCCAAAGACCAAGATCCGCCAATGCCTTGTGCCTCGCAAAGAAATTATTGCGGTAGATCAAACCACCACGATAGAAGGTGTGCGGCAAAAGCTTGTGGAAACAAAGCTGAGCAAGCTCGTAGTGTTTGAGGGAAACATCGATCACATTGTCGGTTATGTACACCAGTTAGACCTGTTCAAAAACCCACCCGATCTGCAAACGATCCTGTTGCCGATCCCGGCTATCCCCGAAAGCATGAGCGCTGCTGATCTTATCACCAAGTTTACCAAGGAAGGCAAGAGCATTGCCTGGGTGGTGGATGAATTTGGCGGCACGGCCGGCATTGTTACCATGGAAGATGTGCTGGAAGAGATCTTTGGCGAGATACACGACGAATACGACAGCGAGGAGTTTGTAGAAAAACGCCTGGCAGAGAACGAGTATATTTTTTCGGGACGGCTGGAACTGGACTACCTCTGTGACAAATACGATCTTTCTTTCCCTGAAGATGAAGAATCGGAAACCCTCTCCGGTTATATCATCAACCACCACGAAACGATACCAAAGCAAAAAGAACGCATCATTATAGCCAACTACGAATTTGATATTTTGAATGTGGGCGATACGCGAATTGAGATGGTGAAACTGAAGATTTTAAAGTAGGAGCTTCTCGGATGCCTAAAATATAGTAGTAAACAATGTATATGCTTAGTAAGGCTATTTTCTTTGTCACATTTTTTATTGCTATAAGTTGTTCAAGTATAAAGCGTGACAATATTGAGTATATAATTTACGGAGTCTACACTGGAGAATGTTTTGAACATTGTGCAACCATGTACAAGCTTGAAAAGGATCGTCTATATGTTGATACAACTGATAGCTTTTTTAAGAATGACAACAATGTAAGATTTAGCGATCACGTTTTAGGGGACGAGGAGTTTGAGAAGGCGCTAATTGTAAAAAATCAACTTCCTGAACTTTTACTTAAGTCTAATGTTGAAGAATTCGGTAGCCCTGATGGTCACGACCAGGGCGGCATATTTATAGAAATAAAAAGCGGTGCAACAATCAAAAGATTTTACATTGATACTGTATTAGACAGAATTCCTAAAGAACTAAGAGGTTATGCTAAACTTATAATGAAAATGAGAGGCTTTACGTCTTTGTAAAAATTTCGGTATTGCTTGTACAAGTTCTTACATCGTACACCACAAATCTGCATTTTTTGAATTTTACATTCCCTCAAACCTCTTTTCCTTAAAGCCCGTATGTAGTACGGGCTTTTTTTATGGGCGGCAGGCCCGGCTCATTATCTTTGACCCACTTTAAGAAAAACCATGGCGTTAAGCATTTTAAAAAGAGGCGGCAGACCGGAAAAGACGGATATGTCTTTTATAGATCATTTGGAAGACCTGCGGGGACACTTGTTTCGCAGCGTGATCGCCATTGCAGCCGGCGCCATCATCGTGGGCATTTTCAATGATTTTTTTATAAAAGATGTTTTGCTGGGGCCTACTAATGGCACCTTTCCTACCTATAAAGTTCTGTGCAAAATGGGTAATGCCCTCAATCTTGGTAATGCCCTTTGCATGACTACGATCGGCATTAAGATGCAAAGCACGGAAGTGGGTGCGCAGTTCAGTATGTGGTTTACCGTAGTGCTGGTGGGTGGTATCATCATCGCTTTTCCCTATATCTTCTACGAGTTCTGGAACTTTATCAAGCCGGCGCTTACCAAGAAGGAATTAGGTAAAACAAAAGGTGTTATTTTCTGGGTTTCCTTTCTTTTTTTCCTGGGTGTATTCTTCGGCTATTTTGTTATCGCTCCATATACTATCAAGTTTTTCGCTGGCTTTCAGCTCGATGAAAAGATTGAGAATATCTGGACCATCTCCAGCTATATCGACACCATCATTCCGTTGGTGTTAGGCAGTGGGCTGGCCTTCCAGTTGCCACTGGTGATTTTCTTCCTGGCGAAAGTGGGCATTGTGAATGGTACGTATTTGAAAAAAGTACGCAAGTACGCGGTAGTGGTGATCTTCATCATCGCGGGTATCATCACGCCTGGTCCTGACCTGGTAAGCCAGTTGACAGTTGCCATGCCGCTCCTTTTACTTTACGAGATCAGCATTATTCTATCCCGCCGCGTGGAGAAGCAACGGGCTAAGGAAGAAGCGGAGGAGGAGAAGCAGTGGAGTTAAATTTCGGTTGTTGATTAGTAGCTTTTTACATTATAATGCAAAGCCCTATTGGACTAAATAACCAATAGGGCTTTTATATTCGCTTGATGATCAAGCGGGTTGCTTCTTCAGGTAGTCTTTAAAATTCTCCCGCAGCTTTGCCAGCTTCGGACTGATCACCGATTGACAATAGGCCTTGGAAGGATCGCTTTTATAATAGTCCTGGTGATGGGCTTCTGCCGGGAAGAACGCTGGCAACGGCGAAAGCTCTGTTACAATAGGCTTATCAAAATACGGTTGCAGTTCTTTAATCACAGCTTCCGCTTGTTCCTGCTGCGCATCGCTATGATAAAAAATTACCGACCGGTATTGTGTGCCTACGTCTGCGCCTTGGCGGTTAAGCGTGGTAGGATTGTGCATAATTAAGAACAGCTTTACCAGGTCGCTGTAACTGATTTGCGTAGGATCAAATTCCACTTGCACCACTTCCGCATGACCCGTATGACCACCGCATACCTGCTGGTAGGTTGGGTTGTCCTTTTCGCCACCGGCATAGCCAGAAGTAACACTTTTTACGCCTTTGAATTCATCCAGGATAGCTTCGATGCACCAAAAACAACCCCCGCCCATTGTTGCCGTTTCCAGCGCATTGTCAACCGATTCCTTTTCGCCATTATCTATCTTTTTCAGCGAGGCCGAGTTGATGCAGAACCGTAAACCCGAGGGCTTCGGTCCGTCCGGGAATACATGACCCAGGTGCGCCTCGCAAACATTGCACAGCACTTCTACCCGCTGCATCCCCCAGGAGCTGTCTAATTTGTATTGAATGACATTGTCTTTTACCGGTTCTGTAAACGAGGGCCAACCGGTACCCGATTCAAATTTTACGGTGGAATCAAAAAGCTCGGTGCCGCAACAAACGCAGGCGTAGATACCCGCTGAATGCGCTTCGCAATACTCTCCGGTGAAAGCTCTTTCTGTGCCATGCTGCCGCGTTACGCGGTATTGCTCAGGGGTTAGCTGCGCCTTCCATTCCGCATCGGTCTTTTGTATCTTTTGATCTGGTGCCGGGTTGTTTTGGCTATAGTTAAGGACATCGTTCCAATTCATAAAGGGTTGGTGTTTTATTAATGCGGTAAATACAAAGAACCATACTTTGTCCCCATGGCTCTTGGGAAAATGCGAATGTATACCTGACCGGCTATAGGATTATCACCGTACAGTTGGCTTAACCGTTTATCAGGATTGTAAAAGCTAAATTGTGTACCCAAAGCAAACTTAGTGTTGCCAATATTCAGGATGTCGTAAGAGGCGCCTGCTGTAAAAGCGTGTACTGGAAAAACAGCATCGTGTCCAAATTCGGCGTCATCTAAATTTAATTCCTCCAGTGACTTTTGCACCCATTCATAACGGGCATACATGGCTTTCCTTCTAACGTTGCGGGAAGCTTCCAGCAACACACCGTTTTCACCATCGTGCCCATGCGTTTTGTTCATACCCCAAAGCGCCGTGATATTGTTGAAACTTTCACCAAAGCCCCTGGTGCTGTAGGTAGCGGAAACAGTAGTGCGGGCTACATCTTCCCCGGGGTGCAGAACCTCTGGTTCTTTTATAAATCCGTGTGAAGCCTGCAGCGCCCATTTTGCATTAGGATTGTAAGAAAGTCTTCCACTCCAACTATCGAAACGGGGCTTATCTAAATTATAGCGGTTCTCTCCCGGTTCACGACCAGTAAAAGACGATCCTTCGATCTTCCAGTTGCCATAGCGGTACCCTAATGTAGCGACGCCGAATGTAATATGGGTGGCATCTACCCAATGATGGGTAAGCGGCGCGTCAGGATTAAAAAAGCCGGAAGGACGATGTACGTAAGCAGCAGGACCTAACGCTGGTTCGCCAGGATAACCTACATACAGGAATACATCGCTTTTAGAGGAAAAGGAATGTGCATAGCTGACGGATAATTCGGAGATAAGATCATGCGGATGCTGGCGGTCTACGAGTGGGCGACCTTTATAGCTTTCGCCCGTCTGAAAAAGAAGCGGATAGCCTTCACCGCCTACGGTTATGGGGTCAAGTGAGAACATGGTATTAAAATGAAATAAGCCACGCCTGCCAACGTTGCGCTGCCCCATTAACATCACCATATTTGGGGCATCCCATTTTTGATCGCCTCTCGATCCTTTATTCAAAAGGTCCTGCTTATTATAGCGCAGATATACATCTCCATGCAGCATGTACATCCAATCGCCTTTGTGAAACATATAGCCATACATGGGCGAATTGTCAGGTAACCAAGCCGTACCGGACCCGTTGCGTGTCATAGGCAGATTACGGGAAAAAGCATGGGACATACTCATTCCTCCATTTTCATGTTCTCCTGCAGTGTGCTCGTGACCGGATGACTCAATATGGTCATGCCCGGTGGTGGCTCGTTGCGGAACTGCATGATCGTGTCCGTCATTATGGGGTGTTTCCACAGTTTTTGAAACTGCGACTTTTTTTGTTGTAGTATCTTTCTTAGCCGCTGTGGCAGGTACCGTTGTAGTTTTCGTCTTAACGGTGTCTTTATGGTCATGCTTATGGTTGTGCTGTGCAATGGCCGTGGTTGCGGAAGAGAAAAGCACCGCAAGTATTAAGTAAAAGGTCTTCATTATGTTCTGTTTAAGGGCTCTTGAATTTTTATAGCATAGTGATCAACATTATGCCGCTCATTACTATCATTAATCCATCCTCAACAATAGTGATCGTGCTCATGGGTAAATTGAAAACGGCGCCTAAGCAAGCGCACTTGATCTGGCGCCTGTTTATAACACTTTGCACGACTCCCATCAAACTGATAGCCATTACCGCAAAACTTACACCATTCGTAAGCAGGGGATAAAAGCGGGTCAAATAAGCAAGTCCTAACCCCAATTCCAGGAAGGCATAAACATAGCCCCAGCCTTGCCATCTTTTTGCAATGATGTCGTAAGTGCTATAACTGGACGCAAAACCTTTAAGATCCAGTAATTTAAAAAAGGCGAAGACAAGAAAGAAGCCCGCCATGAAGTTTGTCATCCATCGCTCAATGAAAAAAGTACCATGGGTTACTTCTGTCAATAAGGTGATGCCAATGATAAACGCAAATATGAGGAGGATAGGTTTATAGGTAGCAAGCCAGGACACATCAGAATCGATAGGAGCATCATTAACTGTACGATGTTCTGTTTCTGTAATAGTATAATTTCCTGCTTTTGAAATGGCTGCCTGCAAAGCGGCAAGTTTAATATGGTTTTGCATGGAGATAGTAGCTTGCGGGCTTGCCAGTTGTACGTCAGCCTCGGTAATATCTCCCAGCTTAAGCAAGCTGCTTTTAACCTTGGCAACGCAACTTTTACAGGTCATGCCGGTAATGGAATATGTATGTGTCATAGTAATTATTTATGACACAAAACTACTTGCACCATTGAGGGGGCTGTTATACAATTATGGAGAAAATTTATATTATTTGGTGGTCAGAGGTTATCGATCGCCTTACGGTGAATGCCGCCGAGCTTCTTAAAATGGGAAGGCGTAAGCCCAGTTACTTTTTTGAATTGATAGGATAAATGCGCTACGCTGCTATAGCCAAGCCGAAAGGAAATCTCGCTCAGGTTCATTTCATCATAGACAAGCAGTTCTTTTACTTTTTCAATCTTTTGATGAATAAAATATTTTTCGATAGTTGTGCCTTCTACCTCTGAAAAGAGGTGGCTGAGATAGGAGTAGTCTTTGTGTATTTTAGAGGAGAGCGCTTCGGACAAGTTATACGGTTGATAGTCAACGCTATGATGCACCTGTTGAATAATGATGTTCTTTATCTTTTCAATGAGTCTCTGTTTGCTATCATCTAATAACTCAAATCCAATAGCTTCGAGGCTTTCCTTCAGCGTAAAAGTTTGGTTGTGCGATAAGGGTTGTGCCAGCTCTATTTCACCTAATTGTAAATTGAGGAAGCCAATTTCCTGGCGGGTCAAAATGTCTCTTACAGCGGTAAGGCACCGGTTGCAGACCATATTCTTTATATAGAGATGCATAGTATAAAGTTAGCGCTGTTAACCTATGCCATTGCACCCACTGACCGGCTGCGGTTATACTTAGCACGGTATTCCACCGGAGACAATCCCGTAATCTTTTTGAATGTCGTACGAAAGGCTTTTGTATCGGTATAACCCACACCGTACATCACCTCAGCTACATTTTCCCGGGATGTTTCAAGGCTCATTTTCGCGGCTTCTATTTTCACCCGCTGTATATATTCCACAACCGTATTTGCCGTGGCTTTTTTAAAGCGCCGCTCCAGGTTACGGCGGCCAATAGCGAACTGCGATGCCAGTTGATCCACCGTGATCTTCTCGCCTACATTTTGTTCGATAAATTCCTGCGCTTTTTTTATATCCACATCCTCGTGTCCTTTTTGCCCGTTGAACACCATAAAAGGCGATTGGCTGCGGCGCTCAATATCTATCTGGAAAGCCTTCGACATGAAGACAGCAATATCGCGACCGGCATATTTTTCTACGAGGTAAAGAATGAGGTTCAGGTAAGAAAAAGCCCCGCCGCTGGAGTAGATGCCACCTTCATCGGTAATGATCTTGTCTTCCACCAATAGCACTTCCGGGAACATCTTACGGAAGCCGGCAGCCGCCATCCAGTGCGTGGCGCATTGGCGGCCGTTTACCAAACCGGTTGATGCGAGCAGGAAAGCGCCAATGCATAAAGAGGCTATTTCTGCACCACTGTTATATTGCTTAATGATCCACGGAATAAAGGATGCGTTCTTCTCTAAGGTTTGCTGCATATCACCGTCTAATGCGGGTATGATGACAAGATCGGTTTTGGCAAGATCCTTTGTCAATATATCGGCGTGCACGGTGTAAATGCTACCGGCAGCTGCTGTTTCATCTTGTAGGCCTACCAGTTGCACTTTAAAAAGTGCCGGGCGGCCAATACTTTGCAGGAATTTGTTCACTTCGGTAAATACCTGGCGTGGACCTTCAATGCTTCCTAAAACAGCCGTGTGCGGAACAAGGATGGAGATATGCTTCATGCAGTAAAAGTAAGTATCCTATTTGTCGTAATCAACCCCTTCATTTGCCGTAATTACACCCCTTCTCTTACAAAATAGCGGCGCAACTTTGCTGAAGAAACGGCAACCACTTGGAACATCTATCAATAACCGCAATTAACAACCGCATCGAGATATTTAAAACCGATGTGGAGAACGAAAGGCAGGCAGCTGCATTGGTGCGATTGATAGGGGACCAATTCTCTGTAGCCAGGGTAAATGTAGACCTGCACGATGAGGACAAGGTACTGCGGGTTGAAGGCGAGTTTTTTGAGGCAAAGAGAATCATTGAAGTGGTATGGAGCGCCGGGTTCTATTGCCGGTTAATTGAGTAAGAGTGAATCCATATTAAAAGAATAACTTTCAAAACATAAAACCAACAATCATGGAAACAACAACTGCCATGCAAACCATGAAAAAAAGCATTCTTATCAACGCTTCAAAAGAAGCGGTGTGGGATCTACTCACACAGGATCACCATAACCGCATCTGGTATGCGGCGTTCAGCCCCGGCACGTATGCCGAAACGGATTGGAAGGAAGGCAGCAAGGTCGTATTCAAAGACGCGGGCAATTGCGGTATGATCGGCGTTGTAAAAGAGAACAAGCCCGGTGAGATACTTTCCATTGAATACACCGGTGAGATCAAGAATGGCGTGGAGGACTATGATAGCGAGGCGGTGCAGGCATTCAAGGGCGGTCGGGAAATTTATTGGATGAAAAGCGTGGCTAGTGGTACGCAATTGGACATTGCCGGTGATATGGCGCCTGCTTATTTCGATTGGATGTCTGCCGCCTGGGATAAGGCATTGGTAATGTTAAAAGATCTGGCAGAAGGCGGTGATGGTAAAGTAGCGGGCATTGAAACGGATCGAAAAGTTTACCCCGATTTTGTGATAGAGCGAACTGTAGAGGCACCCCTGGAAACGGTTTATAAAGCCTGGACCGAAGCTAACCGCTTGGCGCAGTGGTGGGGGCCAAAAGGTTTTGATATCGCAATTAAGAAGTTGGAAGTTACCCCCTGTGGCATTTTTCATTACAGTATGACCTTGCCCAACGGACAGGTGATGTGGGGACGGTTCATCTACCGCGAAGTACAAGCGCCGGAGCGTCTTGTTTATATCAATTCTTTTTCTGATGCGGATGGTGGTATTACCCGGGTGCCATTTGCTGATAACTGGCCGATGGAAATGCTGAATGAACTTACCTTACAAGCAGATGGTGATAGAACAAAGCTATCGCTCCAAGGAAGACCTATCAATGCTACACCAGAAGAAGAAGCCACTTATTTTAATGGACATGCTTCGATGCAGCAAGGCTTTGCCGGAACCTTTGAACAACTGGAAGCTTATCTGGCTAAAGAAAAAGCACTCCAATCTCAATCACTTTTAAATACTATTTGAATGTCTCCTCTTTCTGTTTACCTGCATTTTAGCGGCAATTGCCGCGAGGCTATGAATTTTTATAAAGATGCTATTGGTGGCGAACTAATGGTGCAAACTGTTGGTGAATCGCCTATGAAAGAACAGTTTCCGGATACGCCGGACCAAGTGCTACACGCCGTTCTTACAAAGGAACACTATATGATAATGGCTTCGGACATGCTGGGCAAGAACAGCCTTGTCCACGGAAACAATATTGCCCTGTCTGTCAATTGCAGCAGCGAAGATGAGATCAATAATTTGTATGCAAAGCTTTCCGAAGGCGGTGAGATCATAGAGGCATTAAAAACTCAATTCTGGGGCGCTATTTTCGGGATGTTCACGGACAAATTTGGCATTCGATGGATGTTCAACTTTGACAAGGAGCCTCAGCCCGGAACTTAGTTTTTATTTCCTCACATAAAACCAAAACATCATGAAAATTCTAAAGATCATCGGGCTTATTATCGCCGTCGTCATTGCCATTCCACTCAATGGCGCTCTGTTCGTTAAGAAGGATTACGTTGTAGAGCGTTCCATCATCATCAACAAGCCAAAAGCGGACGTTTTCAATTTTGTACGCTACCTTAAGAACCAGGATCAATACAGCAAATGGGTGAACCTCGATCCGGCTATGAAGAAAGAGTTTCGGGGCACCGATGGTCAACCCGGATTTGTATATGCCTGGGACGGCAATAGCGATGCGGGCCAAGGGGAACAAGAGATTAAAAATGTGGGCGATGGCAGACTGGATGTAGAAGTGCGTTTCCTGCGTCCCTTTGAAAGTGTGGCACAAGCGCCAATGACCACCGAAGAACTATCGCCAACGCAAACACGGGTGAAGTGGGCGATGACCGGGAAAAGCGGCTATCCGATGAACTTCATGAACCTCTTTATGGACGGAATGATCGGCAAGGACCTGGAAGAAGGACTGACTAATTTGAAACGCGTTATGGAGGCCTCATAATGGTGGCAACAAAGAAGCCGAAGCTTACAGGTGCAGAAGAAGTGGCTGCATTTATGCAAGTCCTGGAGCACCCGTTGAAAGAAGTAGTGGAAGCAGTGCGGACAATCATCTTGGCGGCCAATCCGGCGATGGCGGAACGTATCAAGTGGAAGTCGCCGAGCTTTTATTGCATTGAAGACTTAGGGGCGTTTAACCTGCGCCGACACGATGTGGTGCATCTGGTACTGGTCTTTCCAAAGGGTTTGGTCTGTGAAGATATTCCGTGGCTCGAGGGCGACTACAGAGATCGCCGCATGGCTTATTTCAGCAGCCTTTCAGACGTGGCAGCGAAGAGGGCAGAATTAGAGCGGCTTGTAAACGATTGGGTCGAACGCATCGATGCCTCTTGAATCATTTTATTAATCACAAACAAATACTTTAAACTCTTTTTATGGCAACAAAAATCTTTGTCAACCTACCTGTAAAAGACTTACCGAAATCTATTGAATTCTTCACTGCTTTAGGCTACACGTTTAATCCCCAGTTCACCGATGAAACAGCCACCTGCATGATCATCAGCGAGGATATTTTCGCCATGCTTGTCACCGAACCAAAGTTCCTCACCTTCACTAAAAAAGGGATCGCCGATACGACCAAAACCACGGAAGTGCTGCTGTGTGTATCTGTCGAAACCCGCGAGGCAGTGGATGACATGATCGCCAAAGCACTAGCAGCTGGCGGCACTTCCGCAGCCGAAAAAGCAGACCATGGCTTTATGTATTATGGAGCTTTTTGCGACCTTGATGGTCATCATTGGGAGATCATGTGGATGAACCTGGATGCGGCAATGCCGGAAAACAATTCTACCAACACTTAATCTAATAATTATGTCTAAAATCACTCCCTTTCTCTGGTTCAATACTAACGCTGAAGAAGCGATGAACTTCTACGTATCGCTTTTCAAAAGCGCCAGCATCGGCAACATCAGTCGCTATGGACCGGGCGGTCCCGGACCGGAAGGATCTGTCATGGTAGCGTCCTTTGAACTGGAAGGACAACAATTTGCCGTGCTGAATGGCGGACCAATGTATCAATTTACCGAAGCGGTCTCTTTCGTCATCAACTGCGACACCCAGGAAGAAGTGGACCACTTCTGGAATGCGCTGACGGCAGATGGCGGACAGGAAAGCCGTTGCGGCTGGTTGAAAGATCGCTTCGGATTATCGTGGCAGGTGGTGCCAACAGCGCTGCCAAAGCTTTTATCAAACCCTGACAAAGCAAAGGCTGGACGTGCCATGCAGGCGATGATGGGCATGAACAAACTGGATATAAAGGCGCTGGAAGAAGCGTAGTAAAAGAAAGGCTGTATGAATGCATACAGCCTTTCTTTTTTAAATAGGCACCTTTTACAATCGAATCTTAAACCCGCCATTCACCACAAATCCATCCACCGGCGCATAGATATCACGGAAGTTTGGCGCATCAATAGAGCCGGTATAGATGGTATCGAAACGGGTTTGACGGGTGTCGGTAAAGTTCTCAAAGTTGATGAACAGGGAAAACTTCTCCCACAGCTTTTCCACCATAAAACCCGTTACCCAATACGGTTTGCCTCTGCTTCCATCGCTCAGCCGCTGCTGCGAGGTGTAATAAGCTTCCAATCCTATTTTCCACTTCTCTTGCACTTCATACATCAGCACATTATTCAGACGGTGTTTCGCGGTTAAGGGTAACCGTTGTTTGACGCCATTAAAATGCGTTTCGACATCAGCATAGGTATAGCCTACGAACAATTTAAAATCGCCGTAGGTAAACTTGATATTTGTCTCCAACCCTTTGGTATCAATATGCCCGTTAGCGTTTTTAAACTCGAAGGTAAAGCCTGCGGCGGGTTGCAGCACCAATGGCTTTTCCAAACGGGTATAGAAAAATAGCTGGTTGATGCTGAAGCCTAATTCACCAAAGCTTCTTCTATAATTAATATCAAAGTTTCCACCAAGGGAGCGTTCATTGACCGTGCCTCTTGCGATGGGCCGGATGTTTTGAAACTGCACCCGCTCCGATTCTTCGTTGAACACGGTAGGCGTTTTATAGCCTGCGCCGCCACCTAAGCGGAAGGTAAGTTGGGGTGTGGCTTTCAGCAAAGCAGAGATACGGGGCAACAGTTCAAACCCGTATTCATATACGTAATCACCACGCAAACCCGTCTCCAATGTAAAGCGTTCCATAGGCGACCAGGTGTTTTGCACAAACACGCCATAGGTATCGTAGTGATAGTTGCGCACTGGTGTTGAAGTTTGCGGCACTTCAGCCAAATCATCTGTCAGGAAATTCGCACCGAAGACCCATGCCGATGATTCTTTTCCAAAAGCATAGGTAAGCTCCGAAAACGATGACTGTTGTAATGCTTCAAAACTATAAGCCGGAATAGCAATCGAGCGATCGAACCGGGTATAGCTGTTCTTGAAATTGAGCACACCTTGTCCTAATTGATGTGCTATTGCTACCTGTGTTGTAAAGCGGTCAGAATTGTTTTGCTCGAAGAAGCCATTGCCGCCTCTTTTTATATAATTCATATTACCACCAACCCGGTCTTCGGTGATATAACTGAAACCTGCATTGGCACTGGTCTTTTTGCCATATACAAACAGCCGCGGGTTGATCGTATACCGGTCGAACTTCGGTATAGCGGTTAGCCCGATATTCGCGGGGTCGTAAGGGCTGCCATAATTAGCCGAGCCAAAAAGGGTCACGCCAACCTTACCAAATCGCTGGCTGTAAAAAGAGCTTAGGTCAAGCCCCCCGGCAGACGTGCCATTTGCCATAAGGCTGATATCTCTTTGGTCGGTTGGCGTTTTCGAAACGAGGTTTACCAAGCCTGCAATGGCGCCGCCGCCATAGAGGGTAGACGATGAGCCCTTGATTACTTCCACCTGGCGCAGGTCCAGCGGGGCTATTTGCATGATGCTCAATCCGCCGGAGAAGCCGGCATACAGCGGGTAACCATCGCGGAGTATGTGCGTATAGCGTCCGTCCAATCCTTGTATGCGGATGCTGGAATTATACGAAGTGGCGGAGGTTTGCTGGGTTTGAATGCCCGTGCTTTCATTTAGCAGCATGCGTATGTCGCCCGGCTTCATATTGCCTTTTTCATCCAGCTCTTCGCCGGAGATCACTTCAACCCGGGTCGGGGTATTGGAGATGGTGCGACTGGTGCGGGTGGCATTCACAATCACTTCTTCCTCACCTTCCTCGCCTTCTTCCAGCGATACTTCAAGAGGCGTGTCTGTCAGCTGTGGCACTTCAATATTCAGTTCTTGTTCCGTAAGCCCGGCATACGAAACTTTTATAGGGTAATTGCCCTTTGGCAGGTCAGTAAAAAGTGCAGTTCCGGTACTGTCGGCAACGGCGGTTTTGTTAAGGGACGGAATAATAACGGTAGCGCCGGAGAGCGGAGATTTGTCTGTAGCGCTTCTTATGGAGAGGCGAAAGGTGTGCTGTGCCTGAATGCTGCCATATAAAAACAGCAAGACACATAACGTGAGTATATGCTTCATAAATTGATGTAAAAAATAAATTAGAAATAGTAGGAAACAGTGACCTAAACTTCCCGTGGCGGCTGAAAAAACGAGTCGTGGTAGTCGGTTAATAAGGATAAGGAATAATGGCAGTAAGAAGAATTCGCAGCTTTCCGGGATGGTAGTGGGGCGGTGCTTTCGCTAATCGTAGTAAAACCCGCCCGGTCGCCACAAATGGAAAAAGGCGAGCAATTCTTGCAGTCATCTGCCGGGCTTTTTGAAGAACGGCCTTGACTCATCTCTTCTTCATCACAATTGTCAAAAACGTCGCACGGGACAAGGGTTATGAACAGGATGTAAAGAGATAAGAAGGTTGCGATCCATTTCTTCATTAGGGCAAAGATAGGGCAGGTAGGGAAGTGCTTTAATGGTTCAATGCTATACTAGATTATTCTTTTGCCATTTGCCAAGCTAAGTCTAAAGAAGGCTTTGAAGCTGGCAAATAGCCTATAGACCCACTGCTTAAACCCTAAATGAAACTTAAACCTCCCGCTATCTCTGGCTACCCCGGTCTTTTGCCTTACCTTCGCGCCTCTAAAAAACCAGCTATTAGCCGTTAGCTGTGAGCCCTTGGCCTTTGGTTTTGCTCACAGCTCATAGCTTACAGCTCATAGCCTTTTATTATGGATATCAGAAATATAGCGATCATCGCTCACGTTGACCACGGAAAAACCACCCTGGTAGATAAGATTCTTCACGCCACGAAAACGTTCCGCGACAACCAGGACACCGGTGACCTGATCATGGACAGTAATGACCTTGAAAAAGAACGTGGTATCACCATCTTCAGCAAGAACGCCGCCGTTATCTACAAAGGGATCAAGATCAATGTGATCGATACCCCGGGTCACGCCGACTTTGGCGGTGAGGTGGAGCGTGTGTTGAAAATGGCAGATGGCGTGTGTTTGCTGGTGGATGCCTTCGAAGGACCGATGCCGCAAACCCGTTTTGTATTGCAGAAAGCATTGGCGCTGGGCTTGAAGCCGATCGTTATCATCAATAAAGTAGATAAGCCCAACTGCCGCCCGGACGAAGTGCATGACGCGGTATTCGAGCTGTTCTTTAACCTCGATGCCAGCGAAGAACAGCTGAACTTCCCAACTTATTACGGTTCGGGCAAGAACGGTTGGTTCAACGATACCCTGGAGCAGTCGGCTGATATTACACCGCTATTGGATGGTATCATCAAGTATGTACCCCCACCAAAAGTGGCTGAAGGTCCGCTGCAAATGCAGATCACTTCCCTTGATTACTCTTCTTTCTTAGGCCGTATCGCCATTGGCTCTGTTGCCCGCGGTGTGGTGAAGGAAGGACAAAATATTGCCCTGATGCAGGCCGATGGCGTCATCAAGAAGCAAAAAGTGCGTGAGCTCTATGTGTTTGAAGGCATGGGCAAAAAGAAAGTGACCGAAGTGGTTGCCGGTGATCTTTGCGCCATTGTAGGACTCGAAGGCTTCAACATTGGCGACACCGTTGCCGACCAGGACAACCCTGAGGCACTCGCGGTAATTTCCGTGGACGAGCCGACGATGAACATGCAGTTCTCCATCAACAACTCGCCTTTCTTCGGACGCGATGGTAAGTTCGTGACCTCCCGTCACCTGCGCGACCGCCTGATGAAAGAAACCGAAAAGAACCTTGCCCTCCGGGTATATGATACAGACAGCGCCGACTCCTTCATGGTGTACGGCCGCGGTATCCTTCACTTAGGTGTGTTGGTGGAAACCATGCGTCGCGAAGGCTACGAGTTGACCATCGGTCAGCCGCAGGTTATTACCAAAGAAATTGACGGCAAAAAGAACGAGCCGTATGAAACCCTGGTGGTGGATGTGCCCCAGGAATATGCCTCCAAAGTCATTGATCTCGTTACCCGTCGCAAAGGCGAAATGCTGATCATGGAAACAAAAGGCGACATGCAGCATTTGGAATTTGATATTCCTTCCCGTGGTCTGTTAGGCTTGCGTACCAGCATGCTCACCAGCACCGCCGGCGAGGCGGTAATGAACCACCGCTTCAGCGAATACCGTCCGTGGAAAGGACCGATCCCCGGTCGTAACAATGGTGTGTTGATCGCAAAAGACAATGGTAACACCACCGGTTATTCTCTTGATAAACTGCAGGACCGCGGCTACTTCTTTGTAGACGCCGGTGAAGAGGTTTATCGCGGACAGGTGATCGGTGAAAGCAACAAGCCGGGCGATATCGTGGTGAACTCCAATGAAGGAAAGAAACTGACGAACCACCGTGCCTCCGGTTCGGATGCGGCTACCAACATTCAACCGCCACGTGAAATGACACTGGAAGAATGCATGGAGTATATCCAGCAGGACGAATGCATCGAGGTAACACCGAACCATATCCGTATGCGGAAGGTGGTGCTTGATGAAGATGAAAGAAAGAAAGTAGCGAAGCGCATGAGCTCTGAAGCTGTGTCGTAAACGCCAAGATTATAATTGTAAAGCCCTGGTTTATGCCGGGGCTTTTTTGTGTTAAGGGTAATTCCTTCAGTTTATAATAAATTTTGATTTAGAAAATTTTGGTTGTATACAATAATATCTATACGGTACTCTAATGCAGCAATGCAGAAAGCGAATGATTCTCGTGCAAAAGTCAATTTTCATTTGCGAGTAAAGGGTTCGGTCCAACCTTGATTTCTTTCAATCTTTCTACATCAGTAATCTCCTGGTAGTTGTTTTTTTCCCAAAGCCTGGCTACTTCCAAAAAGCGATAGAACTCCATGAATTTACTTAGCATAAAGCCATGAAAGCCGTCTTTGTATCCTTTTTCCAGAAAGAAGCGGTTATTAAATTCCCCTTCGAAATAATTGATAAAATTCTCCGCTTGAGCTACCTTTTCCAGGGTTAAGTTATTTTCATGACGGGTATACTCCGTTATTTTAGCTACTAACTGGTCAATTGATCTGAAGTTGTAATGAAGAATGGAAAGGTCTTCTTTTGCAGGTATGGTAAAATAGTTATCCGGAAATTCAGGCACATTGTGTATCTGGCTACCCCAATTGACTTTAGACCTCTGGAAAAATCTAAGCTGATGATCGGGCCACCAGCCTGTATGCTTCGTCCATTTGCCGAAGTGGATATTCTTACGGGGTATTTTTACAGAATCGTATTTGTTTTCGCCGGCAATAGTGGCCAGCAATTGCGATAGCTGGGGAGTTAATCTTTCATCGGCATCCAGCAAAAGCACCCATTGGTTAGAGGCTTTTTGAATAGCGAAATTTCTCGCGGGTTCTACATAGCTACAATCGTCAAAATAAAAGATAACAGCGCCTAAGCCTTTTGCAATCTCAACCGTTTTATCCGTTGAATGCATATCCACTACAACGATTTCATCTACGATATTCTTAGCCGATAAAATACAATCTTCGATAAAAGCTTCTTCGTTCTTTGTATTTATTACAAGGCTAATCTTTGGCATCAACAAATGTAACGATTCAAAAATAAGGGCATATAATCTGAGAACAGGGTGACAAGGCTATTCCAATATGCTTACTACCTAACCACAAAGCCTGTAAGAATGAATTAGGCTACTTCATCTCCGCGACGGTTATCATCACGCTGCTGGTCCGTGTTATAAATGCCACGCCCCCGGCTGCCTTTCCGGTAGCCATTGGCTACATCCTCTGCTATCGTATCCCAAAAATCTTTACGCGGTTGTGCCGTGTTTTTAGTAAGCTTGCCACTTCCGGATCGGGAAGCGGGCTCTCTTCCGGGTTCACTGTTTCTCTGTCTCATGCTTGGCTGTTTTATAATTTCATGCAACCTTAAAGTATGCCCAAATAAATGGCAGTGTTTCTCGCCATTCCCCTGTTCATGGCACCAATTTAGTGGCGTTGAATAATATTTTTTAACCAATAAACAGCCAGCTATGAATGATAAGCAGCCACAAAGCGAAGAAACAAAACAATGGGGCGAAGAACTGCGGCAGGATGAGAACACACGGCAGCAGCCAGATCCTTTTAAAGAAGTGCAGCAGAATACCGGCGGGGAAAGGTCTCCGGAAGAAGAAGCCGAAGCAGAACAGCAATACAAAGAGGCCCTTACCGAAAGAGACTGATGGAATGCCATGATCAAACCTTGGCGTTCCTTTTGCATTTTTGCAGCCATGCTACGAACCCTGATCTATTCCCTGAGTGTGCTCATCCTTTTAAGCTGCAACGATATAGACCGTGTTATCGGTCGCGACAAGCCCAAGGCCGTTTCCTATTCCTATAGCTGCCTGGACAGCGCCATTGGCGGCGCCAACGTCAACAAGCGCCTCGATAAGGTCGGCGATCTCATTCGCGACATCGGTGTTTCGGAAAAATCCGTCACCGACGAAGTACAGACCGAATACGGCACCATGTTTCACGACCAGATGACGAAGGATGGCACCTTCAAGCTTATAACGGATGGCGCTCTGCAACGGCAGCTGTCCAAAGCCCTCAATGATCTTTTAGCTAAGCGGGAAACGCCATCGAAAATTCAATACGCCGTATACGCTTTGGAGGATACGGTGGTCAATGCCTTTACGTTTGGTGGCCGCATCTACGTTACCCGCGCCATGCTGCAGAAATGTGCGGGCAAAACCGATCTCCTTTACGCCATCCTCGGCCACGAGATCGGACATTCCGAAATGGGGCATATCAAAGCCACCATCCAGGAACTCGAATTGTCAACAAAGATTTTTGGTGAGCAAAGCGGCAGCACTTTCTACCAAATCAAAAAGTTTCTCACCGCTTCCTCTAACCAAAAGAACGAGCTCGAAGCCGATTATTACGGTATCAACCTTACCAACGAACTGGGCTATGATGTTTGCACCGCCGTCGCCTTCTGGAAAGAAATGGCCAGCAATGAAAATGGCTACAATAAAGTGGAAGATTTCTTTCGTACCCATCCTTTTTCCAACCTGCGGGCCGAATGCCTCACGGCGCATATCCGCACTAACTTCGGAAAAGCCTGCGGCAGCCTGGATAAGGACAGCACCCTTCCGCAGGTTAAGCAATGGTAAAAGGGATTAAAGTTTTTGTAAAAGGGAAACGCTATTCCCGCAAAAGGCTTCCTATGCTACCTTTGCCCTCTTCTTATGAAACGAGCCGCTGTTATATTGCTTTTCATTTTTTGCGTTTTGCTTTTCACTTCAAGCCCTGCTGAAGCACAATGCTCCATCTGCACCAAAACCGCGCAGCAGTTGGGCGAGAAGCCTGCAAGGGGTTTGAATGCGGGTATCATCTACCTTGCGTTTGCGCCGCTGGCTATTATTGGCATTGTGGGTTATCGCTGGTGGAAACGGAATGGGATAGAATAGTTACTTTGCAATATGCAAGGAATTTCAGTGGTTATTCCCAACTACAATGGCGTAAGCTTATTTCCCCATACGCTTCCTACGGTTTATGCCGCACTTCAATCCCTTCAGCTGCCCTGGGAAATTATAATTGTTGATGATGCGTCAACCGATGGCTCTGTTGCTTTTTTACAAAGTCATCATTCCCAGGTGCAGATTATTACAAACAAAACAAACAGTGGGTTCTCCGCAAGTGTGAACAGGGGAGTTCAGGCGGCACAATATGCATTAGTGCTCTTGTTAAACAGCGATGTTAAGCTTACAGATGAGTATATCTATCGCCTTTTGCCCTACTTCGCCAAGCCTCATACTTTCGGTGTGATGGGGCGCATTATAGGCTGGGACGATGAGCTCATCCAGGATGGGGCTAAATACCCATATTTCCATGGTGTGAAGCTTAAAACCTCCGGCAATTATATCCTGGAAGAAGAAGCAGCTATGAAAGATGGACTTTACTCCATGTACCTGTCTGGCGCAAATGCGCTGGTGCGCAGGCAAGCCTACCTTTCCCTTGGCGGATTGAATGAGTTATTTTCCCCTTTTTATGTAGAAGATTATGAATTATCCTTACGGGCCTGGCGTTTTGGTTACGCCTGCTATTATGAACACCAGGCGCTGTGCCGGCACAAAACCTCCACCACTATCCGTTCGAGCAACCGTAAGCAGGAAATAGAAACTATTTATAACCGTAATAAAATGTATTTGCATGCTATACATCTCACTACAGGAAAAAGATATGCCTATTTTGTGCAGTTGATGCTGGAGGCCTTGGCCCGGTTTTTTACAGGACGATGGTCATACTTTCGCTCCCTTTTGCTATTTATCAACTCTTATGGTAAGGTCAGAAAAGCAAGAGCCAAATTACTGAAACACGCAGAAAATGGCAACTTCCTTTCGGTGCAGCAGGTGGTAGATTTAATTTTGAACTCAATAAAGAATAAAAGAATAATACGGTTTTAATATGGCAGAATTCGATTACGTTATTGTAGGGGCCGGGCTTTTTGGCACTACGTTCGCACACCAGGCAAAAAAAGCAGGAAAGAAATGCCTTGTAATAGACAAGCGGTCACATATCGGCGGCAATATTTATTGTAAGGATGTAGATGGCATCAACGTGCATCAATACGGCGCCCATATCTTTCATACCAATGACAAAAACATTTGGAACTTCGTCAATTCATTTGTTGAATTCAATCGTTACACCAATTCGCCGGTAGCAAATCATGAAGGCAAGCTGTATAACCTGCCCTTCAACATGAATACGTTTCATCAGCTTTGGGGTGTTATCTCACCACAGGAAGCACAAGAAAAGATTGCCGAACAAATTGCTTCGCTGAATATAACAGAGCCGCAAAACCTGGAAGAGCAAGCGCTTAAACTTGTAGGCCCTGACATTTACGAAAAGCTGATAAAGGGCTATACGGAAAAACAATGGGGGCGCAAAGCCACGGAGTTGCCGGCTTTCATTATCAAACGCCTGCCGGTGCGCTTTACTTTCGACAACAATTATTTCAATGACAAGTACCAGGGCATACCGATCGGCGGCTACAACAAATTGTCGGAAGGCTTATTAGAAGGGATTGAGGTAAGGTTGAATACCAACTTTGGTGACGATGTGGCTTATTTTAAATCTCTTGGGGACAAGCTTGTTTATACCGGCCCGCTGGATGAATACTACAATTATCAATTTGGAGAGTTGGAGTATCGCAGCCTTCGCTTCGAGCACAAGCAATTAGAGATGGAGAATTACCAGGGTAATGCGGTGGTAAATTATACGGAGTCGCATATTCCTTATACCCGCATCATCGAGCATAAGCATTTTGAGTTTGGTACACAACCACATACAGTAATTACATACGAATATCCGGCGACGTGGGAGAAAGGTATGGAGCCTTATTACCCAATGAATGATGAAAAGAACAACCGGCGCTTCAAAGAGTATACTGCATTGAGCGAAGGCGAAGCTAATGTGTTATTTGGCGGACGCCTCGCCGAGTATCGTTATTATGATATGCACCAGGTGATCGGGTCAGCTTTGGTAAAGGCAAAACAAGAGCTGCACGCAGCTGTTTCATGAAAGTAGTTGCTGTTATTGTAACGTATAACAGAATGGCGCTACTGCAGGAATGCATAGCTGCCGTCCAGGCGCAGAACCGCACACCCGATGCTATTATCGTCATTAACAACAGTTCTACGGATGGCACAGAGCAATGGTTGCAAACGCAGCGATTAACGACTATTACACAGCCTAACCAGGGTGGTGCCTGGGGTTTTCATACCGGTATTAAAAAGGCGTATGATGAGGGAGCCGACTGGGTATGGGTAATGGATGATGACACCATCCCTTACCCTGAAACGCTGGAAGCATTGTTGGTTCCGGCGGCAGCTATTACCGGTGCGGGATTTTTTTCCAGTAAAGCCGTATGGACCGATGGCGCGCCGCATGCCATGAACCTACCCGAGATAAGTGCTTTTGTAAGTGGCTACCCATTTAATTATTTTGATGGTTGTGGAGCCCAGTTAGTAAAGTCAGCCACCTTCGTGTCCTGCCTCATCTCAAGAGAAGCGATAAGGCGGGTAGGCTTGCCGCTAAAAGAATTTTTTATATGGACGGATGACCATGAATATACGGACCGCATCATCCGGGCAGGGCTACCAGGCTTCTACGTTTCGCGGAGCATGGCGCTGCATAAAACGCCTTCCAACCATGGATCTGATATTTATAAGGATGCCGCTAAGGATATTTGGAAATATAAGTTCGGCATCCGTAATGAGCTGTTTTACATCCGCAACCGCAAAGGCAATTTTAAATTTTGGAGGCTTGTACTCAAGCGCCTTTTTGTCTTTCCGTTCCGTATTTTAAAGAAAAGAAAAGAAGCCAAATGGTTAATGATCAAAACACTTTGGTCCGCTACCTTCAGCGCTATCTCCTTCCACCCAAAGCCCGACCAGGTTTCCTGATTTGATTAGGCAGCCTTCAGGTGCTATCTTGTACGCCGGTATTCAAAAAACCTATTTTTAATGACTGTAGTAGCTCTCATTGTAACCTATAACCGGCTGCAGTTATTGCAAGAGTGCATACAAAGCATCCGGCTGCAATCGAGCCGAGTTTCACAGATAGTAGTGGTGAACAATAGTTCCACCGATGGCACAACAGAGTGGCTGCAATTACAACCAGATGTGCTAATGGTGCTTCAACCCAATGGAGGGGGTTCTGCCGGTTTTCATCGGGGCATTAAAGAAGCGGTTGCGCTAAATCCCGATTGGATCTGGGTAATGGATGATGATACCATTCCTTCTCAGCGTGCCCTGGCAGCTTTGACATCAGTATTGGGCAAACTGGAGGATAAGCCTTTTACCACAGGCTTCCTATCCAGCAAAGTAGTATGGACGGATGGCGCCCAGCATAATAAGAACACAACTCCTTTTTTAAGTAAAGAAGCCCTAGGGATAGATGGTGTAAGAGCTATACGATCGGGCACATTTGTTTCCCTGCTGCTCTCCACTGCGGCTGTTCGAAAAGTGGGGCTGCCTTTAAAAGACTTTTTTATCTGGTATGATGATGTTGAATTTACAGAGCGCATTACTAAGAATGGCTTTAAAGGCTTTTTAGTGGAAGAAAGTATAGTAACCCATAAGACACCTGATAACTTGGTAAACACAATCTATTCCGATGATAAAAAAGCGGCCTGGAAGTATTTCTATGGCACCCGTAATTATTTGTATCTGCGTAAACAAAAGAAAGGTGCATTTATTTATTACGCCTATGTGCTGAAGAATTTTTTTTATGTTCCCCTGCTTCTTTTGAACAAGCGAAAAAATGCCCGGTGGCACTTTATTAAAATACTCTGGAAGGGCACGCTGGCATCATTAACGTTCCAGCCTCAAAAGGAGTTGCTGCCGGGTCAGGAAACCCGGTAAGGTAAGAGCAGCCGGTATAAATTAAATCCTTCATTGGTCGCGGCCTTTTCTATCTCCTTTTTGATAACGGCTTTATCAATGTTTTGCATTCGCTCTTTTTGAATAAGCTGGTACAATTTTTCAGTTAGCAACCAGCTCTTCTTTTCATTAGCTATCGGATCTTTTAAAATTTGTTCAATAGCTGTAACCAGTTCCCCTGTACCTTTTCCTTCCTGTGCCACTGTAGCAATGATAGGCAGCTCTCGTAGGCGATTAGAAAAAGCCGGCGCCAACATGCTTCGCAAATTCTTTACAAAAGCACTGGCATCCGGCCGGTCGCTTTTATTGACAACGAAAATATCGGCAATTTCCATCAGGCCGGCCTTCATCGTTTGTATCTCATCACCGGCTTCGGGCACCAATACCACCACCGTTACATCAGCAAGTCCTGCGATCTCTATCTCGCTTTGTCCAACACCCACTGTCTCTACAATGATATAATCATAAGCCGCCGCCTTTAGCAGGTCACTGATCTCGATGATCTTTGGATGAAGCCCGCCCATTGCACCCCGGGTAGCCAGTGAACGGATAAAGACGGAAGGATGCGTGTACCACTGGCTCATGCGGATGCGGTCGCCAAGAAGGGCACCTAAATTAAAGGGCGAAGAAGGATCGACACATAATACGGCTACTTTGTTACCGGCATTCACTAACTCCCCGATCAATCTATCTGTCAGAGTGCTTTTGCCGGCGCCCGGGGGGCCGGTAATGCCAATGATCTTAGGCGTACCATTTAGGGGCAAGGCTTCCATGAAATCTTTATAACCGGGCTGCTCCGCTTCTACAAAAGAGATGCTGCGGGCCAATGCCTTCACATCGCCGCTTATCAATTGTCCTAACAGGGATTGCCACATGAAAAAGATTTGTACGTTTACAAAAGTATGGTGGTTCAGACTAAGTACCGGCAGCAAACGCTGTTTATCGTTCTCCTTCTGTCGCTGGTCAGCTTGTTTGTGTCAAGGGCCGGGCTTTCCATCAGCATGGTGCTTTTTGTTTTGCTTACTTGTTTTCATAGAAATTTCGGAGAGCAAGTAAAAACGTGGTCGCGCAACCCGTTTCTTGTAGGGCTCACCTTGCTTTTTTTTATTCCCGCAATCTCCGCACTATGGAGTGAGAACAGCGGGGCATGGGCCTCTAACACACGCATCAAACTGCCCTTGCTATTATACCCGGTAGCCTTTGCAGGAAGTTGGCAGCTTTCGCAAAAACAATGGCGCACCCTTGCGTTCAGTTTTATCGGGTTAGTGCTTTTAGGGGCTGCCTGGAGTATGGCTGGTTACCTGCAAAATCCTGCTGCACATAATGAAGCTTTTTTAAAGGCCAAAACTTTTGCAACACCCTTAGGTGATGATCATGTTCGGTTTAGCTGGCTCGTTAGTGTAGGTTTGTTGGCTATTTTTTTAATGTGGCAGCAAGCAGTCAAACGCATTCGCATTGTATTGGGTTTCGTGGCTATGCTGCTGGTTATTTACTTACATATACTTTCCGCCCGCACTGGCCTGGGTGCTTTTTATATTATTATCGGTGCTACTGTAGTGCGCTATATCTGGCTGCGGCGGTCACCTATCAATAGTGTCTGGATCATTTGCTTTGCAATTTTGCTTCCCATTCTTGCATGGAATTATCTTCCTTCTTTTCAAAACCGGATTAAGTATATCAGGTACGACTGGTCTTATGCCAAAGCCGGCACTTATTTGCCCGGCTCCAATGATGGCAACCGGTTGATGTCCATAAAAGCCGGTTGGGATATTTTGAAAGAAAACCCAATGGGCGTTGGCAGCGGTGATATAAGAGACGCTGCTAATGCCTGGTTTGATGAAACCGTGCCGGGCATGCTGGTCACCGATCGCTATTTGCCAAGCAGTGAGTGGTTGGTGTATGGAGGCAGTGCTGGTTGGTTGGGTGTGATCGCTTTTTCAATCATCATGGCATTGCCGTTTTTCGTAAAAACAAGAGCCCGCTTTTTTTGGTGGGTGCTTCATGGCATTGCCGCCTTTAGTTTTTTGTTTGATATTGGATTAGAGGTTCAATACGGCGTTTTTCTTTATGCTTTTCTCGTATTGTGGTGGTGGAAATGGTTTACGCAAAAGGAAGAGGCGCTAAATAATAAGCACGAAATTTCGGTTGTGATCATTTGTAAAAATGGTGAAGCAACGCTTGGTAAGACATTAGAAAGCGTCTTGCCATTAAGCAGGGATATTGTCGTTTACGACACGGGGAGTACGGATGCTACCTTTCAAATTTTAGAGCGTTATGGCATACAACCTTATCATGGAAACTGGGAAGGCTTTGGAAAAGCCCGCAAGGCAGCCACAGTTTTGGCCAGGCACGATTGGGTGCTGACAGTGGACGCGGATGAGTGGGTATCAAAAGAATTAGGGGAGGAGATAAGGATGATTTCTTTTAGTGAAAAAACGGCTTACCGCATTAAACTGGATAACCACATGGGAAGCCAACCCATTCGCTGGGGCGCCTGGGGCAGCGATTATCGCATCCGACTTTTCAATAAAACATACATCAATTGGAACGAGGACCTGATTCATGAAAAGCTGGTAATGCCCGATGGGATCCTATTAAAAAATTTAAACGGCAGGATCCTTCACCAGACCGCAAAAAGCTTTGAGGACTTTGGCCAAAAGTTAAAAGGCTATGCAGAACTTACAGCCAGGAAGTATTTAATAGAGGGTAAGAAAGCAACCTGGATAAAACGCCGCTTCGCACCGTCATTTACGTTCCTGAAACACTATTTGTTTCGGCTGGGCTTCCTGGATGGAGCCGCCGGCTGGCGGCTTTCGGCGCTTTTGGCGGCTTATACCCGCGAGAAATACCAGTTTTTATATAGCTTGCAAAAAGGGTAACAGCATGAGTTGTTGTGCATCAAATTTGCAGCGAAATCTTTATGACGAATTTCATCCCGATATTTCCCTTGAGCCTGGTGGTGTATCCTGGTGAAGCCTTGAATCTTCACATTTTTGAGCCGCGCTACAAACAATTGATCGCTGAATGCTACCGTGAGAAAAAACCCTTTGGTATTCCGGCGGTAGTGAATGATAAAATGCAGGAGTTCGGCACCCTGGTGGAAATCACAGAGCTGACGGCCGTGCATGATAATGGCGAGATGGATATTAAAACAAGGGGTGACCGGGTGTTCCGGATTTTAGAAGTGATCAAAGAGGTTCCGGATAAACTGTATTGCGGCGCCATTGTTAACTACCCCCGCAATTTTCACTCAATAAAACCGGATGTGGTAGAGAAACTGGTGACAGCCATCAGGGAGTTACATAAACTTTTACAGGTATCAAAGGATTTTAAAAAAAGCGACGAAGAACTTACCAGCTATGACCTGGCACATCATGTAGGATTGAGTATCGAAGAAGAGTATGAACTGTTGCCCCTGATGGAAGAGCGGCAGCGAATGGAATACCTGCGGCGGCATCTTGCCAAAGGGTTACCGGCATTAGCCGAAATGGAGGCACTAAAAGAACGGATCAAAATGAACGGGCACTTTAAAAATTTGTCCGGATTTCATTTGTGATTGGCTCATTTTTGCGCCATGTCCACTACGCTCTGCCTCGACTTCGGCAATACCCGTTTAAAACTAGCCTTATTCAGGGAAGGCACTTTAGAAGAGATCATTTTCCTAAAGCAGCATGCATTGGAGCATTTAGAAGAGATCTTAAACCGCTACCAACCGCGCTATTCTATCCTTTCATCGGTTATTGAGCACGAGGCGGCCATCGAGGAGTTATTGAAAAAGAGAACGGCATTTCACCGGTTATCCAATCAATCACAATTGGGACTTACCATTCCGGTGGGCAAGCCCGAAACCATGGGCGCCGATCGTATTGCCGTTGCCGCCGCAGCTGTTCACCGCTTTCCGCATCAGAACAACCTCGCCATTACTTTAGGCACGTGCATCACTTATAATTTTATTAATAGCCGGCACCAGTTCTTAGGTGGTTCCATTTCTCCGGGCATGGAGATGCGCTTTCGGTCCATGCATGAATACACGGCTAAATTGCCTTTGGTCAAGGGTGATTGGAATGTGCCGTTGATTGGCTATGATACGGCTACGAACCTGCAATCCGGCGTGGTCTTGGGCATGGCAAAAGAGATAGAAGGAATCATTGAAATTTATGAAAGCCGCTATGGCAACTTTAACGCCCTTTTAACCGGGGGTGATTTACCCATTCTCCTTCCACACTTAAAAAAAGAGATATTTGCAGACCCCGAATTAATTTTTAAAGGTCTGTATGCCATTAGTACCGTCAATCATGCTTAAGAGAAAGAAAACTTTATTGATACGAACAGTCCTCACCTTGGTTTCATTGGCAACAATTGGCGCCCTTTCCGCTCAAAATAATTCACCCTATTCCCGCTATGGCGTTGGCGATCAAACACCAAGTACTCATATAGTTAACCGCGCTATGGGTGGCGTGGCAACCGCAGACGCTGATTTTCTGCATATCAACTTTAGTAATCCTGCCTCTTACTCGGCCTTCCAGGTAGGGACGGAAGCAAGGTCAAAAAAGATCATTTCCGGAAGGGTGTTGCTGGATGCGGGTATCAATTTTGAAAGCCGCACCTTGCGTGAGCCCAACAATCCTCTTAAGTTTACCGCTACCGATCTTTATTTTTCTTACGTACAAATAGGCATTCCGCTTCGCAAAGGATGGGGATTGAGCTTCGGTTTACGTCCGTTATCCCGCATTGGCTATAAGATTGATCAAAACAAACGTATTAATAATATTGATAGCTCCATTGCGGAATACGAAGGCAGCGGCGGTACCTACCTTCCTACTATCGGTACGGGCTTTGCCATTAAAAATTTCAGCGCCGGTGTTAATATCGGTTACCTGTTTGGCCGCCGCGAAACCAGCACTGCTTTTGGTCTGGTAAACGATACGGTTCAATATTACGACGCTACTTACCGTACGTCCACCTCTTTTGGCAGCCTGTATGCCAATGCCGGCCTGCAATACACCGTATTCCTTGATAAGGAGAAAAGAGATTATTTGCGGTTAGGCGCAACCGGTAGCATGAAGCAAACGCTGAAAGCCACACAAGACCAAACGATAGGCACATTCATTGTAGACCCTACCGGAATTGTAGATACGGTTTATTCCGTTAAGGGCAACAGGGGAGAAGTGATCTACCCGGCTTCTTATTCATTCGGCGTTATGGCCGGTGGTTCTAATGCGCGGAATGGCGCCTGGCAACTGGGCGCTGATGTGATTCATACTGCCTGGAGCGATTTCCGTTTCTATGGCGCAAAAGATGCTGTAGAAAGCAACACGCAGATCCGGGTAGGCGGTTCTTTGCGCCCAGACCTGGGTCGTAATTATTTCAGTGCCGTTACCTACCGGGCCGGCTTTTATGCAGGCAGCGATTATATAACTGCCGGTGGTAAATTGCCCGCCTGGGGTGCTTCGGTTGGATTTGGTTTACCGATTGCCAATTACTCCCGTTTAAGCCAGCAATACACAGTAGTGAACCTCGCTCTGGAATACAACAAACGTGGCAATAACGATAACCCACTGAAGGAAAATATGTTTCGCTTATCGGTGGGGCTTAATTTTAGCGACTTCTGGTTCAATAAACGCAAGTATGACTAAGCTTCAGCGCTATATCAACTCTTTTAAACAAGCAGCTCTTTTTGGAAGCTGCTTGTTTATTTTGGGCTGTGGTAATGATACCAAAACCATTAATGCCTGGACAGGCAGTCAACTGCTGGTAGATGAAGTGCGATCGGTAAGTACGCTTTTTAGCCAGGACGGGGTAATGCGGGCTAATTTAAAAGCACCGCTGATGCTGCGCTATGGTATTGACACCCTGATCACTGAATTTCCAAAATCGCTGCATGTTGATTTTTATGACTCGCTTGTAAAAGTGGAAAGCTGGGTAGATGCGAAATACGGCAAATATTTTCAGAACCTGAATAAGGTGCTGCTGCGCGATAGCGTCCAGGTCATTAATCTTAAGGGGGACACATTGCATACCAGTGAACTGTGGTGGGACCAAACTGCTAAACAATTTTATACGGATTCAGCGGTTCGCATCATCCAGGAAGGCAAGCGCATCCGCGGCGGGAAAGGCATGGAAGCCTCCCAAGACCTGAATAATGTGACGATCAAATATCCAACGGGTACGGTGCTGGTGGGAATGTGATCCTAACAAAGGCAACACGATTTACCGGATCAAAGTAACGGTACCTTTCCGTACTAAGGTCGCTCCTTTGAAATCGACTCCTTCTGCTATCCAAACAAAGCTTTCTACAGGAGCGGGTTTGCCATTGATCTTTCCATCCCATCCCCTATTTTCGGTAAGCGTGGAAAAAACCAGGTTGCCCCAGCGATTATATAACCTGAAGTAATTCAGCTTCTTCATGCCAATCGGAAGAGGACGCAGTATGTCGTTCCGTCCATCGGCATTGGGCGTGAAAGCCGTGGGTACATAAATATCGGCTTGTTTATAAACCTTCACCATCACTTCATCCCTGCCTTCGCATCCTTCTGGTGTAGTTAGTATAAACTGGTAAGTAATATCCCTGTCTAACACGGCTACGGGATCTGCTATTGCTGGATTACTTAATCCCCTCACGGGTTGCCATACAAAGGATGTAGCGCCACTATTGCTTGTTTCTAATCCCTGGAGTTGCAAAGGTTGGCCTTCCGCAATGGCGGTGTCTCTTCCGGCGAAAGCCTTTACCGAAGGCACGACACTAATGCGGATCGAATCACTTTTTAACGACCAACACCCATTTCCATCTTGCACCATCAGCGAATAATCCGTTTGTTTTTTAGGTTGGATGGATGGATTGGATACAAAAGGATCGCTGACTTCAGCAGCAGGCTGCCAGCTATAGTTTAGGCCGCCACTTCCTGAAAGATTGATTTTTTTGCCGATGCAAATACTGGAATCAATGCCGGCATAGGCAAAAGGTGCTTGCCATACAGTGAGGGTAACCGAATCAAGGGCCGTACAGGCTCCTAATATAGCTGTCACATAATACGTTGTTGTTGTATCGGGTTTAGCTGTTGTAGTTGGTGAACCTGCATTTGAAACCAGCCCACCAGTCCATGAGAATTGCGTTGCATTGCTCACCGCTGCCAGTATTTGAATAACTCCTTCACAAATTGTTGCATTCGTGCCGGCATCCAATGTCAGGTTATTGGTTATCGGCACCATTAAATTCGCGGTTACCTGGCATCCATTTGCATCTTTTACCAAAATGGACGTGGTTCCCGGCGGCACCGACAGTATATTGTCCTGCTGAAAAGCGCCACCATTGGCAGAAAATTGATAACCTCCAGCGCCACCCGCTACAAAGACGGTGATGCTCCCATTACCTACACAACCGGCAGGGGTAACCACTGGTGCCGGGGTTAGCAGAAGCGGGACGGGTGGCGGCACTATAACGGGATGGCTGCTGGTACAGCCATTGGCATCCCGCACGGCGACAGTATAAGTGCCGGGTGTAACGGCAAAAGAGGCAGCGGGTGAAAACGATGTACCATCGAGTGCAAACTGGTAGGGCGATAACCCCCCGGTACCGGTTACGGCAATGGAACCGATAGACGTTACACAGGCCGGCGGCACCACCGTTTGGGTAAAGCCCAGATCGGGATAGGCTTGTGTCAGGGTAACGGACAAACTGTCCACACAACCCGTAACATCTTTGATATATATTTTGTAGTTGCCCACCGCTAATCCGGTAAAGCTGGAATCGGAGCCATAGGCGCCACCATTCAGCCGGTATTGTACGGGTAGCTGCCACTCCGGTCCGCCACCTGCCCGGATTTCGCCAGTGGCGGCGCCAGTGCAATTAACGTCTCTTTTTGATAGTAACTCCAGCTTCTTGGTGAAAAAGCGTACGGAATCTTTGGCTACGCAGGAGCCGAGTGTGGCAGTGCAATAGTAAACAGTGCCATCTGCCGGTGTGGCTACCGGGTTATGAATATTGACATTGCTAAGCGTAGCACCCGGTGACCATTGGTAATCGGAAAAAGTAGAAGTGGTTTGCAGTTGCACCGTACTACCATTGCAAAAAGCGTCACGCGGAGAAATGGCCAGGGTATCGTAGTCGCGAATCTGGATAGTAATGCTGTCTGTGAACAGCGTCGAGGCGCAAGTGCCACCGGCAGACAGGTAAATTTTGAGATACTCAATGCCTTCCGGTACATTTTCTACAATAGGTATTATGGGAATAAATAGGGAAGTGGCGCCACCAGGAATGCTAACAGCAGTGGGCAGCATGGCTACGTCTGTGCCGTTGATGGCCGTACCGCTGAAGGAAAGCGTTGCCGGTTGAGGCGTTGGCTGCGCCGTTGGCCGGGAGATGGTGATGCCTCCTGTATGACATCCTTCTACCAGGTAGGGGCTGCCGCCAATTACAGGGTTGCTATTAGTGATGGAAAGAGAATTGGAACTAAGGCTACGGGCTTCGAGGAAAACACCGGAATCATATTGAGCATCGCCGGCATCAGCAATAGCGATTTTAAGGTGATAGGTTTGGCAAGGTGTTACAGCGGTCGTTGCTATCAGTACAACGGTGTGGCCGTCGTATTTAAATTGAAGGTTGCCCGCATTGTTATGATAATATTGTAAAAAGGGGGAGCCCGCACCCATATTGGTACAATACGAGATATTGCTTCCTCCTGCATTTCCTGGTCCGTTGTTGATGCTATTGATGGAGACCGGAATAGTTGTTCCGGGCACTAACGCCAGATTGATCTTTCCCGTAATGCCCGGACCACTAAGAAAAAAAGCAAATACGTCATTATACTTATTACAAGCCCATTCAGGATATTCTTCTGAGCCAAACACATACCGAAACCGAATGCTATCGCCTTGCGGCACAAAATCAAATTCCAGAACGGAAGCGTCTTTTGTATCCTGGTTCCGATCCACCAGCAGTCCGGTTAAGTCATCATCGCCATCCCCTGTTGAGGGTGGAACGGAGGTGCTGGCCGTTGCAGAGGAAGGGCCGCTGGCCCCCGTTGCGAGACCACTGGTTAATAATATACCGCTATCCAATGAAATGCTGGTTCCTGAAACGTTTCTAAAAAAGCCGGTATTGCTTAAGGGACCGGTCAGCTGCACATTGCTGATCTGCACACCTTCACCCACCAGCTTTTGCGCCAAAGCCTGGGCATTCGCTGGGGCGGTGATCGTTAATTGCGCTACACATCGGGAAGAAGGGATAGCAAAAAGGAGGAAAATGGCGAGGCGAAGCAGCAGTTGCATAAACGGCGTTCAGGTAATTAAAGGTAAGAAATCTGGCCATTGCCCCTTAGTTTTTACGCATCATCTTATAATTAAAGGTACTTTATTCCAGGGCAGTAATTCCAGCCTCAGCACCCCAAAATTTAACTACTCAAATCTTTAGCAATCGACCTTTCAAAACGTACCTTCGCCGGCTATGCAAGACTATTTGAAGGGATTGAACGAGCGTCAACTGGAAGCAGTAACTACCATTGAAGGGGCGCTCATGATCGTGGCCGGAGCCGGCAGCGGAAAGACCAAAGTATTAACTACACGCATTGCGCACCTGATGTCAAAAGGCGTGGATTCATTCAACATATTAGCCCTCACCTTTACGAACAAAGCTGCCGCTGAAATGAAGGAGCGGGTGGAACATATTCTCGCTAACCGCGAAGCTCGCAATCTTTATATCGGTACGTTTCACTCAGTGTTTGCCCGCATGCTTCGTGCCGAGGCTCCTAAGATCGGTTATCCAAGCGCCTTTACCATTTATGATACGGACGATGCGAAGAGTGTAGTAAAAGCAGTGACGAACGAGTTAAATTTAGACGTACAGCATTACAAGCCTAACGTAGTTTACAACCGGATTTCCAGCGCCAAGAATGCCTTAGTTGGTCCAAAAGAATACATGGCGGATTATCACTTGCAGCAGGAAGACATGCGGGCCAACCGTCCTATGATCGGGCATATCTATGATGCCTATGCCAAGCGCTGTTTCAAGAACGGCGCGATGGATTTTGATGACCTGCTTTTTAAGATGTACGAGTTGCTGAAGGGCTTCCCGGAAGTGCTGAGCAAATACCAGCGGAAGTTTAAATTCATTATGATTGATGAGTACCAGGATACCAACCCGGCGCAGTACGAGATCATCAAGCTGCTGGGTGCCATGCACGAAAATGTTTGCGTGGTAGGCGATGATGCGCAAAGCATTTATTCATTTCGGGGCGCTACCATTCAAAACATACTGCAGTTTCAGAAAGACTATGATGATGTGAAGGTGATCATGCTGGAGCAGAATTACCGCAGCACACAAAACATCCTGACGATCGCAAACGAGGTCATCAAGAATAATAAAGGACAGATTCCAAAGACGCTTTTTACAGAGAATGTGACCGGCGAAAAGATAAAGCTGGTGCGCACCATGACGGATAATGATGAAGGCAAGTATGTTGCCGACGCTATCCAGGAACTACGGTTGCGCAATCATTATGGCAATAAGGATTTCGCTATCCTGTATCGTACCAATGCGCAAAGCCGCTCTTTCGAGGAAAGCCTGCGTCGTATGAATATTCCGTACACTATTTTTGGTGGCATTTCCTTCTACCAGCGCAAGGAGATTAAGGACTTTCTTTCCTACCTGCGTTTGATCGTAAATCCAAAAGACGAAGAGGCGCTGAAACGCATTATCAATTACCCGGTTCGTGGTATCGGTAAAACTTCTATTGACCGCGCCATCGCTTCTGCCAACGAGAATAATATCTCCATGTGGGAAGTGCTGGAAGCCGCACCGATGTTCGGTTTCAAGACAGGCACCTTGCAAGCCATCGAAGAATTTGTGATGATGATCCGTTCTTTCAAAAGCATGCTCGATACGAAGAATGCGTACGATATTGCGTTTCATGTGGGCAAGCAAACTTCCTTTATAAAAGAACTCTTTAATGACAAGAGTACGGAAGGCATGCAGCGTTATGAAAACATCCAGGAGTTGTTGAACTCTATAAAAGAATTCACTGAAACGCCCGGGAATGAAGAAAGTGGTGAAGTTGGTGACAAAGGGTTGAGTTCTTATCTGCAACAAATTGTATTGCTCACCGATAGCGACCAAAAAGACCCGAATGCGGACACCGTGAAGCTGATGACGATACATGCTGCCAAAGGGTTAGAGTACCCGGTAGTGTTTGTAGGTGGCTTGGAAGAAAGTCTTTTTCCCAATGCCATGAGTCTGAACACCCGCGATGAACTGGAAGAAGAAAGGCGGCTTTTCTATGTAGCTATCACCCGTGCCAAAGCCCGCTTATACCTTACCTATGCCAATACCCGCTATCGTTTTGGGCAATTGGTGCAAAGCGATGCCAGCCGTTTTGTTGCCGAGATACCCGAGGCCTACCTGGATCATAGTTATGCCGGTGGTGGTGTCAAGAATCAAGCGTCTTCTTCCAGGTGGGGCGGTGGCAGTGCGTTTGAGCGAATGAATCGTAGTGCAGGTAGCGATCAAAAAGAGAAAACGGTAGTATCTACTTTACTCAGCAACGCCAAGCAAAAGGAAGTGACGCATACACCTTCTACTGATTTTACGCCCTGCGATATTTCGAAACTGGAGGTAGGCAATAAAGTGGAACACCAGAAGTTTGGCTTTGGAGAGATTATCACACTGGAAGGTTCGGCACATAACCCCGTGGCAACGATCAAGTTTGATCAAAATGGCGAGAAGAAGATCATGCTGAATTATGCGAAGCTGATGATCGTGGGATAACACGAATGGAGAGCGAATGGACACGAATGGTTTACTTTACTGTAAACCGAAACTCATGCCCGACGTCTTCTTTAAGGACGAATCATATAAACTGATTGGAGCTTGCATGGAAGTGCATAATCAGTTAGGTATGGGTTTCAAGGAGGTCATTTATAAAGACGCGATAGAGATAGAATTTAATGCAGCTCAAATTCCATTCGAACGAGAGAAAGGTTTTAAAATTTAATACAAAGGCATCTTACTTAAAAGAAAATATATTGCCGATTTATTGTTTATAATAACATTATGCTTGAAGTAAAGTCTGCTCCTTATATAGTTGACAGCTTCATGGCGCAAACCACTAACTACTTAAAGGTCTCCGGCTTGAAGCTTGGTATCATCATCAACTTTGGCGAAAAGCGCCTTAACTATCAACGCATCGTCTTTTAGACACCATTCGAGTCATTCGCTCCTGATTCATGTTATTCCTTTCAGGTTAATCAATGTGAAAAAAAGTTAATGCCCTTTTTAAACCTTTTTCTTTTGCTCCCCTCTATGCTTACATAACTTTAAAACACTTAACCATGAAATCAGCAAAAACCTCCCTTTTAGTAGCGATTGCCGCTTTTGCCACTACAGCTTCTTTCGCACAAGTAGGTATAGGCGTTACTAACACTACCAATGCCGCCGTCAACAAAAGTGTAAATGCTACTGCCGCTACAGGTGCTGCCGCTACGGCTGCTACCAAAGCTACCACAGCCACTACCGGCGCCGCTAAAGCTGCCGTCTCGGCAGGTGCATCTAAAGCAATAGAAGTAAAAGGAACAGCCGTGGGTGCTACCAATGCTGCTGTAACAAAAGGCGTTGAAACGGGTACCGGAGTAAAAAACGAAGCTAAGAGTGCCGCTGATGTAAAAGCAGGCGCCAGGGTAAATTCTCAGGCTTCTGTACATGCCTCTGATGAAGCAAAGGCGAATGCCAATGAAAATTCTGCCGTGTTCGGTGCAAAAGCTGACGGTGCTGTTAATGTTAATACGGGTGCCGATGTGCAGGTAAACGGTAGGCAAGCAGCCGACAGGATAGAAGATGGAGCTACCAAAGTAAAGACCAAAGTAAAAACGGAAGGCGATGCTACCGTAGAAAAGACCAAAGAAGTAAAAGCTGGCGTAAAGACTAAAGTAAAGTCTGAGACCCGTGCTAAATCTCAGGGTGCCATTCACGCATCTGACGAAGCCAAAGAACAGGCGAACAGCAAGTCTGCGGTAATCAATGCGGATAATAGCACTTCTACAGAAGGTAGCGTAAAAGCCGATAAAGGCGGCGTTTCTGCCAGCAATAACGCTTCCAGCAAAACGAAAGTAAAAGTTTCTAAAAAAGGCTAATTCCTAATCCGCCTATCCTGCATCCCATTCCCGGAGAATGGGATGCCTTTTTAAACACCCTTTACCATGAAAAAAATTGTTGTCCTACTTGCCTTGTTTGCCTCCCTGGCAGCAGTTGCGCAAACCGACAGTACAAAGACAAAACCGGTCTTCAAACTAAGCGCCAATTACAACAGCAACCTGCACTATTATGGTCGCACGGATAGTCTTAAAAGCAGTGGCTTTTTTCCACTGGCGGAACTGTGGATCACACCAAAATTTTACGTGAACGCGGCGCCGATATTTGTCAATAATACAGCGCAAAGCTTTGACTATGCCGGAACGGTTGCCACTATTGGTTACCAGAATGTTTCGGATAAATGGATCTCCGGTATCTATGCGCTGAAACCCTTTTACGAAGCGGGCAGCGACCTGGTGCAATCGGCTTTGAAAGCACAAACAGGCGTCAACATCTCGCGGCTAACTAAAGTAGTCAACTTTAATATTGGTGCGGATGCAAAATTCAGCGACAATATTGATTTTGGCGCCAGTGCAGGATTGGATCATATTTTTCGTATCCAGAATAAGGATAACAGCGTGATCGTTTTAGATCCTTCGATTTATGTTTACTGCGGTACGCAACGTTTTTCCCGCACCTATACAAAGCGGCAGAATAATGGGCTGCCCGTGCCCATTGGACCTGGTAATAACCAGCAACAAGTAACCGAAAACGTCAACAGCTTTGCTATTCTTTCTTATGAAGCTTCTATGCCGATCATTTATGCAAAGGGCAAATGGATGGTTATTGCGACACCGGCTTATGTGATTCCGCAAAACTTGCTAACCGTTACAAATCGTCCGGATTTGTCGGAGCATGGAGAAAATATGTTTTATGGTACGGTGGGATTAAAATATACTTTTTAGGGTGAGGTATTGTCAAGCGATTGTTAAGTGTTTCGTCAATACACCCTCAAAAAGCCATTAGCTAACTAAACCCACCCTGCTTTCCTGTAAATTTGTACTTCAAAACAGTGCATCATGATCAAAACAGGCAATCCCGTTATCAGCATATATACCGAAATGACGCCGAACCCGGAAACGATGAAGTTCGTCGCCAACAAATTATTGTATCCCGGCAAAAGCGTTGATTTCCAGGATGTGGAAAGCGCTAAGCCTTCACCGCTTGCAACGGAACTATTTGGTTTTCCATTTATCAAAGCGGTCTTTATCGCGTCCAACTTTGTAACCCTAAGTAAAACGCCGGAAACGGATTGGGCCGATGTGATCCCTTCCATCCGTGAATTTTTGAAGGAGTACCTGGAAGAAGGCAAGTCGGTCATCAACGAAGAAGAACTGGCGACGGTGAAGCAGGAAAGCTCTAATGAAGTAAGCGCTGACGACGATGACGTAGTAAAGCGTGTAAAAGAACTCCTGGAAAACTACGTGAAGCCTGCCGTTGAAATGGATGGCGGCGCTATACAGTTTAAAAGCTATAATGATGGCGTAGTAAACCTGATGCTGCAGGGAAGCTGCAGTGGTTGTCCTTCCTCTATGATCACGCTAAAAGCCGGCATTGAAGGCATGATGAAGCGGATGATACCGGAAGTGAAAGAAGTAGTAGCCGAAGCTGAATAAAATAGTAGTTGATAGTTTAAATCCCGCTACTGGCGGGATTTTTATTTGCAGTAGCTCATAAATATGAAAAGCATTCCGTTACTAGCGCTGGTAATTTTATTCTCTTCCTGCGGCGTGCAGCATCGCTTTGCGGGTAAAGAAGGAGCTGCGGCTGACACCTCCTATATCTACACCTTGCCCTACCCTAAAGGCGTATCACACCTTCTCATACAAGGGTATAATTCAAAACTTTCGCACCGGGGACGGATCATGCTTGATTTTAAAATGGACAAAGGCTCCAGCATTACAGCCGCACGAGCCGGAGCAGTGATAAGAGCAGTAGATAGCTTCTCGAAGGGGGGCTTCAATAAAAAATATTTGGGCAAGGCTAATCAAATCGTCATCAAACATGCTGATGGATCGCAAGCAGCGTATGCACACATTCAGAAAGGCGGTGCACTTGTCAGAGTAGGAGATTCTGTACGAACCGGGCAGCCTATTGCTAAAAGTGGCAGCGTTGGTTATTCCGCTTTTCCGCACCTGCATTTTGTTGTGTGGGGACCAACGCCAAGAGGAAGGGTGCAATTGCCTACACGGTTTTATACAAAGAAAGGAGTGCAATACCTGCGTCCGGGCAGGTGGTATAAAGCACCATAGATGATTGCATGAACGAAAAAGGTGGCCATTTTTAAACAAATGGGGTTCTCCATCTTACCAAACAGGAAATAGTGGCGAAAGCGGGCTTTTAGGAAGCGAAAAAACGCATTACAATCGTGTAAAACGTTTTTTCGCCCACGGGATTTTACACCCATGTAATAGGTCGCAATGGTAACTCCTCTTCTTTTTGTATGTTTAGTCCTTCAACGCTGTTTATGAACTACGCAATAGAAACAAGGGAACTTTCCTTTTCCTTTCGCAATGGGTTTCCCGTGGTGGATCGCCTGTCGCTGCAAGTGCCAATGGGCAGTATATATGGCTTTTTGGGGCCGAATGGTGCGGGAAAGACCACCACCATCCGCATGCTGACCGGCATGTTATTATCAGACCGGGATAATATTTTTATTAACGGCGCTTCGCTGCAAAAAAGCATTCCGCAGGTATTTGAAAAGATAGGAGCGCTTATTGAAAATCCGTCGCTTTACCTGCATCTTACCGCCATCGAAAACCTTCGGATGATCACTACGTTAAGAGGATTGCCTAAAGCCCGTATGGATGCGGTTCTGGAGATTGTTGGACTCACTGGTGCTGCCCGCCGCAAGGTGAAAGAGTTTTCCTTAGGCATGAAGCAACGCCTGGGAATAGCGATGGCGCTGCTGCCCGACCCAAGCCTGCTGATCTTAGACGAACCGGCTAACGGACTCGATCCATCGGGCATTATCGAGATACGGGAGTTGCTGAAAAGATTAAACAGCGAAGGCAAAACCATATTTGTTTCCAGTCACCTGCTGGCAGAGATCGAAAAGACCTGCACACATATCGGTGTCATTCATAAGGGCAGCCTTCGCTACCAGGATACATTGGAAGCTATGCAGCAAACCGCCAGCGCTTCCGGTGAAGTAGTGTTTCGGATTCCGGCCGCGGCAGAGCGGCTCGTCAACCTTCAGGGTCATCATCCCGACTGCCGGCAAGTGGGCACAGATGAAGTGCTGTTTCCGTTTGCAAAGCGCGAAGATGTAGCCCTTCTCAACCAGCAATTGGTAGGAGCCGGTGTGCCGGTTGAAGGTATACAAGTACGTGGCGGGCTCGAAGATTGGTTCATGCGCCTTACTCAAAAAAACTAAAACTGATTATGAACTTATTTCTATCCACGCACGGCAAAACCTTCCGTGCCGAATGGCAAAAACTAAAGCGTACGGGCATCTTCTGGCTTTGCCTGGGAGCAGCGCTTTTCATCCCTATCATCAATACGCTGGTTGGGTTCCTGATGGATGCAGACCCTTCCGCGGAAAATGCCTGGGGTAGTTTCTTGCAAAACAATTTCGTGGGATTTACCGGCTTTTTCTTCCCGCTTTTTTTAGTGATTACGATGGTGCGGCTGGTGTACTTAGAGCACCGGTCTGATACCTGGAAACTAATGGAAACGCAACCGGTAGCACGATTGTCGCTCTATATTGTGAAGTATGAAGTGGCGTTATTGATCTCTCTTTTATGCCTGATCGGTTTGCTGCTGTTTGCACTCCTGGGCGGCGCCATTTTAGGAGCAGCAAAGCCGGACACCGGGTTTGTTAAAAGCAGCATTCCGTGGGCCGAGGTTTTTGGGGCATTGGTGCGCTACTGGATTGCTTCCTGGGCACTGCTCGCTATTCAATATTTCCTGTCGCTGCTCATCAAAAGCTTTGCTTGGCCAATGACCATTGGCCTGGTGGCCATCATTGCGGGCGGCATGTTTGCAGGCTTTAAAGTATTGGGCTGGTTTCCCTACAGCGCTATCGTTTACACCAGCGCCTCCTACAAGGGCAGCAATACCGGCGGCTTCTTATTGCATCACGAACTGCTAAGTTTGGCTTGGGCGGCGCTTTTTTTATGGCTCGGGTTCCAATTGTTTATTAAGCGTGGTTTTGCAGCGGCCTTTATCCGTGGAGGAAGGCAGCTGGCACAAACGCTGGGTGTGATAGCCATTTTTGCTATTCTTTTTTGGATCGTCACAAAGCCTTCCGTTTCAAGCCCGTATGCTAAAACGGTGCTGACAGGCACTTTGGAAATGGATAAGCTGCCAGGCGAAGTGCAATTGCTGCAGGCGCCAGCTTTTAATGTCGTTATGAGTGGCAAGGTCGCTAATGGCAGGTTCCATCTTTCAACAGATAATGCAATCCCCAAAGGCATTTACTACCTGCGGGCCGGCAGCGTAAGGATGCCGGTTTTCTTTGGTGCAAAAGACAGCCTGCATGTGGCGCTGACTACTGGCAAAAGAGGAACGGAACTAAAGTTTGGCGGCACCCGCATGGCGGAAAATAGCTTCCTGAAAGAGTATGAGCCGGGCACCGGGTACCTGCAGAATTATGGACATACGCTGACACCGTTCGAATATTCTTCGAGGGTAATGGATCGGTGGGAAAGTGAGGGCAAAGAAATTGACCGCTATAAAACCGTGGACAACGTGAAGCCGGCGGAAGATTTTATTGCCTGGCAGAAAAAAGACATTGGCTGTATATTTATTGCAGCTGCTCGATGTGGAATATCCTAAATCTTTTGCGGTGTATTACCCGAACGATACGCTTAAATGGGGCAAGTCGGTAGAGCGACTGCGCAAGCAGGTTTCGCTGTCAGACACAACCCTTGCTACCAATGAAAAATATATTGGTTACCTATCTGACTACTGGCGGCTGAAAACAGCAAACGCATCGAATAGGGACAGCGCTTTTTTTGCCGCTGCGCAAAGCATACCTACGCCGGCATTGCGAAATGCCGTTTTGTATAAAGAACTGGAATCACGAATAGCTAGCACGAATGATAGCGTGCGGCGAAATGGCTGGCTGCAACAATGGCTGCCGGCTGTAAGCAATGTTGTCTTTCAACAGCAGTTACAAGAACAAGCAGCACGGATGAACAGCCTGCAAAAAGGTCGCCCGGCACCCGCTTTTGCCGCTCTTGGAATGAACGATAAAGACTTCAACTTATCCTTGCTTTCGCGCCGCTATATTGTAATAGATGTATGGGCTACCTGGTGCGGCCCCTGCAAGCGGGAGAAGCCGCATTTTGAAGAATTAGCGGAGCGCTACACAAGTGAAAACGTAGCCTTTGTAAGCCTTTCAATAGATGAAGACAAAGACGCCTGGCGCCGCGGTCTTTCCGATGCCTCTAAAAGGGTTTTGCAATTATGGGCTAAAAATGCAGCGGAGGATTTTGGTAAATCCTATGCGGTGGCCAGCATCCCGCGATTTATCTTAATTGACCCGAAAGGCCGGATCGTGAATGCGCAAATGCCACCGCCATCCGACCCCGAGTTTGAAGCGACATTGAAACGGGAGATCCCATATTTGGATAGGTATTAAAGCCGCTGCCAATGATGTGTAATCCATAGCTAAAAGGGAAAGATGGGTACGCAATTTCGATTTAGGTTTGTAAACGTATGCCATCCATTTTAGAGCAGTTCATTACGGGCATGAAAGCCACTACGCCGCTTGAATACATTGCCGTCTTTACAGGCATCGTCAGCGTATGGTTTTCCAAGAAAGAAAACATCCTCGTCTACCCGGTTGGCTTGATCAATACGGGCATTTATGCCTACCTGAGCATCAGGGGCGAATTGTACGGCGAAGCCAGCGTGAATGTGTATTACACGGTCATGAGCATCTGGGGCTGGATTATCTGGACGAGAAGAAATGAACGGCAGGAACTGGTACATCGTATAACCTATAGTGGTGATAGGGAATGGGGGTACCAGTTACAATTCTTCGTAAGCATTTATATGATTATTTTCTTCTCGCTTACCTATTTAAAAGATAATTTTTCTGCTAATACCATTCCCGCGCTGGATGCTTTTGCATCGGCTGCGGCCTTTACAGGCATGTGGCTGATGGCAAAGAAAAAAGTGGAAAGCTGGTATTGGTGGATCGCGACGAACATTACTTCCATACCGCTTTATTTCGCAAAAGGATATGTGTTTACGAGTGTTCTCTTTTTTGTGTTATTAATGTTAGCCTTCTTTGGATTGGCAGAGTGGAAGGTGCGGGCTAAGAAGGCTTTACAGGATCAAAAATTGGAGTTGCCATGATGGTAAAAAAGATCGTCATCATCGGTCCTGAATCTACTGGTAAAAGCACCTTGTGTGAAGGTTTAGCCGCGCATTATAAAACCGTTTGGTGCCCGGAATATGCACGGCGCTATTTGGAAGAGCGGGGCGCGAAATATACTTACAACGACCTTTTAGAAATAGCCCAGGGGCAACAACGTTTGGAGGATGAACTTTTAAAAGAAGCTAATGCACCTTTTTATTTTATCGATACGAATCAATACGTGATGAAGGTTTGGTGCGAAGTGGTGTTTGAAGATTGCCATTCCTGGATCATTAAACAAATTGCTGAAAGGCGTTATGATTTTTACCTCCTATGCGATGTGGACCTGCCTTGGGTAGCCGATGGCTTGCGGGAATATCCTGACCTGGCACAACGGCAACGCTTGGCTAAAATGTATAAAGATATTTTGGTAAGCAGTGGTACACCCTGGGCACTTATTTCCGGGAGCCCTTCGGAGCGGCTGCAGCGGGCTGTTTCGGTTTTGGAGACGGCTTTTCCGAAAGAGGCTTTTTCCGAATAACGGCTTGCACATCCGGGTCAGTTTCAAGGTAGCGCATTTGTCCTTGTATCCAATTGCTTCTGCCCCTGATAAAAGAAGTGGCCGGTTGCGGACGTAAGCGTTTTGGAGCAGGTAAGCAAGCGGCTACTAAAGAAGCTTCTTTACGAGTTAGTTTAACGGCAGGCTTCTTAAAATAATGTTGCGCTGCCGCTTCCACCCCATAAATCCCTTTACCCATCTCAATCACATTCAGGTACACTTCCATTATCCGGCGCTTGCCCCAGATCCATTCGATCATTTTTGTAAAATAGATCTCTAATCCCTTGCGAATCCAGCTTCTGCCTTGCCAGAGAAAAACATTCTTAGCCACCTGCTGGCTGATGGTGCTGGCGCCACGGATGCGGTTGGGTTTTTTCTTGTTGTATTTCATTGCCTTCTCAATGCTCTTCCAATCAAACCCGCTGTGGTCGGGAAAGATCTGGTCTTCGGAAGCGATAACGGCAAGCTTCATCGAGGGAGGGATTTCGTTGCCGGAAATATAATCCCGCTTCAATCCATCGCCAGCTATCCAACTGCTTAACTGCGTGATGGTAACAGGTGGGTTCACCCATTTGAGCAAAACGATATAAAGTAACTGCCCGATAAATAAGACAAGGAAAAGTCTTTTAATGGCACGCCAGATACGGTTGCCCTTTCCCTTTTTCCGCTTCTTCATCCCTGCGGCAATTTATCGCTGAAGAACAGAAGTCCGCAAAGCAGCACAACGCCAAAGCCAATTAGAATAGCACCATTCAAGCGGCTGATCAGTTGTATGTTTTTTAAGGTAAGGCGCTGGCGGATTCGGTTCGCTAGAAACACTTTTGCAAGGTCGGAAACGAAGACCAGCACCAATGCGATGGAGAAGATAAGAATGCGTTGATTCAGGCTATCCTCTGCAAATGTTGTAGAGGTAGCCAGCCAGAAAAGGATGATAGCGGGGTTCAGGATGTTCATGAAAAACCCGGTTATCACCAGCTTTAGATAATCACGTTTCCGAAAACTTAATTGTTGCTTGCCTTCTTTATTGACAGCTACTTTTTTAAAGAAAAGAAAATACACGCCAACAGAGATGAGAAAAATGCTGCCGGTGATGCCAACGATCTCTTTTCGTTCTATCAGTGAATTAAATAACTCGGTAAAAAGATTAGCCGCAACCGCTAACGCGATATCGCTCAGCGAAACGCCGGCCACAAAAGCGAGCCCGCCTTTTACGCCATTATTGATGCTTTGTTTGATAATGGTAAAAAGGATCGGCCCAACTGCAATGCTAAGCAGCAGCCCTAATGTTAATCCTTTTATTAAAGCATAGGCAACCATAGAACAAGTAGAAAATTTAAAGTACGAGGTACGAAGTTAGAAGTACGAAGCTAACTTCAGTTGCTTTGATTAGCTCGTGCGGTCCTTAATGAAGAGACTATGATTTTTAGAATTTCAGCCCCCTCGCTTATTAAGCCAAGAATAATTTCGGCCTCGCCTTTGTTGAACTCTAAAAGTAATTCAAGGAAGTAAATGGTCTCGTCTGTTTCTTCTTCTACAATTTTTAATTTGTTTATGAAGTCAGCCGTTGATTTAGCCCGTTGCGATGCTCTGTAGTTTGCGCCAATCGAAGACGAGCATCTAATCAGTTGGGAACAATAGGCTTTGTTGATTGTATTGTAAGAGAGCGATGCAACCAGTTTTCCCACTTGTACTGCATAGTTAAAAGTCCGTTTCTTTAAATCAGTCATAATACAATTGAATGATATTTCAAACAACCGTGCTCCACACTTCGTACCTCGTAATTCTTACTTCGTACTTGCTAAGAATTGGGTCCAATCCTCCAGCATCTTTCCTTTTAATACCCGCGGAAATTTATGCTGGCTTCCCAACTTTCCTTTGCTCTCCATGAATTTTAGAAATGTATCCTCTGATAATTTTTCCAGGAAAACTTCTTTTAGGGCACTGGTGCGTTCTACGGCATAATCGTCGTTCAACTCGCATAAGCGCTGGTCAATCTTTTTTGCAAGCATATCCGCTTCCACGTTATCATCGCAGGCTACATACCATTTGTGTGCAAAAAAGTTTTGGTAAGGATAACCGATCACCGTGTATTCCGGGATAGAGATATTCAGTTCTTCGCTGACAAGCTGCACCGCCCGGTTCATATTCTCCACGCTCAGGTGTTCACCGACAAGGCTTAGGAAATGCTTGGTGCGGCCCGTGATCACCACCTCCGAACGCTCCAGGTCTACAAAACGCAATGTATCGCCGATCAGGTAGCGCCAGGCGCCGGCATTAGTGCTCATAAGCAACGCATATTCCCGTCCCATCTCCACTTCGTGGATCATTAAGGCTTCCGGGTTATCGACCATCTTTCCATCCGCATCGAAGTTTTTATCATCAAAAGGCACAAACTCCATGAAGATATTATTACTTAGGATCAACTTCATGCCCTTGGCATCTTCACGGTCTTTGAAGCCGATAAAGCCTTCGCTGGAAAGATAGTTTTCGATGTAAATAATGGGCTTGCCCAGCAGCTTTTCAAACCCTTTTTTATACGGCTCAAACGCTACGCCGCCATGCACAAAAAAGCCAAGGTTTGGCCAAATATCATGTATCGTATTTACTTTATAATGCTGCACGATCATCTCCATGCACATCTGGCACCAGGCCGGCACACCAACTATATAACCAATATCCCAATCCGGCGCTTTCTCTACGATCTCATTCAGTTTTTCATTCCAGTCCTGTATCTTGGCGATCCGCCCGCCGGGTTTGTAAAACGTCTGAAACCAGAAGGGACGGTTCTTGGCAAGAATGCCGCTGAGGTCACCGGAATACCAGCCCGCTGCGCCTTTTTGCAGATCAGTGGCGCCGCCCAACATCAGGAAGCCCTTAGTAATGGCGTTGCGTGGTAAATGACTATAAGTAAACACAGATAGCAGTTGGCGCAAATAATTCTCTTTGTTGCTACGCAGCATGTCCTTCGTTACCGGGATGTATTTACTGGCAGATTCAGAAGTGCCGGAGCTAAGCGCATAGTATTTGATCTTTCCCGGCCAAGCAACGTCGGGCACGCCCTCCAGCGTTTTTTTCCACCACTCTTGGTAAATTTTATTGTAGTCGTGAACCGGCACGCCTTCCTGAAAAGCTTTATCTACCTGCTTGTTCATCAGGATATCATCAAACCTGTATTGTTGTCCAAATGAAGTGAACCGGGCTTTTTTCAATAACTTTTTTAACACCCGCAACTGCTGCCGTTGCGGATCGTTTTCGGGTATCCGCAGCGCAGTGGCAATTGCTTTCGGTAATTTAAAATCTATCAGTCGCGCCATCAAATAATTTAATCGTTAGTGAATAAAGGTAAGACCTAAGAATGGCAAAATATCAGCTTCCCAACTGCCTGTAATTTTTTAGGATTGCCTGCAAGTCCTGCGTCACTTCATAGTCCCGGGCATACCATTCGTCTAATTGCTCCAGGCTTTCTGATGGCAAGGACTGTGCTAGCAGATGGACAGCTCCATTTGGGGATATAACGCCTTTTCGTAAAGAAGGTATTTGCTTAGAGTTGGTGATATATCCAACCCATGTTTTTTTGCCGCTCAATACATTTCCGCAATTCCGGAAAAAAGAAAGCGGATGCTTTACGAGAATGGCATGAATGGGAAAAGTTAGGAAAGCCAGTATTGAAAACAATACATCAAACAGGCGCTTCATACGGCAATAATAGGGTTTCGATAAATTATAAGAGGGTGTAGCAATCGCTTCGCCTGTGCTGCCCTTAGAATCGCTTCCAACAATGCTGCTACTGCCTGCTGCATAATACCGCAAGCGAAATGAGCCTTTTAAAGCATGGGTGATGCTGATCACCGCTTTATAAGATAATTGACCCGTGCACAAAACCAGTTCCTTCGCATTTAGTGCGCTGGCAGTTGGTCCCACTTCTTCAATTGGCGCAATGGCTTTTTCTTTATGGCTATCTATACTAATGCGGCCAATGATCTTAGTGTCCAGGTTATTCTTTTGCAATAGAGTGCTGGCTTGCTCAAATTCGGTTGCCGACCCTGCTACAAGCAGGAAAGGCTGTTCCACTTTTTCGACCGGTTCTTGCAAAAATTTCACTTTTAATAAGGACCAGCGAAGAATACTGATGGCAACAAAGGCAAGCATCGCTCCAAAGAACAGGATGCCTCTTGAAAACCGCAAACTTTCAGGCAGGAGCGCATATACGGCTAATAAAACCAAGGTCGCGAAAACGGTTGAACGGAGCAGGTTCATACGGCGGTAAACCTTATCATAAAGCCCCGCGTAATAAGCCGTCACGAGATAGGTAAGTGTAAAGGCGGGAAAAGAAATCTGCAACAGCTTGTCTGGGTAAACAATTTCGGGTCGCACATAGCCTACCCATGCTTCTTTTACTACCCAAAAAGAAAAAAGGATCAATACAGCGTCTATAAATGGCAATCCTGTCCAGCGCAGAAATTTAGCGAATGCGGCGAGTGCAGCTCTTATAGCAATGGCCACTTGTATGGCAAACCGGAAAACCCGTGCTTCCGCGCCACCGTAGTGCTTGCGCACAAATTTGTTCATGGCGCTATAGAAAAGCCGCACATAGTTGAGGCTGCCGCGCTTCGTGCTTTCGCCTTTAAAATGAATAATGGTCGTATCAGCAATATAATAGTTTTTATAACCGGCGGCTTGTATGCGATAACTCAGGTCCACATCTTCGCCATACATAAAGAAGCTTTCATCAAACGATCCTACCTTCTCCAATACATCTTTCCGGATGAACATAAAAGCCCCGGCCAGTACATCCACTTCACTGTTCTGGACTTCGGATAAATGGCCTAAATGGTAGCGACCAAATGTCCTGGATTTTGAAAAAAGCAGCGATAAGCCAAAAAGCTTATACAATGCCGTCAGGGGCGATGGAAAGGAACGCTTTGATTCTTTTAAAAAAGCGCCTGTGCCATCGATCATGCGAACACCGGCCGCACCGGCATCGGTGTGTTGCCGAAAGAATTGGATACAGGTATGCAGGCTGTCTTCGGCTAAGAGGGTATCAGGGTTAAGAAATAAAATATATTCTCCGCTCGATACAGATAATCCTTGATTGCACGCTTTGGCAAAACCTGTATTTTGATTATTAGTTATGAACCTCACTTCCGGGAAACGGGCTCCTAAATAGTCCAGGCTTCCATCATTACTGTTATTGTCCACGATGATCACTTCTGCCGCTATGCCGGCGGTGGCCTTTGCCACGGAGTGCAGGCATTGCTCCAGGAAATACCGGACATTATAATTAACGATGATGATGGATACTTGCACGGCTTGATCTGAAAAGGTCAAATATAGTTGTCTGGACTAAGAAGTTGATTAGTTGATTGGTTGACAAGTTGATTGGTTAAAAGAAACACTACACTGTAAATGGCCCTAACTAATCAACTGTTCCCGCACTTACCTTTGCCTATGCTCAAAAAGACCCTACTCAAAGCGGTTCATGCGGCGGCGGAAGTGATTCGTGGCTTTGACGATCAGGATTTTCTGGTTTCCAATAAAGAAGGCATCAATAACCTCGTGACGGAGGTGGACCATGTTTCCGAAAAGGTCATTATACAAACGATAAAAGACGCCTTTCCCACCCATGATATTATAAGTGAAGAAGTAGGGGAGTTGCTCCAGGATTCCGAATACAAATGGATCATTGACCCGATAGATGGCACCGTGAACTTTGCGCACCGCATTCCCATTTGCTGTATTTCTATTGGGATAGAAAAGTCCGGCGAAATGATCATGGGCGCTGTTTTCAATCCCTTCATGAATGAGCTGTATGTAGCGGAAAGAGGTGAAGGCGCTACGCTGAATGATAAAAAGATCAGCGTTTCTAAAAAGGAAAAAGTGATCAATGCCTGTCTGGTTACCGGCTTTCCTTATACCTATCTCGATGAACCGAATGGACCGCTGCAAACCTTCGAGCGGTTTATCCGCAAGGGAGTTCCTGTGCGGCGCTTAGGCTCCGCTGCCATTGATCTGTGCTGGGTTGCTGCCGGGCGGTTCGATGGATTTTACGAACATAAGCTACAGGCCTGGGACAGTGCCGCCGGTTTCATCATTGTAGAAGAAGCGGGTGGTAAGGTAACCAACCTGCAAGGCGAGCCGTATTCACCTTATCAGCCGGGGATTATTGCGAGCAATGGCGTGATTCATGAAGAGTTGGTGCAGGTTGTCAATCATGGTTGGACTTCGTAAATTTGAATCATGCAATACCAGGAAGCATATATCGAGGTGAATCCAAAAGTGATGATGGGAAAGCCAGTTATTAAAGGAACGCGTATCACGGTGGAATTGATTATTGAAAAACTGGCTGCTGGGGAAAATGAAACCACCATTCTTACCGATTACCCTTCGCTTAGTAGAGAAGCAATACTGGCGGCGTTACAATTTGCTGCCAACAATTTAAAGGCGGACCATATTTATCCAATTGCTTCCTGATGCCGGAAGTTTTACGATTTATAGCAGATGAGGGTGTAGAGAAGACAATCGTTCTGGCTTTACGCGTTCAGTATGATGTTATTTATATTGCTGAAGCAGCACAAGGTTCCAACGATGATTTCATTTTAGAATTGGCGCAAAAAGAAAACAGGTTGCTGATCACACTGGATAAAGATTTTGGGGAGCTCGTATTTCGGTTAAATAAGGCACATGCCGGTGTGATATTATGCCGTATGCAAGGCCTTACGAACGAAGATAAAGCAGCATTAGTCGTAACGACGATAGATAAGTATCATATCGAATTGCTTCAATCATTCACCGTTATACAACCTAAAAACATTAGAATCAGAAAACGAATTGACACATAATGGAAAGAACAGAAATAGGATCCCTCGGTGAGTTTGGTTTGATCGATCATCTCACGAAAAATATAGAAATTCAAAACGCTTCTACCGTTATTGGGGTGGGAGATGATGCCGCCGTACTGGATCACTTTGGCAAGCAGGTAGTGGTCACCAATGATCTGTTGGTGGAAGGCGTGCATTTCGACCTGATGTACACACCGCTTAAGCATCTTGGCTATAAAGCGGTAGCGGTGAACGTGAGCGACATCTGCGCCATGAACGCTACACCTACGCAGATCATACTCGGCCTGGCTTTCAGCAACCGTTTCTCGCTGGAAGCGCTGGATGAATTTTACGAAGGCGTCTATGCCGCCTGCGAGCATTACGGCGTGGACCTTGTCGGTGGCGATACCACCACTTCTCAGAAAGGATTTATAATTTCCTGCACGGCTATCGGCGAGGTTGCACCGGACCAGTATGTGCGGCGCAGCGGCGCCAAAAAAGGCGACCTGCTTTGCGTAAGCGGCGACCTGGGCGGCGCTTATTTAGGGCTTACTTTATTGGAAAGGGAGAAGCAGGTGTACCTCGAAGCGCCCACCGTGCAGCCCGACCTGGAAGACGAGAAATATATCATTGGTCGCATCCTGAAACCCGAGGCCCGCAAAGACATCATTACCTTTTTGGGTGAGGCCGGCATCATGCCCACGTCAATGATCGACATCAGCGATGGATTGAGTTCTGAAATATTACATCTCTGTAAGCACAGCGAGGTAGGCTGCCTGTTGTATGAAGACAAGCTTCCCATTGCCGAAGACACCCGCCTGGCGGCCTTTAAATTCAACCTCGATCCTACCGCTTGTGCGTTAAGCGGTGGCGAGGATTATGAATTGCTGTTCACTATAAGGCAGGAGGATTTTGAGAAGATCGGCAATACAAATGATATTTCCATCGTTGGGTACATCACTGATGCGGAAGACCGTGCGCACATCCTGACCAAAGGCGGCAGCAAGCACCGCATAGAAGCGCAGGGGTGGAATGCTTTTAAATAGAAGGTTGCCTTACACACTATGAAAACCGCTCTCCTTTATTTGTTGGCTATTGGATTACTAAGCAGTTGCGTTGTCAGCAAACGCTATCCTCAAAAGCTGCCCCTGACCAAGACAGCGGCGGATTATGCCCTGTTCCAGTCCATCCTCCAGGAAGATCACCCTGGTATTTACTGGTACACCCCAAAGGATAGCATGGATTATTATTTCGGGCGGGGAAAAGCCATGCTGCAGGATTCCATGAGCGAGCCGGCCTTTCGCAATGTGCTGAATTATGTGCTGTCCAAGATCCGCTGCGGGCACACCTCCGCCCGCCTGTCGAAAGATTATGGGAAGAGCAATGATACCCTGCGCAACCGGTTCTTTCCCCTTGTATTAAAGATCTGGCCCGATACGGCGCTTATCACCCAGAACCTCCACCGGAAGGACAGCCTCGTCACCCGCGGCGCCGTGCTTACCGCTATTGATGGACGACCCATGCAACAGGTAGTGGATTCGCTGTTTCAGTACCTTTCCACCGACGGCTACAACCTCACGCATAAATACCAAACCCTCAGCAACCGTGGCTCTTTTGGCAGTTTATACACTTCCGTATTCGGCTATAAGCCTTCTTATGCCGTTGATTTTATTGACACCTTGGGACAACCACGCAGGGCTGCTATTTCCATTTATACCGTTCCAAAAGATACCACCCGGCGACCAATGCCCCGTCCCAGCCCTTCCCGCAAAGAGCGCCGCGCCTTGGACCTCGCAGCCAACCGCAGCCTGCGCATGGATACGGCACTGAACACCGCTTTTATGGAGCTGAATACGTTTACAAAAGGTGGCAAGCTGCGGCCTTTCTTCCGGCAAACCTTTAAGAAGCTGCGCAAGGAAGGCATTCCCAACCTGGTGATTGACCTGCGCAGCAATGGCGGCGGCAATGTGACCAACTCCAACCTGCTCACCAAGTACATCTCCGATCATCCCTTCAAAATAGCCGATTCGCTTTATGCCGTCACCCGCAACAGCCGGTATAAGGGCTACCAGCAAAGCGTCTTTTGGAACCGCCTGTTCATGATCTTTTTTACACGGAAGAAGAGCGATGGGGCCTATCATTTTACCTGGTTCGAGAACCGCTATTTCAAACCTAAAAAGAAAAATCATTACGATGGTGCCGTGTACGTGCTGAACGGCGGCAATACCTTCTCCGCCTCCACGCTCTTTGGCAGCGCGGTGGGCTTTCAGCAAAATGTGACGCTGGTAGGCGAAGAGACCGGCGGTGGCGCTTATGGCAATAACGCATGGCTGATCCCGGACATGACCCTGCCCAACACAGGGGTGCGTTTCCGCTTGCCGCTGTTCCGGTTGGTGATAGATAAGGAGCAGCCTAAAGGCTTTGGCGTGCAGCCCGAAGTGTTTGCCGGTCCCACGGTGGAAGCTATCCGAAAGAACCGCGATTATAAAACAGAAGCTGTGGTGAACCTGATAAAGAGTCGTAAGGATACCTGCGTAACCGGAGTGGTGACCTATGCCGGTGATCCCTTGGCCGATGGCTTTGGGTGGGTAATCAATGTGTCTGAAGAAAGCCCGCCCATTATTGTAGGCATTAACCTGCCTGCTGCTTACCGGGTGGAAGGTCTGAAGGTAGAAGCCTGCGTTTACAAGACGGGTGCGAAGGTTCCCTGCCATTGCATTACACAGCCGGATGGCTATGCCATCCGCACTATTAAACGCTTATAGCAAGATTTCGAAGCTATCCGCGTCCTTCCAAAAAGGCAGCTTTTCCCGCACCGCTTCCAAATGCGCTTTGTCCAGCGTTATCGTAAACACATCTTCTTCGTGTGCTTTGGTATAAAGCACTTCACCCATCGGGTCCACCACGCTGCTGTCGCCGCTGTGGTAAATACCATTTCCGTCCTCGCCAATGCGGTTCACGCCGATCACGTAGCATTGGTTTTCGATGGCACGGGCCTGAAGGAGCGTTTTCCAGGCCCTGTTGCGCCGCTCGGGCCAGTTGGCTACATAGATCAGCACATCATATTCAAAGCCTTCGTCGGTGTATTGCTGTCGGGCCCACACCGGGAAGCGCAGGTCGTAGCACACCTGCAGGTTGATGCGCCAGCCGTTGACCGATGCGATGAACCGCTTGCTGCCGGCGGTATAGTGCTCGTCTTCCCCCGCATACGCAAAGCGGTGGCGCTTATCGTAGGTGCCGTATTGCCCGTTGGGCAGCATCCAGATCAGCCGGTTGTAAAAATCTTCCCCGTCGCGGATCATGAGCGAACCCGTAAGGATCACCTTGCTCGCAGCCGCCATCTCCTTCATCCAGCTTACGCTTGGTCCCTCCATATCTTCTGCCAGGGTCTCCGGCTTCATGCTAAAGCCGGTGGAGAACATTTCGGGGAGGATAACTACCTGCGTCTTGCCGGAAAGCGCTTTTATTTTTTCTTCGAAATAGGCGCGGTTGACCGCCGGGTCTTCCCATTGGAGCGGCGCCTGGATGAGAGAGAGAGTTATGGAGGACATGGGCGCAAGTTAGGAAAGGAGCGGATGGCGGCAAAAGCAGTTTCCGTCAGGGGGAACGAGGGCTTTGTAATGGCGAGCGCCAGTTTACCCGGAACGCCAGCTAACGGTAGCAACACCCTGCGCCCCTCCGCCGTTGTGATCGCCAGTTTACCTTGAGCTCCGGCGAAGGAAGCGATCTCAAGTGCTTCTCCTCATTGCGAGCGCCTCGCGAAGCAATCTCGTGCGGCTTGAGATGCTCTCAAAAGCAATGGGTGACCGTCCGAAAACCGCAAGGGGATTTCTGCAACCCTGCACCTTTTCCCGTTCTGCCACACCTCCAAAGCTCCCTACGAGCCGTTCCGGGCACTGTCCCAACCGTCCCAGACACTTTACCAGGCGTCCCAGGCGCTGTCCCGGGCATCCCAGGCACTTTACTAGCCATTCCAGACGCTTGACATGCGGTTCCAGACGCTTGACATTTGATTCCAGACGTTTGACATGCCCTCCCAGACAGTTGACATGTCGTTCCAGGCCTTTGACATGCCATTCCCGCGATCTTCCCACCTATTCCCGGCACCTGACATGCCATTCCCAAGGGCTGACCTGTCGTTCTCGGAATCTGCTATGCCATTCCCGCAACCCTACAAGCCATTACCAAGAGGTATGATTTTTCAGACGCTTTTAGAGATGACACCCCGTTCCCTTGTCCTCCTGAGCGGCAGCGAAGGACCTGTGGATGGCAGTAATGCACCTCTCCCTAAATGAAACACGAGCTATTTGGCTGGGTGGGGAAGTTTGGATAATATCGTCTAACTGTCACTATTGATTTATGCAAGAAGAATTCCTGAGTTTAGAAATCATTTGGAAAGATGAACACATGGTAGAACTCGAAATAACAGCATGCAATAAATATTTTAAAGGTATTACGCAAGTATATGACCAAGCTGAATGCATTTATGAATTAGCAGAGCAGCTAATCGGATTTAGTGGCATATCCGAAACTCTGTTTTATGAAAGTGGCAAAAAAGATAGTTATGCTTATTTCTCACTCAAGTTTTATCCTGTTGGCACAAATGGACTAATTGGAGTACAAATAAATCTGGAGGAAAATGTAACAACTGCATTTAGACCTGAGGAGAAATCAAAGCTTATTCTGGAAATTATTATTGAACCTTCAGCGCTTGATGAATTTCAAAAGTTCTTAAAAACCATGGCAGTTAAGCAAAGTGGAAAGGCACAGTTGGTTGGTAGAAATGGGTTTAAGATCCATCTGATAACATAACATACTTTAATAAACAACCCATGCAGCCCCAACTTAAAACCATCCCCAAAACCTACCTGGTCGGCAGCCGGCTCTCCAGGTCCTTAGCCCACAACCGCACCGGCGATCTCTGGAAAAGCTTTATGCCGGGGCGCAAGAAGGTTCAAACGAGCAGTTCCTTCCTCTACTCCCTGCAAGGTTTACGATCCTTCCTATTTCGAAGACTTTAATCCTGCCAACGTATTCGAAAAATGGGCGGCAGCGGAAGTGACCGGTTTTTTATGCTGTGCCGCAGGGTATGGAAACCTTCGAATTGCCCGCTGGTCTTTATGCTTTCTTCCACTACAAAGGCCGGCGCACGGATACGAAGATCTTTACTTACATCTTTCATACCTGGCTGCCACATTCCGATTATGTGCTGGATAACCGTCCCCATTTTGAATTATTAGGCGATAAGTACAAGAACATCGACCCCGGCTCGGAAGAGGAAATATGGATACCGGTTCGGGAAAGGGGATAAGCACTACGGTTAAACCACTGCTTGCGGCGCCATGGCAGGCGGCTTCACCTTCCGGTAGTGAGGAGATGTAACAACATATCCCAGCACATCTAAAATGGTCCGCAAAACAATAAACACCAGCCCCGGTTCCCAACCCAAAAAAGCGGGCAGCAGGATGGTGAGGTGCATGGGCACAATGCGGATATAAGGCTGAACGAAAAGGGCTCCCAGCTTTGGCGGCTCGCGGCGGTACTGCAGCTTATGCTGCACAAAGAACACCACCTGGCTAAAGAAGATGCAAAGGATGGCGATCTTGAAAAATCCCATATCTACCCGGCCAAAGCCGTTCTGCGTACCCAGGAAGATGAGGTACACGAAATGAAAGAACCCATAATGCCCGAGGAAGAACCAGGCGGCACAGCCTCTTCCCATTGGCTTACCATCCAGTTTCAGATCGACGGTCACCGCGGTTGGCGTGGTCATCATTTCCAGGAAAGTGAAGAGCCCGATGAGTACGCTTTGGCACCAGTAGAGCCACAGGATGGTATCGTACTGCGCCGGGTCCTGCCGGAACTCGTTCAGCAGGTAAATATTGATAGCCAATACCGCATAGAAAGAGGGGTCTGAAAGCAGTTTGCGAAGCAGCGTCATGGTTTGCTAAAATTAGAATGGTTGCTTGTTATCCTTATACCGCGTGGGTGGTATTTCTTTACAATTGCGATAGGATCAAACCTGGCAGATCGTTTCCATACCCTCCGGTTTTTGATCATGGCTGTCTTTATCATCAAGGCAACCCCGGCATGATATTGTAATAGAATCCCCCGTTAACGGCAATAATTTTTACAATGGCAATACTGAATGTACAACCAAACCAGGGAAGCCCGGTCGGTATAGCTTTTAATTGATCAATAATTGGAAACAGAAAAAAACAACTAATGATGTCACCGGAAGAAAATCGCAAGACCCGCCTGCAAAAGCTAAGCGGTTCAGAGTTCGAGATCGCAGATGGCGAGCCTGATATCCGCGGATGGGATGTGAAGGATGCGGCAGGCAGGCAATTGGGCGAAGTGGAAGAATTGATCTTCGATTACCAAAGTCAGAAAGTGCGCTACCTCGTAGTGGACCTGGAAGAGAACGACTATGGCCTGGACGACCGTGATGTGCTGGTGCCCATTGGCATTGCCGAACTGCACGAGTCGGATGACGATGTGATACTGACAGGCGTTACGGCGGACCAGTTACGTGCCCTGCCGGAATACGTCGAAGAGCGGTTTGACACCGAACATGAAACGGGGGTTCGGAATGTGTTCGGCGGGTTAGGCGCCGCTGCGGAAGCGGGTGGCAGCAGCCAGGATGATTTTTACAACCACGATCATTTTAACGAGGGGAACCTTTATCGTAACCGCCGTGGCGCCGGTGCTGATCAGGGTGATGCGTCAAGGAGATCACGACCTCGAACGGCATTACGTTGCGGGCACGTACCCGTGATTAGGAAGGACTTTATTAATACTGAAACAGGCGAAGCAAGGGTGCTTCGCCTGTTTCTATTTCGGTATAAAGGATATTGCATTGCCTGCCATGTTTTACACGGCTTTGCTTTTACACCTGCATTTGTCCCAAGGCTCCTACGTGGCCAACGCTTTAGTCCGTTTTGTTAGCAGTTTTAACAATTAGCCCCAGCATAGACCTGTATCTTAGCCCCGTAGCGCTTACTTTTGTTACTCCAAACGCATCACCGATGAAGTTCGAAAAAATACATAATAAAGGACAGGCACAGATATTCCGCAGTCCTGCACTGGAGGCGCTTACCAAAGCACACCCGCTGGTTATATGGGGCATGTACCTGCCGGTTATTATCGGGTTTCCTATTTATGCGATTCGCCATTTCGATTTCAAGATCGGTCCGATCGCTTTTCTTTTTATCACCGGCATGCTTTCCTGGACCTTGTTTGAATACATCATGCACCGCTGGGTGTTTCACATGATCGCGGAGAGCGAACGCAGCCGCCGCATTATTTACGTAATGCATGGAAATCACCACCATTATCCCCGCGATAAGGAACGCCTCTTCATGCCGCCGGTACCCAGCCTTATCATTGCTTCGGCCATCTTTGGGTTGATGTACCTGGCGATGGGCAATAACGCCTTTATATTCTTCCCGGGCTTTATGATGGGCTACCTGATGTATGGCTCCATGCACTTTGCCATCCACGCCTGGAACCCGCCTTTTAAATGGATGAAGCCGCTCTGGCGCAATCATCACCTGCATCATTACAAGGATGAGGGCAAAGGCTACGGCGTAAGCACTACCATCTGGGACAGGGCTTTCGGTACCATGTTCGATCTGAAGAAGGAGAAAGAGGATAAGGAAAAGGTGAAGGAGTTGATGTATTGAGTTTTATAAAATACTGTTACTCTTAGATATGGAACTAAAAGATCTTATTAGTATTGATCCGGAAGTGCTTTCCGGGCAACCGGTTTTCAAAGGCACGAGAGTTCCTATCGAAACCCTGTTCGATCATTTGGAGGCTGGTATAGCCATGGAAGAATTTTTAGAAGATTTTCCTACTGTTTCAAAAGAGCAGGCTATTGGGGTTTTAGAAGTTGCCAATAAATTTCTAACTGCGAAAAATATTGCCGCTCTTTATGAGATTGCTGCTTGATGAGAACTTACCAAAGCGCTTAAAAACTGACTTCATTGAACATGAAGTCTACACTGTTAGAGACAAAGGATGGAATGGTATTAAAAATGGTGAGCTATTGCAGCTACTAATGGATGATGGTTTTGATACACTATTGACATTTGATAAAAACTTGCAACACCAACAAAATTTTCAGAAATACACTATTGCTGTCTTTGTACTTTCAGCATCTAACAACACTTACTTAGAACTTACTAAGTTGTCTCCAAAGGTTTCTACCCATTTGGCGATCGAAGTACTGCCAGTAGGACCTATTGTTATTACGGAATAATTCAATGAAAATTCACGGGTCTGGATGATTGCTCTTATCACCCTTCCTGCTTCGTCAACTTCTCCGCATTCTCCGCAAACTGCAACGCATCGATCAATTCGCCAATGCCGCCATTCAGTACCTCCTGCATGTTATAAAGTGTCAGCCCAATGCGATGGTCCGTAATGCGACCCTGCGGGAAATTATAAGTGCGGATCTTGGCACTGCGGTCACCGCTGCTAACGAGGGTTTTACGGTGGCGGGAGATTTCTTCTTCCTGCTTGCGCACCTGCTCTTCGTATAACCGTGTACGCAGCATCGTCATCGCCTTTTCGCGGTTTCCCAGCTGGGAGCGCTCCGTCTGGCACACCACCACTACACCGGTTGGTATATGTGTCAGGAATACTTTCGTTTCCACTTTGTTCACGTTCTGTCCGCCGGCGCCACCGCTTCGGGCCGTTTCCATCTTCACGTCGCTTTCCTTCAATTCAAAATCAATCTCCTCGGCTTCCGGCATCACGGCTACGGTTGCGGCACTGGTATGCACCCGCCCGCTGCCTTCAGTGTCCGGAACCCGTTGCACCCGGTGCACACCGCTTTCAAATTTGAGGGTGCCATACACATCATCGCCCACCACTTCTATCTGCACTTCTTTATAGCCGCCTACCGTGCCTTCGCTTTCGCTGAGAAGGGCGGTTTTCCAGCCGCGGCTTTCGCAATATTTCAGGTACATCCGCACCAGGTCGCCTGCAAATAGTGAGGCTTCATCTCCGCCCGTACCAGCCCGTATCTCCAGTATCGCATTCTTCTCGTCCTGCGGATCTTTCGGTATCAGCATTTGCCGCACCGTGCTTTCCAGCTTCGTTAGCTTCTCTTCCGTTTCCGGCAGTTCTGTCTTCGCCAACTCCCGCATCTCTTCATCGGAGCCGGCAAGGGCTTCTTTATAAAAAGAAACATCATCCAGTAGCTTGCGGTATTCGTTATAATGGTTCACGATCTTTTCGAGGCTGCGGTATTCCTTGCTTAGTTGACCGAACTTTTTGTTATCGGCAATGATCTCCGGGTTGGTGAGGGCCACACCAATATCTTGAAAACGGGCATTGATCGCTTCGAGTTTGTCCAGCATAAGAAAAATAGGGTGGCAAAAGTACGCATTTGCACCCATCAACACCCTACTTTAGCGCCATGCGCTACCGCAAGCTAAAAGGCGATTTTATTTTTGATGGTTTCGAAATGCAGGAAGGCAAAGTGCTGATCGTGGATGAATCCGGAAAGGTAGAAGCGCTGGTGCCCGAAAACGAAGCCCCGGATGCGGAATATCATGCCGGCATTTTGTCCCCCGGTTTTATTAATTGTCATTGTCACCTGGAGCTAAGCCACATGAAGGGTCTGATACCGGAAGGAACGGGGCTGGTGGATTTTGTTTTGGGCGTGGTGACGCAGCGGCATTTTGCAGAGGATGAAATAAGAGAAGCAATTGCTAAAGCCGAAGCAGATATGAAAGCGGCTGGCATTGTAGCCGTTGGTGATATTTGCAACAATACTCTCACACTTGAACAGAAACAAAAGAGTAATCTGCGCTACCATAATTTTATTGAAGCCAGCGGCTGGCTGCCTTCTGTTGCCGATGTACGGTTCAGCAGGGCATTAGGTATTTATAAGGAATTCACCACTCACCACTCACCACTCACTACTCTCGTTCCGCATGCCCCTTACTCGGTGTCAGCCGAATTATGGCGGCAGCTAAAGCCTTATTTTAAAAACAATACCGTCTCTATTCATAACCAGGAAACGGCACACGAGAATGACTTTTTCCAAACCGGCAGCGGCGATTTTCAGCGGATGTACGAGTTGATGAAGATTGATAACAGTCATCATCAGCCAACCGGTAAAACAAGCGTGCAATCTTATTTCCATCATCTCTCAGAGGCTTCCCGGTTGCTCTTAGTGCATAATACTTTTACTTCGCAGGAAGACCTTGACTTTATTCAAAATTCAAAATTCAAAATTCAAAATTTCTTGTGCCTGTGCGTGAATGCTAATCTATACATTGAAAAAGCATTGCCACCGTTAGAATTACTCCGCTCTAATAACATGACGATTGTATTGGGAACGGATAGTCTTGCCAGCAATTGGAGTTTGAGCATTGCAGACGAAATGCGAACGATGCGGAAACATTTTCCAGCTATACCCTTAGTCGAAATGCTGCGTTGGGCTACAAGCAATGGGGCAAATGCATTGGGAATTATTGATCGCTTTGGAAGTTTTGAGGCGGGGAAAAAACCGGGTGTGCTTTGTCTGCAACCGGAAAGTCTTTTAGTGCGTAGCTTAGCTTAATATTTCCCGCAACACCGGCAGTGTTTTCAGGTGTCCAAACTCCGGGATATGCAGCGCATAATAGGTTTCGAGGGCCTGCAGCATTCGGCGGCGCATCTCGCTGTTCAATTTCAGGTCTTCTAATTCGTTTGGTATTTGCACTTTTAAAATATGCGCCACGGCTTCGGCTTCTTTGCCTTCTAAATAGTGCGGGTGGCGTGGTTGGTTGGCAATAAAAACACCTTCCTGAAGATCGAGGTAGTTCAGCTCCTCGGTGTGTTCATCAGAAATGCGAAACCCAAAAAATACCGCCAAGTGCAGTGCAAAGAATAGCGGAAAATTAGCGGTTACGGTAGGTGTAGCGCTATCCAAGTGCAGCAACGCATCTTCCAGGAAATAAAACAATTCATTATTCGGCTCTGGTTCTTTTAAGCTTTTCGTCAGCAGCTCAATAGCAAAAACTGCTACTGCGTTCTTAAACACATCGGAAAAAAGATGGCTGTATAGGTGCGCCCATTTGTATTCCTTTATGCGCTGCAGGTTCTTGAAGTCATTGTGGTAAACTACCAGGTCCAAATAAGCACCAGGCTGAAAGTAGGACGCCTTTGCCGTGCCCTTTGATGATGCCTGCCGTACGCCATTAACGATATAGGATTGCAACCCAAAGAGTTCCGTAAAAGCGGTAACAATGAGGCTGCTCTCGCCAAACTTTACCGTACGCAGTACAATTCCTTTTGTTTTATGAACCATGTGTGAGAGTTATGAATTATGAGTTATGAATTATGAATGTTATAACCAGCACGACATTCTTAATTCATAACTCATAATTCTCAATTACACTTATTTACTAATAAATACCACTTTACCCGCCGCACGTTCCGCCTGTCCTTCATTTGTTACTAAAATCAGGTAAACGCCACTGGCAACGGATTGCCCTTTATAATCTTTACCGTTCCAGGTGGCTTGTCCGCCGGCAGAACGGGTTTGATAAACCAGCCGCCCGTTAAGCTCCGTGATCTTGACAAAGCTGCCCGTTTTTAATCCTTTAATGCCAATAAGTCCATTATGGTTGGGCGGAACCGGGTTTGGAAACACTACAACGTCACTCATCGTTTCGCTGCCTTCGGTTGCGGTTCCCCGAAAGGCGGAAATACCTTTATCGGTTCCGAAGAATACCTCGCCGGTAGCGCCATTAATGCCAATATGTTTTACATCATTGCTTAACAACGGGCTATTCTCTTCTGTATAATGAGCGATCAAAATGTCACCATCCGGGCTTACCAGCCAAACACCGTTTTGAGTGGCTACCCATTTACGGTCGGCGCCATCTACGGCTATGCTGCGCACCTCTTCTCCTTTGAATAAATAATTAGCGAAGTTTCCTCCACTGACGATGGGTAGAATAGCTTCACAAGTAGTGGAGAACACTGCTTCTGGGCATTGGATAACACCAATTCCATCAGAAGTACCTACCCAGATAAAACCGCTTTTGTCTTTTGCAATGGATAGAACATCTCCTGCCGGGAGGTTGCCATTGCCGGCACCTGCACTATACCGTTTCCACTGATCGTCACCTAAGTTTTGAATCGAAGCTCCATGGCTGAAAACGATCAGCCCGTTGCCCTTTGGCCCCACGATCCATTTTTGATCCGCATCATCAATCAATACCTGTGCTGCTGCGTTTTGATTGAGCAGGAAAGGTGCTGTGAAAGATTGCCAGCTGCCGTCATTTTTCAAGACATGCAGAAACTTATCAGCGCCATAATTAACCACCCAAAGATTATTCGCCAGGTCGAATGCTAAACCAGATACGCGGTAACTCGTCGGGTCGCCAATTGTCGCACTAATAGGGGAAGTTTGTTTATAAATCTGAAAAGAGTTTGCGCCTTTTATATGCACCAATCCCCCTCCGTAGGAGCCACCCCAGACTGTTTCATCCCGCGGATCAACGGCAACCGTAATAAAGTCCAGTACCGAATCCAGTTGAGGGGTATTGAAACTATTATAACCCGTCCATTGCCCATCTCCTAATCTAAAAATACCGTTGCGATTATACTGATAGATCCAGCTTTCATTCACCGATCCTGCTGCCGCGTAAACAATATCATTATAGGCAATGATCTCCCCGGTGGCGATGCCTCCCGGTGAGTTGGGAACAAAGGATTCATAACTGTTGCCAGTCCATTTGGAAAGCCCGCCAAACCGGTCAGCCACCCAGGTTTCGCCGCCGGTTATAATAGCTTTTTGCGGATAGGAAATGGGTGCTGCCTGTTGAATGGTTTTGAAAGTTGTTCCATCAACATTCAACAATAGAACACGGCTAATGCCACCTAATACATTGCTTTGTGCGATGACTAATTTAGTATCAGTGGCATTGACCGAAACAATCGGAAAGCCATTGGCAAAAAAGAGGCTCCAGGTTGCACCTGTTTGCACAAAAACGCTATCCCGCTGCCAGGCAAATAACTTTCCAGCCATGCTAAACACGCCTTTGCAAGCGGTGGCTGATAACCCATTACTGCCAGATAGATTGCCCCAGGCGCTAAAATCAGCCGGATTGGAGGTTGTGACCGGAGTGCGCTTCAACCCTTGTTCGGTGGCTGCATAAAAGAAGGCGACGTCCTTAGCGAACATATTGGTCTTTACCGGCTGCCCGCCATTGCCAATGAGCCAGGTGTCAGCCGTTTCGTATTTGACGGTATTCAATATCAATACCCCGAAACCGGTTGACAGATAAGCACGATCGCCGTCTGTATAGATATGATAAATAGATTTATCACCGGCAATATTTTCCCGCTTCAGGTCGGGTATATTATTGATGCGCTTGGTGTCTATCACATCAATATTGCTGTTGGTATACGCAATGAAAAGCTTATCCCCGGTTTGGTCAAAATGGATCGTGCTAATGCCTGTTTCGCTAAGTCCTGATACCTTGGAAAGGCGGCTGATCTCACCGTCTTCCCGGCTTACACTGAAAAGGCTGTAAGGCGTTGCGGCATATATCTTTTGGGAAGAAGCCGTTACGTCAATCGTGCTGTTATAGGGTAGATGCTCCCGCCAGTTTCCAATAGGCGGGAGGGTATTCTGGGCTTTCGCCATGAGGCTGAAAAGCAATAAAACCAATAGGTATCTCACTCTTCAAATGTATCGAATCGTATTCAAAGAGTATGTTAGAATAGGAAGTGTAATGCCAGTTTATGCCGCACAAACAACTGGTATTTTTTCGGTATGCGATGGATGACGTATTCTTACAGCACCAATTAAAAAAGAATGGTTACCATGAAAAAGACCTGGCTCCTGCTTGCTGCTTACCTGTTTTCAATTACAGGTTTTGCCCAAACTGACAATACGCAAAATGCCTTGCTATGGAAAGTAAGTGGCAATGGCTTAGCAAAGCCTTCTTAACTGTTTGGCACCTATCATTTTCTCACCAATGCTTTTGTAGATACACTGCCGGCAGTAGGGCAGGCTTACGGTTCGGCTGATATGATTGTAGGAGAAATGGTCATGGAGCCCTCCCTACAAAAAGAATTATTAGAAGCAACGCAACTGAAGGGCATCACCTTGAAAGAAGTATTGCCGGATACACTTTACACTAAAGTAGCGGCCTGGTTTTCGGCAAATGCCGGTATGGAACTGAGACAGCTTCATTCCTTCAGCCCGATGGTGGTAATGACGGTTGTAATGGCGGTAACCCAGCAGAAATATTTTCCTAATAAACCTGGAGAAGTGCAGCTGGATGACTATTTCCAGCAGCAAGGAAGGAAACAGGGTAAGAAAGTGAGGGGTTTGGAAACAATGGAAGTGCAAATCAATGCGCTGTTCAGGCAAATGAGTTTGCAGCGGCAGGTTGTTTTATTGAACGAGCTTTTTGGTCAGCAAAGCCTGCAGGAAATGATCGGTGTTATGAACAATGCCTACGTATCGCAGGACATGAACAAGCTGCGCCAGCTAATGTTCGAAGGCAGCTATACGCCAGGCGAATTGAAAGTATTGCTTACTGACCGTAATGTTGCCTGGATGCGGCAATTGCCGGGATTAATGAAAGAGCACTCTCTTTTTGTAGCGGTTGGTGCCTTGCATCTTGTAGGAGAAGTTGGTCTGGTAGAGGCTTTGCGTGGTTTGGGCTACACGGTTGAGCCGGTTAAACTCCGGGGAGCTAATGTTCTATAAAAGCATATGCAAAAGGCAAACGCGGCTTCCTCACTTTTTAAAGGCGCTCTCATAAACAGCGATCCATTTCTCCGGTGTCATTTTCGAAGCCAATTCACCAATCAAATCAAATGGTATCCGGTCAGGCTTTTTAAAGCGAATGCAACTTTTACCCATGTCTAACTTTCCAATATTGAGGTTTTCATAAGACTCTTCAAACCATTGCAGCAATTCAGGGCTTGCATACAATCCCATGTGGTAAATAGCTATGAAATTTTTCTGGGAAGCGACACTTAAGAATGGTAATGCCTGTTTAGGATTGCAATGATAGCCCGGTGGGTAAAGGGAATGGGGCACAACATACGTCAGGATGCCATAGCTCATGCCTTCCTCGAAACCCGGAGGCAGGTTTTTGATCATGGTAGTACGCAATTGGTTCATAGCAGCCTTTCTATCGGCAGGCAGTTCCGACATATATTGTTCCGGCGAGATGGCAGTGGATTGCATTGTATTTTGGTTTCTATCAAAATTAAGGGTGTTTCGTAAGCTTGCTGATTGATGCCAAAATTTATTAGAGACCAGGTAAAATTCTCACTACCAATTATAAATATATTAAGGATGATACCTGTTGGGTCTGCCTTGCCCTTTGTACTTTCGCCGTCCATGTCGCTTTTCATTACTTCACTCAACTCCGGCAGCAATGGCAATTGCTATTATATTGGTAATGAAAATGAGGCGGTGCTTGTTGATGTTGGCATTTCCTGCCGCGAAGTAGAAAAGCGTCTGAAGGATTTGGGGCTTTCCATGCAAAAGGTAAAGGCAGTCTTCGTATCGCACGAACATTCTGATCATATCCGGGGCTTGGGGATGCTTTCCAATAAATATGGGTTGCCCGTTTATATTACCGCACCTACACTTCGTAATGGCAGGCTTTATTTAAATAAAGAACTGATTCGAGATTTCACCACGATGGCGCCCGTACAGGTTGGCGATCTGCTTATTACTGCCTTTCCTAAAATTCATGATGCGGCAGATCCTTATAGCTTTACGGTTTCTTATAAACGTCTTAAAGTAGGCGTGTTTACCGATATCGGTGCACCCTGCGATCAGCTGGCGCGGCATTTCAGCCAATGCCATGCGGTGTTCCTGGAATCTAACTACGATACAACCATGCTGGATAAAGGCAATTATCCTTATTACCTGAAGTCCCGCATTCGTGGCGGTCAGGGGCATTTGTCCAACGACCAGGCGCTGGAGCTGTTCAGAAGCCACCGGTCACCCTCCCTCACGCACTTGTTATTATCACACTTATCCAAGAATAATAATTGCCCCAAGCTTGTTGAAGAATTATTTGCGGCTCATGCCGAAGGCGTTCAGATCGTTATTGCTTCGCGGTATGCTGCCACGCCTGTTTATGAAATTACCGGAAGTAATGTGGTAGTTTCTAAAATGCAATTACCGGTGGACAAACAACAAGCACAGCTATCTTTTTTTAAGAACACATCTCAATAATTAAAAATACTTAGTTGTAGGTATTGGAATATCCAGGTTTTACGCTTACTCTTGCACTCCAATCCCAATCCTATCAATCGCCGGACTATTCTATTGCATGATTGCCATTGCTATTAATGGCTTTCCCCGGTAGATTCTAACCATTTGATACCAACACTGCGTTTAATCTTTTAAAAATTAATGTTTATGAGAAAAATCCTCATGGGGTTAGTGCTGTTTTTTGCAGCTACTATCAGCGTCAATGCGCAACTTTCGTCCGAAAAAATTTACAAAGACTGGAGCAACCACATCGAAAGCAAAAACATTGTGGATGTGTCGTACCGGATTCTTAACTGCAATGGTATTGACCAGGTGCATTTTTTGGTGTTCAATGAAAACATGATTGACCAGCAGGTGACTTTCACCGTTGAGATCAATGATGAGGCAAGCAAAGCAAAGATCGTTAAGGAAATTACGTTTGCAGCGGCAAAAGCTACGATCTACAAAGCTAATTGCGATACAAACAGCAAGACGGCTCACTTAAAGCTTACACTTCCAAAGGGGTATAATCCCAAAACGACTTCTGTAAAAGTCACTTTTAAACCATAAACCACTGTCATGAGAAGAATTTTATCCTTTCTGCTCTTTTGCTGCTTGATAGCTGTACAGCAGACGGCACAGGCCCAGGCTTGTAATACGCCGGTTATCAATTCCGTTTCGCCTAATACGGGCTATATCGGAAGCACTGTTGTGATTAATGGCGCTAACTTTGACGCCAACCCGGCTAACAACCAGGTTTTCTTTGGCGCTACAAAAGCCAATATCATTTCCTCCAGTTTCAGCACACTTACTGTTACGGTACCGATAGGGACTACCTACGCACCTATCAGCGTTAAAAATGGTTGTGGTCTTATCAGTGCTTCTACCATTCCGTTCAACGGGATCTTCTGCGGCACCAATATCACCTCTGACACTTATAATACCGTTAGCTACTCAGCTAATGTTTCCGGTGGCTACCAGATGCTCTCGCAGGATATGGACCTTGATGGTAAACCGGATGTATTGGTTTGCGGCTTTACTACTAATAAAGTATCTATCATGCGCAACCTTAGTACGCCTGGTAACTTCGACTTTGCCACAAAGTTTGATTTAGACTTTTCCGGGGCCACCCGTTGCATTGCCCCAGCCGACTATGATGGCGATGGTAAAATCGACCTGATTGTTGTGGATAATGGCATCAACGGTGTTCGGATATTCCGCAACACATCCGTGCCGAACGCTTTGAGTTTCGCCACATCTACTACTATTCCTAACATTGGCGGCTACCAATGCGCAGCCGGCGATTTAAACAACGATGGAAAACTGGATCTTGTGGTAGGATCGGGTAGTGATGTTATCACTTTCCGCAACACCTCCACTGCGGGTAATATTTCTTTTGTGCAATCTACCTCTATAAATGTGGGTGGATTTGTAACAGGCTTAGTCGTAACAGATGTGGATGGTGATGGCGTAAAAGATATTGGTACCGCTGATGCCAGTGGAAATAAAGCCATTGCAGTTCGTAACACTACTACTGCAAATGCGACGACCTTCTCTTTCGGCGCTTTACAATCCTATACAACCGGCGATTATCCATACCGCTTGTTTGTAGGTGATTTCGATAAAGATGGAAAAATTGATTTCGTTACAAATGACCACAGTGGCGCCACTGTTTCTGTATTTCGCAATACATCTTCTCAAGGTGCCATTTCATTTGAAAACCGTGTCGTGTTGTCTAGCCCTTCTTCCAACTACCGCATTGGTGTAGGTGATGCTGATGGAGACGGTCGTCCGGATATTGTGACCAAATCAAGTGGAGAGAATCTATTCTCTGTTTATAAGAATGTGAGCACTGGTGCAGGTAATATCGCTTTTAACGACCGTCTTGACTATCCTGGTCAAGCGGAGGTGAGTGGTGTGGTTATCGCTGATCTCGATGGCGATTATGTACCGGATATCTCTACCAGCGGAACAGGTTATAATACCTTACGGGTGCATCGTAATAACAGCACGGTAACAGATAATACGCTGCCAACGGCAAGCTGCAAAAATATTATTGCAGGCCTGAATCCAAATGGCACGGTTACCATTACTGCTCAAATGATCGATAATGGAAGTAGTGATGCCTGCGGTATTGCTTCTTTAAAGATTAACAATGGTGATTCTGTTACGTTTACATGCCAGAACCTGGGAGCTAACTCTGTAACATTAAAGGTGACAGACCGGGCGGGTAATGTAAGCACTTGTACAGCCATCGTAACCGTAGCACAAGCTGCTATTATCGTTGCTGGCCAATCTACAGTTTGCCAAGGTCAATCTGTTCCACTTACGGCTAACTTAGGTGACAGTTACCAATGGTTCAAGAATGGAGTTGCTATAACTGGGGCTACTTCTCAGAACTATACTGCAACCACTACAGGTAACTATACGGTAAGCGTTACTAACGCTGGCGGTTGTTCTGGTACTTCTGCATCTACTGCCGTTACCATTACTGAAAACCCAACGATCTCCGTTACGGCATCCGGTTCAACGGATCTTTGCCAGGGTAACACAGTAACCTTAACTGCCGGCGCTGCCAGCTTCTATTCCTGGAGCAATGGTGCGGGTACGCAATCCATTACTGTGGGTACGGCTGGTTCATATACAGTAAGTGTGTTTGATGCTAACGGCTGTTCCGCCACATCATCGCCTGTTGTTGTAACGATTAAGGCTGGGGCTCTACCAACAGCTTCTATCACTGCCAGCGGCGCTACTTCTTTCTGCCAGGGCGAAAGCGTGGTATTGACAGCAGCAGCAGCCAATAGCTATGAGTGGAGCAACGGCGCTACTTCTCAGTCAATTACCGCGTCACAAAGCGGTAGTTATTCCGTAAAGGTGACCAATGCAGATGGCTGCTTCACTACATCAGCTCCAACAGCTGTTATCGTAAAAGAAAAGCCAACCGTTAATGCGGGCCAGGATGTTACCATGTGTAATACGCCAACCCAGCTAAATGCAGTAGGCGCCAGCGCCACTCCTCCGGCACCGGTCAATACAACTTTATGTTTGTTTGACGCACCGGGTGGTAATGGTAACTGCCAGTTTGGTACTGACCTGTGTAATGATGGTTACACATTTTTATCAAGTGGCAACTACTCTGCTACAACTACAGCAGGTAGCGCTAGCACAATTACCTTTAAGATTTACTATACTTGTTCAGAAGCCACTTTCAACTTCCGCTTGAATGGTAATATTGTGGGTTCTTTCACAGAGAATGGAAGCGGATGCACTTGTGCCGCTAGCGGTCAGGGTACCTATCCTCGTACCTTTACATTTAATGCCGCTCAGTTCCAGCAATTCTGGAATAGTGGCTCGAATACCTTGAGTGTGGACTTTTCTGCTCCGGGACAACAAGTGGCGCTTTCTGGGATCACTGCTACAATAGCTTCTCCCGGTGCTACTTATAGCTGGTCACCAGCAGCAGGTCTAAGCAATGCATCCATTGCTAACCCGATTGCCAATCCAACTACAACTACAACCTACACCGTAACCTACGCATTAGGCAATGGTTGCTTTGCAACTGATAATGTAGTAGTGAACGTTCAATGCAACCTGCCGCCAGTTGCCCGTTGCAAGCCGGTAATAGTAAATGCAAACCCTCTGACATGCAAGGGTAGTGCGACTATAAATCAGTTTAACAATGGTTCTTCTGATCCTGATGGAGATGCCATGACGTTTAGCATTTCACCTGCTGGACCTTACGCTATCGGAACGACTCAGGTTACATTAACTGTAACAGATTCAAAAGGTGCCAGCAGTTCGTGCGTCACTACTATTACCGTTAGAGATGTAAATGGTCCTGCCATTACGCTTCCTGCTGGTATCACTGTCGCTGCTCCTGCAGGTCAGTGTCAAACTGCCGCCGCTAACGTAACCTTAGGAACTGCCACTGCGCTTGATTGTTCCGGCGTTGCTTCAATAACTAATAATGCGCCATCTGTTTATCCGGTCGGTGCAACAATTGTTACATGGACAGCTACCGATAATTTAGGTAACATAAGCCAGGCTGTGCAAGCCGTAAATGTAGTCAGCAATGATCCGCCGGTATTGGCTACAGCACCTTCAATTGTAGCCGGTGCTTGTACTGCCATTAACGTTGTTGCGCCAGCTGCCACAAATCTATGTGGAAGCAATAGCGAATGCATAACGGACAAAATCGATAGCTATGCCACCGGCAATGTCAGCGGTCAATCGCCAAGATGGACGCCGTGGGATGGCGGGGAAAGTGCTATCGTGTCGACTGCACAGGCATTCAGCGCACCAAATAGCGTAAGAGTGTCTGACTTCCAGGATCAATTGTTCCTTTTGGGTAATAAGTCTTCAGGTAAATGGACACTTAGCTGGAAAATGTATATTCCTGCAGGTCGCGTTGCCTATTACAACACCCAACGTTTTGAAACACCAGGACTTGAGTGGGGGCAACAGGTTTACTTCAACCAGAATGACTCAGGAATTCTCCAGGCGGCTGGTTCGAATATTCCGTTCACCTACGTTCGTGGTCAATGGATGGATGTGAAACAAACATTCAACCTGGATGCTGATCAAACAACTTTATCCATTAATGGAGTAGCTGTTCACACATGGCAGTTCTCTAAACTGATAAACGGCAACCCTGGTTCGAAGCAAATTGGAGCCATTGACTTCTTTGGCGCTAACGGAAATGGCAATAACGCCGTTTACTTTATCGATGATATTTCCTTCTGCGGTGGCAATGATCCGGTTGTAACAGGTTCTCGCAGCGATGCGCTTCCACTTACAGCATCTTATCCTGTTGGAACAACGACCATCACCTGGACGGCTACCGGCGGAAATGGTGCTTCGTCAGCTACTATGCAGACAGTAACTGTGGCTCCATTGCCAACAGCTGCTATTGCAGTAACCCGTTCCAACACCACGTTCACTGGCTTGGATAACAATACCATTGCATTAGGTTATGGCGCACAAACGCTTACACTCACAGCAAGCGGTGGCGGCTCTTATACCTGGAGCACTGGCGCCACTACGGCTGTTATCAATGTCAGCCCAACGGCTACAACTACCTATACTGTAACGGTGACTGATCAGTATGGTTGCAAAAGCAATAAATCGGTAACGATCACTGTAATTGATGTTCGTTGTGGTAATAAGATGGACAAAGTGTTGGTATGCCATAAGACAGGCAGCGCTAAAAATCCATGGAATCAGATCTGCATCAGTCCGAATGCAGTGGCTACCCATCTTGGTAACGGAGGGTATTTGGGAACTTGTAATGTGGCTTCGGTTACTGCTCGTGAAGGCATTACGAAGCCTGTGGCAGAGGAAGTAAAAGCCACAGTGCTTAGCTATCCAAATCCAAGCCGCGGTTTAGTAAATGTTCGCCTGAACAGCTTTGCTGCCGGTAAGGTAGTGATCCAGGTATTGGACGGCAATGGCAAGGCAATCGCTACGCACCAGACCACGGTTTCCTACAAAGTGGAAGACCTGACGCTGGACCTGTCGCACTTGTCTTCCGGTGTTTACAATCTGAAAGTAAGCGGTGGTAAAGATGTTCGCTACTCCAAAGTAGTGATCGTTCGCTAATATTGCTTAATTGGTTATTATAAAAACAGCCCCTCTTGCAGGGGCTGTTTTTATTTACAGATAGTCGTGCAGTTTGCTCAAGTAATGTGCATAAAAAAAAGCCTTCCATAAGAAGGCTTTAAAGAGGTGAACAAAGAACTTACCCTTTCCGGCTGATCACTTTTTCCGCTGCAGCAATAATATCAGGAATATCTAAGCCATACTTTTTCATCAATTGATCCGGGGTGCCGCTTTCACCAAAAGTATCTTTCGTACCAACATATTCAATGGGTATAGGAAAGTGTTTGGCGGCTACCTGTGCAATGGCATCACCTAATCCGCCAATGATATTATGTTCTTCAGCAGTGACCGCGCAACGTGTTTTTTTGATGGAAGCCAGTACCGCTTCTTCATCCAACGGCTTTATGGTATGAATATTAATTACTTCAACGCTTAATCCTTTTTCTTGTAGTGCAGCGCCGGCTTGAATAGCATTCCAAACCAAATGCCCGCAAGCAAAAATGGTAACATCCGTCCCTTCAGAAAAGGTTTGCGCTTTACCAATAACAAAATCATTTTCTTTGGTGAACATGGGCCAAGCCGGACGGCCAAAACGCAGGTATACCGGTCCGTGATAATCAGCAATGGCAATGGTTGCGGCCTTGGTTTGAGCGTAATCGCAAGGCACAATTACCGTCATGCCCGGCAGCATTTTCATCAGGCCAATATCTTCCAGTATCTGGTGCGTGGCGCCATCTTCTCCCAGCGTAACGCCGGCATGAGACGCACAGATCTTTACGTTCTTATCGCTATAGGCCACACTCTGGCGAATCTGGTCATAGACCCTTCCCGTGGAAAAATTGGCAAACGTGGTTGTATATGGAATCTTTCCACCAATGGTCAAGCCGGCAGCTATGCCAATCATATTTGCTTCTGCTATGCCTACCTGTATAAAACGCTCAGGAAACTCTTTGATAAACTGCTGTAGTTTCAAAGACCCAGCAAGGTCAGCGGTTAAAGCCACTACATCTTTGTTCGTGCGAGCCACTTCTACAATGCCATCGCCAAAACCGCTGCGGGTATCTTTCTTTCCGGTAGATTGAATGTCTTTTAACATGGCGCAAATATAGGGTGAGGTATCAGTTAAGCTGCGGAGGCGTTGTGGCAAAAAGCTTTTCATCTTCCTTCAACTTTACTTCCCATTTCCAGGCGGTGCTCATCATCTCTTCCAGGTCGTATTTAGGCGCCCATCCCAAAGCGGTTTTGGCCTTATCATTATTCGCATAAATAGCTACTACGTCTCCTGGGCGGCGCGGACCGATCTCATAGTTTAGCTTTTGCCCGCTCACTTTTTCAAATGCCTGGATGGCTTCCAGAACAGAAACACCATTGCCGGTCCCAAGATTAAATATCTCGGTTCCTGTTTCGCTTTTTTCCTGCTCTAAATATTGAATAGCTAATGTGTGGGCATGAGCTATATCCGAGACGTGGATATAATCGCGGATACAACTGCCGTCGCGGGTATCATAATCAGCTCCATGAACCGTCATGCCCGGAATTTTGCCAATAGCTGTCTGGGTGATGGCCGGTACGAGGTTCTGCGGCCGTCCAATAGGCAATTCGCCAATATGATTAGAAGGATGCGCACCTACCGGGTTAAAGTAGCGCAGCAAAATGCATTTAGAAGCAGGGAACTGTTTTTGAAAATCGGTAAGGATGCGTTCACCCATTTGCTTGGTAGCTCCATAGGGTGATTCTGCAGGCTTTTGCGGGGTTTCTTCTGTAACTATGCTATTATCGGGATTGCCATAAACAGTGCAGCTGGAAGAGAAAACAAACCAGGGAGTTTTAAACTCCTGCACACATTTCAGCAGGTTGATGAGCGATGCCATATTGTTCTCATAGTACATCAGCGGTTGCTCAACCGATTCGCCTACGGCTTTATACGCCGCAAAGTGGATAATGCCTTTGATGTCCGTATTTTCCTGAAAAATGGCAAAAGTTTCATCGAAGCTGCAAAGGTCCACTTTGTAGTTCTTTACAGACTTACCGGTGATTTTTTTAATGCCCTCTAATATGCCTGCATTCGAACGGGAATTATTATCAACACAAATTACCTCGTAACCGTTCTCTATTAAATCCACTATCGTGTGAGAGCCAATATAGCCGCACCCGCCTGTCACTAATATTTTTGCCATGCTCGTAAGATTAAGAGCTGCAAAACTCGGGATTTCCGCTCAGGTTTAGATAAATAGATTCACAACAAAATATACCAATGCTGCCAGCAAAGCGCTCACCGGTATGGTAAGCACCCATGCCCATAGCAGGTTGATAGTAACGCCCCAGCGTACGGCAGACAAGCGTTTGGTGGCACCCACACCAATAATGGCGCCGGTGATGGTATGCGTAGTGCTGACTGGGATTTTTAATGCTTCTGTCACAAAGAGAGTAATAGCGCCAGCCGTTTCCGCTGCTACGCCTTCAAATGGTGTGACCTTCGTGATCCGTGTACCCATGGTTTTGATGATCTTCCACCCACCGCTCATGGTGCCAAGGCTAATGGCTGCATAGCAGGCAAGCGGCACCCAGTTGGGCATGTGATCAAGGCTAAATTGCGCAGGATCGTAAGCAACCAGCGCTGCCATAATGATCCCCATTACTTTCTGTGCATCATTGCCACCATGCCCAATAGAAAAGGCTGCCGAAGAAACCAGCTGCAGGCGCTTGAACCAAGCTGTTGAATTGGAAGCATTAAGCGTATTAAGCCAGAAGGTAAAGACCGCAAGCGCAAACAGGATAATGGCCAAGAGGAACCACTTAAAGTTTTGTCCGTAGAACAAAACGTTATTGAAATGCGCTTTATAATTAGTGATGTAGGAAGTGGCAGTTGTTTTTGCAACACCTTCTTTATCAATTACGGAAAGCTGCATGGCATCACCATTCGTCATGTCGCGGAAGGCGCTGTTCACATCCTGTTGATCGGCAATGGGTTTGCCATTGATCGTTGTAATAACCTGGCCTTTTTTAAGACCCATGCGGCTGGCAGGTGAGTTCGTTGTAATGGCACTAACCTTCATTCCAGCTGTTTCTTTCTCGAGCTTCATGCCGGAAAGTTCTGCCCTGTTTGTAGTGGTAAAGGCTGTCAGGAACCACACCAGCCCCGAAATGATAAGTATAGAAAGGATCTTGGGGCCTATGCCTTTCCGGAACGAATACATAAACCAAAGCGATATGATCAAGGCCATCAGCATACCTACCAATGGTGCAATCAGGATGAAAGAGGCGGTACGAAGAATCACATCACTGTTAACTGCTGCAAAGCCCCCGGCTGCAATACCCGCTCCTGCAAATCCACCGATCAATGTATGCGAAGAAGAAGAAGGAATGCCGAACCACCAGGTAAGCAGGTTCCAGGCAATGGCCGCTATCAGCCCGCTAAATACCACCATAAGCATACGGGCACTTTCAATGGCATCGGGTTTAACGGTCTTGGCAACCGTATTAGCAACCCCATGATCCTTGAAGATAAAAAAGGCAACAAAATTGAAAACGGCTGCCCAGACCACTGCCTGGAAAGGCGTTAACACTTTTGTAGAAACAACAGTGGCAATGGAGTTGGCGGCGTCATGAAATCCATTGATATAATCGAAGATCAATGCGAGGGCTATAATAACAATCAGGAAAGTCATAGAGAGTATTTGATGATATGATGATTCGGCGATTTGATGATATGGTGTCAGATTTCAACCATTATCAAATTATCAAATCGTCAAATCAGCTAATTGCTTAGGCGTATTTCACAATAATAGACTCGATAACATTAGCAGCATCCTCGCACTTGTCCGTTACATCTTCCAGCACCTGGTAGATCTCCCGCTTTTTAATGATCTCTTTTGCATCCGGCTCCATGCTGAAGAGGCGTTCGATGAACATGTCGCTGATGTCGTCCGCCTGGTTTTCGATGCTGTTGATACGAACCAGTGAATCAGTGATGCGGCGGATATTCTTCATGTCACGCAATTCCGCAACAGCGGCTTTTACCTCACTGGTACTTTGCACAATCAGTTCGGCTAAACGCTGGATCCCATCGTCGGTAGGATTAACATGATAGAGCTTTATCTTTTTTGCAGAAGCATAGATATAGTCCGCAATATCATCGAGGGCACTGGCCAGGAAGTGAATATCCTCGCGGTCGAAGGGCGTAATGAAGTTGCGTCCTAATTCCGTGAATACACGGTGTGTCAGCTCATCATTGGCATGTTCCAGGTCCTCTATCGGTTTGATCATATTCTGCCGCTTTGCATAGTCCGGCTCGGCTACCAAAGCTGCCAGCTGAAGCGCCATCGTGTGCCCGTTGGCAGCCACTTCTTCAAACAGGCTATAAAATACTTTATCCTTCGGAGAGAACATTTTCATGAATGAGAACGCCATAAATAGATTTTTATAAGATGAGCAAAAGTAGTATTGTTAACCACCCTGATTTTTGATAACGTAGAAATAATAATTATTTAATATTGGGCCTTGAACTTTACTATAAAAATCATGCGAACCGGGGTCAAGCCTTTTGGAAAACTCCAAACCTTACTACTGCCTTTCCTGTGCGTCTTTACAATTACTGCTTCCGGGCAACGGTATTTGTCCGATTATGATTCCACGCTTTTCATAAGAGATACGGTGCGCCCCGTGGTGAAACGGTTTGAAAACCTACATATTGGTGCTTACATTCAACCCCAATACCAGGTGGCCAGTGAAAAAGGGGCAGCTACTTTTGCAGGGGGCAATTTTCAAAAGCTGTCAGATAACCGGTTTATGCTCCGGCGGGCACGGGTAAAGATTGATTATAAGCTACCTGGCAAGGACGGGGTGTTTCCGGCGGCGCTTTTCACCTTCCAGTTTGAGGCTACAGAGCGGGATGTGAATGTGAGGGATATGTTTGTACGTATCTATGAGCCGGGTAAAAACAATTTTTCGCTTACGACCGGGCTATTTGCACGCCCATTCGGCTACGAGGTAAACCTTTCCTCCTCGTTCCGCGAGACCCCGGAACGGGGACGTATGTCGCAAACCCTGATGCCCAGTGAGCGGGACCTGGGCGCTATGGTATCTTATGAAAAACAAAAGCCTAAGCGCCAAGGGCTACAGCTTAAATACGATATTGGGTTATTTAATGGGCAGGGAAAATCCGGACCGGCAGAATTTGATTCCTATAAAGACCTGATCAGCCGGTTAACCCTAAAACCGCTCCATCTCTCGTCCAATATATTGCTTAGTGGAGGGCTTTCATTTTTAAGCGGAGGCTGGGCACAGGCCACCCGGCATGTTTATCAAATAAAAGAGGGAAATGGCGCCGCTGTATTCGCTGTTGATTCTTCGCTGAAAAACATAGGTGCAAAAGCTGAACGGCAATACTATGGCGCTGACCTGCAACTGGCTTACGAGCATGGATGGGGCAAAACCGAAATAAGAGGAGAATATTGGAGAGGAAAACAGCCGGGTACACAAAACACTACGGTGAACCCTGGAACTCTACCGGAAGGACCCACCTACATCCGCGACTTCGATGGGGCTTTCTTTTATTTCCTGCAAAATATTGTGAATAAGAAGTGGGAGCTTGTAGTAAAATACGACTGGTATGACCCTAACCGAAAAGTGAAGAAGGAAGAGATCGGTAGCACCGGGGGTAATTTTGGTGCAGGTGATATCCGGTTCAATACAGTAGGGATCGGGATGACGCATTATTTTACAAATACACTTAAGCTATTGGTGTACTACGATGCTGTGCAGAATGAAAAAACGCTTTTAAGCGGATACACCGGTGACCTAAAAGATAATGTGCTGACCTGCCGCATACAAATGCGGTTTTAGAAAGATTTCTTATTGCTGATTGGTTATCTTGCCCTTAGAGCATTCATTTCCACAACGTGTAATATTATAATACCTAAAGCATTCGCCTGCTTTTCACATTGATTTTGGTTTTGATATGTTGAACTGGGGAGTTTGTCGTAAATTGCTATCCCTTCGCCCTGCTATCCCTTACTAAACTACTGCCGTGAAAACCTTGTCCATCCACCATCGCTATCCATCTGTCGAGCAATTAAAAAAAATGTTCGACTCCTCGCTGGATGTGATTTGCTCCTTTGATTCAAAAGGATGTTTTATAGAAGTAAGTAATGCCTGCAGGCAGGTGTGGGGTTATGCACCGGAAGAGCTTATTGGCCGACCTTATATGGAACTGGTAATGGAAGACGATCACGAGCAAACTATTGAAGCGGCAACCCGCATTACAAAGGGCGAAAACATGACGAATTTTGAAAATCGTTATTGCTGTAAGGATGGTCGTATTGTGCCCATGGTGTGGTCGGCGCACTGGAACGAGAAGGAAAAAGTGATGTTCTGCATTGCCCGGGATGCTTCTCAAAAAAAGGCAAAAGAAGAATTGCAAAGCCGGTATGAGAAGGAACTGTACCAGCAAAATGGGCAAATGCAGGAAATGCTGGAACGCATCACCGACGGCTTCTTTGCCTTAGACGCATCCTTTACTATTACTTATTGGAATACCCAGGCAGAAGTGATCTTGGGGCGAAAGCGGGAAGAGGCGCTTGGCAAAAATCTTTGGGATATCTATCCCGATATTGAAAACACGCCCTTTGCAAGCAATTATAAAAAGGCGCTGCATGAACAGGTGTCGGTAAGTTTTGAAGCTTTTTTTGCGCCACATGATCGGTGGTACGAGGTAGGCGTCCACCCGTCTCAAGGCGGTATCAGTGTATTTTTCCGCGATGTAACCGAACACAAGCGGGAAGAAGAGAGACGGAAAAATTATGAAGCCCACATCAAGAACCAGAACAAACAGCTGGTTAATATTTTGGAAAGTACCAATGATGGTTTCATTGCGGTAGACACGAACTGGAAAGTGACCTATTGGAACCGGCAGGCAGAAATAATATTGGGCACTAAGCGGCAGGAAGCATTGGGCAATACCTTTTGGGACATACTTCCAAAAGGTATAGAGAAAGATCATTTTTTCAATGAATGTCATAGGGCCTTGTCCCAAGGTGTGGCCATTGAATTTGAAAACTACACGCCTCAATACAAAATTTGGTTTGAAAACCGGATATATCCTTCTAATGACGGGTTATATATCTTCTTTCAAAACATTGATGAAAAGAAACAAGCTGAAACAGAGCTGCAGCGGTTATCATTGGTAGCAAAAGAAACAGAGAACGCTGTCGTGTTTATCACACCAGACCGGAAAACAACATGGGTGAATGCCGCCTTTACCCGAATGACCGGGTATGCTCCTGAAGAAGTGATAGGAAATACCCCAGCCAAACTTTTAGAAGGCCCGGGTACTGATCCTGTCACAGTAAAATTTATCCACGAGCAATACAAGACAGAAAAACCTTTCCAGGTGGAGATACTGAATTACAAAAAAAGCGGTGAACCCTTTTGGTCAGAACTTCATATCCAGCCCCTTTTTGATGCAACAGGAAAGTTGGAGCAGTTCTTTAGTTTGCGAAAGGATATTACCAAACGGAAAGCCCTGGAGAAAGAACTGGAAGTGCAACAAAAGAAAACAACAGCTGCAGTAATTGCTGCGCAGGAAAAGGAGCGGGCACAAGTAAGCCTGGAACTGCATGATAATGTAAACCAGGTATTAACCACGATAAAGCTCTACATGGAGCTTTGCAGGGATGGCGTTGGAAATACACAGGAGATACTGGAACGCAGCATCGGGCTCATGCAGGAATCCATCACTGAAATTCGCAGTCTTTCCAAACGCTTGTCGGCTCCTTCGCTTGGTAATATCAAGTTGCAGGAATCAATAAAAGATCTGCTGGACACGGTGGCTGCTACCGGCAAGCTCGTTATCTCGCTGGATATGGAGGATATGAGTGATGTGGATGTAAACCAGGAGGTACATCTTGCCTTGTACCGTATCTTACAAGAGCACCTGACCAATATCCTGAAACATGCCAAAGCTCAAAGTGTGCAAGTAATCCTACAAGATTCGAAGGGCACGATTCAACTGGTAGTGATAGACGACGGGCAAGGCTTTGACATACAAAGGAAGCGCAATGGCATTGGCATCACCAATATGATAACCCGGGCAGAAAATAGTAAAGGCATGCTTAGTCTAAACAGCGCCCCGGGCTGTGGCTGTGAATTGAAAGTGAGTATTCCCCGATTTGGGTGAAACCTAAAAAAGGTCAGGAATAATATTTACAGCCATTTACAGTCGAAATTTTAAAAGCGGTATTATTATTGCATTATAAATATTCTCATAAGCAGTTAGTTTTGGTTGCGACCCCTGTTTCCACAGGGGTCTCTTTTTGTGCATAAGCAAGGTTGACGCTCTCCGAAGAAGTATTAAGGTTCTATTAGCATATAGCAGAAAATAAATATGGGTGGTTTGTGTTTATAGGGGCTCAATCCACGCTCCATGAAGAAATTGATTTTCCTGCTTCCGTTGCTGTTTATTGCGACGTTTTCTTTTTCTTTTCGTAAAGCGCCTTCCCGTGCAAAAGTGTCCATTGCATCGGTTAGCCGGTCACTGGCTTTCCCCGTTGCGGGAACTAAGAGCAAGATAAAGGATCAATGGGGCGCCAGCCGTGGCGGTGGCATCCGCCGGCATAAAGGCATTGATATCCATGCCCGCAAGGGAACGCCATTAATTGCCGTGTGCGATGGGGTGATCGTAGAAAAGGCACATACGCCAATCGGTGGAAAGACCTTATGGCTAAAATCAGCCAAACACGGATGGACAGCCTATTATGCGCACCTGGATAAGCAATTGGTGAAAGAAGGGCAGCGTGTGAAGAAGGGACAAGTTATTGGCACGGTGGGAAATACAGGTAATGCCCGCTTAACTCCACCTCACCTGCATTTTGGCATTTCAGGGGGCAGGGGCTGGGTGAACCCAATGCCATATGTGAAGAATGCTCCGAAAGTGGCTGCACCGAAGGTTAAAAAGAAGGTTTCAACCTCAAAGAAGAGGAGCCGGAGACGCTAAGATATAAAGGAGTGCTCTACTTTGTCTGTGCAATTGTTCATGTATGTGCAGGGATAACATTCCCGTAACATTGCCATCACGATTCCTTAACGGTGACGTAATACTGCGATAATGCCCGAATGAGTCCTTTGCGGAAAGAATAACACTCATGTTGCTCCGCGTAATTCATCTCTTTTTTCTGGTTCTTTTGTTAAGTTCAATTGCATCCGCACAAATTATAAAACTTAACCGCTTGCCCTTGCAAGTGGTTTTTATTTCTATCATAACAATGATTCTTTTGGAAAGCTTTCTCTATATTGAAACAAACTTGTCTCGTGCCAAAACAACCTGCTGCCAATTCTGTTCTTCATTCCGTATTTGCCGCCATTGTGTGCTTTGCCGCTTATGCCTCCATCACTGCTTTTCGCAAGGCTTTTAATGTTGCTTCTTTTGAAGGCGCCCGGCTTTTTGGATTAGAGTACAAGACCGTGCTGGTCATTACGCAAGTGATCGGCTATATGCTCAGCAAGTTTTATGGCATTGCGTTCATCAGCGGACTGAAACGATATGGCCGTGCAAAATTGATCTTTCTGCTGGTTGGTATTTCCTGGATTGCCTGGTTGTTATTCGCTGTTATACCGGCGCCCTATAACTTCTGGACACTGGCGTTGAATGGCTTTCCGCTGGGTATGTTGTGGGGCATCGTGTTTTCGTATGTGGAAGGGCGGCGGGCTACCGATTTCATAGCGGCGGCATTGGCTGTCAGCTTCATTTTTGGTCCGGGGCTGGCAAAGTCGGTTGCGCTCTGGGTGATGAGTGATTGGGGCGTAAGCGAATACTGGATGCCTTTTATGACGGCGCTGGTTTTCCTGCTGCCATTGGTTTTGTTTGTGTGGCTGCTGGAAAAAATTCCGCCACCGGATGCTAACGATGTAGCCCACCGTACTGCACGGGTACCGATGACGGCTGCCGACCGAAAGGCGTTTCTGAAAACCTTTCTTCCCGGTGTAGTCTTACTGGTGATCATCTATATTTTCGTGACCGTGCTTCGCGAAGTGCGGGATGCTTTTATGGCAGACATGTGGCGCTCCAGCGGCGAAGTGTTTCAGCCAAGTGTATTTGCCCAAACCGAGATGATCATTTCGATATCTATTTTAATTCTCATTGCCAGTATGGTGGCGGTGCGAAACAACCAGAAAGCCTTCCTAATGGCACAAGGTATTATGCTGGCAGGTTTTATATTGTCCGGTATGATGACCTTGCTGTATCAGCAAGGTAGTGTTTCTACTTTCTGGTGGATGACCAGCATGGGACTAGGGTTGTACATGACCTATATTCCTTACAATAGTATCCTGTTCGATCGTATGCTGGCTTCGTTTAAATACGCGGCGAATGTGGGCTTTCTTATTTATGTGGCGGATGCCTTCGGCTACCTCGCCAGCATATCGGTGCTGCTTACGAAAACGGTTTTGAAACTACAAGTGGATTGGTTGCATTTCTATTCCTCGCTGGTGTTGTTTACTTCGGTTACGGGCACCGTGGCCATCTGCTGTTCGCTGGTTTATTTTCACCGGAAGCACAAGAAGCATTTTACAGTTAGTCATTAGCTTACAGATAGTAAAGAAGCTTAATCTTTTCTGGCATTCAGTGTAAAGCCAATGGTAGTACCTACGCTTTCGGTGCTACGTACATGAATACTGTGGCCATGCGCTTCTATGATATGCTTGCAAATGGCTAAACCTAAGCCACTGCCTGTCACATCTATACTTCGGCCTTCCTGGGTACGGTAGAAGCGTTCAAAAATGCGGGGTAAAAAGGGCTCGGGAATCCCGATGCCGTCATCGCTGATCTCCACCAGGATATGCTTTTCGTCGGTGTTGTACATACTGGCGGTTACCGAGCCGCGGTTCTTGCTGTACTTAATAGAATTAGTGACCATATTAATGATCACCTGCCGGATCTTTTCCTTATCCGCATACACGGTTAACGGTTGCTCGCAACCTTTTTTGATAGATAAGTAGAGCCCGTTTTTTTCAGCCATCAGCGACAAGCTTTCATAAACATCACGAACCAGGTCCTGGATAATAAAGTTCTGTTTGCGGAGCTTCAGTTCGCCACGCTCTAACCTGGATATGGAATCCAGGTCTTGTATCAGGTGTGCCAACCGCTCTACGTTCCTGGTGGCTTTTTTCAGAAAACGTTCCGCTACTTCTGTATTGTCCATTGCACCACCCAACAGGGTTTCCAGGTAGCCTTGGATCGCAAAGACAGGCGTCTTGAATTCGTGCGACAGGTTCTGCAGGAACTCTTTGCGAAAGGTTTCGTTTTGCTTCAGCGCTTCAATCTCCCGTTGCTGACGCTCGCCCCAGGCTTCCACGTCTTCCCGCACCTCGTCAATGCTCTTTTGCGGCAGGATGTATTTATAATAGGTTTCCTGCTTTTTGCTGGCTTTGGTCTGGTAGATGAATTTGTAAATAAGCTTGATCTTGCGGTAGATGAATTGCTGGATGATAAAGAGAATCAGGAAGTACGATCCGGCCAGAATAATGAGAAATGAAATGAGCCCTTCTTTCCAACTATGACCTAAGACTAAAAACCCGCAGCCTATAGGAATGGAAAGCACCACTGCGGTAAACAGTGCTAATTGGCGGGGGGAGAGGTTTTTAGTTTGAAACATAAAGGCAGGCTTAGAGGTTAGCGGCTTCTTTGATTATTCTTTCTTTAATTTCTTCCCAACGATGGTTGCGTAAACAAATAGGGTCGGGCATTTCTTCTGCCACTTCAAATTGGCACAGGCCTTTAAAGATCGCTTCTACGGGTAAAAATGGATATAGTTTTTCGTAGATGTCTAATAAGTGCAACAGTGGGTAGTCCTCAAGTATCGCCACCAAATCCCAAAAGTCTTTTTTGCGGCCACCTCTTGAAATGACATCCAGTTTCATGGCACCTATTTCTTCAACAGACGCCATCCGTATACCCTCTTTCAGCAGCGGGCGGTTAAAAAATTCAACATCCCAGTACAGGATATCTGTCTTTATAAGCGCCGCTTTTTCATCCCCGATCATTAATTTTAAACCGTCATTGTTCCGCAACGATTGTAAAGCAGGAAAAGCTTCAGCCGGGCTTTTTACTATAGGAAATATTTCTTTCAACCGAAAAAGAATAGCCCCAAAATCAGTAGTGCCATACGTTTGGTTAGTAAACAGATCAATATCATCTGACCGACGGTGTCCTTTCATCAGGCTTAGGGCTGTGCCGCCAACTAAACGAAAGTTGTCTAGTGCCGGCAATTCCATCAAACGCTTTAATACCTTGAGGAGTTCCGGAGTGGCAGTGTGTTTTTGCAGCATTTGAAATCAGCATCAGAAAGGTGAAGCAGGCGCTTAGCCCATTCCCTGGCAATAGGTTGCAGGGTAGGCATATTAATTAATACGGAGCGGATTTTTTGAGCGCCATAATAAGAAAGTAAAGCTTGTTGGTCGCTTTCACTGCCCCGCTCAAAAACACGGGTAATGATAAAACGTTCATAACGGTCAAAATCAAGTGATGATAGGTCTGCATCCCAAAAAGCGCTTTTGGATAGAAGAGGTTTCTGTTTTGAAATGCGCTTTATCATGATAAGGAAAGTTACAAAGATAATTCCAAACGGAGCTTCAGGAGAATATCTGCCCTCGTCCCTTGCGTCCCTTTGTGTGTGGTCTTTTCCCTCTTGTGCCTTATTCCCTACATCTCAAACTTATACCCAACCCCCTTCACCGTCGTAATGCAGTCAATCCCCAGCTTCTGGCGGATCTTGCGGATATGCACGTCAATGGTGCGGTCGCCCACGATCACGTCGGCGCCCCAAACCTGGCTAAGGATCTCGTTGCGGAGAAACACCCGGCCCGGCTTTGTGGCCAGCAGGTGCAATAGCTCGAATTCTTTTTTTGCCAGCAGCATGTCCTTTCCTTCATACTGCACTATGAAGCGTTCGGGATCAATGGTCAGCCCGTTAACCGTTAATGCTTTGTGATCTTCACGCCTGGCGCGGCGAAGTAGCGACTGCACCTTGCTGACAAATACTTTTGGAGAAATGGGCTTCGAAATATAATCGTCCGCGCCGGTGGTGAGGCCTTTTATCTGCGTTGCCTCATCGTTCAAGGCCGTAAGAAACATGATCAAGGTATCCTTCAATGCCGGTTGTGCCCGCAGGATCTCGCAAACTTCCACACCTGTTTTGCCGGGCATCATGATGTCCAGCACCACCAGGTCGGGCACTAGTTGCAGCGCTGTAGCAACGGCCTCATTGCCGTCAGCCGCTGTTGTGATGCTGTAGCCTTCCTTGGAAAGGTTGTATTTCAGGATTTCCAGAATGTCCGGCTCGTCGTCTGCAATCAGCACTTTCCAGGATCGGTTGTCCATGCGGTTTGTAAATGTGCGGCAAACGTACAGGAAAAAGGACTGCTTCTTTCCTAAGGTCATTCTGTTTAGAGAGAGTTAATGAAAACTTAATAGTAAGAGCCATAGGTTGGAAGTTAGGGGTTGGATGTTGACCCCTATTGACTCGCAAGTGATACTTTAACTTCGAACCTCCAACCTCCAACCGTCTCTGCAACGAATACCTTTCAAAAGAAGTCTATCTAAAGCGAAAACACCTATAACATCCTTTTAAAGGAGTGGGTATTAAATTTGCACTATGGGGCCCATGCACTCGACCTTACGAATCACCTTATTATCTATATTTCTTTTCACCACCGCCAGCAGTTTTGCTCAAAAAAAGAACGAAACGACCGGGTGCAAGCCGCCTATTAACCGCCAGCTTCGCCATGAATATATAGACCGGGAACAAAAAAATGCTTTAAAAGCGGATGGGAAGGCCGACAACCAGTTCTATGCCTCGCCGGATGACGACATGAATTTCCTGATCACCAAAGCATTGGTACAACAGATTGATAACCTTCAGTGCGTAGTGGAAATGGATACGGCGGTCAATAATAATAAGAAGGTGCAATACCTGACCGGAATGGAGCGGATGCTGCGGAATTTCGTCTCGTCTTTCAAAAGCCGGCGTATAGCGGCTGCTAACCTGCCTTCTATCATCAATACCTATGAAGCGGCGATGAAGCGGGACCGCGTAGGAGAGTCTGTTGAACCACTGATTGAAAAGAGCTCTTATGAAATAGGCAGCATCGTAATGAGCAGTACGGCCTTCGACAGTAACCCGGGAGTGAAGGCGTCAAAGAACATTCTCCTCAGTAAGTATATGTTCCTTCACCCGGAACGTATTCTACCTACATTAAAAGACAACCCCGATCTCCCGAACCGAGACAGCCTGATCCTGTTGGCCGGTTATAAAAACCCGGCAAAATTGTATGATTACGCGGCGGCAAGCAATAGGCTGTCTTCTGCTATCCGCAAGATTGAAGATCCGCTGATACAAGCCGTGGCAAAAATGGCAACCAGCAATAACGGGCAGTGGTATTTTCCTTTCCTGGATAATATCGTGAGTGGACGCCAGACCCTTGCCGGTATTGATTCTGTTAAGAATGATCCCGTTCAGTACTACAAATTATTGGTAAGGACCCGCATTGACTATGTGGAAAGAGCAATAAGAAAAGACTCGGTGCGGGAGATGGAAAGCCTGGGCAAACGCATTCGGACGAAAGGTGAAGAGACGTTTATCAAGGTGATCAACGCCCTGCACGAAGAGCCGAACCCCGTGCGGTTCAAGATATTGCAGCAACTAAATGCGCAGGAATTGTATTACCTCGTAGTGTATGGCGACGACCAGATGTACACCTCGAGTTTTGTGCAGGGCATTTACCCGCAAATGATGCAAAAGCTGGGCAACCGCGGCGATTCGGTTCTGATGCTGGTGAACTTCGACCGCTTTAAAAAATTTGTGCGGGTGGCTGCAGGTTATAACATGCTTAGCCATTTCCTCAGTTCGTTTCCAAAGCCCGAACATGCTGAAAAGCTAATGACCGCCTTTGTGAGCGGATTGGAAAAAACCACTACGCTGGAAGACGGTGTGGATGTAGCGGATTCGTATGCCTCTATCGCCGAAACCATTAAGCCGCTGGCGGCTAAAATGCTGGAAAATGTAAAGACCAACTACGAAAGCAACGTCGCACAAAACAATTCCCGCGGGAAAATTATTTATAACTTATTGTACAAGCTTTTTCTCTCCGCCGATTCCACTAATAAAATTGATCTCTCCAGGGAGTTTGGTATTCCGCCGGTCTATAGCGTCAGCTATGCATCGCTGCTGAACGAGGACAGTGTAGGTAAGGTAGTGCAGCAGGTTTTCTTTTATGGCGATGCTGATGGAAAGATGAATTACAACGGCTTTGTTACGGGCATGGGCGCTGGCTGGAAGAAAGTAGAAGACAAAAAATACTGGATCGCTTATGCCACCACCAAAGGCAAGCCAATGATAATTTATGCCAACAAATGGATGGATGATGACAAGGCCCCCGGCGAGCTGGAAAAGGGGCAGGCCGCATTGAGCGACTATCTTTCTGAAAAAGGCATACAGCCCTCCGTGGTGGTGCACCGCGGGCACAGCTATTGGGTCAATTCAACGATTGAGCAGATTCAGCCTTCAGCCAAGCTCGTGCTGCTCGGAAGCTGCGGCGGTTACAATGTTATATCCGAAGTGCTGAAGAAAGCGCCGGATGCCCACATCATCGCGTCCAAGCAAACGGGCAAGATCAAGATCAATGAGCCGTTTACACAAATCATGAACGAGAAGCTCCGTAATGGTGCTAACATAGACTGGGTGCCCTTCTGGAGCGAGTTCAAGGGAAAGGCCGGTAAGATCGAAGGGTTTGATGACTATATTCCACCTTACAAGAACCTCGGCGCCCTCTTCATCAAAGCTTACAATAGCCAAACCGGCACGACGGAAGAGGAAATGTAGGATACAGGAGGCAAAAGGACCGCTCACACTGTACTGCCTATTCTCTTCCCTATCTCATTAGAAATCTTTGCCTTGCTCACCCAGGAGCAGGCAAGCGCACCGCTATACGGAAGCGGGCAGAAACCCGTAACCGGCTGCAAAAAAGGCATCGGGGTAAGTAAATACCCGTCTAAAGCCATTCTATTACCTGCGGATAGCATCCTTGAGGCCGAAGTCGCCATCCTTGAAGCCGGGAATGGCATCCTTGTCGTTGCGAACGCCATCCTCAGGGAAGAAAACGCCATCCTCAAGGAAGAAAACGCCATCCTTGACGAAGAAAACGCCATCCTTGACGAAGAAAACGCCATCCTTGAAGGAGAAAACGCCATCCTTGAGGGCGAAAACGCCATCCTTGAGGGCGAAAACGCCATCCTAACTCCCGGGAATGGCATCCTTGAAGGCGCGGACGGCATCCTTGCGTTTGTAGAAAGGTATTAAGCCGCACTTTAACATCGGCAGGTGAAAAAGATTGACCTGCCTATACCGCCCGGCCGGGGGCGAGGTGGCTATCTTTGCACCCTAAATTATTGGTTTGGCGAAAAAGGAGTCTAAAAAGTCGTTCGATCTGAAAGTGCTGCGCCGGGTGCTGCGCTTTGCGGCGCCTTACAAGAAGAAGTTCTACCTGTCTATTGCCTTCACTATTATACTGGCGTTGTTTACGCCCGTTCGTCCCTACCTGATCCAGCTTACGGTGGACGATTATATTACCAACCAGGTGGTGCGGCTTATCATTAATGTCACAATTATCCAGATTCTTTTCCTGTTGCTGGAAACCGGCCTACGCTTTTATTTCTCCTACATCACCTCCTGGCTGGGGCAGGCCGTGGTAAAGGACATGCGGGTGGCCACTTACAAAAAAGTGCTGAACCTGAACCTGCGCCAGTTTGACAAAACACCCATCGGCACCCTTACCACCCGAACGGTGGATGACATCGAGCGGGTGAACGATATTTTCGCCGATGGGCTGATCCCCATCATTGCCGACCTGCTTTCCATTGTCTGTGTGCTGGGTTATATGTTCTGGGCCGACTGGCAACTGACCCTGATCTGTCTTATCCCTTTCCCCATTCTTATTGTCGCCACCTATTATTTCAAGGAAAGCGTGAACAGGTCTTTCCACCGGGTGCGCAGCGCCGTTTCCTACCTCAACGCTTTTGTGCAGGAGCATATCACGGGCATGTATATCGTGCAGGCCTTTGCCGCGGAGAACCGCGAATTTGATAAGTTTAAAAAGATCAATGGGGAGCACCGCGATGCGAATGTCAAAGCCATTTTTGCGTATTCTGTATTCTTTCCTGTGGTGGAGATCGTACTCGCCACTTCTATCGGCTTGATCGTTTGGTTTGGCTCCAAGCAGCAGGTAAATGCCGGGCTCATCATGTCGTTTATCCTCTGCCTGAACCTGCTTTTCCGCCCCCTGCGCATTATTGCCGATAAATTCAACGTGCTGCAGATGGGGCTGATAGCCGGAGAGCGGGTATTTAAAGTGCTGGACAATCCTGATTTTGCCGCGAATGACGGCGCCTATGCGCCGGAAGCCGTACAAGGAAAAATTGATTTCCAGGGGGTCTCGTTTGAATATATCGAAGGCAGTCCGGTATTGAAAGATGTCAGTTTCAAGGTAAGTCCCGGGCAAACCCTGGCGATAGTCGGGCACACGGGCAGTGGCAAATCCACGATCATCAGTTTGCTTAACCGGCTTTACCACATTAAAGAAGGCGAAATACGCATTGATGATGTGAAGATAGAAGAATGGGAGCTGGGTGCTTTGCGCAGCAATATTGGTGTGGTTTTGCAGGACGTGTTCCTGTTCGCCGGTTCGGTGCTGGATAATATCACGCTGCGCAATGCCGCTATTCCAAGGGAGCGGGTGGAGGAAGCGGCGAAACTCATTGGGATGCATGACTTTATTTTGCGGTTGCCGGGCGGCTACGATTACAATGTGATGGAGCGCGGCGCCACGCTTTCGCTTGGGCAACGGCAATTGCTTTCTTTCATCCGAGCCTTGCTCTATGATCCTGCTATTCTTATTTTAGATGAAGCCACTTCTTCCATTGACACCGAAAGCGAGCAGCTCATTGAAGCCGCCATTCAAACCCTCATAGCCGGACGTACCTCTATCATTATAGCGCACCGCCTTTCTACCATCCAGCGTGCCGATACGATTCTGGTGCTGGACAAGGGTATTGTAAAGGAGCGGGGAACCCATGCGGAACTGTTACAAAAAGGCGGCTTTTATACGAAGTTGTATGAGATGCAGTTTCAGAAAAGCGCAATATCTGCCCGTTAGTTACGTTTTTCCACCTGTTGCCACCGGCACAAGCTTTAAATAATTGTAGTTTTATCCCAAATTTTAATACCCCTTTCTTTATGCGCAAGAATCTATACCTATTAACACCGCTTCTATTATGGTTTTTTTTCTCTTGTCAGAAGGAAAGGAGTTTTGAGGTTGGTGCCCCCGGGGCAGGCTCGCTAAGAGACCTGGGAGGAGAATGCTCGCCCAAAACAGTGGGCGGCAGTTATGTAGCCGCCCGGCCGTTAACCGACAGCAATTTTATGGATGTAGGGGTTCATGTCAGTAAAAAAGGCACTTATACTATCAGCTCTAACGCCGTCAACGGGTATTCTTTCCGGGGCAATGGCAGCTTCACCGATACAGGACTTGTGGTAGTGCGGCTAAAGGCAAACGGCATTCCATTGGCGGCAGGCTCCGATGTGTTCACAATTACCTATGATTCAACGTCCTGCACGGTTTCTGTAACCGTATTGCCTGCGGGCAGCACCGGTGGCGGTACCAACGGAACCTGCAATGCAACAGTAAATGGAACCTATGTCAAGAATGTAGCCTTAACATCTGCTAATACCGTGTCGCTGCAACATACTTATACGGCAGCCGGCACCTACACAGTTACTACTGATACGGTAAATGGTTATAGCTTTAAGAAAGTGGTGACCGCTACAGCCGGAGCGCCTGCTACCATTGTTTTGGATGGCGCCGGAACGCCGTTAGTGGAAGGCACGAACCGCTTCAAGGTAAAGTTTGGTACGGGAGTCGCCAGCGATACCTGCAGTTTTGATGTGGCGGTGAACGCAACTGCCCCACCTCCCGGCGGCAATACGTATTTCCCGCTTTCACTCAATAGCTACTGGACGTACAAGGATCCGGCAGGTGCCAACACAGATGATACGCTTAAAACAACCAATGTAGGCACGGCAGCATTCAACAATGTTGTTTATAGCTGGTTTGTCACCGTGAACAAAACAGGCGCTCCTGTAGACTCGAGCTATTACCGCAAGGAAGCGGCGACCAACTCATTCTACCGCTACCTCAACCTCAGCGATTATACCACTATTATAACCTTTGCCCAGCCAAATGTTGAGGTGATGTTTTTAAAAGAAACGGTGACCACTAACGAAACCTGGACCTCTGCCACCTTTAGCGGTACCCAAGGAGCGCTCACTTTACAGATGCGGTTTTCTTTTAAGGTCATTGATGCAGCCGCTACAACTACCCTGAATTCAAATACGTTTAACGAGGTATATCATATCAGGATGACGCCGGAAATAAATATGCCAGGTGCCGGATGGTCTCCTGTTGGCCAGACCTATGATTTTCAGTTCGCTAAAAATGTAGGACTCATTAATTATATTGATCCGATACTGAATCAAACGCCTATTCGTTTCTGGAAAATAAATTAAAACCGCGATCTCGATTTTCAAACGAGGGCTTTTTTATAAGCCCTCGTTTTTGTTAAACAAGTTTCATTTTATCCCATTTTTTACCCGCTGCCACTTATCTTTGCGCCAAATTTCGGGAAGGGTATGATGAACAGACGTGTCAAAAGCTTATTGGTAGCGGCTTTCAGCGCATTTTGCCTCTCTTTTTCACTGAACGCAACTGCCCAGCATGAACAACATGGTGGCGTAGGTGGCGGCATTGGCGATACTGTAGTGCACCAAGACCCGCATGAAGCTTCAAAAGCAGCTGATAAGCCTATGTTCGATGCCAACGAAGTGATTTTTGGTCACGTTCTGGATGCGCACCAATTCCATTTTTTCTCTTACAAAGGCTCCGATGGTCACGAACACCATGTAGGTATTCCGCTCCCGGTGATCGTTTATTCAGAAGGTCGCGGCTTGTCCATGTTCTCTTCTTCTCAATTTCACCACGGTGAGCATTCGTACAAGGGTTATCGCCTTGTTACACCAGCCTATAAAGAGCACCTTTCCAAATTTTACAGCGCTGCCGACATGATGAAGTTTCGCAATGAAACCATTATCGCAGTGGATGAAGCGGATATGCCGGTGCCGGGTGCTTCGGTGTATGATCTTTCGCTGACACGTAACGTCGTGCAGATGCTGATCGCCCTTACTGTTTTAGTAGTAATTATGTTAGGTGTTGCTAAGAAATACCGCCAGGGACAAGGCATCACCACAGCTCCAAGAGGCATGCAGAATGCAGTAGAGCCGGTCATTACTTTCATCCGCGACGAAGTAGCAAAACCAAACATCGGCCATGGCTATAAGAAGTTCATGCCGCTGCTGCTGACCATCTTTTTCTTTATCCTGATCAATAATATTTTCGGGTTGATCCCGGGTTCGGCGAACGTAACCGGTAATATCGCTTTTACGGCGGTGTTGGGTGTGATCTCCGCGTTGGTGATCAACTTCAGTGGTAACAAGCACTACTGGGGGCATATTTTCAATCCGCCAGTGCCTTTCGGTATTAAGTTCATCATGGTGCCGGTAGAGATCCTGTCGATCATTACCAAGCCATTCGCCCTTATCATTCGTTTGTTTGCGAACATGCTGGCGGGTCACATTATCATTATTTGTTTGATCTCCCTCATCTTCATCTTTGGCTCGCTAAGCAAAGGTGCCGGTTGGGGTTTTGCACCGATATCCATTGCGTTCGCGGTTTTCATTTTCGTGATCGAAGTATTGGTAGCTTTCATCCAGGCGTTCATCTTCACCAACCTGACAGCGGTTTTCATTGGTCAGGCTACCGAAGATCATCACCAGCATGAAGGCGATGCGCATCATGGCAACCCGGCAACGGAACCAGTGATCATTTAGTAGGAACACGCCTCATGGCGTGTTCAAAAAGCAATTCGTGTTATTCGTTTCGATTCGTGTTTTAAATCGTCTTTTTTTAATCATCATAAAAGAACAATCATGAGTTTATTAACCATTTTGTTGAGCACAGTAGCTTGGGCTAACGCCGGCGGTGCGATCGGTGCGGGTTTAGCAGCGATCGGTGCAGGTATCGGTATTGGTCAGATCGGTCGTGGCGCAGTAGAATCTATTGCCCGTCAGCCGGAAGCTTCTAACGACATCCGCGCCAACATGATCCTGACAGCCGCCTTTATCGAGGGTGTTGCGCTGTTCGCGGTTATCGCTGGTATCCTGGCTATGTTCGTGTAATGGAATTTGGAATACGCCGGAAGGCATGTTCTACCAAACTAATGGCGCCTAAAGCACAGGGCGGCGGGCGCCATTAATCTCAAATTGAAAATCTCAAATCAGAAATCTACCATGGATTTACTCATACCTTCCTTCGGGCTTATCTTCTGGACACTCCTTGCGTTCCTGATCGTATTCTTCCTGCTGCGCAAATACGCCTGGGGACCCATATTGGCTTCATTGAACCAACGCGAAAGGGGCATCGCCGATTCGTTGGAGACAGCGCAGCGTGTGAAAGCGGAAATGGCGCAAATGAAGAACGAGAACGAAGAACTGATGGCCCGTGCCCGTGAAGAGCGTGCCCAGATGATCAAAGAAGCCCGTGAAACCCGTGATAAGATGGTGAACGATGCCAAGGAAATGGCGAAAGTAGAAGCCAACAAGATCGTAGCCGAAGCCCAGGTGCAGATCAATGCGCAAAAGATGGCGGCGTTGACTGATGTAAAGAACCAGGTTGGCAAATTAGTTGTGGAAGTGACGGAGAAAGTATTGCGCAAGCAGCTGGCTTCTTCTGAAGCGCAAGAAGCGCATATCAAACACCTGATCGGGGAAGTAAAACTGAATTAAAGAAAAGCAGTTAGCTATTAGCTTCGAGCTGTGAGCTTTTAAGCTCGCTCAAAGCTCACAGCTAAACGCTCAAAGCTCAAAATTATGCTCAATCCACGTGTAGCCTCAAGATATGCCAAATCACTCCTCGACCTCGCGGTGGAACGGGGAGAGTTGGAGCAGGTGTATGGCGATATGCAATACCTGCAGGGGGTAATCAAGCAAAGCCCGGAGTTTGCGAATCTCCTGAAAAGCCCTGTTGTAAAAGCCGATGCAAAGATCAAAGTGGTGCAGGCGGTTACGGTTGGGAAAGTAGGAGAGATGACGGCAGGCTTTATCAACCTCGTCATCACTAAAGCACGTGAGGCGGTTTTGCCGGAAGTAATTAGTTCTTTTATCACGCAATACAAGGGTCATAAGAACATTCACACCGTAAAGCTGACAACCGCGGTTGCTATCTCTGATATCGTTCGCGATTCGATCATTGACCGCGTTCGCCAAACCAGCGATATGCAAAACATCGAAGTGCAAAGCATTGTGGACCCAGCCATCATTGGCGGTTTCGTACTGCAGGCTGGCGATAAGCTGGTAGATGCCTCAGTTGCTTACGAGCTAAAAGAAGTATCAAGAGAGTTCGAGAAAAACGATTTTATTTATAAAGTAAGATAGTGAGTCGTCAAGGGCTGTTCAATTTTACATTTTACATTTTTAATTAAGCTATATGCCAGAAATAAAACCAGATGAGATCAGTGCCATCCTGCGTCAGCAGTTAGGTGGCATCAACACCGGCGCCGAACTAGAAGAAGTTGGCTCCGTATTGCAAATGGGCGATGGTATTGCCCGTGTTTACGGCTTAGGCAATGTGCGTGCCGGTGAACTAGTAGAGTTTGAGAATGGTGTTCAGGGTATCGCCTTGAACCTCGAAGAAGATAACGTGGGTGTGGTATTGATGGGAGAGATGGGAACCCTGCAGGAAGGTGCGAAAGTGCGTCGTACGGGCCAGATCGCCTCTATCAAAGTAGGTGAAGGAACCGTAGGTCGCGTAGTAAACACGTTGGGTGAGCCAATCGATGGTAAAGGCCCGATCGAAGGCGAGCGTTATGAAATGCCGCTGGAGCGTAAAGCGCCGGGTGTTATTTATCGCCAGCCGGTAACCGAGCCGCTGCAAACAGGTATCAAAGCGATCGATGCGATGATCCCGGTAGGTCGCGGACAGCGGGAACTGGTAATTGGTGACCGTCAGACCGGTAAAACCGCCATCTGTATTGACACCATCATCAACCAGAAAGAATTCTTTGAAGCGGGTAAGCCGGTATATTGTATTTATGTAGCGATCGGTCAGAAAGCTTCGACCATTGCCGGTGTAATGCAAACCCTGCAGAACGCAGGTGCCATGGCGTATACAACCATCGTAGCCGCTTCGGCTTCTGACCCAGCGCCGTTGCAATTCTATGCACCATTTGCGGGTGCTGCCATTGGCGAATTCTTCCGCGATACCGGACGCCCGGCCCTGATCATTTATGATGACCTGTCAAAGCAGGCCGTTGCATACCGTGAAGTTTCGCTCCTGTTACGTCGTCCGCCGGGCCGTGAAGCTTACCCGGGTGATGTATTCTATCTGCATAGCCGTTTGCTGGAGCGTGCCGCGAAAGTGATCAATAACGATGACATCGCCCGCCAGATGAACGACCTGCCGGCTTCTATCAAGCATTTGGTGAAAGGTGGCGGTTCCCTGACAGCCCTTCCGATCATTGAAACACAGGCCGGTGACGTATCGGCCTATATCCCAACAAACGTGATCTCCATCACCGATGGCCAGATCTTCCTGGAAGGTAACCTGTTCAATGCCGGTATCCGTCCGGCGATCAACGTAGGTATCTCCGTGAGCCGTGTGGGTGGTAATGCGCAGACTAAGTCGATGAAGAAAGTGGCCGGTACACTGAAATTGGACCAGGCGCTTTACCGCGAGCTGGAAGCCTTCTCTAAATTTGGTGGTGATATGGATGCCGCTACAAAATCGGTGATCGACAAAGGTGCCCGTAACGTGGAGATCCTGAAGCAGCCGCAATATTCTCCGATGAAAGTGGAGAAGCAGGTGGCGATCATTTACCTCGGTACACAAGGCTTGCTGCGTGATGTTCCGGTGAGCAAGGTGAAGGAGTTTGAAGAGCATTTCCTGATGGAGATGGACAATAAGCTGCCCGATGTACTGGCTGAATTCAAACGTGGTGCTTTACCGGAGGATGGATTGAAGAAAATGGTGGAATTGGCGAATGGGTTGATTCCGCAGTATAAATAAAATTCATCAATATGATAAAAAAGCCTCCCGGTTCATGGGAGGCTTTTTTATATCCTAGTGCTAATAGTGTTTAAACGTTGAAAACGGGGTTTTCACCGAAAGGTTTGAAAGGGGGCTGTTAGGCATTCTATTTGTATAGTGATAAACACTTACTTTTGTTAAGTGAAAGAATTATGAAGCACCTTCTTTTTATACTGTTTTTTTTACCTGCTTTTTTACTCGTGCAACAGGCAAAGGCTCAGGGTGTGTTCACAGCAAGTGACTACAGTCATGTGAAGGTGCCTAAAACCATCTCCGATCACTCCACTTATTCCCCGGCAACCGATTCAACTGAAATAAAGTTAAGGGCAAAGCAAAGTGCCTTGAAAAGCCTTAAAGACCTTCAGCAGTTTAATGCTGCTTTTGCGAAAAACAGCCGGACCGTATTTCTGGAACCTTCTGTTTCAAAAATTGAACATCAATTCACCTCCACCACAAACACTAAGGTGATCGTAACGCTGCCCAAATACATAACCAATGTGCTGGTGATTGATCTATCTAAGCACGAGGCATCTGCCGTTCCTTCTCTTATCACCTTTACCAGGGAATAACCTGTCTTTTAAATTAAACATAAGTCGTTCATTTTCAACGGTGAAAATGTACTGTTTACCGAAGCAATAGAAATACGGTATTCCATTTCTTCAAAAAACTAGGCATCCTTATCGAAAGGTATGTTATACCTTAGGAAGCAACAAGTTAGCGGCCGTTTAGCGGGACGAGGTTTCATTACCTTTCTATAACCGGGTTACTGCCCCACCATGACTAACGAAATTTACCGGGAAGGGGTCTTAAAGAAATAGTTTATAAAAATAAATTGGTTTATAAAATAAACTACTTTACATTTGCTGAACAATCACTGTTATGAGACCTTTATACATACTCTTCTTGTTATCACTGCTAACAATCACCAGCTTTGCTCAAAGGATCACCGGAACCTTAAAAGATGTGAAAGGCCTGCCTATTGAAGGTGCCAGCATCACTATTAAAGACAGCTACGATGGCGGCACTTCCGACTCTGCCGGCAAGTTTTCTTTTTCTACTATGGAGAAGGGAGAAAAAGTTATTATCGCCACAGGAATAGGTTATAAGGCTTTTGAGCAAGCCGTTAAGTTGGATAAAGAAGCAATTGCACTCAGCATCGTTTTAAAAGAAGAGATCACCGAGCTAAAAGCGGTGGTAATTACGGCAGGTTCTTTTGAAGCCAGCGACAAAAAGAAAACAACCGTTCTCAATTCCATTGACATTGTAACCACCGCTTCTGCCAATGCCGATGTTACCGGGGCGGTAAAAACCCTTCCCGGTGCGCAGCAAGTGGGCGAAAGCGAAGGCTTGTTTGTACGCGGCGGCACGGCTGCAGAAACCAAAACCTTTATTGACGGCACCCTGGTAAATAACTTTTTTTACAGCAGCGTACCCGGCATTGCCCAGCGCGGCCGCTTTTCTCCCTTTTTATTTAAAGGAACAGTGTTCAGTGCCGGCGGTTATTCCGCACTGTATGGCCAGGCACTTTCCTCTGCCCTGATCCTCGAATCCATTGACCTGCCCGACCAGGCATCGGCAAGTGTAGGTGTTTCGGTAATTGGTGGCAATGCCGGTTACCAAAATCTTTCGAAAGACAAGCGTTCTTCCTGGGGTGTTGGTTATGGATATACCAATCTTGCACCGGCTTTTGCGGTCATCAAGCAAAAGCAGGAGTTCAGCCGCATTCCTGACTATCACGCCGGCGACGCCAACTTTCGTATCAAAACCTCTAAGACCGGCATGTTGAAATATTATGGCTATTTCAGCCAAAACGCTCTTGGCATTCGCACCAATAGTATTGATACGCTAGGATATAAAGACGCCTTCAGGCTGAAGAACTTTAATATGTATCATAATGTAGCGTGGCGCGAAAACCTGGGTAAAGGTTGGAAATTAAACCTCGGCGCTTCGTATGCTAACAACCTGGATGATATCAATGGCGCTTTGCTAAATGGCACAAACGAAGAAGTGAGCTTATCCGGCTTTGAAACAAAGAATTTCGGACTCGAGACCAAAGGCACTTATGTAAATGCAAAAGCCGTGGTGGAATATCGCCTGCAGGGATTGAGCGCCATCCGTTTTGGTTCGGAATACAACTACAGCAATGACAGGTCAGATTATACGCTATTCACCGGGAATAAATATCCCGGCAAAGTAACCGAGCATCTGAAATCTCTTTTTGCCGAAGGCGATGTTTACCTTACAAATAATATAGCCGCAAAAGTCGGTGGACGAATGGAACACTCTGCGTTGCTGGACAAAGTGAACCTTGCACCACGCTTGTCCTTAGCCTATAAGTTGGGTACTAACAGCCAGGCCTCCGTAGCCTATGGCATTTTTTATCAAAATCCGGAACGCCGCTTTTTACCCGCAGTGGCAAACCTCGATTTCGCGAAAGCCACGCACTATATAGCGCAATACCAAAAGACCACGGCACTTCAAACCCTGCGGGCGGAAGTATTCTACAAGAAATACCAGAGCCTGATAAAGACAGGTGTGGCGAACGGGCAGGAATCAGCCATCAGCAACAATGGCTACGGCGATGCGAAAGGCTTTGAACTGTTTTGGCGCGATAAGCAAACGGTCAAGAATTTCGACTATTGGATCTCTTATTCCTTCCTTGATACCAAGCGTGACTTCCAGAATTTCCCTACCGCCATCGAGCCTAGCTTCGCGGCAAAGCACACGGCAAGCCTGGTGATGAAGAAGTTCGTTACGAAGATGAAAACGCAATTCAATGCGTCCTATACCTACGCTTCCGGTCGTCCTTACTATAATATCCGCTACAACAATACGGCTAATAAGTTCGCCATCTACGATAGGGGCAGAACCATTGATTACAACAGCATGAGCCTTAGCGTGAACTACCTGCCGAATGTTTTCAAGAAAGGCGCCGGTAAGTTCTCTGTGCTGGTGTTTTCCGTAACGAATGTGCTGGGCCAGAACCAGGTGTTTGGCTACAATTATTCATACAGTGGCCACCGTAAAGAAGCGATTGTGCCGCCTTCTAAGATGTTTGTTTTCCTTGGCGCTTTCATCACATTCGGTGTAGATCGCACGGATGATATTATCAATAGCAATCTTTAGGAAATGGAGAATGATAGAAGTGGGCAGATAACAGTTGATAGTTGGCAGTATGCCGATCCCCTTGTGTCTTGTTTCTTAGTTCTGGAATCTTTAAACAAATAAACAAATAAAACAATCACGCATAAACTTTTAAACCATGTACTACGGACCCACACCCGAAGGCAAAGACCCGCAACTCTGGCAACTGGCGCAACGCCGCGCAAGCTTCCAACGCCACCTTGCTACTTATGTTATTGTCAACATTTTTCTATGGACCATCTGGTATTTCTCCGGTGCGCACAACTACGGTGGTGGCATTCCTTGGCCAGCCTGGTCTTCGTTGGGCTGGGGCATTGGCCTGGCATCGCATTATGCCGGCGCTTACCTCACCACAGGGCCAACTTCTATTGATAAAGAATACGATAAGCTCAAAAACTCTCAAAACAAATAATTAAATCAACGATCATGAAAAAGTACATCTTATCCAGCCTCTTCTTACTTGCTGTTAGCACCGGTTTTGCGCAAAGCGAAAAAATGGTAAAAGCCATGGAAGCAAAAGTGGCAGCCATCGATACCACCCGCAACCCTGCAGCCCTTGTTGAATTGGCCAACACATTTGAGCGTATAGCGGAAGCAGAGAAAACGCAGTGGCTGCCTTACTATTATGCGGCGCTGGCGCAGATCAACTCGGGCTATATGGGCATGAATGGCGCCAACGCGATGAAAGGTGGTCTGACAGCAGTAGTAGACCCGATCGCTGACCGGGCGGAAGTGCTTCTGAACAAAGCAGAAGCCCTAAGCAAAGACAATTCGGAGATCTATGTCGTGAAGAAAATGATCGCCGGACTGCGAATGATGGGCGACCCGATGAACCGCTACATGACTTTTGGTTCGCAAGCTGCCGAAGCGTTGGAAACGGCTAAGAAGTTGAATAAAGAAAACCCTCGCATCTATTACCTCGAAGGACAGGATAAATTTTACACTCCCGAACAATTTGGTGGCAGTAAAGCTGAAGCAAAAAAGCTGTTCGAACTGGCGCTGCAAAAGTTTGAAACCTTCAAGCCGGAGAATTCCATTGCGCCGAATTGGGGCCGTGGCAATACGCAATACTTTTTAAGCCTCGCTTCCAAATAGGTTCAGGTTAGACCTATCTTAGCCTCTCATCCTGGCAACTGTGTCGGCAGTTGCCAGGATCTCAATTGTTCTATATGCAAGACGAAAACTTCTCGCCACAGGAAAGCTTCCAGCTCATTCAATCCATGATCGGAAAGACCCGCTCTAACCTGAGCGAGAACCGTATTTATTTTTTGCTGTGGGGTTGGGCGTCCTTCCTCGCTATCGTTAGCCAGTTTATACTCAAAGTATGGGTGGGCTACGAGCGGCATTACCTTGTATGGCTTATTACGATCCCAACCGCCATTTATACAATGATCTATACGTCCCGCAAAGAAAACAGGCGGCCGGTAAAGACCTATATTGGCGACAGCATGAGCTCGCTTTGGACCGGCATCGGCATTTCGTTTTTCATTCTGAGCGTTATCGTTACCCGGCAACCCACGGGCTGGGCGGGAGCGTGGCCGTTCTTTATCTTATTCTATGGCATGGGTACATTTATCTCTGGTCGCTTATTGCAGTTCCGTCCGTTGGTCATTGGTGGCATCTTTAATTGGGTATTGGCCATTACATCAGTTTTTGTGGCGTACGATTACCAGTTGCTACTGGCCGCTGCCGCTATTCTTACCTCCTATATCATTCCCGGCCACCTATTGAAAAACATAGATAAATAAGCCTTATGGAAGAAAAAGAACTGACACATTCCGACAGCATGCGTCTCATCGAACAGATGATACATACCGCAAAGCAGGAGCAGAAGGACGATGGGAAAGGCTGGATCATCTGGGGCTGGCTGCTATTCCTGGCTTCCGTGCTTACCTTCATCAACCTGCGCACCGAGTGGTTCAATGCCTTTTATTTCTGGAACCTGTTCGGGCTGGCTTCGCTGCTGCTGCTGGCATACGAGATCGTTAGGTATTTCTTCTTCAAACGAAAAGAACGGGTAAAGACCTATACGCAAGACCTGTTCTCCAAGCTAAATACCGGCTTCTTCATTTCGCTCATGCTCGTTATCTTTTCCATGAACCTTGGCGTACTGCCCATAAAAGGTTTTGCATTACTGTTAGGGCTCTATGGTTTTTGGATATTGATCTATGGCGCGGTGCTTAATTTCAGGCCCTCCATCATTGGCGCATACATCACCTGGGGGTGTGCCTTCGCTTCGCTTTTGGTGCTGAAGTTCGAGCACACGATGCTGCTTCATGCCGCTGCCGTACTGTGCGGCTATATCATTCCCGGGCATATTGCCAACCGCGAATTCAACAAACAAAAAGGGTAGGGCGCACCAGTGTTTAAAGACCTTGATCCCATATTACATTCCCAGCTCCGGCTTGCCATCATGTCGCTCTTAATCGGTGTGAAGGAAGCGGAGTTTACGTTCATTAAAGAGAAGACCGCGGCAACGGCCGGTAACCTTTCCGTGCAGGTGCAGAAGCTGAAAGAAGCGGGTTATATAGAAGTGACCAAGCAGTTTAAGGATAACTACCCGCAAACCCTTTGCAAGGTTACCCCGGCAGGCATCAACGCTTTCGAGGCGTATGTGAAAGTGCTACAGGAGTATATTAAGAAGTAGGATGGGAAGTGCTTTCACTTTAAAGGGTGCCCTGCTTGTGTTCCCATAAGCAAGTCAAGAAGGCTACACTTTTTCTGCGCTTCCTTCCCCGGAAGGACCACCTTCAATCATATAGGGAATACAAAATTTTCTGCGTGACCGCATATGGGAAGGAAAACGTACACCCCTTTTGATGGAAAGAATTTAACTGCCAGCTCCCACACCCGCTTTTTCAAAATGCGGCAGCAGCACGAGGTCGTCTTTGATCACAAACGAAAGCCGGTAAAAATCGATGTATTGCGCAATCCACGGGTCGTACACCTTCCAGTCGCGGAAGGTGTCGTTGCTTACCAGCAGGCAGCGTTCTTTTTTCACGTACTCGATCAAGAAAGCATCGGCAGTGGTTTCTGCCGGTGCTTCCATGTACGACACCTGGTCTTTCAGTTCCGGCAGCCGGTCGGCATCTTCCAGCCGGTGCCGCAGCGAAGCGTCGGCAATCACCACAATATCGGAAAAGCCCAGCCCTTTCAGCTCCGCTACCAGCCGCATAATATTGGCAACCACCGGCTTCGAGCGGCTGTTGCCGTTGGAGTTGTGGGCCACGTTGCTGCCATCCACAATCACCTTGCGGGTCTGCAACCGGGTCGTTTCAAAGTATTCGCCATCAGGGTCATAGGTGCCATACACCCGGGCATTGGAATTTGTTTCCAAGAATTTTGGAAACGCCTGGCTGCTGTCCGGCGTAGCGCGAAACCATGAGGGCAGCCTACCATCCTCTTTCTTATAAGTTTTCAGCTCCTCTTCAAACAGTTCTCCCAGTTTTTTAAGCGAGACCTTTTTCTTTTCCGGCAGCTTGGAAAGCAGCACCAGCAGCAGGCGTTCGTCGTGGGCGAGCTCACTTGGCAGCAGCTCCAGTTCCCGCCACTGTTCCCATTCGGCGCGGCTGTCAATGCCTTGTTTTTGCGCCGCCTTCCATTCGGCGGCATTGCCGAAAAGCCCGGCCTCGCCAGCCCCGAAGTCCACCGCGTTGTCGTAGCCCTTACCCACTGCCAGGTTATACTCTATGGCATTGATGAAGCCGGCTTTCAGTGCTTGCGAAAAGATAGTGAAATCATCAAACCCGCCGCTTTTGGCCCATTGATACAGGTCATGCGAGTTGCGGATGCTCACGCCATCTGGCAGCAGGGCGTGCCATTTAGCGGCCACTTCCCACTGCGTAAAGCCTTGCACAAAGCCGGTGGCCCGCATGGCGCTCACCAGGTCGGGATCGGTAACACCGGCTTCTTTCAGCAATACATAATCCTCGTAGGATTTGCATTGCAGCGTCTGCGCTTCGTAATAAGATGCGGCATCGGGATAGGCGGCGGCGGGGCGCACATCCTCCAGGCACCGAAAGCCCTCGGCCGGCTGCTGCACCAGCAGTCCTTCATGAAAGGCGGCAAAATGGGTAGTGGCGCCGGCAGCGTCTTTCAGCACAAAGACCGATTTGCAATGATGGCTTTGCAAAAAGCGGCAAAACTCCGGCAGCCCGGAGAGCTGCAGCTTTTGCGAGTGCTCGATGACGGCGGCGTTAAAATATTTATAGGTAGTTCCGTTCATGACGATCTGTTTAAGGGGTTAATCAATCACCAGCGACCGCTTGGTAACGGTGGCGGCTTGGTCTTGTGTGAAATTGCTCTGTGGCGCCACATCGGGTATGTGGTGGCGAGTGCAAAAGAATAGCTCCAGCGCTCCGCTTTTTTCTTCAGCCGCTTGCAGCACCTCCCAGGTAGCATCGGGTATAGCGCCGTGATGGCGCAGGTGTTGCCAAATAATACCCAGTGGCGCTACGCCAACCAGCACCTCCAGCTTATCGGGCAGGTGTTGGTAAGGCTTCAGGGTGAGGCTGGCGTCAATGGCGGCGGCAAAGGCCTCGCCGGCAGGCTGCACCGCATTTTTGAAAAGGGCCTGATGCCCGGCATCGCTGGACTGTTGGCAGGCTTCCCACCATTCCTGCACCGCTTTGTGGAGCGGGGTGGCGGCTTCTTTCAGCTCGCCACGCAGCACCTTCAGCTCGGGCGCCGAAAGCACATTGAGGTTGGGCACTGAAAAAAGCGGGGCAACAAAAGGAACCGTTGGGGACACTTCACCGGCGCTGCGCAAAGCGGCGCCCGGACCATCGGTAAAGAACTTGGGGGTAAGACAATCGTGGTATAAAAGGTCGCTCTCCGCTTCTTCTGCTTCGCCTAAAAAAAAGCGGCTTAGCGGTTCCTTTCCCTCAGCTATCTCTTCCGGATCTTCCACCTGCGCTAACATGGTACCGAACACTTTTTCTTCCAGTAGCGGAAGCATCATATTGTAGTGGGCGCAATAGCGTTGGTCGCCCAGGCTTTGCACCATCTCCGGGTACATGTTAAGAAATTGCTGCTCAAACTTCCGGAAGGCGATAATTTGCTTTGCACTGGGGTGCTTCACCTGCTGGTGTTTTTTTAGCGTTTGCGCCATTTCTTTAAAGGTGCGCACTTCGTCCACCCACCCGTGGGCCTCGGATATCCGAATTAGGAAATCCAACTTGTTTCGCACCGTTTTTTGATTGAAGCCTAACTGCTGCATCAAAAAAAGAGCAGGCGAAGTGCCGGCGCTGATTACTTGCCCGGCAAAAAGGTAGATCGTTTTGAGCACCTGCGATTCATGATGGAGCGGGATGTCGGACTCGAGATGATTGTAAACAAGCAGTCGCATCGTTGTTTGGTTTTTGGTAGCTACAAGATAAAAATAAATTTGGCTATTTTATTTTGGAATCTCAAAAAGGAGGCACTTGCGGCTCGATAAAAGAAAACTTACCCTATCAATTCAAGGGCTATGGTTGCCGCATTATCAAAGGTTTGATAACCCAGCTTTTGTACAATGGCTTTAGCGGTACATTGTCCAATACCCCAAAACATAAAAAAGGTAGTTCCGAGCCACCTTTTTATAGCTCAGGACCTATTTTAATACCCTCCGAGCCACCTTTTATACCCTTGGAACACCTTTTTTGTGGTTCGAGGCTACCAAAAGGGTTGTTCCGAGGGTGCTTTTTCTACCTCCGAGGGTATTCTTTGGTGTTCCGAAGCTGTTTTTTGGTGTTCGGAAGGTATTTTGCCGCTTTAACAGCAGGGTCATCCGCATAAAAAGCCATACGGTGAGTATGGCTCTACGAATGAAAAGCGAACGCTGTGGCTTATTGCTCCAGCGGGATCGGGTTTTTAGCTTTGGCTGCGACCCTGGGGCGGCCGGGGAAGCGTTTTTTCAGGTCGTCGTAAATAGGGCGGGCGCCTGCCACACCGGTTTCGGCTGCCTGCTTCACACCATTATAATACATCAGCGATTGTTGCATGGCCTCACCACCGCACACCATCAGGGTATCGTTGATGTTAGCGGCCGTTTGGTCGGCCCGCTGTTGCAAGGGTCCGAGCACTTTAATGTTATCAGCATCCACTTTAAGGTCGGGAATAGACATGTAGAAAGGCGCTAGCTGGGGTGCCGTGCCGGTGTATTCTACCACTTTGTTCACCAGTGGCTCATTGCCATCGCCCATTTTAAGGCGTCTCTTCCGCTCTTCGGCTGTCAGCGGGGTAATGTACGGTCTTAGTTCGTCGTCAATGGCATCGAAGTGGCCCTGTACACGCTTGACCACGTCGTCGGGGATAGGAACGGCAGCTACATTTTCCATATTTTTTTGATTTGAAAATGAATAAATAAAATAGCACCCGAAAGATAAAAAGTCCTTTTTGAAAAAACAACCCTGTATTTATACGGTAAGCATGTGGCTTTTACGATGTGCGTGGATAAGATGTGAATAAGGGGAGGGGTTTGGGGTTGGCGACGCGGAGAGTATAGGGTCCCGACTGTCGGTCGCGTTAATGGCTGATTAAGTTAGATACTGCTGCGGTAACCCGGCTGGGAACGAAAAGTGAAGTGGTATCAACTTCGCCTTTCATGTCTAAAAGAATAACCAATAGAAATCCCTATCCGAAATCCGGGAAGTAGCCCTTTATAAGAGGCAGATATGTTTCTGTTAACATCGTCACGACTGGTATTAAGTTTATTTCCGAGAATTGGAAGCTTTTTGTAGTCATTAATGCTTTTCTGGGCATCTACAGACTGAGAAGAATTCCAAGCTCCTTGTGAGGTAATATCATGTAATAGTATATTAGTATTAGTATTATTTATTTCTGGGCCAATAAGGAAAGCGTCTACAATAAAACGCTGATTAATATGAAATTGATACCCCAATTGTATTCCAAATCCAACCCCAGAATACTTGCTAACAGACGAAAAAGTTACCTCGGAAGTAGTAGTAGTTGATGTGGCAAGATTTGTATTAAATGTATCGGATGTTGAATTGCTAAGATATTTTAGATACGGTTCAAAATATAACCCTGATATTTCTCCAGGGAAATCAAATCCATTCACTACAAAGACCCGATAGCCAATCATTGCTGAGAATGTTTTCATTCTAAGCTTACGATCTTTTTTGTTTATTATATAGTTCTGTTCATGTTCAATAGGTATTCCAATTCCAAAGGTGATAGATCTTGAACGCCCATTATGGCGCCAGTTATTAGAGCTGTATTCTCCAAACAAACTCACTTTACCAAAATACACACTTGCTGGGTTTAGTTTTACTCCATACCATTTTCTGATTGCCGGGTAAAAGTCAAAGTTTCGCTGGCTCGATGTGTCTTGTGCACAAATCTCAATGCCGCTGTAGATCAGGAAAATGATCGCAAAAATCTGTCTCATTGTTTACATGTTACGTTTCCAACCAAGTTCCCTGCAACTGGTACTTCGAAAGTAAAGAAAATAGAAGCGGGAACTCGGCGAAAAGCAGATAACCTTTCCCTCCTTCATTTGTTACAACCCCGTACAACAGCCTAATCCTGTTTTAGTTTCGCTCCATTCATGACACCCCTCATAGAAGTATAGCATCTATCCAAACATTATAAGAATCTGGCGGCTGTTAACGACCTGTCGTTCAGCGTACCGGTGCAGCCTTGTGCTTCTCTTACGTTGGCGCCGATAGAAGTGCCGCTACGAAACAATTGATTGGCTAAATTGAATTTCTTTTCTGCTTGCAATCTTTCTGTAAAAGGATCACATCCAGTGAAAACTGGAAGCTTAAGCGAAGAATCCAATTATCTTTTCAATCATCTGCATATCTGCTCATTTGCATATCTGCACATCCTTAACCAATCGTCTCATCAATCCGCTCATCCTCCACGTTCCGTAGAATTTCACCAGTCACTTTGCGCAAGGGGTTCTTCGTGCGGTCTTCGTAGTCCGCTCGCCTGTTAATGATGTCTATGCATTCAAAAACGGCGGTAGTAAAAGAAGAAGCGTCGGCAAGATTTTTACCTGCAATATCAAAAGCGGTTCCATGGTCCGGTGAGGTGCGCACAAAAGGCAAGCCGGCTGTAAAGTTCACGCCTTCGCCACCGGCAATGGTTTTAAAGGGAATCAATCCCTGGTCGTGGTACATGGCCAGCACCGCGTCAAATTGCAGGTAAGAGGCGCGGGCAAAAAACGCATCGGCGCTGTAGGGTCCGAAGGCTAATACATTGTGCTGCTTTGCATCTTTGATCGCCGGCTTTATCATCCCTTCTTCTTCATTGCCTATCAGTCCTTCGTCCCCGGCATGAGGGTTCAGTCCCAGCACAGCGATTTTCGGCTTATCAATACCAAAATCTTTACGCAGGCTTTGTGTCAGCAGTTTCATTTTACCGATGATGGCTTGCTTCGACAGGTTAGCGGCCACTTCCTTCACCGGTAGGTGCTCGGTTACAAGAGCCACTTTTATAGTATCGGCATACAGCAGCATCAAAACATCCGGTACGCCTGCCGCATCTTTTAAAAACGGGGTGTGCCCGGTATACCTGAAACTTTCCGATTGCACATTCTTTTTATGTATCGGCGCTGTTACTAATCCTTGTAGGTGCCCTTCGTTCAATGCCTGCACCGCTGCTAGTAGCGAAATCACAGCGTATTTACCACCGTCATCTGTTAGTTCTCCGGGAGTGATGGCTACATCCTCATCCCAGCAGTTATACACATTCACCTGCTTGTGGTTGATGTTAGAAAGATCCTTCAGTGTTTGATACGTAAAGTTGATTTCAGGAAGCCCTTTTTTATAAAAATTAACCAGCTTGCCCGAGCCGAAGATCACCGGGGTGCAATGGTCCAGCAGCCGATGGTCTGCAAAGGTCTTGATGATCAGTTCCGTTCCAATTCCGTTGAGATCACCACAGCTAATGCCAATAACAGGTTTATGCATGGCGCAAAGGTGGGGAAAATAGGTGAGTAGTGAGTGGTGAGTTGTTTCAAAAACTTTGTTCCTGTATTATTCACGATTAAGGATTTACCAGTTACTCTTCATCCCTAATTCCTCTAATGCTTAGTATATATACTGCCTACCTGTAAATCCTTATCGTAAAAAAAACACCAAGAAGTACTCTTGTGTGCATCAATCATGCAGTCTATTTTTGTTAGTAGTCTAAGGGAGGTGCCCAAGGGAATGCCCGTTAGATGACCTACAATCCGTTACTCACCAAGAAGTTGCCAGTCAACATCCTACTATCATCTGTAGATAGTACTGCGTATCTTCTAAGTGACTGATTGCAAGGTTTTAGCATCAATCCAATATAAACCCTACCGACTATGAAAAGACTTTTACGCCTTTTGATCTTGGCCGTATTAGCGCCCGGATTTCTTTTGGCTCAAACCTGCCCTGCCGGTTATACAGCTTCCTCCCTTAATTGGGATGCGTTGGATTTCCTTACCACGAATGGCATGTATGCTACTTATGTTAGCGCAGGAGCGGCTGCCACGCAAAAGTTTGCCTTGGGCACCCAGGTTGCTACCATCACCCACAATTATACCGGAGCCAATGCAGTGGGCGAGAATACAACCCACACCGGCGAAGCGGGTTCCAATGCCACCGGCGCCGATGTACAATTCTCAGGCAATGGTACCATCACAGTGACGTTTGAATCGGCTGTGCAAAATGTAATGTTTTCCTTGTACGATATCGACAGAAGCCAGCGGGCCGCGTTTAGTGCTTCCAACGGCATCGTTCCTGCTACTATCAATCTGGCTACGCTTGGCGCAACGATCCTCACAATCAGCAATAATAATTTGTTTAATGCCAGGGTAGACGCCTCGAATACCTCGAAGGGCAACACATCGGTAGATGCTGCTGTGAATGTGTCCATCACGGGTCCTATCACATCTTTTACCATCACTATTTCAAACACCGGCTCCGACCCTAATCTTTGGTTGTCGGATATTGCCGCATGTTCGGCCGCCGCCGCTTTTCCAACAAATTACTATTCGGTGAGCCAGCCTTTTACCGGGCAGCCAGGCTATGTGCTGGTGTCTGCCAACAATTCTGTTTACCAGGTAAGTCCCACAAATGGGGCCAGCAAACTATTGTTTACAGATCCTTCGGGCAGCAATATTAATTCGATGGGCTATGATCCCTATAACAGGATATTGTATTACACCTATAGTTTAACCGGTTCGCCGGCAACCGATAAGAAAGTGATGAAGTATAGCTTTGTAACCGAAACTATCACCACAGCCATTACCGACGTAACTTCATTAGGGGTCATCACCTACGAGAATGGGGTGGAATCAGGTGCCGCCGCTTTTTATAACGGCAGCCTGTTTTTAGGAATTGAAGGTTACAACAATGCTAACGCAAGCACTGCCAGAAAATCAATTGTCTGGCGTATTGATTTCAATGGATCGGGTATGGCTACAGGGGCTACGCAGGTTTATGGTGTTACGGCAGATGATGGCAGCAATACCATACATGACTGGAGCGACATAGGTATCAATAACGGTATTTTATATGATTTTGACGGTTCTACCAGCGGTGAGGATGTTTATCATTATAATATGCAAAGCGGTGTTCTTGCCAATTATAACCCTACCTGGCGGCCTAGCCAGGTAGCTGTAAACTGGACGGGACAAGTGTACAATATGGACAGCACCATTACGCCTTATAATGGCACCACCGCTATTACTATGGCGCAGCGTTATACCATAACGGCCTCGCCAACCATTCCGACAGGTACCAGTTTTGGAGATGCGGCGGAAGCTTTTCGCCCGGATGCGGATTTTGGAGATGCACCAGCTACTTATGACCCCATAGCTCTTTCTCCGGCATTACATGAGTATAGTACCAATCTTCGGTTTGGGAGCGGCGTTAATGATGAATATGCAAAAAAGACATCGGCGCTGGCAGATGGAGATACCGATGATGGCATGCCTTTCGTTGCTATTGTGAACCAGGGGGGTAATTACCTGGCAAACGTCAATGTGTTCAATAATACCGGCTCGAATGCCACCGTATGTGCCTGGGTAGATTTTAATAACGATGGTGTTTTTGCTACGTCGGAAGGCATCTCGGTAACCGTTCCAAGCAGTGCTGTCTTACAAAACGTTGACTTGTTTTGGCCCTCGCCAAATAATACTTTAGCGCCACATTCCTATACGTTCCTACGTGTTCGTGTAACCTCTCAGTCCAATGGAATGACCGCCTCCAACCCGACCGGCTATTATAGCAATGGAGAAGTGGAAGATTACCGGGTGCTGGTTAATTCTTCAGTTTTGCCGCTGGATCTGATCAGCTTTTCCGCTAAAAAAACACAGGCCGGACAAGCATTGGTGACATGGGAGATCGCCGACGAATTGCCTGGTGCTATTTACGAGTTGGAGCGAAGTGCAGACTCTCGTAACTGGGTCACCATTAATAAGCAGCATGCAACAGCAAAAACAAATAAGGCAGCTTATGAATTTGCAGATGCAACTTGTGAAAGTGGGTATAATCATTATCGCCTGAAGATCATAAAGCCTACCCGCAACTTTATCTACAGCCCGCTTCAGACAATCTATTTTGATAAAGCGATTCAATTCGTGGTGGCTCCAAACCCGCTGCTCCAAACTTCGCGCATTATTATTCACTCGTCCATGAAGGGTGAAGGTTTATTCCAGTTAATGGATATGACCGGCAAAGGCGTATACCAAACCCATATTTTAATACCGGAAGGCGCAAGCTCCATTCCATTTCTCTATTCCCATCAGCTTCCTGCAGGAACGTATGAAGCACACCTATGGATAGGAAAACAACGATTGTCCCAACGAGTGATCATACGATAGACCCGACCTGAACCAAATCCAATATTCACCTGATTATGAACCGAGCCAGCCTGTTCGTTCTATGCCTATTGTTTGGCGCACTGCCTCTTACTTGCTTATGCCAGGAAAAATACAGCAAGTTGCTTATTCCTGTTCCTACCGCTGCTGTTAAGCAGTTTATGCTGGATAATTTAGAGTTAGACCATTATGAAGCCAGGGAGGGAAATATTATCGTGGTGCTTGACCAGGACGAAGTAGCAATTGTAAAGGCATCAGGGTATAAGTACCAGGTGTTGGTGGATGATGTAGTGGCATACACAACCGAATTTAATAGGCGTGAAGAAAGCAATGGAAGCAGCGCTTCAAAAGCAATACTGCAATATACCTGCGGCACTGCTGGCAGTATCATTCAAACACCATCGCTTTTTGGCACGGGCGGGTCACTGCGGTTAGGTGCAGCATCGGGCACAGGATATTTTAAGTATACCGAGATGGTGACTAAAATGCAAGCCCTGGCTACTGCCTATCCCACCCTGGCTAAATTAGAAACGGTCGGCACATCGGAAAACGGCACCACGATCTATGGTATAAAGATCTCTGATAACGTTACTTCTGATGAAGCCGAACCTGAAGTGCTTTACACGGCCTTGCAGCATGCACGTGAAGCTATTGGCGGCACGAGTATGATCTTTTTCATGCAGTACCTGATGGAGAATTATGGCAGCAATTCCAAAATAAAAAACCTGGTAGATAACCGCGAGATATTCATTATCCCCTGTGTGAATGTGGATGGGTATGCTTATAACTACAGCGGCGCCAGCTCGTCATACCCAACTACCGGCGGAGGCTTATGGCGCAAGAACCGCCGCTTGATATCCGGCTCTACCTATGGTGTGGACCTGAACCGGAATTATAGCGTGGATTGGGGTAATTGCGCAGGTGCCAGTACAAGCTGCGGCTCCAGCACCGCTACCCAGGATACCTATTACGGGCCTTCTGCTTTTTCGGAAAAGGAAACACAGGCTATCCGCAGTTTTGTATTCTCGCATCGGTTTGCCGCCGCTATTGACCAGCACTGTTTTGGCCCTTATTACTCTTTGCCATTTGGCCGGCCTTCCTTGCATACGATGGGTGCACTTGACACTAAATTTTATGAGTATGTGCCTGCGCTCATGGGAACTTACAATTGCCACCGGGCTGGCAATAGCCCGGAAACAGTGAACTATGAAGTGGCAGGTGGTATAAAAGATTGGTTGCTCATGGGTGATATATCCTCCAAGGGGAAAGTATATGGCATGACGGGCGAAGCCGGGGGCGATGCGTTCTGGGCGCCTGTTTCGCAGATAGAAAGCCTGTGCAAAGGGTTGTGTTACCAAAACCTGCAGCTGGCATTTGCAGCCGGTTCCTACTTCAACCTTGAAGATGAAAATGATATCAGCATCGCCACTACCAACGGAAATTTTGCTTTCAAGGTTCGTAATATAGGGTTGGCGGTCAACCCGGTTACCATTTCCATTGAACCTATTGAAGGGTTAAAAGCAGTGGGAACTGCCGTTACAACCACGCTTAGCAATTACAACGATACCTATAGCGGCAATATCGGCTACGAATTGCCGTCAGGTGTTCAGAGTGGCCAACGTATCCGTTTTGCGTGGAAGGTGGAATCAAATGGTATTGTATCCTACGATACCATAGCGAAGATTTACAACCCCACCACGTTGTTAAGCGATGATATGGAAGGAACATTTGGCGATAACTGGACAGCAGTCAGCAATGTTTCCGGCGCCTCCAACAAATGGGCATTTACAAGCACGGCTGCTTATGCAGGAACTAAATCCATGACAGAGTCCGCCAGCGGCAATTATACCGCCAGCAGCACCCGCACCGTTACCTACAACGGCACCTTTGATTTAAGCAATGCTACAAATGCTTATTTAAGTTTTTGGGTAAAGCACCGATCCGAGAATTGCCACGATAAACTGCAGGTCCAATTCTCCACGAATGGAACAAGCTATACCGCTATTTGCGGCACACATACTATTTCAGAAAATGATGGTTCCTTAGCCGGTCAACCATCTTTGACAGGCATCCGCGACAATTGGACACGGGAAATATTTGACCTTAGTGCCTATAAAGGAGAGCCTGAAGTCTTTATGCGGTTTCAATTTACCTCGGATGCCGCAGTGACAGATGGCTTCGAATACCAGTTGGATGATGGGTTCTATATTGATAATGTAAAACTGGTAAAAACCGCAATGACCGCCATGGTCTTAGGTGTAAAATTTCTGAAGGTTAGGGGCCATCTAAAAGCCGATAATAAAGTGTATCTCGATTGGGAAGCGGTGACAGATGAACAACACGACTATTTTGAAGTGCAGCGATCCGCTAACGCCACTGATTTTGTCAGCCTTGGCAAAAGCAACCGTCTGCCGCCGTATAAGTTTATTGATGCATCGCCGGTTATGGGCGCTAATTATTACCGTATCAAGCAGGTGGACAAGGATGGCAAGATCACCTATAGCCAAACAGTATTGATTGAACTAAAGCATCGTATAGCGCTATCCCTATACCCCAACCCGGTAAAGGATAAGCTGGCATTGAGTATTACCACTACAAAACCCGAACTGCTGCGTTTTGAAATATCCGATAATGAAGGCCGGACCATTTATAGCAAAATCCAGTCTGTAGAAACCGCTACCAACACCTTACATATTCCCATGCTGCAATGGAGCGCCTCGGTCTATATCTTAAAAGTGGTTGCCGCTGATGGCTCAATCATCAGTACGCAAAAGATCATCAAATTATAGATTTCATTCCCGCCATCAAAGGCGGGGATTATTGGTGCTTTATTATGACCGTACTTTGCGGCTATGTACACGCTGAAGAAATCATTAGGTCAGCATTTTTTAAAAGATGAGGCGATATGCCAGCGCATTGTTGGTGTGCTGTCGGACATGCCTTGTAAAAGCCTGTTGGAAGTTGGCCCCGGCGGCGGAGCTTTGACCAAGTACCTGGTAGAGCTGCCCGATATTGATTTCAAGGCGGTAGAATTAGACGATGAGAAAGTGGCATTTTTAAAAAAGACTTATCCGCAACTCCGGGATAAGATCATTCACCAAAGCTTCCTGGACATTGGTAAGCCTTTTGACGATCGCTTCACGGTGATCGGTAATTTTCCGTATAATATCTCCACCGAAATTGTTTTTAAGGTTGTTGAGTGGCGCGATTCGGTGGAAGGAATGATCGGAATGTTTCAAAAAGAGGTAGCACAGCGGCTGGCAGCGGGCGAAGGCAGCAAAGTGTATGGCGTAACCTCTGTTCTGACCCAGGCTTTTTTTGATGTGGAATATCTCTTTGACGTGGACCCGCAGGCATTCACGCCACCGCCAAAAGTTATGAGTGGGGTATTGCGGTTCATTCCTAAAAAGCAGCCCGTGGAAATTGCTTCTGAACAAAAGCTATTCTTATTGGTTAAAGCAGCATTTGGCCAACGCCGGAAGACCTTACGGAATGCAGTAAGAAGCCTGTTTGGTGAAGAAATGCTGAAAGAAGAGCTTTTTAATAAACGTGCCGAGCAGTTAAGCGTGTCGGACTTTGCCGCCTTAACCTTTCGAATGCCATGAGAAAAATCATTATTTCCGCACCCGCGCACCCGGTTCTAAAAGACACACTTTATGCGAAGGGATTTACCGTGGTCTATGAACCGGGCATCTCCTATGAAGGCCTGGAAGCGATCATTGGCGATGCGGAAGGGCTGGTGGTAACCACGCGGCTGAAGATCGACAAGTCCATTATAGATAAGGCAACAAACCTTAAATGGATCGGACGTTTGGGCAGCGGTATGGAATTGATAGATGCCATTTATGCCGAAACCAAAGGCATCACCTGCATCAGCACACCAGAGGGCAACCGTAATGCAGTGGCTGAACATGCTTTAGGGCTCTTGCTGAATTTATTGAATAAGATTTCCCATGCTTATAGCGAAGTGAAAGCCGGTAAATGGCTGCGGACGGAAAACCGGGGCACTGAGCTTCGCGGCAAAACGGTTGGTATTATCGGCTATGGAAATACCGGCTCCTGCTTTGCTCACCTGCTCTCGGCATTTGGGGTGCGGGTGTTGGCGGCCGATAAGTACAAGACCGGTTTTAGCGAAAATTATATTGAAGAAGCATCATTGGAGCAGCTAAAAGAGAAGGCCGATATAATATCGGTACACCTGCCCCTTACCGATGAAACTTTCCACATGGCAAATGAAGCTTTCTTTTCTTCCTTACTGCAAAAGCCATATTTTATTACTACCTGCCGCGGCCCTATTACCGATACAGCCGCACTGGTAAAAGCATTGGAACGGGGCTGGATCGCAGGTGCTGCATTGGATGTTTTGGAAAATGAAAAGCTCTCAACACATTCCCCGGCAGAGGCGGTTCAACTGGCCTGGCTGATGCGACAACCCAACGTGATCATCACGCCGCATATTGCCGGTTATAGTTTTGAAGCGTACCATCGTATGTCGGATGTGTTGCTGCAAAAGTTGACAGCTGCGGGATTTATCTAAAAACATTTTATATTTGTGAAGAAGCAACGCTTTGGTGAGAGCCAGGGCGTTGCTCTTTTTTTCAATAACCCCAAACAACCGAACATGAGTGGTATTCAATACGTGACGAAAGAAACCCTGGAGCAAATGAAGCAGGAACTGCAGCAACTGAAAGGTGTGGAGCGGCCCGCTGCGTCACGGGCTATTGCCGAAGCAAGGGAAAAAGGCGACCTGAAAGAGAACGCGGAATATGATGCGGCCAAAGAAGCACAGGGATTGCTGGAAGCGAAGATCTCTCAACTGGAAGGCTATGTGGCCACTGCCCGCATTGTAGATGAGACCACCATTGACATCAGCAAGGTGACTATTCTCACCAGGGTTAAAGTGACCAACCTTGCCACTAAAAAACAAATGACCTACCAGATCGTCAGTGAAACGGAAGCCGACCTGAAGCTGGGAAAGATCTCCTCTACCTCGCCAATCGGCAAAGGCTTACTGGGCAAGACGGTGGGAGAAATAGCGGAAGTGACGGCGCCTGCAGGCGTCATTAAATTTAAAGTGGAAGAAATTAGTATCTGATTTGATGATTTGATGATTTGGTAATTTGATGATTTGCTGATGCGGCTGTCATTCATTATCAAATCTTCAAATCCTCACATTATCAAATTGCTTCTTATGTCTATCTTTTCAAAAATCATTTCCGGTGCCATTCCTTCGTATAAGATAGCGGAGAACGAAACCTTCTTTGCGTTTCTGGATGTGTTCCCGCTGCGGCACGGGCATGTGTTGGTGGTGCCGAAAGCGGAAGTGGATAAGCTTTTTGACCTACCGGAAAGCACCCTCTCACAAATGCTGGTGTTTGCACAACCCATCGCGAAAGCTATCGAAAAAGTGTTTCCCTGCAACCGGGTGGGCATTACGGTGATTGGGTTGGAAGTGCCGCATGCGCATCTTCACTTGATTCCTATAAATAGTTCGAACGATCTGAATTTTACGCAGCCGAAATTGAAAGTGACGGAAGAGGAGCTGAAGGCGGCGCAGGAACGGATTTTAAATGCTTTGAAATAAGGTTGAAAGTCTTATGCACTTTAGCAATAAAATATATTTTCTTTTATTTCTTTGTGCTGGATGCTACTCTTCAGAGCATACTGAAAAAGAGGCAAATATAAGACTAGAGATATCCCCACCTGAACCAGATAAAGACCTAAGAGAAAAGTACGAAGCAAATCTTAAAACTGAGAATGGCTGTAGCTTTTCAAACCCCGATACTTCTGTTTACAAAATTGAACTACTTGATCAAGCCAGCTCAAGTAGGGTTGTTGGAAATGATTATAAGTTAGTTGAGAATAATGTAGATATGCCACATGTAAGTTTCAATTCTAGCGATAACAAGCAGATTTTGACACTCTTTTTTCATTACGGTGGAGCAAGAAATAGCTTTTCGGAATTTCAGGTTCAAATAAATAACGGGCTACAAAAAAACAGGCCTGTCAACACGCAAATTTTTGCTACAAACAATAATATTAAGCTTGGGTTGACGAAAGAAAGCCTAATTCAAATACTTGGAAGTTGTTACACTGCTAGTCTAATCAATGATAAAGAAGTGCTGAAATACATAATCGATGATAGCATGTCTTCTTTTTTGAAATTATATAACTATCCCAGTTATTATGGTCACTATGAGTTTAAGGCCGGTCGCTTGGTAAAATTTCGATTTGGATTTGAATATCCGTAGAGTGTAAATAATTAATAGTTCTTACATTTCCCTCTCACCCCACTCTCCCTGGGTTATCACTCGCAAATTGCTCCCAGCTCGAAGCGCTTTTCTTTTTCTTGGGACCGGTGGCTTTTGGTATCAGTAAACCTTCGGAGAAATAATGACAAACCGCCACGGATAGCGCATCCGTCGCATCGAAATACTTCGGCTTTTCGTCAATGCCGATAATGGTTTGCAGCATCTTCCATACCTGCTCTTTGTCAGCATTGCCGTTGCCTGTAATAGATTGCTTAATGCGGCGCGGTGAATATTCGGTCACCGGCACATCATGGTTCATCGCAGCAGCGATCGCCACGCCCTGTGCCCGTCCCAGCTTCAGCATGCTCTGTACGTTCTTACCAAAAAAGGGCGCTTCAATCGCCATTTCATGCGGCTTGTGCAGCTTTACCAGCTCCGTTATTTTTTGGTGAATGAGGTAAAGCCGTCCGTAGTTATCCACCTTGGTAGGCAATTTCAAAACGTCTATTTCTTTTAGCGTAATGATGTCGTTCTTCACCGCGATGACACTGTAACCCATAATGATAGAGCCGGGGTCAATGCCTAATATGATTTTCTGGTGCTTTTGCAAGGGGGAGTTATTTTTACCGGGAATGCGGCTCAACAAAAATATCAAAATCTTTATCAACTATTTTTTGGGGCCGGCATTGTTTATCTGGCTGCTCTTTTCTATTTACCAACAGGTCCGCTACCAGCCGCACCTGGAAACCTCCTACCATCAAATTTCCGGAGCGTTTACTTCGTCGCGAAGCCTTTACTTATTGGGCATTTTTGGATTGATGCTCGTCAACTGGGGATTGGAAGCCGCTAAATGGCGTCTGTCAGTGAACCTGGTTCACCCTGTTAGTTTCTGGCAATCGTTCAAAGCGGTTCTATCCGGCGTTTCGTTTTCGGTTACCATGCCCAACCGCGTTGGTGATTATTTAGGACGTATCCTTTACCTGCCTGATGGCAAGCGGCTTAAAGTGATATCACTTACCGTTATTAGCAGCATTAGCCAATTACTGATCACGTTATTGGCGGGTACTGTTGGATGTCTCCTTTTAAAGAGGCAACTGATCTCGGGCGGCATTCTTAACCCGATCACTTTCCAATTCGCAGTATTTGGATTAGAGGTAGGGTTGTTAATTTTAACACTGTTTTATTTCAACCTGGGTATCATTCAGATTACGTTGGAGAAGTGGTTTCGCAGCAGTTCTTACCTCTATCTCATTGACTCGATCCGGTCGTTCGGGATGCAACGCTTAATACGTTTGTTGCTTCTTTCTGGTGCCCGGTACGCCGTTTTTATCAGTCAGTACATTTTGGCTTTTCGTTTATTCGGGGTTGATGTATCATTGTTAAACGCGGTATGGATCATGAGCCTGGTATTCCTGGCGCTTGCCGTTATTCCAAGCATTGTGTTGCTGGAAGTAGGCATCCGTGGACAGGTAAGCCTTCAATTGGTCGGGTTGTTTACCGCCAATAGTTTGGGTATCTTGTTAACTTCCGTCACCATTTGGGCCATCAACCTGATGATACCGGCTATAGTGGGCAGTATTTTGATCTTAGGTATAAAAGTTTTTAAACGTCAGTAGATGAATCGAAAATTACTCTTGGCTCTTGGTAGCAGTTTTTTAATACTTGCTTTGAATGCCGGCAATCAGCAAACACAGGTTCAGGTGGCAGGCCCCGACGACTTTTGCAATACCAGGAATACCACTTTTCAGAATGGTGAGGGTCTTGGTTTTGTAGTGTATTATTCGCTGGTGGGGATTTATGTAAACGCAGCAAATGCAACGGTGAACGTCACTACAGAGCGCTTGAATAATAAGCCGGTTTATCACATCGTTGCCGAAGGCAAAACAAATTCTTCCTACGATTGGATATCCAAAGTGAACGATAAATATGAAAGTTATATAGATACCGCTTCTATGTTGCCGGTAAAGTTTGTGCGCAAAGTGGAAGAAGGTCGCCACCGCAATTTCGAATCCATTTCATTCAACCGGATTGCAAATACAGTGGTTACCAATCAAGGTGTTTATAAAGTGCCCGCCTGCATTCAGGATGTATTGAGCTCGCTGTATTATGCCCGCAATATCAACTTTGATAAATACAAGCCGGGTGACAAGATCGCGTTCAATATGTTTATTGATAACGAGGTCTATGCCATGTATATCCGCTACGTGGGCCGCGAAACCGTGAAGACGCGGTATGGTAAGTTCAAAGCGATTAAATTCAAGCCCTTACTGATAAAGGGAACCGTATTTGAAGGCGGAGAGAAAATGAATGTCTGGGTGAGCGATGATGCCAATCATATTCCGTTGCGGGTAGAAAGTCCATTAAGTGTAGGTAGTATTAAGGTGGATATGATGAGCTACCGCAACCTACGGTATCCGTTGACCTCGTTGAAGAACCTGAGATAATTTCTGATTTCTCGCGGACCAGAGAACGCTACGTTTTGGAATTCTCTGCGCTCCCTCTCTCTGCAAGAAACTCACAACTCGCTCAACGCAAAGCTATTTCCTGCCTTTATCCCTTTTTCCGTTTGTACTAAATCACAGCATTCCCATTGTGCATCATGTTCAAAAAATAGCACATAATTCTTTTCCGTAGCCTCAGTTAGAAAACGTTTTTTCTCTCCCAGTGTTGTCAGCGGAAACATGTCATACGCCATTACATATGGCAACGGAATATGCCCCGCAGAAGGTAGGAGATCTGCCATGAAAACAATAATCCGGTCTTTGTAAGTGATCTGCGGCAGCATCATACTTTCCGTATGTCCGTAGGTAAACCGCACATCGAAATTATTAGCAAACGGCGCCAGGGGCAATGCATCTACATCCTGGTGTTTCGGCTGACTTACAAATTTCAATTGCCCACTCTTTTGTATCGGGATGATATTCTCTTTTAAAAACGAAGCTTTCTCACGGTCATTCGGCGACACCGCCCATTCCCAGTGCCTTTCGTTGCTCCAATAGGTAGCATTTTTAAAAGCCGGCACCAGGTTTTCGCCATCGCGGATGATGGAACCACCACAGTGATCAAAATGCAAGTGCGTCAGGAATACATCCGTAATATCATCCCGGTGAAAGCCATCCTGCGCCAGCGATCCATCCAGTGTGGCATCGCCATGCAGGTGGTAATGCCCGAAGAATTTTTCATCCTGCTTATTGCCAATGCCGTTGTCAATAAGGATCAGCCGGTCGCCGTCTTCTACCAGCAGGCAACGCATTGCCCAGGTGCATAGATTGGCCTCATCCGCTGGATTGATCCTGTTCCAAAGGCTCTTGGGCACCACGCCAAACATGGCGCCGCCATCGAGTTTGAAGTTGCCGGTATTAATGCTGTATAGTTTCATGCGATACGCTCTTTAAACGATTTTGTTTGGATAGTGCTGCCAGTAGCCATATAAGTCCTAATGTAAAGAATACGATCAATGACAGTACCGAGTTGCGCATATCATTCGTCCATTCTTCAATCAGTCCAAACAAACTTAGACCGATTACAATCGCGATCTTCTCCGTCACATCATAAAAGCTAAAAAAAGACGCCGTGTCTTCTGTTACCGGCATCAGCTTGGAATAGGTAGAGCGGCTCAGGGCCTGTATGCCGCCCATCACCAATCCAACAGCGATAGCGATGGCATAAAAGTGATATTCGGTTTGCATCAGGTAACCGGCGATGCAAATGAGAATCCAGAAAAGCACCACACCGATCAGCACTTGGAAGTTGCCGAATTTGCCGGAGAGCCTCGCCATTAGGTGCGCCCCGGCAATCGCCACTAACTGTATCAATACAACGGTAATGATCAATTTGGTGGAAGGCAGGTTCAGCACTTTAGAACCAAAATTCGTAGCGGCCAGCATGACGGTTTGCACACCCATATTATAAAAGAAAAAGGCGAAAAGGAACCGCTTCAATACCGGCATCTTCATTAGCTGCCGAAATACTTTTTGCAATTCAGAAAAGCCCCCGGTAATGAAGTTCTTGCGCTGTTCGGTTGTCTTGATCGCATTGCCTACAGGCAAGCGTTTAAAGGCAATTTGCGCAAAGCCAAACCACCACAAGCCAACGAGTAAGAATGTGAGGCGCACCGCATCACCGGCACCATTAAAGAAGGGAATCTTTTCCCAAAACAGCACCAGCAGAAAGCCAATGATCTGCATCAACACACTACCTATATAACCATAGGTAAAGCCTTTAGCGGAGATTCGATCGCGGTCCTTCTCGGCTGCAATTTCGGGCAGGTACGAATTATAAAACGGCAGGCTGCAATAGAACCCGAATGCGGCGATCATCATACAGATGATCCCTATGGAAAAATATTGCGGCGTGAAGAAATAAAGACTGCTGCAGGCTACGGCGCCAACCGTGCAAAAGACCTGCATGAAACGCTTTTTGTTTCCTTTATAATCCGCAACTGATGTAAGTATAGGAAGAAGAATAGCCACCAACAAGTAGGTAGCTGCCAGTGCATAATTATACAAGGCGGTATTCACATACGTTCGACCGAGGAAACTCACTTGTCCATTAAAAGGCGAAGCGCCGGTCATCTCCGTATAATACACCGGGAAAAAAGTAGTGGTGATGACCAGGTTATACACGCTGTTGGCCCAATCGTACATCGCCCACCCGTTAATGACCTTTTTGGAAGCTGTTTGCATGCAGTTGGTTTATGAGGCTAAAAGTAAGAAGAGAACCGGTGGAATAGCTTATAAATAACCGGCGGCGATCATGGCCAGTAAGATGATGCCTAAGGCAATGCGGTAGATGCCAAATACCCGGAAGCCGTACCGTTTCAAAAAGGAGATGAAAAACTTGATCGCTATTAACGCTACCGCAAACGCCACCACATTGCCCACTGCAAATGCGGTAAGATTTTCGGATGAAGCCGTGATCAACTCGTAGCCTTTTTGATCTCCGCCTTCTACCTTCCAGTCTTTTAAAAAGACAGAATATAAGGTTGCTGCCAACATAGTAGGAACGGCGAGAAAGAAAGAGAATTCCGCAGCGAAGTTGCGGGAAAGCTTTTGCTGCATGCCGCCAATGATAGAAGCCGCACTACGGCTTACACCTGGCACCAATGCCAACACCTGCCAAAGCCCAATGATAAAGGACTTGCCATAGGTCAGGCGGTTGTCTGCTTCTATCAGTTCACCGGCGGTTGTTTCCGTCGCTAAAAGATCGGGCTTCGCAGGCTGTGGCTGCTGGAAAAGCTTATCAATAAAGACAAGTACAATACCGCCAACTAATAAGCTTACCGCTACAATGACTTGGCTGCTTAGCATTTGATCAATGGCATCGTTGAATAAAAACCCAAAGATCAAAGCGGGTATCACACCTACAACCAGTTTGGCATAGAACTCCCACTGGTTAAATTGAAAGAATTTTCGCCAATACACCAGCACCACTGCCAGGATAGCGCCCAGTTGGATGGCGACTTCAAAAAGCTTGGTGAAGGCATCATCACCGATGCCTAAAAAAGAGGAGGCAATGACCATGTGGCCGGTAGAAGAAACCGGCAGGAATTCGGTCAGCCCTTCAACAATAGCAATGATGATTGCTTCCAGTATGCTCATGGAAAGCCTTAATCAATTTGGCGCTTCGGCTGGCGAAAGATGGCGAAGATCTCGATGATCAGTCCGATGATGATCACGATAGGAGCGATGGTGATCCGCACGGTGCTGTACACTTCGTCCTTATTAAAAACATTGGGGTCTTCGCTGCGTCCGCCAGACATCAGCAGGTAGCCGATGATCATAACCACCAGTCCGGCGATCATCCAAGTGATATTCTCCTTCCCAAACAAGGGCTTGGCGCTTGAGCGGGCGATGTCTTTTTCTACGACTACAGGTGCTTTCTTACTTTTCATTAGTAACACTTTAAAGAGGCGGCAAGATAGGAAAAATAACCTCACCTTAACCCTCTCCTGCGTGTAGAGGGAAACAGCCGCCGCACAGACCCGGATCGTGCAGTAGGCTTTTAGTTATGGATAAATAAGTTGGCCTCTGCGTAGAAGCTCCTCGCCTTCAGGAGAGGCGGGGGTGAGGTCTTTAATACAATTCATCCAGCTTCATTCGCAAATATTTGCGAACGCTCATATAGGTGCTGATCAGGGTGATAGATATGCCGATCAATAATAGTATCGCAAAAAGCCCAAGGAACATCTGGGTATCATACAATGCGCGGAAGCCAGGGTAAAAACTTTCAGCACCTTTGATAATTGCCCATAAAGCAATTATGGCAATCACCGCACTAATCGCACCATTGATGATAGCGCGGATATTCAATGGCTTGGCAATAAACCCGCGGGTAGCGCCCACCATCTGCATCGTTTTGATGAGGAAGCGGTTAGAGAACATCGCCAGGCGAATGGTATTGTCGATCAAAATAATAACGAGTATGCTGACAATTATGGCAACACCAATTAATACGATACTTATTGTACGAAAGTTTTTTTCCATCTTATCTACTACCGCTGTTGGATAGCGGACTTCATCTACCGCGGCATTTTGCAACAACTGCTGCTTGATCGAAACCAGTTGTGCCGAGTCCACGAATTGCTCTTTTAAGGTAAAATCAATTGAGGCGGGCAGCAGGCTGTTCTCCAGGAACTCGCTAAAATCCTCACCACCCGATTTTACCCATTCCTGCTTCGCCTGTTCTTTATCGGTATAGCTAACCGTATTTACATAAGGTCGTGCTTTTAGTGAATCCTGCAAGGCAATGCGGTCCGCCTCTTTAATATTTTGTTTTAAAAACACCTGCACCTGCACGCTTTCCTTAAAGTTCTGCATCAGCTTGCGGGAATTGATGCCCAGCCAACCTAATACGCCCAAAAGAAAAAGAACAAGGGTCACTCCAAGTATGGACATGAAATAAGAAGGTTTGCCCCTCTTGGATGATGCTTTACCGAATTGCGCCATGGTTCAATAGAATTAAGAAGTAAACAAAAGTAGCCCTTTGCAACAAAAGTCGGTGGCAGTGTTGCCAAAGCTTTGTCAAAACGGAAGGTTCAGATGGCTTATTTTTGTCACTCTAACGATTGCCTGTCAAAGAATATTGCCACAAGGCGGCGAACCACAAAGACACGAAGAACGAAAAGCGTCACAAAGGATTTCTCTGCGGTACTCTTATTCTCTCTGTGCGCCTCTGTGGGCAATCATTTCAAATACCAAATTTCAATTCGTTAATGGAGTATAATTTCAGACAGATCGAACAAAAGTGGCAGCAGAAATGGGTGGATGACGGCGCTTATAAAGTGCCGAATGTTTCCGATAAGCCCAAGTATTATGTGCTGGATATGTTTCCGTACCCAAGTGGCGCGGGACTGCATGTGGGTCATCCGCTAGGCTATATTGCCTCCGATATTTTTGCCCGCTACAAGCGCCTGAAAGGCTTCAATGTGCTGCACCCGATGGGTTATGATGCTTTTGGATTGCCGGCGGAACAATATGCCATTGAGCACGGCGTGCATCCGGCTGTTTCCACCGCAAAGAACATCAGCACCTTTCGCAGCCAGTTAGATAAGATCGGCTTTTCGTTCGACTGGAGCCGCGAGGTAAATACTTCTCACCCCGGCTATTACAAATGGACGCAGTGGATCTTCCTGCAATTGTTCAAAAGTTTTTATAACCGGCAAACGCAAAAGACCCAACCAATAGATGGCTTAATAAAGTTGTTTGAGACCGAAGGCAACAAGCAGCACCCGATTCCTAACCCGGTATTTCAAATTCCAACCTCCGGCTCGCAAACCTTTAGCGCTGACGATTGGAAATCCTTCGACGAAGCCACCCAGCAAGCCATCCTTATGGAATACCGTGTCGCCTATTGCGGGTATGGCGAAGTGAACTGGTGCGAGGCTTTAGGTACCGTATTGGCGAATGACGAAGTAGTGAATGGTGTCAGCGAACGGGGCGGTTACCCGGTAGAAAAGAAGCGTCTTCGTCAATGGTACCTGCGCATTACCGAATACGGCGACCGCCTGCTGCAAGGCCTGCAAACCGTGGACTTCAGCGATGCGATGAAGGAAATGCAGAGCAATTGGATCGGTAAGAGTAGTGGGGCTGAGATAGAATTTCGCCTCACGCCCAGCTCCTCTCCACAAGTGGAGAGGAGAGAAGAACCAACCTTGGAAGAACCTTATCCCAAATACGGCGTTACGGATCGACTCCAATATGAGAATGCACGAAAGAACCGTAAGGGCAGCACAGAAGCAGAAGCAAAACTTTGGGATGTGCTTCGCAACAGCAAAACCGGATACAAATTTCGTAGACAACATCCTGTAGATAGCTTCATGGCTGATTTTGCATGCTTGCAAAAAGGATTGATTATAGAAGTAGATGGTGGTTATCACAACTATCCTGATCAAAAAGAATATGACGCGTATAGAACTACTGTTTTAGAAAGCAAAGGATTTATCCTCCTTCGTTTCACCAATGAAGAAGTGTTGGCAGATGTTTATGTAGTTCGTAACAAAATAAAAGAAGTACTTACTAATCTAAACGAAGCAAAAGCCGAAAGCGACCCAGCTCCCCTCTCCAACAGAGTTGAAGAGGGGCTGGGGGTGAGGTGCTACACCACCCGCCCTGACACCATCTTCGGTGTGGATTTCATGGTGCTGGCCCCCGAACATGAGTTGATTGAGAAGATCACTATCGGCGAGCAACGCAGCGCTGTGGAAGAATACATCGCGTATGTAAAAAGCCGAAGCGAACGCGAACGTATGTCCGAAAAAAAGATCAGCGGGGTCTTCACCGGTGCACATGTGGAGCATCCGTTTACCGGCAAACCCATTCCAGTGTGGATTTCAGAATATGTGCTCGCAGGTTACGGCACCGGCGCTATCATGGCCGTGCCAAGTGGCGATGAACGCGATCATAAGTTTGCACAGCATTTCGGTATTCCCATCACCAATATTTTCGGTGAAGCTTACACCGGCGAAGAGGCCGTCACCTCGAAAGACCTGGTGCTGCACGAAAGTGATTTTGTGAATGGTTTAAAATACAAAGAGGCTGCGGAGATCGTTATCAACAAATTGGAAGAAGAAGGCATTGGCAAACGCAAAGTGAACTTCAAGATCCGTGATGCGGCCTTTAGCCGCCAGCGTTATTGGGGCGAACCGTTTCCTATTAAGTGGATCAATGGCATTGCGTATCCGTTGGATGAAAGAGAGCTGCCATTGGAGTTGCCGCATGTGGATACGTACAAGCCCGGACCAGAAGGCGAAGGTCCGCTGGCGAACATTCCGGAGTGGTACCTCATCCCTAACCCTTCTCCGCAGGCGGAGAAGGGAACCGATAGCGGAGAGGCTGCTACTCCCCTCTCCAACTTTGTTGGAGAGGGGCTGGGGGTGAGGGAGACAAACACGATGCCAGGCTATGCAGGTTCATCCTGGTATTTCCTGCGTTACATGGACCCGCACAACGATGCTACTTTTTGCAATAAAAACATTAGCGATTACTGGGGGCAAGTGGACCTGTATGTAGGTGGAACCGAGCATGCCGTTGGGCATTTGCTTTACAGCCGCATGTGGACGAAGTGCTTGTATGATCTGGGATTAATCTCTTTTGATGAGCCGTTTAAAAAATTGTTGAATCAGGGGATGATCACAGGAAAATCATTCTTTGTTTCGAAAGCAAATTACAGAGCGATTGGGAGCGGTGAATCAAAGCTTTGGATTACCTCACTCAACCCAGAAAGTGAATTTCAAAGCCCTAGATCTTTTCAAGAAAAAGACTGGATAAAAGATGCTGGAATTGAGACGCAGAGATTAAAAAATGCACATAAGTATTTAGATGCTTATGGAAGACTAACTAAATCAATGTGGGAAAAATATAAGCGTGATCATGAAGATTTAGATCCAGACATTGAGGTCGATTTTGAAACAGATAGTGAAAATAATGGTGAGCAATTCATCTCGGGTATGGTTATCGAGAAGATGTCCAAATCAAAGTTCAATGTTGAGAATCCTGATGACATTGTTCTTCAATACGGCGCTGACACTTTTCGCATGTACGAGATGTTCCTCGGTCCGGTAGAAATGAGTAAGCCCTGGGATACCAAAGGCATCGAAGGTGTTCACCGTTTCCTCAAAAAGCTATGGCGCTTGTTTGCGGCTGAAAGCGGATCATTGATAACCACTGATACCGCTACACCTGCCGAACTGAAAGTGCTCCACAAGACCATCAAAAAAATAGAAGAAGACACCGAACGGTTTTCTTTCAATACTTGTGTGAGCGCCTTCATGGTTTGCGTGAACGAACTGACGGATCTGAAATGCAGCAAGAAAGAAGTTTTGGAGCCGGTACTGATTTTATTGACGCCGTATGCACCGCACATCGCTGAAGAACTCTGGCACTTCCTCGGAAACACAACTTCTATTTTAGATGCTTCCTTTCCGAAACTCGAAGAAAAATATCTGGTAGAAAGCACCAAAGAATACCCGATCTCCGTCAATGGCAAACTCCGTACAACGATCAATATTGAACTTTCTGCCGATGCCCACGAAGTGGAAAGCATCGTGCTGCAAAACGAGGTGGTTCAGAAATGGCTCGAAGGCAAGCAACCGAAGAAGATCATTTTTGTAAAAGGCAAGATGGTGAATGTGGTTACCTCACCCTAACCCTCTCCTTGAAAAGGAGAGGGTTAGGGTGAGGTTTTCTTCAACCGTATCACCGCACTGCTATTCTCGGTGCTGGCCAGTTTTGCCGAATACCGTTTGCCTTCCACCGTTGCTACCATGTAAGAAGTGTTGGGTGGAATGGCACCGAGGTTTTCTGCGACCATCGTCAACTCATTATCGGCACTTAGGTCTTTCGTCGAGAGCTTAATGATGTAAGGTTTATCAGTCAAGCGAATATGTTGAAATAGCAGGCGGTCATTTAAAAACAGCGAGATCGAATCGCCGTCCACTTCTGCGTTGTCATAAAAATGCAGCTCGATGGAATCCCCGGTAACTGGGATATCCATCACGAAAGTTTTCTGCCGTGTCGTAAACTTTTCTTCAATGGTTTGCGGCTTTACTACAGCTACTTCCGGCTGCGGTTCTTTGACTGGTTCTGCTTTCCGTTTCGGTGCCGGCATCGGTGGAATCGAAACCATGCTGGGTCGACGGTTGCGCACCAATACAGGCTCCGGCTTTTCTGTGGGTGGAGCAGCCGGCTTAGGACCAAGTGCTACGAGTTCAATGCTGTCAATAATGTCTGGGTCATTGCTACCGATCGTATAATTGTCAATCACATAATCCCATTCATCGGGAAAGTTCGGTCCCGATGCTTTGGTCAGGTCAACCGGGCTCTTTGAGCTTTCTGTGTTCTCTTTAGGAGTCGCCTTTCCTTCCAAGTACATCTTACCACCACCCGGGCAGTTAAAGTCTGCCACCGAAAGCTGCGGTTCGGTCTTCCCAAACAGAAGCCGCCCTTTCTCATCTAGCAGTTGGTCATCCCACCAAACCACGCTGTTGTCTCGTGCATCAAAATACCCCTTAATGCTGTAACGCTTGTAGTTATTGGCGGTTTCAAAATAGTAGGCCGTGCCGGTCAGGCTATCGCCGTTCTGTATGATCTTCAACTCCACTTTCTTCTTATCGATCCGCCCTTTCCAAACACCGGTGATCTGCTGTGCAGAAAGCGAAGTGGTGCCAACCAAAAACAGTAGCACAAAAAGTATAGGGTGAGCTTTCAACAGGTGCATGAAGCTATAAACGAAACAATGCGGAATTAATTGCGACCTCACCCCCGCCTCTCCGAAGGAGAGGAGCCAGCCACCACACAGACTCGGATCATGCTGTCACTGTCCCAGAATAGAAAAAGCCCTAACATGAAGATCTGTTAGGGCTTTTGATTATGTTCTGCTAAGCTGGCCTCTGTGCGGCAGCGAAGTCCCTCCTTCGGAGGGACTTAGGGAGGTCTCAGAACCCCTTCTTCTCCTTCTGCCGCTTCACTTCCTCCTGCATTTCTTTCACCGCTCTTTCCAGCTGCGCATCCTTGCCTTTCAGTATCGACTTATAATCATTCTGCACTTTAATGTCTGGCTCTAGTTGCAGGTTCTCCGTTGGGCGGCCTTCCGCGCCAATGGTAGCCACCATCGGGATGCCGAACACCAGCGATGGATCAATTTGTGTTTCCCACCAAACCGCCGTACCCGTGCCCGGCACCGGCATACCAATCGTTTTACCAATACCCAATTGCTTGTAGGCATACGGGAAAATGAAGGCGTCGGAATAGTTCGCTTCGCTCATAAGCACGGTAGATGGATTGCTCCATTTATTAGCGGGCTCACTAGTAGTTGGCGTAGCACCTTGTGGCGAAAAGCTTAGGTATTTCTTGCCGCTCAGGAAGGTCACCAGGTCATCATGCAACCAACCGCCGCCATTGAAGCGGGTATCTACGATCAGCGCTTCTTTGCCGGCTGCCTTGCCCAGCACATCTTCGTAGGTGGTGCGATAGCTCGCATCGTTCATGCCCTGCACATGCACGTAGCCTACTTTGCCGCCGGAGAGTTCTTCTACTTTCTTGCGGTTGTTCGCTACCCAACGTTTATAAAGCAAACCTTGTTCTTCACCTTGTGTGATAGGTTTTGTTGTTTCATCCCAACGTTGCTTTGTTTCAGGGTCATACAGCGATAGCAATAGGTTCTTTCCGTTCTTGCGGTTCAGGAAGCGTGCCCAGTCACCATCATTGCCAATGGTTTCGCCATCGATCTTTTCAATGATCACGCCTTTTTTGATCTTGGTGCGGGCATTGATGAACGGTCCGCCTTCCAGCACTTCCATTACTTTCAAGCCGTCACCAGTAAAGGTTTCATCATACAGCATTCCCAGCGAAGCAGTATTGTCGGCGGTTTGTGCACCGCCACCGGCTGCAGGATTGAAACGTCCACCGGTATGCGATGCGTTCAACTCTCCTAAGAACTCGCTCAGTAATTCCTGGAAGTCATAGTTGTTATTGATATGCGGCAAGAACTTCGCGTAGGTATCGTGGTAGCCATTCCAGTTCACGCCACCGAGCTTCGGATCGTAAAACTTCTTCGTTACTTGCCGCCAGGTATGATCGAAAATATAAGCCCGTTCGGCACCGGACCGCAGCACCATTTCACCATTCACGGTGATAGGCGATACCTTGCCACTTTCGGCATCTACTTTCACGATCTTGCCATCGCTTACCACAAATAAGGACTTGCCATCTTTCGATACATCCAGTCCTGCCGGACCGCCATCCATCTTGGCTACCAGCTTTGTTTCGCGGGTGCGGGGATTGGTCATCCACAGGTCGTAGCCTTTCTCCATGCGGGCGGCAAAGAATAGCTTATCGCCATCGGTGTTCATCACATAATCCGAGATATTACCGGGGTTGATCGTAAGGCGCAGCTTGCGGTTGTCCAATCCTTCAAACAGCGGCTCCCAGCCTTTTTTCGGAGCAGTTATCTTCAGGCTTGTATCTTTTTTTGCCTCCTCTTTATCCTTGTCCTCCCGCTCTTTCAGCAGGGCAAATTCATCCTTAGTTAGTTTGAAACGGTCAAACGCATCCTGGTCAAAGAACATGGCATACACATCCACTTCATGCTCTCCCTGAAATGCTAACGGTTTCTTACCATTGCGATCCGTTTCCCATAGCAACGCCTTTCCGCCAAACGCCCATTTTGGCGAGCCATCCGTAAAGCCGCTATTGGTTAGGTTCATGCGTTCACCACTGCCATCGGCACGCATCAGGGCTACTTCGTCCTCGCCCCAGCGCCCTTCGGAGGAATTAAACGCCAGCCATTTGCCGTCCGGCGACCAGGTAAAATATTGGTCCCCGTCGGCATACGAAAAATTGATGCCTTTGGGTACAATGGTGCGGCTTTTCTTCGTGGCCAGGTTCACCACTTTTAAAATATTGCGTTCTTCCAGGTAAGCGATCTCCTTGCCATCCGGCGAAAGCTCGGGTTGAAATTCATCCGCGTCAGTGGCTACTACGGGTTCTTCTTTTACTACGGTTGAAGCATAGAAATAAGCCTCCTCTTTCCGGTCGATTGAAGCGCGGTAAATATCCCAGCTGTTGCCGCGTTCGGTAGAGTAATAGATCGAACGTCCATCGGGGCTGAACTTCACGTTGCGCTCCTGTTGCGGTGTGTTGGTAATGCGCTTGGTAAAACCACCTTCTACAGAGGTCACAAACACTTCACCACGTACGACGAATGCGATCTCTTTACCATTAGGCGAAAGCGCTGTTTGCGTTACGTTCGCATTCACCGGAAGTATCTTATCGTCGTTGCCACGGATATCGGCATTGATGCGGACGTCCACTTTCTGTGGTTGTCCGCCTTCCCGCATCGTGTACAATTCACCATCATTGGTAAAGCAAAGTGTGCCATCACCGGCGCGGCTCAGGAAGCGCACAGGATTGTCTTTTAGTTTAGTAAGCTGCGTTACTTCTTTACTGGCAAGCGAGCCTTTGTAAAGATTTTGATTACCGCCTTTTTCGCTTAAAAAGTAGAAGCTGTTATCATCGCTACCCCACACCGGGTCGCGGTCTTCGCCTTCGAAAGTGGATACCTGCGTGTATTCATCCTTCTTCGGATCATATACCCAGATGTCGCGGGTTACAGACGAAGTATGGTGCTTGCGCAGGGCATCTTCATAACCCTTGCGGTCCTGGAAAATAAGTTTGTCGCCCTTGCTGTTGAAGCGGGCAAACTCGGCGCCGGCAGAGTTGAACATAATAGATCGTCCCCCCGTTACCGGTACCTGGTAAAGCTTTTGAAACAGCCCGCGATTTGGAAAGCGTGCCGAGGTATAAACATCATTACGATTGGTGCCGAACAACACCGTCTTCCCATCCGGCGCAAAATCATACGGCACATCGGCGCTTGAGTTGAACGTCAGGCGCTTCGCTTCACCACCAGTTGCAGGCATCACAAACACATCGAAGTTGCCATAGCGATCTGATGCAAAGGCCAGCCATTTACCATCGCGGCTCCAGACCGGCATATAATCATAAGCTTCGTGCATGGTGAGCGGCGTGGCATCGCCGCCTGAAGAAGGTACTTTGTACAAGTCGCCTTTGTAGCTGAAGACGATCGTTTTGCCGTCCGGCGCAATAGAAGGATATCGCAGCCACAGGGGCGCTGTTTGGGCGATGCTTTGGAGGCTTGCTACAACAGCCCCGATCGCCAGCAGTCGTTTCATCATATTGTTTCCTTTAGTTTTGAAGTGTGAAGTGCTTTAAAGATATAAACGGAATAGCATGAACGATAAAAAATTGGAAGAGCGGTTGCAGGCTTACGCAGGTACATTTCATCCCGTAGTGCCTTTTGGGAAAGAAGACGGTTTGCTACTGATGGATTTTACCGCGGCCAATACTGAACTAACGCCTGAAATACTAAATGATACAGAGCGCTTTAGCCAGTATGTAAGGCAAAAGCTGCAAGCTGCTGGCGCTACCTATGGCATTGGCGGGTACGGCGAGCACCGTACGATCTACAGCCGCAGTACTGTCTTTGATGCAAAACCGACCTCCTCAAACCCCTCCGAAGGAGGGGCTTTGCCACCCCACCATGGCCTGCTTACCTACGAACACGATATAAATTTTGACTCGTCGCAAAGCGGGCCCAGCGAGAGGGCTTCTCCCCCGTTGGGGGAGCCGAAGGGGGCTCCCCGCCGTTTGCATTTAGGCATCGACATCTGGGGACCTGCCGGAGTGCCTATTTACGCACCTTTGGAAGGCACGGTACATAGCTTTGCCTTTAATGATGCTTACGGCGATTACGGCGCTACGCTCATTCTGCAGCACGAGTTGGAAGGTGTCATCTTTCACACGCTCTATGGGCACCTGAGCCTGCATTCCATTGAAGATAAGCGGGAAGGACAGGACATTGCTAAAGGCGATTGGATAGCTGCTTTTGGAGAGCCGGCCGAGAACGGCTACTGGCCGCCGCACCTGCATTTCCAGGTGATACAGGACATGCGGGGGATGAAAGGCGACTTTCCGGGTGTGTGTAAGTTTTCAGAAGGAGAAAGTTATTTAGCGAATGGTCCTGATGGGGATTTGATATTGGGGATGGTGAAATATGCAGTAGCGCAATAAAATAAGCGAACAAGGCATTAAAGCACCTCAACGATACCGTAGTGATTAACTCCAACGAAGCCTGCCCAAGTTCCTATGTAGTAAGACAATCCTGCAAAGCGAAAATGCCAATAGGAAAGCCCGCGAAAATAAAGCCTATTATTGTAAATAATTTAAATACCAAATGAAAAACATTTTTCTTGCTGAAGACGATGCGGACGATCGGAATTTTTTTGAGGACGCGCTACAGCAAGTAACAATTCCAACTCATCTGACCCTTGCAAATAATGGTCTGGAGTTGATGAATAACCTTAAAACCGTTACCGAACCGCCGCCACCACATATTGTTTTCTTAGACCTGAATATGCCCTTGAAAGATGGCTTTCAGTGTTTGGAGGAAATAAGAAATACTCCCAAGATTAAAGGCATTCCCGTAGTCATATTCTCAACCACAGCCTCTGAGGACGCAGTAAATAAAACATACGAGCTGGGGGCAAATTATTATATCTGCAAACCGCGTTCCTTTGACCTTTTAGTAAAAGCTATTCAAACGGTATTGTCTCTAGAAATGTGGCAAGAGCCTCAGCCACGTAAGGAAAAATTTGTATTATCAATAACCTGATATGCCGGAAAAAAAATTATCTGATGCCATCCGGGAACTTGCTTTTGAAATTGAGGAGAGGGAAAAAAGGGCGGCAGAATTAGTTGTTTCCAATAAGGAGCACAGCTTACAATACGAGGAGAGCTTAAAGGAAACGTTGGATTATAAATATGCGCTTGACCAATCATCCATCGTTGCTATTACAGACCAGAAGGGCATTATAAAATATGTAAATAGTAATTTTTGCAAGATCTCAAAATATAGCTCTAACGAACTGATAGGGCAGGACCACCGCATTATTAATGCAGATTATCACCCCAAAGAATTCATCCAGGATCTATGGGTGACCATAGCTAACGGAAAAATCTGGAAAGGAGAATTAAAGAACAAGGCAAAAGACGGCAGCATTTACTGGGTGGACACCACGATCGTTCCATTCCTTAACGAAAACAATAAACCTTACCAGTATATTGCCATAAGGGCAGACATAACTGAGCGAAAGAAGGCCGAAGCGCAAATTATAGCTAACAAGGAGGAGAAGGAGAAGCGAGCCGAAGAACTGATCATAGCGAATAAAGAGCTGCTTTTTCAAAATGAAGAAAAAGAAAAGCGTGCCGCCGAATTAATTATTGCAAACAAGGAACTTCTTTTCCAGAATGAGGAGAAGGAAAAGCGTGCCGCCGAACTAATTATAGCGAATAAGGAACTGCGTTTTCAGAACGAAGAAAAAGAAAAAAGAGCAGCAGAGTTAGGCATAGCCAATATAGAACTTGCTTTCCAAGATGAAGAAAAGGAAAAAAGAGCTGCGGAATTAGTTATAGCAAATAAGGAGCTGATCTTTCAAAACGAAGAGAAAGAAAAGCGGGCGGAAGAACTTGTCATTGCTAACAAGGAACTGCGTTTTCAAAATAGTGAGAAGGAAAAACGAGCTGCTGAACTGATCATAGCCAACCAGGAATTGCTTTTTCAAAGCGAAGAAAAGGAAAAGCGAGCAGAAGAATTGATCATTGCCAATAAGGAACTCCTTTTCCAAAATGAGGAAAAAGAAAAGCGGGCAGCAGAATTAGCCTTTGCTAATAAAGAATTGGAATCATTCAATTACATTTCGAGTCATGACCTGCAAGAGCCCTTACGGAAGATACAAACTTTCTCGACCCGTATTATTACAGACGAACTAGAAAACCTTTCTGACAAAGGCAAAGAATATTTTTTACGGATTAATGATGCAGCCAGCCGTATGCAAACCCTTATTGCTGATCTGCTTGCCTACTCCCGGATAAGTACAGCCAAACGAAAATTTGAGAATACCGACCTCGACGCCATAGCACAGGAAGTAAAAAAAGATTTCAAAGAAGTCATCGCTGAAAAAAATGCAACCATTGACATAGGCAAAATGGGTGCGGCGAATATTATACCTTTTCAGTTTCGGCAACTTATGCATAACCTTATTGGCAATGCACTTAAGTTTTCTCGTGCTGGTGTATCACCACAAATCACGATAAGAAGGAAAAACGTAAAAGGCAGTGAAGTAAAAGACCAAAAGCTTTTACCCGAAGAAGACTATTGCCATATTACGGTTGCGGACAACGGCATTGGCTTTGCCCCGGAATACAAAGAGCACATCTTTGAAATATTCAAGCGTCTTCACGACGCTGAAAAAATAACGGGCACAGGCATAGGGCTCACCATCGTAAAAAAGATCATTGCTAATCACAACGGTATCATTACGGCAACAGGAGAACTAAATAAGGGAGCAACCTTTGATATTTATATTCCATTTCTTCCCCCGCCGGTTTCCTGAAACTGCTTGCAATAACGTGCATGCCGCTGTGTCTCCACAAGTCCATCGTTCCTGGTTTATCCATCTGTTGTTGTAGCAGAACGACGCAAAATTTAATGGACCACCTTGAAATTAAAAAGCGGTGTGTGCAGTGATTGCATTACCTGCACCCAAAACGGCACAATGGCTTCCATGCCCCGGGCAGCGCTGATGTCGCCAAGGTCCACCAGGTTTGTGCGGGTCCAGTAAAAGTTATCAGCTAACAGGTCCTTTATGGTTTCCTTAGCCGTTACATCATTGCCGCATAGGTAAAGCGTATGGTCGCCGCCATTCACGACCCGGGCATCTACCATCACTTTATAATTCAGCGTATTCAGGGCTTTTACGATCCGGGCGCCAGGCAGCGCTGCCTGCAATTGCTCGCCCAAAGAAACATTGCGATACGCTTCCAAAATGCCGGGCGGCATGCCCCCTGAAAAGTCCAGGGGATTAGTGGTATCGATCACTGCTTTACCTGTCACATGTTCCTGCGCTATTTGGGCCGCCGCCTCCAGCGCAAAAGAACCATTCAGGCAAAAGAACAGGAGTTCGCCGTAAGCAGCGGTATCATCAAAGTTGCCTATTTCGGCATTTGTGGGCTGACTCGCCTGCCAGCTAACCGCTTTTTCATTCCCCGCCGTACGGCTGCCCATCATCACGCTATGTCCTGCCTTTACCAAAGCCGTTGCAATCGCTTGTCCTACACTGCCCGTTCCTAACACCCCTATTTTCATCTGCCATTTTGTGGGCAAAAGTACGGCGTGGTGCAGGCGCATTTCCTAAATACCCGTCAGGACTTTAAGCTTTTTTGTGCTAAAAAATTTGGGAAATTGATTAGCTTTACCACCATTCAAACAAGCATGAGCAACCCGAATTTATCATCTGGAAAAGAAGGTCTTTCCGCCGCCGAGAAAGAGTTCGAGAACGGTATCCGTCCTACAGAGATCGAGGACTTTTCCGGCCAGCCCCAGATCATTGAGAACATCAAGATATTCATCAAAGCCGCTAAGATGCGCGGCGAAGCCTTAGACCACGTGCTTTTTCACGGACCTCCCGGTTTAGGAAAGACAACGCTCTCCCGTATCGTCGCCAACGAACTCGGCGTGAACATCAAAGAAACCTCCGGGCCAGTCATCGAAAAGCCCGGTGATCTTGCTGGCTTGCTTACCAACCTCCAGCCGAATGATGTGCTGTTCATCGACGAGATCCATCGCCTTTCTACTGTTGTGGAGGAATACCTCTACTCCGCGATGGAGGATTATAAGATTGACATAATGATCGATACGGGTCCCAATGCCCGCTCCATCCAGATCAACCTGAACCAGTTTACGCTGATCGGTGCTACCACCCGCAGCGGCTTGCTGACTGCACCGCTGCTATCTCGCTTTGCTATCAAATCGCGGCTCGAATATTATGATTCCAAAACCCTCCAAAAAATTATCCTTCGTGCAGCCGATATTTTGAAGGTGCCGATCACTACAGATGCGGCTGGTGAGATCTCCCGCCGCAGCCGGGGCACACCGCGTATTGCCAATGGTTTGCTGCGCCGCGTTCGCGATTTTGCACAGGTGCTCAACGACGGGCAGATCGATTTCGGTATTACGGAGCACTCCCTCAAAGCCCTGAATGTAGATGTACACGGATTGGACGATATGGACAACCGCATCCTTTCCACCATCATTGATAAGTTCAAAGGTGGCCCGGTCGGGATCACCACCATTGCAACTTCCGTAGGCGAAGAATCTGGTACGATTGAAGAGGTGTATGAGCCATTCCTTATCCAGGAAGGCTTCCTAATGCGGACACCGCGAGGTAGAGAAGCCACCGATAAAGCGTACAAGCATTTAGGAAAAATAAGACCACTGTATAGTTCGTCGGGTTCGTTGTTTACGCAGGGGGAGGACCTGTAAACACCTCACCCTAACCCTCTCCTCGCAGGAGAGGGAACAGCCACCGCACAGACCCGGATAGTACAGTCTTCATTATGAAATAGAAAAAGCCCTCAACAGATTTGTGTTGAGGGCTATATATTATTATCGTTGCAAAGCTGGCCTTCTGTGCGTAGAAGCCCCTCTCCTTCAGGAGAGGCGGGGTGAGGTTTAGGCACCCGGCGTATCCTGCACCACCAACCTAAAACCGTTACCATGAATATTCACGATCTCGATCTTCGGGTCTTCCCGCAGGTACTTACGCAGCTTGGCAATATACACGTCCATACTGCGACCGTTGAAATAGGTATCGCTGCCCCAAATGCGCTTCAATGCCTGCTCTCTTGGTAAGAGGTCGTTCAGGTGCTCGCAAAGCATTTTCAGAAGCTCGTTTTCTTTAGGAGAAAGGGTTTGTGTTTTGCCTTCTACCGTTAGCTGGCGCAGCTTTGGATTGAAATGGTAGGTAGAAAGATCGAACTCTTTATTATCCGCTTCGCGGTTCAGTTCTTCGTTGCGCTTCAGGATCGCTTTGATCTTATGCAGCAGCACTTCCGAATCAAAAGGCTTGGTGATATAATCGTCTGCACCCAGTTTATAACCTTGAATGATGTCTTCCTTCATGGTTTTAGCGCTCAAAAAGAAGAGCGGCACGTCCGGATTGATATCGCGGATCTCTTCTGCTAAGGTGAAGCCGTCCATATTGGGCATCATCACATCCAGCAGGCAGAGTTCAAAGCTTTCGCGTTGAAAAGCTGCCAAGCCCAGGCGGCCATCCCGCTCCAGCGTTACATCATAATCGTTCAGTTCCAGGTAATTCTTCAGTACACTCCCCAGGTTCGGATCATCCTCGCATAATAAAATTTTCGCTTTCTTTCCTTCCATGACTAATGGGTTTTTAATTGCAATAAAATTAGTGTATTCTGTTCTAAACACCGTTTCATTCCATATCGATCATCACTTATGCAAAAACGGCACCAGCATACATGGTTATCCTATGGATGATTGGGTGCAGGGTAGCAGGCAGAAATACAATTGGGACAGGTGCTTAGTTCAGTTGTAATAACCCTTTGCTATCCACTCTTATTTTGTTTTCAGCCTGCAAAAATTCAATAGCCTTCCAGGCTTTCTCTTTCTTAAAGCCTTTTAACTGAAGCAAGAGATCTGGTGCGGTATAAGCGTTCCGGGAAAGCAGTTCTTGTATTGAAATGAAGAGAGCATCGGCTTCTTCTCTGGTGAGTTCGGCACCTTTTGCCCGCAGGCAATTGTCACAAATGCCGCAGGGCTTTGTATCTGCATCACCAAAATATTGATTAATAAAAAGACTTCGGCAGTCCTCGCTTTTCGCATAAGCGATCATCTTTTCCACCCGCTCCACAAACGCTTTTTTTCGTTCGATAAAGGGCGCCATGCTGATGCTGAACTCGTTCACTGGCACCCGGTGCTTTTGGAAGATGATCTGAGGGGCATCATTCGTAGGAGCATAGCGGATCTGCCCAAACGCATGTATTTCTTGTAAGGATTGCTTGATGTCAGTTTCGCTTTTTCGAAGCAGTCCGGCTAATACTTTCTCAGAGATGGTAACCGGTAGGTCAAAAATGCCGCTATACGTTCGGAGTAAAGTTGTCAGTAGTGGCTCGTGTTGTGGATAGCTGGACTGGAAGTTCTCCAGCCCAGCTTTATTACCAGTAAAGACAACCGTAGACGGGGTAAAGCTTTTCTCATTAAAGTTCAGCCAGCCATCTTGTTCAATGGCTTTTAATGCATATAGCGCCGTTGTGCTGTTCAATCCAAAATTGCGCACAAAGGGCTCAAAGTGGAAAGTGAACGAAGTTTCATCGCCGGTGTAAGAGGGGATTTGTAGATGATTTACCAAAGCACTGTACACATTGCGTATCGCATCCAGATCGGGAAAGCGCTTGAGGTGCGCTCCGGACAGCTCTGTTATATCTTCTTCATTGTATAGCAAGACCGAATACGACTTCTTGCCATCCCGGCCAGCACGCCCTGCTTCTTGGTAATAACTTTCCAGGCAATCAGGCAGGTCCACGTGCACTACTAATCGTACATCCGGTTTGTCAATGCCCATACCAAACGCATTGGTGCAAACGATGATCGCCGTTTTGCCATCGATCCAATCCTGTTGCCGTTGCGACCGCTGTTCGCCAGGTAAACCCGCATGGTAATGCTGCGCAGATAATCGGTGCATGGTCAACAGCTCCGCGATCTCTATAGTCCGGCGGCGGCTCTTGCAATAAACAATGGCCGAGCCTTTTACTTTTGAAAGGATATCCACCAGCTTGCTCAGCTTTGAGTCGGGCTTAAAGACAGAATAGGAGAGGTTGGCGCGGGTGTAAGATTGGCGAAAGAGTTGAGTGGATTGCATATCCAGCTTCTCACAAATATCTTGTTGCACCGCTTTGGTTGCGGAGGCTGTTAATGCTAGTATAGGTACGTTCGGCAGTTCCTTTCTCAATGCAGCAATGCGCAGGTAAGAAGGGCGAAAGTCATAGCCCCATTGCGAAATGCAATGGGCTTCGTCCACGGCGATCAGGTTAATGCCCAATGCCGGCATGTATTCTTTGAAGAGGGAAGTTTCCAATCGTTCAGGAGAAACATAAAGCAGCTTGTAAGGTCCAAACGCTACATTTTTTAAGGTTTGCACCACCATCCGCCGCGACATGCCAGAGTAAATGGCAGCCGCTAAAATGCCTCGCTTGTTGAGGTTCTCCACCTGGTCCTTCATCAAGGCAATAAGCGGTGAAATGACGAGGCAAATGCCTTCTTGCGCCAACGCCGGCACCTGATAGCAAACCGATTTGCCACCACCGGTTGGTAGCAGTGCTAATGTGTCCTTGCCGGAAAGAACCGAGGTGATGATGTCTTCCTGCAAAGGACGGAACGTGTCATAGCCCCAATAGCGTTTTAATATTTCCTGAATGGCTTCCAAGTGGAACAAAAATAATGGCCACGCGGTAGACGCTGGATTGGAATTTGAAAACTGTAAGTATAAAGCTAAAAGTTACTTGCCAGTAGGTTCTTGATTTCAAAATAGCCTAATTTTAAGTTTATGAATGCATTGACAGTACATCCACTCACAGAAGCACAGGAAAATGCATTGAAGATCGTTTTTGAAGCAATGGGGCTTTCTTATGAAGAAGAGCCATTGGTAGATGCAACTGATCATTTAATGTCAACCGAAGCAAACCGGAATGCGTTAAACAAGAGCATGAAGCAGGCAGAAGAAGGGAAGGTTACCTCTGTAAAGATTGAGGATTTGTGGAAATAGCATTTACAGAACAGGCACTTGATGAACTTCATTTCTGGAGACAATCAGGTTATAAAAGAATACAAAAGCGAATTCAACAACTTCTTGTCTCAATCTCAGCAACACCTTATGAAGGTATTGGAAAACCTGAGCGACTTAAGCATTCTTTAGCAGGTAAATGGTCGCGGTGAATCAATAAGGAACACCGGTTAGTGTATGAAGTGGAAGAAGGACGGGTGATAATCCTACAAATGCGCTTTCATTATTAAATTACTTTCTTAAAAGACAGCCGCACTGAGTTAGCAGCCAGCACCACATCACTAAGCCCCATCACCAGCGCTCCGAAAGTAGGAGTTAAGAAGCCTAATGCGGCAACAGGTATCGCTACAATATTGTAGAAGAAAGCCCAGAAAAGATTTTGCTTGATGGTCAGATAAGTGTGCCTTCCCAGCCCCAATGCGGTAGGTAGTTTGGTTAATCCGCTATTCATTAATACTACCTGTGCGCTTTGTACAGCAACCTGTGTGGCTTCACTCATCGAGATGCCGACGGTAGCTTTTGCCAATGCCGGCGCATCGTTGATGCCATCACCTACCATCACAGTCGGTTGTTGTGCTGTTAATGCCGCCACCGTTTGCAGCTTTTGCTCCGGTGTTTGTTCGGCTATTACTTCATCAATCCCTAATGCATCACCAATGGCTTTTGATTTTGCATAGCGGTCGCCACTGAGTAAAATGGTTTTGATGCCTTTGCTTCTTAAATAGTTGATAACTGAGCCTGCTTCTGGCCGTAGTTCGTCCTGCAGGTCAATCGTACCAATCAATTCGCCATTGCGCAGCACATACATATTGTGCAAATCATCCTGCGTTAATTCCGCAGCAATGGTGTACGAGCCCACGTGGTAGCGGACTCCGTTAGCATCGGTTGCCTGCATACCCAATCCCTTTATTTCTTCTATGTTTTTCCATCGAATTTCTGAGCCGACTTTCCAATGCGCCGCAATGCTTTTCGCCAATGGATGCGTCGAGTATTTTTCAAGAGAGTAAACGATGCGTTTGAATTCCTCAGTATCAATGCTGGTTGTAAAATCAGCAATGGCAAACTTTCCGGTTGTCAGCGTGCCGGTTTTATCAAACACCACCTGCCGGATGTCTTTAAATACTTCGAGGCTTTTGGCATTGCGAAACAAGATGCCGTTGCGGGCGGCTCTTCCCAATCCGACTGCAATAGCTGCCGGCGTCGCCAATCCCATGGCACAAGGGCAGGCAATCACCATAACGGCAATGCTGCGCATGAGGGCAGGTGTGAATTCACCTAATACAATCCAGTTGATCGCTAAGGTTAGAAGTGCAATGATCAATACGGCCGGGACAAAAATGGCGCTGATGCGATCGGCCATTTGCTGCACGGGCGGCTTCTCGCCTTGCGCCTGCTTTACCAGGTTTAGTATGTTCGATAAAACCGTATCGTTACCGACAGCCGTCACTTGCGCTTTGGCTGTTCCTTCTTCCACTAAGCTGCCGCCAATGAGTACGTCTTTCTTGGCTTTCGCTATTGGCAAGCTTTCACCGGTTAGTAAGGCTTCATTCACCTGCACATCACCCCATAATATCTTGCAATCTACCGGCACTTGCTCACCGGTTTTAATTAGGATAAGATCGCCAACTTTCAGCTGTGTATTTTCAATCGGGAAAATATGCTCCTGGTGCTGGTCGTCAAAAGCGATCATATTCGCCATTATCTTTTGCGACTTCACCAAGGCTTTGAGTGCCCGCTGGGTTGATTGCACGGACAGATGCTCCAAATGTTCACCCAAAAAAACAAGCGTGATGATGGTAGCTGCCGTTTCAAAAAAGAGATATTCATCGCCCATGCCACGCAGTGCGCCAATAAGACTATAAAGAAAAGCGGACGTTGCGCCAATGGAGATCAGCACATTCATATTAGGCACACCATTGCGCAGGCTTTTGATGGCTGATCTTCCGAAGTAACGCATGCCGACAATAAACACCGGCAGCGTCAATGCCAGTTGCACCCACGGATTCATAATATAATGAAACGGTGACACATGGTGCAGCGCCGGGAACATGTGGAGAAGCAGTATCGCCGTAAAAGGCACGCAAAAAAGAAATCGCTGGTAGTGGTTAGATAGAAACTTTTTCTTCTTCACCGGCTCGTTAGCGGCCTGTACGCCATAGCCCAACGATTCAACGCCTTTAGCTAATTTTTGTGAGGTTGAAGCACCGTTCACGTCAAACGAAACATCGCCATTAATAACGCTCACTGCTACGTTCTTTGCCCCTTTGCCTTCGAGGTATTTGTGTACCGTAAGGGCACAATTAGAGCAGGTCATGCCATCCACTTTCCATTGCACCTTTTCCACGCTTTCGCTCATAGCGCAAAGGTAGAATGGGTTCGCTGCTGCTAAGTGTTGCAACACTGATTATCTTTTCAACACCGTTGCAAACGGGTGTTAAATTTGCGGCATGGAGTGGGAAGTTTCGTTGGATGGGCTGCATGCATTTGCGATTCAGTTTTGGCAGGCAGCAGGCAATGCAAAAGTCTTTGCATTTCATGGAGAAATGGGTGCCGGAAAAACAACCACCATTGCCGCGCTCTGTAAAGCGAAGGGGGTTGTCGAGTCGCCTTCCAGTCCTACGTTTTCGGTCATTAATGAATACGGGTATAATGAAGCCGGTGTCTCCAAAAGCCTGTATCATATTGATCTGTATCGCTTGAAAGATGAAGCGGATATAAGCAGTACCGGAGTGGAGGATTGCATTTATAGTGGGGCTGTTTGCTTTGTGGAATGGCCGGAGAAGGCGCCTTATTTGTTTGATAGCGAAGCCTGCCATGTGGTCATCCGTGGTTTATCCGAAACCAGCCGGCAGGTAAGCGTTTTTTCGCATGAGGAGTTTGCCGCTTTTAGTCTCGAAGAACAATTGTAATTTGTACTCTAATTCAGAAGCCACGATACGCTGCGTATGTCTCAACAAAAGCCCATTGTAAGCACCTCGTTCTCCTACGAAACCCTGGAGGAAACCTTAGATATTAAGCCGAAAGGCGCTCAGTTGCATATTGGCATCCCCAAGGAGACCGCCTACCAGGAAAACCGCATTGGGCTTACGCCGGATGCCGTGAGTGTTCTGGTTAGTAATGGTCACCAAGTTACCATCGAGCACAATGCCGGTGAGGCGGCGCATTTTGCCGACCGGGATTACAGCGAAGCAGGCGCCCGGATCGTTTATGAACGCGAAGAGGTTTACAAAGCCCCGATACTGGTGAAAAGCGCACCGGTAGTAGAAGAAGAACTACCGTTTTTGCAAATGAACCAGATGATTATTTCGCCGATTCATTTAACGATGATGAAAGCGGAGTTGCTGCAAAAAATGATGGAAAAGCGTATCACGGCCATCTCTTTTGAAAACCTGAAAGACGACAGCGGCGCTTACCCAATCGTTAGGAGCATGAGTGAGATCGCCGGCAGTGCGGTTATGTTGATCGCTGCGCAATACCTGGGTTCTGCCAATCACGGGAAAGGGGTATTGTTAGGCGGCGTTTGCGGCATTGCTCCAACCAAAGTGATCATTATCGGTGCCGGAATTGTAGGCGAATATGCCGCCCGGGCAGCCGTGGCGCTGGGTGCCTCCGTCAAGGTGTTTGATAACAGCGTTTACCGGTTGAAACGATTGCAGAATAATATCGGGCACCGCATCTGGACATCGGTTATCGAACCTCGAATGTTGGCGAAGCAATTAAAAACCTGCGAGGTAGCAGTTGGCGCTCTTAATTCAGAATCGGGCCGTACGCCTATCGTCGTTACCGAAGAAATGGTGGCGAATATGCGTCCCGGCAGCGTGGTGATTGATGTGAGCATCGACCGCGGCGGCTGTTTTGAAACCTCGGAGATCACGACGCATCAATCGCCCATTTTTACCAAGTACGGTGTGCTGCATTATTGTGTTCCGAATATTCCTTCCGGCTTTGCCCGCACGGCCTCGCAAGCCATTAGCAATGTGCTGATGCCACTGCTTTTAGAAGCAGGCGAAGATGGGGGCTTTGAGCGCATGGTCTGGCACCAGATCCATTTGCGCAGCGGTATTTATATGTTCAAAGGTTGCTTAACAAATTTTTACCTGAGTGAACGCTTTCATTTAAAGTATACTGATCTTAACTTGCTGATCGCCAGCCAACGCTAATTTTTAAAATAAAAAACGATTCTATGGCACTTTTCAAATCCGGCAACCCGGTTATCAATGAAAAAATATTTCGAAACCTCGAAGCGACCGGCGACGAGGTAATGACCATTGGGGGCACGATGAAAAAATTCGGCTTGATGCTGCTGATGCTGATCGGCGGTGCTGCCTTTACGTGGGATCTTTACTACAGTGGCGTAAACGTAATGCCGTGGGCAATGGGCGCTGCTATTGGTGGATTCGTAGTAGCGCTGATAATCACCTTCAAAAAAACATGGGCGCCACAATTGGCCTTAGGATATGCCTTGTTAGAAGGCTTATTTCTGGGTGCTATTTCCGCAGTGTTGAATGCTGCTTTTGCTGAAAAATATCCCGGTCTTATCATGCAGGCGGTACTGTTAACTTTCGGCGTAGCTGTTTCTATGTTTGCGCTTTATTACTTCCGCGTATTGCAGGCTACGCAAACGTTTAAGAAAGTGGTTATTGCTGCCACCATGGGCATTGCGCTGTTTTACCTGGCGTCTATGGTGATGAATTTATTCGGCTCGCAAATGCCTTACCTGCATAGCAATGGACCAATCGGTATTGGTATCAGCTTATTTGTGGTAGCGATTGCAGCCTTAAATCTCATTATGGATTTCGACATGATCGAGCAAGGTGCTGCAGGCGGCGCTCCTAAGTACTTTGAGTGGTACAGTGCGTTTGGATTAATGGTAACGATCGTGTGGTTATACCTCGAAATTCTTCGCCTGCTTTCGAAATTAGCTTCGCGTAAATAATTCAAGACTTTTCTTTGAAGCCCTGTTTCATCAACAGGGCTTTTTTATGCGGGTATAGTAGCTTTAAAATCAGTCATGGAAAGATTGGTTTGGCAGAAGTCATACTCTACAGGATCGTTAGAGCAAACAATCACTAACCGGTCTTTGCAATAATTTTCAATAAGAGAATGGTATAGTTCTATGCCTATATTATCTAAATTGCTGCACGGTTCATCCAGTAATAGAATTGGAGATGCAGAAAAGATAGCCTGCGCCAGTTTTACCCGCTGCTTCATACCAGAAGAATAATAGCGAATTTGTTTATTGCGGGCGCCCGTTAATCCAATAATATGAATAATAGTATCAGTTGTGATTCCCGAAAGGAAGGGCTTGAATTGAGCATGAAAGTTTAGAAACTCCATTACCGTCATTTCTTCAATAACTTCTAAGTAAGGTGCACAGAGGGACAGCGATTTATAAACAGATTCCGGCGCTACTTCCTTTCCATCTTCAAAGCGAATATTCCCCTCGCTTAGTTGTGATAAGCCACCAATGACTTGTAGTAGAGTAGATTTTCCCGACCCATTTGGTCCGGTGATAGCATAGGAAGTGCCTGATGTAAATTGAAGATTGGCATTGCGAAAGATCCAGTCGTAGTTAAAGCGTTTTCCGGCGGCGGACAACTCAATCTTCATCCCCGGTTTTTGAGTACCGTTTGATGATGCCGGTCTTTGAACTTTCAATAAAGCCCAGGATCTCCTGACGAACATCTGATTCTTCCAGGTTGGTTTTGATCAATTCTACTGCTCGACTGATCGGGTGTTTTTCAACAAAAAGAATATGATAGATAGCAGCGATCTGGTCGATCTTTTCTTTAGCGTAACCGGTGCGGGTTAGTCCAACCGAATTGACACCGATAAAGGAAAGCGGGTCGCGGGCTGCTTTCACGTAAGGTGGAATGTCTTTACGAATCAATATTTGTGCGCCAACGTAAGTATGAGCACCAATATGAATGAATTGGTGTACACCTGAATGTCCACCCAGGCGGGCATAATCATCAATCGTAACATGACCTGCCAATTGAACCGCATTCGCCAGGATAACATGGTTGCCGATAGTGCAATCGTGCGCCACATGTACATACGCCATCAGCAGGCAATCGGTACCAATCTTCGTGGTCATGCGATCTTTCGTGCCGCGATGAATCGTGACACATTCTCTAACTGTCGTGCGGTCGCCGATTTCTACCGTTGTTTCCTCGCCAATAAATTTCAGATCCTGCGGCACCGCGCCGATAACCGCCCCCGGAAAAACGACGCATTCTTTACCGATCCGTGTGCCGTTGAACACCGTAACATTAGGCATGATATGCGTACCGTCGCCAATTTCTACATCGTGGTAGATGACCGTGAAGGCATCAATGGTTACGTCCTTGCCAATCTTCGCGTCGGGATGTATCTGAGCTAAAGGACTAATCATTTTTCTTGGGTCTTTTTACAATTTGTGCAACGAGCTCGGCTTCGACGGCGATCTTGTTATTGACAAAAATAGTTCCTTTCATTTCACAAATGCCACGACGCACCGGATTCATCAATTCCATCTTCAGGATAAGCGTATCACCGGGCACTACTTTCTGCTTGAACTTGCAGTTATCTATCTTAATAAAATAGGTATCATACAGTTCGTCAGGGTTGTCTTTCGGGATGGCCAAAATACCGCCACACTGTGCCAAAGCTTCTACCATCAACACGCCGGGCATCACACAGTTGCCGGGGAAATGGCCCTGGAAGAAAGGTTCGTTGTACGTGACGTTCTTGATGCCCACCACGTATTGAGGCGTCATTTCAATGATCTTATCGACCATTAGAAATGGAAACCGGTGCGGCAGAATCTTTTCAATGGCATGTACATCATAAAGGGGGGGCTGCTCCACATCGTAAACCGGTATATCCGCCTTGAACTTATTCTTTTTAAGATGCTCTTTTATCTTTTTGGCAAAGGCTACGTTAGTGGCATGACCTGGCTTGTTAGCTATGATATGGGCTTTAAACGGAATGCCAACTAATGCCAGGTCGCCAATCACATCCAGCAGCTTATGACGGGCGGGTTCATTATCGAAGCGCAGTATTTCGTTATTAAGATAACCGATGCCTGTGGGGATATCAATATCATCTACATATTTCGATAGCTTTTCAATCTGTTCTTTGCTTACCACCTTATCTATAACAACTACCGCATTATTCTTATTCCCGCCTTTTATCAGGTTGTTGTCAAACAGATATTCCAGTTCGTGGAAAAAGCAAAAAGTGCGGCAGGAAGCGATCTGCTCATTAAAATCTTCAATACCTTTTACGGAAGCATGCTGGGTGCCTAATACTTCCGAATTGAAATCGATAAGCGTGTTGATCCGGTAGCCATCGTAAGGCATCGCTACCATTTCCACTTTCTTATCATCATCTACAAAAACAATATTGTGCTGTAGCGTGTAATATACTTTTTTTGAAGACTGTTGCTGCTTTCCGGTCTTTAAAAGCACTTCCACAAACGGAGCCGCGCTTCCATCAAGGATAGGTACTTCCGCGCCGTCTATTTCGATCAACACATTGTCGATTTCGTTGGCGTAAAGCGCCGCCATTAAGTGTTCGATAGTGCTGATCCGGGCAGCGCCCACACCGATCGTCGTGCTGCGGGTTGTTTCCACTACATTATCTACATCCGCCTTAATTAACGGCTTGTCAGGAAGGTCCACCCGCTGAAATACTACGCCTGTATTGGGCCCGGCAGGCTTCAACAATAGCTGCACCAGTTGACCGGAATGAATTCCAATACCATTTATGGAAACTTCGTGGGCAAGGGTGTGCTGAAATCCGGGGCAATTATTCTCCGATTGCATGCGGCGAAAGTAGGAAAATCTGCCAAATGGCAAGACTTTACACTTCATTGACACCTGTAGCCGGCGCTCCTGCTTACTTTTGCGGACTCGATGCAAGAAACGTCTTCCATACTTTCATTAGTGACCGCCGCGGCTGCCTCTGGGTACGACCTGATCAGCGAAACCATCCAGCAAATACCGGATGCCGTTCAATACAGCATGAAACGCTTTATGCGTCCGCAAACCTGGTCGCACGATGACATGGGATTGCTGCATTATGAATATGGTGCTGGCGGGAAGGGACAAAACCTGCAACTGCATTTTTGTCTTACAGGAAATACTTATTGTTCAAAAGTGGGCAAAGATTGTAAGGAATGCGCTGTTCACACTAACAGAGACTGCACCGGCAAGGCAGAAAGCCTGGACACATTAAGCTTTACATTCAGTCCTGCTTTCCTGTCACAGTTTTCAGGATTAAAAACGGAGACAACTACTATCAGCGAACGCATTCTTTCCTTTCGACATACAGCTTCTTTTTCTAAGGCGGTTCCACTTTGCAATAAAACAAGAGCGGTTTTGGAAGGGTTGTTGAACCACACTTACACAGGCAGCCTTGAGAATATTTATGTAAATGCGCAGATGCAAATGCTGTTGCTGTTCAGCCTGAATTGCATGCTTGGCGAGAAAGAGCCGGAAACTTTTGAATGCAAGTTCCTGGCAAACGTGGACGACCGCGAAAAGATCATGCGGGCACGGGAAGTTCTGCTGCAGCATATCGGCGAACCGATTACGATAAAGGAGCTTAGTCGGAAAGTAGCTATCAACGAATGTTACCTGAAGAAAGGGTTCAAGGAATTATTTGGCACTACTATTTTTGACTTTTACCAGGGGCAGCGCATGGAGCATGCAAAATATTTGCTTTATGAAAAAGGACTTAACGTGACCGAAGTTTCCGCCATATTGGGCTATTCTTCTATTTCACACTTCTCCACGGCGTTTAAAAAACAAACGGGCTTGAAGCCTTGCGAACTTCTTTTGAGATAAGCAATTGATTAGCTAAACTCAAATCTTCAACTGCTTTTCTTTTTACATTTTATATTTTGCATTCCACATTTTACATTTCCTGATGTTCACCGTTATCGCCGGCACCGTCTTACTCGCCTTTGTTCATGCATTGATTCCCAACCATTGGTTGCCTTTAGTAGCCGTTGCCCGCTCCGAAGGCTGGAAGGTGAAAGAAGTAACGACGATTACTTTTTTAGCAGCATTGGCCCATGTGTTGGGAACAGTAGCCTTAGGCTTTGTTCTAGGCATTATTGGTAAAGAATTGCAGGAAGAATATGGCCGGGCAATCTATGTTGCGTCTTCGGTGCTCCTTATCGTTTTTGGATTGATCTATTACACCGTTAATCTGCCTCATCACCACCACACATCCCAAAAAGATGTAGCCGTTGCCCGTCGCAGCAAACGCAAGTGGATTCTCATCTTCATCGTTATGATGTTCCTGTCACCCTGCCTTGAAGTGGAAAGCCTTTTTCTTTCGGCTGGCGCTTATGGAATGGGACTTGTGACCTTACTCTCTATATTATATGCCATTGTCAGTATCACAGGAATTATGATTCTTGTTCGATTAGGTTATAAGGGTACCAAGCTTTTGAGCGCCCATTTTATTGAGCATAATGAGAAGCGGATCAGTGGTATTGTGTTGATCGTTGTAGGGATTGTTTCTTTCTTTTTGCATTAAACACCGATTGCCTTTCGCGCAAAGGCGCAGAAGTTAAAGAGAAAAGCCGCAAAGAGTATTCATTCTTTGCGGCTTTTCTCTTTTGCGTCTTTGCGAGATATTCCTGTGCTAATCCTTTACAACACTTCTTTCAAGCTTTCTTCCGCCGCCCGTATAGTTGCATCTAATTCTTCCTGCGTCAACGCATTGCTAAGGAACCAGGTTTCATAAGCTGATGGCGGTAAGTAGATACCACGCTTCAGCATCGCATGAAAGAAACGGTTGAACAAGGCATTATCGGCGGCGGCTGCGGAAGCAAAATCAACCACAGGCTGCTGGCTGAAATGAACAGAGATCATCGAGCCCATTTGGTTAATCACAAAAGGCGTATGCGCGGCTTCCAACACTTTGTGTAAACCGTTTTTCAGGTAAGTCGTTTTTTCTTCCAGCTCTGTATAGATGGAAGGATTTTCTTTTAAATGTTGCAATAGTGTGTACCCAGCGATCATTGCCAAAGGGTTGCCACTTAATGTGCCAGCCTGGTACACATTTCCTAATGGTGCAATCTGCTGCATGATCTCCAGCTTCCCACCAAAAGCACCCACCGGCATACCGGCACCGATCACTTTTCCGTAGGTTACCAGATCGGCATCCACATTCAGCCGCTCCTGCACACCGCCTTGTGCTAGTCGAAAGCCGGTCATCACTTCATCGAAAATGAAAACGATACCTTCTTCGTCGCAGATCTTCCGCAAGCCTTGGAGATAACCTTCCTGCGGTAAAATGCAGCCCATATTTCCTGCAACAGGTTCAATAATAATCGCTGCGATCTGATCTTTGTTTGCAGTCACTAAGCTTTTCACCGCATCCAGGTCATTATAGGCCGCAGTCAATGTATCGGCTGCTACACCTGCTGTAACACCCGGAACGGTTTGAATACCAAAAGTGGCGACTCCACTGCCTGCCTTTACTAAAAACGCATCGGCATGACCGTGATAGCAGCCTTCAAATTTGATGATCTTGTTTCTGCCGGTATAACCACGGGCAAGTCGCACCGCACTCATGCACGCTTCTGTACCACTGCTCACCATGCGAATGAGATCTACATTCGGGACCATGCTTTTCACCAGTTCCGCCATCTCTACTTCCAGCTCCGTTGGTGCACCGAAAGAAGTGGAGTCTGCCGCTTTTTTTTGGATGGCTTCTACCACTGGTTCAAACGCATGGCCCATGATCATGGGCCCCCAGGAGTTGATATAGTCGATGTATTTATTGTCGTCAACATCATAGAGATAAGCCCCTTTAGCTCTTTTTAAAAAGATAGGATTGCCGCCTACACTTTTAAAGGCCCGTACGGGTGAATTAACACCACCCGGAATGCTGTTTTGTGCTCTGCTGAATAATTGTTCGCTTTTGGAAATATTCATCTTGAGTTCTTTTGCCACAAAGACGCAAAGGCTCGAAGTTGCACAAAGACTTTGCGAATCTTTGCGTCTTTGTGTCTTTGTGGCTATGGTTAACTAATTAATTTGACAGCATCCTTAGCAAAATAAGTCGCGATCAAATCCCCACCCGCTCTTTTAATAGAAGTCAACGTTTCAATAATGGCTTTGTCTTCATTGATCCAACCCATTTTAGCCGCTGCTTTTATCATTGCATATTCACCACTGATATTATAAACACTAACAGGAACATCAACCGCGTTTTTCACTTCCCGCACAATATCCAAATATGGAAGTCCAGGCTTCACCATCACAATGTCGGCGCCTTCTTCCACATCCATCAGTGCTTCTTTGATCGCTTCGGTGCGGTTGGCAAAATCCATCTGGTAGGTCTTTTTATCGCCAAAGCCCGGCGCTGAATCCAGTGCATCGCGGAACGGCCCATAAAAGCAGGAAGCATATTTGGCGCTATAGGCCATAATACCGGTCTTTGTAAAGCCTGCATGTTCCAATCCTTCCCGAATGGCACCAATACGGCCATCCATCATGTCGCTGGGCGCCACCATATCGGCACCGGCTTTTGCATGCGATATACTCATTTTTACAAGAGCTTCGACAGTTGGATCGTTCACGATCTCGCCATTTTCTACAATGCCATCATGGCCATAAGAGGAGTAAGGATCCAGGGCCACATCCGTCATCACATATATCTCCGGAACAGCCTCCTTAATAGCCCGAATGCTGCGTTGCATCAGGCCATCTTTATTCCAGGCTTCTTTGCCGGTGTTATCTTTCAGCTCGTCTTTGCATTTAATAAAAAGCAGCACACTTTTAATACCCATGCTCCATAATTCCTTCACTTCTTTTACGGTTCCGTCCAGGCTTCTACGGTAATAATTGGGCATGGAAGCGATCTCGGTTTGCACGTTCTCGCCTTCATCAATAAAAAGCGGTGCAATGAAGTCACTAGGGGTGAGTATCGTTTCAGCCACCAAACTGCGGATGGCAGGTGTGGCTCTGAGTATGCGGTTTCTTCTTTGTAAGATCATTGATTATTGATTTTGGAAAGCGTGCCGTATAAATATAGTGCTATCGATGAAAGCTTTTGTCAACAAGAATTGGAAGCTTTTGCCCAGGCTAACTTCTCTTCCTCAGTCACTATTGAAAGCCAGTCCCGGGGATGCAAGCACGCTTGCAATAATTCATCTTCCTTGCTGCCCGCAATTGGCTGGTAATTATATTCAAATCGAACCGTTGGTGGCAGGCTCATTAAAATGCTTTCGATACGGCCGTTGGTCTTCAGCCCGAATAACGTACCGCGGTCATGCACTAAATTAAATTCTACATAACGTCCCCGGCGGATCTCCTGCCAGTGCTTGTTAGCTTCGGTGTAAGGCATATCCTTTCTCTTGTTAACGATTGGAATATAGGCTTGCATAAAAGCATTGCCGCAGCTCTTTGCCAAGCCTACCCAAAAGTCGACATCTCTATTCTCATCCGGTCGTTGGTAATCGTAAAAGATACCGCCAATGCCACGCCGTTCGTTGTTACGGTGAAAGTTGACAAAATAATTGTCGCAGGTTTCTTTAAAGCTAGGATAGAAGTTCAAATCAAACTTATCGCATGCATCTTTATAGGTCTGGTGAAAATGCTTGGCGTCTTCTTCAAACAAATAATAAGGCGTAAGATCGGTGCCGCCACCAAACCAGCGATCCATGACTTCACCGGCTTCATTATAAAGTTCAAACATCCGGTAGTTGCAATGCACTGTTGGTACAAACGGGTTTGATGGATGAATGACAAGCGATAACCCACAGGCAAACCAGCTATGACCATCAATTTTTAATTGGGTGCGCATGGCTTCCGTCACCTCGCCAAAAACAATAGAGGTATTCACCCCACCTTTTTCAAACACCGCACCATTGGCAATCACTCTTGTTTTGCCGCCCCCACCTTCGGGGCGCTCCCACGCATCCTCTATGAATTTTGCAGTACCGTCCGCTTCTTCAAGCACAGTGCAGATGCGATCCTGCAAGTCATGTATGTATGCGATCCAGGTTTCTTTGATGGTCATGTGGCTTATGAGTTATGGATATTGTATCAATTCATAATTCTGCATTCTTAATTTGTTTTGTATTCCTTTACCGCTTCTACAAATGCCTTTGCATGATCAACCGGCACGTTCGGTGTGATGCCATGTCCTAAATTGGCGATGTAGTTTTGTGTGCCAAATCCATCAATCATTTCTTTCACCCAGGTCTTTATTTGCGGTATAGGCGCTAACAATTTAGCGGGATCAAAATTGCCCTGCAACGTGATGCTATTGTTTGTTAACTCTCGTGCCATTTGCGGCGTGATGGTCCAATCGATGCCAATCCCGGAGGCGCTGCTTTTGCTCAAGTCACCTAATGCATGCCAGGTGCCTTTCGGAAAAAGAATCACTGGGGCGTAAGGCGATACCGCATCTGAAATTTGTAATAAGTAAGGCTGTGCAAAGGTTTTAAAATCTGCTGGTGAGAGCGAGCCTGCCCAGCTATCGAACACCTGCACGGTATCGGCACCGGCTTGCACCTGTGCTTTTAAATAATCAATGGTAATAGTGGTGATCTTTTGCAGTAAAGCATGAGCCAACTCGGGTTGCGTGTAAGCAAACTGCTTTGCTTTGTCCCAAGTCTTGCTGCCTTTGCCTTCTACCATATAACAAAGGATGGTCCACGGCGCACCGGCAAAACCAATGAGCGGCACCCGGCCATTCAATTCTCTTTTTGTAAGACTTAAGGCATCTAATACATATTTCAAATGCGCTGCCGCATCGGCTGTATTGAGCGCTTTAATATCAGCTGCGTTGGTGATGACCTTCGGCAGCGAAGGTCCTTTGCCTTCTTCCATCAGTACTTCCAAGCCCATCGCTTGCGGGATCACCAATATATCGGAGAAGATGATGGCTGCATCCACGCCTACCTGGTCAATTGGCTGCAGGGTAATTTCGGTTGCCAGTTCCGGTGTTTGCACCCGGGTAAAGAAATCATATTTTGCTTTCAACTTCAGGTAGTCCGGTAAATAGCGGCCTGCCTGGCGCATCATCCATACAGGTGGGCGTTCTACTGCTTCTTTCCGAAGGGCTCTTAACAGGAGGTCGTTCTTTAATTCGCTCATTTATTATTGTTTAATGACCACTGCCTGGTCTATGCGTTTTGGTTTGCCAGGAAGCTTACTGCTTCTCTTGCCATCTCTATCTTATCGGTTGTTCCGGCAATAATGATCTTCCGGTTTTGGTGTTGGCGGATGGCTTCGGCAGTTGTTTTACCAATCGCGAAAAGATGTGTTTTGGTGCTGATCTTGTTTGCGCTAAAAAAGCTTTGCACCGCACTCGGACTAAAGAATAAAATGCCATCATATTCTTTATCAAGCGGCGATGGCGTTTCAATCGTTTCATACACGATCACTTCTTCTACGGTGCCGCCTTCGGAGCGAAACTTATTCGGCAATTCATCGCGCCGGATATTGCCGCAAAAGAAAACCATAGCCCGAACACCATCATCTATCAGCTGAACACCCAATCGTTCTGCATTATCAGCTGCTGCTACCAATTTCGATTCGGGCAGCTTTTCTTCAATCAGCAGGCGTGTAGTGTTGCCAATGGAATAAATATTCCACTTCGGTGCTGTCTTTAATTGCCTGGCTACCGCTTCCACGGCATTCATACTGGTAAAGACAACCGTAACCTCCTGGCTCGCCAATTCATGGATGCGGTTGGTTACTGCTTCGTCCTGAATGGGAGTCGTTTGAATAAACGACAATTCATCAATGATAACGCCTTGCGCTGCCGCTTCTTCGAGGAGCGATTTGGGCAGCGGACGGGTACTTAATAAGTGTCGCTTAGTTTTTTGCATGGCGTATATCCTGAACAATTTTAGCTGCGGAAGGTTGTGAAAGGAGTTCTTCGGCAGCGACTGTTCCCAGCGATGCTGCATCAGAAATATTGACCGCTTTTTCGATCTCGTATTTTTGCTTGCCGTCGGTCGAGCAGATATTGCCACGGAAAACGATCTGGGCATAATCCATTACGGCCAGTCCACTGATAGGAGTAGAGCAACCGCCCATTAGTCTGCGTAAAAAGTCACGTTCTATTTTGGTGCAAAGTGCTGTGATCGCATCATTGAATGCATGACAGGCATCGTAAGAAAAAGCATCTTCTTCGCGGCACACGATCATAATAGCGCCTTGTGCCGGTGCTGGGAGCATCCAATCTAAGTCTACCGAAGTTTGGGGTCGCAGGTTGATCCGCTCTAATCCTGCCGCTGCGAAAATGGCGCCGTTCCAATGGTGCTCCTGCACTTTGCGCAGCCGTGTGTTTACATTGCCGCGAATATCTTCGATGCGATGTTTTGGGTAGCGGTGCAGCCATTGGGCAATACGTCGAACCGAACTCGTGGCAATAGTGAATGGTGAGTGGTGAGTGGTGAGATGTTCCAATTCATCATTCGATATTCCTTGTTCCTTGTTCGTCTGTTCAAGCGCCTTTTCGATATCTTCCTTCTCGCCTTTATAAACAAAAATGTCTTTGTAAGTAGCCCGTTTTACAACAGCCGCCTGGCGAATGCCTGCTGCCAATTGTGTCGGCACATCCTTCATGGAGTGTACCGCAATATCGATCCGTTTGCTGAGCAACGCCGCATCCAATGTTTTTGTGAAAACGCCTTGTACGCCTAATTCGTATAACGGCGTCACAAGATCTATATCACCTTCGCTTTTGATGTAAACTAATTCAGAAGGAACGCCAATTTCTTCCAGCTGTTCTTTCACCAGCGTTGCTTGCCAAACCGCTAATTGGCTATCTCTTGTGCCGATACGTAAAGGATTTGCCATTAATTCTTAGCGCTTATAAAGCCATTGAGGGCGGTAATGTATTGGCAGCCGCGGGTATTTTGTTCTTTGATCTTTCCGGCCGTTTCGTTCAGTACCCGTTGGATTTGCAGGTCCCGCGTTTTGCTGCAATCCGTGACATTATCATATTGCGGATGTGCATACAGCTCTTTTAACTTTACTTTCAAATCGCGGAGCAGGGGCACATGTTGACGCATTTCTCTCCATTCTTCAAACTCCATCATTACTTCACCAATAATGCGCTTTGCTTTGGGCACTTCCGCTTCCCGCATTTTAAGCGTTTCATCTTTCAGCTTTGAAAGTTCATCTACATTCACCAGTTGCACATTTGGCAAAGCCTGTGCAGCAGCTTCAACATTATAAGGTATGGAAAGATCAATGATCAATTTCTCGCCTTTGTCTTCCAAATGCTTTTTAAGTATCGTTGGTGTGGTAGCATTCGTTGCTACAAGGATTACATCTGCCACTGCAATTTCTGTCTCCAGGTTTTGAATGGTAGCGAACCGTAACCCTAATGAATCCGCCAGTTCCACCGCCTTTTCCGGCGAGCGGTTGATGAGCGTAATATTTTGTGTGCCTAAATAATCCACGAGATTTTTGCAAGTGTTCCGACCGATCTTACCTACACCTACCAACAGTATATTTTTAGTGGAAGGGTTTGTTATAATAGTACGGATATATTGCACGGCGGCAAAGGAAACGGAAACCGTTCCGCCACTCAGTTCTGTTTGATTCTTGATAACCTTAGATGCCTGTAATACAGAATTGATCAGCCGCTCGGTGAAAGCGCCAACGAAACCATGTTCCTTTGCAAATTTCACCGCCGTCTTTAATTGACCAACAATTTCATAATCACCCAATATTTGAGAATCCAGCCCGGCGCCAACGCTAAAAAGGTGTTGAACCGCAGCCTCTCCATTCTTTATATAAGCGGCTTTCGTAAAAGTAGCTGCATCGCCGATCGTCTCCGCGCAAAGTAGTTCCACTAACTGGTGACTGCAATGTGCAAAACCATATATTTCCGTTCTGTTGCAGGTAGAAACAATGAACAATTCATTTAAACCCTGCAAAGCGGCCTTCTCTAAAATGGTGGAATATTGAGTGGAAGAAATAGCAAACTGCCCGCGGACAGCGGCATCCGACTTTTTATAGTTGATGCCGGCAACGAAGAAATTTGAAACGGTTTTGAACTGGTGTAGATCCATTATTTGTTTAGTCAACGCTCAGGTTGCAAAAGTAATTTGAGAACACCCCCGCTGCCTAACTTATGTGTCATGCATCTGTCATTTGCCCGCGCCACTTTTATCAGTTGTGGCATTTGAAGCATCAAGCCATCTTTTTAGGGACTGGGTTGTTATCCCGTTTTACATTTGCCAGCCATCAATGTTATTATGAAGCAAGCCGTCCTCTTAATGAACCTCGGTTCACCCGATTCTACTGAAATCAAAGATTTGAAGAAATACCTGGACGAATTCCTGATGGATGAGCGGGTGATTGACAAGCCTTACTGGCTGCGGGCTTTGCTGGTAAAAGGTATCATTGTCCCATTCCGGGCGCCGAAATCTGCGGAAGCGTACAAATCGATCTGGACGGACGAAGGTTCGCCGCTGATCGTGCTTAGCAAGCAATTGGAAAGAGCCTTGGACAAAGAAGTGGATCAATCGGTAGCATTGGCAATGCGTTATGGCAATCCTTCACCCAAGCAAGGCTTCGATGAACTGGTGGCTGCTAACCCCGACCTGGAAGAAGTGATCGCCGTGCCGCTTTACCCGCATTATGCAATGAGTTCTTACGAAACGGCGGTAGAATTTGCAAAAGAACATCACCAGAAAGGAGGGTATAAGTTCAAGTTGTCGTTCATCAAGCCTTTTTATGATGATGCGGATTATATAGCTGCATTGGCCGAAAGCATTAAGCCCTATTTAGAAAATGAGTATGATCAGGTGTTGTTCTCTTACCACGGGATACCTGAACGGCATGTAACCAAGTGCGATCCAACCGGCAAGCATTGCTTAAAAATGGATAACTGTTGCGAAGTGCCTTCCGAAGCACATGCCTATTGCTATCGGCATCAGTGCTGGACAACGACCCAACTGGTAGCTGATAAATTAGGCATCCCGAAAGAGAAGCGTGGCTTTTCTTTTCAATCACGCCTGGGCCGTGATCCATGGCTAAAGCCTTATACAGCTATGCGCTTAAAAGAATTACCAAATGAAGGCGTAAAGAAAGTTTTGGTAGTATGTCCTGCCTTTGTTTCCGATTGCCTGGAGACATTGGAAGAAATGGGCGAAGAAGGCAAAGAGTTTTTTCTGCATGCCGGTGGTGAGTCATTCCAATTGATCCCTTGTTTAAATGTGAACCCGCTTTGGGTAGGTGCGTTGGCAGGCTGGGTGAGAGAAATAGTAAACGGAAACGGCGAAAAGCTTTTTACGAAAGAATTGCAAAAGGTCTGAATCATCAAAATGTAAAACCGAAAAATCTAAAATGTAGAATGTAAAACTGGAGAACCCGATAGTGCAGGTTGCGTCAGGTATTTTACATTTTGAATTTTACATTTTAAATTCTACATTCCCTTCATGTACGCCTACCTCAAAGCCCTCCATATCACCTTCATCGTAACCTGGTTTGCTGGGCTGTTCTATATCGTTCGGTTGTTTATTTACAATACAGAGGCGAATGAAAAAGGCGAGCCGGAAAAGAGCATACTTCAGAAGCAGTTCGCTATCATGATCAAGCGTCTATGGTTTGGTATCACCTGGCCTTCCGCTATACTGACCGCTATCCTTGGACCTGTTCTTCTTTTTCATCCCGATATTCAATGGTACCGTTCATTAGAGAATGAGAGCGGACAGTGGCTGCTTATTAAACTGGCCTTTGTAGCAGGGTTGTACGTATACCATCTTTCTTTGCATTCCATCTACAAGCAAGAGATGCGGGGCGTTTTCAAATACACTTCGCAGCAGTTGCGGATCTGGAACGAAGTCGCTACCATCTTTCTCATTTTCATCGTAATGCTGGCAACGGTCAAGCAGTCCATAAGTTTTGTTTGGGGACTGGTTGGTCTGGTAGGATTTATCATCATCCTCATGAGCGCTATCCGCATTTATAAAGTGTTGCGCAATAAATAGTCCTCCTTTTCTCCTTCTCTCTGTGCGCTGATTCACAACTCTTTTCGCTTCCCGTAACTCCTTTTTCCGCATTGCGCAATCCTTTCTTTTTTCGACGGCGCACCTTTGCCGCGCAAATACGAAATGATTATGATGAAGAGATGCCTGATAGCAACCGCACTAACACTTAGCATGGGCGCTTTTGCTCAAACGACACCTAAAAAAACATTCAATGATGACAGCACTGCGCCCAAAACCAAATACCTCTCCGAAATAACCGTGGTAGGCCATGGCTCCAAAAGCGATTACCAGCAACTTCCGGAGATCGTAGGCACCAGCATTTATGCCGGTAAAAAGAATGCCCTGATCGTATTGGATAATGTGCAGGGCAATGTGGTGATGAATAATATGCGCCAGGTGCTGGCGAAAGTGCCCGGCATTCATGTGTGGGAAAGCGACCCAAGCGGCATCCAGATCGGTATTGCTGCCCGTGGACTGAGCCCCAACCGCAGCTGGGAATTCAACATCCGCCAGAATGGTTACGATATTGCTGCCGATCCTTTTGGTTACCCCGAAGCGTATTACAACCCGCAGCTGCAAGCCGTGCAGCGCATGGAAGTGGTGCGTGGACAAGGCTCCCTGCAATACGGTCCGCAGTTTGGCGGCATGGTGAACTACATCCTGCGCAATGGCAGCGAGATTAAAAAGCCGTATGAGCTGGAAACCCAGCAAACCGTGGGCAGCAACGGACTCTTTAACTCTTACAATGCGATTGGCGGCAACACGCAACGGGTGCATTACTACGGCTTCTTCGATCACCGCTCCGGCGACGGCTGGAGAGACAATAGCCGCTTCTATACTAATGCCGGCTTTGGCACCGTTACCTATCGTTTCACACCAAAGTTTTCATTGACAGCAGAAGTGATGCACTCGCATATCCGCAGCCAGCAGGCAGGTGGATTGACCGATGCCCAGTTAAAAGCAGACGCACAGCAAAGCCTGCGGAGCCGCAACTGGTTTGATCTTCTCTGGACAACCCCGGCGATTACAGCAGATTTCCAGCTCAACGAAAAAACCCGCTGGACCACCAAGCTGTTTGCCACCATCGGCGACCGCAACAGCGTGGGCTTCACACCTTCTATTACCGTAAAAGATTCCATCAACCGGACCACGCTGGACTATAATAACCGTACGCTTAACATTGACCGCTACCGCAACTATGCGCTGGAAAGCCGTTTGCTGACCGATTATCGTTTGGGCGGCATGAATAACACGGTCTCCGGCGGTGTGCGCCTCTACACCGGCAGCACTCATCGCCTGGCTGAGGGCAAGGGCACCACCGGTTCGGACTACGACATGACGGTGATAGGCCAATACGGCCGGAACATCACCTTCACATCAAACAACGTAGCGGCATTTGCCGAGAATATTTTCCGGGTCGGAAAGAAAATTCTCCTGATTCCCGGCATTCGATACGAGTGGCTGGAAGGCAGCGCCTCCGGTCGTAATGGGTTTGCATCGAATGGTTCTGCCATCATCCTGCAAACTATTTCCCGCAGCCGCAGCTTTGTGCTGGGTGGCATAGGTGGCGAATATCATATCACTAAAGCAACCGAGCTCTACGCCAACTGGGCGCAGGCTTACCGTCCCATCCAGTTTGCCAACCTCCAAGCACCGCCTACGACTGACGTAGTAGACCCCGCCCTCAAAGATGCCCGCGGCTACAACCTCGATCTTGGGTATCGCGGCAAGGTGAAGAATTTCCTACAATTTGACGTGAGTGGTTACCTCTTGCAATATAATAACCGTGTAGGCACCGTGACAGTAAATAATACAGCTACTACGCCAGCCACCTCTTACCGGTTGGTTACCAATGTGGGTGCCAGCACCAGCAAAGGTTTTGAAGGTTATGCCGAGTTTAACCCGGTGCGGGCTTTTACAAAAAGCGTGAATCATGATCTGATTCTTTTTGCTTCTTATAGTTATACGGATGCCCGGTACAGCGGCGATCACAAAGATGCTGCTACCAAGGGTAAGAAGGTGGAGAATGCACCGGAGAATATTCTTCGGACCGGCGTCACGGCGGGCTATAAGGGCTTTTTGCTGACGGGGCAAGTAAGCTATGTAAGTGCTGCCTTTAGCGATGCGACCAATACCGTAGCGGCATCTGCTAATGGTCAAGTAGGTCTCATTCCAGCTTATACGGTTACCGATCTTACCGCTACTTATAAGTTCTCGAAAGGACTGAACCTGAAAGCCGGTTTGAACAATCTTTTCAACGAACAATACTTCACCCGCCGCGCTGGTGGCTATCCCGGCCCGGGTGTGCTGCCCGGCGATGGACGAACCTTTTTTATATCCATAGGCGCTAAGTTGTAAAGCGTGCTGGCTAAAACAAAAAACCTTCAGTGATGAAGGTTTTTTGTTTTACTCTTTTGTCTGAAAGAGCAACAGGAGCATTATTGATAATGAATTGTAATCAAGCCTGCCCACCAAATTTATAAGGCAAGTCTGGAAGCGGTAGAAACACTATCTATTGTTTTGAAAAACGAAACGATACAGGTTCCCTTGTTGTCTTGGACGCTAGAGTGATTAAATAAATGCCGGAAGAGAGTTCTGTTACGGGTATAGAAATATCATTGACGCCTTTGGTTACTAAGATGCCGCCTTTCTTAAGGAGAATGCCTGTACTATTGCGTACTGCATAATCCATTTTTTCTTCAAAAGGCGCCTCGATTTTCAAATGCACGAAAGATGATACCGGGTTCTTTCCGATGGTAACAGGCAAGGCTTTGTCTTTTGCCAGAATTACGGGGGAGTAGCGCTTTTTACCATTTTTATCAACCAGGCACAAACGGTAATACATGGCCCCGTTGCCGACTGCCAGCATTCGCCTGAATATTGCCTCCCCACTGATGTCGGAACTGTAAAGCTCCTCCATATCGGTTTGATAACGGACACCATTAGCGCTGCTTTCGAGCATCCATTTGTGAAGGCTTTCGGCTTGAGAAATTTGCCATTCAAAACTCCGAAATCCAGTGATGGCAGGAAGCGATTTAAAATATAGCAGCTGCGCATCTAACACCTGTGTGCAGGGCAGAATGTAGAAGGGAAAGGTTTTTAAGTTGCAGCCTTTGACCGAACTGACGGTGATGATATAATTGCCGGCTGTCAGGTCTGTAAGGTCAACGCTGTTGGGCGTGGAATCTGCGCCGTAAGTATACGTGTCCGTAAGGTCGAAAACGCCATTGTTGTCATCGTCGAAGGCAAGGATATAATTCATAGGGAAGTAAGACGGCATATTGGTGCCGCTAACGGCAATGCTGATGCTGCCACCAAAGCCATCACAAAGATCCATAGAGCGGATAATGCTGAATTGGTAGGTTACGTCAGCGGTGGAAGTGGAGTGGGTGTTGTTCGATGCATCGGCACTTATCTTAGGCTGCTTCTCCCAGCCACAGTCGCCATCAAGCTTTCGGGCAAAACTATTTTCAACACCCGTTGCCATGCCCAGGGTTTCATAATTAATAGACATCGTATCCAGGTCAAACTTAGCCACAACACAGTTGCCGCCCACCGAGGAAGTGGTGACAGGAATAGCGGGGTCGGTAGGAAGCTTCCGGGTCACGGCATCAATAATGGTGCGTTTAATATCAAAGAGTACGAGGTTCACATTAGCGCCGCCGCCGTCTTTCATAAAACCATCGCCGGTGGTAGGAATGGGCGCATTGGTGCAGCCGCAGGTGGACCAGTTGAGGTCCACGGTAACGGCGCTATCAATATTGCCACAATTGAGCGGCAAGGTGTTTTGCCCCGCTAACAAATAAAACTCCCCGGCCTGCAATACAGTGTTGGCAGGAATAGTGATAGAATATTTACCGTTAGTAAGCGTATAGCAACCAATATTCATGGGCCCGGGGCCGTAGTTGAGCAATTCTACAAATTCGGAAGTAGTGCCGCAGGCGTTGGACGGCCAAGGCATGTATTCGTTGATAACGACTTTGCCTTGCGAGTGGGCAATCATGCTTATCACCAGTGCGAAAAAGCTGGCAATAAAGCGAAGCCGGGGGCATGCTTTACCACTTTTCATGGGAGGGACGGTTTGGTTTATATAAAATAATCCGCTATTAGCAGAAACCTAGCCAAATCCTGAGAAATTATGAAATCCCGCTAATTTAAACGGCTGCTCTGAGGGGCTATCCTTGGAAAAAAAAGGAAAACCCGCGGCTGTGCCGTAAAAAGGTAATACGTTTACGAAAGATAGAGTGGAGCTACCCACTGACCGCTCCGTGCAAAAGCACCCTCTACCCCTTAACCAACCCTGTCTGACCATGACTATTCTACAAAAAGCATTCCTTGGAATAATGCTGTCGGCGCTGGCACTGGCAAGCTGTGAAAAGGAAGAAACGCAGCAAGGCTATGCCAGCGTTTTTGTTGATGGCACCCAAACAGTATTTCTTTTTCCTTATATCAATCACAAAAAAACGGCGCCTTACCAATATAGCTTTTGGGCGCGGAACGGGAGCGCCATACTGGCTGTGGAGCTACTATCCGATGCACCGATAGCGCCAGGACTTTTCACCACCAACAATGGCGCCGCCACCCGCTATGCCCACATTAGCTATGCGCCGCCAGGCGCTGCCACTTTCACTCACGTCAACAACGGTTCCCAACCGCATCCCCTGGCAGTCCACCTCACCTCTGTCACTGCCAATTGGGTGGAAGGCACCCTTACCGCTGTACTGGAAAAAGAAAATGGGGCCGGCCCCGGGGCCCAACAGATTGCCCTGACGGAAGGGCGTTTTCGGATGCCGGCACAAAAACCTTGAAGCCACATTTGCCCGACCGTGGCATACTTATTTATAAACCGGAATGCGTTGTTGCACCCATCTTTTGCCTCCCTACATTTGTAAAACTTTTATTGTAGAGATGAACAAGCCCTTAACAGAAATGTCTTTACCTGAGTTGCAGAAGGAATACGTCCGGGTGACCAATGATTTCCTGGCAGCCCTGAGAACGGGTAAGTCGTGGGAAGAACTGGACCGCTACCGCAACGAGGTGAAAGAGGTGATAAAAACAATGGAAGCAAAAGAATGGACAGATGCAAAAGCAAAATGAAGCCCTTTCACGGATCTCCTTTATAGAGTGCAAAAAACCCTTTCTGAAAAGGGTTTTTGCATTCAGGAAAGCTGTGTTTCGTTCTGTCCCGTATCCCGGTTTTTATATTCGGCGGGATGCCGGTCTTCAGAACGGATCTTTTTATAAAGCGCTATTTCCAGTTCGGTAACGTCCTGGCGGAGTTCTTTCATCTCATGCCAGGAAGCGCCCTCCAGCAGGGCCTTTTTGAGGTCGGCAGCCGCGTTGGAATACATATTCTTTAAGGTATCGAGTTCTAATTGAATGAGTCGCTGATGTTCCATCTGGTTAGGGCGTTAAGGTTAAGGGCAACAAATAAAAGTCAAACAAACGATATACCAATAAACGCAAAAAAGTTTTTATTATTTTCTGTTCCCAGCTGCGTTTTTCGGCAGCCGCCGCTTAACCTTTTCTTCCCCCAGGGGTCTCCCGCCTCAAGCTCTAATAAATAAAGGAAAAGAAAGTGCGGGGACCCATCGGTAGTGCGCCGATGGGTCCCCGCAAAGCCAGACGTTTCCTTTTCGGTTTGACTCCTGCCGGAGACCCATCGGGAAAGAAATAAAAAAAGATGGATGGGCAGTGCCACCTCTTGCCGCGAAACTTTACCGTGTGGTGCATAGATCCCCGAGAGATGACAAGCACGAGGCGGGCAGCACGGCGGCAGCTTGTTTAACGGATCCAAACCCTTATTCTCCGATGGGTCAGGGATTTCCGCCCCGTAATGCTTCATTTCTTTTGATTTCTTCTGCAAGGGCGCCAGCATCCCTTATGACATAAGAAGGAAGAAGCTGCGGCAGCAATTGCCAGGCGCCATCCATCAGGCGCATCCGGAAGATCAGGTGCCGGTAGCTTTCGGCGATATGAATATGGTAGGTTAAAGGAAGTCCTTCGAGGAACATGCGCTTCAATAAATAGGTTTTCTCATTCACCTTTGCTTCAAATTCTTCCTGCATGTAGTAGCTTATAGTTGGAAGCGCAATGTACCGTGCGGGTTTGGATCGATTGATGAAATACTACGACGTAGAATTACGATTCCTGCTCATTTTTTTTAGTATGGTCAACGATCTGGGCTTTCATGCTGATAGCATGTTCCAGTTGTTCCTCATTTAGTTCAGCCGTAAGAACGCAGGTCTGGTAGTTGATCTCTGGTTTGTTGATGCCTAACTCAAACATGCATTCCGCCAACTCGTTTAAGGACTTGAATTGAAGTGATACTTGCTTCATATTGGTATAAGGAGAGCGCAAAGATAAGAACCATTCAACTTATCCATTATCTTCAACCCCATGACAGCGAGACCAAAACTGAAACTCTTCGACTTTACCATGATCGTGATCAGCCTGGTCATTGGCATGGGCATATTTCGCACACCGGTGAACGTGGCTAAGGACGCGCCTTCCACCTTCGTGTTCTTTGCCGCCTGGATTGCGGGCGGGCTGGTGGCCTTGTGCGGCGCCCTGACCTATGCCGAGATCGGTTCGCGCCTTCCCGTGACAGGCGGCTACTACAAGATCTTCTCGTACGCCTATCATCCGTCCATTGCGTTCGGGGTCAATTGCCTGATACTGGTTTCCAACGCGGCTTCGCTGGCAGGGGTGGCCATCATCGGCGGCGAATATATCACCGGCGTGTTTGTGCCGGCGATGAAAGACGCGGCGTATATGCAGGTGGCCGCCAACCAGCAATACATACGAATGGTGCAGATGGCCATTGCCATTGCCGCCATCGTGATCTTTTACGGGGTCAACCTCCTGGGGCTAAAAATGAGTGCCCGAACGCAAAGCATCTTAATGATGGTCAAGATCGTGCTCATCCTCTTATTGATCGCGCCGCTCTTCTTCGCCACCGGCGCCGATGTGGTAACGCCGGTCATCAGCACCATCAGCCCAACGATGAACGAATATGTAAAAGCCTTCGGGATCGGGTTGGTGGCGGTGAGCTTTACGTATGGCGGCTACCAGCAGACCATCAATTTTGGCGGCGAAGTGGATCGGAAAAATATTTCCCGCGGCATTTTCCTCGGCATCTCGGCGATCATTATCCTTTACCTCACTATCAACTATGCCTACATAAAGGTTATTGGCTTCGAGCAGTTAAAGACCAGCACCAATATCGCCGCCATCATGGCTTCCAAGATATTCGGACCGAACGCGGAGCGGGTTTTATCGGTGTTTCTTTTCCTGAGTGTGCTGGCTTATGTGAATGTGCTGCTGATGAGCAACCCGCGGGTGATGTATGCCATGAGCGAGGACCGCATTTTGCCGCCCGCTTTTCAGAAGCGGAACGCAAAGACAGGAGCCCTGGTGATCTCGCTCACCGTGTTCGCATCCCTTTGTGCGCTCATTGTTTTTTGGGCGGAAGAATTTGATACCATTCTCAGTTTCTCCATTTTCCTTGACTGCTTTGGGATGATCCTTTCTGCCGGTAGCATTTTTATCCTGCGCAAAAAAACGGCGCATCTCAATGGCACTGGCATTTACCAGATGAAATTGTATCCCCTGCTGCCCATCATCTTTATTTTAGCCTATGTATTTGTCGCTCTCAGTTTGCTGGTGAATGAAACGAAGCTTTCGCTGATTGGCATTGGCGTACTCGCGGCTTTCGTACTTTTGTACTTTCTGCTTGCTAAACCCACTACTACCGACAATGCCCGAACACAGGAGGAGACACCGGCGTCATAGCCGCAGCTCAGGTCAAAAGCTTCGTCTTATTGATTTTCTTCTTCTGGTGTGGAGCATCGCTTCCCTGGCCGGGTTCTTTCTACTGCTGGATAAGGAAGACAGGGCACCGTTCTGGCAGATAGCGGCTCTTGCCGGCTCTACCCTGGTGGGATTGATTCTTTTCTTCAGCTTTGGATTAAGTACAAAAAAGAAATAATGGACCTCTCGTATATATTGACTGAATTAGGCGAAGAGCGGGAGCACTACTTTAATGCCGTAGCGCCGCCCATCATGCAGACCAGCAATTTCGCTTTTAAGACAGTAGCTGACCTGCGCAAGGCTTTCGAAGATGAAATGGGAGGCTACCTGTATAGCCGCGGGCTAAATCCTACGGTTGACATCCTGCGTAAAAAGCTGGCTGCCCTTGATGGCGCTGAAGATGCGCTGGTCTTTGCCAATGGCGCGGCCGCCATCTTTGCCGGCGTATTGGCCAACGTGAAAAGCGGGGATCATATCATCTCGGTAAGAGCGCCTTATAGCTGGGCGCAACGCATGTTCGATACTATCCTGCCGCGGTTTGGCGTAACCACGACTTACATTGACGGGCGAACGATCGAAGCCTTTGAAGCAGCCCGGCAACCGAACACTACTTTTATTTACCTCGAATCGCCCAACTCCTGGAGCTTTGAGCTGCAACCGATCGAAGCGGTAGCGCAGTTAGCGAAGAAGCATGGCATCACTACATTGATTGATAACAGTTACTGCACGCCGCTTTATCAAAAGCCGATTGAGCTGGGGATAGACCTTTGCATGCAAACCGCTACCAAATATATTGGCGGCCACAGCGATACTTTAGGCGGCGTGCTCACCGGCTCGCAGCTGCGGATGAAAGGGATATTTGACAGCGAGTATTTGAATATCGGCAGCGGCATTTCTCCTTTTAATGCGTGGTTATTGCTTCGCGGGCTGCGGACATTGCCAGCCAGGCTGGATCGTATTTCTGTTACAACAAGTAAAGTCCTGGATTTCTTAAAAGCGCACCCGAAAGTCGGGGGATCCATCTTTCCAATGGATGAAGGCTTCCCCCAGATCTCGTTGGCCAAAAAGCAAATGACCGGCGCCTGCGGTTTGATCACCTTTTGGCTTAAAGAAAGTTCCGTTGAATCCATAACGACGTTTTGCAATTCCCTGCAGCACATCCTGATGGCGGTAAGCTGGGGTGGTTACGAGTCGCTCATCATTCCGAAATGCGCTGGTATGCTCCCGGAAAGTTTTGACGGCACCGTTCCGGAACATAGTTGGATACGGTTGTACGTAGGTCTCGAAGAGCCGGATTATATCATCGCCGACCTGGAGCAGGCGCTCATCAAAATTTAACAACACGGCATCTTTTTTCGATTATTTTTACGGCTATGAACAAACTGCTTATTGGTGCCTGCAGCTTACTGCTGTGTGTTTCGGCATCTGCACAAGAAGCGTGGGACCTGCGGCGCAGCGTAGATTATGCACTGGCAAATAATATTTCCGTAAAACAGCAGGATATACAGGCCCGGTTGGCCAGGCTCACTTACGATCAAAGCAAGCTGTCGCAATACCCCAATCTTAATTTTTCTACCAACTTTGGTTTGAATACGGGTAGAAGCATTGACCGTACGACCAACCAGTTCACTACAGCCACTATCTTTTACAACACGTTCGGGCTGCAAACCGGCGTGGATGTCTTCAATTTCGGCACAAAGAAAAATACCATTGCCGCTTACCGGTTAGAATCGGAAGCTGCCCTTGCTTCGGTAGATAAGTTGAAAAACGATATTGCGCTGAATGTAGCCGGCACGTATTTGCAGGTGCTTCTTGCCAAGCAGCAGGTTGACCTGTCACGTATTAAATTAAGGCAGACCGAAGCGCAGTTGGCGAATACCCGTAAGCTGGTGAACGCTGGTTCTGTGCCGGAATTAAACGCTGCACAACTGGAAGCCCAATTGGCGCAAGACAGCTCTAATGTAGTAACGGCGAAGGCCGGGGAGATACAGGCATTGTACCTGATGAAAGCCTTGCTGGCATTGGATGCTGCTGTTCCTTTCGATGTGGTAACACCGCCTGTCGGCTTGATCCCGGTAGAGCCCCTTGCTGACCTGCAACCCGCGTTAGTGTATCAAATGGCTTTGCAAAACCTGCCGCAACAACGGGTAAACAGCTTGCGCTTACAGGCAGCAAATAAGAACGTGGAAGTAGCACGGGGCAGCATGTATCCATCGCTTTCGGCGAATGCAGCCTTGCAGACCAACTATTCCAATTCAAAAAACCAGGCGGAACTTTTAGGTCTTACGCCTAATGGATTCACACCAATAGGAGTGGTAAAAGGAACGAGTGATACGGTGCTGGCACCCAGGTTCAACCAGAACTATCGCTTCTTCAGCACACCCTACGGCACACAGCTGAATAATAACCTAAGCAAAGGAATCGGCTTCGGGATCAACGTTCCTATTTTCAATGGTGGTTCTGCCCGCACGGCCTGGCAACGGGCAAAGCTCAATGTAAAAACCTTCGAGCTGCAGCAGCAACTGGATACCATGACCCTAAAGCAGGATATTTATAAAGCCTATACCGATGCCATTACGGCAATGGAAAAGTTCAATGCTTCCACGAAAGCGGTTGAGACCTCAGCAAAAGCTTTTGACTTTGCACAGAAGCGCTATAACATCGGTTTGCTCAGCACGATAGAATACCTCACCACACAATCCAACTTATTCTCGGCCCAGCTTTCCCGCAGCCTGGCGCAGTTTGAATATGTTTTCAAGATGAAAGTGCTGGAGTTTTATAAAGGGCAGGGGCTGAAATTATAAACGATACCAAATACAATAACTTATCAATCATCACACATAATTGCACTCATGAATAAGACACTGAAATGGATACTGCTTGGACTGGGATTGGTCATAGCGATCGTCGTCATTGCCAAAGTGGCCGGCGGACCATCCGATACCGGGATTAAAGTGGCCGTAGAAAAAGTTGAGAAGCGGACGATCACCGAAACGGTTAATGCCAGCGGCAAGGTTTACCCCGAAGTGGAGGTGAAGGTCAGTCCTGATATTTCGGGAGAGATCACCGAACTTACCATTGCCGAAGGCGACAGCGTTCGCAAGGGGCAGATACTGGCCCGCATTTATGCAGATGTCTATTCTTCCCAACGGGATCAGGCAGCCGCACAGGTAGCGCAATCGCAAGCTACGGTTTCTAACAGTTCCGCCGCTATCGAAGCGCTGAAAGCCCAGTTGGATCAAGACCGCACCGCCTACAACCGTAATAAAGAATTGTTTGATCAGAAGGTCATATCCAAAGCAGAATTGGAGCAGTTTGAAGTAAGGGTGCGTTCCTCACAGGCGCAATACAATGCGGCACAGCAGAATATCCGCGGCTTGCAGGCCGGTGTGCAAAGCACCCGTACGCAGTTGGTGATGGCCAATAAGAATTTGGGACGGGCTACCATTGTAGCGCCCATGGATGGCATTGTTTCCATGCTGAATGTGAAGAAGGGCGAAAGAGTGGTAGGAACCGCACAGATGGCAGGTACGGAGATGTTGCGGGTAGCCAATATGAGCATGCTCGAAGTGCGGGTAGATGTGGGTGAGAACGATGTGGTGAAAGTAGGGATCGGCGATAGCGCCGATGTGGAAGTCGATGCGTATAACAACCGTAAATTTAAAGGTGTGGTGACACAGATCGCCAGCAGTACAAAAAGCGCTACGGTATCCGCCGGTAATGATGTAACGAATTACGAGGTACACATCCGCTTGGACCCTTCATCTTATGCCGACCTGATGGATCCAACCAAGCCACGCCGGTTTCCTTTCCGGCCGGGTATGAATGCCAGTGCCGATATTAAAACCCGCCGGGTAAGCGATGCATTAGCAATTCCCATCACCTCGGTAGCGGCGCGGGTCAAAGGCAGCGACCAGAACATGGACGAAGCGAAAAAAGAAAAAAAGCGGGAAGGCAGTGAAGAAGAGGAAGAGGCGATCATAGCTGCGGCAGGCGATGACCTGGAAGAGGTAACCTTTGTATTAAAGACAGATGGCACTGTAGAGAAGCGGGTCGTGAAAACAGGCATACAGGATATCAATTACATTGAAGTGCTAAGTGGTTTAAAGCCGGGCGAGCAGATCGTTTCCGGACCTTATACCGCTATCAGCAAAACCCTTCGTTCCGGCAAAAAAGTAACCGTGGTAAGCAAGGATGAATTATTCGAAAAGAAGTAGGATCACGCCATTAGGCGGTGAACTCTTAATAGCGGGCATAAGTTAAATGCTTTACAACAGGCGTACATTCGCCGTCAGTAAAAAAGCAACAATGCAGGAAGACCTGAGGTTTGGTGTTATTGGAAGTGGTAGCTGGGCTACGGCCTTGGTAAAGATTCTTACGGACAATGGGCAGCAAGTGTCCTGGTGGGTGCGGAATGCGACCCAGGCAGCATACATAAAAGCCCGGCGTCACAACCCGCAATACCTGAACAGTGCTTACCTGAATGTATCCCTACTGCAGATCATGGAGGACCCTAAAGAGATCGTACAAGCCTCCGATGTTTTGGTGCTCGCAGTGCCTTCGGCCTATATCAAAGAGGTGCTGGCGCAATTGGACAGCGGGTCTTTAAAAGAGAAGAAAATAGTATCGGCTATCAAAGGCATTGTTCCGGGACCGGATGTTTTGCTTAATGAATATTTACAACAGCATTACGAAATTTCACTACAAAATTACTTTGCGCTTTTAGGTCCTTGTCATGCGGAGGAAGTGGCCTCCGAAAAGCTGTCCTATCTTACCTTTTCCGGTGTGGATGCGGGAATGACAGAACGTATCAGCACTTACTTTAAAACACCTTATATCAATACCGTCACAAATGGTGATATCCTGGGAGTGCAATACGCCGCGGTGTTGAAGAACATCTATGCGTTAGGCGCCGGGATAGCCCATGGGTTGGAATACGGTGATAATTTCCTGAGCGTTTATATTGCGAATGCTGCCGATGAAATGGCGGGCTTTTTACAGAAAGTAGGCATACAGCATATCGTTGTGGGAGAGCATCAATTGACACATACACCGGCTCATAAAAAGGACATCAACTATGCCGCGTCTGTGTATCTCGGCGACCTGCTGGTGACCTGCTATTCCCCGTACAGCCGCAACCGTACATTCGGCGCCATGATCGGCAAGGGCTACACTGTTCAGTCTGCCCAACTGGAAATGAATATGGTGGCGGAAGGATACAATGCCTGCAAATGCATGTACCATATCAATCAAACTATCGGTGCCGACATGCCCATTGCCACTACGGTCTACCGCATTCTTTGGGAGCGCTTATCGGCACGGAGGGGCTTCGAGGAGATCGAGGAAGTGCTGATTTAATCGAAAGCTGGCAGCTAATGTTACCCGTGGCATTGGCTAGATGTTTTCAAAGAAGCAATCAGTATCTTGCAGTTAACTGCTGTTATGAGAAAACTGTTTGCAATACTTTGTTTGCTTTTATTGATAGATCAGAATAGGGCTGTTGGGCAAAATTATACGCTCCCAATTGATGTTATTGCACTGCGCTATTTTAATGGTGAAGTAGGCGGTGGTCCGCAAAAGCATTTGTTGGGTTTGCAGGTAAGTGCATCAAGAGCAGCTACGAGTAAAAGGCTTATCACAGAGGCTTCTTTATCTGGGCAAACTCCTGCCTATTACGAAGTATATGAATTTGTTTGGTTCATAACTGTTGAAAATACAGGACCGTATGATGTAGCCGTTTTCGATTGGGCGTTTAAGGCTATTTGCCCTGAAGATAATATGGGGCGAGAGTGGGATGCTACTTCTTCGGTTAATGTTATCACTCCTTATATCCCAGGCGATATTTATTTAGTTATGAAGCCAGGAGAGAAAAAGCGTTTCTTTTCCGGCAAAACAGATTTTTTCTGGTGCCTTCCCAGAGATAAAAGCTCACTTGATAAGCGGGATCGGTTTTTCCAGGCCCTTATAACTTGCGCAGCTTTGGTCCCACCTTTAGTGTCCCCTCCTGTGGGTAAGAAGAAGCAAGGCAAGTTTAACCCGCCTTACACACCTCCGGTTCAACCGGCTAAACCACCGCTGGATCCCGAACTTGTAAAATTGATCAACGAGCATAATAAAGCTGCTGCGAATGGGAACTCGGCAAAGGCCGATGAATTAAAAGCACTCCTGATTGAACTGGTGCAGCGCTCTTTCCCTGAACGTGGGCAGGAAGTAGTTAAACTATTAAAGCCCGTCTGGAAGCCTACTATCAAACCCGGAAAACCTTATGTAACGGCTGCCCCGGAGAAAGCAACAAAGCCGGTTGCAAAGCCGGTGGTAGCAAAGGGCGCGAAAAGCAACCTTCTTTTTAGCGACTGGTATTTCATGCAATCGGATAAGGCGGTTCAATATTCCCTGGCCCTGGTGCGGCAGGTAAAAGATACCGGCTACCTGCGCATGCGGCTTCGTATCAATAAAGGAGACGCTATCTGGTGTAGTAACGAGCAATGTCTTGGATACCGCATCTTTCTTGGTTACGACATGCCTGACATGGCTACCTCACAGCAGCACCATTACAAATTTTATAACTCCTATGCAAAACCATACTACGAGTTGCCCTTTGATATACCGGTGCTGCTTCGGACCTATGAAGATGGGAGTAAGCGCTATTGGGATACGGAGATCCGGAAGGTGATGTACCATGTGCCGTCGAACGGGCAAAAAGGCATGGTCAATTTTCTTTCGGTTTGTGTAGATGATATATTAGCAAGTTCGGGCAGGCACCGCTGTACTACATTATTCAATGAGGCTGCAGCCCAGCCTATAGAATAATAATATAACCCGGGGCATCCGGTTGTTGTTCCAGGTGGTGGTAGGTTAGCTATTGTCAATGCTATTTGCAGGCCACCTGGCGGTAGTAACCAGCTGCCCTATTTATTGCAGCTTCCGAAATCTTCACATGACTTATACTTTCTTTCGCTGACCGTTGCAGCAGCGTTTTATTTTGCTCAAAACTTAAAGGGGCAAATAAACGGCTGATCTGACCACCCTCCGGATTGCCCAGGTCAAAATATAGGGAAGTGTTATTGCAATCGAAATTGAAGTCTTTCAGCGAAAGGCGTTTGCGGTCTCCTTTGGTAATAAAATGCACCTCGCGGTTCGTGATGTCATAAACAATGCGCCATTTGGTAAAATCACCTTGCGCTACTTTGTCTAATATGGAAAAGGAATAATCCACGGGGTTCTCATTCGCCGGCGCTTGCTGAAATCCTTCCACCATCCGGCAAGCCGTGGCAAAACGGTCAAGCGAATTATCGCCATAGCTACTGCCATTTCCTCTTTTAATCCTTCCGATCGCTTCGCCATAAGCGGTGTTGGTAAGCACGGGAGCCGGAAGGTCTGCGCCTTTATGAACCACCATTTTACCACCAATGAACTCGATCGTAGCCGCGTTTCCAGCCGCATCGGCTACGAGGTAGTGCAGCGGCACCGCATCCTGGTGATTGATGCGAAGCAGCTTGTCACTGGCGATCACTTGCTCCACGGTTGTATGATTGTCCAGCTGGTATTGTATCCACTGCAATTCGTTGAGAGTACCGCGTTGGTCTGCCTGCGGATAGACCGTTTCGGAGAGCCACATCAGTTCTACCACCAGCCCTTTTTCGTTTATGCCGCCATGCGGAAATTCCTTGCCGTATTGGTTGAAGGTGATGCTGCCACAGTCTGAAACCCATGTCACGGGCTTCTCTCCGCCGGTTGTGTAAGAAGTCTTTTTTACGCCGCGGGCATTCACCAGCACCATGCCATTGCCCGTTACCCAATCATAGTTTCGTCCAAAAAAATGTTGCCCGTTTCTGCTAAGCAGGAAAGTGGAGCAGGCAAATGTAGAGCCCGCATATAGTACCAGGAAGGTGAAGGCAACCAGCTTTTTCATGCTTCAATTTACAAACTGATAAAAGAAAGGAAATGCAAAATGTGATGAAGGGAAAGCTATTAAGGGTTAGATGCTGAGCGTGGAGTAGGAGTTTCTATGCCATCTGTTCTCTTCTCAACTTTTTATCGTTTAGGAAGGAAGAATCGGAAAAAAGACTTCAAGGGCTGCTTTTTTTTTCGATGGATCGGGTTAACAAGGTTCGGATGAGGACTTTGCCTTTTCTGGTCGTTAACAAGGGCGATCATTCCATTGGTGTTGTTGTAAAAAATTATTCTGCATCCAGGATATTGTCACGAAGTACGACCATGCTTTTTTACACCTTATAATACCCATGCTTAATGGCGAATACGGCAATACCCGCAATATTCTTGGCGCCTGTTTTTTCAAACACCCGTTCCCGGTAGCCCTCTACTGTCCGAACGCTCATGTTTAGTTCTTTTGCAATATCGGTATTTAGCTTTTCCTGGCAGATCAGCTGCATGATCAGGGTTTCTTTCTCCGTGAACTGGGTTCTTGGCTTGGTACGGTAAGGATTGAATTTGCTCATGCCTATTAGGCAGGCAAGCTTGGCGGTGGTGGCCGCGCAGAAATAAGTGCCTCCGTGGTATACGGCGTGTACGGCCTCTGCTAATTCATTTTTATTCGTATTCTTCAATAAATACCCCTGGGCGCCTGCCTCCAGCATATCAATAACCAGGTGGTCTTCGTTAAACATCGTGAGGGCAATAACACCGATATGCGGGTATTCCTGTTTGATTTGCCGGGTGGCTTCTATGCCATCCATCAGGGGCATCATGATGTCGGTAATAACGATATCGGGTTCAAGGTCCCGCACTTTTTGCAGTAGTTCTTTACCATCCTGGGCTTCACCCGCTATCTGTATCTGCTCCTGTTTGCGGAGCAATACATGAAACCCTTGGCGAATAAGCTCGTGGTCATCGGCAATAATGATCTTAATCATGGTCAACTCTTTTCTATAGGTATGGTAAATAAATATTGGGTGCCCTTACCGGGCTGCGAAGCGATTTTTACCTTTCCGCCGATAAGGCCCACACGGCTACGCAGGTTATTTAATCCCAGGCCTTGTCCCGCTGATTCTGTATCGTCATAATGAAACCCGGTACCATCGTCCTCGCACAGGATCTGTAGGCTGGTGTCTGTCGTCGTTATGCGGATGGCAAGCCGCTTTGCCTTGGCATGCTTTAAAGTGTTTTGGATCACCTCCTGCAACATCCGGAAGATCGCAATGCTTTGCGCTTTTTCAATGGGAAGGGTAGCCGGCAGGTACAGGTCCATCTGCAATGGGGTGCTTTGGTTTAGCAGTGCGGCAAGCTCTTCCAGCGCCTCTCCCAAACCCTTTCGCGATAGCGAGCTGGGCATCAGGTCGTGTGCAATGCTGCGTACTTTATCTACCGCGTCGTTCAGGCGGGCGGCCGAATCCTGGAGAACAGCCCGGTCATCCTCATCTGCGGCATCCACGCTCTCTATCTGGAATTTTATAAAGGATAAAGTCGGTCCCAGGTCATCATGCAGGTCGGCTGCCATACGTGTCCTTTCTCTTTCCAGGGTGGTCATTTCCGTCAGCAGGTTTTGTTGTTGCAGGTGCAGGTTGCGCCGTTGCTGCTTCACAATGGAGGCGGCAAAAAAAATGAGGATGCTGAAAATCACGGCACCTGTGATCAGGACAGCAAAATAAATCTGGGTCTGGCGGGCATCCATACAACAGCTAAAGCATAAAGGAGGTTAGCAAATAAGTTGGCATAACGTAAAATTCGTTGAATATTTGAGGCAAACGCGGAACTTTCATTCAAACCATAAAGCCAGAAAATTTCCGTCAGGATCGCTAATGTAAAATAGATGATAAAGGCGATGCAGATCAAAAAAATTGAGTTCGTCAATAAGTGAATGCTCTCATTAACGATAAGACGGTTTAGCATGCTTATGCTAAATAGCACAATAAAAAAGGAATGAGCTACGATGAAGTACGAACAAAATCTGTTGATGCTTGAAAAAATGAGTATCTCTGAAAGCCAACCGGCACTCAATAGGGCAAGGAGTATAGGAAACAAGTGTTTTTGCCCGAAAAGTTTCAGGTTATTGAATTGCCAGGTAATAATTAGCGCTTGTAATAAAAAGAAAATATTGTTGTTAATCACATTATTCCGGATAGTATAGGCCAACAGCACACTTAAGCACTCATTAAAAAAGGACAACCATATGAATAGTAAAAACGGCTGGTAAGGCTGATCGATTTTTTTAAAACGGATCAAACCTGTAACAGCCGCAATGACAATTGAAAAAGTACAAATAAGCGTGATGGTATAATTCATCAAAGCTAAAATAATGAACTATCGGTTTTGGCAATCAAACTATGAGTTCAAAGCCGAAGAGGGCGGGCAATCCGATGGACATCGGGCCCCTGTTTCAATGATCTGCTCATCGGTAGCGCTCGACTTTGCCGGTATCATATCCGCATCGTTCGAATCAACCCCTACAATGATCGCATGCACCTTATACGAGTTGTCCATACCAAAGTAGATACGTAAACCCTGGCAATCGTTCTGCGCCAATACCGTATCAAACGCAGCCCGGTCAAAGGTCTCGCAGATTGCTAGAATATTCTGTCCGCGAAAAGCGGTGGCTAGCACATTTTCTTTCTGCTGCCGGTAAGTGGTGGTCATCGTTACCGCATCGGCTAATGGAATAAAGTGATTGGTTGGCATACTGCTTAAAAATTTTATTTGTTTGGAAAGAGGGCAATTTGCAGGGCTATTACGGTAATAAAAAGGGTGCTGCCACGGTAAAAAAATCCGTGTTGATACGGTTGTTTTTCTAATGGATTTGTTTTATAGCGTTTACTTTTTTAACACGGTTCACGCATAGCCCTTTATCCCTGTATTAGGCCTCCTTTATCGTACTGGCACGGTCATTTTTCCGTGCTGGCACGGTTGTTTTTATAAGGGGCGGCCATAAAATTGTGCTGTCAATCACAGGTCTATTGTCTAATACCAAAACTATGCTTTCGCATCATCCAGCCTGGAGTTGTGCTCCACCTTATCGCTCCATCGTTTGGGTCGCCTTCTTCCTGGTCGCCACTGCCTGCGTTTCAGGTCTACAGACGCAACGGGTACGGGTAGTTCCGGTCCGCGTCGATAGCAGTTTCGATAGCCAGTCCCTGGCCAAGTTGGAACAAGCCGTGCGGCTGTTGGATAGCGTTATCAATTCACCTGCCTTCGAAAGCCGGGTGCTGTCCACTTCCTTCAGCGTCGGTACCCACGGTCTGTCGGCAGGAGCCATTCTTGATCTCATCCGCTCCGGTAAGGACAACTACACTGGCAAACCCGCCGATGGCACTATCGATCTCCGGCTCGCTGTCTACGATCGTTATGCCGGCGGCGGCGAATTCGGCGTCACTGGTATGACCACTCGTATCACGTCCACCTATCGCTGCTACATCCTGCAAAACAGCGTACGGTGCTATGTATCGCATTTAGCTCACGAGTACATGCACCAAATCGGCTTCTACGACGAGCGTACTTGGCTATTCGGTACAAAAACGCACAGCGTACCATATAAGATAGGCAATATCGTTGACGACCTGCTGAACAATGATAATTCTTGCCTCGCACAGCACGACACCTGTCCCAAATAATAAACACAAAAGCTTAAAACGGAAACACATGAAACAGTTTACAATCTTCATTGCCTTCTGCATTAGCCTTCTGTCTGCGCAAGCCCAGGACAGGGATATAAGAGAAGGGATTCACGTATTCAACTTTGCGGCTAACCTCACACAATGTGACGCAACCGGCACTTCTATTATGGCAGGCAATCCGGCGACCGCTGTCGTAAAACGGGTCGAAGGAAACTGGCGTTTCAAGATATATGATATGGTGGGCGCTAATTATATTATCAATATTCTGGAGTTTCCAACGGGTTATGGAAACGAGGCGACACTTAATAACAGTTTTGTCGAGGCATCGAACCAAACAGTCTATTTCCTATTACCGGCAACGACATATAATCAGGTGGCAGAACGCTTCAAGTCACCCCATAGCTTTACGGTCGGTGCTGCCACGACGCTGATCAAAATACGCCCCGGCAGCAAAGAGCCCATAGATGGCAAGTGGCCGGTGTATTTCGACTTCGCCAATGATTTTAACATCGGAGTGCTCTTTGGCTACAAGTACAAACCATGGCGCAAAATCGATTTTGCGAGTAACTTTCTGGCGGGCATCAGTGTCACCTCCATAGGTATTGATAGCTTGACCACGAAGGGGATTGCCAAATCACCTTCCAACAGCTCGGGCCTTACGTTTTCATTGGGCTATGTAGCGGAATTTAATAAGTTCCAGTTTGGGGTTTTTTCAGGTCTTGATATGCTTACCGGCGAGGTCGGTCGTAACTGGGTCTATCGGAACCGTCCTTGGATTGGACTGACCTTGGGCTATTCAATCTTTAGAACGCAGGGTAGTCCGGAATCACAAAGCAAATAGATTACCAACTATCCTTTTAAAGCTTCTGCTTCCTAAGTAGCCTCTGGATCACCAGGGAAGCAGAAAACATTTTTTACAACAGGACAACAACCAAAAAATAATCATGATAGCTAAATGGGCCTATATACTAATTGGTGACGATCAAACCGGTAAAACCACCTTCCAAAAATGGCTGATCTGGCATTTATGCCATATCAATAAGTTCGATCGCCTGCATGTCAATCAGGTGCATCCTATAGCGCACCGCGATGCACCGCGCAAATTTAAAACCCTGTTCACCATGAACCGCAGTGTGCAGGAAAAAATGGCAGATACCTATCTCAGCATGGAAAACTTTTTTACGTCCCATTTCCACGATGCCGATGTCTGCATTCTTTCCTCGCATGCACACGGGCAGTCCATCAACGATATCTCCTTTATGATAAATGCGCTGGGAGATAGGTATTACAACATTGGAGCTGTGTTCTTTTCCAATCATTTAAATGCGAACACGCAGGCCATTGCCCGTCTCCCCTGGCAGGAACGGATTTCAGTACGAAACCCAACCAATTCCGAAGGGTGGGAGGATCAGGTAGATGAAGCGGCCCATTATTTTTCCGAAATGCTGATTCGCAAAGCAATTCATTACTAGGTTAGTAGCGATGCTTTTTTAGACGAGTGAAATAGATGGTGATTACCAAGTGAAGCAAGTGTACGAAGTGTAAATAGGATTCTAATTACTTAACCTTTTTAATAAGCTAATCGTTTAAAGAAATTATTATGTCTAAATGGGCGGACTACATTATTACCGGCGTTTGGTATGCAGATGGTCATATCTCTCATGTGTTCCTGCATCCTGATAATGGTGAGAAACATATGACAACAGGCTCTAAAAAAACGCGGCAGCAGGTGATTAATCTGTTGAAAGCAGGTCATACGGTAATGACTGGTAAGTGGGCGTATGTTTCTCATGAATGGACTCGTGGTGTTCAGGTCGATCATTACACCCGGAACAACGTTGAATACTTGAGAACACATCCTGATGAAACAAAAAGTGACAATCTGGAAAACATGCTCCCGCTAAGTGAGTTCGGTTTGTAGTTGATGCCTGCTTCACTTGCTCTCTGTAAAATTAGTTGCTACGTTAAATCTTTTCCGTAAACGCTAATTCTTATATGAGGGTTAAATCGTCTTTTTTGACTCTTGCTAAAAGGATAAAAAAAATTGAAATGGAGAATCGGATAAATATAACAGAGAATGCATACTTCTATCTAATCCATCGACCTGTTTCGAGAAGATTGATTGATAGGCTCATAACAGAAGCAACCGATCATAAAAACGGGAATTTTGTTTATAAAAATATTCGCGAAGTACAGTCAGAGAGGGGTAAGACATTTACAACAACATTTGTCGTGTTTAAATATCTTTCTTACCCAAGTTTCCTGACGCGTGGCACAGAAAAGGAAATAAAATATGGTTACCTCCTGCTGATTGAATATGGAAGCTATTTGATAGTTAGTAAGAGAGGTACTAATGATTTCTCTAAGCTTCTTGACCTGTATGTTTCAGAACTGCCCTATGAGACTTTAGCCAAGTTTCGTGTCAGTGCAGATACGTTATTTAAAAAATTGTCAGTCTCCAGCGTAGAGGTAAGTAAGAATGTAGTGCGCAGGCAGCAGGTGGAAGCGGATGATATAAAAGGTATCTATTCAACGGTCACATCAAGTAGTAAAGTGGTTAATTCCGTAAGGCTTAAAAACACCGATCATGAAACCGCAATAGCGGTAAGCACTTCAAGAATTAACCAGTTTGGTAAAAAAGCTGTGTTTGCAGGGTTCTGCTGGTGGGTTGCCGAAATATGTGATGCGATTGATAGCTATGTTCCCGCAACTAACTTTATCGACAACTTTGCTGAACCATTGCCATTTGCAACTACTATTACCAGTCTCACCCCTGTCTCCATGCTCTTCAACCTTTATCAATTGGCAGATGATATTTCCACCGGGGTGGTTGATAAGATTATTTATAACTCCCGAAATGGTAACAGCCGGGAGTTGAGTATTGCCAGCTTATTGGAGTTGAATGATCATTGTCATGCTGTCAATCCTACCGCTGATCCGAAGGTTTTCCGTATCGAAAATAAAACAGACAAGTCACTAAGGCTTCGGATCAATCCAAAATCGATTGAGCTGCAAAGTTCAAAGCTGGGAAGAATTGATATTTGTTATGCTACTGGTGAAGTCCAGAACCTGAGAAGCTACATAAGTAAGGAAGGACTTTTTCTGGTGGCTTTCAATAACTCAGAAATTCGGTATACGGCAAAAGCGCTTTACAGGGATTCTAAGCTGCTGGGCAACATTGATTATTTCCTGAACTTTATTCATACAGAGGCGTTTCTGGCAACGGCAACTTCGGAAAAGGGAAGCATTACGCCAGCGTCTGCAGCATTCGATCCCACCTGCTTGTTTGCAATGATTGAGTCGAATTTGGCAACGGATTGCGATTATCTTATGTGCGATGATCTGGGCGATGAGTGGGCGGATTATATCGGTTTTAGGAAGAATAATTTCATCCGGTTTTATCATGCCAAAGCAAGCGATAAAATATTTTCCGCTTCTGCGTTTCATGATTTGGTAGCCCAGGCACTGAAAAATATTGGCCATTTTGATTTTAATAAGGATTTGACTGCTAAACAGGCAAGCATTACTAATCCCTATTCTAATTGTGGGATCAACCGACTAAGAAAAGGGGATACGGTAGCCAACTGTATGCGTTACCTGAAGGAAACATATAACAGTCCCAATGTTGAGAAAGAGGTCGTATTGGTGATCAATTTTTTAAGCAAAGCTAGGCTGACAACTGAGCTTACGAATCTGAAAAGTGGGGCTGCTACGGCCAGGCAAACCATCCAGCTACTTTGGCAATTATCCACGCTGATCTGTGCCTGCATAGAAAAAGGAGTGAAGCTAAAGATTATTACAAAGCCATAAAATATAAGGCATACTTGTATATAAATAGACAAAACACTTATGACCAATCAGCAATATACCGAAGCATTGGATTATCTTCTTTCCGGGCTACGCAATCAAAATGCGATGGATGTCATTAATGACATCAATGCACGTATTCGTCGGGGCAAGACGGTGAACGTAAACGATAGCGCAGATCTGAAGGCAGCTAAAATTAAAATCACTTCGCTGGTCATTTGCTTCTTTGCCAATAAACAAGACCTTCACTGGCTGTTGACTATACAAAACATCATCAACAATTCCATCGCTAATAAAACACCTCTGGTATTCTTCATTACTATTGCGCCATTCTATATAGAGGTTGTCCAGCTCTTCGCTTTTTGTCATAATCTATCTGAGCCTACGTAAAAAAATAGTCAGTTCATAAAATAAGTAATTCGAAACCTAATTACAATAACTGTGATCCACATACACCTTATTGCCGCTTGAGGTTAAATAATAACACCCTCCCCTCGGCCCAGTAATATAATTTCTGGCGGAGCTATAAACCTTTTTTCCGGAGCTGCTTTGCTTCGGGCTGGAACTCCGGGGCGCCACTTCGGTTGCAGAAGCAGTTTTTTGTTCAGCAGGTGCATAATCATAATTCGGCTCATATTTATAGTACCGCCTGCTTTTATAAGTAGTGAGGTCGGCTTGCGTGGCTTGTATCTTGTTTAGATCATCTTCCAGTTCATCACGTTTCATAAAACCTTCTACATCCTCCAGGGTCACCTTTACATAGCCGGTGCTCTCGCTATAGCCTTTGATCTGTACATAGCTTCCTTTATACACCCTTCCCTTGGTCTGGCTTTTCTCCGATGGCTTTTCTTTTAGCAGGATGCTCTCCTTCGCTACAAAATGATAGCCTTCCATGCGCTGCGCATAAACCAGGCTGTCCGCCTGCTTTTGCCGAATAGCAGTCAGGCTGTCACTAATTCTTTTTTGCTCTTGCCGGGCCATCAGGTCTGCGCTGTCTTTAGATCGGCGCTCTTGCAGGTTCAGTGCTTTTTCATAACCCTTGTAGGCTGCCAGCTCTTTTTCATAATAATGTACAGGCCAATCCTTATCACTGCTTTTGATAAAAGCGATGTCATCATTATAGGAGGGTATATCAACATGCTTGGCTGCCTTGTAAAGGGCACCATAAGCATCCAACTGCTCCTGCACCCGAACAATAAAGCCCTTTACCGGGCTAATGATCTTTTCTTCTGCTACACGCAATACAGTTATCTTATTGCCATCGATTTCTGTTTCAGAAAGCGAGGCTTGAATGATCTTAGCTTTCTTCTTATCCTGTAATCCACCCAGCAGGTTTTTGCCAAGCCCCGCTCCGGCTTGTAGCACCTGTGTGTTTATTTGCGCGGAAGAGGATAAAAAGTTCAGGCACAAATAGAATAAAATGATATAGCGCATAGTGTTGGTCAGTTTGGGTGCATATATAAGGCTTTTATGTCGTCCAAAAAAGGGTGCCAGCACGGTTTTCTATTTCGAAAATAAAACTCACATTAGCGCCCTTTAGCTCATCGCTATATTGCCACTAGCCAAAACTGCATTATACTAAATATGAAATATTGCACATTCTCATTTCAAGTATTTTACAACGATGGTAAAAGCATACAGGGTATGGTTCCCTTTCGAGGAAAGAAAATAAATACAGACGCTCTCCAAAGTTTTATAAGATCATATTTCGCAGGACCTAAACCAATATGGCAAATAGAGATTTCAGATATTGTAGAATATACTGACGTCAAGAAATGGATAACTACCGTTAGAAACTGGGAATCATTCCAAAGCCTAAACAAGATGATAGGATTCGCCGGTGATGTGTTACACAAGTATTTTCCCGATGAAATAGACGTAAAGTAAGGTGTTAGCCATCCTAACTAATTTTTTTAGTAATTTTAACCGTGTTAGTAATGAACTCCCAAACAAATCTGCTGGATCATTCGGAAGCTAAGGTGCTGCTATATAGTAGATATTTAGCTATTTACCTGAATGTATTAAGCCGTAGTGCGATAAAGAAAATTTACTTGTTTGACTTGTTTTGCGGTGAAGGTATCTATGAAGATGGAGGGAAGGGAAGTCCTATTGCAGCATTGGAGTGTATTAAAAATCACTATTATGCTAATGGCGAGAAATGCCCAAATTTATTTGTGACATTTAATGATTCTGAAAAGTCGAAGATTGATAAAGAAAAGTATAAGATTGAACGAGTGGAGGGATTTGCTAAAAATATCTTTACTCCGCCAAATGTTAAGGTCGGTTATTCCAAAATCGATTATAAGGACTTGGTTCCTAAAGTAATTGAAAGAACAAATAAGTTGGCTTCAGATGAAAGAGCTTTGATCTTTATTGATCCTTGGGGTTATAAAGAAATTGATCCGCTTGAACTGAAAGGACTTTTAGAGAATGGCAAGACAGAATTGCTTCTCTTCTTGCCTACTTATTTTATGTCACGCTTTGCTAACAAATCCAAGAAGGATTTAGATTATAAAGGTGGTGAAGCATTACGAAAGTTCATGGGTAAGCTGTTTAATGGTTTGGATAAAGTGCCTCATATTGAAAATCAAAAGAAATTTATTTACCTGATTCAGCAGCAGTTTAAAGCTTATCTGGGTGTGGAATATGTAGACTCTTTCAAGATTGAAAGAGACAATGATAACAATTGGTTTTGTGTTTTCTTTTTCACCAATAATAAAAAAGGATTTCACAAAATGCTGGAAGCCAAATGGAGTATCGACAAGAAAAAAGGTGCTGAATTTAAAATAGGTGATGAGGTAAAAGTGGAAATGTTTGATGAAGCGCAGATTATAGCATATGATCAAAAAGTACTGGAGTTTTTGTTACGAAATGAGGGCGCTACGAATCATGAACTGGTCGACTTCGGTTTAAGTCATAACTTTTTACCTAAACACACTAAGTCAGAATTAGATAAAATTAAAAAGGAACGTCCGATAGAATTGATTTCATTAGATGGTAAGCCTGCTAGCAGCTACTATTTAGGAAACGATGAGAGAACCGTCAAAATAAAAATTCTTTAGTAATGGCACAATCAAGTATCGAATGGACCGAAATGACCTGGAACCCCACCACCGGTTGCGACAAGCTCTCTGCTGGCTGCAAGCATTGCTATGCCGAAGTGATGGCAAAGCGTCTGCAAGCGATGGGCATAGAAAAATACAAAGATGGCTTTAAGATACGAACGCACGAATCGGCTTTACATACTCCCTATACTTGGAAAGGGCAGCGGGTGGTCTTTGTGAATTCCATGAGCGACCTCTTTCATAAAAAAGTGCCGCTGGAGTTCATCCAAAAAGTGTTCAAGACGATGAACGAAACACAGCATGTCTACCAAGTGCTCACTAAGCGGGCTGACCTTCTCCTAGATTATGACAAGCAGTTAAAATGGGCACACAATATTTGGATGGGCGTGTCGGTAGAGAACTCAAAAGTGATGCACCGCATAGACCTGCTTCGGCAAACAGCTGCCAAAGTAAAATTCCTTTCTTGCGAGCCGCTGATAGGTCCATTGCCTAACATAAACTTGGAAGGTATCGATTGGGTAATAGTCGGTGGTGAAAGTGGTCGTAAGCCCCGCCGGATGGATGTAGATTGGGTACTGGATATTCAACAGCAATGCGAAGAGGCAGGAGTTAAGTTCTTTTTTAAACAATGGGGGGGTACAAATAAAAAGAAAACGGGTAGAGAGTTGAATGGCAGAACATACGATGAAATGCCAAGTATTGAACAATTAGAGGCAGTCAAGCTTTGATCTGTTAATTTGCCGGAAGGTAGCCCAGAAGTGTCACAAGTAATTTAATAAAACATCTATGTCCGAGAATCAAACCTTACCAAGACCTAACCTTATAGAATACCAATCACATTTAAAAGAGCTGGTAAACAAAAGCCAGGAGTCTTTTGAGAAGCAGTTATCTTATATAAGTGCAGGCTCATTGTCTATTTCGATGGGCTTTATTAAGAACGTGGTTGGTGAATTAAGTAAGTCGAAGTATGAAGGGTTTATAATTGGAAGTTGGTCTTTAATGGGTGTGACGCTTTTGATAAACTTATTATCACATGTTTTCACTTCTAATTGCCACAACAAAACAATTGAAGAAATTGGTGATGGGCAATATGATTACATAAATGCCCTGTGTAGGCACAATGACATAAAAAAACTAAACTATGTTTCAATAGCGACGCTTATTTTGGGGATTGCATTTCTTTTAATTTTTATTAGTCTAAATATTTAATTATGTCAGAAAAAGAACAACCTAAAACAGACAGGCCCAAACCGGATAACATTCCCCAAAAGAGAGAAGGGGATTACTTCGAAAAAGGTCAACAGGGCATTACTCCACCAAAGCCAATTTCCCCTCAAGGGCCGGGACCAGGTGAAGGTGGCATGAATGAAGGCGCTCCTGGCTGGACTCCGCCCAAAAGCGACGATTAATCATTCAATAAGCAGAGGGTTAATCATTAGCTCTCTGCTCTTAACACTCTATCTTATAATCATACATTTGTGTCTGATTATGAAAACGTCCCTGTCTCACCTCCCCGATAATAAACAACAGGAACTCCAACGAGTCACTAAACTCATTGTTGAAACCGTTGACCCGGAGAAGATCATCCTGTTTGGCAGCCATGCCACCAATACCTGGGTAGAAGACCAATACACCGAGGGGCACATAACTTATGAGTACACTAGCGATTACGACCTATTAGTAGTAACAAAGGAAGGCGAAAGAAAAGCAGATTACGAAATAACAGATCAAATAGAAAACCGCTTGCGCTTTCGCACACCCGTAAACGTTATTACACATGACATCGGGTATGTGAATAAGCAATTGGAGGAAGGGCAGTATTTCTTCTCTGATATTCAGAAAGAAGGCATCATGTTGTTTGATGCGGGTAACATGCCTTTGTCTGAAAGGAGGGAGTTAGCGCCTGCTGAAATAAAGGATCGGGCTCAAAAGGATTTTGATAAATGGTTTAGTAGTGCAAATGCTTTCTTGAAAAGTGTTTCATTTAACTTACAAGAGAAAGAATATAAGATTGCTGCTTTTGAATTACATCAAGCTGCTGAAAGAACCTATAATGCCATTATCCTTGTCTTTACAGGATATAAACCCAAAACACATAATCTAGAAAAGCTTAGTCGGCTTTCTAAAAGCTTTTCTAAAAAGGTTGCAAATGTATTCCCTAAGAATACCCCTCAAGAAGAGCATTTGTTTGGTCTTTTGCTTAAAGGCTATCTAGATGCGAGATATAAAGATGATTATACTATTACTGAATCAGAATTAGTTGAGCTGATTGAACGAGTAAAAAAACTTCAACAAATTGGAGAAGAGGCATGTGCTCAAAAGATTTCTTCTTTTTAAATCTTTTTGTTCAGCAACTCCATTAATTGAATGTTTTGTTGGCGTAGGTATTCTATCTCTTTGCTTAAGTTTTTTATTGATTCTTTATATGCCTCTGCTTCACCTTCAGTGCAAACCCTATTATCATTTATAGTTGTATTGTGATTGAATCCAACTTGATGAGCATTGTTGACCGATTGAATGTTTAGCTGCTCAGGTATATTTAGAATATCTTGAACAGTTACTTCAAGCACTTCAGCTATTTCTTCTAATCTCTCAAAACTTAAGCTACTATCATTCCGCTCTATGTTACCATAGGCTGTTACACTGAGTCCTAACTTGCCTGCTACATACTCTTGCTTTAGTCCTTTCAGCTCTCTAACTTTTCGTATTTTATCGCCGATGTTCATAACAGTTTGTTTTTATAATTAGAGTCAATAAAAGTAATCAAAAGATGCACAATGCTGCTAATCTAGTAGGGTGTAAAATAGTAAAGAAAGCCGGTAAATTACTGGCATAGCAGTTAGAAGTCGATTATGTTCCCTTCCTCCAGGCTGATTTTATACTTATCCAAGAAAAGTGCCCGTTGTGTGTTTAAAGAGGCGCGTATAGGCGAAGTATCATTGCGCTTAAAACAGATAATGGCCCTTGCCTCATAAGTGGTAAGATCAATACCGGCTGCACGTAAGGTTTCAATAGTGGCAGCCAGTTGTACAACCGCCCTTTGCCTTTTATTACTTCTGCCGCCCGGTGAACTGGTTTTAATTTCTACAAGAAATGCTTTTTGGTCATTAAATAAGAGGCAGTCACACTTTGAAACTTCATCCGTAAAAAGACATTTATCTGTTTTAACGAACCAGACAGCACTTTCTGCTGGGTTATTTACGGTAAGTTGAAAATCTTCATCTGCTGAAACAATGCGGGAAGGTTGCGTGCTTGTCGGATCAGGGCTATCATAAACAAAGAATTGAGGAGCACTTACCGGCTCATAAGAACTTCTAACATTACAAAGAGATGTAGCTGGCCGCTTACAATCCCCAAAGCTGGCTTGTAAAAGGGCTTGCATTAGTTCAATTGATTCATTAGCTCCATTAAAGCATCAAAATCATCTGCAATGGCGTCAGATGCATTGTCAATAAAATTGTCTTGAATCAAGCCGGTTTGTGCATCGAAGATGGATTCAGCTTTACCATTTGATATTTGATAAGCAGTAAAATAATAAGGATTGATATGATGAGGAATAATTTGTTTTAGTTGTTCCTCAGCCTTATTTTTTTCATTGATGTTGTTTAGGGTCTTGATTTTTACTAAAACTTTATTGGCGTATAATAAATTATTAATAGCTGACAATATATACGGACTATGGGTAGTATAAGTATGAATGGTTCCATAATCTTCCCAATAACTTTCTTTCCGGCTGGATTCTAACTGTTTAATTAGTTTGTATTGTGCAATTGGAAATAGGTTTAATTCAGGCTCTTCAATTACAAAAGAGCGGTGTGCTGAGATCGTCCTATGCGATAAAATTGGTAATAAGATGGGAATCACACTTTGAATGCCAGAAGCTGCTTCGGTTAATTTTATACTGTTATTAGCGCCAGTAAAAATTCGGTCTTCTCCATCAACGCTTTTATATCTAAGGTTTTCTTGCAGAAAGCTTAAGTCTATATCTTTCAATCCTGCTTTTTCAACTTCGGCACCAAAACTTAATATGTGTTTTGGTATTGGAACATTATTCAACAATAAATTAAGGGAAGCATTCTTAATAATGTTAATGAAGTTTCTTTCAGCAGGTATATATAAGGCTGCATTTGTACTTAAGTTGTTTTCAATTTTCCTGATGCTCTTTAGTATGGTCTCAAAATTATCTTCATCAATATTTTGAATATTCTCAATTGTAGTAATGCCTACTGGCTCATCAGTTTCTCTTCGTAAAGCTGAGAATACATCAAAGTTGAAAAGTAGAAAGTTGTTTGTAAAATCTAAAACTATTTTTTTAATCTCTTCGAGATTTGCAGAAAAGCTCTCCTTTAAGGAAGATAGTTGTTCAATTCGTTGTAAAAGCTTGGGAGTATATTCTAATTTTCCATTCTTATAACATAAAGAATGTAATTCTGAGGTAAATGTAATTTCGGTGTCTTTCCTCAGAAATGAAGCAACATTATACTCTTCAAGTACAAGATTAAAAATCAACTCAGTTGCTGGCTCACTGAAAACATTACTCTTAATATCATTAAGAAACTTCCTAGGCGCTTTGAAAATAGTATAGATTTTAGCTAACGCACTTTTCCCACTCGCTTGTGGGCCTATAAAAACATTGACGTTCCTTAGGTTAAGGTCGACATATTCGATAGGACCAAAGTTTTTAACGATCAGTTGCGATTGCATTAATTCTATAATATTTGGCCCGAAAATACAGTTAAAATAAGTTTCAAGTCAAATGGCTCATTTGTGAGGTTTTTAATCCTATGATAGTATCAACTCTTCTTTAATACTCAAATTATATACACTACGCTTTGATTGTTTTACAAACTAACACTTAAACATCATCTAACCAATTCATTTAACCATAGATTTTTTGTCAAAAAGTTGACAATCATCTTATTGTCAAGTATGAACTATAACGTTTCTAAATTGACTAATAAAATATTAAGTAAGACTTGAACAAGTATCAAGTCAGAAATTTCTTAAGGTTAGCCAAAAAGTCAATCTTTATTGGCTTAAAGTCTTCGTCACCGAAACCTGAGAAATTTCGAAAAAGACTATCAGTTTTACCTTGTATCACCGCATTGCGCAGGAACAACTCACTTACGATAGTCTGGCATTCTCAGGGCCGAGGTGACGGTAAGCGAGCCTGCGCAATTTTTGCAGCTCCTTGCTAAGACTTTCCAAAACAGGCTTTATGGAAAGGATTTACATCAATGGCGCCCTTCATCTGCTTAAAACGCAGTGGTGTAAAAAGCCCAAAAATCCGGTTTAACTATGGCGCCATCCGCTCACGGCTACCGGTTACAGCGGTAGCTGCATTTCTACATTCCTTTTCCCTCACTTTTCAACAACCAAAAAATGAAACATCATTTGGCTGTTATGGTCATCTTGTTGCCCTTACTGTCCGTTGCCCAAACCGGAAAGGGGCAGGTAGAGCCGCTCACCATTGGGCAGGCTTTGCCGCCGGAGCTTCGGTCCCGTTTGCTTCGGGTCGCTGCGCCCCTGCGTAGCACTGATCTGCAAAAAGACCTGCTTATACTGGATTTCTGGAGCCCTTCCTGCGGCTCCTGCCTCACTGCTTTTCCGCTTATCAATAGCCTCAGCCGTCAATACGGGGCCTGGCTGCAGGTCGTGGCCATTACCGAAGCCCCGGCCGGGCGGGTCCGTTCCGTATTCGCGGGTCGCAAGGCGCTGCAAGGATTGGGGCTTCCTTCGGTTACAGACGATACGCTTTTCCGTCAATACTTTCCGCATGTCATGGTGCCCCACCTCGTTTGGATCGATGGCGGCGGCACCATCCGCGCCATCACCGGTGGCGAGTACCTCACCGTGCCCAATATCGTCAAGGTCCTCCGTCACGGCTTTCCGCCGGGCTGGCCCGTTAAGCGCGATGTGCAGGATTGGGATCCCGCCAGGCCCCTCCTTGTCGCCAACAATGGCGGCGTCGATGGTCGCTTTCTTTATCGCTCCCTCATCACGCCGCATATCACCGGCCTCCCCGCCCGTATGGAGCGGGTGATGGATACCGCCGTTGGCACCGTTCGCCTCGTCGCCACCAACGCCACCGTCCCCGAGCTTTATGCCCTTGCCTTTCCGGGAGCTGCCAACTGGCCGCGGTCCCGGCGCCTTTGGGAAGGCGTCACGCCGCAAACTTTTATCCCACCTACCGATCCCGATAGCCTCGCCGCCTGGCGGGATGCTAACCTCTATTGCTACGAGCTCACCCTGCCTGTGGGCAGGGAAGGCGATATGAATAGGACTTTAGCGCAGGACCTCGATCGCTTCTTCAGCCTGCGGGGCCGCATCGAGCGCCGTTCCCTAACCTGCTCTGTCCTGGTCCGCACCGATACGGCTGTTAACGTAAAGAGCAGGGGCGGCAAGCCCGCCCACAACCTCGGCGGCGAGGGACCCAAATTTCTCCGCAACCGCCCGCTTTCCATGCTGCTGTCCTACCTCGGGGCCCATAGTCTGCTGCCGGTTATCGATCAAACCGGCGTCCGTGGCGGCGTCGATCTCGAACTGCCACCCAACCTCTACGACAGCTCCACCCTCGCCAAGGCCTTGGCTGCGAAAGGGCTCGCCCTGGTTCAAAAGGTCTGCGATATCGACGTCTTTGTCCTCTCCGCCACCCCGTCCGGCCCAAAGCCACTCGGAAGACCAGAGGTACAGAAACCAAAAGCCGCAGATCGCTTACCCGTCGCTACAAACACGGAGTGACCGTTGATGCGCTGCTTATCGCAGAAGGCTGGTTGTCACTCTGAGCCCAGTTTCCCCTGAGCCTTGACGAAGGGAAGGGTCTTATAGCACCTCTGCCACCTAAACAACCCCAAACCCCAAACTCAAAAACCAAACACACTTAATATGAAACAGCTTCTATTCCTCCTCCTCCTGGCGCCCTTCTTGGGCATAGGCCAAACCGTTACCGGCAAGGTTACTACCCACACCGGCAACCCCATTCCCGGTGCCACCGTCACCAACCGTACAATAAGTACTCAGACCGCCACTACTGGCGCCTTCACTATTGCCGCCTCCCTCGGAGACACCCTCCACATCACCCACACCGGTTATGAACCGGCTGTTGCTGTCATCCGTCAAATAGTATCCGTTATCTCCATCACCCTTACCTCTGCCGACCAAACTCTCGCCGCCGTCACGGTCGCCACTGGCTACCAGCGCCTGCCCCGAGAACGCGCCACCGGCTCCTTCTCTGTCGTGGGTGAGGGCCTGCTCAACCGCTCCGTCACCACCGACGTGTTGTCGCGCCTCGAAGGCACGGCCCCCGGCCTCTTCTTCGACAAGCGCCTGCCTGGTGCCACGCTTAGCATACGGGGGCGCAGCACCATTTATGCGGGCCGCGATCCGCTGGTCATCGTCGATAACTTCCCCTATGAAGGCGACATCGCCAATATCAACCCCGCCGATGTCGAATCCGTTACCCTTCTCAAAGACGCCGCTGCCGCTTCCATCTGGGGCACCCGTGCCGCCAATGGCGTCATCGTTATCAGTACCCGGAAGGGGCGGGTAGGGGCGGCGCCTTCGCTGTCCGTCACCGCCAACGCCACCGTGCAGGATAAGCCGGACCTTTTTGCCCTTCCGCAAATGAGCGCCGCCTCCTTTATCGAAGTGGAGCGCTTCCTCTTTGCTAAAGGGTTTTACAACAGCCAGGAAACTTCTCCTAACAGGCTTCCCCTCTCACCCGTAGTGGAGCTGCTCATTCGGGCTCGTTCAGGCGCCTTATCGGCTGCGGCGCTTGAAGCCGAACTGGTCAATTTGTATACGGTCGATGTCCGCCGAGATATGGATCGCTATCTCTATCAGCGCGCCATCAGGCAGCAATACGCCGCCACGCTTACAGGTGGAGGCACGGCCCATGCCTATGGCCTTTCCTTGGGTTATGATCGAAATTGGGATAACCTGGCAGCTACTTTTGGGCGCTACACTGCTCGCCTTTCCAACTCCTGGCAATGGAGCCGCCGGGGTTCACTGGAAGCGGCCGTGGTTTATACGCAAACAGCCGCCCGAACAGGTAGGCCGTCTTACAGTAACATCACACCGGCCGCTGCCAAAGACCTCTATCCCTATGCTAGGCTCGCCGATAGCGCGGGCAATGCCCTGCCGGTGCTCAAAGACTACCGTGGCTCCTACATCACCGCCGCCAAGGCCGCGGGCCTGCTCGATTGGAGCTACATACCTTTGGAAGATTATAAGCATACCGATAACCGCACCGCATCCCGCGACCTCGTGCTCAATCTCGGTGCCACCTATAAGCTCACCAGTGCACTATCCCTCGAAGCCCGCTACCAATACGAAGGAGCCAATACGGAGGCGGGGAACCAACAGGGGCTCGGCAGCTACAACACCCGGAATACCGTTAATCGTTATACCCAGTCCGTCGGTGGCACGCTTTCCTACCCGGTTCCGGTAGGCGCCATCCTCGATCTCGAAAGCAGCACCCTTTCAGCCCATGCAGGCCGGGGCCAACTGTCCTACAACAAGGCATGGAGTAAGGGTTCGCTTACCGCTATTGCAGGGGGCGAGGTCCGGGAGTCGGCTCTCTCTGGTTCCTTCAACCGTGTCTATGGCTACGATGGTGAGATTCTTACCTACACCAATGTAAACTACGATTCATCCTATCGGCTCTATTACAACAATAGCCTGCGGTCCACGATTGCCCCTTCCACCGGCTTCCGCGAAACCGTCAACCGCTATGTATCTTCCTTCGCCAATGCCGCTTATACGTGGCGGGGGCGCTATACCGTCTCGGCTTCCCTTCGCCGCGATGCCTCCAACCTCTTTGGCGTGGCCACCAACCAGAAAGGCGTGCCGCTGTGGTCGGCAGGCGCTTCCTGGTCACTGGATAAGGAGTCCTTCTACCGTTGGTCTGCTGTGCCCCGCCTGAAGCTGCGCGCTACCTATGGGCATAATGGTAATGTCGACAATAGCCTCTCTGCTTATACAACCATTTCTTATTTCAATTCCGGCAATTCGTTTATCACCGGGGCCTATGCGGGGGTCAGTCGCCCCGCTAATCCCGATCTCCGCTGGGAGCGGGTCGGTACCCTCAATGCGGGAATCGATTTCGAAGGGCGCATTCTCACGGGCTCGGTCGAATATTACCGCAAAGAGGCAGCCGATCTTATTGGCGATGCCCCTGTCGATCCTACGGTGGGCTGGCCATCCGGAAAGCTGCGGCGCAATATTGGTGCTATGATAAACCGGGGCGTGGATGTTGAGTTGACAGCCAGGGTGGTGAACAGCGCTTTTGGTTGGTCAGTTACCCTCCTCGGCTCTTGGAACAGCGCCCGGCTTACGGAATACGATAGCATTAGTTCGGCAGCTTCTGCCTACCTAACGTCGGGCATTTCCACGGTTCCGGCAGTGGGCAAGCCGCTCAATAATATTTTCAGCTATCCTTGGGCAGGCCTCGACGCCGCAGGCGATCCCCTCGGCATTGTCAACGGGCAGCCTTCCAAAGATTACCTGGCCATCAGCCGCACACCGGTGTCCGGTTTGGTCTATCATGGCTCCGCTACCCCTGTCGTATTTGGCTGGCTGCGCAACACGTTCAATTGGCGGGGAATCGAGCTGTCCGCTAACCTGTCCTATCGCTTTGGCTACTACTTCCGCCGCGCCTCCGTCAACTACAATAACCTTTTTAATAGCTGGCGGGGGCATAGTGATTATGATAGACGCTGGCAGTCACCGGGCGATGAAGCGTTCACTTCTGTTCCGTCCATGGTCTATCCGGTCAACACCCGCCGTGAGTCCTTCTATGAAAACGCCTCGGTCTTGGTCGAAAAAGGCGATAACATCCGTCTCCACGACATCCGCTTGGGATATACCTTGAAAAAGGCAAAGGCGGGCTGGCTTCCCGTAAGGTCAGTGCAGTTCTATGGGTTTGCCCAGAATATTGGCATACTCTGGCGGGCCAATAGGCACGGTCTCGATCCCGACTACTATGCCACCAACCTTCCCGCACCCCTGGCTCTCACGCTTGGACTTAAAGCCACTTTTTAAAGGAGTCCTTTGTGAACCTTCGCGCCTTCGGGTTTTAGTGACTCAAATTCAAAATTTCAAATTTCAAATCATAAATTCCATGTCACGTATCATCATACTTCTGCTGCTCCTCACCGGCATCTCCTGCAAAAAATACCTCGATCTCCGTCCTGATAAAAAGCAGGTCGTTGCCCACAGTCTCAAAGACTACAGCGCCCTCCTTGATGGTGCCCGCTTCATCAATATCGCCTACCCCGATGCCGGCGAAATTGCCTCTGACAATCTCTGGCTCACCGCCGTCGATTATGCGGCCCTTCCCGACCGCACGGGCCAGAACCTTTACACTTGGGGCACCGATGTATTCAACGACAATGAAACCAACGACTGGACGATACCTTACCAGGCCGTCCTTTATGCCAATACGGTGCTGGAAGGATTGGGAGAGATAGTTCCCGACACTGCGTCCACGGGGGAGTGGAACCGGCTGAAAGGGGCGGCTCTCTTTTTCCGCGGCTTGGCTTATTACAACCTGGCGCAGCAGTTCTGTGCGCCCTATAACAGCGCCACTGCAACAACGGATCAGGGCATCGTCCTGCGGCAGACAGCAGCTATTTCAGAAGTTTCGGTACGGGCTTCCGTAGCGGCTACTTATACGCAGATAGAAATGGACTTAACGGAAGCGGCTGCCTTGTTACCCGTAGCGCAGCTCTATAAAACCCGTCCTTCTAAAGCCGCTGCTTTCGCGGCATTGACCAGGATGGCACTCAGTCGCGAAAGCTATGTCGAGGCAAAGCGGTGGTGCGATAGTGCGCTCACTTACAACAACAGGTTGCTGGACTATAATACCCTCAACCCTTCGGCAGCCAATCCGGTGCCCCGCTTTAATGAGGAAGTGTTGTTTCATGCTACGGGAGGCCGCGGCATGCTCGTACCGCCTGTGGGCAAGGTAGACTCCCTTCTGTACCGGTCTTATGCCGCCAACGACCTGCGTCGGTCTATCTTCTTTAAGGCAGCGGGCACAGGCGTAGGCTTTTATGGCAGCTACGATGCCAGCACCTATCTTTTTATGGGCCTGGCTACAGACGAAGTGTATATAACCAGGGCGGAGTGCTTGGCTCGTGGTGGCAATGTTTCCGCAGCTATGACCGACCTGAATGCGGTATTGATAAAGCGTTTCCGGGCAGGTACTTTCATTCCCTATACTGCCGCCAATGTACAGGAAGCATTGGATAAGATTATTGCGGAGCGGCGCAAGGAATTGTTGTTTCGGGGCCTTCGCTGGACCGACCTCCGCCGGTTGAATAGGGATCCACGCTACCGGGTTACGCTGAAGCGGGTGATAGGCAATCAGGTTTATACATTGGAGTGGAACAGCCCGCGCTATATTTTCCCTATCCCCGAGAATGTGATCAGGCGTTCCGGTATTCCGCAAAATCCTTAGTGCAGTAAGAAAAAATAAAAGGCGAACGGGTGTTACCGTTCGCCTTTAAATCAGCCTTCAGATGATTTTATTGCCGTTTCTTGATATTGCCTGGCTCCACATCTTCAAGGGCTTCCAGTTGCGGTTGGGTGGGCTCATTCGGGTCGGGCAGCACAAAGGCGGCGCAACGTACTCCGGCACCGCCGCAGTTAGGTTCGCCACCTGTTGACAGTTGATAATACGCCGGGTCATTGATATGGCTGTCATCGGTTCCGTTATACATGAACCACTGTTCCTGCAAAGCGGGTTTGGCCGGACGGAAAGCGAAAAGGGAAATGCTCAGTACGGCAACCAATGCCAGGCTTAGCAGTAAAGAAAAACGTTTCATAAAATTGGATTGCTTTTATAAGCGCAAAAAGCAAACGAAAAACTTTAAGGATAAATAATACGCCTACTCGTTTTTACAGGTTTTCGGCTACGCCTGTTTATTGCAATAAAAATTTGGTCATTTATTTTCACCTATCAACCTCCCTTCCTTTCAACAGTCGATATTTCTTCTTCCTTGTTCATCTGTTCAATTGCCTCTTCACTAAAACCTTGAATATTGAACATTGAGCATTGAATATTCTTTCCTGCTTCTCACTCGCAATAGACTATTCATTATTCACTCTCTTGTCATCCTGAGCTCCAACGAAGGACACTAAAAAAGGAGCGCGGCTCAGGCAATGCTGGCAGCGGCGAAGCAGCAGCCACCCGGCCGGCTCCCGTACCGTTAGTGTTTATGGTAGGCAAGGAAGCTTACCATAGCAAAAAGAAGTTTGAAATCAGGATTCATGATAGTAACATTTATCGCCGCTGCTACTATGGTTTTAAATAACAGTATAAAGTTCAGCCGGTAAATAGCCCTCGCCAAATGGAAAGGATATGCCAGGCGGCCAAAATGGTATGCTGCTTGGCTAAAATTCGAAACTGCTTTTGCGTACTTGTCCGGCCGTACGCCCCCAGTAAAGCTTAAAAGCCAGCATAAAGTTTTTAGTGTACCGGAAGCCTACCGCAAAAGAAATTTCCTTAATGGGTTGGTCCGTGTGCCGCAGCAGGAAAAGCGCCATCGACATACGGCAGGCGGCTATAAACCGCATGGGTCGCTGGTCCAGAAAATGGATGCAGCCTTCGTTAAGTTTATGGGCATTCATGCCGCTGCGCCGGCAAAGGTCCGTCATCGTAAAAGAGGTGTGGAGATGGTGCTCGATATGGTGCGCTAATAGCTCTATCTGCTTCTTTTCTGGTGTGGTAAAACGGTAACGCATAAAACCGGTTAAAAGGTTTAAATAATGCGCCGCTGCAATAAAGAAGGATAAGGCGGGCACCCGGGCCCACGCTTATCTGGTGTCTTGCATTTCTCTTGTCATCCTAAGCTCCGGTGAAGGATCTCTAGTCCCATTAAACCCCAAACCATATCCTCATATCCGGTAAAAGCCATTCTTAATGGCATAGATCACGATGCCCGCCACGTTCTTCGAGCCCGTTTTATCCATGATCCGGTCGCGGTATTTTTCCACGGTCCGGTGCGTAAGGCTCGTCAGGTCGGCTATCTGCTTGCTCGCATGTTGGTCGCAGATAAGCCGTATGATCTCGATCTCTTTCTCACTGAACAGCGGAACGGTCGGGTACAGAAGTGGGCTGCGGCTCTCCGCGATCAGTTTCGACAGCCGCAGGCTGGTTTGGTTGCAGAAATAATTATAGCCGTCATACACGCTCCGCACTGCTTTCAGCAATTCCGTTTTCGAGGTGCTTTTCAACAGGTAGCCGCTGGCGCCTGCCTCCAGCATATCCACGATCAGTTGTTCCTCGTTGAACATGGTGAGCGCGATCACTTTCACATCCGGGGCCCGCTCCCGCAAGGCCTTCGTAGCGGTTATGCCGTCCATTTGCGGCATTTGAATATCGGTGATCACCACATCCGGCCGGCAGCCTGCCACGCGTTGCAGCAGCTGTTCTCCGTTAGCCGCTTCCCCTACGATGCGCACTTCCTCTTCCTGCCCGAGCAGCAAGTGCAGCCCTTCCAGGAAGAGCGGGTAATCATCGGCAATAACGAGGCGCAGGGGTTGTATCATAAGGACAGGGGTATTTCAAAAAAATAATCGGTGCCCGCAGGCGTAGTGGTGCATTGCAGCTGCCCGCCGGCGATCTCCGCACGGTTATGCAGGCTGGCCAGACCGATGCCTTTGTCCGTTGCGGCGGTAGCAAAGCCGCACCCATCGTCTTTGCAAGAAATGTAAAGATGTCGTCCTTGTGCTTTTAAATGAAGATCGATTATGCGGGCGCCGGAGTGTTTTACCGCGTTATGCACGGTCTCCTGCACCAGGCGGTACACCAGCAGGCGCTGGTCTTTCGACAAGGGCTGGTTCACAGTATAGGTCAGTCGGAACTGGATCGGTGAAACGGCCTGGTATTGGTCAATGAACTCCTCCAGCGCGGTTTGCAGTCCCTTTGTCACAAGGGCCTTTGGTGTCAGGTTGCGGGCAATGCCACCCAGCCGTTCTATCACGGTGAGTATATTGTTTTCAGCCTTTTGCAGGTAATCGTGTTCTCCGGCCGGTTGCTGCGCTGCTTTACTGATCTGGATGCGCGTCACCGATAGCAGGGGCCCCAGTTCATCGTGCAGGTCATGTGCAATACGGGTGCGTTCCTTTTCCAGCAGCCCGATCTCTTGGATCAGCAGGCTTCGCTTCCGGGCAAAATGTTGCCGTTGGATGCGCACCACCGAAATGGCAAAATAAGTGATCACGGCACCAAGCACTAGGCAGGTGATCAGGACTGCATGATATATCGTGGTTTCATAGGGATCCATAAAAAAGCCAGTGCATAAATCAGGTTAGTGAACAAATTGATATAAGAAAGGATCTGGTAAATACCCACCCTGAAAGATTGACTTTGCGTGAGCCCGAATAGCCAGAAAGTTTCCACCAGAACCGCATAGATAAAGTAAATAATCAACCCCATGCAAATAAGAAAACGGGAATTCCGTAGCAGGCTTCTCGATTCCCGGAAAATAGTTCGGTTGATGAGGGTAATGCTCATAAGCACGATAAGAAAAGAATAGCCGATTATAAAATACGAAAAGAAACGCAGCAGGCTTTGCTGCAGGGCCAGTTCGCAAAGCCACACGGTTACCATTAGGCATTGCAGCCTGTGATAGCCTTGGGGGTGCTTTTCGAAAAGCTGCCAGCGGCTGAATTGCCAGTTGATTAATAGAGCCTCAAAGAGCGAGAAAAGGTTATAGCTGGCGGCATTCGAATACCCCGCTTTCAGTAGCAGTATGCTGAGGATTTCATGCAGGAAGCCCAGCGTCACCAGCAGGAGAAAAGGAAAGAAGGCTGGATCCGACTTTTTATATCGGACCCAGCCTATCAGGGCGCTAAAGCCTACCGAAAGGCTGAACAGGGCATTGACAAAAAAACTCATAAAAAAGGTGGCGCTTAAATATTTAGGGGCGACTCCGGCGGGCAAATGTCGGGACATCGGTTACCCTTCTCGATAATTTCTTCCACGGGTTCTGCCGCCGAAGAAAGGCCGGAAGTGTTGGCGGTGGTCAGCATGTCCTCTCCGGCTTCATTCGTGCCTACAATGATAGCATGAATTTTTAGTGCTTCGTCCATGCCGTAATAGATCCGTAGCCCGGTGCATCCCGGCTTCGATAAAAGCGTGTCAAAGGGAGCACGGTCAAAACTTTCACACAGCGGTAAGATCCCGTCACCTTCAAATTCGGGTTTTAAAATGGTTTGGTAGGATGTGCGGTACTGTCCGGTCATCTGTTCCGCCAGGGCAAGAGAAATAAAATGGTTCATTAGTAAATTCTTTTAGAACGGTGAAAGTGCTGTTTCAATCCTTACCGGAAAACCATGTTTCCACGACATCATGCATGTATTTCCACGACTATGACATAGAAGCTGCCTGCTCTCCCCTTCTAATAGGAGGAGCAGTTCTGTAAATACATGGTATTGATCGGGTTTTTACACTTGCAAGGCTTAAAAGGGATTTTAAATTTTGTAGTACTGGCTGTTTAAACAAAGTGTATGGCTACCATCCCTAACCGTATTGTTGTTTACGCAAAAGACATAATGAACATTACGGGCCGCCGCGAACGCGCCGCCCGTAAACTGCTCGCCCAGATACGCAAAAGAGCGAAAAAGAAGAAGGGCAGCTTCGTCTCTGTCGAAGAGTTCTGTAACTACACGGGTCTCCGCCCCGAGCACGTTTCCGTCTTCCTCGTCTGAAGTACGGCCTAGGCGGCAACCAAAATAAACAATACAGCTAAAAATAAAATACGATCTGCATTCCCGAATTCAGCGGTTTGATGAAGCCGCTTTTCTTTAATATCTGGAGCTTTGCCCGAGACCCATGTTCGAGATCATCCTGCCTAAATATTTTGCAGGGGAAGAAAAAAGAGTTGTTATGAACGCATTCATACGCAAACTGCGCTCCCGTAAATTTACGATCCAGGTACCGTGCCGCCACGGTCAAAATACCGTACCGGCACCCTTTTTATTTCGTATTTATCTCCTCAGCTTTGGAGGATTACCACGATTATTCCAACCGTTCCAAAGCTTGCCTTATGTTTTTCCAGAATTGGCTAGAAAAAAAATCATCAAGTAACGCCGCACAGGTAACCCTTCAATTGCTCAGGAATATTAAAGTGCCGGTTACAGCCACAGAGGTTATAGACAAGCTGGAACATCATCCCGATTTCCCAAGTCTCTACAGTATTAGCGATAGCCTAAAAGGCTGGAAAGTAGACAATCTCGCTTTGCAGGTAGAACCCGAAAAATTGGATCACCTTCCGGTGCCTTTTATCACCCATCGAAAGAAAAAAAACGATTTCGTACTGGTTCGTTCTGTTAATGGAGCAGTTGAATATGTAAACAGCAAGGGTAAGCTGGCAAAAGCTTCACGAAGTGATTTCGAGGCGAACTGGGGTGGTGTAGTGCTACTGGCAGAAGGTAGCAGGAACTCGGGTCAGTTGGACTATACCAGATCTCGCCGGAAGGAATGGGTTTCCGTCTTACGCATACCATTGTTAGTTGGTATAGGTATAGGCGGCGTACTGGCATTTGCCCTGGTCACCGGAATACTCTGGCCTACTCTTTTTCTCGCATTGAGTTTGGCGGGTACTGTCATTGCAGGTTTGCTATTATGGTTTGAAGTTGATAAGTCAAATCCCTTTTTACAGCAGGTTTGTTCCGGGGGCGCCAACACCAATTGTTCAGCGGTGCTGGCTTCAAAAGGCGCCAAACTTTTTAGCTGGCTAAGCTGGAGTGAAGTTGGGTTCTTTTATTTCACGGGAAGCTTCATAATGCTCCTAGTAAGTTTGGGAAATGGGCTTGTGCCTGCCTTTGAATTACTCTCGTTACTAAGCCTTTTGGCTACGCCCTACATACTATTTTCAATAAGTTACCAGGCTAAAGTGGCTAAGCAATGGTGCCCTCTATGTTTGGGGGTTCAGGCAGTCCTGCTGATGCAGGCAGTGGTGGGGTTTTCCAACCTTCGGGAGGCAGGTTGGAAAAGGTCTTTTATATCATCGCTATCGGGCGTAGAGCTTACCCTTATGCTATTTTCTTTTGCCCTGCCGGTAATTTTCTGGATGATGGCAAAAGCACCTTTCAAGGCTGTTCAGGCAGAGCAGAAAACAGGCAAGGAACTGAGGCGGCTGAAATACAACAAAGAAATTTTTGAGGCGTTGTTGGCAAAGCAAAAAAGGGTCACTGTTTCACCGGATGGATTGGGTATCATACTCGGCAACCCTCAGGCAGCTACTACGATCATTAAAGTTTGCAATCCCTACTGTGGTCCATGTGCCAAAGCACATGAAGTGCTTGAAGAGTTGCTAAGGGAGCGCGACAATATTAAACTTCAAATAATATTTTCAGCAACCACTGGTGCCAATGACAGGAAGGCTCTTCCTGTAAAACATTTTATGGGACTTGATGCGGGCGGTTCCGGTAAACTCATTCAAAAAGCATTGCATGAATGGTACATTTCCACGGATAAAAACTATGAGACGTTTGCATCTCAGTATCCGCTTACTCAAGATATTCTTGCCGCTCAGGAAGCAGGTCTGGTGGCTATGGGGGAATGGTATCTTGAAAATGAAATAAATTTTACACCCACAATATTTGTAAATAACTATCAGCTTCCGGATATCTATTCCGTAAAGGATTTGAAGTATTTGCTATAACCGCTTTGTGTGCACAACAAAACCGTAGCCGAGTTCCGTACGGGTACCAAACCGGAACCATAATTTAAAGTATAAAAACGAGTCTGATGAAAAAATTTCAAAGTTTAGGAAGAAGCCTGAGTGGATCAGAAATGCGAATGATCCTTGGTGGCGATGAGCCGGTTTCCATCATTGGCGAAGGCGACAGCACTTGTAACGCCTATTGCGGAAGTGGTTCAGGTGTTACATGCAGCGGGCGTTGCGTTACTTGTGGCGATGCAGGCAATGCTTCTAACCCCAATGTTAGAGGGGGCGATAAAATCTGTTCTTAATCAGTATATAACCGGGGGCATCTCCCCGGTTATTTCTATATTTCAGGTATGCGTTTCATTCTTTTTACTTTTTTTATTGTGCTTTTATGGAATTCAGATGCTGTTTCCCAATCCCTTAAAACGGAAAGCGATTCATTTCATCTTACCGGAATACTTAAAGGCAGGGATACGGGTACCATGGTGCTTTGGTATCCCCAGTTCGGGCAGTTTATAAGGGATACATGCGTATTAAAAAAAGGCAGGTTTCTGTTTTCAGGGCTCATTACGGAACCGGCTTTTTCCTGGCTAAAGGGGTCGGCAGCAGATGGGAATTCAACAAATATTTTTATTGAAAAAGGTAAACAGCACATCATTCTTGAAGAGAATAGCTTCGATGAATTCCACATGTCCGGTTCTTATACACAAAGGCAGGATGATACGCTGAGAAGAGTAAAAAAACAGATTGATCTTAAATATAAAAAGTGGAGAGGGGAGTACGCAGGTTTAGTGGATACGTTGCCAAAGATCAGCGACTCTATTTATAAGGTTGCCGTGATGAATCGCATCACTCACATCGCCGACACTCTGGATAAGGAATACCGCCACAAAGCACTAGCCTTTGTAAAAAAGCGACCGCAATCCTATACTAGCCCCACCTATCTGTATGGATTTCTAGTAAATCGTAAAATAGATACCGAAGGAGCGGAATTGCTATACCAGTCGTTTAGCCCAAAGATAAAAACCAGTTATGCAGGCAAGCTGGTGCGGCAGGAGTTGGATAAGCGAAGGATCAATATAAATGCCCCGGAATTTACGGCTACTGATTTATCCAATAGTGCTGTTTCTCTGCGTGGGTTCAAAGGAAAGTTCGTGCTGCTTAATTTTTGGGCAAGCTGGTGCCTGCCCTGCATAGATAAAATACCAGAGCTAAAACGTCTGTTAGATTCCTGCCAATCCAGGGGGTTCGAAATTATAAACATATCAATTGATACAAAAAAGGAAAATTGGAAGGCGGCGGTACAAAAGCATACCCTGGGCAAATTCCATAATGTACTTGTAAACAAAGAACTTGAAGATCGCTACCCGAATATTAAGATGCCGATACCAAGCGAGATTCTTATTAATCGTGAGGGAGTTATCATCTGGAACTCATTAAATGAATCAGCCAGACCACTAGGCGAGATATTAATGAAGCAAATTGGAAACTAACACATTTCTTGGAAATCTTTTCGGATACGTACACGATAGAGATACAAAAGTGCGACTTAGTAAACAGTGAGTAAATCATAGAGGGATTGAGCTCTACACGCATTGTTTGCACAAAGCAAAACCGGTCATTGATAAATTGATTCAAATAATGTCTTTTCCATTTTATAAGCAGCCCGACTCTATGGACTGTGGTCCCACCTGCCTGCGTATGGTGGCAATGCACTACAAACGGGCTATATCCATACAATATTTGCGGGAGCGCTCGGGCATCGGCAAAGAAGGTGTTAACCTGCTCGGCATCAGCGAAGCTGCCGAAGCGATTGGGCTGCGCAGCCAGGCAGTTAAACTAACTTACGCGATTCTAACCACCGAAGCGTCATTACCGGCTATCCTTCACTGGAACCAGAACCATTTTGTAGTTCTCTATAAAATAAAGCGGCATAAGTTATATGTGGCAGATCCTGGGAAAGGACTGGTCACATATACGCCTGCAGAATTTAAGGGGGCATGGATTAGTGATAAAAAAGGGGCAGAAGAAGAAGGGATAGCACTCCTCCTGGAGCCATCACCCTCTTTTTATAAGGATCATAATTCCGATCGGGAGGAGCAACAAGCCAAAGGCTTGGGTTTCAAAAATATTTTTAATTACGTATTGCCTTTTAAAGGCTTGGTAGGTCAGTTATTACTTGGGTTAGGCATTGCCAGCCTGTTGCAATTGATACTTCCATTTCTCACGCAAAGCATTGTCGATACGGGCATCAATACAGCCAACATCCATTTTGTCTATATAGTTCTCATGGCGCAGGCGGCCCTCTTTGCTGGCCGCCTGGCGGTCGAGTTTGTGCGTAGCTGGATCTTGCTGCACATCAGCACCCGCATCAATATTTCTATTCTCACCGACTTTTTGATAAAGCTCATGAAACTGCCGGTATCTTTTTTTGACAGCAAGCAAACCGGCGACATCCTGCAACGGATGAACGATCATAGTCGCATTGAATCCTTTCTTACCGGCTCTTCGCTGAATACCCTTTTTTCATTGCTTAACCTCGTTGTATTTTCCGTAGTGTTGGCCATCTTTAATGGGGCCGTTTTTACCGTCTTTGCTATTGCTTCAGTACTTTATGCGCTATGGGTAATGCTTTTCTTAAAAAAGCGTAAGACCCTGGACTACAAGCGGTTCGAAGTGGCGGCGAAAGAGCAAAGCGCTACCATCCAGTTAGTGCAGGGCATGCAGGAGATTAAGCTGATTGGTGTAGAGAGGCCCATGCGCTGGCGGTGGGAGCGCCTGCAAGCCAGGCTTTTTGGGTTAAGTATGCGCGGTCTGGCGCTGAACCAGTGGCAACAGTCTGGCGCTTCCTTTATCAACGAAGGCAAGAATATGCTGATCACCTTCTTTGCCGCTAAGGCCGTTATTGAAGGACAAATGACCCTGGGTTCCATGCTGGCTGTTCAATACATCATTGGGCAGTTAAACAGTCCTATTGAGCAGATGATCGGCTTTATGCAATCCTGGCAGAATGCGAAAATCAGCATGGACCGCCTGAATGAGATTCACACTCTCGAAGACGAAGAACCGGAACATAAGGAGCTACAACAACGGCTGCCTCCAGCTTTTGCACGGCAATTGGTGGGCGGAAAGAGTTCGTTACCGGTGCCCCCAATGGGCAGCGGTTCTCTCATGACGCGCCCTTCCATTTTGGAAGATCCGGAAAATAACCGGGGTGCCTATTCCTCAGGCTTGCAAAGCGAAAAAGGGCTATTTGCGGAAACAAATATGGATGCCTCACTTAGCTTTCGGAAACTGTCCTTCACGTATCCTGGTGCAGGGGCCAGCCCGGTGCTGCGGGAAATTGATCTTTCCATCCCGAAAGGACAAACGACCGCGATAGTGGGCACAAGCGGTAGTGGAAAGACTACACTTTTAAAGCTGTTGCTGAAATTTTATGAACCTGGGCAGGGTGAAATTTTATTGGGACGCACACCGCTCCGGCATATCAGCCACCGGCTTTGGCGTAGCCATTGCGGCGTAGTGATGCAGGACAGCTTCATCTTTTCCGATACCATTGCTGCAAACATTGCCGTTGGCGATGGGCATGTCGATATGGAACGGCTCTACCGGGCGGTAGAAGTCGCCAACCTGCAGGAATTTATGGAGAGCTTGCCGCTGGGCTTTAATACCAAAATCGGTACGGAAGGTACCGGCATTAGTACCGGTCAGCGCCAGCGCATTCTCATAGCCCGTGCCGTCTATCGCGATCCCGAATTTATTTTCTTTGATGAAGCCACCAACAGCCTCGATGCCAATAACGAAAGCGTTATCATTCGCAACCTGGAACAATTCTTCTCGGGCAAAACCGTGATCGTGGTCGCCCACCGCTTAAGCACGGTAAAAGCGGCTGACCAGATCGTGGTGCTGCACAAAGGCACTATTGCCGAAAGGGGCACCCATACCGAATTGGTGAACCGTAAAGGCCACTACTATACCCTTGTCAAAAATCAATTAGAGCTGGGCGCATAAAATTATTAGTTATGTCTCATTCCTCCCTCCAACAGCACAGCAATGAATTGATCTCCGAAGAGGTCCGGGAAATTATAGGCTACCGGCCCCACTGGATTGTTCGCCGGGGCAACACCGTCTTTTTTGGTGTTCTGTTTTGCCTGTTAGCGGCCACCTGGTTCATCCGCTACCCCGACCGTGTCGAGGGCTCCGCCCGCCTGGTGGCGGTAAATGCGCCGAAGATGTTAACGGCAACGGCAGAAGGCAAGCTGGAAAAGCTCTTGGTGCGCAATGAGCAGGGGGTAAAAAAAGGGGATATGCTCGCTTATCTGCAAAGCACGGCAAGCGCCGGTGAAGTACTACGGTTAAGGACCTGGGTAGGCGCTCGCCTACTTGCATTGGAAGAAGGCGGTTTTCAGGTGTTGCACAAAGATCCTTTACCGGCGTTTACGCAACTGGGTGAGCTGCAACAGCCTTACCAGGAATTTGGTCTCGTAAGTACAGAAACAGCTCAGTTGCTGGGGAGCGGTTATTACCAAAAGAAGAAGGCCGCCCTGCTGAAAGACATGGCGTTTCTGGCGGCTCTTAAAACCAATACGGTAGCCCAAAAGAGCCTGATGGCGGAAGACCGGGGCCTGCAGCAAAAGGAATTTGAAGCCTACGAGGCGCTGGCTCGCGATAAGGTAATTGCTCCGCTGGAGCTGAACCAGTATAAAAGCCGCTTGCTCGCCAAAGACCAGGGACTCGACCAGGTGGACGCCCAGTTAACTAATAGTGCTATCGCCACGCATAACAAGCAGAAAGAACTTGCCGACCTGCAAAAGTTTACATTCGACCAGCAACAAAAATACCTCGCTTCGCTGCTAACCTTAAAGAGTGCGATAGATGCCTGGATGCAGCGATACATTGTGCAGGCCCCTGAAGAGGGCACCGTTTATTTTGTGGGTTCTTTACAGGAGAACCAGTTGCTCACCATCGGGCAGGAGCTGTTCTATATTCAGTCGCAACGTTCCGGCTATTACGGGGAGCTTATGATCGGGCAGGCAGGACTGGGAAAAGTACGGAAGGGGCAGACAGTTCTCTTAAAAGCACCCAGCTATCCGAGTGAGGAATGGGGCCATATAAAAGGTCGTATCGCCGCCATCGCCAACCTCTCCAACAGGCGTGATAGCTTCCTCGTGACTCTCGAATTAACGGAGGGCTTAAGAACAAGTTATGGTAAAGAGCTTTATTTCCGCAATGGTTTGGCAGCACAGGGGTCTGTCATTACAGACGACCGGCGCCTATTACAACGATTATTGGGGCAATTAAAGGGGGTGTGGGAACGGTAACAAAAAATAAAAAATACTAACTTTTTGTGTGCACAACAAACCGGTTGTTTCGCTCTTTACCGGTCTCAAACAGGAGCAGATTAATAATCCTTAAATTGTAGACAAATGAAAAAGTTTGAAAGTTTAGGCAGAAGCCTGAATGCTGGCGAAATGAAGCGCATTGTAGGTGGAATTTATGATTTTCCAGAGAGGGTAAATTGCCTGATTGGATGGAGATTAGACCCAAATGTTGGCTGTTTTTGTGACTTTTATGGTGTTTCTTCTCCAGATTCTGTTACATGCGATGTTTCTTGCCCGGCCACAATGTGTACATCCGGTTCAATTGATCTCAGTTGTCCCTATTTTAACTAAAATTGGCTCATAGTTTTTGGATCTACACTAACTGGTGGTATGGTTGGTGTAGATTATTTTAATCAAGAATATCCTTATATGAAAAAACTTTTTCTGCTCTTATCGATCGCGGTATCATATTCAGTAACGGCTCAGAAGCATAAAGACTCGGTTGCCATAGGGTTTATGCAAGAATTAGCCGAACGGATCAACTCAATCAAGGGAAAAGAGTTAAGTGAATTTGATGCTTGTACTTTAGATGGAGTACGGTATACATCTGATAGCCTTCGGGGAAAACTTACGGTTTTAAGTTTTTGGTTTGAGGCTTGCATGCCCTGTGTTGCAGAGGTAGCAGGGCTAAACCAGCTATACGCTGATTTTAAGGGTAACAATCATTTCCGGTTCCTTTCATTTACTTTCGACCCGGTGGCGAAGGCAAAAGCCTTCGTTGCAAAAAATGATATTTGTTATCCGGTTATACGTTTGGAAGAACATCAAATTCGGAAACTTAATTTTAACGCTGGATTCCCTGTTATTGCTCTTGTTAACGAAGCTGGTATTGTTGTTTATTTTCGTGCAGGAGGTAGTAATAGCCCACAAATCGCAAAGGAAGATTTGCTGAGAGATGTTTATCCGAATATAACTAAATTAGTGAAAATAAATTGATACTACCAGCGGTCAGTTTGTGTAATTCTCGGGAATATGACTGCAACTGTCTTACTTCCCTCGTGAGTTCCCTCGAAGGTATTCGAGTTGTATCTGGAACTTGGGCGTTTGAATGCCTTGTAAATTAAAAAGAGGCCGAAGCCTCTTCGCTTATCGCCGGTTAGTTTATTTTAGCCATCGCTGCACACACTTCAGCACTAGGGTAACCAAAAAGCTCACTGTTGCCCCCGTACACGCTAAAAGGGCTGTCTTAAGCAACTCCGATGTGTTGATTTGAACGATTAACACCAACAAGGTGCCGCTTAAGGTCCCTGCTCGGGTATTGTTGGAGGCAGGAACATTAGTTTCCATTGGTTGCCTCCTTTTTTGACGCTCGCTTACCGCCATTAGTGGTTTGGCAAACCGCTGCGGCAACGGTTCCCGCCACTACCAGGTAGCCCGCTAGTTGGTAAAGTTGGTGGGGTAGGGAAACCGGCAGCCCTAAAAGCGTGGCTCCGGCGGCAGCAATCGAAAGTGATAGCATCCGCACCTTCTTAAAAAAGGCCGGGGTAGGCGCCTTGATACGTTGTAGAAGTGTCATAAGAATAAAGTTTGTAAAGTTTGGAAATGGGGTTAAAAGAGACCGGCACCGGGATAGGTAGTTACGGCAATTGCCTGGTTGGGCAGGGCAGTCTTCGCTGCAGGAATTAAGCCGGATGGCTACTCACCCGGGTTGCCGGTCTCAGTAGGCGTTTTATAGGCAGGAAAAGAAGCGCATCGTAGCGATGCAGCAAGCACTCACATAGCAGGGTCTTTTCTACTTGCTACTTGCTACTTGCTACTACACTCCACTAACCTTCACTAGCGCCAGTGCATTAAAGGCGCCGTTCTTTAGTGGATATTGCACGCCGTTAACATCCTGGTAAAATGCCGCACCAAGCACAACAAACAGTGGATGCGTACTGGCAGCCGGCAGGCTCATGGTCAGGTTCAATGAAGCACTGGGGCTAGCATTCCAGGCCAACGGGTTTGAGTCGGCGGAATCAACATCAAAACGCTGCCCTTCAAAGTCAATAGCTGCCGCCATAGCGGTTAACCGGTAATGCGTGGTGCCACTCGGTGCCGCGATCATGTTTGCCGGCACGAATGAGTCCAGCGAAACAGAAATCGCACCGGTTACGCGGTTAATGCTGGTTACGATCGGTGCATACACCGTCGTGTTCAGCGGCGAGTCTGCATTGAACTCGAATCCTTCCAGTAGTTCCGCTTCGCCGTCAATCACGTTTCGCAGGCCTCGCGCATTCGTGGCGTCGGCTTGTATCACCCTTACCATGTCCTTGGTTAGTCGACCAACCATACGGGCGTCGGAAGCGTTTTGCAGCACCGCCCGGAACGCATGTCGCAGTAGCTTGCCAGCTTTGCCGGCGCGGCCAAATTCGGCGCCGTTCTCCCGGGTCCGCTGGAACGCCGGGTCCGAAGCGATCCGCTCGGCGCTTACCGAGCTTTTTTCCTTCGCCAGGTACCCATCCCGGGTCTTTAAAAATGTAATGTCGCTGATGGTGCCATCGAGTTTGATGATCCCTTTTTGTTTTGCCATTTTAATAAATTTTAAGGCTTATAAATAAGTGGCAATCCACAAGTGGGTCATGACTCCTGCAAAGCGCTTTACTTGTTTTTTGCCTTTAACACCACAAGATTAGGCGGCAGTTCTAAGCCCGCCAAGGGCTGGTTCCATCGGTGCAGGTTTTGTTCCCTATATGCAGGAGCGTGCATGTCCAATTAAAATGTTTTCCTTCTTAGTGGCCCTTTTTGCACTTCATGTCTTAGTGGTTCAACCCCAACCCCAAACCTGTCATCCTGGGCTTAAAGCTTGGCTTAGCGTTAGTCGAAGGGAAGGACCCCTTCCGGTATGCCTCCGGTATAGCTAGAGTATAGTAACGGTATAGTAACTGTATGAAAACGCCCTTTTTTAAACGGGAGGGTGTATGAGGTAGTGTATGGGGAGAGTATGGTGTAGCAAGTTAGAGGTGCTTGTTTTTTTACGCCATTGTCGGTATTCCCAGCCGAACCCTTTGTGCGGTGGCGGTCACCAATAACGGTGAGTGGTGTAGGATACACAAAGGAAAGGATAACTGTACTGTTTTTCAGGCGTACCTTTCCCTTAGATAGCATTGTTGTTGGTGAAGCCAGCGCACGAAACTATCGCGCAACACCAACAACGGTGTAAAAATACGAGGAAGCCCACTCCTGCGAATGGGCTTCCTGTGAAATCTGGCTTCTTAGTACGGGCTATTGCGGGAGTACCGGTCATTGCTGTTACCATTTCTCCATTGATCAAAGCGGGCATTCGTACGGCTGATCTCCTCTCTTCTTTGTGCTTCAAGGGAGCGCACCTGGCGGGACTTTTCGCTTGAGCGCAGGCGGCGATTGTTTCGTACGGCATTGATGCGGGCATCGAACTCGCGGTTGATACGATAGAGTTGCGCATTCTTTTCGGCACCGGCCGTACGAGAGCGATCATCTCTATCATACCTGTCATTATCATAGCGGCGGTCGTCCTTGTCGTAAGATCCATTACCGGACCTGCCTAAAATAACTGACTTTGAATCCTGCGGATAGCGGCTATCCCTCGATTGCGCAAAGGAGACGGAGACCAGGCCCATAGCAAGGAGGACGGTGAAAAGCTTTTTCATAACTGGTGTTTTAAATTGTTAGGCTGATAGGACAACGGCAGAGCTTGATTGTTTAATGACACCCAGGTTAAATAAGGTGAATGCTTTTATCCGAAGGCTCGCATTATAATGCCGGCTTACCCGGTAAAAAGGTCCGCAGCTATCCCATCCGCCCGCAACATACCTTCATCGGTTAGTCTGGCCTTCGCATCCTCCAACGTCACAAGTCCTGCCATACAAAACTTCTGTAAGCCTTTTTCTATTTGCTGCCGTTCATTTAAACTCCAGTCTTTTTCGATTCGGTCTAAATCCAGTCCCTCCCTTGTGCGGAGCGAGATCATTATATGCTCATTAAACCGGTTAGCAGGTGTAAGCACTTCTGTTTCTCGGTTGGGCATACCTGTTGAAATGCCTGTGATGTACAGGGAATTGTTAGCCACGTTCCAGCTCCGTTCGGTGCCGTTAAAAGAGTGGGCGGAAGGGCCAAGACCTATATAGGCATTTCCCTTCCAGTAAGACGAATTATGCCGGCTGCGAAAGCCAGGCAGGGCAAAATTAGATACCTCGTAATGTTCGTAACCCGCTGCCCGCAGCCAGTCCATCAGAAGGAGAAATTGCCGCGCCTGTTTATCGCTATCCACATCCATTTTTTGCTTTGTAGCAATATGTTTGTGCAGGGGTGTTTTTTCTTCTACGGTTAAGGCATAGCAGGAGAGATGCGGAATGCCGAACGCAATGGCTGTCTCTACATTTTGCTGCCACATAGCATCTGTCAGTAGGGGAGAACCGTAAATAAGATCAATACTGATATTGTCGAAACCGGCTGCCTGGCTTAGCTGAATACACTCTTTGGCATGAGCGGCCGTGTGTGCCCTATTCATCCAAACCAATTCTTCTTCAAAAAAGGATTGGGTGCCAATGCTTAGCCGGTTGATACCCGCTTCTTTCCAGCCCTCCAGTCTTTCGGCGGTAATGTCGTCGGGGTTGGCTTCTAAAGTGATCTCGGCACCCGGCACTATCGAAAACTGGCTGCGCAAAGCGCTTAAAATAAGTTGGCAATCGTCAAGGCTCAGGAGGCTGGGAGTGCCGCCGCCAAAATAGATGGTTTCAACGGGTTCGGTAATTTCTTCTTTTCGCAGATGGATTTCCCCCACGATAGCTTTCACTACATCATCCTTATAGCGTAAAGAAGTGGTAAAATGAAAATTGCAATAGTGGCAGGCCTGCTTACAAAAAGGGATATGCAAATAAATTCCGGCCAATGACGTTTATTGTTGATCGTTCAAAATACTTTTACAGGCAGTGATGGCGAAGGTAAAACAAGGGGGGCTTCTGATTATGTTAATGCTGTTGCTGTGCGCTTTTGCAAGGGCGCAATATGGTGTAACGTATCTATTCGCCGACAGTGCTACTATCGTAAAAAAGCCTTCGCTTCAAAGCAGTTTTCCGGCCCAGGGCGAGGCCACCGATTATATCCGTTCCCTGCCGGCCTTGTTGCAAACAAAAGGATTTTTATCCGCTTCGGTGGATAGTGTGCGTTATGATTCGCTGAGCGCCAGGGCAATTATTTTCCTGGGGCAGCAGTATAGCTGGGCGGTGTTGCGCACAGCAGAACGGGATAAGGATTTGCTGGAAGCGGTTCGCTGGAATGGCGCCCGTTTGTCCAACACCAGCCTGGACTTTAGCCGTTTGCAAAGCCTGCAATCCTCTATGCTTTCGCACCTGCAGGAGACAGGTTACCCATTTGCCCGTATTTTCCTGGATAGCATTGACATCAGGGGATCCGAAGTAGCTGCCTTGCTGAAGGTGGAGCGTGGTCCGCTCTACAAGATCGACAGCATCCGCGTTTATGGCGATGCAAAAGTGAGCAACACGTTACTGCAACGCTACCTCGATATACCGGAAGGCAGTCTCTATGACAAGCGAAAGCTGCTGGCGGTGGACGGGAAGCTGGCGCAACTGATCTACCTCGAATCCGAACGCCCATCTGATCTGACTTTGCTGGGCACCGGTTCGGTGCTGAATCTTTATTTAAAAGCGAAAAAGAACAACCAGGTAAACGCATTGATCGGGTTTTTGCCAAATCCGGATGCGGCTGCCTCTAAAAAACTACAGATAGCCGGGGAAGCCAATATCTTATTGCGCAATGCCCTGGGCGGCGGCGAAACCCTGGGGCTGAACTGGCAACAGTTGCAACAAAGCTCGCCACGCTTAACGCTGGTGTATGAACAGCCCTATTTTTTAAGGTCGCCGGTAGGTTTGGGTGTCAACTTTGAGATGCTTAGAAAAGATACTACTTTCCTGAACCTTTTATTCAATCTTTCCGGTAACTACCGGATTGGAAAACAGGTAGCTTCCGTTTACCTGCAGCGCCGGCAAACCATTGTCAATGGCGTGAATGCAGAGCAGGTGCGGTTTACCCGGCAACTGCCGGCTGAAGGCGATGTGGCTTCCAACAACCTGGGAGTTAGTTATGAGTATAATTCTACCGACTACCGCTTCAATCCCCGTAAGGGCAATGAATTCTTTGTTACTACTTCGGCGGGGACAAAAAAGATCAAAAAGAACAGCCAGGTGCTGGCGCTAAAAGATCCTTCTAATCCTTCTTTTAAGTACGAGAGCCTTTACGATACCGTGAAGCTGAAAACCTACCAGTTCCGTGTGCAGGCTTCCGGGGCGCACTATTTCCCCGTGGGACGGCAATCCACGATCCGCACGGCGATCAACGCTGGCTGGTACCAAAGCGGGAATATCTTTCGCAATGAGCTGTTCCAGATCGGCGGTTATAAATTGCTGCGGGGTTTTGATGAAGAAAGCCAGTATGTATCGCAATACGCATTGGGAACGGTGGAATACCGTATTCTCTTAACGCAGAATTCCAACTTCTTTGTTTTTGGTGATGGTGGCTGGGCAAAACATCCGCTGGCCGGGAAAGATTATACCTATCTCAGCACCGGCCTCGGTATCTCTTTTGAAACGAAAGCCGGCATTTTTAACCTGGCAGTGGCCTTGGGCAAGCGCAGCGATGTGGACTTTAACCTGCGGCAATCGAAAGTGCATCTCGGGTTTGTCAGTTATTTTTAGGGAGAAAGGCAGGAATGCAGCCACAACCGATATTTTTGTACCTATATACCTCCTATGTTGCGCTTCCTTCACCTGGTCTTCTTTCTATTTACCTGCTGTCTAAGCCTAGCAGCACAGGAAGATTCGGTGCGGCAGCCGGACACGCCACAACGTAGAGCCGTTCAGCCTCGAACACCGCGTCCGCGGCCAAGAGTCCGGTTGACACAGGTTTCAGTAACTGATACTATTCCCGCAACCGATTCTGCAATAGCAGGATTTGACTCTTCAGTTATTGTCCTGCCAGACAGCCTGATCATCCGGCCAGTTGTCGTGATACCTATTCGTTTTGATACGGCGATCTACAGGGGGAAACATCCTTTTTACCAGTTTAAAAACCCGGTCCGGCGACGTGAATCCATCCGGGTGCGAACCGATGGTAAGGAGCACCTTTTTTACAGCGTAGCGGGACTGCTGCTTTTCTTTGCCTTGTTGCGCAATGCCTTTGCCCGTTATCTCCAGGACCTGTTTCGCTTATTCTTTCGCTCCTCGCTAAAACAGCGCCAAGCCAAAGAGCAGTTAATGGAAGCCTACCTGCCATCGCTGCTGTTAAACCTGCTTTTTATTTTTAGTGGGGCACTTTACCTGAACCTGATCCTAAAACGATTTCACCTGGGGCTGAATTTTCCGTTCTGGCTGCTGTTTCTGTATTGCGCAGCCGGACTCGCCGCTGTTTATTTGGTGAAATTTATCACGCTTAAAATATGCGGGTGGATCTTTAGGGTGGGGGATGCGACCGATACCTACACCTTTATTGTTTTTACCACGAATAAGGTGATTGGAATTGCGCTGCTGCCTTTTTTGATCCTTTTGGCATTCTCCTCCGGCACTGTCTTGCAAGTAGGGCTCACGTTAAGCTTTTTACTCATAGGAGGCTTGTTTTTATACCGCTACTTTCTTTCTTATACCTCCGTGCAGCGGCAGGTAAAATTGAGCTTGTTTCATTTTCTGCTGTATTTGTCTGCCTTCGAGATACTTCCGTTACTGCTGATTAACAAACTGTTATTCCATTTTTTAGGCTAAAAACGCTACCTTTGCGACCTTTAGCAGAACCCTTATGGTAAAAAAAGAGGTATCAAAGACCGGTGAGTCTGTCAAAGTAGCCAAGCGGATCCTGATCACCCAACCGAAACCGGAAAGTGATAAATCGCCGTACTTTGAACTGGGCCGGAAATATGGTGCCGAACTTTTCTTTCAGCCCTTCATTCGGTTGGAGGCAATTCCCGCAAAAGATTTCCGCAAGCAAAAAATTGATATACAGGCGCATACGGCAGTTATCCTGACGAGCCGCAATGCCATCGACCATTTTTTCCGCACCTGCGAGGAAATGCGGATCTCCGTGTCGCAGGATACCAAGTACTTCTGCATCACCGAAGCGGTAGCGTTGTATCTCCAGAAATTCATTTTATACCGGAAACGCAAGGTGTTTTATGGCGCCGATGGCAGCAATAAAAGCCTCTTCGATGTGATCAATAAGCACAAAGGGGCTGAAAAGCTGCTTTATGTATGCTCAGAAAATCAACAGGATAGCGAGATCACCGGCTGGCTCAAAGCCAATAATTGCGACTTCTCACTGGCATTTATGTACCGCACCGTCAGCTCCGACGTGAAAGAGCTTTTTCATAAAAAAGAGTACGACGTTATTTGTTTCTTTACCCCCAGCGGCGTAAGGGCCTTATTCGATAACGTACCTAAATTTAAGCAGAATGGTACTGCGATAGGGGCCTTCGGCAGCAATACTTCCAAAGCGGTGGAAGAATCCGGGCTTACCCTCTCTATCAAAGCGCCACAGCCGCAAACGCCTTCCATGGTAGCCGCACTCGACCGGTTTTTAGCGGCGGAAGTAAAAAAGGATAGCTGATTCAGAAAGTGGCCGCTGCTTTGCATACTACGTATGGGCAATGGTGTGTGTGTAGAAATGAGGTGCGCATTGTGCCAATTGTTTTAAAAGGGGGCTTTTGTGTGGATTCCGGCAAAACGACTCGTGGGAAACCCCTCTTTTTTTCATCGAAAATTTACGAAGCGCTTCAGCTGGTTTTTACTTATTTGGAGCAGAAACCCCTTTAGCGCAAATAATTTAGGCATTATGCAATAATCCCTATCACCTTCCGTTAGATGGGATATGCCAAATGGGCTTTGCAAATGAAAAAATTAAGTAGTATCCTTGTGCAGTCATTTGTTTCAAAATCTTATATTTGCCCAATACCCCCGTGTATGACAATGAAAAACCATTATGTAGCAATCCTCGCATTGACGGCACTGTCGCTGTCGAGTTGCGGTATCCTCGGTAAAAAAGATAAGGGAGGCACACTTCCTAACGACGGTCAACTGCATGGCGTTTCTACCGGCAGCCGTTACACTTTACCAAAACCTCCCGGCATGGTCTTTATCCCGCAAGGAACCTTTCACATGGGTCCAAGCGACGAAGATCCTTCCTACGCCTTCTCTGCCCGCAACCGTTCCATCTCCATTTCCGGATTTTGGATGGATGCCACCGAGATCACCAATAACCAGTACCGCCAGTTTACCAACTGGGTGCGTGACTCTATCACCGCCAAAAAACTGGGCTACGTAAAAGCCGGGTCTGATGGTACGGAGATGGTGGACTGGAAGAAAGTGCAAACCATGAAATGGAACGATCCGAAGGTGATCGAGCAATTGGGCCAGACCGACCTGATCCTCGCACCGGATGACCGCATCTTTGGACGTAAAGAGATTGACGCGTCTAAGATCATCTATCATTCCGAGACCTTCGATTACCTGGAAGCTGCCAAGCGGGAGAATGCCGGCAAAGCGCGTTCACAATTTATTGTAAAGAAAGATGTTCGCATCTATCCGGATACCTTAGCCTGGATCCGTGACTTCTCCTATTCCTATAACGAGCCGATGGCAAAACGCTATTACTCGCATCCTTCTTTCGGAAACTATCCTGTAGTAGGTGTAAGCTGGAAACAAGCTTCCGCTTTCTGCGAGTGGAGAACGCATTACCTGAATTCCTTCCTCGAAGGCAAGAAAAGAGCACAGGAGTCAGATTTCCGCCTGCCAACAGAAGCGCAGTGGGAATATGCAGCCCGCGGCGGTCGTTCACAATCCATGTTCCCCTGGGGTAACTATTACCTGCGAAATAAAAAAGGCTGCCTGTTAGCCAACTTCAAACCGGGTCGTGGTAACTATCCGGAAGATGGTGGTTTTTACACCGTTCGTGCCGATGCTTATTGGCCGAATGACTGGGGTCTTTACAATATGGCGGGCAATATTGCCGAGTGGACGTCTTCTATCTACTACGAAGGTGGTTACACTTTCCAGCATGATATGAACCCGGATGTGCGCTGGAATGCAAAAGATACCGACCCTCCGAAAATGAAGCGTAAGGTGATCCGTGGTGGTAGCTGGAAAGATGTAGGTTATTACCTGCAGACCGGAACACGTACTTACGAATACCAGGACTCTACGAAATCTTATGTAGGCTTCCGTTCCGTGATTGATCTGCCTGCACAAGCCGGTAAAGGACGCCGTTAATCAATTATTATTAATACTCATTTTATAAAACAGGGGACTCTTTATCAAGGGGGTCCCTCTCTTTCTATCCCAAGCTTTTTTTAACCATCCACTTTAAATTCTCTATTTTATGGCAGCTGCTATTCCCGCAAAAGTTAGTAAATACGTTGACGTAGCCGTTTCATTTGGTGCCGCATTAGTAATCTGGGGTGCGCTTCGCAAGATCACCCACGCCAGCGATGCTGACTTCTGGCTTTTCTTTGGTTTGACAACAGAGGCTGTGATCTTTGCCCTCTATGGTGTTCTATATTTAATTTACCCGGCTGTAAAAGATGGCTCGCATAGCGAAGAAACCATTGTAGAATCTTCCTCCCGCGGCCGTGTGTTAGGTTCTATGGACAAAGCGTTGATGGAAGCGGACATCACACCTGCTAACCTGAACAGCCTGGGCGAGAACTTCAAGAAATTGAATGTTACGATCTCTAATATGAGCAATATCGCGGATGTAGTGGCTACAACCGGCGATTATACGACTAAAACAAAAGAAGTGACCGCGGCTTTATCGCAGGTAAAAGATGCGTATATCGGGGCGGCTAATTCCGTAGGTGCTTTTAACCAGGCTTCGGAAGGCGCTAAGATCTTCAACGACCAAATGCAGGTGATGACGAAGAATCTTTCTTCCCTGAACACCATGTACGAAATGGAACTGCAGGAAGGCAGCAACCACGTAAAAGCGTTGAACACGGCTTTTGGTAAGCTTTCTGAAACCTCTACTACAATGGCAGCCACTGCGGACGACGCAAAAAGAATGCAGGAGCAAGTGGCTGGTTTGGCAAACAATCTCGCCCGCCTGAACAGCGTGTACGGCAATATGCTAAGCGCCATGCAGGTAAAGGCATAAGGATTTGAACAGCGCCAAAACTTAATTTTCACAACAGACAAAACATTGATACAACATGGCACTACCTAAAGAGCCGCGGCAGAAGATGATCAACATTATGTACCTGGTACTAACAGCCTTGTTAGCCTTGAACGTATCTGCTGAGATTCTGAATGCCTTTAAGACAGTTGATAGTAGTTTAAATAAAACGAACAGTACAATCTCTCTTTCCACTAATACTATCATGTCATCTTTCCAAGAAAAGTTGAATGAAACGGAAACAAGAGAAAAAGCAGTTAAATGGCATCCTATTGCACAAGAAGTGCAGCAGTTAAGCAAAGGGTTGTACGAATATATTGATGCTCTTCGAACTCGGATTCATAAAGAAGCTGGATTCGATCCGGCTAAGAATGGTGATTCTACATTTAAAGAAGATGATCAAAATTTGACAACACGTATATTAATTAAGGAAGGCGAAGGAAAAAAATTGCAAGAACGCATTGCTCAGTATCGAGCGGCACTTTTAAATATTAAACTTCCTGCTGATCTTACTTCTGATGCTGCGAAGGCTATCCGTGCAGAAATTACTAATGCTGTACAAGTGGATCCTTCTATTCCTGCTGTGCAAAACAAAAGTAACAAAACTTGGGAAGACGCATATTTCCACATGGTACCAACCGTGGCTGCTATGACAATCCTAAGAAAATTTCAAAATGATGTGAGAACATCAGAGAACAGGGTCGTTGCGATAATGCATGAGCAAGTGGGTAAAGTTGCTGTGCGCTTTGATACTTATACTGCAATTGTCGGTCAAAGTTCTAATTACATTATGCCAGGTCAAGATATTGAAATTATGGCAGGTGTAGGTGCTTTTAGCAAAGCCGCTAAACCAATCATAACAATAAATGGGCAAGGTGCAGCGTTGGGAGAAGATGGAGCTGCTCATGCAAAATTTGCCGGTGGTGGTTTGGGTAAGCATACTGTTCCTATCAGTATTCGTTATGTTGATCAGGAAGGTAAGCCCCAGACAATCCAGAAGACAGTAGAATACACCGTTGGACAAGCAAATGCTTCCATTGCCTTAGATAAAATGAACGTATTGTATATGGGAATTGCAAATCCGGTGACTGTAGCCGCAAGTGGCGGTGGTGATGACAGGATTGGCGTTTCCATCAGTGGAGGTGGTCGTTTGGAAAAAACTGGCGCCGGTAAATACAATGCATTTGTTACGGGCGGTAATGAGTGTACAATTACAGTAACTGTTGATGGAAAAGTAGCTGGTGCGTCCCAATTTCGAATCCGCCGGATTCCAACTCCTACTGCAAGTGTAGGTGGAATTAGTTCAGGTGAGAATATGAATGCAGCAAACTTCAGAGCTCAAGCTGGTGTAGGTGCTGGAATTAAGGATTTCCCTTTTGATTTGCAATATACCGTGACAAGTTATACGATTAGTACAGACAGTGACGATGGCGACATAGCTGAAGCTAATATTCAAGGTAATGCATGGGGAAACGCTGCACGTAATGTTTTGAGCCAAGTAAAACCTCAAAAAACAGTATATATAGACAATATCCGTGCTCTTGGACCTGACGGAAGGAGTATGAAACTTCCTTCGATACTTTATTATATTAAATAAACGACCTAAAGATGAAAAACCGAATTATCAAATGTGGTCTTTTTGTATTGTTGCTTAGTTCATTGGCAGTGAATGCCGATGCGCAACGTGCCAGCAAAAAGCGCCAACAGCAGGCGGCTTCTACGGGTAATGCCGGTGGTGAGCAGCAGCAAACCAATAATACAAAAGCGCCGGTAAACTTTAACCCGATGGGAAATATCCCCATCCGGGTGGATTCTTCTGGGGTTGTCGGAAATGAAGGTGGCGGTCGTTCGATGCGTCCTGATGGGGCCTTTGGTTTCCGCACCGATTCAGTTTTAAATAAGCGTACGCCATTGCCTTACGAAGACCTGCGTTGGGACGATGCCCTTTTTGCCGAAAAAGTATGGCGGGAACTGGACCTTCGCGAGAAGATGAACCAGACCTTCCGTTATGCCGGGCAAGAGGACAATGGCAGCCAGATGTTCATTGACATTCTTTTAAAGGCCGTGCAAAGTGGTGAAGTAACGGCTTTTGGTGATGATCGTTTTACAGAAGGATCTATCAAGAAATTGACGGACATCCAGGAAATGACAACCGGTAGTGCCGATACATCTGAGGTTAGATCTATTACTGACCCAAATGTGATTACGGAATACGTGGTAACACGTTCCACTTTCGATGCGAAATCCGTAGTGAAGCTTCGCATCAAAGAAGAGTGGGTGTTTGACAGGGAAGCCAGCCGCATGTTTTCCCGCATCATTGGCATTGCTCCTGTAAAAACTGTTTTCAATGCCAACGGTACAGAGCGCGGTAGCACGGCAATGTTCTGGGTTTATTATCCCGACCTGCGTCCGTTGTTAGCCCGCTATGAGGTGTATAATCCTAAAAATATGGGTATGGGACGTATGACCTGGGAAGAGTTGTTTGAATCCCGTATGTTCAGCAGCTATATCACTAAATCTACGCTGGATAACCCAAGTAACAGGAATGTAAGACAAATGATCAAAGACCCGATCCTGGCGCTATTGGAAGGCGAGAATATTAAAGAACGCATCTTCAACTACGAGCAGGACCTTTGGTCGTACTAAATTGATAGAAAAATTTTAAATCCCGCTTCTGCGGGATTTTTTTATGCCTGTAAATAAGTACAAAGTATTTTGAAAATAATCGGTTGCCAGGCTATGTAATCTGGCGGAAAGCCTTTACTTTTACCTCGGTTTTTCATAGGATATTGGATTTTAAAACGGGGCTGGATTTCTATCCGGCCCCACTTGTTTTAAAGCCTTAGTCATCCGACTCAAAATAGGCTTTCACGATCTTCGCTTTCGATACACCCACAATTTTAGAGAGGTCTTCTATTGATTGTTTCTTTACACCATTCACGGACCGGAACGTTTTTAAAAGTAAGTTGGCTGTAGAAGTGCCGATGCCTTTTATGTCTTCCAACTCATTCTTAAAAGTGCCTTCGCTCCGCTTCTTTCGGTGAAATGTGACGCCATGGTTATGCACCTCATCGCGGATGCGGCGGATTAGTTTGTGGCTGGCACTGTCATAAGGCAGCTTAAGCGATTCTTTATCGCCAACAAAAAACAACTCTTCCTCATTCTTGGCTAAGCCTACCAGCGTCATCTTTCCGGCCAAGCCCAGGCTTTCAATGGCTTCATGCGCCGCACTCAATTGCCCTTTACCACCGTCTATAATTACCAGTTGCGGGAAGGCGCCATTTTCCATCATCAGGCGTTTGTAGCGACGCGAAACCGCCTCGTTCATGGACGCGAAATCATTGATGCCAACCACGGTCTTAATATTGAAAACCCGGTAATCCTTCCTGCTGGGTTCACCGTTCTTAAAGCAAACCAGCGCCGCCACCGGGTAGCTGCCTTGGAAGTTGGAGTTATCGAAGCACTCAATATGAACCGGTACTTCCGTGAGGTTCAGGTCGTCCTTTACCTGGAGCAGCACGCTGTATTTATCTGCGCTTTTTACACCCAGTTTCAGGCGTTCTTTATTCCGGGCTTCATCAATAAAATACTGCACATTTTTTTCGGAAAGTTCCAGCAGTTTTTTCTTTTCACCGGCTTTCGGAATGGTGACCGTAATGCCGGTTTCTGCATATTCAATAGGGAAAGGAACCACAATTTCCTTTGCTTCGCTTTGGAAGGTGGTGCGCAATTGTCCAATAGAGAATGCGAGCACTTCTTCTACCGGCTCATCCAGATGCGTTTCCACGCGGATGGATTTGGTTTGAACGATCGTGCCGTTCTCAAGCATGAGGTAGTTCACATAAGCGGTGTCCGCTTCTTTCCGGATTGAAAAAACATCCAGTCCATCAACGGCATTGTTCATTACCACAGACCGTGACTGGTAGTTCTCTAAGAACCTTATTTTTTTACGAACGGCCTCCGCTTTTTCAAACTGCAAGCCTTCTACATAGCCTTTCATTTCGCTTTTAAAATGCTGGAAGACCGGTGAAAGATTCCCTTTGAGGAGGTTCTTTATCTGTGCAATATTCTCATCGTAGTTCTCGAGAGACTGATGTTTTTCGCAAGGCCCTTTACAGTTACCTAAATGATATTCGAGGCAAACCTTGAACTTGCCTTTATCAATATTCCGGGGGGTAAGGTTCAGCGGGCAGGTGCGTAAGGGAATGGTTTGCTTAATGAAATTCAACAGGTCGCGAACCTTGCCGACAGAGGTATAAGGACCAAAATATTGCGAGCCATCATCCAGTTTCTGACGTGTTAAATACACTCGCGGGAACAGCTCGTTTTTTATAACGATATAAGGATAGGTCTTGTCATCCTTAAGGTTGATATTGAAGAGCGGCTGGTATTGTTTGATGAGGGAGTTCTCTAATAAAAAAGCGTCCTGCTCCGAATTTACAATGGTGAACTCGATCTTGCGGATACGCTTGACCAGCTCGTGGGTTTTGTAACTGCCTGCATTTTTATTGAAATAGGAGCTGACCCGTTTCCGGATATTCTTTGCCTTGCCTACATACAGTAAGCTGCCGTTAACATCGTAGTATTTGTATATGCCTGGCCCTTCGGGCAATGTATTGCTGATCTGCTGAAATTCTTCACTCTTCATAAAGTCACTCTCACTTTTAGCATGGCAAAATCACTTCCAAATTACCTTAGTGATCACATTCTGTTCGCTGCCATCCTCTTTTGATGTACGCGTTACAATTTGAAAATGGCTATCCACATTCCAGACCAGGTTTTTACGGGTGGTGCCGGTCACCTGGTCAATGATCAGCGTTTTAACCTTGTCCTCTTCGCCATTACCGGGCTGTATGTACACTTGTTCTTTTTCAATGGTCGCATCGGCTTCTTTGGCGGTGTATACCAGCACTGCCAGCTCTAACAGGGGATCGTACGATTTCTCTTCTGTATAATCATCCTTCCATTTGCCTGATGCAATATCCGGCAGTTCTAAAAAGTCCCTGGCTTCTTTTCTAAAGTCCTCACGACGGATATACGTGGTGTCGGAAGTGGAATCAACTGTCACCACTTTTATAATAGAATAGAGGGAAGTGTCCACATGCGCCACCTGGCTTTTTATATAGGATAGCACCGGGAAGGACCCCGGCTTCTCTTCTTCTTTCTTTTTTCCTTTACAACAAACCAATAGCACTAAAACCGGACAGAGCCACCATTTCATGCCTTAAAATTACAATAGGATAAGGAAGAAAAAATCCCGCTGAAGCGGGATGTAAAAGCAATTAGTACGGCTTATTGTTTTGAATCCGAAGTGGTTGATTTTTTATTGAGCGAGACGCCGACTTTTAAACCAAAGTCAAACAGGTGTTCCTTCACGGGGTAGCTGCCTTCAAAGCTGGATAGCAGCTGGTAGCGCACCTGGGGACCTACCTGCCAATCTAACTTTCCGGTAGAATACGAAACAAAGGTTTCGAGTGCGGTGTTCACGTTCCAACGGCGCATGAGCCAGGGCACTTCTACATAGGTTTTATAATCGGAGGAGATCAGGTACACCCTGTCGCCCAGCATATAAGTGGGTTGCACCGTAGTGGCGATACCAAATTGCGTTTTTTGGTTATTACCGAACTTAACTTCTACGCCAACAGGTGCCGATACCTGGAAGTAAATATTTTGCAACCAATCGGACTTGGCTCCTGAAAAATTGGTGTAAGGCGTTGGACGCAAAGCATTACCGCCGGAATTGTTGGCTAATGTAGCGGGTTGATAACTGTGGTTAATGAATGCCTTAATATCATAACGGCTCATATTGAATTGCAAGCCCCCTTGCAACCGCATATTAGAAGCAATGGGATATTTAGCAGCCACTCCTAATTCAAGCCCAATATTAGGTTTGTGTGTTACTGCGTCGTCAATGTCATAAAGTGCTGCATAGTTAGGGGCCGCCGCCGACTGTGGTATTGCCGCCAGGTAAGGTTTGTTTTCGGTCAATTTGCGATAGCTGACTGTTGGTGTAAAGAAGAATTGAAAACTTAATTTGTTCTTCTTCTGCAGGCGTTGGTAAAGATTGGTTACACTTTCAATGGTTAATTCTTCGGTAGGGATGGAACGCAGATCCGTATTGGGAGCTGGCGTCTCTACAGCTTCTGCATCCGAGTCAATAATCGAAGGCTCAAATGTATTTGCCTGAACAGGAGCTTCTGTTACGGCATCGGCGTCTGATGAAGCTGAGTTGAATTGAATAGCCTCTTTTTTATAAGCTACTTTTAAAGGATTCCCTTTTGCATTGTTGGTAGTAGAAGCAATGGTGTTTTTTGCAATAGCATTAGTTGAAATAGAAGATGACATGTTTGTTTGAACACTGCTTATTGATTCAGCAGTCCTGGCTTTTTCAGCGGAATTGCCAGCCATTTGGGATGATTGCTTTTGCTCGAGACCGGTAGAACTGGCCTTGGCCAACCGAACTGTGTTTTGCGACAGGAAAGATCCAACCAAAGAAGTAACTAACAAAAAGCTGCCGGCTAACCAACCAAACTTCCGGCGGCGTTGGTTCAGGTTATCGGAAATGCCTTTCCACACCTTATCGGATGGACGCATCTGAAGACGGTCGCTATTCCGTTTCAGAAAGTCTTCAAGCTCATCGTTTGTAAAATTTCGGTTCATGTTCGGTCAACTATTGGGTTTGGATTATCGCCCACCTGTCGCCGCTAATGGAAGCGGCTTTGGCAACAATATTTTCTTTTTAATTAAAATGTCTTCTAACATCGCTTTAGCACGGGTGTACTGGCTTCTGCTTGTGCTTTCCTCAATGTCCAACATCTCTCCGATTTCGCGGTGCGAAAATCCCTCAATAGCGTACAAGTTCAATACCGTTTTGTAACCCACCGGCAATAGCCGGATACACTCTACCACTTCTTTTGCCTGCATGATGGAAGGAATGCTTTCTTCCCGTACATGCAGCGTTGTCGCATGGATCAAGTCCACGCTTTCGTTAAACTTCTTATTCTTTTTTAAGATATTGATGCAGGTATGAACCATGATCCGGCGAATCCAGCCTTCCAATGCGCCACGGTTTTCAAAAGTGTGTATCTGCGAAAACACTTTAATAAAACCTTCCTGCAACATATCTTCGGCATCCTCGCGGTTATGTCCATAACGATAGCAGACGGAGAGCATTTTGGGACTGAAGCGTTCGTACAATTCCCTTTGTGCAGCCGGCTTTCTTTGTAAACAACCTTGTAATAGGACTTCCTCGGTCATAATTTCCGTGTGGGGTGCCTGTAAATTAGACAATATTTCGATACATCCGCTGCTTTGTTATGGGGAAAAATAAAAAAAAGGTGAACCGGGAGTGGTTCACCTTTAGTCTTTCTGAAAGGATCGTTGAATAAAAATGTAAGCGAACGGATCAATCGGTATCAAAAATTTCCGCGGATCGCTACGATCACATTCCGCCCGGCAGATGAAAAGCCCGAGGCAAAATGCCGGTAATTGCGATCCAGGATGTTTTCAATGCCAGCCTGCAACGCTACTTGTTTGGTTATATGAAAGGTGGATTTAAAGTTCAGCGTTATCCAAGAAGGCATGCCTTCCGGTGTAGCATACTGTTGGTTGTCTTCACCGGATGGATTATAATCCTTAATGCGTTTCCAGCCGTTATACAAAGCATACGCTTCCAGGTTCGCCCAATTCGCTGTATAGGTTACACTTGTTTTACCAAATACCGGCGGAATATGATCCAGCGGTACATCTGCCTTGCCTAATGGCGTTTGCCGGCCAAAGGTGTAGTTGATGGTTGAGAAAAACTGGAAGCCTTTAGCGATATCCGCAGTAATGCTGCTGCTAAACCCATAGAGGCGTGCCTTGTTGGCGTTCCGGTTAGCAAAGATCAGCACCTGCGCACCATTGTATAATACCGAATCCTGGCCATTTAATTGATAGGGTCCGACTGTAATGGCATTGCGGAAAAACGTATAGAAGCCGGTTGCTTCAAAGCGGAGGCGGTCACCAATTTTTTGCGTAATGCCGAGGTCTATATTATAGGTGTATTCCGGGCGGAGGTTTGGATTCGGAACGATCAGTTGCCGTGAAGCCGTATTGGATTCGAAGATTCGTGCTATATCATCCACATTCGGCGAACGGAAGCCGGAAGAGAGTCCCACAGTTGCCCGGAAGTCCTTATCAGGCATATAAATCAAACCCAGGTTGCCCGTTACTGCCAGGTTGTTTTGCTTTATTTCGGTAAATGGAAAATTAAAGAAACTGTTATCAGCAATGGCTGACTTCAGGTTCACTGTTTGCAGGCGAATGCCATCGTTCAAAAGCAATTTGCCATTAGGAAACTTGTAAGTATGCTGTGCATATAGCCCAACATAATTCATGCGGTTTTTGCCATTGGGATAGCGGGTATCTAACTTCGACTCAGCGCCGGTATTGATGTTTTTCCGGAAGGCTCTTGACGTAACATCATTGAATTGTCCATCAATTCCGGTAGTGAGTTCATGACGGTTCCAAAGCTTACGACCATCAAGCGTAAAAGCAATTACGTCCAGGTTCTCGATGCGGTTATCCAGGCGGTCATAGCGGCGATAGTCACGCTGGTGGCGGCTTTCGCGGATGTGTTGGTAGCTTACGATTGATTTGACGTTATTGAAGAATCCAGCATTATTAATATTTAATTCATAGGCAGCCAGTTGCCGTTCCTGCGGTCCATAATACCATTCTGCATAACGAAGAGCTCCATTCCGAACATCCTGCAGGCGGTCGTAGCGCGGCACATTGCCGGAGTTGGAATATTGCAGGTTGAGGCTGTGCGAAACTTTATCCGATTGCTTAAATAAAAACTTCTGCGTGATGTCCCATTGGCTATAGCCGGAGAATTTTTGAATACGGTCGTCCGTATTCGCTACTACCGAGTCAATGCCATTGATGCGGGCTACATACTTTGAACGACGACCGAAATTCGGATATTTCGAAGGGTAATTATCGCCCATTCGAAGGGCATCGAAATCGCTGTAATTATAAGATTGGAGCCAGGCAAAGCGCTTCCCACCGATGCTGATATCAAAATGACCGGTTTGCTCGTTGTTGGCGCTGCTGTACCGTGCGAAGGCAGTCCCGGTATACAGCGTTTTGCCTGTCGTAGAAAGCTTTGGTTGTTTGGTGCGCATATGCACCACGCCACCCAACGCGTCGCTGCCATAAATAGTAGAGGCAGGTCCATAAAGCACTTCTACCCGCTCCAGCATATTCTGATCAACGGTGATTACATTTTGCAAGTGCCCGGCACGGAAGATGGCGTTATTCATGCGGATGCCATCCACGACCAGCAAAACACGGCTGGCTTCAAACCCGCGAATAACGGGGCTGCTGCCGCCCTGCTGGCTTTTTTGCACAAAGACGTTACCCGTGTTCGTCAGCATGTCCCCGGTGTTCTGGGCATTCAATTGCGCAATGCGCTGTGCGGAGATCACTTCTATTTTTTGAACAATGTTTTTTCGTTTCTCCTCGAATTTGTTAGAATAAATAATGACCTCATCCAGGTCTTTTTGTTTGAGTGTATCCTGTGCAGAGGCGGCTGTGCAAGCTACCATCGCCAGTAAGCATAATAATTTTCTCATTCTTAATTTATAATATAGATAAGTTGGCTCCTTTCAAGGAAGCCTTGTTAGTTTAATGGATTAAATAATGCTCATTACATAAAAAGCATATTGCTGCCATACGTCGCTGGCAGTTGATCCATTTTTATAGTAAAATAATGCAGTTATAGGAACTGTGGTGGCGGAGATTGTATAGGTATAAAGGGTGGTGAAACAACGGGGATTGGTTTTTCAGAATGATCTGTTTTTTTAATACTGTAGTATGGATTTGATGATGTTTCGGTTTGATGATAGCCCGTTAAAAGCAGCGCCAGGAATGCTTGCGACTGGAGTGCCTTTTTCTTGTGTTTCTCTGATAAGCCATTAAGCTTTTGCAGCAGGTGCGTTTCGTCGCCGTCGTAAATCCCGCTAATCGTCAGCAGGCCATTCTCTTCTGAAAATGAAGCGACATCAAATAACTTGTTATGAATGATGATCTCTTTTCCTTTCTCAAACCATACGATATCCGCTGTAGCTATGATGATAGTTTCGAGAGGTTCCTTTTCCAGCGCTTTTCGCTTTTCCCATTTAATGTATTGTTGTTGTAAAAGAAAAAAAGAAAACAGCAGGTAGGGGACTACCGTTATAGCCAAAAAGGCAAGGCTGCTTATTTTCTTTTTTAATAGCATCTATGAGGAGCTGTTAGAATTGGTTGGCCATGAAAGTAAGCTTTCTCCGGTCATTTCTAAAGGAATAGGCAAATTCATGTGAGATAATATGCTGGGAGCAATATCACCCAGCTTTCCGCTCCGGACCGTTCCTTTCCACTCCTTGTCAATAACGAACAGGGGCACCAGGTTCAATGTATGCGCTGTATTGGGTGTGCCATCTTCGTTTCGCATAAAGTCGGCATTGCCATGATCCGCGGTTAAAAAAATCGTATAGCCATTTGCCAAAGCCGTATTAACCACCTGCTCCACACAACCATCGACCGTTTCCACTGCTTTCACCACCGCATCCCAAACCCCTGTATGTCCCACCATATCTGCGTTCGCGTAGTTAAGGCAAATAAAGGAAGCTTCGCCTTGCTGCAATACATCTAAAACTAAATTCGTAAGTTCTGTAGCGCTCATTTCCGGTTGCAGGTCGTAGGTAGCTACTTTTGGCGATTGAGCCATCAGGCGGGTCTCGCCTTCGAAAGGCTCTTCCCGTCCACCACTAAAAAAAAACGTAACGTGCGGGTATTTCTCGGTTTCTGCCAGGCGCACCTGTTTAAGTCCTGCCGCCGCTATCACTTCACCTAAGGTTTGATTCAAGTTGTCAGTCTCAAAAAGGACCTGCACATCCTGGAAAGTCGCATCGTACTCGGTCATGGTGGCAAAGTGCAGGGCAAACTTCTGCATATCATAGGTTGGGAAGTCGGATTGCGTAAGGGCTTTGGCGATCTCGCGGCAGCGATCAGTGCGGAAGTTGAAGCAAAGCACGGCATCCCCTTCTTTTATGGTCGCCACCGGTACTCCACCTTCTGTGGCGATCATTGGCTTGATAAATTCGTCAGTAATATTCTGTTCATAAGCGGCCAGCACTGCTGCTATGGGATCACTAATCATTTCGCCGGTACCATTCACCATGGCGTCATAAGCCAGTTTAATGCGTTCCCAACGATTGTCACGATCCATCGCAAAATAGCGCCCGGTTACCGAGGCGATTTTGCCAGTTGATTTAGAGATATGTTCTTGCAATTCCTGCAAGAAAGCGGCGCCGCTCTTCGGATCGCAATCACGCCCATCTGTAAAGGCATGTATATATACTTCGGAAAGCCCTTTTTCTTTGCAGATGTCTAATAGTGCTTTCAAATGATCAATATGCGAATGCACGCCACCATCACTTACCAGGCCAAGCAGGTGAAGTGGTTTGCCATTTTCAATGGCATAATAAATAGTACGAAGCAGCGCTTCATTCTTTGCCAAAAAACCTTCACGAACGGCGACGTTAATGCGCTGCAATTCCTGGTACACGATACGTCCGGCTCCCAGGTTCAAATGCCCTACTTCCGAATTGCCCATCTGCCCTTGTGGCAAGCCAACAGCTTCGCCGCAAGTGACTAAAGTAGTATTCGGGTATTGGCTATATAACGAGTTTACGAATGGTGTCTGAGCAGCCTGGATGGCATCGGCGGATCTTACTTGTCCTAAGCCCCAACCATCCATGATAACAAGTATGACTTTGCGTGGTAACATGTTCCAAATAGATAATATCGGCAAATCTATGGAAACGTGAAGGTTTTGTTTATTTTAGGGTCGGCTTAGACCAAAGCTTACAATGGCATACTTTTCGACAAGGAGGGCCAGAATACGATCCATTATGAAAAAATTATTACTCTTTATCGGTGCGGCAGTGATCTTCACACTTTCGGCTTTTACGCCTAAAAGCGGGTTGGACGACGTGATCTCTGCGCTGCGTTCGGGAAACGCTACCGAGTTTGCGAAATATATTGACGATAACGTAGAGATTTCATTGCCTTCCAAATCCGATATGTACAGCCGCTCGCAGGCAGTCATGATCTTGCAGGATTTCTTTTCTGCAAATGGCGTCCGGGGCTTTGAGCTTAAGCATAAAGGTGACAGTAATGGCAACCAGTTCTGTATCGGTACGTTGCAGACAAAAGCCGGTGCCTTTCGCACCACCGTTTTTATGGTGAGTAAGAACGGGCGACAGCTAGTCAAAGAGATCAGGTTCCAATCGAAGTAACTTTTTCGCAATAATATATAACCCGCTTTTGCAGCGGGTTTTTTGTTGATTGTAATGAAATCCTTCAAATCTGCTTAATCCTTTCTCCCGGTTTATCTTTGAGTTTATGAACGATTTTGATGCAAAATTGCAAAGGCTCGTGGATGCTGCTTTGCTGGAAGATGTGGGCGAAGGTGATCATTCGACTCTTTGTTGCATTCCTGCCGATGCTAAAGGAAAGGCTGTTCTTAAGATCAAGCAGGAAGGGATTTTGGCGGGAGTAGAAGTGGCGGAAAAGATCTTTCGATACAGGGCACCAAGGGCTTTGTTTAGTAAGCATAAAAGTGATGGAGAAGCGATGCATCACGGAGATGTTGCTTTTGAAGTAGAGGCTCCGGTACACACGATCCTGCAATGCGAACGATTGGTGCTGAATATCATGCAGCGAATGAGCGGGATTGCAACGCTGACAAAGCTTTACACGGACAAACTACAGGGCTATAAAACACAGCTGCTAGACACTCGGAAGACCACACCTAATTTTCGGTTGTTGGAGAAGGAAGCGGTGCGTATTGGCGGCGGTACAAACCATCGCTTTGGATTGTATGATATGATCATGCTGAAAGACAATCATATTGATTACTGTGGTGGCATTGAGCAGGCCATTGAACGGGCGATTGATTATGTAGAACGTTATAAGCCAAACCTGAAAATAGAAGTAGAGACACGCAGCCTGGAGGATGTGCAGAAAGTAGTGAAAGCTGGCTTAGGAAAGGTGCATCGGGTGATGCTGGATAATTTTATGCCTGCAGATATCGGCGATGCGGTGACCTTTATTGCCGGCCGTTTTGAAACAGAAGCGAGTGGTGGTATTACACTCGATACGATTCAGCAATATGCTGAAACCGGTGTGGATTATGTAAGTGTGGGTGGATTGATTCACCAGGCAAAGAGCTTGGATCTGAGCTTGAAAGCCGTGATTTTTTGAACCACGATTTGGGTGGATTTAGAGATTAGCCAGAATTATTTTGATTAGAAATAAAGTTCATGAGTAAAAAGAATACTCCCGATAAGAGGGGTTTTGTATACAGCACCGACCCAAACTTTCGGTTTGAAGAAGAAGTTGGACCTGCTGCGGAAACCTTGCCGCCAGCGCAGCAAAAATTGCGGGTGAAGCTGGAAACAAAACACCGCGGTGGTAAAGCCGTTACCTCCGTTGAAAATTTTATTGGCACAGAGGATGATGCCATTGCATTAGGCAAAAGCCTAAAGAACTTTTGTGGCACCGGAGGCTCTGTGAAAGGGGCTGAGATTCTTGTGCAAGGCGATCAGCGGGATAAGGTGCTGCTGTGGCTGCTGAAGAATGAGTATAAGAATAGTAAGAAGGTCTAGTCAATTTGGTTGCCGGCCTTCATCTTGGCCAAGAGGGCTTCCTGTTCTTTGGTTGAATAGCCTCTATGTTTACGGATCGCCAATACTTCAGCCTGCATGTCCATTGCTTTTTCTCTCTGCCCTTGTTTGTAGAGCAAACGGGAATACGTGTCTAATGCTTCCGGCGACGAGTAAAAGGCTAATCCTTTTTTGATCCATTCAGTAGCGACCGAAAGGAGGTATGGATTGGCCGTTTTTTTATAAAAATTATTGGCGCCATCATTCAGTTCGGCAGTAAAAGTTTGCGCATATGGTGCAAAGGCTACCCGCTGCGAGATGCGCATCTTATTTCCTTCTGCAACCGTGTCTTTCCTGGCAATACTTGCCGATGCCATTCGTTTCCAATTTAGCGAATCTATTCGTTTTATTGAGTCCGGTGAAACCGTCATGAAGTAGCGTTCGTAATAAGCAATGGATTTCATAAAAAATTTAGATGTATCGCCAACAGCATCATAGAAATTCAGCATATTCTTATCATAAGCTTTGGCGCCGGCAGCAAAATTCGGATCATGAACCCGCTGGGCAAAGGTGGCTGTGCGCAGGGCGAACGCCTCATCCTTATTTGCTATGGCTTTTTGCATGGAATGGTAAACAATGGCATTATTGATGCGGACACGGGTTGCCTGAGGCAATGTATACCAGGCCTTAGTGAACAACGGGTAGTTTTTCCGTAACGCCATATCCGCTTTCGAATCGAGAAGTGGCGTCATTTGGGCTATGAAGGTCAAGGTTCGAATTGATTGAAAAGAATCAATTGGGAGTAGCTGGACATATTCATCAAGCAATGCTTCCGTAGCAAGGTTAAGGGTGCGCTTCTTTAATAGCAACGCTTCTATAAAACCAGGGCTACGGTTGCCGGACTTGTATTCTTTTTCCAATGCGCTGATCCGCATGCTTTCGCCCGCCTTGTTCAATGCGAGATCCACTTCCTTAAAATAAGGTGTGGGAGAGGAACTGCTGGAAGGCATTTTATGAATAAGGGTACCAGCTGCATCAATAAATAAGCTGCCAAAGCTCTTGACTGTATTATAAGAATTGGCCACCCGGTCCCGGTCCGGGTGACTCGCCGTAATTTTTATCGGAATAAATGTTTGATTGATCAGTGCCGAAAGCTTAGTGTCACTCAAGCCTTTGTCCGCTACTTCATTGCATTGGTTACAGTCTTTAGATTCAAACTGAAGGAACACGAGTTTACCTTCTGCGCCCGCCCGTGCCAGCGCTTCTGTAAAGGATAGAGGCTGATACGACACTTGACCCAAAACAGTTGAGGCAATGCTCATTAATAGTAAGGAAGCAATAAGTTTCATATAAAGTAAGTGTTTCTAAAGGTATAAAAAAAGCACTGCCAAAACAGTGCTTTCAATTCGTACTTCGTAAATCGTACTTGGAATTTGCTTACTGTCCTTGCGCCAAACTGTACGCTTTTTTCCCGCCCCACATATTTAATACTTCCAGCGAGCAAACCTTAAAATCAGCGCTTAGAGAAACATACAATCCAATAATATCCTGCTGCTTCAACGCTTCATCCGGGAGCCCTTCAAAACGCAGGTTGTATTGGTTAACGAGGTTCGTGTATTTAGAACCCGTAGGCCATACCTGCGTACCGCGGTTGCTCACATTTAGCAGCTTGAATTTAGTGCCGCCATGATGCTGGCAACGTTTGGCTATCACATCGGGTTGTTCAATGCTTTCAATGAACATATCTACCCCAACAATCTTTTCTTCGCCTTCTTCTTCTTTCGATACCATCATGGCATTTTTCTCAAGACGGCAAACAGCCATTGTCTCTGGTTCATTTGCCAAAGTGGGCTTCATACCTTGCTCGGGCACCCGTCCAAAATTGGCGATGATCGTATCGGCAAATTCAGTGGTGTTCACAGCAGCTTTTGACTTATCGCCAAAGTCGCCGGTGTGTACGCCTTGCTCCAACGTGTAAAGCAATGCGTTTTCAATGATCGCTGCATTCTCACGGAAGCCTAAGTGGCGCAGCATCGCTAGTCCACTCAACAATAGGGCTGTAGGGTTCGCAATGTTCTTTCCGGCAATATCCGGGGCCGTGCCATGCACCGCTTCGAAGATGGAGATATGATCGCCGATATTGGCCGAAGGTGCAAAGCCTAAGCCGCCAACCAGCCCGGCACATAGGTCGGAGATAATATCGCCTTGCAGGTTGGTCATCACGATCGTGTCAAACTGGTCGGGGCGCACTACCAGTTGCATCGCTAAGTCATCTACAATCTTATCATCCGCTTTGAGGTCCGGGTATTCCTTCGCCACTTCATAAAAGACTTCGAGGAACAGGCCGTCAGTCAACTTCATGATGTTGGCCTTATGTCCGCAAGTAATGCGGCGTGCGCCTTTCTTTTGCGCCATTTCAAAGGCATAGCGGATTACTTGCAAGCTACCCGGACGGGTAATAAAACGGCGGCTCAATGCTACATCATGTGTAAGCATGTGTTCAATACCACCATAGGTATCTTCTATATTTTCCCGAACAATAGTAATGTCGATAGGAATGCCTGCCTTCGAAAAAACCGTGTCCACCCCATGCAGGGTTTGAAACACCCGCTTATTGGCGTAAGTATTCCACGTTTTGCGGGCAGTTACATTCACACTTTTCACACCCTTGCCTTTTGGGGTCTCCATAGGTCCTTTAAAGAGGATTCCCAACTCCTCGATGGTAGCCTGGGCTTCGGGTGTCATGCCATTGGAGAAGCCTTTGTCGAACACCCACTTGCCCATATCTACATACTCGTACTGGAGGTCTATTTTGTTGGCTTTGAAGATGTTAAGCACGGCTTCCATGATCTCCGGTCCGATTCCGTCTCCTTTGGCTACTGCGATTTTCATTGTTTCTTTATGGTTTAAATAATGGTCTTAATCAGCCTTAGATGCGCATCTGTAGCTCCTTTTAAGCGATACAGATAATTATTAATAATAATATCAAGGACTGATTAATGGGTAAATTTTGTGCGGCGAAATTACGATTGTAGAAACTATTGTACCATTACAATCGTTTATAAATATGGTACTGACTTTGATTTAATATCACTAAACTTGGGGTTATGATCAGCAAAATATCAGAAGGGGTTAAAATAAGCGTGGAAACGTTCTATCAACAGGATTATTCCAATCCCCTGCAATCGGAATATATGTTTGCGTATCGCATCACGATTGAGAATCATAATAGCTTCCCGGTGAAGCTGCAAAGCCGGCACTGGCATATTTTCGACTCCGACGGTGAATACCGCGAAGTGGAGGGCGAAGGCGTGGTAGGCATGCAACCGGTTATTAACGCGGGTGAAGAATACCAATATGTAAGCGGCTGTAACCTGCACACCGAAATGGGCAAGATGCACGGTACTTACCTCATGGAGAACCTGCACACCAAGCAATTGTTTGATGTAAATATCCCGGCTTTTGAAATGATCACGCCTTTTAAGTACAACTAGGTCTGAACCTTGATGTGGGTGGATTTTAGGGATTAATAAGAATTTTTATAACCTCGTTTGCTATTGTAGGAACACGCCTCTCGGCGTGTTCTGCATTTAAAGACATTCGGTTATTTGAACAGAAGATTTGTGTATCTGTTTTATGCTTTTTTGCCTTCTTATTTCGGCTTATACTTACTCCCTTCAAATACCTGCTTCGCCGGTGTTTTTAAGATCTCCTGCAATGACAGCTTCGGATTTTCCTTCGCAAACTTTTGCACGATACGCCAGCCCACCCATTGCCCGATATTACCGGGAGAACTTTCAGGAAAACCTTGGGTAAAAGGCGCTTCACCCAAATAGGTTTGCATGGTTACCGGTTCAATAGAATAGAGGTTTTCATTCTTGATGATATAGCCCCAGGTATTGCCTTCGTTTTCTTCTACCCAATCCAGTTGCGCACCCGTAAAGCCCGTCTTCACGCTATCCGGCGCATCGGGCATAAAATGATCCAGCAAAAACCATTGCTTGCCTTTTTCCACCATTTGCTCTATGAAAGGGTTGCCCACGCTTTGGTCAGGGTAAATATCATCCACCACCGCCTTCATGGCACCTGCTGCCATATATTCTTTGTCAAAGCGTTGTGAGATATAACCCGGATACATCTGCGCGATCTCTTCTACTTGATAGGCAGAGAACTTCTTGCCGGCAAATTGCTGTAAGCCAATGCCAAGATATTGTGGCGACAGAATTACACCCGGCGCATCGAACGTTCCAATGAATGTGATGATCCGCGGCACAAAATAATCAGGGTAATAATGCTTCACATACTTGAAGTGTTCCGTCAGGTCATCCTTTAACCAGTCCAGGTTTTTGTATTTATTTTGAATGCTATCGTTGATAGGGCGGTAGCCAGAAACAATACTACGGATGATAGGAAAGCTGGCGGTGTCCGCAGGGTTTACCTGCAAAATATTTTGCAGGTAAACCGAGTAAAATTCAGGATAGGCATTGCGCAAATGAACCAAGCCTTCACGAATATTATTCGTATCGATCTTAAAAAAATCGCGTTCAAAGCGTTCCAGTCGCAGGTCTACTTTTATGCCTGACACATCTGGCTTATCATCGTTGCCACAAGCAACCAGCAGCATAGTAATTGCAATAAAAAGATATTTAGACATGGGACGTAAACGGATAGGTTCGTTAATTATTACGGAACTTTGAAGCAAGATTAGGACTTCAACAATTGATTATGAAAATTTTCTTAGCACAGCAGAATTATCATATTGGCAACTTCGAGGCAAACGCGGCTAAAATTATACAGGGGATCCAAAAAGGCAAAGATGCTGGCGCTGACTTGGTGCTCTTTTCAGAGTTGTGCATTTGCGGTTACCCACCCCGCGATTTCCTGGAGTTTGACGATTTTATTAATCAGTGTTATGCGACTATCGACCGCATCAAAGAATACGCAGATGATATTGGCGTGTTGATCGGCAGCCCCGATCGCAATGCTACCCAACAGGGGAAGGATCTATTCAATGCTGCTTTTTTATTGCACGAAAAGGAGATTAAAGCGGTTGTGCATAAAACCCTTTTGCCGACTTACGATGTGTTTGATGAGAACCGTTATTTCGAAGCCGCATGGCAATGGGGCTGCGTAGACTTCAAGGGCAAAAAGTTAGCTATTACAATCTGCGAAGACATTTGGAATCTCGGCGATAACCTGCTTTACCGCATCACGCCGATGGAACAATTGGCAAAAGAGTCACCTGATGTCATGCTGAATCTTTCCGCGTCGCCTTATAATTATGCAGCTGACACGGTTCGCCGCAGCATCGTGGAAGCGCATACCGCTAAGTATGGAATACCGATGCTCTATTGCAATAATGTAGGTGCACAAACCGATGTAGTGTTCGATGGCGGGAGCATAGTTTACGATTGTAATGCACAATTGGTAAAGGAGTTAAATTATTTTGATGAAGACTATGCGCTATTTGATTTAGATGAACTTTCTAAGAAGCGGGAGGTGGCTCCAACTGCACATAAATATTATTATACTGCTGCTGAAGTAGGTCGTGATACCGACACACTGCATTACCTGATGGATGATAAAAACATCCAGGAGATCCATGGTGCACTCATCCTTGGCATCCGTGATTATTTTGGAAAGATGGGTTTCAAAAAAGCAACGCTTGGCGCCAGCGGCGGTGTGGACAGTGCGGTGGTGCAAGCCCTTGCTGTGGAAGCGTTAGGTAAAGAGAATGTGCATGTGCTGCTGATGCCTTCGCAATATTCTTCCGCTCACTCCATTAGTGACGCCGAGCAGCTAAGCAAGAACTTAGGAAACCCCTATGATATTATTCCCATCAAAGATGTTTACGATTCTTTCCTAACCGTATTGAAACCTGTTTTTAAGGATTCGGCTTTTGGTATAGCCGAAGAGAACATCCAAAGCCGCACACGTGGCAACCTGCTGATGGCACTGGCAAACAAAATGGGTTATATACTGCTGAATACTTCCAATAAAAGTGAGCTGGCCTGTGGGTACGGCACTTTGTATGGTGATATGGCTGGCGGTATTAGCGTGTTGGGTGACCTCTATAAAATGCAGGTGTATGCCTTGGCAAAATATCTGAATCGCAATAGCGAGATCATTCCTCAAAATATATTGACCAAAGCCCCATCAGCAGAACTCCGTCCAAACCAAAAGGATAGCGATAGCCTGCCGGATTATCCAATTTTGGATAGTATTCTCTATCAATATATTGAGCTGCGGCAAGGACCTAAAGAGATCATTGCCCAGAACAATGACCCGGCATTGGTCAACCGTATTTTAAAGTTGGTGAATACAGCTGAATACAAGCGGGCTCAGTTCTGCCCGATCATCCGGGTGAGCTGTAAGGCATTCGGGGTTGGCCGTAGATTACCTATCGTTGCCAAGTACCTTTCGTAGCTACAATTTGTAACGATACAGGCGGCTATTTACCTGTAATGTGTCATTTTCCCTGAGGTTCATTTCAATTAGCCCTACCCCTTTGGCCAAATAATAATCTGTGACAACATTCGATGGAATAGGCGGAATAGTAATGCCGGTAGCCGTAATGCTAATGCGCACTTTACTTTTTACATGAAAGACGTCGTTATATGTTTTTCCAAACACTTGCCGCTGCACTCCTTTTTCCAGTAAGGTATAATCTACTCCGGCAAATACGTTAGCAAGAAAAGTAACTGACATTTTATAAATAGTATCCGTCCAGGTAGCGCCAGCCGGTTTCGAGGCTTTTAAAATTGATGTGCTAAACTTGGCTGGCAGTTGGAAGATGCCGGGTGGTAGAGGAATTGGGTTTCCTTGTAGTAATTCCCTTAGAAGCGAATCTATATTAATGCCTGGATCCGGAACGGGCGTTAGTATCCGGTAATCGTTATTGTCACAATTAAATAATAGCCCCTGACCCAAAGTAGAAAACCCATTTACCCGGGCATACCGCAAGCCACTGATTGTAGTATCACCTGCTAACAAGATTCCGTTTCTCATGGTGTCAATACCGGCTAATGTAGAATCAACATATACAAACTGCGAACTGTCGCAGAGGGGTAGGTAAGGACAGTGGAGGCATTTTTTATTGCTATAAATGCCTCCTTCATAACTATAATCTTTTTTACAGGAAAGAAAGAAAGCAAGCAGAAAGAATGGAAGCAGCAAGCGGTTTGTGGGCATTGTTCGAGGCTTAATGCTTCAGGTTGATCACTATCGAAACCGGGAAGCCCTGGAAACTGGTATCTTTTGACATGCGGAAAGCAGTACTGCTGAGTTCGCGAATCTTGAACTGGCCACCCAGTCCAAACAGGGCGGTGGTTTGCAGGTTGATTACTGTTTCATTGCTCAGGAAATTCCAGGTGAATGGGCTGGTTTGCGGGGCGGAGGCATTGCACTTGGTTGCGCCTTCATCAATGATCCCAGTCCCATTTGCACTAAATGTAAAGTTATTATCAGCGGTGCAGGCAGGGATAGCCACTGGCAATTGTGAGTCAATAACGCCGTCATTGGTAGCATCTAACCCTGCGGCATCCAACTTCCAGGCCTGTTGTACCAGCACGGTAGTTTTTGTTTCCTTATCATCATTTTTTTTCTTACAGCCAAAGGTGATAAGCCCCACCAAAACCAGCAATACGTATTTCGCTTTCATAAGTTTGTTTAAGAAAAGATCATGCAATAAAGATGCCTCTATAAAAATATGGCGGTTTTAACGAAAGCGGCCGATATTTTGCTGAAGGGCGTTCGTATTTTGTACCACCTTAAACCGGCAATATGGCGAAGACCGCGGAAGAGATCAGGCAATTAAATGAAAGGATCAGTTATGCAGGAAGATTTATAGACACGTTGCGGGCGGAAGTCGGCAAAGTCATCATTGGTCAATCGTACATGCTGGACCGGTTGCTGATAGGCTTGTTGAGTAATGGACATGTGTTATTGGAAGGTGTCCCAGGTCTGGCGAAGACACTTACCATTAAATCATTATCGCAAGCGATTCATGCCAAATTCAGTCGCATCCAGTTCACACCGGACCTGCTGCCAGCGGATGTTATCGGAACGCTCATCTATAATCAACAAAAAGGAGAATTTGTCATTCGGAAAGGTCCCATTTTCGGAAATTTTATACTGGCCGATGAGATCAACCGGGCACCCGCCAAAGTGCAAAGTGCGCTGCTGGAAGCCATGCAGGAGCGGCAAGTGACCATTGGAGAAAGCACGTTTAGCCTGGAAGAACCTTTTTTGGTATTGGCTACACAAAATCCGTTGGAGCAAGAAGGCACTTATCCATTGCCAGAAGCCCAGGTAGATCGTTTCCTCATGAAAGTGGTTGTCGGTTATCCCTCCCGGAGCGAAGAGCAACTGATTGTGCGGCAGGCAGTGGAAGGACTGACAATGCCTACTGTAAATCCCGTGGTTTCCATGCAGGAGATTTTAGCTGCCAGAAGCCTGGTACGGGAAGTCTATATGGATGAAAAAGTGGAACGCTATATTTTGGACATTGTATTTGCCACCAGATTCCCATCAGAAGCCGGCTTGGAAAATTTAAAACCATTGATTTCGTACGGCTCCTCACCTCGAGGAAGCATTAACCTGGCGATCGCGGCAAAAGCACATGCCTTTTTATCTAAACGGGGTTACGTGGTTCCGGAAGATGTACGCAGTATTTGTCTGGATGTTTTACGCCACCGTATCGGCATCACGTACGAAGCAGAAGCCGAGAATGTGACAGCGGAAGCGGTCGTTCAACAGGTATTAGATAAAGTTGCCTTGCCGTAAAAGGTTGAAAGATAACAGATGAAAGTTGGCAGAATACTATGACAAATTATCAGAATCTGGATGTTTGGAAAAAAGCTATGATCCTTGCAAAGGAGGTCTATATAGCATTGCAGGTATATCCTAAAGAAGAACTTTATGCGCTAACATCACAAACCAAAAGAGCAGCCATTGCAATTTCAGCAAATATTGCAGAAGGTATTGGCAGGAATTACAAGAAAGACACTATACAATTCTTGCATATTTCCAGAGGTTCATTGTATGAATTGGAAACGCTTTTACAGTTAGGAAAGTCATTAGGCTTTTGCACGATGATCATTTCGAGAATTTGAAAATACACGTATACGATTGCCTAAGGTTATTAAATGGGTTGATTAACTATTATGAAAAATCGGATTTAAAATAGCTGTCATCTGTCATCCTTCAACTGTCCTCGAATGCTTACAACAACCGAAATATTAAAAAAAGTACGAGAGCTGGAAATTAAAAGCAAAAAGCTCACTGCTGATATTTTCACCGGTGAGTATCACAGCGCTTTTAAGGGAAAGGGTATGTCGTTCAAAGAAGTACGGGAATACGCAGCCGGTGATGATATTCGTTTTATTGATTGGAATGTGTCGGCACGATTTGGGCATCCGTATAGTAAGATATTCGAGGAGGAGCGGGAGCTAACCGTGATGCTGCTGATTGATGTAAGTCAAAGCACTCTTTTTGGCACAACCAATACCACTAAGGCTGCCATGGCGGTAGAGATCGCTGCCGTACTGGCTTTTTCGGCCGTAAACAATGGAGATAAGGTGGGCGCTATTTTTTACAGCGATAAAATTGAAAGTTACCTTCCGCCTAAAAAAGGAAAACAACATGCCCTTTTTCTCCTCCGCCAGGCGTTAGCAATTGAATCAATAAGCGGAGGCACTAAATTAAATACAGCCCTCCGGTATTTTACGAACACCACCCGGCAAAAAAGCATTGCTTTTGTCCTCAGTGATTTTATAGATGCGAATTATGAAGACGCTCTCCGTGTGGCCGGCAATAAACACGACCTGGTGGGCATTAAACTATATGATAGGTTGGATCAGAGGCTGCCAGATATAGGTATGTTGCACATTGAAGATGCAGAGACAGCACAACAAAAGTGGATAGACACGAGCAGCGATTTCGTAAGGCATGAATATGAAAAGGAGTTTTTCCGTATAACGGCGTACAGCGATGCCGCTTTTAAAAAGGCTGGGTCTAATTTGTTGCATATTCGCACGGATGAAGATTATGTGAAAGTGTTGAAACGATTTTTCATCAGCCGGAACCGAGCATGAGAAGCAGTGTTTTATTCATATTGATGTTGTTTCTAAGCTGTCTGGCTGGCCTTGCGCAACAAACTTCATTCACGGCTAGTGTAGATAAATCCCGCATCGTTATTGGCGAGCCATTCAAGCTTTTGCTAAAAGGAACTGCTCCTGGCGCTGTTTCAAAAAAATGGACCTCCATTGATACTTTTCCTTATTTCGAGATATTGGAAACCTCAAAAGTGGATACTGTAAAAAATGGAAGCGCCCTAGTCTTGCAACAAACCTTAACCCTTACCAGTTGGGATAGCGGCAGATCGCAAATTCCTTCTTTTTCTTTTGCCGGCGCCCGCTCAAAACCTATTGTTATTACGGTGTCCTTCGCACCATTTAATTCCGCTCAGGAGTACCACGACATCAAGGAGATCATAGACGTAGAAAAGCCACCAAGAACTGTGTGGTATTGGTATGTAGCACTGGGGCTTTTGCTGATCGGGTTGATGACGTTGCTGTTTCCATCGCGTAAGCAGCAACCCATAACCGAACCCAAGCCGGACGAAACCGTTTTCAAAAAAACAATACAGCAATTGGAGGGTTTGCGAAGCAAAAGGGAAACCAGCGAAGCCAAAGAGTTTTACACGGAACTGATTTTGATTCTGAGAAATTATTTATATAAGCGCAAAGGCATTGGCTCCTTCTCTAAAACAACAGAAGATTTGGTGCAAGGCTTACCGGTATTGAAGCTCAAAAGGGATCAGGAAGTAGCCTTCATTCAAAGCTTGCAGGAAAGCGATATGGTGAAGTTTGCACAAGGACAGCCTGCACTTGCACAACGCGAAAGAGATTTGGCAACTATTAAAGCGGCGATTATTGCAATCGAGGAAAACTAATGGTATACGAGTGGTTTCAACATATTGAATTTAAGAACAGCTGGGTGCTTCCTTTTCTTTTACTGTTGCCGGTGATTGCCTGGATATGGTTGCGGAGCGGGTCTTCACTTAAGGCTGCTTTCACTGTTTCATCATCCAGCGCTTTTACGGCTCGAAGCAACCGTAATTATTATTTTCATTTGCCTTTCCTATTGCGGCTATTATCCATTGCGGCTATTTTACTGGCTATTGCACGTCCGCAAATACGTAACGAACAAATAAAAGCCGAAGGGGAAGGCATTGCTATCATACTATGCATAGATGTAAGTGGCAGTATGTTGTCGCAGGATTTTTCGCCCAACCGGTTAGCCGTTGCAAAGGAGGTGGCAGCTGATTTTGTTAGATCAAGGCCTGTTGACCAGATAGGCTTGGTGCTCTTTGCGGGTGAAAGCTTTACGCAGTTTCCTATTTCTACCGATCGGGAAGGCTTGTTGGCGCAGATCAATAGTTTAAAAAGTGGCATGCTGCAAGACGGAACCCTCATTGGCGAAGGTTTGGCTACTTCCGTGCAACGGCTTTCTGGCGTTGAATCGAAAAGTAAAGTAGTAGTGTTGTTGACGGATGGTCGCGAAGAAGCGCCTGACACCCGCATCATCAATCCGGCTGCAGCTTTAAATATTGCTATTGCGAAAGGCGTAAAAGTGTATGCTATCGGAATGGGTTCTGAGAATGCAGTGGCCGTTAGTGAAACAAAGGGTCGCGTATTTGATAAGAATACCGCTTTTATTGATGAAGCCTTATTGCGTAGAATCGGTGCACAGACAGGCGGCGATTATTTCAGGGCAACGAACAAGGAAAGCCTGCAAAATATTTATGAACAGATTGACCGGTTGGAGAAGTCCGATTACCAGGTAACAACCAAGGTGCAATACAGCGAACAATTCGGCGTGTTTATAGTCGCCGCCCTGCTACTGCTGTTATTAGAGTTATTTTTACGGTATATTTTTTTACGAACATTTCCCTGATGGCGCAAGGTGTGGTTTATAAATCGACAGGTAGCTGGTATACGCTGAAAGACGAAAGCGGCGCCTGGCTGAATGCCCGAATCAAAGGTGTATTTAAGGTGAGCGGACTTACTTCTACCAACCCAATTGCCGTAGGTGATGTGGTGGAATACGATACGGAAGATATTGCGGAAGGCTCGGTCATCATTCATACCATTCATGACCGCAAGAACTATATCAACCGCCAATCGCCGCGCATAAAAAGCCAGCACCATATTGTAGCTTCCAATGTAGACCAATCGCTCCTGATTGCGACTTTAAGGGATCCGCGAACCTCGCAGGGTTTTATTGACCGTTTCCTGGTGGCGTGTGAATTATATCATGTTTCGGCCGCCGTTATTTTCAATAAGTCCGACATCTATAAGGAGAAAGAGATGGCACAGTTTGCCGCCATGAAAGAAATGTATGAAGCGATCGGTTACAAGGTTTACTTGTTAAGTGTGGAAAAGGGAGAGGGCATTGAAGAAGTGCGCCAAACACTAAAAGACAAATCAACTTTGGTAAGCGGGCATAGTGGTGTGGGCAAATCATCTTTTACCAATGCCATCATTCCCGATAAAAATATACGTACACAGATCATTAGTGGCTGGAGCGGCAAAGGGCAGCACACTACTACGTTTGCCGAGATGTATGATCTTGATTTTGGCGGACGGTTGATTGACACACCCGGCATGAAAGAGTTTGGAATTGTGGGTGTGGAGAAAGGTGAGTTAAGTGGCTATTTCCCGGAAATGCGCCAGCGTTTGCAGGATTGCCAGTTTCATAACTGCCAGCATATAAACGAACCGGGCTGCGCCATTAAGCAAGCCGTGCGGGATGGTGAAATAGCGGAAGACCGCTACGTGAGCTATTATAATATTTTAGAGAGTTTGGGCGAGGAAACAAGGCGGCGGTAAGCCTGTCGCCATAAAGGTTTTAAACTGTCTTTCGCATATCAACCGACATCAGTTTTCCTTCCAGCACATTTGCCAGTTCCACCACGGCTTCATTTGCACGGCGGGAAGCTTCATCCAATTTTGTAGGGAATAAAGAAATGCCGTTGTAAATGCTATAGCAAAGCGTCAGCAAATGCTTGCCAAAAGAAAAGTTCCAGTTGATCGCGTCAAAATCATCTTCTTTGTTGGTGAAAGCAACGTCGAGATCAGTTTTAAGGATGTCTGCGATCAGGTAAAAACGTTTTAAGCCACCGTCATCATCAATGACAGCTTCTGTGCATCCAAGGGCGGTACGAAGTGTTAGGCTCATGTCGAAGGGTTTATAGGTTTAAGACACTAAAACAGTGCTGATAGCTGCATTAGTACAAACCCTATGCCTTAAATTTTGGCGTTTTTTTGGGTCCTTCGCCAGAAAGAATTTTTTCAGCGCCTACATTCTTTCCATTGCTGGGGCAGCCTTCTCCCCGCTTAAATACTTTATTCCAGAGACTGCAAGAAGAGAGCAAAATTGACAAAACCGTAATAGTGAAAAAGGAGCGAACGTTTTTCATTGCCGGGGATTTGATCATAAAGTACGGAAAATTCTGCCACATAATGGTTGGCAGTAAGGGGATGACTAAAACTATCAACTGTCATCCTTTTTTGTCCGCTTCATTCACTTCGCTAAACCATTTCGCATATCCAATATAATTATTGGCAATGCGGGCAATCTCGCCTTCCACTTTTTCGGGAGTGATAGCTTTTACTTTTTTAGCGGGAACACCGGCATAGATAGCGCCGCCTTCGCAAACCGTACCCTCAAGAACAATGGCACCGGCAGCAATAATGGTGTTGCTATGAATAACCGCATTATCCATCACAATGGACCCCATGCCGATCAATACATTGTCATGAATGGTGCATCCATGCACGATGGCGTTGTGACCAATGGAAACGGAGTTGCCAATGATGGCTTTTGTTTTTTGGTACGTACAATGAATGACCGCGCCATCCTGCACATTCACCCGGTTGCCCATGCGGATGCTGTTCACATCACCGCGTAATACAGCGTTAAACCAAACGCTGCACTCATCACCCATGATCACATCGCCTGCAATGGTGCAGTTAGGTGCAATGAAACAAGCAGCCCCCCACTTCGGAAACTTGTCTTCTACCGGTAGTATTAAAGCCATGAGATTTACAATGTTTGATATACGAAGTACGATTGTTGAGCGCAGATTTGCAACTATTTCAATGCAGAAGCTCGAACCTGTTTCAAATTTCAAAAGGAGTTTAGGCTTTCTGTGTAAATCCATTTCATCCTCAAATCCGCGGTTATTTTTGCAGCATGAATTTGCGCCAAATTTTCCTGAATCATGTAGCACAAACATCGATGGCGCCAATGTCACTGGAGATCGTAAAGGCCGAAGGTTGCGAGTTGATAGATGTTTCAGGGAAGCGATACATAGACCTGATCGGCGGCATTTCGGTAGCCAATGTGGGCCATCGGCACCCTAAAGTTATCGCTGCCATTCAAGCGCAGTTAGAGGCTTACCTGCATGTAATGGTATATGGAGAATTTGTGCAAAGCCCGCAGGTCCAATATGCCAAATTATTGACCGAGCATTTACCTGCTTCTTTACATTCAGTTTACTTCACTAATTCTGGCGCCGAGGCAGTGGAAGGAGCTATGAAACTGGCAAAGCGTGTCACTGATAGAACAGAGATAGTGGCTTTCAATAACTCCTATCATGGATCTACGCAAGGTGCTTTAAGCATCATGGGGAGTGAATATTGGCGGGGGGCTTACCGGCCGCTATTACCCGGGGTGCATCACGTCGAGTATAATTCTTTTAAAGACTTGGCATTTATTACCACCGAAACTGCCTGTGTTATTGCAGAGACCGTGCAAGCGGAAGCCGGCGTCAAGCCACCACAAGCTGATTGGCTAAAGGCTTTACGTATGCGCTGCACTGAAACAGGAGCACTTTTGGTTTTAGATGAAATTCAAACCGGCTTTGGGCGAACAGGAAAGCTATGGGGTTTCGAACATTTTGATATAGTGCCGGACGTATTGTTATTAGGAAAAGCATTAGGTGGCGGTATGCCCTTGGGTGCCTTCATTGCTGGTAAAAACTTAATGGATTGCCTGGCGGACAACCCGGTATTAGGCCATATCACCACCTTTGGCGGACACCCGGTTTGCTGTGCTGCAGGCATGGCGGCTATGCAGGCCTTGCTGGAGGAGGGCATGTTTGCTGAAGCTGATGCAAAACAAGCCTTATTCCGCCAGCTTCTTCAGCATCCGAAGATCAGAGCCATTCATTCTTTTGGTTTGTGGATGGCAGTAGAATTTGAATCGTTCGAGGTTTGCAAGGAGGTGATAGATGCCTGCGTTGAAGGAGGGGTAATAACGGACTGGTTTCTTTTTGCAGCCAACTGCCTCCGGATTTCTCCACCGCTAACCATCTCTGAAGAGCAGATACGAATGGCCGTTGGGGTAATTTTATCTTCCATAAAATAATTTGAATGATCGTTGAAAATATGAAAGAAATGAATTTACTTTGTAATTCAAAGTGCTTTTTATGAGCGAAGAAAATAGCCATTTAGACGCCCTGCAGGATATCCGCCGGATGATGCAACGCTCCACCCGGTTTATTTCATTAAGTGGTTTAAGCGGCATTGCTGCCGGGGTTTGCGCCTTAGTGGGTGCATGGTTTGCCTACGATTGGATCCATGAATATTATGTAGGTTATGGCCAGGCTGGTTATACCAATGCTGCTTTTGACCGTTTGAAATTTAGCTTGTTAATACTGGCTGCGGTGGTTTTGGCTACCTCATTAGTGTCTGCTTTTTATTTTACCTGGCGCAAAGCCGATAAGGACAAGCTGCCGCTGTGGGATCATACAGCAAGGAACCTGGCGCTGAATATGGCTATTCCTTTGGTAACAGGCGGCTTATTTATCCTGGCAATGTTGCAGTATGATGAATGGAAGTTTGTTGCGCCTGCCTGTTTGATCTTTTACGGGTTGGCCTTGGTGAATGGCAGCAAATACACGTTAAGCGAGATCCGTTATCTCGGGTTGCTGGAAATAGCATTGGGGTTGCTCAATACCCAGTTCATTGGATACGGGCTCTATTTTTGGGCGGTTGGTTTCGGCGTTTTGCATATTATTTATGGATTTGCCATGTGGTGGAAATATGAACGAAATCCCGCAGCGGCAAATGTTCGTTAATACAAGAGAAGGGTAGAATGGCAGTGAACAATCCTATATCAGGCTTAAATAAAATTTTTGATAACCGCATCAGGCTGGGGGTCATGAGCATCCTTATGGTAAATGATGAGATCAGCTTTAACGACCTGAAGGCATTACTGGAAGTAACGGATGGTAATCTTGCCACGCATTTAGTGACACTTGAAACGGAAGGTTTTTTAAAAGTGCACAAAGGTTTTATCGGTCGTAAAACCAATACAACTTATGCCATTACAAAGGGGGGGCAGAAGGCTTTTACAGACCATGTAACAGCGTTGGAAAAGATGATAAAAGGAATGAAATAATTTTTTTGTACTTATACTTTGAAATACAAAGTGCTTTTTAAATATAAATACCATGAAAGAAAAAGGGATCAAACGACTGTTACTCTTCTTCATTGTCAGTTTATTCATTAGCGGCGCCACTGCCATTCCCGTTGATGCGGAACTAGCGTTTCTACTTAAAACTTTTCCGGGAGATTCTATGTGGCACAGCTGGCTGAAGCTGGTGCTGGACGCTTTTGTTGAGGTCAAAGGAAAATATCCTTTTCTGCTTTATGGTTATGATTGGTTGGCCTTCGCCCATTTTGTTCTGGCGATTCTATTTATAGGTCCTTACCGCGAACCGGTTCGCAATATATGGGTGATCGAATTTGGCTTGATCGCCTGTGTGCTCATACTCCCCTTTGCTTTTATCGCCGGCGGTTTGCGGGGCATTCCGTTTGGCTGGCAATTGATTGATTGCAGCTTCAGCGTGGTGGGTTTTGCAGTGCTGTGGCCTTGTTATAAAGGCATTCAACGACTAGAAAAAGAAGGGACGGCAAACACTTCTCAGCCATTCAAAAAAATTCCGTAGTAACCTTAAATCCTTTTATATGAATCCTGTTAAACATGTGGTGAATAGCTGGCTCTTAGCCAATGTGCTGCACCCTTTTCTTTTTTGCGGACAAGTGCTCATTATGCAAGGCAATGTTGATCTTGGCTTGTTCCCTGTCGTGTTTTTGCTGGGACTGCTTTTCTCCTTACCCGCACTCCTTTTTTGCAGCACTTTTATTTACTCTATACGTCGGTTAGAGCTGGGTATGTCCATCAGCTTCACGCTATGGATACTGTTGGGCCTGGTAAGTTTTCTCCTTTGCTCCTGGCTTGTAAAAGGCTATTTTGATATCAAGCCCGAAGCCATGACCGGCTTTATCCCGGCGCTGCTTTCCTCGGCTATTTCGGTTTTATTACGCATGCCGCAGTTTGAAGATCTACTCACTTTTAAAGCGATACACAATGAATCCGATCTGGTTTAAGCGCTTAGGTGTTTTCTATATCCCTACGCATTTTGCAGGCTATTTCATCACCCTGCTGGCTATCGCTTTTTTGGTGCCGATCTATATTGCCATCACCCGAAATGGGCACTCGATAAGCGATGATCTGTATCAGCTGTTTGTTTATACCACCTGTACGGCGTTCTGGTGGAAATGGATAGCGGAGCGTACCAGTAACTGAAAACACTTGATCTACTTTAAAAACATAATCCCTGTATATGAACTTCCTTACATCCAGATTAAAAGATAGCCTTCTTTCTTTTGGGCTCTTGTGCCTGCCGGTTTCGCTGCTTGTTTTTAGCATTCCCTTTTTGCTGAACACCAATGAAGACGGTTATTTCGGCATTTTTGTTCTTAACTATATTATTGCGGTTGTTTACTTTTTCGCTTTACTATTCAATAAAAGAAAGAAGCAGAAAGTTCATAAATATCAATACACTTTTTTGCTTCTCATTCTGTTCCTCATTAGTGCTTATTCGCTTAACCGCTGTATGAATGTTTTCGAGGCATCGCCGGTTTGGGTGTGTGTGCTGCTTTGGGTCTTGTGTGCTAATTATGTGGCGAGCATCTTTTTCAACCGGATGCATAAAACGGTCCAGGGACTTATTCTTTTCATTGCCGGCATATCTACTGTATTCTTTATCTACTTATCACTTTACCTGCTTCCTATCTATGGTATCAGCATCGTCGGTTTGCTGGCCCTTGGTATCTCCATTCATGCTTTTATTCCACTGATAATCACCATTTATAATTTCTTTTTCGTGGCTCACTTAGCCGCCGCCAAAAGAAGCCTTTGGTTGGGATATGTGTTGGGGATAGTGGTGGCGATAACTACCATCACTTATTACTCGTTAGCATGGCATAGTACCGTTCATGAGATCAATAAGAGTTATAGCCGTACGCTTACGGAAGGCACCGACGAATTGCCGGCCTGGATGCAAATAGCACAGACCGTTAAGCATGATGCGATCACAGATCGAATACTGAAAACGGACCTTGTGTATACCCTGCCAAACTGGAACGAGGATGGGTTTTGGCGAATGCCAAGCCGGAGCTTGGGTGAACAGCAACATATTCATGACCCACTGGTGGTGATCGCATCTCTGTTTTCAGAAAAGCTATACATCAGTGAAGAAGACCGGGTAAAGATCCTGAAATCAAGCTTTGGTGAGCGGCATCATACCGAGGAGCGCCTATGGTCGGGTAAAGACCTCACAACGCAGCAAGTGATAACCAATGTGCGTATCTGGCCTACAAGCCACTTGGCTTATACGGAGAAGATCGTCACTGTTTTTAATCATGGTAAGGACCGTTGGGCTAACCGCCAAGAGGAAGCTATCTATACATTTCAGTTGCCGGAAGGCGGCGTCGTAACCTCGTTGTCATTATGGATCAATGGGAAAGAAGAGAAGGGCATCTTAACGACAAAAGGAAAAGCGGATAGTGCTTACAAAACCATTGTGGGTGTGGAGCAGCGTGATCCCTCCGTTGTGCATTGGCAGGAGGGTGGGAGAGTGACGGTTCGCGTCTTCCCCATTTTTGCTGACAATAACCGCGTTTTCAAAATTGGAATCACATCGCCGCTTCGGATGCAAGAGGGGCAACTGGTATATGACAATATTTCGTTTGATGGACCGGATGCGAGCAGTGCCATGGAAGAAGTGCAGGTAAAGCTGGATGGCAATGCGGTGAATGCTGCCGGTAACCAGGTTGCTTTTCGGTCGGCTTCGCCAAATGCATATGAACATTCGGGAAGATATAGCTCGGACTGGGCTTACGCTTTTAAAGATCCGGGACTGAAGGAGCAGGCATTTGAGTTCGGAGGAAATCGCTATAGTCTGCAATCTTATTCACCAAGCTACGCCTCGGCTACCATACAGGATGTTTTTCTTGACATCAATGAAAGCTGGACGGCTAAAGAATTTGATGCGGTTTTGAATGCAGCAAAAGGCAAGCGATTATGGGTTTATGATTATGAAATGCAGGCAGTGACTGCGGACAATAAGGATGTTCTTTTTCGCCAGCTTTCTCAAAAGCAGTTTTCGTTGTTTCCGGTGTTTTTGATCCGCCATCCGGAAGCTTCACTCCTGATAAGTAAATCCAGGCAGGCCTCGCCAAATCTTGATGACCTGAAAGAGTCATCTTTTTACAGGCAACTGGAAGCATTTTCGGCTAAGGGCTCCGCAGTACGTTTGTTCTATCTAGGCAGCCAGCCTACGGTGTACCTCGCCTCACTATTGGATTACCGGGTGCTGAATGCGCAGTATGGAAGTTTAGAAGAGTTGGAGGATGTTTTAGTCAAGAATCGCTTTGCTGCAAACGCTGAATCAGATTCCGCTATTATCATCCGGCAGGCAGCCCTAACACTTACAAGATCACCGGCAACAGGCAGCATTACTGGTCCCGATCATCTGCAAAGGCTCTTTGCTTACAATCATGTGTTGAAGCAATATGGCGAAGGCGGCCTGGGCAATGGGGCCAAAACGGACAGTCTTATAAAAGAAGCAGCGGAGGCTAATATCGTTTCGCCGGTGTCCAGTTTGATCGTGCTGGAAACGCAACAGGATTATGACCGCTTTGGTATCGAAAAAAGCAAGAACAGTCTTTCCAATGCCACACTAAAATCAACGGGTGCTGTACCCGAGCCGCATGAATGGGTGTTGATCATTCTCTTTGCCTTGCTTAGCGGCTACCTGTTTCAAAAGTCTAAAAAAGGTAAGTATGCGTAGTGCAATAGCGGCCATTGGATTAAGACAGATGATTATACAGCCTGCTCACTTATTGCTGGCGGGTTACGTTGTTGTATGTCACTTTACATTAGGTGATTATTTAAAGCCCTTATCGTTGCCATTTATTTTGGGATCGATGGCATTGTATTTCATTATTCAAAAGTCCACACCACGGTTTTCACCACGATATGGCTATGCATTACTTTTTTTCCTGGCGCTTTCACTACTTATTTCCGTGAAGACCCTGCTTTATTTCAGCATTGGATATGCGTTGTTTTTCCTGGCGGAATGTAGCGGCTACCGCATTCGGTTTTTAGGCAGTGCGGTGCTGGCGATCATGTCGCCTGCATTTAATTATGTAACCAATACATTTAGTTTTCCAATCCAGCTGCAATTGGCAAAATGGGCCAGCAAGATTCTGCATATCACCGCTTCGGATTCCTCGGTAAAGGGTGCTGTCATCCATCATGCCAATGGCAGCTTCTCTGTTGATCCGGCCTGTATGGGGTTGAATATGCTGGTTGCTTCATTATTAGTAGGGGCAATTTTTATCGGTTATAATGAACGCCGCTTCCAAAAAAAGCTAAGCGTGTATGGTGCTTTTGGTTACCTGGCGTTGATCGTAGGTCTGAATATTATCAGCAATCTCATTCGCATCATTGTATTGGTCCAGTTTAGCCTCCCGCCGGAATCAATCGGCCACGAGATGGTTGGACTCGCTTGTCTTTTTTTATATGTGGTTTTACCGGCTTCTTATTTAGCCAAGCAGTTAGTTGTCCGGTATGGCAATGATAAGCAAGTCATCCTTAAGCGAGCTGTTAGCCACAAATGGGTTATACACATAATCTTACTAGGCGCTATAACGCTTGCCGGAATACGCGTCATTTCAACAGACACTTTTGATGCTTTTCCACCACCTGCGGCAAACCTTATTGCGGGTTATGAAACGTCGCAATACGAGCCGGGAATTCTCAAACTAAAAAGTGATGCGTACCTCGTGTACGTAAAGTATGTGCGTGGTTTCTACGATACCGATCATAGTCCAACCATTTGCTGGAAAGGCAGTGGCTATGAGTTTACGCAGATCGCTTTACACAAAACCAGCACTGGCAGCTATTATACAGCCACCTTACAAAATGGTGAAGGAAAGCTATACACGGCCTGGTGGTATGGCAATGCGAGGATCGTCACTACAGACCAATGGACCTGGCGCACCCACCTTTTCAAAGAAAAAGGAAAGCTGGCAGTAATAAATGTTACCGCCGCAACCATGCCCGAATTAGATAAAGAAGTGCAACGAATTGTTAATCGAAACGCCTTGAAGGAACTGTTCTAGAACGGTTTTACAACAAGCTGCAAAAGCTTCAGGCATAAAAAAGAAGCGCTTTGCAGGGCGCTTCTTTTTTATTAAGCAGGAGTAAGTTTTAGAAATCCAATCCTAATGACAAATACGTTTGCGGCTTGCCACGGAATAACCCGTTCATCTGCCACGCCGCATCAAACCTTACAAAATAGCCAAGTAAGGTGCTGCGGGCGCCAAAGCCATAGCCGCCGGCAAAGGGCCCGATGCCGCCTGCCTGCACTTTCACAGAAACGGACGGATTACTGATATCGCTATAAGTAACCGCAGGGCGCTTGATCTTGTTATACGTACCATTCCATGCGGTTCCAAGGTCAATGAATTGTACGAGTTGGAAATTACGCAGGAAGGCATTGTTGATCGGGCGGTTAAAGAAGGTGCTGAATACCGGCATCCGGACCTCACTGTTGATCACCAGGTTATTATTACCATTGGTTACGTTTTGCTTAAAACCACGCAGGTTAACTGCCAATGCCTGGTAGGCATAGTTAGCAGCTGGGTCAGGAGCATTGGAAGGATTTGCTTCGAAATAGCGGAAACCACCATCGGCTTTCTGGTTTTCCCGCAGCTTTAGCCAGCCATCGGTTCCCCCGAGGTAATACACTACTTTCTGGCTGCCAAAAGAAAAATCTCCGGCTCCGCGAACGGCCCAAATAACATTCCGGTAAATAGGCAGATAATGGCGGGCATCAAAACCTACATTAAATAGGAACCGCCCATCTTGGCTGGTCTTATTAGCCATTTGTGCAAAGATGTCGGTATAGGCTTTCCAGCGCAAGCCATTCCAGATATTGGTAGCTGGGTTCAGCGTATTGTCATGCACATATTCCAACGAGAATTGAGCATAGTTTTTCTTGACATCTGGCAGGATGGCGCTTAAGAAATCAATCGTCGGGACCACCAGGCGGTCGAAACGAGGGCCAATAGTAGCTCGCAGGCTCCTGGTTTTGTCAATCGCGTAGCGAACCCGGGCCAGGTAGTAGTTTGAATAATTCTTTGCAGGATATTGCAGCAATTGACCATTAACTGTTACGCCGACACCCACTTCCTGGGTACTTCTGTAATAAGTGAAGCCCCAATCAAAACGCTTTTTCAGGTTCGTGAATTCAAAGAGAACATCATTATCCTTTAAATTCGGTGCGATGCGGAAGCCACCGGATATCTTATAATCCTCGAAAAGATCCAACGTACCTAAGCGTATCATACCGCTCAGCTCATTGCCATTTGAAGGGCTGATGGGTCCGGCGCCTCCCTGGTAAGCCTGGTATTTTGAAGGGATATAAACCGTGTTGTTCAAACCCGCCACTATATTATCCGTGAAGAATTTTGGCGGACGGTATTGGAACAGCTTTGCTTTTTTCAATACCGGCTCTGGAGCAGCCTCTTCGGTCGTGAATATTTGCCCTACCCGTGTGCTATCTGTTTTTTCGTCCTTGAATTCGCTCTGGAAGAAATCGTCGCCTTTCTTGGAAGAATCGGCAGCGGTTTGCAAGGTATTGGTGGTAGTGGCAGCCATGCGTTGCCGTTCCTGGAGCTTCTTTACATATTCGGTTGGTGGGGCTGTTACATTGCGGCGGCGCAAGGTATTTTCATCCACTTTTAGCCGGTAAAGGAACTTATACTCTCCTTGCTGCGTGACTTCACTTACCAGGCTGTTATCACCAGCGGTGCGGGTTTCCAGCAGGCTGCTTTGATAGTTGGTTAGCGGAAAGATATAAGCCGAATCATTGCTGGTAGCAAAAAATCCGATCGAATCAACATCGCTTTTTTGCCAGTCTTTCAGTACACTGTCCACTTCCTTAGCTGCCGGGTTGCGCAGTATTTCGTCCCCAATAAAAACCAAGGTATCAAGACCAGCTTTTTGGGTGGTGAAGAAGCCGGCATACCGGTTGTTGATACCGTTCTCATCTGATGTGAAGGTAAAATGCGTCACATTGTATTGAGAAGGGAAGCGGGCATTGCCAAATTTCACATTGGTCAATTGCGAGATCTGCTTGAACTCGCTCTTATTCCAGTTATCAATTAAAAAGATATTCGATCGCGGCGATGGCATAGACGTATCGCTGCTGACAGCACCAGCCGATGGGCGGTTGCTGGAATAAATAATTCCCGTTTTATTTGGAAAGGTTACAAAAGAAGCATCCCGGTCATCAAACACATCGTTGGTGATCTGCTCTACGGTTTGCTTGTCAATTTTATAAACGAAAATATCTGTCTGCCCGGCCTTGGTAGCGCTAAAAATGAGCGTATTGGCATCCAGCATATATTTCATGTCCTGCACCTGGTCAAACTGTGTTATCTCCTGCTTGTTGATTTTCACCCGTCGTGACAGGTCATAGACAAAAAACTGGATCTTGCCTTTTTCAGTATAAAGAACCGCCAGTCGTGTGCCTTTACCATCCCAGGCAAGAATAGGGTAGTTCGGATTCACTTCATCTTCTTTGCTGCGGGTGCCGGTTTGCAAGATCACCTTGCGGTTCACAAAGTTCTCATTGATCACCACGCTGTATTTGCCTTGCTTGAATTCGGTTACGGCATAAGTAAAACTGCGGGGAACCGGGTTGGCATTGAAGCGGATAAAATCTTTTTTGCCCACTTCTTCCGTCACGGATAATTGACCCTTCGGTACAATCCGGCGGCCACGGAGGTCTTTAAAGTAAAGGGCTGTTTCTTCGGTCATGAAATCCTTCAGCACATCTTTGAATTTCTTCTTGGCCACTTTTTGCGTAGCGCTATTCAGGTTACGGTAGATGCGGGCCAGGTACAACATATAGGTTGTCTTATTCTGCCCGTATTTATTGCCGATATAGTACCAGAAAGCATGTCCGGCAAGCAGCGGCTGCTCAAAAGCAAACTGGTAAAAGTTGTTATACTTGCCGCTTAGCAAGGCATTCTTTAGCCTGTCATCCAACTCTGGGCTCCAGGTTTCGGCTGCGTAATCAATATAGCCGTCCGTCAGCCATTTGGGTAGATCCAAAAGTGCCTGGTTAGCCGCGAATTCTCCCAGGTCATCACCAAAAAGAAGATTTTGTACCAGCACTTGTGCAATACCAACCCGCAACTGGCGGCGTAGGTTATTGCGGTCGCCGTTGTAATAGACCAGCATCTTGTTATTCACCAACTTTGTTACCCCGCCGGTGCCCTGCCAGTCAATGCCCAGCCCGATGTTTGACTGTTGCATCTCATCGAAATTGTTATAAACAACCAGGTTGGCGCGGCGCTGCAACCCATATTCTACGAACTCTTCGAGTTGCGGCAATTCTTTTTCGGCAACCTGCGCGGCATACTTGCCTATTTCCAATCCGTCCTGTGCGAAGTAGGTATTGAAATTATCGGTTTGGTAATATTTCCAGTTGAACTTTTGAAATTGCACCCGGTTCTTGCCATATTCCACGGCATTTACCTGGGCGTTGGATGAAAAGGAAAAAAGCACACAGACCAGTGCGACAAGGTAGGCTCGGCAGCTCGATTTATTCATAAAGTTTGCTATGATTCTTAAGGTAATGGGCTCTCGGTTTTCAAGTGTAAATTGCACTTAAAAATACACAAAAACGACATGATAACCGTACAGGCATTTACGTTTAATCCCGTTCAGGAGAATACCTATGTCCTGTACAACGAAAAAGGGGAGTGCTGTATTATAGACCCGGGACCTTATTTCCCGGCAGAAGAACAAGCATTAACAGATTTTATTGAAGAGAATAAGCTCACACCGGTTTTATTGCTCAATACGCATTGTCACTTCGACCACATTTTCGGAAACAAGCTGGTGCAGCAAACCTATGGACTAACCCTGTATCTTCATCCCTTGGAAAAACAGGTGCTTGATCTGGGCCCGGCATCCACTCAAAAATGGGGCATTCCGTGGGACAAATGGTACGAAGGGGAATACAATTTTATAGAGGAAGGAAATGTCATCCAATTTGGCGATGAGGAATTGCAGGTTCTTTTAACGCCGGGGCATTCGCCGGGCAGCGTGTGTTTTTATAGTAAATCGAACAAGTTTATCATTGCCGGTGATGTTCTTTTCAACGGAAGCGTAGGGCGAACCGATCTGCCGGGTGGCGACTTTAGTATATTGGAGAAAAGCATTCGCACAAAGCTTTATACATTACCCGGGGATGTGGTAGTGTTGTATCCTGGCCACGGGGAAAGCACAACGATTGGGGACGAGATGAAGAGTAATCCTTTCGTAAAAATGTCGTGATGAAAAAAAGCAAGCTGAATTTTATGCCGCCGGAGTTGGCGGAAGCCAAACGGATCGCCGAGATCCAATCGCTTTCCTATGTGGAGCGGCTGGAAAGGCTTTTTGCGCTAATGGAACTTACCAGGCTTTTACAAACTTCTAAAAGTAACACAAGCGCAGAGGCATGAATACATCAAAAATCGGAATAGCTAAATGTCTAGACAAGCAAAAATAATAAGTTCACTGCCTTAATAAAGTTCCTGTTAATCCTAATCCTCAAATCCGCGGTGCAAAGTATTTTCCAACCACCGGCAACCGTACAAACTCTTTCCGCTCCACGTTTACTATCAGCCAGGCAAAGGCAGCAATTAACAGTGCCGCAAAACCACGATTGACCCAGGGATGCAATTCCAGTAATTGAAAGGCAAGATAACCACCATACAAGGCTACGCAAATCACCAGGTAGGCTGTAAGCTTTTTAGTGGCGTAGGGAACCAGGTATTGCTTTTGCCCCCATTTGTAAGAGATCACCATCATGCTGCCGTAGCAAAAGAAGGTAGCCCACGCACAAGCCATATAGCCAAAGCGTGGAATGAATACGGCGTTGATAGCAATGGTAACCGCGGCACCCATCAGTGTGATCCAGGCGCCGGCCATGGTTTTATTAGAAAGCTTATACCAAATGGAAAGGTTGTAATACACACCAATGAAGATATTTGCCAGCAGCAGGATCGGTACCACATCAAGACCTTCCCAATATGCGGGCTTCTGAATAAAGCTTTTCCATACATCAAGAAAGAGCGCTACCGCTAAAAACATAAAACAGACCACGATCACAAAAAATTTCATCACCCGTGCATATACCCGTTGGGGTTGTTGACCTTGAGCAGTGGCAAAGAAAAAGGGTTCGGCCGCCATGCGAAAGGCTTGAATGGAAAGCGTGATCAGCAAGGATAATTTATAGCAGGCGCTATACATCCCCACTTCAAACGTAGCGGCTTCCGCGGTAGGGGCCGGGCTCCACCAACGCAGCATTAAGCGGTCCAGTGTTTCATTGATCATACCTGCAAAACCTGCCAGTATCAATGGCGATGCATAAATCATGATCTCCCGCCAAAGCTTTGCATTAAACCGCCAGCGAAAAGAGAATACTTCTCGAAAGAGTAGAAAGAAAGTGAACACGGATTGTATAAGATTTGCCAGCACTACATAGCTCACCCGGTCTTCTTCGCGGTAATAAACACCGATAAAACTGGTGGGATCCGCAGCTTGCAAACGTGGGCAGACAGACAAGAAGAAATAGGTAAATCCAATGTTGATCAAAATGCCAAGTATGCGAACCGTAGCAAATTTTACCGGCCGCCCTTCATAACGAAGCTTGGCAAAAGCCAGTGCGGTCAGTGTATCAAAGGCAATGATAAAGGCACTGTAGGTAAAGTATTCGGTATGGTCTTTTACACCAATAAGGGCTGCCAGTTCATCCTTGAAAAGCAGCATAACACTGGTAAGGATAACCGTACTTACCAGCAAGGAGATCATCGCCGTACTATAAACTTCCGCTTCCGCTTCCTTGTTCTTTGAAAAACGGAAATAGGCCGTTTCTAATCCATAAGTAAAGATGACATTAAGGAAAGGAATGACGGCATAGACCAGGCTCATTTCGCCGTAAGCCACACCGGCCAAAGCAAAGGTGAGGTAAGGCGTCAGCAGGTAATTGATAAAGCGGGCGGCAATAGAACTGGCGCCGTACCATAAAGTTTGTCCTGCTAATTTTTTAATGCCACTCAACCGAAACTGTTTTTGATAGAAGCAAATGTAATCGCTGCGCCCTTGTTGCTTCTCATTATTTTAAAGCTATGGACGGTAGCGCGGGTTGTTTAAAAAACTCGAATCGCTTAGGGTTCGCAGGAAAGAAATGATTGCTGCTTGTTCGGCAGTAGAAGTAGGAATGCCGTTAATCAACGCAGGATCTAAAGTAGGACTAACAATTACGCCGGAACGGTAATGCCCGATCATTGCCTGGACATTGCTGAAGCGGCCATCATGCCCATAGTACGAAGTAAAAAATAGGTTTCGCAAACTCGGCACCCGGAACTTCAGCGAGTCTGCCTTGTCTTTTGTCACCCGCATCCGCCCATAATCTTTAATGTTGGGGTGAATGTCTAAGCCTGTATTTCGATAGCTGAAGTCTGTAAAGAGGGGTTCGGCATGGCACGAAGCACACTTGGTCTGAAAAAGCGTGTAGCCCGTTTGCTCCTGCACTGTAAAGCTGGCCTCGCCGCGTTTCACCCGGTCGTATTTTGAATTAGCGGAAACCATTCCCAGAACAAATTGCTTGAGAGCGTCGAGCAGCCGGTCGGAAGTAATATTCATATCGCCGTAAGCTGCTTTGAATAACTGCCGGTAAACAGAGTCTGCCTGTAATTTGGCAACAACACCAGACACGCTTTCGCCCATATCAATTGGTGAGTTGATATGGCTTAAGGATACGGTCTCTAGATTTCTCACACTTCCATCCTGTAAAAAAGCGGGATACCAGGCCAGGTTGAATAACCCGGGTGCGTTGCGAATAGTATGCGAGTTATTGATGCCGTGGCTCAAATCATGCTCAAACGTTGTAAAAGCGGCGGCCGGCTGATGACAGGAACCACAGGAGTTGACTGTATCTCTAGCCAGCTTCCCTTCATAAAAAAGTTTTTTTCCCAAGGCAAAGCCTTCCTCCGTTAACGGACGGTTTTGAAAATCATGCGTAGGCTGCGGAAAACCGACAGGTGTGGCAAAGGGTAATGGAGTTGCACTTCGGTAAACAAAGGTTTCTTTCTTGCCGCAACTATTTAGCAGCAATATGCCGCATAGCGTGAATACAAACAGCGCAGATATTACAAAAGATATTTTCAAGCAGTTTTCTTTGCCTCTAAACTAAAGCCTTCCGGTAGAAGGAGCATGTTAAAAATCGCCGGGACCTAATTTGCGCCGGCCGGATTTTATTTCCGAAGCCCGCTTCTTATTTTGCAAACGGGCTTCCTTCACTCCTTTGGGTGTCTTGGTCGCCAGCCGCATCTTTTTCTTCTTTAATGCCGCTTCCACGAGTTCTTCAATTTTACGAATCGCTTCTTCCCTGTTTTGTAGTTGTGTGCGGTAGATCTGTGCCTTCACCCATAGTTCTCCTGCGCTATTGATGCGGTTCGCTAATTTTTCCAATACCACTGGTTTCTGAACATCGCTAAGTACTTGCGAGGTTTCAATCGGAAAGTAGGCGATCACGGCGGTTTCCACCTTGTTCACATTTTGTCCGCCCTTGCCGCCGCTTCGGGTGGTTTGCAATCGTATCTCTGAAGAAAGATTCAACATTTCATATTTTCAAAAATCAAAATTGAAGATTTAAATCGCAAAAAACCTAATCTTGGCTTTTTAAATCCTGAAATCTTTTATGCGTGCCGTTATCCAAAGAGTTTCTGCAGCCAGTGTTGCCGTTGAGGGTTCCGTTGTCGGGCAAATAGGTGTTGGGTTGCTGGTGCTTGTTGGAGTGGAAGATGCCGATACCGGTGAGGACCGGACCTGGCTTAGCAACAAGATCATCAACCTGCGCATCTTCAACGATAGCGATGGTACCATGAACCGCTCACTGGTAGATGTTGGAGGCGATATACTGCTGGTGAGTCAATTTACCTTGCATGCTTCCACTAAGAAGGGCAATCGTCCGAGCTATATCCGTGCTTCAAAGCCAGAAGTGGCTATGCCAATGTATGAAGCGATGATCCGGCAACTGGAGACGGATATCGGAAAAAAGATCCAGACCGGTGTTTTTGGTGCGGATATGAAAGTATCACTTCTTAATGACGGACCGGTAACAATAGTGATTGATACAAAAGCCAAAGAGTGATGCGTGATATAGAAAGCAGGGAAGATATTGAAGCAGTGCTGAAAGCTTTTTACACAAAGGCTTTTCTTGACCGGGAGATCGGGTTCTTTTTTACAGAAATCATTCCGATCCATTTGGAAACGCACCTGCCACAGATTGCCAGCTTTTGGGAGACGGTTCTGTTCGCTACCAAAGGCTATCACAAAGATGTAATGGCGGTGCATCGCCATATTCATCATCTTTCCGCCATAACAAAAGCGCATCTTGACCAATGGGTGTTGCTGATGATTGCCACAATTGACGAACACTTTAGCGGCACCAAAGCCGAACTGATGAAACAGCGGGCACGCTCCATTGCCACTATGATGAATATCAAGCTAAATCATGAAGGCATAGAGCGCTGATAACACTAAAAATTAGTGCAATTCGGCTAATTCTCTTTAATTCGTGCTATGACACTACAACAGGCCCAGCAACAGGTAGATGAATGGATAAAAACTACGGGTGTCCGTTATTTCAGTGAGTTGACCAATATGGCGATTCTTACGGAAGAAGTCGGAGAGGTTGCCCGTCTTATGAGCCGCGCCTATGGCGACCAGTCATTCAAGGGATCGGATAAGGGAAAAGAGCTGAGCGATGAGTTAGCCGATGTGTTGTGGGTGCTGATCGCTATTGCCAATCAAACGGGTGTTGACTTAACCGAGGCGCTGCAAAAGAATTTCGAGAAGAAGACAGGAAGGGATGGAGAGCGACATAAGGGAAATGAAAAACTGTCGTAGCAATACGCCGGCGTGTTCAACCCCTAAAATCATAAAAGCCTCATCGTAGAAACGAGAGGCTGTACATTAGGACTATAAGATCCCTTTGTTATGGCAAGTTTAAATAATATGAGTAAGAAAAAAAACGCCCCGCCAGGAATGACAGGGCTTCACCCTTAACCATACGAAACCAAGTTCTTATAAGCAAAAAGACAATGTCTTTTTAGTAGTTGTTTTAGTTTTGAATACGGTGTAAAAATACATGGCGAAAAGGAGCCAGGCAAATGTCAATCGTTGAAGGCGGTACAATTGTCGGTCAAAGCTGATAATAGGCCTTATGAAGCGAAAACCATTAGGCTACAAGGCTTAGAAGTTGCTTTGCCTCCACCACCGCCTGCTCGCAAACGGTTTTCACTTCTTCAAAGTCTTCTTCAAAATGTCCGTCGGCAGCACCGCTTACGGCTTCCATTTCCATACGGTGCAGGTTCGGGTTTAGCCTGTCTGTGAGTCCTAAATAAGCCACCGAGCTTTTCATGCCATGCGCAATGCTTTTTATCTGTTGCCTGTTTTTTGCCTGCACGGCTTCATGCAATAAGTTGATCTCTTCCGGTACCTGCACAATGAACTGGCGGATAATGGCATTCTCAAATTCTGTATCGCCAAGGGATAATTCTTTTAAATAATTAAGACTGATCACTTGAGCCCCTGCAGCTATTTCTTCCGCCGGACCGCAATAGGATTGAAGGATGGCATATAGTTCGGCCTCTTTCACCGGCTTCGAAATATAATCGGTCATGCCATAGCTCAGGCAGCGCTCTTTTTCGCCGCTCATGGCGTGGGCGGTCATGGCGATGATCGGTACCTCCAGTTGCAACTCATTCCGAATGACCTGTGTAGCTGCATAGCCATCCATCTCCGGCATTTGAATATCCATTAAGATGGCGGTAAAGCTTTCTTTGCGTAAAATATCAATGGCTTCCATGCCATTATTTACCAGGATAAAGTCCATTTGCCATTGCTTCATCAGGTGACGTATCAACTGCTGGTTCATCAGGTTGTCTTCTGCAATAAGCACCCGGATATTTTGAATTGGATTTTGAATCTGTTCAGTGGTTAATGTAAAAGTTTCGGCATAATCATACACCGGCTTAAACGGCATAGTGATGATGAACTCGGAGCCTTTACCGATCTCGCTTTTTACCTCTATGGTTCCGCCCTGCAGGTCAACCAATTGTTTCACAATCGCCAATCCCAAACCGGTGCCGCCAAAGCGCCGCGTGGTTTCGGCCTCGGCTTGCTGAAACCGGTCAAATACGGATTTAATCTTATCAGGCGCTATACCAACCCCCGAGTCCTTAATACTGAATTGCAGTTCCAGTGAATCGTTTTCCTGCTTCACCGGGAAGACATTCATATGTACAAACCCCTTCTCGGTAAACTTAACGGCGTTGCTAAGCAGGTTGATCAGGATTTGTGTTAATCGAACAGGGTCGCCACTTAAGGTATCATGTAGAGATGGGTCCACTGAGATATTAAAGAGCAGTCCTTTTTGTGCTGCTTTGTCCTGGAACATCACCTTTACAGAACTGACCAATCCGTTCAAGCTGAAGGGCGCTTTCTCTATTTGCATCATACCCGCTTCTATCTTAGAAAGATCCAGGATATCATTGATCAGTGTCAGCAAATTCTGGCTGGAAGAGTAGATGTAATCTACATATTGTTGCTGTTGGGGGCTTAGGTCGGAACGTTTAAGAAGATTAGTAAAACCTAGGATGGCATTCATTGGCGTACGGATCTCGTGGCTCATGTTCGCCAGGAATTGTTCCTTGATAAAAGCGCCTTCCTTAATGCGTTTCTCCGACTCATTCAGCATCACTATCATGCGCTCTTGCTGGCGGCCTTTATTTACGATATACAGAAACGCCAGGATGCAGGCAATGCTGGCAATGACGGCTAGCCCAAATCCTAACAAGCGGGCCCGGGTACCGTTTTTAGAAACGGCACTGATGACATTATTTAGTTGCGCCTGGCGGATATCATCCAATTTGCCAACTACAGTAATAAGGCTGTCACGTATGGTTTTACCACGGTTAGTGTTGACGAGCCGTTCGCCGGCTTCTTTGCCATTGCTGCGATAGGCGGCGATGACACTATAACTAAAGTCGATCTTATTCTGCACCAGGAAATCCAGTTCAGCCAATTCGTCTTTAATAGCCGTGTCCGCCAATGCTTTATTAAGATTGTGAACCTGCCGCTGAATATTTTGGATTTTAGAATCCACTTCTGCCAGGTGGATGGAATCGTTGGTGATGATGGCGCCGCGTATATCGCTTTCCACGGTCAAGACATCCGATTGTAGCTGCCGCAAATTGTTTTGAATGCGCACTTCATCCAGCAAGCGGCTGTTACCGGCAATTAAGCGGTTAATATTTTGCCCTGAAATAAATTGAATGAAAACGATCAGCAAAACGCCGAATATGAAGAGCCACAACGCCAGATATTTCATTTTCCCAGTCCTCATGAAGAGAACTAAAATTACAGAATTCTTGGATTAATTGGCTTTTACTTCAGCGCCTTATGGTACTTTTTATAAAAAATCCAGAATAGAATAATGCTGACAATCAATCCGATAGCAGAAAAAAGAAGAATAGAGAACCGTTTATTCGAAAAAGCTTCCTCCAGCAGGAAGTATTCAAACGCTATGAGCGCTGCTATGCAAATGAGGAATAATATGGTCGTTCTTTTTGTCATAAAAACAGTCAACACTGTAAAGGCAGTGAGGTCTGCGATAAATAGTTGGCAGCTAATTGTAGCTTAAAAAACGAAACAAGTAGATTGGTTGCGACCCCTTCCAAAGTAATTAATACGGGGCTTAACCGGATCAATTACAGGCGACGGTCAAATCTACTACTCCGGCCAAGGACAGGAAACACATTTAGACGGCACATAGAAAAGCTTCGGCGAAGCGGGAAAATCAGCAGTCAGGTTTTACAGAAGGTTCAAGCGTTTATTCAAAGCGGTACGATAGGTGTCCGCGACCGGTATGCTGGCCTTATTAATAGAAATAACGCCTTCCTGTATAAAATCGATTTTACTGAGTGAAACGATATAGCTGCGGTGCACACGAATGAACTTGGTAGAAGGCAATTTTTCTTCAATTGATTTAAGAGTAGCATGAAGCACATGAAATTTTTGAGCGGTATGCACTTTCACATAATCACCCATGGCTTCGAGGTAAAGAATATCATCAACATTGATACGCTTCAGGATGCCGTTGTCCTTTACAAAAACAAACTCCTGTTCTTCCACCTTCACTTCTTCCTTATCGCTCGCCTGTGCTTCATTCGCTCTTTCCACGGCTTGTAAAAAGCGGGCAGGAGATACGGGTTTGATCAGGTAATCTATAACATTCAACTCAAATGCCTCTACGGCATAATCTTTTTTCGCGGTGGTGAAAATGATCAAAGGACTCTTATGTCCAAGGTTCTTGGTAAGCTCCAGCCCGGTCATACCGGGCATTTCTATATCCAGGAAAATAAGGTCAATCGGCTGTGCATTTATCAGGTGATAAGCTTCCATGGCATCTTCGCATTCCTTCACCAGCTCCAGGTCTTTCACTTGACCTACCAACTGCTTCATTGCCATGCGGGCCATCTTATTATCGTCTACTATTAAACACTTCATGGTTCGGGGGTATGAACAAATTTAGATAGTTCGGCTTAAATAACAGCACCAAATAAGTATTTGGCTAAGGCTTATCCTAAAAACAGCTGTTTACTACAATTGCCACCGATAGTTCGGGTAATCCTTTTACTATCGACGGCGATTGTTTTTTTAAGAGTGGTCTTCTTATTTTACGCCAATTACGGGCAGTGCTTTTTGACGGATGGCTTCATTGAAGGCTGGTATGTCCGTTTTCTTGATACTTTCCAATTTTGCCAGTTCCGCATTTATCTGTGCAGACAGATCGGCGTACACTTCCTGTGCCTGCTTGCTCGGTGCAAAATTGCCGCTGTTTGCCACATCAAATACACCGGATAATTTATCATTCAGCCGGATCGGGTAGTTCAATACATCCTGTCCGCTCTTCGCTTTGGTTTGATAAAGCGTTTCTTCAATAGCCGTCAGGCGCTTGTTAATGCTGTCTCCCATGGCCTTTACGTCCTTCGGCATATCCTTTCCTTGCAAGCCGGCAAAGGTGTTGATCTGCGTACGCAGCGCCCGGATATCCTTGATTGCTTTTTGCGTTTCATTGAACTTGTCCTGCACTGTTTTCAGGAAGGTGAATTGCTGCTCGTATTCGGCTCCCGTTGTTTTATAATTCGGATCGGCTTTCACGGTAAAAGGTGCTTCCACCGAATCTTTGCCCACTTTTATTCTTGCGAAATAAGATCCCGGAGGCGCCAGTATGCCACCCGGGTTGCCGTTCCAGAGGATCATGCTTTCAATCGTCTCTGATGCCGGGTAGAGCAGGTTCCAGCTAAACGCGTTCATACCTTTCACCACATCCATCTTTGCGTTCGCTTCCTTGGCATCGGTTGTAAAGATCTTAATCGTTTTACGGTTCTTATCCAGTATGGTGATAGCGGCTTTCGTTGAGTCGGTCACGTCTTTCACATAGTAGTTCAGCACGACTCCCGGCATGGGATTAGCACCCATATTGGCCGTGCTGCCACCACCAAAGCGTCCGCCGCTACCGGCAGGCATACGATAGGCTGTATTCACATCAAACAGGTGAATATTTTTGGCAGTGATTGCGGCATTCGATTGCTGCAAAACACCCAGGTCGTCAATTGCATAAATAGCCCGACCCTGCGTGGCTACAATAAGATCGTTTTCTTTAATTGTTAGATCAGTGATCGGCACTTCCGGCAGGTTTTGCTGGAACGGCTTCCAATTGGCGCCGTCATCAAAAGAGATGTACATGCCGTACTCCGTACCGGCATACAGCAGCCCGGGACGTTTTTGATCGGCACGCACCACCCGTGTAAAATGCATCTTATCAATACCGTTGGTTATCAGCTTCCAGCTCTTGCCGTAGTCTTCCGTTTTGTAGATATACGGCGTATAGTCATCCGACTTGTACCGGGTGCCTACAAAGTACGCGGCGCCTTTTTTAAAGGGATCGGTTTCTACCGTATTCCACATCATCCATTTTGGTACGCCGGCTGGTGTCACGTTCTCCCAGTTCTTACCACCGTTACGGCTCACTGAGATAATACCGTCATCACTACCGGTCCACAACAGGTCTTTTTCCTGTGCCGATTCCGTGGCCGTAAAGATGGTGCTGTAATATTCTACCGAGGTATTGTCTTTGGTGATCGGACCACCGCTGGAGGCTTGCTTGCTCTTGTCATTCGTAGTCAGGTCCGGAGATATCTGTTCCCAGGAAGCGCCTTCGTTTTCGGTGGCAAAAAGCGCATTGCCCGCGGTGTACAAGCGCTTAGGATTGTGCGGCGAAAAGAAGATCGGGAAGTTCCACTGGAAGCGGTATTTCAGAACATCTGCACCGGCGCCCATCGGGTTATCGGGCCATACGGAGATGGCGCGGTTCTCACCAGTTTTGTGATCAAGGCGGGATAGGTAACCGCCATAGTTGCCACCGTAAACGATATCCGGGTTGGCAGGGTCGGCCACTACGTAGCCACTTTCCGCACCGGCAGTGGTTTCCCAATCACGCTCCGTAATGCCGGCCCCGGTGGTGCGGCTCTTGATGCGGAACGTGGAGTTGTCCTGCTGTGCACCGAGGATGCGATAAGGGAACGAGTTATCGGTGGAGATGCGATAGATCTGCGAGGTCGGCTGGTTCATCATCGTGCTCCAGTTGTTGCCACCGTCAAAGGATACCTGGGCGCCGCCGTCATCGGCTACGATCATGCGGTTGCCATCTTCAGGATCTATCCAGAGATCGTGGTGATCGCCGTGTGGTGTGTTAATGGATTGAAACGTTCTGCCACCATCGCGGCTGCGCATAAAGCCCACGTTTGGCGCATACACCGTGTTCTCATTTTTGGGGTCAACAAATACCTTGGTATAATACCAGGCACGCTGGCGGATATTGTTGTCGTTAGAGGTCAGCGTCCAGGTTTCGCCGCCATCGGGAGATACATACATGCCACCCGCTGCGTTCTCCATCATCGCATATACCTTATCGGGGTTGGACTGGGAAACCGCTACCGCCGTAATGCCCCACACGCCTTTCGGCAAGCCTTTCTTCGCCGAGATATTGCTCCAGGTTTCGCCGCCGTCGATGCTTTTCCAGATGCCGCTGCCTTCGCCGCCGCTTTCCATGCTATACGGTGTACGAAGCACTCTCCATGTTCCTGCATACAGCACCGAAGGATTGCCCGGTTCCATCACCAGGTCCGAAGCGCCGGTTTGATTATTCACATACAAAGTGCGTTTCCAGGTCTTACCGCCATCGGTGGTTTTATATACGCCGCGGGTCTCGTTCGGTCCGAAAGTATGTCCCAGCACTGCCGCCCACACGGTGTTCGGGTCGCGTGGATGGATGACCATGCGGATGATATGGCGGCCGTCTTTCAGACCTATATTCTTCCAGGTGCGGCCGGCATCCTCGCTGCGCCAGGCGCCTTGCAGGCCTTCGCTCATATTGCCCCGCAGGGTGTTCTCGCCTTCGCCCACATACAGGATGTTCTCATCGGAAGGGGCTACGGCCACGGCACCAATGGTGCTGCCAAAGTATTTGTCAGAAATGTTCTTCCAGTTGCTGCCGCCGTCGGTGGTCTTCCATACGCCGCCGCCGGTAGCGCCAAAGTAGAAGGTGTTTTTGTTCTTGTAGCTACCTGCCACGGCTGCCGAACGTCCACCGCGGAACGGGCCAACCAGGCGGTATTTTACTTTTGAAAAGAGTACGGAATCGGCAGTTGCTTCCAGGGTCTTCTTTTTGGCTTGGGCTGCAGCAAACAGCGGTAAGATAGCTAAGCAAAGGAGCAAGTTTCTCATGTTGCGTGTGGTTATTGTGAAAATTGATTGCTGAAAGTAAGACGGAATTGATTAGGTTGGTAAGATAGGAAAGGAAGGGATTGGAGCAAAACCGTATTTTAAGAATTCTTATCACTGTAAGGAATAAAAAATTAGGCGTTTGGTTGAACAATAAAAAATAAATTCGTTATAAATCTATAACGTTATGAAAGGTGTGAATTATGTTACCGATGCGAACAACCGAAAAGTGGCTGTACAGATAGATTTAAAACTGCTGGAAAATTACAATGAAGAAATGGAAGACCTGATTGATGGCATTATTGCCGAATCCAGAAAAGAAGAAGAGCGTAAGCCACTGGATGAAGTCATAAAAAGACTTAAAAAAAGCGGTAGGATTAAATGAAACGCTACACGGTAATTGTTACTCAAACAGCTGAAAAGGAATTGCACCGGCTTCCGCTGCGAATAATAGAAAAGGTGGTGACTGTTCTCAAACTTTAGGAAGACAATCCTCGTCCGACGGGTTGTAAAAAATTGAAAGGGTATAAGAATCTGTGGCGGGTTAGAATAGGCGATTACCGGATTATCTATGCCATAGAGGATATTATTTTGTTGGTAGATGTGCGGGAAATTGGCCACCGAAAAGATATTTACGACCAATTCTAAGTTCACGGCAATGGTGTCCGTCTGCCGATGCGTCCCACGCTGGTGTACTATATTATTTGGGCGTAATGTGGAGACACATCGGGGAAGAAAATAATATTCAAGTAAGAGTTACAGATGCTTATACCGCTGGATCAATGATACGGGTTAATGCCAATATTAATCGAGTGCCTGGTCGCATCACTCCTCTTGGGAAGACAACTATAGAATTTAATTTTACGTGGAAAAACGTAGATTTTAGTGCTACACAACAATAACGTTATGAAACTAAAAGTATCAATAATTGGAATCCTGATACTGATATGTACAGGATGCATATTTTCAAGTGATGATCTGCACGAAATAAAATTAGTTGATAATTATTACGTCAGCTCATCCGGAAGCGAAAGGACTTTAATTTATAAAACGCCTGGGGCATCAACAGAAAAGGTGATATATGAAAATGTGGACAGTGTTGCTACACAGGCAAAATTTATTTTTGGCGTAGCAAATAATGAGTATTTTATTTATCAAATGGAATTGCAGAATGTTATTAAGTATAGTTTCTACCCAGACTTTGTTCAAGCTTGTGAAGAGTATGGTATCAACAAGATTAATCTAAAAAAATCTAGTGAGATTCAGTAAGCGTTTTAATTAACGCCGCTCCTGGTAATTTACTATCGCATCTGGCAACTGTATCTCGAAGACAGAGATTTGTAAAACCACAATTTATTTGTGGGATTCGTGTGGCAATGTAATAAGTGTATAGCAAAACGCTTACAGTGTCATCAATCATACAGTCATTGAGACGCGCTTTTATAGAAGCAGCTGGTGTAGTATTAGTTGGATCGCCGCCTACCTCTTTTATTAATACTGGTCTTGTAATTGGTTAGGGGTACGCACAGGTTGCTATCTTACTAGAGGGAGTAGTTCTTTGAGATAAGCAATCACCTGGGTAATGTGCTAGCTACGGTTTTCGACAAGAAGTTGCAGCATAACAGTGGTGGAGCAGTTGATTATTATTTAGCTGATGTACAAAGTGCTACCGACTACGCTCCCTTCGGGATGGGACTCGTAGGCAGGAAATATAGTGCTGGAAGTGGCTACAGGTATGGTTTCAATGGGAAGGAAAAGGATGTAGATATTGCTTCAGAAAACTATGATTTTGGAGCGCGAATCTATGATCCGAGAAATGGTAGGTTCTTTTCAATAGATCCACGAACAAAGGAGTTTCCCTCTTTAAGCGCGTACGTGTACGCAGCAAATAATCCTATTGCGTTTATTGATGAGAATGGAGAAGGTCCAAAACCTGCCTATAATAAAACCTTAGAACAAAGATTAAATCAGCGGAGGTTGACAACTTTTGTAGAAGTTTTAAAAAGGTGCAACAACTCTTCCATGTATGCATTAGAAGCTTGGGGATGGAGGCCAAACCCAAGTGAATTTTCTAATAATAAGATAAAAGGCCTTGCTGGGGAAGCCGCAGTTGTAGATTATTTAAGAACTATGATAATTTTTACTAATGAAAGAAAAACGCCAAATGGTAGAGGAAGATTGGCACCGCAATATATACCTCAAGCAGCAGCAAGTCAAAATATTGCCATTGGTGGATGGGATAATGATAAAAGTATAGACATTTCATTTAAGCTGGATTTAGGTAACAAAGGTTCAAACAGATTAGGTATTACTATGCCTTTTAATAATGCTGACGGTAGTCAGATAAATAAGGGAAAGGGCGAGAATTATTTGGAGGATGTGAATTTTATAATGGAAGTTAAGACTGGCACAACAATAAGCAATTTTACAAAAGGATTTTACCAAGCAATGGAAAAGTCGAAGGGTATTGCAAATGCTGTTCCTGTCGTAGTAATGGATGATGCTGCTTATAAAAATGCAATACAAGAAAGCCCCGGATTAAAAATCTACGCGGAACAATTCATCAAAAGTGGAGGTAGGGTTATGTTGATCGGTGGTTTAAATGAATCTGCGGAAAGGACGGCATCTGCAGCAAGCGACGAAGTTAAAAAAGGTACTAATCCCTATCTACTTAAAACCGGACATTAAAATGAGACGAGAATGGAAACTAATTGTTGTACTTATTTTATTGCTGTTTTGTGTTGCTTTTCTATTTAATAAAATTATCATGGATAGTAAAGGAAATAGAGCCTTGGTGCTCTACGCAATGGATTATAAAGAATGGGACAGTTCTTTCAGAGAGGAATTAAGTAAAGGTGAAAATAATTATCGAGAGTGGTTTTTAAGCAAAGCAAGAGAAATTGTTTTGCCAGACAGCATTTATGATGAGGTTTTTTTGCGAAACCCAATAATTAGCACTGGAGTTACAAACACACTGCTGGATAAAAACTATCATCAGTTTAAGGAAGTTTCTTCTTCAGATCAAATCTATTTTGTATTAGACCCTGATCCCTATTTAAGGCTATTAAAACAACCCCAAAATGCACAATATGAAACACCTGAAATGGATTCATTTACTAAAGTAATAAAAGATATTGCCTCCGAAAAAACCTTTGTCATTGCAGAGTATAATAAGCGAAACGGTTGGTTTGATTATGATAAAGTGTATGCACAGAAACAAAAGTTTAAACAGCAGCATGAGTTGGAAATTAGGGAAGCGGAAAGCCGACTTCGAAAATTAAAATAGTTTAATGCCTAAATGCATTCTTCCTACGCAAGTCTTCCGTTGGGAACATGCGGTTGGCATAAATTTAAAAGACAAGAATCATTGAAGAAAAAAGATTCTTGCAGTCAAGCAGTCAATTAAGATGTGCTGACAACGGTAACTGACAAAAAACTCCATTACAATATCTGAGGGATAATAATGCTATACAGTTGAATTACTTAGCGTCACCGATTACGCTTCCGAAGGGTGCGTAATCGGAGGCACTTGAAACATCAGATGTGTATTAGTCAGCTATCCCACGAGCATTATGCTATTGCTATGTATTTGTCAATGTAGCCAATACATCACTTTAATGATTACTTAATTCAAAGAGCTGCAAAAAACAGAAACATACAGATTATGTATTAAAGACAGGTCAATACGTTACATCTTGGGTCAATTGACCATCATCATAGAAAGCTTTTCTAATTAATTTCCCTTTATTATCATAATACTCCCAAACGCCTGTTTTCACACCCATCTTGTAATAAGATTTACTACTCATGAATTTTCCACCATATGTAATCCGTTCACCATCTCTCTGACCATTTTTGTAATAACCCTTTGCATATATTCTCCCTTTAACAAATGAAGTAAAGGGTCCGTGTGTCTTACCTTTAAAATAATAAAAGATTGTTTGAGGAACACGATACGTGCTGTCATCGAAAATGATCTTAACCGAATAATTTGTATCCTTAGTCGATTGTTTAATGATAGTGTTTTCAAATGGGGCTCCTTCTATCATTGCAGAACCTCTACTTAATTCTTTGTAATATTTTAAATTATACTTATCGTCTTGCGCACATGAAGTTAGAACTGCAAACAAGCCGGCAAAAAACAATAATCTATTCATTTTTATTTTGAATTTTTCTTAGGAAAAATAGGAGCGATTCCAATTTCTGATACACTCACAAACCCCTTCTTCATAACGTCATTATAATAGATATAAAAGGCAGGCTCTTCACCATCAAAATATGGCACTTTTGATAAATGCCCTTTATCGAATGGATTGACTGAGAAAAACTTATAATCATCAGGGTTAAATATTCTATCGTTCATAATTTGATGAAACTGTGAATTCGACACTGTTATAATATACAAGTGATCGATTGTAGAATGATTAATTCCGCTTGCTAAACCAGGAATAGCATTATTAAACTCAGTCGTATTTTTTCTAGCATTGTCAAGTTTAAGCCACATGGGAATTACTGCATCCTGAAGTGCAGGTTTTAGCATGGCATTTTTAAATACTAAATTGTAGGCTGCCCCAATCTCCGGCTGAATGATTGCAATTCCTGCAGCTAACATGTCGATAAGGTTGTCCCTGTGCGCTACAAGTGCATACATTGCACCGTAAAATTGATCACCAAGTTTGTCATTGCCTGCAAATCTTTTAGTTAGCTCTTTTGCTATATCCTCAACGGTTGGGAGCCCTACCAAATTCATTTTTATTCCACTTTTATCTTGAATATATTTTACTAGGTCTTTGCCTACCTCATAATTCAACTTAGTTAAATCGTCCTCATAGATAGCAGTTACCACTTGCGCTACTGGCTGATTAAAGTTCTTTGGATATACTGTTACTGCAGCTAATGAAGACTCTTCCCATTTACTGCCACTCCAAGTCCAAGATTTTGCAGCATCCTCACCACTATTTGTACCGGAGGAAGTTTGGCCGACTTTTGTTCCGGGCTCTTTTGGCTCTCCGCCATCTAAATCAATGAATTTAATTGGACTATTTCCTGCAAATTGATATGGACTATAGAAGGGGAATTTGATGAAAGAGGATCTACACTTAAGAATTTGCCCAAACGTGTATCATAGATTCTTAACCCATAGTCTTGTTGATTTCCCTCTCCCTTGATTTCGTTGTCATTCTCTTTGCCGTTAAACCCATACCGGTAGCTGTTTCCAGCGCTATACTTCCTGCCTAAAAGTCCCATCCCGAAGGAAGGGAGATGTCAAAGAACTTTTGTGGTTAGCCTTATATTTATCTAATTAAAATGCATAATTCTTATTAACTCTGACAGAATAGACCAGTTACGGCCACTAATCATTACGTATAAACCCATTCTTAAGAGAAACATTGAAAAAGTGCAGCATAATTTGTATCATGGTGGTAATAGTAAAAATGATAAAAAGATTAGGTCTACTTATATATTCTAAGAAGTTATGAAATCCTTCTTTAGAAGATTGCCAATTGGCAAATATGATTGTTATCAAAAAGAGGACATTTCCAATAACTAAAATGAATACACGGTTGTATTTCGAAAGGACGCATTTAAATAATAAATCTATTAAGAATCGATAGATAAAGTAGATTACAAAAAAAGGAATAAGAATTGGCAAACCAATTATTATAATATATAAAAATGTTTCTGAAGCATTCTCATACCCATTAAAAAACACTTTATCAATAATTGAATAAATTGAAGTGGTTAGCAGATAGCATATAAGAAAACCTTTTAAGGTTCTTACATTAAAATGAGATCGAAATTGATTAATTTCCTGCATCTATAATTTTTTGTTTTTCAGAAGATTTTAATTTGAACCAATTAACTCTATCTGATATTGGATCTGAAACAATAGCCTTTCCTCCATTTGTATTTATATAGTTTGCTATATTTTTCATAACAATATTCCATAGTATATCCGCGGAGTTAAATACTACATTTTGTAAAAGTGCATCCCCAATTCCCCAGGCTCTATCGACACCTCTTACATAAAAGGTGGAACCATTCTCCTGATTTGGAGCTATGCCAAATTGTCTATATCCCGCTAATGGATGATTTGCATCTCCTGCTAATGATGGAGATCCTAAACTGAGAAAAGAAATGTCTGTTACGGGCTTAAAGACCCAATAGGCGGCTTTGTCTGAATAGGAATAATTTGAAGTCACTACATCAGCATCATCTATATTGTATCCACCTACTCTTCCTTTAAATCTCATTATTGACGATAGAGGGTTGGCACTTTTCCACAATGCATCCTCGCCACCATCATATGGTTCAAAACTGTTTCCACCACCTTTCATAAAATGATTGAGATTTACCCTTACAAATGAGAAAAAGTCTCCTGGCGAATTAAAGTTTTTTGGTAGCTGGTCAATCTTAACCGAATAATAATCTCTATTTAATAAGTTGCCAGAAGCATGTGACAATTTTTGATCTTTAAATTCATGAAGTACAAAACGCTCGTTTGCAGACTTTATTTCAGAGGAAGAATTTCCTTGAAGCAATAAATCCGACCAAGGTGAGAGTGATTTTTTATTTCCTTTAAATTCTCCAACAGTCCTAGGATTCAATTGATTATCTATTTCACCAGTAATTACATTTTGTGCTTCTGCTCCATCTAAATCGATTGATTGAATTGGTGTGTTACTAGCAAACTGATAAGGTGTCAAAAAAGGAAATTTTTTAGTTAAGGGATCAACACTCAAAAACTTGCCAAGCCTCGGATCATAGATTCTTAAACCATAATCTTGCTGCCCCCCTTCCCCTTTGACCTCATTATCATTTTCCTTACCATTAAACCCGTACCTATAGCTGTTTCCAGCACTATATTTCCTGCCTACGAGTCCCATCCCGAAGGGATAGTAATCATAAGCGTATAATGCAGGCTCCTTCTGTTTTTCAAAGAACTGGTGAATGCGATAATATGCACAAAACTACCATTTTTAGTTTCTTTCCGCTACTTCCTTCCCCGATGCATCCCACGTTAAGACTCATTTTAAACTAGCGTGATGTGGAGACGCATCGGGGAAGGGAGGTGACGATGGTGTAAGATAGATAAGGAAGGGTACTGCGTTGTAACTCAGTAACAAAAGAGGATAAATCATGATTGTTCGGCATTACATTCCAGCCGAGTTACCCGCATCAGACCTTAACAATCAAGAAACACAAGCGGGAACCCGGCGGCATAAGTAACCCCGAGTTCCTGCAATAGAGAAGTTTAGTTCGGTTTTTCCCAAGCGGTAACCCGGCTGGGAACAAAAGCCCAGTTAAATTCATCCTAAGCGTTTAATGCGACGGGAACAGCTGTAACAAAAAAGCCGCCCTTCCCGGCGGCTTCTCCATTAGCTTTCCTTCTTCTCCTCGCCCCGTCCCCGCAGGTCTTTTACCCGGCGGGCAGCGAAGTAGATGGGCTCAAATTCATCATCGTCCAGCAGTCCCTCCACTTCTTTGTCGAGGGTTTTAAAATGCTTCTTCAGCTCCTTGAACAGCTCGGGCAGGGAGGCGGTGTGGCTTACCCGCTCGGCGCCCACTTCGTCGCGCCTGGCGGAGAGGGGGCGGGCTTCCGCGATATAGGTTTTCAGGGTAGTGACCTCAGCAGCGGTCACTTTGTAGGCGGCTGCCTGTGGCGCATACTGCTCCGCCAGTTGGGCGATGGTGGTGCAGCGGTCCAGCACCTCGGATTCGGGTCCATCGCCCAGCGCATACTCCGAGTAGTTCACCGCTTTTTGCAGCACGGGATCGCCGGTTTTATCGGCATAAGCACCAAGGCGCAACGCCATCTTGTAAGAAGCGCTTACGCAGCGGTCAATAGCATTGTTTTTAAGGGTAGTGTGGCCGCCCGTGTCGGCCTGTTGCTGTTTCAGGCCGCGGCGGGTGATCTCGGCAACAATCGGCCGGATAACTCCAAGCGATTCTTCGATGGGTGTAACGCCTGCCCAGGCGGTGGGGTAGGTGTCGAAAACGGAGAGCGAGGCTTTGCAGGAGGCGTGGAGGTTGATTTGTTGGCGGTTCATGATTTTAGATTTTGGTGACTCTAAAATAAATTGGTTTTTTAAAAAAAACAAATAGGTTAGGGAAGAGGAGTCTGTTTCCGGGTGAGAAAATTTCACGCAAAGGCGCGAAGGAGGATAGGGTGCGAAGGATAACAGGGCGGCTTTGCTCCTTAGCGCCTTTTCCTGGAAAAGAAATGTGGAAATACTATTCCAATACAAAAAATGGGCAGCCGCAATTTTAATAGGGTAAAAGGTGGTTGGAAAAGGACATCCGCAACCTGCAAAACCCCATCCGCAAGTTGAAAGAAGGCATCGGGAGGTTGCAAATGGGCATCCGGAAAGTGAAAGAGGGCACCGGGGGGTTGAAAATAGGCTTCCGGTCGCTGGAAAAAGGCATACGCCAATTAAAAGCTGACAGGATGTAGTTGCAATCTGACAGGGTGTCCATTAAAGGAGGGATAATCAGGAGCGCTGCAAAGTTGCAGATTTCGGCGGTTTACGTTCCCAGCCGAGTTACCGCAGCGGCATCTGGCCTAATCAATCCCTAACGCGGAACTCGGCGTAGCACCTAAGCATCTCTCCTTCCCCGATGAGTCTCCACAGCACGCCAGTTCAACCTGAGCCCTCCAGCGTGGGACTCATCGGATGGTATCGTGTAACCCTATACAGAAGAAGTTTTCTTACCTTCCCTTTATGAGTGTTCATACGCCTGTAAACGCTCCCGGCATCTACTTTATCACCTTTACCTGCTACCGCTGGCTGCCTGTGCTGCAGCAAACAAACAGCTATGACACGGTCTGCCACTTCTTCACCGTACTACAAGAAAAACGACACAACGTATTGGGTTATGTGATCATGCCCAACCATGTGCACTTTCTATTGCATTATACGGGTGGCAGTGCCCCGCTAAACACGCTAATAGGAAATGGCAAGCGGTTCATTGGCTACGAACTGGTGGAGCGATTGGAAAAGGCGGGAGATGCGGCTACGTTAGGTATGCTGCGCGAAGGAGTGGTAGCAGCGGAAAAGGCCCGTAACAAACAGCACCAGCTATGGCAGGGCACCTTCGATGTAAAGGAGTGCCGGACAGAACGCTTCCTGCTTCAGAAGCTGATTTATATGCATAACAACCCTTGCCAGCCGCACTGGCAACTATGTGAGCGTCCCGTGGAGTACCGGCATAGCTCGGCGCCCTTTTATGAGCGGGGTGAAGCCAAGCCCTTTCTGAAAGACTACAGGGATTGTCTTGCACTGTTACAAGGTGGCTGAGCTGCGTAATGGACTTTCTCTTAATTAACCATCCAATTCAAAAATGTAGACTTCAGTTATTATTCCGTTCTTGACGTAAATATCTAAACGTCTAGAGCCTAATTCTGAAACATCTTTTCCACCGAATGCGCTATAAGTCATGTACCTATAAATGACTGTACCCTCCTCTAAAAACTTGCCTTTATCTATGTAATAATTTGGCTTACCTAAATATCGGCTAATGGATTTCCAACGTAAACCCAGCAAGCATTTGCATGGATAAATGTTGTTTAGGCTAAGAAAATCCCTAAAGCCATTAGAAGCGGTACTATCTCCAATCCACTTTCTGCTACTAGCCTTTAATAGATTAATTATACTAGTGCTATCCATAGTAGAAGGATTGGAAGCCTGACCGAAACTTTCCATCTGAAAGGATAACAATGCTACTATAACCAGAGCCTTCATAATAAGTGAAGTTTTATGACTTTCTCATGTCCAATGTGGCTCCATAGCACATCGATAGGATCGGATGAACAAATTCTTACTTATTAATCCTAATGATCATCGGCTTGCCCGTAAAACTCACCGCTACTTCCAACGTTTGTCCGGGTTGGTAAGAATACTTCTCACTACCACTTGTGCCCAGCTTCTTCCCATTCACGCTGATGGACTTTACCTTACCCTCCATAGCCGGTAGCTGAAACCGCAGGAACCGCTTCGCCGGAGCCCCTTTATAGCCGTTACCCGTTGCTGTTACCGTAAGGGTTAGCCCACCGCTCTTCCAGCCGCCGGAACTGAACTTCACGATCTCATAACTCTTCGCGGCAATGCTGCCTTTTGTCTCCCCATCATCATTATACAATTCAAAAGAAGAAGGCTTGTCTGATGAGATATAGGTGACCACCAGCGAGTCGCCTTTATAATTCTTTGAGTTGGTCAGCTCCTTCGTAGCGGTCTGCGGAATGAAGGCGCCTTCCTTAAAGAATAGGGGCAAAGTGCTTAACTGCACCCGCTCTGTATACCACTTGCCACCGCTTTGCATTTCCCCCTTCGCTACATTATACCAGGCACCTTCGGGCAGGTAATAGCGCCGGTCTGTAGCGCCTTTTTGCAGCACGGGTGCTACCAATATATTTTCGCCCCATAGGTATTCTTCCTGCAGATTTGCCACGGTTGTATCAACAGGGTAATGATAGTACAGCGGCGCGATCAGTGGCTTCCCCATTCGTGCCTGCTGGTAGGCTAACGAGTAATTGTAAGGAAGTAAGGAATACCGCAAGCGGATCGCTTCTTTTGCAGCGCTTTTATACGGTTCTTCAAACAGGGCTGCCTCACTCGGGTAGCTCGCCGCAGCAGGCTCCACTTCATACAGCGCCGTTCCATGCGGACGAAAAACAGGCGTGAACGCAGCAAACTGCAGCCAACGCACATACAGCTCGGCATCGCCTTCGCCACCGGCAAAGCCGCCCGCATCGCTATGCACATAGGGCACACCGCTCATGCTCATGCCCAGCAGCACCGGCAGCTGTGCCCGGAACCCGCTCCAGCTGCGGCTTACATCACCCGTCCACGGAAAGATGGAGTAGTGCTGGCTGCCCGCAAAACCGGCACGGTTCAAACTAAACAGGCGCTTGCTTGGGTATTCTTTCGCATAGAAATTATAGAGCATCTTGGTCCACTGGTGCCCGTAGATATTATGCACTTCATTAGCGCCAAAAAGCCGTTTATGTCCGCGGTCTTCCAGGTTATGATACATATCGGATGGATGCTTCTCCGGCTCACCCAGGTCGCCCCACCACGCTTCTACACCATTAAGCATTTGTTTTTTATAGAAGCCCCAGAACCAGCTTTGCGCATCCTTGCGAAAGATGTCGATGAGTCCGCCCTTGCCAAAATAAAAGTCGGTGAGGTAATAAGGTTTGTTGGCGCTATCCACCGACAGGTAAGGCTTTGAAGCCGCATAATTTTTAGAGGTCTCTACAAAGAAAGGTTCGGTCACTAAAATGGTATTGACACCTTCCTTTTTAAAGTCCTTTATCATCCCTTTCGGTGCGGGCCATTTGCTCTTGTTTACCCAATCAAGATTTCCCAGTGTACCCTTGATGCTATCGCCAAACCAGAAGAGGTCGAAGATCACCGCATCTACCGGCACCTGCTCACTCTTCATCTTTCCATAAATCTCTTTTACCTGTGCTTCGCTCGTATAGCCGAAGCGGCTCATCAGGTTGCCCATTGCCCAGCGTGGCGGCAGGGGCTGTGTGCCGGTTAGCGTATAGTAGGATTGCAATATTTGTTGATAGTTGCCAAAGATCACATACACATTCAACTGCCCCGACACCGTTCCCCATTCTAAGAAATCCTTGTACTCTTTTCCAATATCAAGGTATCCTTTCGATGGGTTATCAAAGAACAGCGCATAACCTTTGGAGGAAGTGATAAAGGGCACCGAGTAGTTGAGGTTTTCCGCGCCTTCGCCATAGCCGTAGGCCGGGCTGTTGTATAGATTTAACCGGTAGCCACGACGGTTCAGCGGCAATGCTCTCTCGCCGCCGCCGTAAATGCGTTCGTCTTCTTTCAGGGCAAACGTGAAGCCTTTGTACTCCCCTTTGTCGTGGTAATCAATAAGTATCTCGCCCTGCTTATAGGGAATGACAAGCGCACCGGCAATCGTGGATATATCTGTTCTCGTATACCTGGCAGCTGGCTTGGCGATGACGGCATCGCTCACATTCTCGCCTTTTGTATAACCCTTCGGATGAAAGCTTACGCGGAGAATATTATTTCCATACTGCTCCAGGGTATAGGTGCCGGAAGCGGCTTCAAAAGTGGTTTGTTGTGCATAGGCACCAAAGCAGGAAAGAATGGCGAACAGGGCAAAGAGGACTTTTCGCATACATGGGATTGAAGCTGCCAAACTACTGAAATTTAGGAGTGTGCCTGCCAGCAATTTATTGGATAGTTTTGACGCATGAACCCTTCCTTTACCATTACGGCCAACCTCGTTGATATACAGCAGCGCACTATTTACCCCGCCCAGGTCACTGTTGAAGACCAACGGATCAAAGACATCCAACCGGTCAACGTATCAATTGATCAACCGCTCAATTATATTCTCCCTGGCTTTATAGATGCACACGTGCATATCGAAAGCTCCATGCTGATCCCTTCGGAGTTTGCCCGGCTGGCAGTGGTGCATGGCACCGTGGGGACGGTTAGCGATCCGCACGAAATAGCCAATGTATGTGGATTGAAAGGCGTGGAATATATGATCGATAACGGTAACACCGTTCCTTTCAAATTCAACTTCGGCGCGCCAAGCTGTGTGCCTGCTACCACCTTCGAAACGGCTGGTGCCACGATAACGGCAAAGGACATTGAAGACCTGCTGCAGCGCAAAGAGATCTTATACCTCACGGAGATGATGAACTTCCCCGGGGTGCTGAATGGTGATGCCGAAGTAGGAAAGAAGCTGGCAGCGGCAAAGAAATGGGGCAAGCCCGTAGATGGTCATGCGCCGGGGCTGCGTGGTGAGCAGGCAAAGCAATATATTGATGCCGGCATCTCCACCGATCATGAGTGCTTCACGGCAGAAGAAGCATTGGATAAACTAGGGCACGGCATGAAGATCATTATCCGCGAAGGCAGCGCTGCCAAGAACTTCGAGGCGCTGATCCACCTGCTGAACGACTACCCGGACCGCATCATGTTCTGCTCCGATGATAAGCACCCCGATAGCCTGGTAGCCGGTCACATCAACGAGCTCTGCGCAAGGGCGGTGGCTAAAGGCATAGATGTCTTTAATGTATTGCAGGCCGCTTGCATCAACCCGGTGCAGCATTACGGGTTGAAAGTAGGCTTGCTACAGAAGGCTGATTTTGCTGATTTTATCCTGGTGAAGGATCTGAAAGAATTCAATGTTCTTCAAACCTATATCAATGGAGAATTGGTAGCGGAAAATGGCGTTACGAAGATTGAGCGGCAAGCAGCCACTACGGTTAATCAATTCAACGTAAAGAGGAAAGAACAAGCGGATTTCCAAGTGGCATTGAATGGAGAGAAAGAGATCGCGGTGATAGAAGCCTTGGATGGGCAGCTTATCACTAACAAGCTTTGGCTGGCACCAGTTATTACTAACAACGAGGTCTTTAGTAATATCGATAATGACCTTCTTAAAATGGTTGTAGTCAATCGTTATACTAATGCGCCCATTGCTAAAGCATTTATAAAAAATATAGGATTGAAGCGAGGCGCCATTGCTTCTTCCGTAGCGCACGATTCCCACAATATCGTAGCCGTAGGTGCAGATGATGAAAGCCTTTGCCGCGCTGTCAATGCGTTGATAGAAACAGAGGGCGGCATCAGTTGTGTAGATGGCGGGGATGTAAAAGTGTTGCCGCTGCCTGTAGCCGGTTTAATGAGCACCGGTGATGGCTATAAAGTTGCAGAAGATTACGCAGCCTTAGATGCTGCCGCCAAAGCATTGGGCTCACCGCTTTCCGCTCCCTTTATGACCTTGTCCTTTATGGCGCTGTTAGTGATCCCGCATCTTAAATTAAGCGACAAAGGGCTTTTCGATGGCGACTCATTCTCTTTCATCAGCTAATTATCAAATCACCAAATCATCAAATTTCCTATGCTTCCTGCCCGATCCATACCGCGCCGCCGATGCTGTCCCGCCCTGCCCCGGTAACGGAGGAAAGCACATTGTACTCCTGCCGCCAGCGCAGCACACCGATCAGCGCCATTGCCAGGGCTTCTTTGTATTGCACGGTCTGCTCATCCGGCACTACTACTTCAATATCAAATTCCTTAAGGCTTTTTGTAAGTTCACCAATCAGGAATGTATTAAAAGCGCCACCACCGGTGACAAGTAGTTTGGAGTTTGGAGTTTGGAGTTTAGAGTTGGATGATGCCACCTGTACCCCAATATGTGCGACCATTGTTGCTGCGGCATCCGCTGGTGATAAGTTGTATGATTGTATCAGTGGATAGACTTCATCGGTTCCGAAATCATTGGCCAGGGATTTTGGATAGGGTTGGCTGTAATAGGCCAAGGCGTTTAATTGTTCTAATAAACCGGCATGCACTTTCCCGGACGCCGCCAATTCGCCGCCGGCATCATACTCTTTTCCAATGCTATTAGCGATCAGGTTCAATACCCGGTTTGCCGGGCACACGTCAAAGGCGATGTATTCTTCTCCATTATTAAAAGAAATATTTGCGATGCCGCCGATATTCAGAAACATGGAATAGCCTTTGAACAAAAGCTTTTCCGCAACCGGTACGATCGGTGCGCCCTGTCCGCCAAAGGCTACGTCCAGTGCCCGCAGATCGCTTATCACGGGGAGCTTTGTGGTGGCGGCAATCGCAGCGCCGTCACCTAATTGTGCGGTCATCCTTTGTGCCGGCAGGTGAAAAGTGGTATGCCCATGGGAGGCGATCATGCCTACTTTAAAATGCAGGCTTTTCTCGTCAATAAACCGGTTCACCTCTTCGCCGAGATAATGCCCGTAAGCGGTATGCAACAATTGATAATCCAGCGCATTGAGGTGCACCGCATTCTTTAAGCGCTCCGTCCAATCCTTGTTATATGGATGGCAGTCAGCCGCAATAATTTCGTAGCTCCAGCTACCGGCAGTTTCTATCAACTCCGCAAAGACAATATCCAATCCATCCAAGGAACTGCCACTCATTAATCCAATTGCCCGGTAGGTCATTATCAAAAATTAGAGGGCGAAGGTAGAAGTACAATGGTTCAAATCAGCCAATAAGCCTCAAATAGAGGTGGGCGAAATCGTACTTCGTAAATGTATTTCCTAAATCCTTCCCCGGCTTATGGGCATAAGCACATGCAAAAAAGACCGCCCTCCTTTCCGGAAAGCGGTCTATAAAAAGACGATTATCATCAGCGTTTAGGCCTTTGCTTCTTTTTTCGCGGCAGCAGCCCGGCGGCCCTTGCGCATGGCCAGCACCTCGTCCTGCTTTTCGGTGTGGCGGCCCATAGCGGCGGCTATATCGCCCCACGGCGCAGCGCCCTTGGCCACAATGTAATGAGCGGACAATTGCGACAACAGCTCTTTGTAAGCGCCATCGGCTTCTGTGCGCTTTTGCCGCATATTGTAATCGAAGGCGGCTGCTGCTTCCTTGCCGGTACGTTCCAGCGATTTCGTTTGGTAGGAGGTGTTGGCGGCAGCCAGCGCCGTCGTCCATTCAGCCGTGCCTATCTTTTGAGCGGCGGCTGCGAGCTCGGGCTTCGTAGTCCAGTCTTCCAGCAGGCTGCTGATGATCTTGGTTTCGGTAGCTACCGGCTGCTTTTCGGGTGAGGGACCATATACTTTCAGGTTGTGCAATAAGGTGTTGGCAGCATCGCGGAAGGCGGGGTTGGGGTGGTAGCTACAGGCGTCGCACCATTTGCGCAGGCCGATGAGGAGGTCGTCGCGTACTTCATCCAGTTCCCGCAGAGTGTCCGACAGCAACGACGAAGGGTCGGTTTTAAAAAGAGCATCCAATTGCACCGTCACCGCTTGCAGGCGGTCGAGGGCGGTTTGCACGCCTTCGGGCACTGCCGTGCTGCCAAAGCCGGTGAGGATAAGGCTCTTTAGATCGATAAAAAACTGGATGGCTTCCGGGTTGCGGAGCCGGTAGAGGCCAATGGGGGAAAACATAAGCAGAATATTTTAGTCCCTAAGATAAAAAAGCTTACGTAAAAACGGAGCATTGACTGCCATTTCTTTTTTCTGCTTTTGCAGAGGCGGGGGACTTTCCGGTTCCATAGCGGAGGGAGGCTGCTTAACGTCCTGCAAGCCGCTTCCGCGCCGGAAGTGAGCTTTCGAACCATTAGGAAGGCTGTTTCCGCACCGGAAGTGGGGAATGTAACGGCCGCCGGCTGCCTCCGCGGCGGAAGCGGGGAAGCGAAGGGTTGGGAAGGATTGTTCCGCGCCGGAAACGAAAAACCCGCTGCAAAGGCAGCGGGTTTTTATCCGTTTTAAAGGCAGAAGCCTAATAAATCACCTGGTGCACCTCCTGGTAAATGCCGCTGGGGCAATCCAGCACCCGGATAACGAACAGGTAGGTTTGCCCTTGTGGCTGGCTGCTCATATCTACATAGACCTGCGCGGCACCCGGCGCACCGGTGACCACGATGCCGGTAGGGTTGCCGCCAAAATCCAGCACCTCAACGCGAATGCGGCCCTGTGCAGCGCTGATGCAATCCTGTATCAGCGGCGAAGCGGTGGCTGCCAGGTTTATATCAACGGTGGCAATAGAGGTTGTGGGGCCCAGCGGGTTGGGATAGACCCGGAACACCTTAGTATAATCCTGCCGCGCATTGGATAGGTTGATGTTGAAAGGCAGCGGCGGTATAGGACCGCAGGGGCTGTTGTTGGCAAAGCTGGCTTCAAATGAAAATTTACCCCCCGCCCGGTTATACACAAACATTTGGTTGGGGTGCGATGCAAAGACACCCCACACTTCCGGCAAACCGCTTATCAATTCGTACTGCACACCGGCGGCAGCACCAGCTACGGTAATGGAAACGGTGGCGTTGTTCTCGGGCACATCGTTATCGGCTTGCAGGGGCACCGGTCGGGTGCCGGGCCAGGTGATGGTGCCTTCCACCAGGTCGCCGAAGGAGGCGAAATAGCGCGGCTCCACGGTTACAAAAGCACAGGGTGAGGTGATGGCAACGCTAAAGGCTTCGTTAGCCGTAGCACCACCATTATACTGCACCTGAATGGAAGGTCCGTGTGGCAGTGCGCTTGTAATGGCAAAAGCGCCGCTCAGGCTCCAGTCGAACCGCGTAAAAGGCGGATAAGTGCCATTGACGGATAGGGTGCGCACCTCGCCGGGGCACCAAGGGTTAGCATCACTTAAAGTGACGGCATCGTTAGTGTGAGTGGTTCGTTCGTCCGTGAAAGTGATGGTTTTCGTCTGGGTTATCAGGTTGTTGCATCCATCCCGGAAGGTAGCAGTAAGTGTAACGGTTCCGGTTTGCTGAAAGTAAAGGGTGGCTGTACTATTGTTTAGACCGCTTATTTCCAAACCAGCCAAACCAGCGGGTGATACCGACCAGTTAACCGTTCCGGCGGCAGGATAATTAAGCTTATAACTTTTAGAACCAGCGCAAACCTGGCCATCTTCCACAATCATAAATATATTACACACAGAACTGCAGGCAACTTGTGTGCTGTTACCGCCCTCCATTTCCTCATATATCCATTTAGCATTGCGGGCAGTAAAATCCGTATGGTTTTTATTGAAAAGAGTAACGCCGCCTTCTGTAAAAGGCTCCTGCGCTATATATTTTTCTGTACGTGTGGCTGCATTCCCTGTTTGAGGGAAAACATAAGGTTGATTTAGAGGTGTTCCTGCAGGAGCGTCCAAGGCGCTGGTGGTGCTAACAAATGAAAAGAGGTCTTGGGTAATATTCATATTCAGCCCCCCATTTAGAATAAGAATTTCGCGAGGGACAAACAGCGCTACAAAAAGGGGAAGCTGGTTCTGCAAGCCGGTGGTCAAAGCGCCATTGGTACGGCCGGTTACGCTTTGTGTGCTGCCCGGTGCGGCATCCCAGCCGGTGAAGGCTACAGGGTTGTTGTGACTTTTTTCCCGCATGGTTTTCCATCCCAGCCCGATGCCCCACAACGCCACCCGTCTGGTATAGTGAAAATATTCGATTTGCTGCACCATGCCACTCGCCGGTATAGCATTAATCTGTGTTCGGAGATGCCACTTCGAGCTTACTACCCAAGGAATAGCATTCAGCCTGAAATGTGTAAACAGCCCATCATAATTTGCCAGCATCACGCCATCGGAAGGCAAAACGGGAACAGCGCACTGGCTGCCCTGGGCGGTGGCAATGAAACGATAAGAAGGTTGATTATCGGATGGTGAAAAGCGCACCATTTGCTGATAAGGGCTGTTGTCTCCGTTCAAGAAAGAGTTTATTGAAACCGTCCCATCGCCATCGGTCACTCTTGCTTTAAGTAGCTCTCTGGTTGCAGGCGCTTCATTCAGGATATAAAACTTTTTTAAGTCTTCAAACTGGTCTTTTATCTTTTGCCCCAGCACCTGGCACTCTCCTATGTCATAGAGAAAATGCTGAAAACCCAGCGGCACATTGGAGCCCTGGTGTGGGCTGTCCATAGTAATAAGCAGGCGGGCATCGGTAGCGGCAGCGCCCTGCTGCTTTGTTATGCGGGCCAGGGTGTAGCGGGAAAGCACCCCACCGGCGGAAACGCCGAGCACTACATTTTTATTAGCCCCAAAGCCGCCTGCCACCTTATCGCTATTCACCCATTCAATTACCCGCTGTAGCATGAGGGTGTTTTGCGTAAAGCTGCGGAGGGTATTATAGTTGACAAACACGAGGTCGTAGCCCGCTACATCGTCAAGGTCGTGCATGAAATCGTATTCAGTAGCCAATTGTACCCACTCTCCCTTTTTGTTTATTGCATCATCTCTAATCAAATCCATTATATCATAATCGCCTTCTACGTCATAACCCTCCACATAAATCAGCGGCTTGCGCAGGTGCGGGGCGCCGCTATTGCGGGTGGGGTTGCTTAGGCTATAGCGGATCTGCAGCTTATCATCGCCCCAGTCCTCACCGCTAAAGACGGATACAAATTTTTCCGCGGCCTTCGGGTCCGAACCTATATACCGGCCCGAAGCATTGCCAGCTGTGGCGGGCGTCACCTTCACCCCAACGCTGCCGTGGCAATATAGAAAAGCCCCATTGCTTAATTGTGCTTTATAGGCAACAGGCTTGAGGCCGCTGCTGTCCGCATACACTTTGGTCACCGTTCCGCCTGCGGGTATAGTGCGGAAGCCTGCCCCATCCTTAAAATCCACCCATAGCGCCGTTACCATCAGCGCCGTATTAGTGTAATAAAGTGTTGGAGTAAAGGTGAGGCGCACCGTATCTCGAAAACGGGTGCGGCCCGCGGCTGCGGCAAATAGGATATTTGTTAGGTAAGGGCTGCTGCTACGTCCTGCCACATCATATACTTGTTGGTTAGCGATGGTCATAAGGTTTTGGCTTAAGGCATCATCCCGCAGCGAGGCATAAGCACCATACAAAATAACTACCGGAGCTGCTGCCCCGCCACGCAGGCTGTCTATGCGGGCATTAACAGTGGTAAGGGCAGGCATTGATGGTAATGCAGCCTGAATCTTTGCGGTGCTTAAGTCGGTATAGGCAAGACGAAAGGCATCCATACCGGTTACGTTGTTGCTGTCAGTGAGTACGCCATTAAACCAATGCAACGGCGTAAATTCAGCACCATATTCTTTCAGGTAGCCCGTTGGAATAAGCGATTTGTTTACATGCTGAAAAACAGAATCCAGCTTTTCCCGTAACGGGTCGCTTTGGGCAAAGGAAGAAAACGCAGTAGTGATTACTGCCAGGAGAAGCAATAGCTTTTTCATGTTGGTTTAGGTTGAAAGGTGATTAAAATTTATAGTCGAACCTGCCTTCGGTGATGCGAATCGTATCGCAGTTAGCGGGTTTTATGTTGCAAAAAAAGGTACCTGAAAAAATACCGTTTGAAATATCAAGTTTGGTTACAGTGAAAGAACCGCTCTGATAAGTGGTAGTATCAAAACCAGAGATGCCGCAGTTTCCAAAGAAGCCGCCCCCATAAACAATTCTATTTTTGTTAGCTCTAATTGGATAGGTTCCAATCTGATTACAACTATCGATACTGAAATAAATTTCTCCGTCAAACGAATTATTTGTGTATCTCTCGGTCAATACTTTAAAGTAATACCGACCATTGAAGAGTTCATAAATGGCTCTATAATTTGGTGTTCCGGAACCATTGCTTCCTTTTGGTATGTATACTTTCCCATTTACCAAACACCCAAATGTTTTTGCACCAGTTTGTGTAATCGGCGGTAACAGATCTTCCTTATTGCTGGCCTTGTCTTTCTTACAACTCATTGCTGTGAGCATCAAAAATGCAATAGCCGATAATAAATATTTCATCGTTTTTGGTTTAGGTTTTAGTAGTTGCCACTAAAGCTATGCTAATTATATTAAGAAGTGCTACCTACAGGCAGGCTGAATCCTCGCCGTGACCAAATCCGTATAAGCAAAGCGAAAGGCATTGAGATTGGCAATTACATTACTATCGGTAAGCACCCCATTGAAGCAGTGCAGGGGCATAAACTCGGCACCGTATTCTTTGAGGTAGCCAGTCGGTATGAGTGATTTATTGACGTTCTGAAACACCGAGTCCAGTTTCTCCCGTAATGGGTCGCTTTGGGCAAGGGAGGATAGGAAGGCAAGCAAAGTTGCCCAGAGGAGAAAGACTTTTTTCACAATGGTTTAGGTTTAAGAGTGATTAAAGTTTAAAGTCGAAACGTCCTTGAGTAATAAATATAGTGTCGCAATTAGCAGGTTTTATTTTACAGTCGAATGTGCCACTGATAATACCGCTTGTTAAGTCATATTTTGTTATTGTAACATTTCCTGTTTTAAACTGCATATCATCATTAGGTAATATTCCACATGAGGGTAGGAGATTTGATCCGAATCCTAATTGTTTTTTGTTAGTATAGACGGTATAACTTCTGGCTCCTGTCAAACTATCAACATTCATAACAAAACTTCCAATTTGTGTATTTCCATCATATTGTCTCGCGTCGATTTGAATATATGGTAACCCGTTTATCCCGAGATCAAAAATCTTTTGGGATTAGGAGCGCCATTAGTGCTATAACCTTTCGGTAGCCATACCTTACCGTTTACAAGGCATCCAAACGTATTTGCTCCGTTTTGGGTAATCGGCGGTAGCTTATCGTTATCCTTGTCCTTTTTACAGCTCACCGATGTAAGCATCAGAGAAGCGACTGCTATTAATACATATTTCATGGTTTAGGTTTTACAAGTTGCTACTAAAGCTATGGAATTTGTATTGTTAAAGCGCTGCTTATCGAAGCCTGAAGCAGACGGAAGAATTTCCGTGCAAGCAAAACGCAAAGCCTGGTATGTCATATCCAAGTTTAAAGAGGCGAAGGTAGAAGTACGGAGGCCAATGAAGTACAAAATATCGCACCCCGTAAATCGTATTTCGTACTTAGCTTTGACGCCATGGTTATCAATTTAAGCACGGAGCATACGTTGGTCTCTAACTGGATCGCCGAGATCCGCAGCGTTGACATTCAAAAAGACCGCATGCGCTTTCGCCGCAACCTGCAGCGCATTGGCGAAGTAGCGGCTTACGAGATCAGCAAGGTGCTGGCTTCTAAAACGATTGAAGTGCAAACACCTATGGGTATGGCAACTGCGAAAGTGCTGGAGGAACAGCCTGTACTGACCACTATTTTGCGGGCGGGTTTGCCGCTGCATGACGGGCTTTTAAATTATTTCGATCAGGCCGATTGCGCTTTTGTTTCGGCGTATCGTAAGCATGATAAAGACGGTTCTTTCGAGATCAGTTTGGAATATCTTTCATCACCGGAAATCGAAGGACGGATCGTGATTATTTCCGACCCGATGCTGGCTACCGGTGCTTCGCTGGTAAAGACCATCCAGTATTTGCGGGAAGAAGGCGAGCCCAAAGCCATCCATATTGTAGCGGCTATTGCCTGCACGGTTGGCATTGAATATGTGCGCCGCAATATTCCCACCGCCACCATCTGGTGCGGCGATATTGACGACGAGATCACAGCGAAAGGCTATATCGTTCCGGGGCTTGGCGATGCGGGCGACCTGGCATTCGGCGCTAAAATCCAGTCCTAAGCCGATAATACTTGGTGCATATTACCATTTATCGTAATTTTCCTATCTAACTTTCGTGAGAATGAAACTGTTTTACTGCACCTTGGTTCTTTGCCTGGGCTTTTTCGGAGCTTCCGCGCAGGATCCTAATTTTTCCCAATTCTTTGCTTCCCCGCTGACACTCAACCCCGCCCTCACCGGGAAGTTCAATGGAAACATGAGGGTAGTGGGCAATTACCGTAACCAATGGCCAACCATCAATAATGCTTTCACTACTTACACCGCTTCGGTTGATGGCGGCATACTAAAAGACAGGATCTCGGAGACTGACGTTTTTGGTGCGGGTATAATGATGTTCTCTGATAAGGCCGGCAATGGGGTACTTCAAAACAACTTTGTAGCGATCTCTACCGCTTATCACAAAGGCTTGGATGAAGACGGCGCTCACCAGCTGGGCGTAGGTTTCCAGGGCACATTCGTTAACAAGCGCCTCAATGTAGCCGGACTTCACTTTGAAGATATGCTGCGTTCCGATGGCTTCACCGGGATCACTACTGAAACCTTTGATAACAAGAACAAGCTGAATGTTTCTTATTTTGATGTGAACGCCGGCATCCTCTATAACGGAACGACCAACGGGGATAACAATATTTACCTCGGAGCTTCCATGTATCATATCAATCGTCATAAAGAAACCTTTAATGAGGGGCAATATTTCCTGGATGCCCGCATCACGCTACAGGCAGGCGGCCGCTTGCCTATTGGCGAATTCAATGCTTTTCACTTCAGTGCGAACCACAGCCGGCAGGCGGGTGCCAAAAACACGATGCTTGGGGGCGCTTACGAGCTAAACCTGAATGCGCAAACAGAACAACCAACCAGTTTGTATCTGGGTACCTGGTACCGTTTTAAAGATGCGTTGATTCCCTACATCGGTTTAGAGTTTGGTTCTTTCCATTTAGGCGCTACTTATGATATTAATATGTCGCAGTTAAAGCCGGCTTCCAATATGCGTGGCGGGGCGGAGTTCTCGCTTATTTATATAAAGCAGCCTGCTAACCGTATGGACCGGAAACTGAATTGCCCTAAGTTTTAAATTTAATTTCCTTGATAAACAAAGCCACCGGATAGGTGGCTTTGTCATTGCACAATCTCTTCCTGACAAGCATTAACCTTATTTAACCCGCGGCACTTAAACTTCATTCTTTTCGCAGGGTCTCTGTAGAGTACTTTTTAAAACAAAAAGAAATTTATGAAAAGAATATTGACCAGCGCATTCGCACTTTTACTGTTAGTAGGTGCAGCACAAGCCCAAACAAAAGAAGAAGGAACTGCCAAAAAGCACAGAGAGCATAAAGGCGGTAAAGAATTGAAAGGATTAAACCTTACGGCTGACCAAAAAGCTAAAATGAAAGCTTTCCACGAGCAGCAAAAACTGCAGATGGAAGCCATTAAGAACAATACTGCGTTAACAGCGGAACAGCGGAAGGCGCAAATGAAAGAGTTGCATCAAAAGCAGCAATCGCAAATGGATGCTATCCTGACGGCAGAGCAGAAAAGCGAATTGGCTACGATAAAAGCTGAGAAAAGAAATCGCTCTAAGACCGGACAGTGGAACAAGGGTGGAGAAAAAAGAGATACTATCGGAAGAAGAGGCGGAGATCGTGGAAAATCCGACATGAGCCGTAAAGCCGGTGCTGGTCGCGGTGCCGAAATGGCAAAAGAGCTGAACCTGAGCGCAGAGCAACAGCAAAAAGTGCAAAGCATCCAGTCTGGGTTTAAATCACAATTGGAAACGCTAAAAGCTGATCAAACCTTATCAAAAGAGCAAAAGCAGGCAAAGATGCAGGAGATACTGAAAGCACAGCAAGAGCAGCTTAAAACTGTATTGACCAAAGAACAGCAAGAGAAAATGGCTTCGCTTCGTAAAGAGCGTGGTGGAAAAAGAGCTGTAAAATAATATTCCAACGATATTAATTTCCTATGAAAACAAAAGACCGTGCCCTGCACGGTCTTTTCTATTTTTGCACTATGAAGAAAGCATCGGGTTTCGATAAATTTCATAAAGAAGGACCTAAGAAAGGGGCTGCACTCAAGGAACACTTCCGGCAGGAAAAAAAGAAGGTAACGAAAGAGCGCAAGGAATATTTTGAGAACCAGCGCCGTGAAAAAGCGGAGGCTAAAACAGACTCAAGAGAAGTGGATGCACCGAAAGGGAAAACCGTTATTAAGGCCATAGAGCGCAAGTTGCCTACGGAAGAAATGCCGCTGAATAAATACCTGGCGCATAGTGGGGTTTGCGGCCGCCGGGAAGCAGCGGAAGTTGTAAAAACAGGAAAGGTATCGGTGAATGGCAACGTAATAAAAGAACCGGGTCACAAGGTGTCCATCAAAGACGTAATCACCGTTAGCGGAAAAAAGATCCATATCACTAAAGACCTTGTTTATATACTGCTGAACAAGCCGAAAGATTACCTGACCACCACCGATGATCCGCAAAAGCGCAAGACAGTGCTGGATCTTATTACGCATGCCACCAAAGAACGGGTATACCCGGTGGGGCGGCTGGACCGAAACACCTCTGGTGTGCTGTTGCTTACAAACGATGGCGAGATGGCGCAACGCCTGACGCACCCCAGCAACGAGATCAAAAAAGTCTATGCCGTTACCTTGGATAAGCCACTTACAAAGGCCCATTTCGATGCTATCCTGAAAGGCGTTCCGCTGGAAGATGGGGTGGCAAATGTGGATGTGCTGGCGTATGCTGACAATGCCGATCGTACCCAGATAGGCGTGGAGTTGCATACCGGCCGCAACCGCATTGTGCGTCGCATTTTTGAGCATTATGGTTATGATGTTAAGGCGCTTGACCGGGTGACCTTTGCCGGGCTTACCAAGAAGAATGTGCCGCGTGGCAAGTGGCGTTTCCTGGCAGAAAAAGAAGTGCGGGATTTGAAGTTTTTTAAGAAGGGAAAGAAGTAGCAGGTAGTTGATAAGTTGACTGGTTGAATAGTTGATAGGTAACCAACCGCTAATTTTAAAACCCATTCATCACTCATTTCCCCATGGCTATTAAGATCGACGATCATATTATATTCGAGAACGACGAGTTTGTGGCGGTGAATAAACCGTCCGGTATTTTGACCATTCCTGACCGCGAAGGCGTAGCTGGTTTGCGCAACTTATTGCAAGAGAAATATGGTAGCATATTCACCGTTCACCGCCTTGACCGGGATACAAGCGGCATCGTGGTTTTTGCCCGCACCGAAGCAGCGCATAAGCATCTCTCACAACAGTTTGAGCACCGTGAAACCAGTAAGATTTACAACGGACTGGTGTTAGGTTCTCCTTTTGAAAAATCAGGCGTTATCAATGAGCCTATCTCGGAGCATCCTTCCAAGAAGGGCTTCATGACCGTTTATAAAAAAGGAAAGGAAAGCATCACCGAGTATGAAGTGCTAAGCAGCTACCGTCTTTATTCGTGGATGCAGTTTCGCATTTTAACGGGTCGCACCCACCAGATCCGCGTTCACATGCGGCACTTAGGCAACCCTATCGTTTGCGATCCGCTTTACGGTGATGGAAAACCGGTTTTTATATCGGGTATCAAATCCAAATTCAACCTGGCGAAAGAGGAAGAAGAGCGACCCATTTTAAGCCGGTTGGCCTTGCATGCTTCGCAGCTTCAATTCAAAGATTTGAGCGGTGAAACGGTAGAATTAACGGCGCCCTTGTCAAAAGATATGAAAGCAACGCTGCAGCAATTGAATAAGCAAAAAAAATAAGCCCCTGCAAGAGCAAGGGCTTATTTTAGAGCTATTAATTTACATCATCCGGCACCGGCGTATAGCGCAGGTAGGGTTTTACGATCTCTACGCCTTTAGGAAATTTCTTTAACGCATCCTCTGTAGAAACTGCGGGCACTACAATCACTTTTTCGCCATGCTGCCAGTTGGCAGGTGTGGCGACACTATGTTTCGCCGTCAGTTGTAAAGAATCAATTACCCGCAGCACTTCTACAAAATTTCGCCCGGTAGAAGCCGGATAGGTAATGGTTAGTTTTACTTTTTTATCAGGACCAATAATGAACAGGGATCGCACGGTAAATGTTTCGGAAGCATTCGGGTGGATCATATCATATAGATTTGCTACTTCCCTGTTTTCATCCGCAATGATGGGAAAATCAACCCTGCAGTTTTGGGTTTCGTTAATGTCTGTAATCCAGCCCTGGTGCTTGTCTAAAGAGTCCACACTTACAGCGATTGCCTTTACGTTACGCTTCGCAAATTCTTCTTTCAGCAATGCGGTCCTGCCTAATTCGGTTGTGCATACCGGTGTATAATCCGCGGGGTGCGAAAATAGCACCCCCCAGCTATCGCCTAAGTACTCATAAAAATCAATTTCGCCTTGCGTAGTGGACGCTTTGAAATTTGGCGCTATATCTCCTAATCGTAAGCTCATGGTATTTGTTATTTGGTATAAAAGTAATGAATGATAATAGCCTACAAAAATAATAGACTGTTATTTGTTGTTATGTTAGGCGTTTCAACTCTAGTTTTTTAATTGACAAAAGCAAATGAATTGGACTCTTGGTTGCAACCTGGTGCTAAGTTTTGAATCAATAATAAACAAAGCAGTCAACTAATCAATTGATCAACCTTTCTTCGCCAATGTCTCCTTGCCGGTACGCAAATCCTCCAGGGTTCGGTTTTCCAGCACCCCTAAAGTGGCATCGCGTACGCTTTCCATTATTTCATGTAGTCCGCAATTGCGTTGGTCACAATTCTTGCACTTCTCATAGAAATTCAGGCTCACGCAGGGCAACAATGCAATCGGTCCATCAACAATGCGGATGATGGCAGCAACAGTTGTTTTAGATGGATGATCTTTAATATAATAGCCGCCACCTTTCCCTTTTTTGCTTTCTAAAATATCGGCCTTACGCAGTCCTAATAAAATGTTCTCCAGGAACTTGATCGGGATTTTTTTCTTAGTGGCAATGTCGGAAATCAATACGGGTCCCTGGTCGTATTTATCAACCAAAAGCGTGAGTGCTCTGAAGGCATATTGTGCTTTTCTGGAAAGCATATCAAAGATAAGATGAGTCGATGATGAGCGTATACTGAATATCGGAGTTCTTTTTGAGCATGGCAGCCACACCGCAATATTTTTCAAGCGAAAGGTCAATGGCCTTGATCACTTTATCACGGTTACCTTCCTCCGTTTTGATCTTATAGGTTAAATGTATCGTTTTGAAAACCTTGGGAAAATCTTCTGTTTGTTCGGCTTCCGCTTCCATTACCAGGTCGGCAAAGGGAACACGCATCTTTTCCAGCATGTCAATTATATCAACTCCCGAACATCCTGCCAATCCACTTAATAACAAGGCCTTTGGGCTGAAGCCAGAAGTGGCATTGATATCTATTTTGGCGCCATTTGGTTGCTCGCTTTGAAAAGCGGACCCGCTTTTCCAGGTAGTTGTTGTTTTCATCGTATTCTAGTTTTGGCCGGCATCCGCTAATCCGTGCCGTTTATTTTGTAAGATATTATCTACGGTCCAGACTACTTCTTTTTGAAAATCGTGTTGTCGTACAGGACACTCTTTCTTATCGCAGATCGGGCATTGAAAATAGCGACAACCGTCCGAATGAACAAACAGTTCCAACGACTCGCCAAAGTCTTGCCGGATCAGTGATCCCAGGTTGTCAATCTCATTATGCGCCTGGTTTACATTCAGATACCACGGAACAGTAAGGTGACAATCCACATGCAAGGTATTGCCATATTTTATGACCCGCAGGTTGTGAAGATCCACCCAGAAGTCACGGCGGTTCTGGTTCAGTACGGCCACCATTTTCCCAAGTAATACCGTATCGGCTTCATCCATTATTCCTGCCAGCGATTGCCGGATGATCTTATAGCCGGTGTAAATGATCAACAACCCGAATATGATGGCTACCAGGGCGTCTATCCAAAGAAAATTTGTAAGGGAGATTAGCAGCAAGCCTCCGATAATGCCGAGTGTAGAATAACTGTCAGTCTTTAAATGTTTGCCGCTGGCAAGCAGTGCCAACGAATTGTTCTTAATACCCTGCCGCTGCGTTACTTCGCCAAGCACCCAGTTAATAATGGCAGTAGCGGAAATAATATAGATACCCATATCTAGTTGACTGATCGCCTGCGGGTCTAAAAAGCTTTTTACGGCTTTGTAAATAATAATGGCACCGGCGGAAAGAACCAGCGTGCCTTCTACAGCAGCCGAAATAAATTCCGCCTTTCCATGACCATACGGATGATTGGCATCACGCGGCTTGGCGGATACATACAAACTGTAAAGCCCGATAAAAGCAGCTGCGACATTTACAATACTTTCCAAAGCATCGGTTAATACGGCTACCGAATTCGTAAGAAAATAAGCGATGAATTTGGCGATCAGCAGGAGCGTGGAGGCAATGGCGATCCACAATTGCAATTTAAGATTGCTGTTCTTTTCTGCCTGCTGGTCTGAAATAACCTCCATAATTTAAATAACAGCTGAGTAGCGTTCCTGAATGAAAGGCCAGTTCACCACTTTCCACCAATTAGCAATGTAATCAGGACGCTTGTTTTGATAGCGCAAGTAATAGGCATGCTCCCATACATCCAGTCCCATTAAGGGGAAGCCCTTTATTTCAGAAACGTCCATCAACGGGTTGTCCTGGTTGGGTGTTGAGCCAATGCGAAGCTTCCTATCGCCATCTGCTACCAGCCATGCCCAACCGCTTCCAAAACGGTTTTTGCCTGCATCTGAAAACTGTGTTTTAAACGCTTCAAAGGAACCGAAGCTTTGCGTGATGGCAGCGGCTAATATTCCTGACGGAGCATCTGCGCCGGTTGGCGACATGATCTTCCAGAACAATTCATGATTGTAATGCCCGCCACCGTTATTGCGCATTTTGGCCGAGTATTTAGAAACCCTTCTTAATACTTCTTCTAAAGGCTTGGTTGTGTCCACACCTTCTGCTTTCGCGGCATCGTTCAGATTGGTAGTATAAGAGGCTGCATGCTTTGTATAATGAATCTCCATTGTTTGCGCATCAATGGCTTCACTTAATGCATTATAGGCATACGGCAAAGGTTGTTGCGTAAAGCCGGTTGTGTACTTTGTTGTGGTTATTTTGGAAGGCGTGGAGCAAGCACTAAGAAGCGATGAACCAAGATAGATTCCCAAACCAGCCTTGCCGGAATTAAGAATAAAATCTCTGCGGGTGTTAAGGGGTTTCATAAAGAGAATTTGACCAAAGCTAAGCCAATTCTCAGGCACTTCTGCGGCGTTGCCAACTGCTAAACTTTTGCCGTAGCCGTATGTAGTAATCTTTGTTGAAGAGCTGCGAATCATTCACGGCTTTATAGGTCAGGAATATTCCAACCGGTGTGAGTACAAAGGTGGCCAGCCACATACCGGCTAAGACATTCCAGCTTCCTTCCTTCGCAAATTTTTCACCGGTATTGCCAATGAAATAGAACAGCATGAAAAAGATGATGGCAAAGATCATGGAGCTTCCCAAGCCGCCTTTCCGAATGATAGAACCCAAAGGTGCACCAATGATGAATAATACCAGGCAAGCCATTGACAAAGAAATCTTGCGGTGCCATTCGATCTCGTAGCGTCGCATTTCCTTGGCTTCTATTTCGAACTGTTCCCGGAAAATATCATTGCTGCTTTTAAGAGCCGCGGCACGAGCTACTGCATTTTGATGCACGAATGATTTTATAGAATCCGGAATAAGCTGTGCAAAATTCTTTACGGCAACAGGCTTGGCTTTTCCCCAATTGCTGTCTAAATAGGTGGTGAAATTTGTTTGTACAAACACACTGGTCTTTAAACGGTCGTCCACCGCGCCCTCTCTTTGCTTCATCGAGTCAATGGCCACGTTCAGCTGCTGCAAGGTCATCACTTTAGAATTGCCTTTATTTACGCTGTCGGAGGAACGCTGGAACTGAAACGAGGCAAGGTCAAAGCTTTTTTTATAGTCTTTGAATCCCAGCCGGATAAATTCCGTAGCGGTGGAACCCATAGCTGCCTGTTCCTGGTAGCGCCAGCCGTTCTTTAAATTGAATTCCAGAAATCGCTTGCTGTCCGACACCCGCATGATACCATCGGAGGCAACGATAAAATTGTCCTGGAGGCCATTGCTTTGCTCATAAATGATTATGTCACGGATAATGCTATCGTTTTCCTTCTTACCAACCTTGATGGCAATGCCGCTGATCTTATTATAAAAAACACCTTCCTTCAGATCAAAAGCCGGTTTGGCATAAACGATATCTCCGAGTAAGGTCCGTGATTTTAATACCGCGACAGGAATTACATAGTTACCAAAGAAAAAAGCCACGCCGCAAATGCCGATCACTACAAAGAAAAGCGGACGCATAAAGCGCAGGAGTGAAATGCCGGAAGCCTTGACAGCTACCAGTTCATAACTTTCTCCCAGGTTGCCGAATGTCATTAAGGAAGATAAAAGCACCGCTAACGGTAAGGCCAATGGTACAAGGGTTCCGCTTTGGTAAAGAATGAATTCGAGGATCAATTGAGGGCTTAATCCTTTACCAACAAAGTCGTCAATCCACAACCAAAAGAACTGCATCACCAACACCATTAGCGTGATAAAAAAAGTAGCGGCAAAGGGCCCGATAAAAGCTTTTAAAATGAGTTTATCTAATTTCTTCAGCACTACTTTTCTTTAATAGGTAATTTTAAACCGTGGATGAAGCAAAAATACAGTTTTCGCCTTCGGAGATGGAACTGATGTGCAATGCGGGAATAATTTTAACGAAGAATAGAATTCTCCATAACATTAAGTCTCTTTTCGAAGGGCTGGAGCAGCAACTATTGTCGAAAGCTTATTTTATCGAAGACACTTACCTCGCAACTATCTTAGAACCCTCTGCTAAAATTTCGAGAGGGGAAAATTATTTAGGACTGCCTTACATTGTTTTGGATTATCCCCGTCAGTTCGACTCCCTGAATATTTTTACGGTTCGCAGCATGTTCTGGTGGGGACATGAGTTTAGCAGTACGTTGCAATTAGCAGGCAGGTATAAAATAGAAATGCAACCGAAAATAGAAGCGGCTTATACGGGGTTAGCCAAACGTCAATATTATATCGGCGTAAACGACGATCCATGGCAGCATCATTTTGAAGAAGAAAATTACCTGCCCATTGCAAGTATGTCGGAGGAAGATTTCTGCACTTACTGTCGACAAAATGAACACCTGAAGATCGCTGCCCGCTGGTATTTGCGGGATGTAAACTTTGTAGTCGAAGATTTAGGCGAGAGCTGGCAATTCCTCATGAAAATCTGTAGTGAATAATCAGAAATGATTAACACTCTCCTATTATCAAATTTTCAAATCAGCTAATTTTCAAATTGACCTAATTACCCACCCGGTGAAACAACTCCTTCACCTGGTGATCCCAAAGACGGCTTTGATCCTTGATCTCTTTTTTATCTGCAAAATCTTTGATGATAAAGATGGTTTGGTTGCTTACCTCGGTCTTTTCAATGCGGAATTCAAAGTATTCTTCCTTTGGCGCATGGCTCCAATGAAAGCGGATGTATTTGTCCTCTTCCTTTTCCACCACTTCAGCTGTTTCTTCGGAACCGCTCCACGAAAAGTAAAAAATACCGTCCTGGTCGTCCACCTTATCTGCAAACCATTCCTGCAGACCCGAAGAAGTAGCTAAAAATTCGTATAAAATGCCAGGCGAACACCGTACGGGATATTCCAGGGTGAACAATTGTTTCTTAGTCATCGTCTCTTATTAATACTTTCCGATTGCTGCAATAATAGAAAAACTTTCGCCGTAACAAAATAATTTTTAAAGGATTCGCACCGGTATTTTTTTATTCCATATCAGGAATACCTCAGCAATAATTTTTTTGAATGGTAAAATACGCTATCTTGGTATCCTGCACCGGCTGACAACCGGTTGTGAAATCCGATACTGAGGTGGCTTTAGTTTATTACCAATAACTAACTATAAACCGAAATCTAATCCATCCAATAAAACCAATCCTATGAGTATGCGTCAACTCAAGATCACGAAGTCCATTACGAACCGTGAGTCTCCCTCCCTCGAAAAGTACCTCCAGGAAATTGCCAAAGTTGAAATGATCACGGCTGAAGAAGAAGTGAAGTTAGCCGGGCTTATCAAGCAAGGCTGCCAACATTCACTTGACCGGTTAACCAGAGCCAATCTTCGGTTTGTCGTTTCCGTGGCAAAACAGTACCAGAACCAGGGTCTTTCCCTCCCGGACCTTATTAATGAAGGCAATTTTGGTCTGATCAAGGCGGCCCAGCGTTTTGATGAAACCAAAGGCTTTAAATTTATTTCCTATGCCGTGTGGTGGATCCGTCAATCCATCCTGCAGGCATTGGCAGAACAGGCCCGCATTGTACGGTTGCCGGTTAATAAAGTAGGTCTCAGCACCCGCATTATCCGTGCTGCCAATCAGTTGGAGCAGGAGTTTGAGCGGGAGCCCACCGTAGAGGAAGTAGCGGAACTGCTGGATATGGAAATTGAGGAAGTGCGGGCCAATATGTTAATGAACAGCCGCCACCTAAGCGTAGATACACCCATGTCAGAAGGCGAAGACGGCACCTTGTTGGATGTAATGGAAAATCCAAATGCCGATAGAACCGATTCGGAAGTAGCCCACAAACAATCCCTGAAGGTGGAAGTAAGCCGTACTTTAAAAACCCTGACGGAGCGACAGCAGGAAGTGCTTTGTTATTTCTTCGGGATTGGGGTAGATGATGCGATGACCTTAGACGATATCGGAACAAAATTCAACCTCACCCGCGAACGGGTGCGCCAAATAAAGGACAAAGCGATCTTAAAGCTGCAGACAGGACATAAAAACACGCTTTTGCGCAGCTATTTAGGTTAAGATAAATAAGCATATCCTTTTATCTTTGCAACTCTTAAGTAAAGTGAACATTTCTGTTCACTTTTTATTTGTCTCTAAACTGAAATTGCTAATACTATGTTTGAAAGTTTAAGTGACCGGCTCGAATCGGCGTTCAAGAATATTAAAGGTGAAGGCCGCATCACCGAGATCAATATCGCTTCCACTATTAAAGAGATCCGCCGCGCTTTGGTGGATGCGGATGTAAACTATAAGATCGCAAAAGAGTTTACCGATACGGTAAAAGAAAAAGCAAGTGGTGAAAAAGTGCTCAATGCCATTAGTCCTGGCCAGTTGATGGTGAAGATCGTCAAAGATGAATTGGTGAACCTGATGGGTGGCGATGCCGTGGAGTTCAATTCGAAAGGCGCACCGGCGGTCATATTGATCGCGGGTTTGCAGGGAAGTGGTAAAACAACGTTCAGTGGAAAATTGGCCCACTATTTAAAAACACAAAAAAAACTATCCCCGCTACTCGTAGCTGCCGACGTATATCGCCCGGCAGCTATGGAGCAGTTGCGGGTGTTGGGTGAGCAGATCGGTGTTGATGTGCATTTGGAACTGGAGAATAAAAACCCCGTGGAGATCGCACAAAACGCTATCCGCGAAGCACGCAGCAAGAACAAGAATGTAGTCATTATAGATACCGCCGGTCGCCTGGCAATAGATGAAGCCATGATGAGCGAGGTGGCGAATATTAAGAGTGCCGTCAACCCACAAGAGATACTTTTCGTGGTGGATAGTATGACAGGACAGGATGCCGTAAATACGGCTAAAGCATTCAACGAACGTCTTGATTTCAGTGGTGTGGTATTAACCAAGCTGGATGGCGATACCCGCGGTGGAGCGGCGCTTTCCATTAAATACACCGTAAACAAACCTATTAAGTTTGTAAGCAGTGGCGAGAAGATGGATACGCTGGATGTATTCTATCCCGAGCGGATGGCGCAGCGTATTCTCGGCATGGGAGATATCACCTCTCTTGTTGAAAAAGCGCAAGCCCAGTTTAACGAAGAAGAAGCCCGCAAGCTTGAAAAGAAGATCCGCAAGAACCAGTTCGACTTTGCTGATTTTAAGCAGCAGCTGGAACAGATCAAGCGGATGGGTAATTTAAAAGATCTGATGGCGATGATTCCGGGTGTGGGAAAAGCAATGAAGGACATTGACATCAGCGATGATGCGTTCAAGGGCATCGAAGCCATGATCAATTCCATGACACCTCACGAAAGAGGAAACCCCGATTCGATTGACGGAAGCCGTCGCAAGCGGATCGCAAAGGGCAGCGGCAAGGATGTGGCGGAAGTGAACGCCTTTATGAAGCAATTTGAGCAAATGCGGGAGATGATGAAGATGATGAATAAGATGCCAATGGGTCGCATGATGCCGGGAATGAAAAAGTAACCCGGGTGAGAAAAGGGACAAGGTCTCTGTTGCCGGTTATACTACTCTTGCAAGAACTAAGGTGAGCGCTGACTGGCTATTGACCATAGCACTTCAAAGACCACGAAGCGGTAAGTAGAATGAAGATTAGGGTTGTACCAAAAACAACCCTGAAATAAAGCAATGGATAAAAATTCAAGGCTTGATCGTTAACTCTTCTCCTGTCAGCCCATGATACAGGTTCTGTAAGCTATGCAGGTGGTAAAAATTATTGCTCACAGGTAAGCCGTTTACGGTAGCGCGTCCAAAGCACTCTCCGGAACTTTTTATCCAGGCGAAGATCTCGTTCTTGTTATTGCCGATAACAGGCAGCTGCAGGCTAAACTCTCTGGCTTGTGGCAGCAAGGCGTACTCTTTATTTTCGGCAAAGCCGCAGCGCTGTAATATCTCTGCTTTCAGCACCACGGGAAAGAGGTCCTTTGTATCATCTTTTGCAATAAGCTCCATTTGTAAAGAACCGCACGGCACGACACTGATTCTTCCATTTTGCTTGTGTAAGAGATGGTTTCCCAGCCGGAACTCCTGCGCCTTTATCATGCGTTAAAAGTAAGGCTTAGCCCTCTTTTTCGGGAACGGGATGAAATATAAACGTAGAAGCACCCCTTTTTCTCACGGCACAGTTTCACAACTCCCCGTTTTACCGTAAAGTTGCGGAATGATAAAAGTGTGGATCGGAGTGATTGGGTATTGCCTGATGGCAGTGGGGGCAAGTTCGCAGGGCCGTGTAGTAGCCAAACTTTCCAACCTGCGTAATGAGAAAGGCGTGTGCCGGGTTTGTATTTTCAATAGTCCGGCCGCTTTCAAAGGCGAAGCCGGTATCCCTGTCGGGTGCAACACGGTTTCCGCAAAGGGCGAGCCGCAAGTGGTTTTTGAAGGTCTGCCTGCAGGCACCTATGCCGTCTTTGCTTTTCACGATGTCAACAATAACAACCGCATGGATAAGAACTTTCTGGGCATACCTAAAGAAGGCTATGGCGCTTCCCGCAATAACCTGCCATTTGCTGCCGCTCCCACTTTTGAAGGCAATAAATTTATGGTAGCTAACAAATCCACAGTAACAGTAAACATCCGCCTACGCAACTTGTAGTTATTGCATTAGTCCTGATTGTTTTTGGCCATGATTATTCCTGCAAGAGGTTCGTTGCAGATCAGTTTCATACAGATTTCTCTAAGGCTTTAATGAAGCCTTCCGCCGCAGTATTCACTTCCATGTGTCGCTCCACCAATCCTTGGTGATTGCCGGGCGCCATTATCGCCAGTTGCGCTTTAGGAATATGGGTCGCCATGTAATGGCTGGCCACAGGTTTTGTAAGCCGGTCTTTGCTGGCGGCTATGATTAATGCGGGCACTTCAATAGAAGGCAGTTGCGTTGTTACATCATACTTAAACATGCCCAATGCACCCCTCGCTGTTACGGCTGGTGGCGCCATGGTAGAGAGGAGCGTAGTATAATCCAACTGTTTTGCGGTTTGTGTTCCGGCAAAGGTCAGCCACCGGGTCATGATGTGCGAGTTGCCATTGATATAGCTCATCCAGCGGCTGATCCAGATGAGGGGCGAAAGTGCGATCAGCACCCAGCAAAGCGGCACCAGCACCGGCTTTTGTATAGCTGTCATCAGCCTGGCAAAGAACATGGTCTTTACAGGATTTGTGTAAGTGGTATGCTCCAGAATGATCCCTTTGACTGGTGTGTTCAGCATAGATTTTAGTTTCGCTACCAGGGTCAGGATCGCCATACCGCCCATGGAGTGTCCCCAAAGGATGGGGTTCTTCGCACCCGAATGTTCGATCACGGCGTTGAGGTCTGCCGCCATTTTGTCCATGGAGAAATCTTTGTTCGCCGGGCGGGTAGATTTGCCCATGCCGGGAAGGTCCATCATGATGAGCCGGTACTCCTTTTCGAAATGCTTCTTCTGGTAATACCAGTTCTTGATATTGGCATTCAGCCCGTGAACAAATACGATCGGTTGACCTGTTTCATTTCCATAATATTCCACATTAATGATAGTTCCATCCGGACGCTTGACGGAATCAGTTTTACCCGCCTTGAAGAGATGTGGCTCGTCCTCTCCGCTTCTGCGTTTGCTTAAGAAAGCCTTTAGCAGGAGCCGTCCAAGCAGTATCAGCACCAATAAAGCTATAGCGCCGTACAGGCAACGGTCGGCATAGGCATCGTTGAGGGTATCATTATAGCGTTGCCATTCGCGGAACAGGAAATAGGCAATAAATGGATACGCAATAGACAACAGGTCTGCCACTAAGAAAGCCAACAATAGTAATATCATAGCTCATTTCTTGATGAGGCTGTATGCTATAAAATCGTGCCTCTAAAAACATGGGTAGTCAACAATTCCAGATGAAACAAAGTCGGTAAAAGGGGTTTGAATACAGGCATGAGATAGAACAAATGTGGGTTTCTTAACCACTAGTAACAGCCTTACTTCCCTTGCAGCAAATTCGAATGAAGCATTACGCTTATAACCAGCCCATGCAGCTCTTACAAATGTTATTTGAAAGACTGGTTTGAAACAACAAATAGTTACCCGCACAAAAAATGCTTCCGAAAAAGGAAGCATCACAAAAGTATAAGGTAGATGAAAGGTCTAGTCCATACTGCTGATCAGCACATACACATTCGATGCAATGAACGCAAGGATCAATACCATCATTACAATAGCAGGACCTAATTTAAAACCATCCTCGGTTGCGTTCTTATCCGTGCAAAAGACTTTTAATAAAGCATTCATACTATTTATAGTGTCAATTCCGTGCCATCTTTAGTGGGATAGAGAAATACCCCACTTTAAAGCTCAACCATTCTTGGATTGATTGTTGGCTTATAGCGGATATGAAAAAGATAAGCTTTATACTATCCCTATTTGTGGTGGCCTTTGCCGGTACAGCTACAGCGCAAAGCGGCAAATACTATTACTACCCGTCTTCTAACGTTTACCTCGACCCTGTAAAACAAGTATACATCTACCCGGCTGGTGGTACCTGGACACAGGTAAGCGCCTTACCGGCTTCTTATAATGTAAAAGGCGCACAACGCGTTACCGTGTATAGTCCATCCGGTCAGGTATGGCAGCACAATGCAACCCATAAAACAAAATATAAGAAGACCACACCCGCACCAAAAGGTAAGGCCGTGGGGTATAAAGGCACCAATCCCAACAGTACGAAGGTTTACAAGACTAAGTCTGTTCACCAGAGTCATAATAAGAGCACAAAAACTACCGGCAACAATGGTGGCGGAAGGGGCAAAAAAGGATAAGGTCTAATCTTATAAATGCTCCTAATATAAACCCATTTAATCAATGAGTTATAAAAGCAGGGATGCCGCATCCCTGATTTTCAGGGCTAAACACATAAGTCTTTTTTTGCAAGCATGGTACACCGTTTGCCCTAAAGGTCTTCATTCACGTTTAAAATTGATAAATACTATGAAAGCAATATTCAGTTTTATGGCCGGCACCCTGGTGACGGTCACAGCAGTGGCACAGTCTAACGCCGGCACCCTGACAGTAAAGTTGGTCGGAGCCAAACAACGCACCGTGCAGGTAGACGGTATGACCTATAATGCCACTACTCAAACCACTACGGGCAATCGTCCGCAAAGCCTAGTCACGGTTCCCGGGCTCACGGTGGGGCAGCATACCTTAACGGTAACGCCTGCCGGTACTACTGCCGGCGGACGCCGCGCCGAGCCGGTCAGTACCTCGTTTACATTGCGCTCCGGTTACGACCTCACCATTACGGTCTCCAACAACGGCGCCATGCAAACATCCGAAACGCGTATCCGCAACCGTGCAGCGGCTACAGCGATGACGCCCATGAGCACTACGAATTTCAATACGCTCTACAGCACCGTGCAGCGCACCCGCGGCAATAGCGCCAAAGCTTCCGTTATTAATAATGCGCTGAATACCACGGGCAACTATTTCACGGCTTACCAAGTGTCCCAATTGCTGCGGCAGGTTACCGGCGAATCTACCCGCCTCGATCTGGCAAAGAGCGCTTACCGTAAAGTAACGGACCCCACTGCCTACAATCAGGTAAGCAGCCTATTGACCAGCACGGCGGCCCGTAACGAACTGTCCGCATATATGTCGGCCAATAGCAATGGCGGGAATACGGTTGTTTACAACAACAGCAATGGCACCTACAATGCCCGCAACTTCACACCCATGTCCGATGCTACTTACCGGTCGCTCTACAGCAATATCCAGAATGCGTATTATGCCACCGAAAGGCTGACGGCCCTGCGGTCTGCTTTTGCTAACACAAATAACTATTTTACTTCTTACCAGGCAAAGGACCTTATCGCTCTCGCCGGCGATGAAACGTCGCGCCTTGAGCTAGCGAAAGCCGCTTACCGCTCGGTCTCCGATCCCGCTAATTTCACGGTCATGAACGACCTGCTGAACCTGCAGTACAACCGTGATGCGCTGGCGACCTACGTGCAGCAGTATAACAACGGCAATGTAAATGGCAACAGCGGTACAAACACATCGTATCGTACGCCTGTTTCCACAGCCACTTTCAATACCCTTTATACAGCGGTGCAGCGTCAGTGGACAGCACAGGGCAAATACGATGCAGTGGCGTCAGCCTTTGGCACAGCCGGTAACTATTATACTTCCTCACAGGTAAAGCAATTAGTAGGGTTGGTGAATGATGAAAATGGCCGTCTCGACCTGGCAAAGCGTTCCCTGCCTACCGTTACCGATGTTGATAATTTCAGCCAGGTATATGATCTCTTAAGTACGCCCTCACTGCGAAGCGAGTTGCAGGCCTATGCCTTCAACTATATTACTACAGGTAACGGCACTACCGGTGCGGGAGTGGGAACAGGCACCAACACTACCTATCGCACACCCATGACGGCCAGCGATTTTGAAACGCTCTATAGCGGCATTCAAAAGCAATGGATCCCCGGTTCCAAGCACTCCGCCCTGCGTTCCACCTTTGCCAACAGCAGCTATTATTTCACCGTGGCACAGGTGCGCCAGTTGTTATTGCTCACTACCGAGGACAACCGTTTAGATCTCGCAAAGACAGCGTACCGCAACATCACCGACCCGGCAAGCATTGCCAGCCTCTATGATGTGTTTGCTACCCAGGCGTCCCGCGATGCGATGGCGGAATATGTGCGTACCAATCAACAGTATTAATCCCTAATGAAAGATGTTGTGCGCAGCATCGCTATAAAAAAGCTCCCTGTTTTCGCAGGGAGCTTTTTGTATGTCACCCAGGCGGAAGGTTGTTTTGGGGACGCTCACCGATGTAGACAGGGTAGGACTCGGTAGTGGCGGTTCCGGAAGCCTTCCGTTCACGAGCGGCACCTTCACTTTCAACGAAGGGGGCTCTGTGGTCTACACCGATGCGGCCGCTACCACCTACACCGGCAGCTGGAAGATCGTGAAGAAGAACATCAACGAAGAAACGGTCCGGAGCCTGCAGATTACCGTCGCCAATTTCACCACCCAGCAGGTGCTCAGCCAGTACTACGATGATATGACCTTCACCGGCACGGACCGCTTCAGGAGCAACATCATCACCCGCACCCGTAACTATGCTACCTACTTCAGGCGCTGATCGGATCTTTTACCTCTTCAGTGACACAAACTGCGATAAAGCCGGCTATTTTATACCCCCAACCGCCAATCCTCTTCTTGCGCTCTCGAAGTTTTATTTTAGTTTTGAGGAACAACCGTTTTGGTGCGGCGCTTTAACCAAGCGCGGCCTTTTGCGGTGCCAGTGATGCCCTTACCTTACCTAACCATGGTGCGCTATTTCATCCATCGGATCGCGTAGCTCGCACAGGCGAACTGCCGGTTCTAAACCGTAGCTATGGTGCTCCCAAAAAAAGCCTGGTCTTTTTTCCTGCTTGCCGCTATTCTTTTGGCGGGTCATACCGCGCCGGCGCAAACCGAAGGCCGGCAATATGTTTATCGCAACTGGGACAACCAGAGCGGGCTACCGCAGAATACGGTGAACGATATGCTTACGGATGAAGACGGCTACCTGTGGGCGGCTACCGAAGAAGGCCTGGTGCGGTTCGACGGGGCTACTTTTACCGTGCATACCGAAGCCAATACGCCGGGGCTTTCCTCCAACAACTTTTTCGACCTTTCGCGCCGGGGCGCCGAGACCTGGGCCGCGGGCCGCAATACGGTACTGCGCATCCGCAAGACCGGTGTGCAGGCTTTTGATTTCCGTAAATACCTCGAAGGCACCTGGGTGAAATGCGTGGAGGCGGACGCCTCCGGCAGGGTATGGGTAGGCACCAGCACCGGGCAGCTTTACTATATCGAGGGCGATTCCATCCATGCCCTGGCGGGTTGGAAGGCGTCGTATGCCGGCTCGATAGAGGTGCTGCGGGCAGTGCCCGGCGGGCTGGCGATAGGCACCGCCAAAGGACTATTTGAAGTGAAAGGCGCTACCGTTCGGGCAGTCCCTACCGCCCCGTTCAAGGGGATCGCTATCACTGCACTGGCGGTAGGGAAGGGCAACGAACTATGGGTAGGCACCGCAGACGAGGGACTATTCCGCCATGGGGGGCAACCCGCGCATTTTACGGAAAAGGACGGACTGCGGGAGTCCTTTATCAATAGCCTTGCGGTTGCTCCCGATGGCGTGCTTTGGATCGGCACCCGCAGCTCGGGCTTCCAGGTATATGCCGGTGGGCGGTTCACGTCCCCGGAGCAAAAGAAATATGCAGCGGATGGCATTAAATCCATCCTCGTCACGCCGTTGCAAACCGTGTGGCTGGGCACCACTTCTTCAGGGCTCCTGCAGGTAAAACCCGCACAGGTGCAGGTGCTGCCCCCAGGGTCGGCGCTTGCCGGCTCCATCATCCTGCCGGTTTACCAGCATGCCAATGGCGATACCTGGGTGGGCACGGCCGGAAAAGGTCTCAGCCGCATCGTGGGCCGCGATACCACCACTTTTACGACTGCCAACGGTTTATCCAACAACCTGGTGCTTTCGGTGTATGGCACCGCTGATGCTATTTATATTGGCACCGCCAACGGGCTGGACCGTTTCAGCTACCGCACCGGAAAGATAGACCGCCACTTCACCAAAGCGGACGGGCTCTCCAATAACAGTATTCAATGCCTTTTCTACGATTCGCGCCAGCGCCTGTGGGTCGGCACCCGTGCCGGAGGCATAGAGCAGTTGCAGGATGGGGGAAAGGCAGCCCCCCTGGCACTTCCCGCCGCGCTTGCCCAGACCCGCTTCCTCAGCGTTTTCGAGGACCGGGCGGGGAACCTTTGGTTTGGTACCCGCGGCGGCGGCGCCCTGCGGCTGGATGCGCAGGGACGCTTTACCCGTTTTACCGTGAAGACCGGCTTCCCGGCGGATATCGTTTATTCTTTTTATGAAGACCGGGAGGGCGGCCTTTGGATGGCTACCGACAAAGGTTTGGTAGGTTACAGCAATGGAGGCACCCGCCTTTACGACCAGGCGTCGGGGCTGCGTTTCAACGAGATCTACCGGGTGATGGAGGATGGGGATGGTTACCTGTGGCTATCCGGCAACTATGGCTTGCAGCGGGTAGCGCTGGCGGAGTTGAATACGGCGGGCGCCAGTAAGGAACTGCTTCGCACACGCCTGTTCAATGCTGCCGATGGCATGACCAACGCCGAGGCGAACGGCGGGATCTTTCCTGCCGGGTGGAAGATGCAGGACGGGAGCCTTTGGTTCCCTACGGTACAGGGCGTGGCTATCGTGAATCCCCGCTTTATCAGCGAAGACATTGCCTCCGTTACCATTCACCTGCAGGCGGTGCGCTATGCCAATAAGGAACTTAACCCTTTTGTGCCGGTTCGTATTCCGCCCGGCGACTATAACCTGGAGATACATTATACCAGTATTGATTTTTCAAAAGCCGGCGAGATCAGCTATCAATACCGCCTCCGGGGATTGAATAATGTGTGGATCGCAGCAGGCAACCGCCGGACCGCTTACTATTCCGGGCTGGCACCCGGCAACTATCATTTCGAGGTGCGGGCGGAGCAGTACGGCAAATGGTCGCCGGTAGCGGTGCTGCCTTTCACGCTGGAAGCCCGGTTTTACCAAACCCTCTGGTTCAAGGGCCTGCTGCTGCTCGGCGTCTTGGCCATCGGTATGTGGGTCGTCTGGCAGCAAAAGCGCCGCGAACAGCGGAAGCTGCTGCAGCAACGGAGGGTCACCAAAGCGCAGATCACCGGTCAAGAGAAGGAGCGCCAGGTGATCGGGACCGAGCTGCACGACAATATCAACCAGCAGCTCACCACCGCCAAGCTTTACCTCGATATGGCCCGTGCCAACGAAGACATGCGCCTGCCCATGGTGGAGAAAAGCGAGCAGGTGGTGCATAATGTGATCAACGAGATCCGGGCACTTTGCAAATCCCTTATCCCGCCGACGCTCAAAGACATTGGGCTAAAAGAGGCTTTGGTAGAGCTCATCGAATCTTACGAGCTGCTCAACCAGTTTCACCTGCATTTTTCCTGCCCGGTGGCGCTGGAGACTTTGGATGAAGACCTGCAGTTCTCGCTTTTCCGCATCACGCAGGAGCAGCTCACCAATATTGCCAAGCATGCCAGGGCGGCCAATGCCTGGGTGAGCTTCCGGCAAACGGATAACCAGTTATTACTGACGATTAAAGATGACGGGAAAGGCTTCTCTCCAAAGATAAAATCCAAGGGCATGGGATTGGCCAATATCCGCCACCGCCTCGAATTGTACAACGGCTTTATGGACATCCAGTCAGCGCCGGGCGAGGGTTGTGTGCTTAAAATAGCTATCCCGCGTTCTACTGCTTCTAAAAGACCAGGGACACAATGGACATCTCATTCTGCTTAAGGGCATAGCCAACAATCTTCGCATTTGCCGGGCTTGGATTCAGGCTAAAAGTTTACAAGTAGCAAGGGATAACAATATGGCAGCCGGCTTTTAATCTTTTTCCCCATGATAGGAAGATGGCTATTTATAAAACCCCATCTATGGAAACTCCACCAAACTTCCCCAAATTTGTAGTTTACGGCTATGACAAAAAGGGCAACGAGTTTAGAGGCTTTCAATGAGTTATCCACGGGAGAACAATTCCGCCTGCTGCATACCGATGGCGTTTTCATCGGCAAGCGCAAACTCGGAGCGCAAACCGTGGTGCTTTTCCAGCTCGCCGGTTTTTATGTAGAGGTTTATTATACCGCCTACCGCCGCGAGGTGGCGGCTGTCGTCACTACCGATAATACAGATGTCCTCCAACTCTATATAGACCAGGTGCAGCTGCCCGATCTCGATTCCGAGGAACCACCTGCCAAATAATTTTTGACCCCTTCCTTCGGCACACTGCCGCTTTTCTTTACTTTTAGTCCCAGCCAACTATCACCGCCATCCATTATGACAAAATCTTTACCTACCCGCAGCCTTGTGCTCTATGCCGAGGACGACACCGACGACCGCGAATTGCTTACCGAAATATTTGCAGAATATGCTGCGATAATTGAACTCGTAACTTTTGGAACCGGGCAGGAACTGCTCGATTACTTAAAGAGCCTCCATCCCCTGCAGCCACAGCCCTGCCTCGTCATTCTCGATATCAATATGCCCATTCTCGATGGAAAGGCAACTTTGAAAACTCTCCGCCAAACCGACCGTTTCGATTCCGTACCCGTAGTATTATTTACCACTTCCACCCTGCCCCACGAAGCCGCCTTTGCTGAGAAGCACAGTGCCGGTTTTGTCACCAAGCCTATTCACCTGGGGCAGGTGCACCAGATCGTAGACCAAATGCTTCAACACTGCACGGACAGCTTTAAAAGAAGGGTAGAGCGGCACCGGCGTGAATGACAACCACTAATTTACCGGCTTGCATCCATTATTGTAGATCTCGAATACCTGGTTCATATAATTCCGGTTGGACCGTACTGCCTTCCGGATCTTCGAAGATTTTACATTGATCATTTCTTCTGATAAGGAGCAGCCTGCTATTGCTTCCAGTATGTCCTTCTTGCTGGCAAGGGGCGTCAGGGGACCGTCTTCTCCGCGCTGCACGTAGTGGTAGGTAGAGGTGCGCTGCCGCATGATCCCTTTAGAGTCCATCGAGGTGGAGCTTACCTCCTGCATATACACGTTCAGTTTTCCGTGAACAATTCTTTTAATGAACTCATTGCCCATGCGTCCGTAATAAACATGGTCCACCATAATGCCCCGCACATCTGCGCTCTTATGTTTTTCCTTATCAATTACTACTTCTTTCTTTAGCAGCAGCCCCGACTTCCAGTTGATCTTATCTCCTTTGATCTTAGTGCCGTCATTCTTTACGATCCAGCTACCAGACTCTTTTTTATCTTCTACCTGCACATTCGTATTAAAGGCACCCGTGTGGATATGGTTTACCTTACTGGCGATAGCCATGACTAAAAAGGCAGCAAAGGCGAGCAACGACATTAGGTTTTTGTTCTTTCTCATAATTATGTTTTGGTGGTAAAGCAGTAAGGAAGAGGGCGTGAGTTAATAGCGCCAGCCCGAAAAACAGGAAATAAGTTATAATGTCCATCCAGTCGGGTGTGCCGCTCACTAATTGAAGGAGTTGCAATCCTTCAAAAGCGGCTGGCAATGCCAAGGCAGCAACTTTCCAGACCGGGGGCAACCGGTAGTCCCAGATTATCAAAATGGTAGAGAGAAAAGCGAAAGCCCATAAGCCATCGGCAAGATGATTCCGTAAAACAGGACTGGAGCTTGGGGGCAGGAGATAAAGGGAAGCTCCTGTTAAAAGGGGAACTACCACTGTCAGTCCTGCACACCATCCTTTTGTAATTCTCATACGGTACTTGTCGGAATTTTCAAATATATGGAATTTGGGCTATGTGCCAGGCAAGTTATAGGTATAGCCTTTTAAAAGCATCTATTCTGCAGAGATGTATCCTATCTATCAATAGGCTTTCACTGGATCTAGCCCATGAAGAAGCCCGCAAGATGCGGGCTTCTTCTTTGTTTTATCGGGTGTGTGGTTATAATCTTATTTAGGGTAGACGGTTTTTATTGCCTGGAGGTCATAGGCGGTGAATGCTGTCCAGTTGAGGCACACGGCATTCATGATGGAGTTGGGATCGGCATTAGGTGAGTTTGGAACCAGGGAGCCATAGGTAGAGTTGGTATGTCCAAATCCGTAGGTATGTCCCAGTTCATGGGTGATGGCGAAGACCTGCTTGGAGGCAGCCAGGGTGTTGTAATAGGTATTGATGGTAACAAACT
>JAOQAI010000008.1 GCA_025963645.1 Flaviaestuariibacter sp.
CCCTCATACTGCTTTAACGCGGACACAATCTGCGTCTCTGTGAATTTTTGCTTTTTCATATTTGACAATTTAAATTTAAACTCCAAGAGTCTAATTCGTAACTGTCCTAATATCTGAGAAGGCTACACCCTCAACAGACTAACGCTTCCTGTTTAGATATTATACACTTGTAAACCCATTGTTTGTCAAAGGCCAAAACAACTGAAACATGAAAACAAACTTAAGCACCCTACTATTTGCCTTTGCTATTATAGCGCAAGGCGTATATATGAATGCCTCTGCACAAAGTCAGCTTAAAAATGATAATCAAGAGTTTGATCGTCTTACTAAATCATTCAAAACTTACTCAATTAAGCTGTTTGTTAATGACTCCGCTTCGCACAGTAGTATAGCAGAAATAGGCCATGAATTAAAAAAACACTTCACATTCCTAAAATCGAAAAAGCAAAGATTCCGCGATGCAGATTTTGAGCTTCGGATTTACATAAAAGGCAAGACGGTTGGATCGTTGGATTATTCAACATCCTCTAACACAAGCCAATCGGGAACGATCTATTACAAACACAAGTATCTGGTTAATCATATCTCAAGTGCAGCTTTGTCTTTACACAGCAATGAAAGAGCCCTGATGCAGATTAACATAGATTCAAATTCTCTCCTCCAAAGGAAATACAGCTTCACAGAGGTCAAAAGTGAATATTCCTGGATGGGAGACCAGTCCCAAGCATCGGATCAAAAAGCTAAGGATGAGCAATCGGCATCAAATGCACGAATGAAAGCTGAGGAAATTTGGAAGTTTGAGAAGGACTTCTTCGAACTATTTAAGAATTATTTGTTGCGAAAACCAAGTATCTAATGCTACCTGCATTTCTCAATTAAAAGCTTGGTTCCTAGTTGTGAAGCACTGTAGTACTTGTTTTACAACTTTACAGTTTGCACTTCTTTCAATGTCGCAATGGTTTTCTTCGCCGCAGCTAACCGTATCCTCTTATTCTTCTCTACCATTATCCTAGTTATCCATTTTTCAAGCTTATGATGAAGAGGCACCAGCAAAGCCCCTATACATATTAATAAGGCTAACATCATTACCGGCGAATGATTAATTAATTTGTCAAAATAGGGGATGAATATAGAGATTGATAAATTCAAATATAGCGAGTAAACCAAGTACGCCAAAGAATTCGATGAATTTAGTTTTTACGATAATGCTTCTGCTTAAAAGAAGAAACAGAATTACAAAGATGATAAGCCCAACAGCAATAGCTGCATATTGAAGGTTATGACTTCGTTCTTCTTTTGCTTTTAACTCAGTTGCCGCAATTTCCTAGCAGCTTTGGTAATATCCTGATAAAAATAGGCGCTATTCTGAATCCGCATATTCCTGTAGTATGATGATAAAAACCTGGATTGCCCGTCACAATTTGAATGTATAACCTCAGTACAAAAATGCGGAACGTGATAGTATCAGCATGACCAATAAACAAGTACCACCGAAAGTCGATTAATTTCGGTCAATCAACAGGTATACTTCCTTCAAGACCTTTTGAAGGACAATTTCTTTTTTTCCTTCTACCATAAAGGGTTTCCCAACGATTTCACTTTGTCCCTTTACCAGTAGCACTTTTGCAGTTATCATATCACCTTTAACTTCATACTTACCTCTAATGGAATAACTTTCTGTCAAGGCATTATCCGCAACAAAAGCAATAGGATTTTCCTGCCCTCGAGTGCCAGTTTCATTTAATTGTGCATCAATAGAACTGCCTAGCTGCAGCTCATCATTCAACAGCAGCTCATCCTGAATGAAAAGCGAGCGCTTAAATATTTTCTTTTTTAGAGATAGCTTAATGCCATCGCGTACCTCTTTGTCGGCAATACCAATGTCAAAGGAGGCAGTACCAATCGTTTGAGGATCCTGCCTGCCACCAATTTCCTTTGATAATTCTTTCGCTTTATCGGCCGCAAAATTAAAAAGCCGGTTAACATCGACGAGGTTGTCTTTGCTGAGGGCAGCACCTAATTTGATTCCATACAGCAAGCTATATGTAAGTAGCCCTTGGTTATATAAACTGGTTTCGTAAGCAGATTGTCCGCTGGCTGATGCCGTTAAAATATAAGTTCCGGTGCGGTCCTTTAAGCGATCCAGGGCTCGCTGTTGCTCCGCCGGAATTTCTCTTTTCACCACTAGTGATTGAAGGTTCGAGATAGCTTGCCCGCTATTGCAGGCATCAAGGATTAGCAATTGCTTCTGCGCCTTTATATTTCGCATCCACAAATTCAATTCGTCGGTGCTGATGGCTACTTCATTCTCTACACCATTTAGATCGAATGCAGAAGCTTCCTGGGTAAGGTAATAAAAAAGCTTGGTGCTGCTATTGACCACGCCGTGCCCCGCAAAAAAGATAATGACAATATCATTGGCTGTTGCTTTGGCTGTCACTTCTTCAAAAGCCTGCTGTATATTTTGCTTGGATGGCCAGCTATTATTCGCATTTGTCGAAAAAGTATAATTATACACACGCTGTTCTTCATTCGTATTAAAAAGCTTTTGAGCGGAGGTTTTTAATGCAGCTGAAAAGTCTTCTGCATCCTTTGCGGCATAATTCAATTTAAGTGCGTCGCCTTTGTACTGGCTAATGCCTACCGCGATACTGTAAAGTTTCACCTTTGTCTTTTCATCTTTCTCTTCATTTACCGTCACCACGCCACCTCTTGAAACCATTGTCCTGTTAGTAGTTGTGGCTTTCACTTCGATTTCGTTCCTTTCGCCCTTTGCTATATAATTATCGAGGGACCCTTTATCTACAGAGAGAAGATAACTGCTGCCAGACTTACTTAATTGAGCAGGAGTATAGGAGTTCACCTGCTTCCCATTTATATAGAGCAACACCTCTCCGATACCGCCCTCCCTTTCCGTTACCTTGAAATTTATTTTATTATTTTGAATGCCTAGTTCCTCCACGATAGGCGTGATGCCGCATAGCTTAATTTCCGCTATTCCTTTTGCTATAAAAGGCTCTGTTGAAATTCCTACGAGTTTGTTAGCAAGACCCGGCTCCCAGGATAACTCTTTGAACTGTTGCAGATCAATGATCTCTCTGCCGCACACAAAATATAGGAGGCTGCGTGCCTGTTCGGTACCATCAAAACGGCCGTGCTCGTCGGTTACTAACCAATTAGTGGAATCAACAAAAAACACCCGGAGGCTTTCCAGCGTCTTTAAATTAATAGCTGATAGATATTCTGCATCAGACTTTATTAAAAGAAGCTGATTGCGACCAGAGAAAAAAGCTTCTGCATTGTACTTTCCAAAAAGGGGAAAAGAAGGATAGCTCTTAGCGCCAATGAGCTTACCCGTATAGGTTTCATACTGAAGCAATTTATTGGCTTGTATCACATAAATGGTAAGCCCATCATCTGAAAAAGCAAAGATGGACCGTAGGGATATGCCAGGAAGTTCTACGATCAATTTCTGCTCATCTATATCGTAAACCTGGATTGCATTACGGGTTTGACAAGCAATGACTTTTTCTTCCTTATCCAGTTGAAATTGAAAGATATCTTCCAGCCTGATGAAACCCTCAACCTTGGTCAGCTTTCTATTTGTAATAACAATTCCTTGTTCATCAATTGCATAAATGCGGCGCTTTCCAAACTTTGGTTCTTTGATAAGCATTACCAGTTCCCCTGTTTGCACATTATAAACTTCGTAACGCCTGTAAAGTCTGCCTATATTAGAGAAATCTCCGTTGATAACATAAAAGAATTTACCTTCTTCGTCAAAACCAAAAGCCGAAATAGACGTTCGCAAACCAGTGTTCTCAAAGAGCTTATCTATGGCAACCAGGTCAATCTTTAATCCTATTCCGCTTCTTAAAGATCCTGTTGGCTTTAATTTTCTGATTCCAGTAAGATCAGCAATCTTGCCGCCATTTTCCAGTGAAAAAACGGAATAACTTGTTTCGCCTCTTCCATATTCAGTCGAAACAATATAACTATTCCCTTTCTCATTAATATATATGGCAGATGAGATTTTGGGAACGGATATAAGTACTTTCCCATCGCTCACTCTTACTAATTCTCTTTCTTTAGCCGTCTCCCTTATTGAATATTTTACAGCCGAGAGGTGCAACGGTATTTCTTTCGTATTGTCAGCCAATTGCTTGATGGGTGCAGGCAGGTATTGAATACTATTCAATCCTTTTCTTAAATTCCAATCCTTTAACTTCTCCGAGGAAGTAAACTGAACAGAGGAGTCAGAAAAACTAATACTATGCTTTACCGCTTTAGTAATTAGTAAGCTTTTAGTACCGCTTTGAAGATTAAACAATTCAATAGCGTTCCATTTAATACCTAATACAACACCTGCCTTCTCATTATATTTTGCTAATCCTGCTTCAATTGTGCGGATTGTATCTTTTGTTGATGGCCTCACCAGGTGAGAAGTACCGGAAATGCTATTTTCTGTAAGCAATAAGGTATCCTTTGCCACATAATACACCCACGGCTCACTGGACTCCATTATATCAATAATTTGATTGGTTTTAAATGAAATAGCGTGCAGCCACGTTGTGAATTCTTGTTTATTATCAATAGGCTGACCGACAAAATAACCTTCTGTTTCACTTTCATTGAAACTGATACGGCCAAAAAATTCATTAGTCTTAAGCTTATATTCCCTCAAGAAAACACCAGTAAAATCATATAGTCTTATATAACCATCTTCTTCGCATGTAATAATGCGTTTCGTTACCGGCATCACAAAAGCCCGGTATTGAACTGATCTGGTTTTAATTTCTTTTAGTTTAAGTAAGCCTTTATCAAAATATACATATAAGAGAGTTGAGTCCTTGTAAAATGTAAAATCATTTTTGGAAGAATTATATAGACCGCCTATGAAACTATAAGCAAGGGTGGCTCGCATATCCTGCCACTGCCAGAAAAAAACACTATCTTCTGTTTCTGTCACGATAGTCTTTCCGTCATTTATCAGCGCGGCATATACAACTGACTTATAGTGTTTTATTTTAGAAATCTCAGCATCATTCTCTAAAGACCAGATCCTCGCAGTACTGTCTTTTGAGCAGGAAATAATATAGTTATCATCAGGGCTGAACCGGGCGCTATTAACATTTATATTATGCCCTGCGAAGCTTTGTAAAAGGCTGGCGGCAGCCACATCCCACACCAACACGCTGCTATCTTCAGATGCGGAAACAATATATTTTCCGTTGTTGCTGAAAACGGCGGAATTAATAGTAGCGGAATGACCAAAAGGCAAAATTAGCCTGGGGTTTTGTCCACAAACATTTATAGATAATATAGCCAGTAGTATTAATGACGCATTTCTCATTCAGGATCGCATTATTTATATAAGGGTTGCGGTTTAAGATAAGACAAAGAATCTAACACCATAGATTTATCTCTCTACCACGCTTTGCAGTTGTTAATTTTATTTTCGGTTCTTAGGGTAGGTTGTTGCAATTCCCTTGTCACTTCCGAGACTCCTTTTTGCATATTCTATCAATTGACTATTGTTGCCGAAAAATTCAGTCGTCGTTATTAGTGCTCGTTCTGCCCTATTCGATCTAAGGTAAAAGGTTCAAAAAAATTAGATAATTATGTGCTCTGGTCGAGAATAGTCTGGCAGTCAAGCTGTGTTTATAAAAATTAGTTTTTCCTGTCTAGATTGTGATTCTTTATGAACCCCAGCAAACGTTTTCAGGATAAGGATCTTACCACCGCTGATTTTTATGGTGAGGTGGCCGTGGAATGCCCTGCCTGCCGGCAAAAAGCTCTGGCAACGGCGGATTATGAGAACCACCTAGCAAGGTTGGTCTGCAGTGCCTGCGGGTATAACAAGCAGGCTTCGGGAAAGGTGACAACCGGGACATGGAAAGGAGCACTTCTTACCCTGAATGCCAATGCTTATTTCCGGGCCGCTCTATGGTTCAAGGCGCCTTTCAAGAAGGAAATTTTATGGGCGTACAATCTGGCTCATCTTGAATACCTAGAAAGCTATATCGCTTCAGGCATACGGGAGAACCGGAACCGTACCCGGTTTACCTTGGCAGAAAAGCTACCGCGCTATATGCAGGTCGCCAAGAACCGGGTAGGGCTGCTAAAAGCCATTCAGAAGCTAAAGGAAAAATAAGTCATCTGTGGAGATGACGGGAGCCGAACACTATATTTTCTTCAATTTCTATCAGCGGTAATGTGGAGACAACCGGACAAAGTCAAACCGGCGCTGGAAGATTTACAGCTATTATTACGTATAAAGTGTTGGAAACAATAACCTAAGCAGCTATTATAGATTCCGGTTTCGGTCTGATAGTACTTTTCAGCCTTTTCTAGTTATTTCTAAATAAAAAGGGTGTTTAATTCTTAAGTTCCCCCTATTCCAAATTTGAAAGAATGCGATACGTCGCAGTGTGGTGTTCTCGATCACTGAAACATGTAAATTCCTGTTGCAGGTTGATTTGTGTTGCCCCGGTATATTAAGTAGGGATGTGAAACTATGTTTCTCCAGTGCAGCAGTAGGTATAGAGAAAGAACCCCTCCCGTAATGCTATTCACATTGTTGATCCGCACCCGGAACTTAAAAGACTAGGCTGTTGCGAAAAATGCGAAGCTGTGCCTTTTCGAGATAGGCAGGGAGGGTTTGCACCTTTCATCTTCGGGTCTATTATCTATCAATAATGTCATTGCTCGACCCGCATGCGGTGTATAGGCTTCGGGAGTAGCGCCCTTTCTAATTTGTTACCCAGTTTCTTGCATTCATCTTATCACATCTACCCAGCCGCTAATTCTTGCCCCAGTGTCTTTCAGATGAATAACATAATAATAGGTTCCTACAGGCAATGGTTTGCCATTCATTTGCCCGTCCCATGGCTTATCATATCGGGTACTTTGAAAAATTTGTTGCCCGTAGCGATTAAAAATGAGTACTGAATAATTATGATATGCAGAGAGTGCCGGGATACTCCATATATCATTTATACCATCCCCATTTGGGGTAAAGACATTTGGAATACGAACTTGCTCAAATACCCGGACCCTTACGGTATCACTATGACTACCACAACCTGCCAATGAAGTAGCAGTTAAAATGTATGCTGTATCTTTTAAAGGACTTACAGCTGGATGCAGTGAAAGAGGGTCGCTAATAAAGTAATGAGGCGTCCATGCAACTGCATAATCGTTTCCGGCAACAGAACCATCCAAAAACAAACTTTGACCAGAGAGCAGATTTTTGTCTGCTCCGGCAGATACAGTGGGGCGTTGAAGTACATTCACCTGCACATAAGCCGTATCGGTACATCCATCAGCATTGGCAACGATTACTATATAGCGCGTAGAACCGGCTGGAGATGCTATCGGATCGGGTAGGTTTGCAGCCGATAAACCCACGGAAGGCAACCAAGAATAAGAAACGCCTCCAGAAGCTCCTAGCATTTCACCCTCACCTTTACAAATATTTAAAGTGTCATTCAGCACCAAAGCTGTAGGGCGCAGATAAATACCGACTCTTGTTGAATCCACTGCCCTGCAACCAGCCGTATTGATCACCTCCAGATAGTAATTACCCGTATCTGTTCTTTTTATATTGGCAATCGAAATAGTTGCTCCTGTTCCAGAGAAACCATTTGGGCCACTCCAATTATATTGAGCACCCCCACTAGCGGTAAGGCTAACGCTTGTGCCTTCACACACCGGACCTGAATTTAAAATAGTGACTACGGGTTTACTATTCACACGCACGGTTAACGGTGCCGAAACAATTGTGCAAGCCGAGCTCCCGATATTTGTACTTTCCACCACTGTCAGCCGGTAGCCATAAGTACCCACAGGTGCGGTCGTGGCAAAACTTCTAATTAATGTAGTGGTATTTGCACCCGGTATATCCGCCCACACATTTGAATTAGGCAGTTGCTCCTGCCATTGAAAATATGGCGAGGTAAAGCCGGAAGATACATCAGCAACAAGTGTGACTGTTGTTTGTTCACCCTCACAAATATCCCGAAGTGAGCTGCTGCTCCCCAAGAATGAGGGCGTTAATCGGGGTCCGCAAGGCCGAAACGTAATATCATCTAATAGCAGATCATTACCACAACCACCCGGTGCATTATTACGCATACGAACCACAATATTAGAAGCATTGGCGGGTGTTGTAAAAAAGAAGCCGTATTGCACCCATTGCGGCACATCAGTGGGATTAATATTACCGGTATGGTATTGTTGCAATACTGTTCCAGCAAGGTTTTCAATGCTGAAGGTAATATTGGGCTTATTAGAGTTTCCATTACAACTGGAGGGCTTAATCACATTCAGTACCCAGGCTGCAAATTCATAAGTAGTGGCACTGCATAATCCCCTGATGGTATCTACATAAAAGTCACTTGGCTGATTGGAAGCATTGATCAACATGAAGTAGCCATTGGGCGAACTTGTCCGATCACCGGTGACTGTGTGCCATGTATTTCCAAAGCAAATGTTTGTATTGTTTCGAACAGTATAAAACCCATCGCTCGGACAGTCCGTGGGGACATACTGATAACCGATTGCCGCTGCACTAAGAGGAGGCCCTGGATTGTTACCGGCGCCAAACGTAATATTGACTATTGGATCGCCTAAACTGCCCTGACAAAGCTGTGCCCCCAGACTGGATTCGAGCCCAATCAGTAATAGGAGTACCAAAAAACATCGCTTTATCACAGTGCTTCTCCGTTTTTGCAAGGCTTTAAGTGGTGAAAGATTTCATGAAAGATAGATTTGCTTCTTTAATATTGGGACGAGGTTACAACAAATTATAAGCACAAGTTATAGCACGTAGAAAGGTATATTCCCGGTAGCTACATTATTGTTTCCATCTGTTATATAAACAAACAGTCTATAGGCCCCCTCTTTAACAGGTGCTTTTATCTTACTATTGCCGCCATTATTGCTCTGAACCAAACCTTCCAATGATTGTGATCTTTGTTCAAAATCCCCGCCTTCACTAAGTGTTACTGGTTCCGGCAAGAGCTCCCATCTATAGGAAAGCTTATCTCCGTCCGGGTCACTTGCAACTGTTATTACTTTATACTCTTTCCCTCTCTGCAAATAAATATTTTCACTAGCTTTCTTTCCATTTACCTGGAGAGAATACAAATGTGGAGCTTTGTTTTTAGGCCAGGTACCAGTCCATAAATATTGAAGCACATCGACCACTTCCGATTCTTCTCCTTTCTCAGTGAAGAGACCATACCATGTGGGTGTACGTTCTTGCTTTTGGCCCCATAGAAAAACATAAGAGCCTAAGCATCTTTTAGAATCCTTTTCAATGGAGTATTCATAACGGGTTTTATATACTGCAGCTTTCTCGCTGCTGGTTTCTTCAATAGGGCGCTTCCACTCTGTTTCCAAGGATTCCCAATGACCCGTTGGGCCCCACTCGGTAACCATATAGGGTCCTTCCCAACCTACGTTTGCCAATGTATTTGGCAGGGTTGCTAAATCAGCATATGTATTCACCGAAAGAAAATCCAGGTCAGTGCATTTATCCTTTAGGTAGCTTATAACCTGCTTACTTACTCCCGCCAAAACAGTAGTGGTTGGATGATTTGCGTCCACAGTATGAATCATCTTAGAAATGGCGTTCACCGCATCCCAAACCTTTGGATTTTTGTAAGATAGGTTCAACTCGTTACCAATGCCCCATCCTAACAATGCCGGATGATTTTTATATTTCAGCACTTCATTTTTAATTTTCTGTAGCTGTGCTTCTACTGCAACATCATCATCATAATTAAATCCATGACGCTCACGTGCCACATCTAAGCCTAGTAATACAGTCATACCATATTTCAAGGCAGAATCAAGTACCTTATCAGCACCCCTTGTCCCCCAGGTTCGAATTGAGTTGCCACCATACGCCTGCAACCTATCAGGGTAAGCACTACCCCCGGCACCTTTTACAAAATAAGGATCGCTTCCCCTAAATAACTTATAGGAGCTATCTACATAGCGCACCTCTACTTTTACAGGTACTGATTTTACTGAAGTTTGACCAAAAGCAAAGCTTTTAATTAGGATGCATAAGAGTAGCAACTGTATTCTTTTCATCTTTTTTTCTTTAAAACAATAGCTTACTTAATGCAACCTAGTAATGTGACTTCTTGAGAATAAGGCTCAATTGCAGGAATATATCCCCTATTGATATACGCGGATATAATCAACAACCATCCATTGCGGGAAGACGGTAGTTGCATCTGGGTTGCCCGGCCAATTGCCTCCTACTGCCAAATTAAATATGAAATAAAACTCTTCGTTGAAAGGATAAACAGCACTCCCTACATCTGCCTTGTTAACCGTAGAAAACAGGTTGCCATCAACGAACCATTTTATTTGGTCCTGCTTCCATTCTAATGAAAAGACATGAAATTCATCATTAAAAGTGGCTCCGCCGGGTAATGTATAGCCACGACTTATTTGTGTGCTTCCAGGACCAGGACCGAAGTGCAGTGTCCCATAGGCTTTATTAGCCTCGTGGCCCACTAGTTCCATGAGATCAATTTCACCGCTCCTTGGCCAACCACCAAAAACATTGGCTTGAGGTAGTAGCCAAAGCGCTGGCCATATTCCTTTGCCTTTCGGCAATATGGCTCGAATATCTATTCTGCCAAACTTGAAGGTCTTTTTACCAGCGGTCAATATTTTGGAGGAAGTATACTGTTTACCTCCAACCGGAAAAGCTTCCTTTTTTGCTTCTATAATAAGCTTTCCGTCCTGGAAGAACAGATTTTCCGGGCGATCTGTATAATATTCCAGTTCATTATTCCCCCATCCGCAAAGATTTGGACAACCATCCCCATTCTGATGCAACCAAAAGGTTGTATTTAGCGATGTTCCATTAAATTCATCAGCCCAGGCCAATGTATAACCTCCATAGGAAGTAGGTGCATCAAAACCGGCATTGGTAAATGCGACCCTCGTATCGTCATTTACAATAGTGCCTGTTGCGCCTGATTTCTCAAACGTAGCGTTTGTTGCATTTGATAGTTTAACTGTAAAGGTCTCATCTGCTTCTTTTATATCATCTGCGATAACAGTAACTGAAATAGTTTGCTCTGTTTGATTCGGTGAAAAAGTGACAGTATTGCTACCCGATCCGGTTTGAAAATCAGAGCCAGCTTTTGCCGATCCGTCTATAATGCTATAAGACAAGGAAACCGCGGAAGATGAAGCCCTGTCCAGTTTTACTTTGAAAGCGAAAATGGTGGTATTACTACTTCCTTCTTCCTTACTAACATCTTCAATCGAAATTTTAGAAGTTGGACTGGAAGGTGTAGGACTGCTTCCTTTTTTACAACTTACAAACCCCAAAAACAGGCATAGCAAAAGATTCAATTTCATAAAAATAGATTTATAAGCTCATTACAATAGTTGTTTCAATTTGCATACTCATGATCTTTACTTCTAATTAGCTGCAACTTATTATTCTCTCTAATATTCTGGGCTTCTTAGAAGGATAGCTTGCCTGAAAGCCTGATAGCATTTGAAGCGCCGCCAACCAAAACCTGGAACGCTCCTGCTTCCGATACCCATTTACTTTGCACATCATTGTAGTATTGAAAAGCTTCCTCATTCAGGGTGATCGTAACTGTTTTAGAAGCACCAGGTTGCAAGAATACTTTTTGGAATCCTTTTAATTCCTTTTCGGGTCGCTGCAATGCGGACTTTTCCTGCTTTACATAAACTTGCGCCACTTCAGCGCCAGCCGTTTTCCCAGTATTTCGAACAGTAAATGTTACAGTGCCACTCTTACCACTCTTCTGCACTTTTAAATTGCTGTATTCAAAACTAGAATAAGAAAGTCCATGACCAAATGCAAACTGCGGCGTCACTTTATACGTGTCGTAATAGCGATAACCTACATAGATATCATCCATATAGTAAACCTTCACAGAATCACCCGGATATTGTCCTAGTTTGTGCGCTGGTACATCTTCCAGCTTTTTAGGAAAAGTCATAGGTAATTTTCCGGAAGGGTTGATCTGGCCAAACAGCACTTTTGCTAACGCATTTCCACCTTCCATGCCTGGGTACCAAGCCTGTACGATGCTTTTAGTTTGATCCACCCATTCAGACATATCAATAGGACCACCCCCCATCAAAACAACGATAGTATTGGGATTTGCTTTAAGAACAGCCTTGATCAATTGATCTTGTCCAAATGGCATCCGCATATCCGGCTTATCTGTGTCTTCGGCATCGTAGGCATTGTCTTTCCATACGGTATAGTCATAACCGTGCGTCCAACCGCCCACTACAATAGCAACGTCTGCATTGGCAGCTGCTTCAGCGGCTTTGTTAATCGAAAGTTGGTCAGCTGTTGCACCTCGGTTGATATTATAGCCCGGGGCATATGTGATTTGAATATTATTCCCAGCTAATGACTGTATGCCTTGCAGGGGTGTAATTTCGTAGAGCGCTTTAATCTGAGAACTGCCGCCGCCCAAAGCCTGGGGCCTTTCCGCATTGAAACCAATTACGGCTATGGACTTGACCTTTGATTTATCCAGCGGTAAAAGAGATGCCTCGTTCTTCAACAATACAATACCTTCTTCAGCAACTTTCCTGGCAGTTTCCTGGTGGGCTTTTGTATTAAATTGCCCTTTCTTCCTTGTGCCATCCAATGCAGAAGTTTTCATCATTACATATAATATGCGCTTCACTTTATCATCCAATAAATACTCGGGAACCACTCCGTTCTTAACCATTGTAGTAACCGTATCTCCAAAGAAAAATTTACCATAGTTAGGATTTGGCAACATAGATAAATCGGTTCCCATTTCAATATCGCAACCATTCCACAATGCCTGCATAGTGCTGTGCACAGCGCCCCAATCGCTGATCACTGCACCTTTGAAGCCCCACTCCTTCTTTAAAATATCGTTCATTAAATAACGGTTCTGCGTTGCCCACTGTCCTCTAACCTTATTATAAGACCCCATCAATGTAAGCACCTTCCCCTCCTGAACGGCAGCTTTAAATCCAGGCAAATAAATTTCCCGCAAAGCTCTTTCACTTAAGTGAACGTCGATGCTGTTTCTAAGGATCTCCTGGTTGTTTAACGCATAGTGTTTTACACATGCCGCCACGCCCTGATCCTGTACACCTTTTATATAACCTACGACCATTTTCGAAACCAGGAACGGGTCTTCACTTTGATACTCAAAATTTCTACCGTTCAATGGTGTCCGAATGATATTGATACCAGGACCTAAAATGACATCCTTACCCCTGTATGCCGCTTCGCTTCCCAGTACAGAACCGTATGCATATCCCAACTGGGGGTTCCAGGTGGCAGCCAGGCAAACGCCTGTAGGAAGATATGTACTCGCATCAGTTGTAATCTTATCGGCGTTCCAGTCCCTGCCATGTTCCAAACGAACGCCATGAGGTCCATCCGACATCACCAATTCCGGAATGCCTAATCTGGATACTCCGCCGGAAGTAAAAGAAGAACTGGCATGAATCATAGCAACCTTCTCTTCAACGGTCATTTTCTTAACCAATGCATCGATTTTTGCATTAATGGCCGCATCGGTTTGAGCAACAGTATTCGTACTAATAAATACGGATGCAATTGCAAGAGCTTTCTTAATAGTCATCATAGTTTCGTCATTTGTGTTAAGCTATCTTGTCTTTAGTGCTTTAGAAATTGTAAATAATTAAGCGAAAACTCACCGGCAGTATTTGCCACTCGAATTTTATTGATACCCTTTTTGAGCTTAATGTTTTTTAACGCAGCAGTATGCCATGCAGAAGAGCTATTAATGGCAATATTTGGAACAATTTCCCTCCCATTCACAAACAAAGAAATGGTTGCACCAGGTGTAGACAAGGCTCTTAATTGTAAATCATAAGCGGCTTCTTTGCCCACTACAATGGTGTATTGAAGCCACTCAGAAGGTTGCATGGCTGTAACTTGAAAACCGTTTGATAATGAATCTTTACATTCTTCGATATCAACACCGTCATTTCTATACATCCACCCCTTATTCCACTGTGTACGCTGGTTACTCGAAACCCAATAATTGGCCGAGTCCTTAGAAAAGTAAGCCTGTCCTATGGGTCCCATATCATAATCAACAGCGAACACGATAGTATTGGAAGTGATATTATGCTTTTTGAAAGCGATCGCTTCATTGCTTGAAATTTGCCTGAACATGGCATCGACAACATCTTTATGGTAGATTGTTTTTTCTGCCTTGCTGTCTTCAGCGAGTTGAAGCAAAGAACTAAGAATTGCATTTTGTGTTGGTTGGCTTCCTTCGCCCTTTAAATACTTTATTAGTTGCTGATACCCTGAATTTGTTTTGATCTGGAAAGGATTGTTCATTCCCATTTTTTTATGCGGCCACCAGGCCCATCCAATATTATTTCTTTCCAATAATGAAATGGCACTCCGGAACCAGGAATTGGAGTTTTCCCCCGACTCTCCCATCCAAACAGGTATGTTGTATTGATTACGAAAGTCAATGAATTGTTGGATGGAGGCCTGGTCATTATTATTCCAATACTTATGAAAACTGATAGCCATATTGGCATCCCAGGTAGGTAGTATGCCTTTGTAATTATTTGCCCAGCAATTCGCTTCAATAAATATCAGGTGATTTTTATCTACCTGCCGGATCGCATCCGTTATCGCGATGAGATGTTTACGTAACGGGATATTTTCCGTCTCAGCACATCCGTTTTTGTCAGCCGCATTTTGAAAGCCCCAGTTTGTTTCATTAATCAAATCGTACCCCCCGATCCAAGGCTCATTTACATATCTCTCAGCCAGCTTTCGCCATAGGGCAACCGTTTTAACCTGGTTCGCCTCGTTTTGCCATAAGGATGGCTTGGTAGTGTCTCTGTCTGATATGGCAAAATCAGTACCCTGACCGCCTGGTGCCGCATGCAGATCCAGTATCAGGTAAATCTTGTTTGACCTGCACCAGCTCAACAAGCTATCAACCATCTGGAAACCTTTTGGCAGCCATGTTTGGTTGTTAGCTATCGGCTCTTCTTCAATCGGTAAAGTAAAAAGGTTGTAATGCATGGGAAGCCTGATTGAATTGAAGCCCCAGACTGCCATAGAATCTATATCCGTTTTAGTGCAAAAATTCTTTAGCCATGCATCATAAAACAGCGTTGTATTTTCCCTGCCAATAAGATCAATTATTTTTCTTTTAAAATCCCCTTGATTATAGGCGCTTCCATTTAGTTGAAGCATATATGGCTCCTGGAGCATCCACCCCCCTAACCCCATACCTCTGAGCAATATTTCCTTTCCGGTCTCGTCCACGATACGCTTACCCGAGGCCTTAAGAAATCCTTGCGCAGGGACATCGTTGAAGTACAGGACAGTCAGCAAAAAAAATACTACTGTATAAAAAATGGGTAACCTGGACCGTTTCACGTTATGGTTTTTTTAGATAGAAAAGGAAGGGTGGTATATCCGGCTTGGAAAAGTTACATACTACCACCCAACACACGATTGCTTATGAATGAGAAAAACTGCTATACTGTGCGAACTGCTTACTTTAGTTGGAGCTTATTAAAATCGAACATTTTATTGCTACCACTTGGTCACCATTACCATACATAACTGGCTACTGCGCCTGCATCTAATGAAGTTGTCACCCATTTTCCATTGTGTTTAATATTAAAAACCGCTACCGATGCGCCATCATTTTCCACTAACAAAACCTTCTTTCCAGCAGGAGTTTTGAAGGCTACATTATTTAAACTCCCGGGTATATTACTTTCAATCCGGACAGATCCGGCAGGTATGAATTTAGATGCGTGTGCGATAATGTAATACCCGACATTTCTGGTAATAATGCCGGCTCCATCAATTGTTAATGCCCCCTTACAAGTAGTGCATCCGCCTGGTGTATGAGGACCAAATCCTGGATCATTCGCCAAATTCCACTCCAAGGCTGTTTTACTCCAATTTCTAATGGAACCTATGACCACATTTTTAAGATGCCATTTCAGATCACCGCCGAAGTCGCCATTCGATGCCGTGTACTGTTCGGTAAAATAAATATCCTTGCTTGGAAAAGCATTGTGAACAGTAGATAGCGCACTGATGTCCCCTGCGTATAAATGAAAGGCAGAACCATTAATAAATTGATTGGCGGCGCCATCGCTTAGGATGGCAATTGGGTACTCAGGCTTGTCTGCATTATGATCATAAATCACAATTTTCGTACTGATGTTGGCATTTCTAAATGCGGGCCCCAAATGATTTTTAATAAAGTCTGCCTGCTGCGAGGCCGTCATTAAAAGGCTTGGGTTATTGCCAGGATGAAGCGGCTCATTTTGAGGGGTTATCGCATCTATTACAATACCCTCCTCTTTCATTTTTTGAATATACTTTACAAAATATTGTGAATAAACACTATAATACTGGGGCTGCAAGCTCCCTCCAATAAAACTGGCATTATCCTTCATCCATATTGGTGGCGACCAAGGTGTAGCCATGAACTTTATAGAAGGATTTATAGCCACTATTTCTTTCAATAAAGGAATAAGGACAAGCATATCCGGGGCCAAACTAAAGCTGGTTAAGTTTACATCTGTTTGCCCGGCAGCCAAATCATTGTAGGTAAACGGAGCACTGTTCAAATCGGAGGCTCCAATGCTTAATCGTATATAATTTATCGAAATGGAATTACCATTTGCTCCAAATAGCTCCTGTAATAACTCCTGTCGGGTTTGGGTACTCAATTGCTTAATCACCTGTGCACTACCACCCGTTAATGTATAACCGAAACCATCAACTGACTGGAAAGTGTTTGCTTCATTCACTTCGATATTCGCATACATATTAGCGGTTGTACCAAAAGCCAATATGCCTGTTTGCTTCTGAAGTTTTACAGACTGATCCGACTTGGTAAGCCAAACATCTACTTCGTTTGTTGCCTGAGGCGGAGGCGGCGGATTTACCGGAGGATTGGGTACATCCTTAGCCTGACTGCACGATGCGAATATTCCAGCAAGCAAAAAATTAAGAAAGTATCTCATACAATTCTTTATAAGCCTATAGCATAAGTGAGAACAAAGTGCAACCGTCGTTTCCGAACCTGGGAACATCCAGGATTTAAAACTCATTGTTAGTTAAGCGGAGCACATCACGTGTAGCGATGATACCCCGCTTATGCCAATTATTACAATGAAATTTTTGTATGTTGATTTACCGGAAATACTGTCGATTATTGAGGAATTAATTTCAGATACCAGGCATTTCCTGTTTCCGTGCCTTGAATTCTCAAATACAAATTTGTTGGTGAAATGGACAGGATCTCATATTCCTTCATCAAAGCACCGTATCCAATAAAAGTATTGTTACCGCCTAACAAAATGCTTGTTTTCGTTGACGCGGAAGCTGGAACACTTGTGCTTGAAGGGATAAACGTAAACCCGGATGTTCCACCGCCATAGCTGTAACAACCTTCAGCGCCAGATCCAGGGATGCCTGGTAACGTAGTAAGAGCTCCTGTCTTTGTAAACGCTCCATCAGGAGTAGCTACCTGTAAAGTGTAGGTATTGCTTGCTGTTACTTTTGTGAATGTGAACCTTGCAGTATAAAAGCAGTTACAGCAAGCCTCTTTATCTCTCGGAGGAGCAGCCCACCACTCTGGGGTACTAGAACCCGTCCAAGGACCTACACCAAAGTGCCCCGGAACATCTTTTTCAACCTTCCAAGTTTTCGAAGCCCCACCGGTTAAACTCGTTTCTATAGCAGGCGCCACAGTAAAGTCACTTCTAACTGAAATTTCTTTAGTGACCGTAGTTGAAGTACCGCCTTTTCCATAAGCTATTGCTGTAATGCGATAGGTATTCAAACCAAGTTTGGTGTACTTTTTTGTAACCTTACCGTTAGGTAGATAAACAAGATCCACGGCATCGCTGGCATCAAAATCAATTTTATAAGAAAGTGCGTTCTTGGCAGAAAGTGTGATATTCACATTTCCAGAACCGTCTCCATTCGGATGTGTCGCGTCAATTCCAACAATTTCAGTGTTAATCACTAAATCTGTTGGCGCCGAAACATCGCCCATTACATATTCTTTATCTGAACAACTGCCAATAGTGATCAAAACCAGCAGCAAGAAAAAAAGATTATAAATATTCTTTTTCATAGTATTTTATTAATTAGTTATTCTAATATTATCAATATAGATGACTTCCCCGCTGCCACCTGCAATGTCATTAAATCGAAGCACCAGTTGATTAAAACGAGCAGTCGCCGGTATTGCCGCTATTGTGCCGAAATCAAATACAAGCTCTTCCCATGCTCCAAAAGTGGTTAAGGGCATTTTTATAACTCCTACTCCATTTGAAGTAGCTCCGGTTCCGGCAACGGCCGCTTCCAATTCTATATTCAACTTCTTACCAATGTTTGCAGCATTTGGATTATAGACTAGAACTTTTACCTTTTTTCCATGTGCCAAGTTGATTGGAATATTCAATGGACTATAGGTACCGCTCCATGATTCGGCATTAGAAGGCTTTTCGTATTTACCTACCATTGCGCTGGTATTTAATCCTGTAGCAGAAGGGTTAGCGACTTTTGAAAAATTCACATTTCCAAAAGTCCCGAAAAAATAATCAACGGCTGCCGTTTCAAAATCAATCGGAAATCCAAAAAGTGCCTTCGTAGCTGTAGTCGTGGCGGCACCCCCGCTTAATGCCACTACGCGTAACGTATAAGGAGTAGAAGTGCCAGCTGGGTAAATATGTGCAGGAAGTGTTTGACCAATTGCGAGGGGTGTACCGACTTCATTAGCTACATCCCCATAATAAACCAGGAATGACTTGGCGTATAAAGCGGTGGCGCTTACTGCCATATCGGCATTAGTGGTAATCATTACATTCTGAGGTGCTCTATAGGTTACTTGCAAGGGATAGGTGGTGGTTGTTTCTTTACCCGCTATATCCTTAGCAACGATCGACACTGTATAACTACCTTCCGGATAGGAATGAGTGGTGCTATTACCCGGCATTACCACAGCGGATGCATTTGCACCTGTGCCATGACCATAGTTAACAGTGAACGATGATACTCCTTCTCCGGTAGGAGTGATCTTTACGTTCCCGGAGTTATCAGTACTGATATCAAATATTTTATTGACATTGCTGGAAGCTGCGGAATTCAAAAACGAAAGGTCATCACTGATACCTTCTTTTTTGTCACAGCTTATTACAGATAGCATTAAAAGAAATGCACTGTAAGAAAATAGTATCTTCTTCATTCGTTTTTATTTATTAGTTATAGCCCGGATTTTGGACCAATTTAGTTCCCTGTAACTCTTGTGAAGGAATTGGGAATACTTCATTTTTACCAGCTGTAAAACCTCGGCCTCCTAACTTTGAAACAGCATCGCCCCAGCGAACCAAGTCAAAGAAACGGTGTCCTTCGCCAGCTAATTCCAACCGACGTTCAGCTTTAATAGCTGTCATGGAAACAGGCACGGAGGGCAATCCAACTCTAGCCCTAACCGCATCTAGCAAAGCTTGAGCTCTCGCTCCCGTTCCACCTAATGCTTCTGCTTCTAACAGATAGGTATCAGCTAGTCGGATTATATAATCATTTTGCTGGAAGTTCAACTCTACCGCTCCGCCACCGGTACGAATGTCAGATGGCTTGGGAATAAACTTCATAAGAAAGTAACCGGTGTTTTGGTAACCTTCAATATACCTAGCCTGGCCTGCTGCAGCCAATGTTTTTAGATCAAGAACGCTTGCTGCAAAACGAGGATCATTCTTGATAGCATCATAAAAGTCCTGTGTCCATACATTAAAGCTCCAGCCTGAAGTATAAATATCCGGGGCACCAGCACCAACTTTTACATAGCTTCTTGGACCTACCATCTGTGCAGCTGTATTGCCTTCATCTGCACTGCTTCCCCAAAAACCCCAATCAGCGTTTGATTGATTGGTATGAACAGCCTCTAAAAGTGACTCGGAATTAAACTTATTCGTAAATACCCATAAAGCTGAATAATTGCTTAATAAACGGTTGCCATATTGGTTCGGCTGGCCGGGCGTACCGTTTACTTGCGCCAATTGCGCTGCTGCTTCAGTCTTTTTATTATCATATAAAAAGACTTTCCCTAGCATCGCCTGCGCCGCTACTTTAGTAAACCTACCAGCTTCTGTTGCTAAAACAACCGAGCCAGGTAGATCTGGAATTGCCTCGGCAAGATCTTTCTCTATTTGTGCATATACTGCAGTAGGAGAAGCCTGTGTAACGTTGTAAATTTCGTTAGTACTCAAAGGCTCAAGCAGAAGAGGGACATTCTTAAACATTCTTACCAGGTTAAAATAGTAAGTTGCTCTCAGTGCTTTCATTTCAGCTGTGAAGCGCTTCTTTTCAGCATCACCCATTGGTATATTAGGCAGCTTTTGAAGCAAAATATTTGTTCTGAAAATGCCTTGGTAATGATCACTCCAAAAGCTTCGAGGTACAGTATTAGCGTTGAGTGTATAATTGGAGAAGCCTTGAATACCTGCTCCATCTGTTGCACCTCCGCCACCTGCAAAGTTGTCATCAGAGCCGGCATTCAGCATGGTTATCATGTTCTCAAACCCGCCAGCATTCTTGCGCATTACATCATAAGCAGCAACAAGGCCTGCATATGCTTGATCACGATTTGAATAATAATTCTCTGTAAGGAATTGACCTTGAGGTCTGATCTCAATGAAATCTTTTTTACAAGATCCCAACAGCAGCAGCATTGCGTTTGCAACAAAGGCCGTCTTTAAATAAATATTTTTCATAATTGCAAGATTATTTGGTTAAAAGGATAATTGCAGACCGCCAAGAATAGTACGGGCTTGAGGATATTGTCCCCTATCAATTCCAAAGATTCCACCACCTACTTCCGGATCGTATCCAGAGTAGTTGGTCATTGTAAATAAATTCTCAGCAGTTACATAAACCCGGAACCGGGAAACACCTAGTCTATTAAATAAGTTGTTTGGCAGCGTATATCCAAGTTGCAGCACTTTCAGGCGCAGGTAATCACCTTTCTCCAAATAGAAATCCGACATTCTGCTAAAGTTACCATTAGGATCAGCATCATTCAGTCTTGGGAAATCAGTAGAAGTACCTTCTCCCGTCCAACGGCTCAAAGCTTTAGTTGAATAGTTTGACGTTAGGATATCTAAACGGCGCAAGCCCTGAAAAATCTTGTTACCTGCTACACCTTGTGCGAAGGCTGTAAAATCAAATCCTTTATAATCCATATTGATGGTAAACCCGAAAGTGTACTTTGGAATTGGACTACCGAGGAAGGTTTTGTCGAGATCGCCATCCGTGATCTGACCATCGCCGTTCAAGTCAGCCCAAATAAAGTCCCCTGGACGTGCATTCGGTTGTATAAGATTTCCGTTTTTGCCTTTGTGATTTTGAATTTGGGCTTCGTTTTGAAATATGCCGAGTCTTTGGTAACCCCAAAAACTGTTAAACGCTTCGCCTACCTGTGTACGGGTGATTGTGCCCATAGACTGGAAACTTGCACCACCACCCAGGAAGTTTGTATCGGCGGCCACATAGGTAACCTCATTCTTTAGGTAAGATCCATTTGCATTGATCGAAAAATTCAAGTTCCCAAAACGCTTTCTGTAGCCTAATTCGACTTCTATACCGGTATTTTTCATATCTGCCACATTACCGGTAGGATTGGCGGAAACACCCACATAACCAGGGATAATCACCGGACGTAGGATACCGGTTGTTTTCTTATCAAACAAGTTTACAGTTAAGTTGAATGCATTAAACAGTTGCGCATCTATGCCTATATCCGAAGACCTGGTTTCTTCCCAACCTAAATCCGGATTATCAAGCGTTTCAGGAGCGTATCCGGTGGTTACAACACCGGAATTACCAAGCGAATAATTATAGCCGCCTACAACCCTTGATACATATTGAAAATCTCCACTGGCGTCATTACCCACAACTCCATAGCCGCCTCTGATTTTTAAATTATTAACGACATTGTTTGTAGCCCAGAAACGCTCTTTGCTAATGTTCCAACCAGCTGAGAAGGATGGAAAGACCCCAAATTTATTGTTTGCGCCAAAACGTGTTGATCCGTCACGGCGAACGATACCTGTAAAAAAGTATTTATCTAAATAGCTGTAATTAAGACGACTGAATAGAGAGATTATTTTATGCTCTGTAAAATCTCCTGCGTAACCATCTCGGTTAGCTAGTCCCACATCAAACCGGAAGGAGGCGTCGCGATAATCTGAAATTGGCAAATTATAAAAGGTCATTCCTACATTTCCGCCGATATTTTCGACATAAGTGCCCTGACCTATTAAGAGTGTAAAGTCATGGTCGCCAAACTTCCTGTTATAATCCGCTGTGTTCTCAATGTTCCAATTGAATACCCGGTTCTCCCCTTTATTATAGCTGTTTTTGTTTGTAGAAACAGTTGAACTGAGGTAATACAAAGGAGTAAAGCCCAAATTGCCATAGTATGCTTTTTTTATTCCAACGGTGGAACGCAATCTCAGTCCTTTAATTGGTGCCGCTTCAAGGAAAGCGTTTCCCACAATGTCATCTGACCAACCATATCCACCTAATCGGGTTTGGATATACGCCAGCGGATTAGTCATTTCCTGACCTACATAGTTAGAGATGCCATATGGATTTCCTTTAGCGTCTCTAATCAAATTTGGGTTACTATAAATAACTGCATTTGGCTGGCTGGCAACATCTGTTACAACTAATGGAGTGATCGGATCCAAATTGATGGCAGAGCTTAACGGACCGCCAAACTCACTATTGGTATTTCCTAACCCCATAGCTTTCTGGTTAGTGTAGCCCAACGTTTGCCCAAACGTAAATATCCTGGAAAGCTTATGAGTAGAATTAAGTCGGATATTTATTTTCTTATAATTAGAGATATCAGTAGCAACTATGCCCTGTTGGTCTTGCAATCCAGCAGATACGTAAAAAGTTGATCTTTCACCTCCGCCGCTTAAGCTTATTTCATGTAAATAGCGCTTAGCTGAGTTATTGAAAATAGCTTTTTGCCAATCAGTACCTACCCCTAAAGTAGATACGTCTGAGAATACTACATCCTTGCCTGCTGCTACAGAGCTCTCATTTCTGAGTAAGGCATATTGCGTAGCATTCAAAAGGTTGAGCATTTTTGCTGGTGCAGAACTTCCGTAAAAGCCGTTGTAGTTTACTACTGGCTTTCCAGACCGACCTTTCTTTGTAGTCACTAAAATAACGCCTGTTGCGGCACGTGTACCATAAATAGCTGAGGATGCAGCATCCTTTAGCACTTCGATTGACTCGATATCTGATTGGTTAAGGTAGCCTATCCCACCCGCATCTATTACTACCCCATCAACAACCCAGAGCGGATTGTTATTATTGAAAGTAGTGATGCCCCGCACTCGAATTGTTGAGCTAGAACCTGGTTGTCCAGAGTTTTGGAGAACAGTTACACCAGAAACTCTTCCTTGCAAGGCTTGCTCAATACGCCCATTGGGTACATTTTCCAAGTCTTTCGCCTTAACACTTGAAATCGCACCTGTCAAAGTGGCTCTTCTTTGCGTTCCATAACCCACCACTACAACTTCATTCAACGTGTTAGGTTGATCAGTGAGTACAACAGAAATTGAATTTGAACTTGCAATAGGAATTTCCTGAACCGACATGCCTGTAAAAGAAACAACCAATGCTTTTGCATTTGTGGGTATAGAGAGTGTAAAATTCCCACTTTCGTCTGAAGAAGTGGCAATTGTAGTCCCTTTTACCATAACTGTTGCTCCAGCTAAAGGAGCATTGGTAGCTTGAGAGGTGATTTTACCGGTAATTTGCCGGTTTTGTGCAAAAGTCTGTAGTAATAGACTATGCACCAGAAGGACTACGCAGGTAAGCGCAATTTTCATTTTCATACACAAGCGTTTTTTGATTTAAGCAAGATTTGATTTCGGCGTTAACTTGTTATTAACACGGCAGTAAAAGTATCATTTTCATATCCTTATACCTATTTTCTAACTACATCACTACTACATCAAACGTTTAGTTAAAGGTTTATCTAGGCATTTTATACCACTTCACCACTACATCAATCAAAAAACATTAGTTTCACATCTGACATTTTCTTTATTATGTTATCGAAGTGTATTTTTTTGTTTTATACAATTTTGGTTGCGAATTGGGTACATGCGCAGAACACAATTGGATTACCCGAGATTATCAACTATTCCAAAAAAACCTATGGAGGTGGAAGCCAAAGTTGGGATATAAAACAAGATAAAAATGGAGTTTTGTACTTTGCCAATAATGATGGTTTACTGGTTTTCGACGGTAATTATTGGAAGACATTTCCATTACCTAATAAAACAATCATCCGATCCGTTGAAATTGGCAACGACAAAATATTTGTAGGTGGCCAGGATGAATTTGGCTACTTCGCACCGGACGTAAATGGCAAATTAGCTTATCACTCTTTACGGAATCTAATTCCGGCAAAAGAGCGCTCGTTTGCAGATGTTTGGGATATCCAATTCTTTGAAAATCAATGGTTTTTTAGAACTAGCAGTAAAATTTTCCAATTTGTAGATGATAAGATAACGATTTCTCATAGTTCGGACTGGCGCTTTTTGGGCATTAGTAATAACCACTTGTTTGCCCAAGATTACACACACGGGCTACTACGCTTTAAAAATGGCATCTGGGAACCGATTTTGAAGGAAGAGTCCTATCCTAAAGGTTTTCTGGTTACCGGCATTATGCCCTTCGGTAAGGATAGCTCTTTGGTTACTACTTTTCGCAATGGCACATTTATACTTACCAGCACGTCCTTAATTCCCTTTAAAACCGCAGCATTAGAAAAAATTGCTTCTAAACTCATCTACACTGCCCTCATGGCTGATAAAGACCATTTTTTATTAGCTACTACCCTGGAAGGTTGTTTTGTCGTTGATCGCAAAGGTGCCATTGTTCAAAGTTTTACCCGGCAGGAAGGACTTCAAAATAATAATATTCTTTCTGCCTTTTTTGATCGCGATAAAAATCTCTGGTTGGGTTTGGATAATGGAATCGATTTTATTGCATATGATAGCCCGATAAAACATATTTACACCTCTCTACAGAATGAAGGATCTGGCTACGCTTCTATTTTAAGTAAGAACCAACTTTATATTGGTACTTCGAACGGGCTATACTCAGTTCCCCTTTACCCGGTAAAAGACTTAAGTTTTCTGAAAGGTTCTTTCCAGCCTGTGGCGAATTCCCGTGGGCAGGTATGGAATCTCTCCGAGGTGAATGGCCAGTTACTTATGGGACATCACGAAGGTGCTTTTTTTATTGAAAATGATAAAGCTACCTTACTGGATAATAGTTTCGGTTATTGGACCTTTCAGCCCTTTTATAATGTTTTACCCTCTTCGCTCATGGTCACGGGGAATTATAATGGTATTAATCTTTTCGATTACAAACAAAATACCTATAAGAAAAATCCATCAGCAGCAGTATTTGCGTCGGCCCGATTCGTAACCATTGATAATACAGACCAAACCATTTGGGTAGCGCATCCTTATAAAGGTATTTATAAGGTTCAATTCGATGGTGAGTTAAAGGCAAAAACAAAGCTTTATACCACTCGTGATGGGCTATTCACGATCAATAACAACTATGTTTTCAAGGTAAAAAACCACATTATAACAACTACCGAGAAGGGTGTCTATGAATATAATTCTGCTAAGGATAGTTTTGAACCCTCTAATTATCTTAAGCATTTCCTTAATCAATCCAATATCCACTATTTAAAAGAAGATGGCGCCGGTAATATTTGGTTTGTACATGATAAGAAAGTCGGAGTAGTAGATTTTAGCTTTAAGAACCCCAGAAAAATTTATTTCCCGGAGCTAACCGACAAACTAGTAAATGGATTTGAATTTATATATCCTATCAACAACAACAATATATTAATAGGATCGGAAAAAGGTTTTGTACATATCAATTATGAAAAGTACAACCAAAGTAAGATTGCGCCTCAGGTATTAATACGCTCAGTAAGAGCTTTTGGAAAAACAGATAGCGTACTATTTGGCGGGTTCAAAGCTTCAGAACTTAAGAGTGACGATCACTATATTGCAAATCCCTGGAATTCCATATCATTTGAATTCTCTTCTACATTATACGGTCAGGGAGAGAATATTGAATATAGCTATATGTTAAAGGGGTATGATAAGGGTTGGTCTGAGTGGTCTAAAAAAGTAGCAAAAGAATATACATATTTACCAGGCGGCTCCTACACCTTTCAAGTTAAAGCTCGGACAAATCTCGGTAACGAGTCGAGTATCGAAACATACAGTTTCACCATACTTCCCCCTTGGTATAAAAGCTATTGGGCTTACTCATTTTATACCTGTCTTGTATTTTTTATTGGTTACCTACTTTATCGGTCACAAAAGAAGAAGTTCATTCTACAACAAAGAAAATATGAGGAAGAGCAAAGAAAACTCCAATACTTACATCAATTGGAACTAGAAAAAACAGAAAAGGAACTCATTAAACTACGAAACGAAAAGCTGGAAGCTGAAATTGCCCATAAAAACACAGAATTAGCCTCTACAGCTATGCACTTGGTTCAAAAGGGTGAAATGATGACGAAGATTAAAGAGGAAATGACCCGTATTAAAAAGAATCTGGACAGCGGAAAAACCTCTGATGATTTTAAAAAGATCATCAAAACACTTAATGAAGAAGACAAAATAAATGAAGACTGGGAAAACTTCGCTATTCACTTTGACAAAGTACATAGTGACTTCTTAACCGCACTTAAGAATAAGTATCCTGCTCTCACGCCTAATGAACTGAAACTAAGCGCCTATCTACGTATGAATCTTAGTAGCAAGGAGGTAGCACAACTTATGAATATATCTGTCCGGGGTGTTGAAATTAGCCGATATCGATTGCGAAGAAAACTGCAACTATCTACCGAAATGAACTTATTCGAGTTTTTAATAAATATAAAATAGCGAACGATCTAGTATTTATGAATACCCAGACAGCCTATGGCTTGTCATTTTGAGTAATGTGTTATGCAGAAAGTCAACAAAGTACTTTGGAGGCCGTGACAAAGAACGATGATCGACAATTACATTTTCAGGCTTTCCAGACCTAATCAATTTGGTTAATGTGCTTACCCTTAAGATCACTTCAACTTCATTATCCTCAACTCCACCATATGCTTCCCCGGTTGTATTACAATGGTAGCTCACCATAGATTGCAGAATGTTGCTTCCGATTTCTGAAACAACATAAGCTTCTTTATACCATAGGACCCGCTGGCGCTATTAATGGTATGCCTGGCTGCCCGGGTAATTTTAGTTCTAATTTTCGGAGGTAAACTAATCACATATAACTGTTGTATGCCTTACCTACCAGGGGCGACAATAGGATCCTTACCAATAAAGAACAAGAATGGTTCGCTCCTACTCTCTCCATTAGAGGCGGTTTGAATAAAAGGCTGTTGATTGCCATTCAATGTTTGAATTGTCCAGATGAATCTTTTGGGAATGCTGTCAACCGTAAAGGACATTTGGGGCCGCCAGTTATATTGCGTTTGTCCCTTAAGGGTTATATCCAATAGCGGTTGATTTCCTCTTAGCGCCTGAAGGGGTTGCTGGTAAGAAAGCACCTCGAATACCTGCAAACGGTAGAATGGCATTTCTGCCGTTTTAGGTAGCAAGGGTGTCCATCTAAAAATGATAGCGGTCTCGGCTTTCCTGGCTTGCAGCGTGGCGCCTTGCACAGGAACGATTAAGTAAGGAAGCTGCGGCGCTACCAGGTTGAATATCTTGGTTTGTTCTGCTGTAATAGGCGCAAAGTTTTGGAAATTCACTAATTGAACGCTCAGTTGATAAGTGCCCGCCGGCAGCTTACCGGTCTTCATTAAAATGGCTTTGTAACTCCCGGAAAACTGCGTGATTTCTAAGGGCAATACGTCCTTTGCAAAGAACACACGCACCCCTCTTGCCAGATTAAATGCTTGGGCTTTCGAAAGATCTTTTGTGGCTATTACTGCACCATCGGCAGATTTAAGTTCGGCTTTGATCAGGACCGGCCGGGTAACAGTGTCCAACACATTTACCACGTAGGTTACTGTCGCATTATTCATCCATTCGGTGATCGTGGCAGAGGGTTGGTTTAAAACCAGCGAGGTGGTGATCTGCGCATTGACGTTTTGAAGGCAAGGCAACAGAAACAGTAGCGAAAAGTATTTTTTCATAGCGTTAGAATTTATATTGAAGACCGGTGCGGTAAGTGGACTCTAAATAATTAGCGCCGTCCAGGGAAACAGGTGGCGCCAATTCATCACCATATTTAAAATAGTTGGTGCTTAAAAACACATTCCAGGTAAGCTTTTTAGCGAGCTTATAATCCATGTTGGCAGATGCGATCATGTTCTTGTTGGAAGTGAAGGTATTGAGTTTACCAAGGGTATATTGCACCTGTCCCCGGAGCATCATCTTCTTTTTGAATGCCGGTGAAGAAATGCTGCTGCTAAAAGTCAGCAGGGTGTTTTTCACCGAAGGCAGGGTGTTATGGAAATACATCACGCTAAAATCAGGCAGGAGCTCTTTGGTAAAGAAAGTAGGAATATAACTGAGTAAGAAAGTATGCGTATTGTTGGACGTTTGTACGCCGGTGCTCACATCCCGTTCATCATACTTGCTAAGGTTATAGCTGAATGTCAGGAGATTCAGCTGCTTCGTGTTGCTCCACGTATAGGTTGTGGTTAAACCGAGGTCGTTGCTGATGTTTTTAATACCATAGGGGTTTGTGCCGCTGGCTGCCGTAAAGCCAAAATTGTTATACGTGATGTTGGTGCTAAAGCGATCGCTGAATTGCGTGAACCAATTGAGGTTGGCGATGAACTGATTTGACTGGAGAGACGTGTTGCTCACATTATTCACCCGGCCTCCTACACTTGCCACTACATTTATTTTATCCTTCCAGGCAATGAAGCGGGTGTTAATGGTATTGTCCCACCGGTCGGGTTGCAGGTAAGGGTAGCCGGTTGTTTGAAAGCCCGCGCCAATATATTTCGTAGTATACGAGAGGTCAAGTTTCTTTGATCTTTTCCCGATCGATCCATTGGCCGCCCAGTCTTTCCCGGTGGAGGTCCGTCCATCAATAAACGGTTTGAAAGAGTTATTTAACTTAGGCGATAAGGGCTGCAACCCATCTCGGGTAAAATAGGATTGAGCCGCCTCGGATTTGATAAACCATCCCCTCTTAAAATAGACATCAGCTACCATGCTTGCCGTAAACCCTTCCTGCGGTGTAACGGTCAGCGGCGGTGATTTTACAGAGCTTTTCTTATCAGTTCCTTTCGAAAAATTAAAGGCCAGTGAATATTTGCCCTCCCTTTCTTTTCCTAACTGGAACATCCAGTGAGTTCGCTGGTAGGCGCCTGTTACACCGGGCAGCGGGGTGGCAACATAGTCAATGCCCTGCTGCGAAATGCCGGTAAAGAATTTAATCCGGTAGGTATTAGGCTTCAGATCAAAGCCGGCGCCGAATATGCCGATGTCACCGGTTGAAAGATCAGAGTATTTTAAATACTGCGTTCCTAATTGCAGTTCCGCCCATTTGTAGGTGGGATTAATGGCGAAATTATTGGAAGGATTGGTAATGAATTGACCAATGCTCTGATCCTTAATGCCTGCATAGGGTCCGGCAAAGTTGGTCGCCTTTGTTGCAAAATTAAAATTGGTGGGGAGGCTGAAATTTTTGCCGATAGTAAATGTCGGTGCGAACATAAACCGTACTTGGTTCCAAGGCCGCCGGGGCGAGTAAATACCGCTGCCTGCAGGTTTCATGTTCAATCCATAGCCTTCATAAGTGATGCCCAGAACACCACCGATTTTTATCGGGATTTTCTTTTTAGTACTGTCCTGTGCCGCACAGGTAAAGCCTAAAAAGAAGCAAGTGAAAACTAGTATTGGTTTAATCTTCTGCATAAGCGTTGAGATTGGTTGTTGATTTTTATTGATCCCCTTTTTGTGTAATTATCGCACTTAGCACAGACTGACCTCCATCAGCGGTAAGCGCTTTTATTGCATATGCGTTTTCCTTCCCGGTACTGCTATCCGTGAACGCTTGTTCTTTTACTCTGGCGTATTGAACCAGCTTTCCCTTTTTATCCCGCTTATAAATAACAAAAAATACCTCTTTCCCAATGGGAGGGTATTGCCATTGAAGCATTGCTTTTTTCTCTCGCAGGGAGGAAGAAAAACCTATCACTGGTGGCCTGACACCATTATCGTAAGGCTTGCCATACACCATGTTTGCATAACCGGAATAAAGGTTGCCTCCATCCACCGCCCGGATGCTATAGTAATAAGTAGTTCCGGTTCTAACGTTCGTATCAATAACCTGTTTTGCAGCCGGGTTTACCTGAAGCAATATTTTCCACTCTCCTTCTGCATCTGTTTTCCGGTAAACAACCTGTTCTTTTACATCAACACTTTCGCTTGGTGCAAAATATAATTCCACCTGCTTTTCTGTGACAATTACCCTTGTGAAAACTGGCGTAGTAGGTGGTATAGTATCAGGTTTTGTTATAGCCACCATTTCGGAAAAGGGGGATTGATTATAGCTGTAATCAAGTGCCTTTACCTTATAATAAATTTTGGATGTTAACGAGTTAAGCGATACCGTGTCTGTGAATACTACTCTGATTGCAATAGTATCAGCTTTATCCATTTTAAAGGCTTCCTGAATAACCGACAGTTCATGCTCTGCACTATTGGCTTTAAAAATGCGGTACCCTTTCAGGTCTTTTTCTACTCCTTGTCTTACTCTTATTGTAACTACACCCAACGTGTCAATGACAGCGGAAACTATTTTCGGTTGAGCCGGAGGCGTAGAGTCTATCAATGCAACATAACCGGGAAAAGAACTACTAATATTTCCTGCTGTATCCAATGCATATACGATGTAATAATTGTTTTCTTCGGCATTAAAACCTGTATCAGTAAAATTTCTTGTTTGCTTTGGAAGCAATGCTTTATGAATGATTTTGAAACGACCTGTGTCTTTATCCGAACGCGCAACAATGAATCCTTTCAGGTCTTTGGTATCGCCATAAATATCCCAGGCAACAGCCACTTCTTTTGGCTTTACGTGTTTGGGTTGTTTTAAGATGGGAGCATCCGGTGGGGTCAGATCCCGCGGCATTCCCTTGCACTCGGCAAATAATACCTTTTCGCCAAAGGAAGTTATTCCATAAAACCGGTACTGGTAGGTTTGATAATTTATCAACGAATCGTCATTATACGAACCGTTTGAAACACCCTCCTCTTCCCCTCCTTTCATATCATAAAACGGTGCTTTATTCAAGGGCTTAAATAATCCTTCGTCTTCCTTTGCCCGTTCTACATAGTAGCCCGAAATCTCCCGCTTCGCTGTCCACACAAATGTTAGCTTCTTATCGCCGGGGAAAACAGCTACTTCATTCTTATATCGATTTGTATCAGTAACTGCTTTTATGTTCACCAATCCATTTTCAATATCATATACAGATGAAGTTGCGTTTAATTTAACCCGGTAGGTGTAGTGCATCCCTTCCTTTGCAGACTTATCAATAAATGCTAAACCTAGTGCCTGTGCCACTTTCTCGTCCTTAATAGTCGTTAAAACAAATACGGCGTAGGTGAGGTCCTCTTTACTGCGTTGTTCCTGCAGTTCACCGATGCCTTTGTCCAGGTTCAATTCTTTCAGTCCTTCCTTTTTATCCGCAAATAAAAAATCAGCCGCCAATTCTAGATTTGATTTCGTTTCCGGGTTTTTCTCAACAGCTAGTAAAGAATCCCATGCTGTTCTTGGTGCGGTCTTAACAGTAGCTATTTCACGAAAATCGCTTTTTCCGAAATCTGCCCGTTCAATTGTATAGCTGTTAGCAAAGCCTGCCTGAAGGATGGTTTTGTTATCAGCTATCCAGCGTAACTCTACTGCCGCATTCTTAAACCTCGCGATTGTAGCAATCTTGCTACTTGCCATTTCTACCTGGGATAACGAGCACAATGGTGCACCAACTAAACTTATAACGAGTAATAGGCCGGTTGTTTTTTTCATGTGAATGACGATTGGGCTACTTTACTAAATTGTTTTTAGGACCAGTTGAACCAGCCAGTAGCATTTGCATGGGACCTGTTCTAAATGTTTTGGTTTTGGTTTCTGTTACCGGCGATGATCCGACCTTGGTTACGGCAGTATTCCAGGTGCTTCCAATTAATTCCTTAAGTGTTGCTGTTACGATGAAACGATAGTCTTTATCTGCCAGAAGACTATTTACAGGAGGCGGTACCGGGTTAGGATAATTTGGTGGCGGTGGCGGTGGAACCGGGTATACTATCAAAGTTGAGTTGAACAGTCCGTTTGTTGAAATTAAACTGTTACTGCTATTTGCATTAAGGTTTGTAGTGATTGCTGTGATTGCCATTGAAGTTTGTAAAGTAAGCGGCCCGGTATTCAATGGAGGTTTTGCATAATACTGGTATTCCCCAATATTGTTTGCTTTAGTCAAATGGGTAACTGCTATCCACACTCCAGATGCATCTTTTACTTCGAGGCTTTTTGTCACCACAAGCTTGAATGTCCTGTTTTTGATGGAGCCGCTTGCTTGCATTTCTGCCACATCAAAAACCTGGTTAGGTACTAAATTATATTTTACAATGATCGGAGCGGTTAGCGGAAAATTAAATTGGGTAGAGGGCGTTACATATTGAATCAGTTTGTTTTTGAGATTGGCAATAGTATCGGTTTCAACAATGGCCGGTCCTGCAACGGCAGCCATTGCACCACAATCGTCTCCATAAGTAAAATCTTTATGGAAATTTATATCCACCAGGTCATCAAACAGACCAACTTTTCCATCAATTGCTCCCTGAAAATATTCGGGGTTTGGGAAAGCGCCGGTTAGCCAGCCTCCACCCCTGATATCGCAAATATTAAAGCTTTTATCATTCCAGTAATATAGGCTGTTGAGTTCTGTGACTTTATTATTACGGTTTTTTACGGTTCCATTTAAAGTCCCGGTCATCTGTGCATAAAAACCTACACTCCCGCTTGCCCGAAAGCCCCTAATACCGACCGGATTAAAACCAGCACATGCACCACTGTATTGTAATAAAGCAGCATTTAATTCGGCACCCGATTTCATTATAAAATTAAAATTCCAGTTCCTTACATTGCCGGAAGGCAACGAGGTACTCAGACTCTTGTCGAACTTTATACCAACACCTGTTGCAATGCCGGCACCGGTTGTAGTAAGGCCAGCGCCTCCGTCAGACGAATTAGAAATCGGATGTCCGGGAAATGTACTGTTGTAGTTACTTACAAACCCCGTTGTAAACCCATTTGGTATATCGTTACCTAAGTCATTTCCAAACATAAAGTAGGAATATAGGTTTAGCATATTCAGCACTTTCACGTCATTGGTATTACTGGGCGTACCGCACTTGAAATACCATTTATTATTATACCCATCAATGTGTAGGGTAACGCCTAATGGATTACCCGGTATAGTGGCAATGGCAGGTGCTGCATTGATGGCCAATGCACCTGCTAGGTTAAAAATTTTTGTAGGAAACGTGTAGTTGATATTTAAGCCCCCAAGTATTTTGGCAGATGGTCGTTCATCTAATTTGGCTGCCAACCAAAAATCGCCGTTAAAATCAATTTTTGTGAGTCCGCCGGTATTTTGGTTGAACTGTGCCAGTAACGACACATCGGCATTAAAGGTTTCCACTTTTGGCATTGTTCCGATTGTTGCCATTGCTTTAAAACCCAGGCTTGACTTTTGCGGTACAAATTTATATTTGAACCCTACTTCCGGGGCGGTCTTAGCCACTGTAATTGCATTCATATTATAAAATGCGCCCCCACCGAATCCATAAAATCCAACACCGGTCAGGAATGGAACTCCAGGACTGAATTTAACGTCGGCTTCTGCCCGCCAATACCGATAAAACTGGTTGTTATTATCGTAAACCGTGTTGCCAAACTGCACCAGTGCATTTGCCTGTAATGATATGGCGTTAAAGGTGACACCAAGTGTGGCGAGGAATCCATCACCATACACCGCATCATTGTCATACATTTTCAGGTTGCCGTTAATTTTAACCGCAGGCAGATCTGCATGCACTTCTATATCTTGTATAAAGACACCTTTAAACTTGGGTATAAACTTCTTCGCACTCGTATTTATCTGTATGGCAAAAGCGCCGCCCACAGTAGTACTTCCCCCAATGTCATCTGTAAGATTGGCGACTATATCTATCATTAAGGCGCCTCGTACCAGTTCTTTAATGCTTGCATTGCCCGTTGCTACGGTAGGAAGTGATTTATAATAAACATCCTTGATGGATACCGGAAAATTAGCCAGTCGTTTTTGTGGGCTCGCAAAGCTCCACGACCCGGGATGAAAGCTCATCGTATTGGTATTAGCCACCGAATTATTGGTGTAGGTTATGCTAATATTTTGAAAAGCCATTTCCATTTTTATTCCTTTAATTCCCTTCTTGCGAACCGGTGCTCCACCTGTTGCAGTTGCCGTATCCGTAACAGACATGTCTTTATTGCCCCAATCAAAATCACCATCCAAATTGATGGCGATCGATTTTGCGGTATCGGAAAGAAGAGCCGTAATGTTAGAAGTCTGGCTTAGGGTCATCGTGCCTTTCAACACGTCCGCATCTATAGGACCTGTTGGTACCACTGCTATTTGAAAATTATTATTGCCCCCCACTTGTGCAAATGTGGCTGTGTATTTTAGGGTATTGGTAATCGTGTCCCGACTGATGGGCAATACCAGTTTGCCTTTTGCACTGCCATCGGTAAGCGAACCTTTCAGCATAGAAATCTGTACCGTATCAAGGCTGGCACTCATATCGGACACACGTCCCATAGGGAATGTAATGATGTTAATCGCCTTCACTTTCATGGTGACGCCAAAGTCATCTATTAGAGTGTGGGAGGCAGTAATTTGTGTAGGATTAGTACCCGTTTTCCAGGCATCGGGCAAGGTTAGTTTTAATGTTTTTATATAAAGTCCTTCCCACAATAATTTCCCCTGTGCAGAGGTGTCACTGGTATAATTAGAAGGGAAATACATGGCAGAAGCATTGCGTGTTTGAGAAAGATCCAGGCAGATAGAATCAGCTAATAGCTTCGTTCCTTTTGCCCCCACGATTTCGCAATGAGGCAAGCTGCCTGTTAGTAAGATGTCTTTAAAACTTGATCCGATGCCGGAAATAACGGCCTTCACTGAGTCATTGGAAGTAGGCACCGGAAGCAACCAATCTCTGGTAAACTTCACATCCATACCCAAGCTGACAGATTTCAAGCCAGTGCTATCCCATTCCACAAAACAACCTGTTTGGGTTACGCCCTTTTTAAAAGTGAATTTCATTTTAGGGTCGGAAACAAGGTTAGGCACATTGATATCCTCTACCAATTCTACCCTTCCGTTTGAAAAATCGATTCGCCGGGGATGTATCTCAAAATATTTTCCGGCGAAACCAAGCTTATAATCCGTAACTCCTTTTGTAAATTTCTTCTGCACTAAAAAATTGACCTTTGAAACATTGGGTTTAAATATGATCTCGGTGATCATGAGTTTGTCATCCGCATCGTCAAACTCAATTCCAAATGGCATTTTAAGTGAATTGGGCGGAATGGGAGGCGCTGCGATATTGCTTTGATATTTAAACGGAGGCAATCCAAAATTGTTATTGTTGACCCAGCTTACTACATTATCAACGGTGTTATTAGTCCAGTTTACTACTCCATCCAAAGGAATCGTGGATGCAACCGCAGTAGCATTAGCAGTTAGCCAGGACTGTATGTAATTTACACCTGAAGTTTTTTCTGTCACAATGCCACCGGCAGTTAATCGTTTGGTCGTATCAATTCGAATTTTGCTGAATTCAACCGCTATGTTCGTAGATAACCAATTGACGGTTACAGTACCTTTTCCTGTTAAAGAACCATCCGTTTCAGTGGTCATCTGTGTCACAGCAATTAAAAATTCGCCGTCAAATCCAGCTCTGATCGTATCGCCAACGTTTGCCGCACCTGCAGGTCCTGGGGGTAAGGGCGGATTTTGAGCTGTTGTATCAGTGGAGTTAGTTGTTGAATCCAGAGCTAGGCTTTTCTTATTTCCATTTCCCGTAGAAAAGCTGCCAGCATTACTCATTCTTTTATTCTCTGCTCCCGATTTTCTTTGCTGATCAGAGGTCTCTACATTCCAGGCATAGCTTTTCCCATTAATAAATTTTGGTGCTGAGGAAGGGTATTCAAAAGAAAGACGGATTAATGAGTCTTTTTCAAAATGGGGCTTATTGGATCTTAGTGCTTCTTCCGGGGACTCATCTCCTTTTATTTCAACAATCTTTATTTTATACAATTGATTGGACCCCGATGAATGATCTGTTTCAGCTCCCGGGGCAGGATCTGACAAAAACCACGAGAACTGTGGTGCTTTGCCCGGAGGAATAACTTCACCATCTGTAGGTGAAACAAGTGAAATCCTGTGCTCCTGGTTTTGAAATCCTGCACAGCAACCATATTTTACCGAAAAAGCAATTTGCTTATTTTGAGCAGGAATACCAGGGATAGGATAGGCAAAGTAAGTAATGGAAATAATAGACTTTAAAGAATTATTGCACCCAACAGGACGGTTAGTTAACGCCCATTGTTTTGCAGTAGCAATAAAAGTATTCTGCTCGGCTACAGAAAATACGTATGATGATGCGCCGTTCCAAAGGTGTTGATGCTGGGGAATGGTATAGACCTCACTATAAGAGCTGCACGCTTTCACCAGAACAGTACAATTCGATACTTTATTTAATTCAGAAGCCATGCCTGACCAACTCATGCTTTGGCGTGGACAACCAAAGCCAGATGCCATTACAAATTCATTAATCTCGCTCTCCGTAATTTTAACTCCAGCCCTTTTGGCTTGAATTACCCATGCGTACCTTTTTCCTTGCTTAAGACCTGGGGCAGAGAGTGGATATTCAAAAGAAGGACGGATAAGTGAATCTCTTTCAAAGTGAGGTTTATTACCTCTTATTGCGTTGTCAGGTGACTGATCTGCTTCTATCTCAAAAATTTTAATGCTATAAGTAACGTTTGAGGGGGCTGGAGTGGACAGTTGCCAATCAAACTTTAATCCGCTACCGGAGGTCACCATCGCTTTGTTAGAAGGGGTGGTTAATGTAATCTTATTTTTCGCAGATGGTAATACAACAAATTCATTGATCTCACTCTCGGGCCGCTTCACATAATCATTTGGCGAATTTCTTTTCGCTTCCATTCTCCATGCATATCTCTTGCCTTCTTCAAAATGGAGCGCTGTTTCAGGATATTGAAAAACATAGTTGACCAAACTATCTTTTTCAAAATGCGGCTTATTACCTCGCATCGCAGACTCTGGCGATTGATCACCTTTGATCTCAACAATTTTGATTTTATAAAAGGTAGGTGCGCCCTTCGGTGCCCCTTGGTGTAACCAAGAAAACTTAGGTTTGTCTGTAGCAGAAAGTTCGGCGCTGTTTGCAGGCGAAATAAGGGTAAGCATGGAAGGAGGGTCATTTACAGGTTGCACTGTAATTTTAAAAGCTTCACTCGTGCCATTAGTTCCACCGATTGGTTTTCCATCCCTGTTTAATGCCTGCACATTCCAGATGAAATTACAGGTGTATGGTGGCTCACAGGGGGCAAAATTTATATTCCTGATTGTAAACTGGGTCGCGTCCTGGCCCACATCATTACCTAAAATAGGTTGTTGGATTACCGCCTGCCCAGCGGATTGTCCCTCCATCAATTGCCATACTTTCAGTCGGTATGTCACCCCTTCATGTGGTCGCGGAACTACAGGTGTCCACCTGAACGTCAATGGTTTTTTAAAATCAATTTCAGTAAGTACGGTGCCATTAGCCGGTGCTATGGCCTGCGGTGCCTGGTAGGTTTGCTGCTCAGTGGCTCTTATAGTGAAGGACTTGCTTTTCTCTTCACTTAGTGGCATAATGCCGGCAGGACCTGCACCAAAAAATTGAACGCTTAATTCATAATCGCCGGGAGGCAACGTACAGTCCTGTCCCAGTAAAGAGACGGCATTAGTGCCGCTCCAAACTTTAGTAGCGGAGCCAAAATTGGCAGCAGGCGCCGAATTGCTTGTATAAGTTCCGCATACTTTCGCCCCACCCTTTTTTATGGTCACCAGTAGTTTGCTTCCCTCCACACGAGGGTCTATTCTTCCATTGAGAAGTTTTGCGGAGGCAGAAATAGTTAATACGCCTGCCCCCCATTTTATTGTACTGGCATCAGGGTTGGGAGGCAAAGTAATGGTTATAGTAGTAATAGGGTTTGTTTGTGCACCTGTTTGTATGGAATACAACAAAAGCGTTAGCAGCAGCAGTTTTTTCATTTAAGAAAAATTTTGTAAGTAATGGTTGCCTTACAAAGTACTCTTTTATAGCAAAGAGTAAAACACCCGCTGAGCAACGACTTAGGTTCGTTGTGCAAACAATAATAATGAGTGAGTAAACGGTAAAGCAAGAAACGGCTTTCTTTACTGCGTGAAACCTTAAATCAATATAATAAACAGCCGCGCAATGATATGATGGTAAAAGAAAGATAGGTGCAGATAGATAATAGCTTTTGCGTTATTCGCTTGGATACAGGCACCTACGCTTTTCTTGATACTTAATTAATATCAGATTCCTTTAAATCCAACATTACCTGCCCCGGATCGTGGAAAAGCACAGTGCCGTCTTTTTCTTTGGTATATAAAAAAGCGATAAGTTTAAAGTATCGTTGTTGCTTACCGCTCAACATTTCTTTCCTGGCTTTAGCATAGGTGGCTTTTACTTCTTTGATCGTGCTTTTTTCGTCGCCGTCAGGAAATCGCTTTATTAATGCCTGCGCCCAAAGCATAGCTGCGGCTTCAGAATTAGCTAATACGCCATCCTCCCACAGTTCGGCAGCGTACTTATTTTTTCCAAGGGAAAGTATCCGAAGATCAGATTCGGTTACCAAAGTTTTTTGATCTTTTTTTATAAGGTCATTATAAAGCATCATAAATGTTCCAAAATCAAAATGGACCTGTGCATTGTAATCGCGTAACGAATTCATAAAGAGGTTTTGGTAATACTCTTGCCGCTCTTCTGGCAAGGATCTTAACCTTTTTGAGATCGATCTGTTTCGTTCGCTTGCAGTATCTGCAAATGTAGCAGACTGCACCAAATCGTTTATAAGTCTTCCTTTGATGGAAAGATATACCGGATCATTTTTGGTAAGATAAACAGGTGTGGCTTTTTTACTTTTCACTGTAGACTGGGCTTGCATAATAGTTGACATTTGCGTAAGGGCCAACAGCAATAACAAACTGAAAAGTTTTTGCATAGCATTGGTTTAATGATGAGTCTTCAATGTAAAGTAGTTGAAGTCAGCGGAAACAGATCTAAGCCTGAGCAAATAGCCCCTTTAACTGTGTGTATGACGCCTTTCGGCGATTAAAAGGAAAATCGAAAGTCTTAATTAGTGTCGGATATCCGCTTGCCTGTTTTGTCAATATAGAACCATTTGCTACTAACCCATTCCTTATGCTCACCGGCAGACTTAACCCTACAGTCGGTGCTTACCTTCGCATGCCCGTTTTCAAATGGAAAGGCACAATGAAACTGTGGGCTAATAATGATTTTTCCTGTAGCGGCATCCGCAAAACCAATTTTTTCATTTTCCACTATCCTAAAAAAACCTTCAGAAACTTCATCAGGACCATTGTCAAACGAGTAGACTTCATACAGTCGTTTTTCTTGCCTGTCAATGGCTATTAACCCGGTATCCTGGCTAACTACAATGGCATAGGTTCTGAAAGTATCGGTATAACAGTAGTCATATTTCCCGGGCGGAATTATAATTTTTCCAGTCGTATCCTTATACCCATATTGCTCTTTGGGATCATCATAAAACAATAGCAAGTAGCTATTTGATTCTTTTTGCGAACATCCTGTAAATAATACAAGAGATGCTACTACGAGACAAAACAACCTATTCCGCATAAAATATTTTTTAACCCCATCCGGTTTCTTTTAATAGACCGGATGATGAAGTCCCAATTAAAACCTGCCACAGAAAAAGAATCGTAAAGACATAATTTAAGTTTGGTGGCAGAAGTTATGAATTATAACGCAAACGGATTATTTGCCGTTGCAAGGTTATAGCGATTATGGCCGGGGAAGTACTATAACCTATAGAGTATGTTTCTTACCTGCTAAAGTTTAAGACAGCCCTCTTGCAACAGCATGCAGTTCAAGTTGGTTAAGCAAGTGAAAGGCTTAGGATAATCATTCTACATATCAAGAGAGATTAGACCTGTTTATTCTTTTACGGCTCCGCTAACTCGGTCGTTAGCTACAATACGCAGCCAATGAGACCATTTGCTCATTTGCTTGCTGGCCCTGCAGGTAAATCTTATCTTTCAATAATAAGCACTTGAATGATTAGGGCATTGATCGTTGATGACGAAGAAAAAAATATTACCAATCTTGCGTTTCTCCTTCAACAGGACTGCGAAGGAATTGAGGTGGCTGGGCACGCCAGGAGCGCTTCCGAAGCCAGAAGCTGGCTACGGGTAAACAAGGTTGATGTCATCTTTCTTGATATAAACATGCCTATTGAATCAGGTTTCGATTTGCTTGACAGTATTCCCCAAAGAGATTTTCAAGTTGTTTTTGTCACTGCTTACGACGAATATGCGCTGAGAGCAATCAAGGCAAGCGCCCTCGACTATTTACTTAAGCCGGTAAAGATTGAGGAATTGCAGCAAGCCGTGCAAAAGATCAAAAGAGAGTTGTCGAACCCGGCCAGCGGGGAGAAGAATACAGAGCTACTGAAAAATCTTTTGCTTTCGGTGCATAAAAAAGCAATGCCGGTTAAAATTGCATTACCCCATCTTGGGGGCATTAGTTTTATTGAGGTAATTGATATTGTTTCTTTACAAGCAGACAGCAATTATACAGTCATTCATCTGAAAAATATGCAAAAGCATGTGATCACCAAGACCTTGAAAGACTTTGAAGAGATTATGGATCCGATGCAATTTGCCCGTATTCATAAATCCACCATTGTAAACCTCAATTACGTAAAAGAATATACAACAACTGATGGCGGGGTTGTGAAAATGGCGGATGGAACGCAATGGAGTATCAGCCGCCGTCAGCTGGATTCTTTTTTAGAAAAAATCAAGAATACTAGTTTAATGTTTGGTAAATGAGTAATCTTACTTGTGCGAAGTTCTTTCCTCCTGACATGCTTCTTAATATTTAACCTGGTTTCTTTTAGCCAACAGCACAAGTATGCTTCTTTCTCTATGCAAGATGGCTTACCTAGTAATATGGTTTACCGCTGCCTGGAAGATGATGATGGTTTTTTATGGATCGCGACAGATGCAGGGATAGCCCGGTTTGATGGAAAACGTTTCCAGGTTTTTACCACAGCGCATGGCTTGCCGGACAATGAAGTGCTTGCCGTTGTAAAGGAAAAGGATGGTACTGTATGGGTAAACTGCTTTAAACAAGGACCCGCTTACTTCGACAAGGTTCAAAACCGATTCATTAAAGCCCCCACAGATTCTAATTCACTCAAAGCTCCCGGCACCTATATCAGCTACATGCACACGTTGGAAAAGGGTGGTGTGATGTATATCAACACCACTTCGGCGAACATTTATAAGAACAGGAAACCTATACCCGATAGGAACTACAGACCAGATTTTCATTTCCAGGTAAAAGAAAACGACGATGGTTCTGAGATCAGGCTGGGGTTCAAGAACACATCAACTAATCCTAGAATATCCCACTTCAAATTTATTCACCAACGGCTGGGTAAAACCATCGACAGTTTGATAGTGGGTGAGCAAATCGATGGTTTCACTCCGCCTGCTATTAATGACGGGTTTCTTTACTTGTTTTACGGGGCTACGAACAAATGTTTTGTTTACAAGAACTTCCAAACCGGTCCCATCCGGTATACACTTGATTCATTGACGGTTCCTTCCACGATTGCCAACTATTCCTTCACCGCAACTTCTATTTACCTGCTTTGCACTTCGGGCAAAATATATGTCTTTAACAAAAAAACACTTCGACTCGTTCGTGTGGTGGAAGGCGATTATTTAGCCAATTCTTTTCTGGATGACAGCCAGGGGAATATCTGGATATCTACGATTGATAAAGGGGTATTAGTATACCGGAAAAACCAACTCAGGTCATTACCGATTCCGTCTACGTTTACGCATACGAATTTCATCAGCATAGCCAGGAAGACGGATGGCACTATCATGGCAGGAAACTATTACGGCGAAGTGATCGAGGCGGGCGACGGGAAATTTAAAGTACATCAACTATTTCAAAAACTGCCTTCCAGGCAAAGAAAAATTATCATAGCCCATAATAAAATATTTACCTTTTCTGAAGATGGTATTAAGATAAACTTTAAATCCCCACTGACTTATAAAGCCGCCTATCACCATATCACAGGCAAAACTGCTATCCTTTATAATGACAGTATCATTTTAGCGGGTTTACCCTCGGGGTTAATGAAGCTGAACGCAATTACTGAGACGGCTACACCTCTAAATACACTTCTAAAAAGGGTAACTTGTATTGCCCGCCTTCGCGATGGGATGGTATACTTCGGGTCAACGGATGGATTGTACAAATATGACCTAAAAAAAGATTTAACCATTAAGATCCTGTCTGAAATTCCGCTATTAAAAGAGCGGATCGCAACCATGTGCGCTACCCCGGATGATATATTATGGGTAGGCACTGCATCAAAAGGTGTAATCGGTATCCGGGATGAAAAGATCATTGCTTACATCACCGCCAGCAACAGCATCATCAACAATTCCTGCCGCAGTATAGTACCAGGCAAGCGAGGCGAAATATGGTTAGGTACAGAGCAAGGAATTAGCGGGATCAGGTATTCCCTTACCAGTGAAAGGATGAAGTTCTCCGCTAGAAACTTATCTATGAGTGATGGACTTACCAGCAATGCTATAAACGAGATATTATTTCACTCCGACACGTTGTATGCAGCCACCGCGAATGGCATTTCGGTATTACCGGCCACTATGGTAGCAAAGCCCTATGAGATTCCGGTACGCATCATTAATATCACCATCGACCAGCGAGATACAGCAATCTATAACAAATACCACCTGCCTGCGGGAAGAAAAAACATAAAGCTGCTTTTTGCAGCCATTGAGCTCAATGGTCATTTTAAAAATCTCGAATACTCACTGGATAATCACCAGACATGGATTCCGCTTAATGATAATGCTCTTGACCTGGAATTAAATTATGGTGAGCATACCCTTTCCGTAAGGGCTGTGGACCAGAACGGTAATGTGAGCAAGGACATCTTGGAAATAGAATTTCATATTGCTACACCCTACCACAAAAGGGCCTGGTTCTGGATCCTTGTGGCTTTGATATTGCAGTTCTTAACCGTCATTATTGCAGTAAATTGGCTAAAGACCCGGAAAAGATCAAGATTGGCTAAGCAGATTGCGGGTGTTCAAAATGCATCGTTGGAACAACAGGCATTTACCTCGCTGATGAATCCTCATTTTATGTTCAATGCACTAAATAGTGTGCAACATTACATCAACCTGCAGGACAGGCAAAACGCTAACAGGTACCTGACTGATTTAGCATCGCTGATACGAAAAAATTTTGAGGCGGCTCAGCACTCTTTCATACCCCTGGAACAGGAAATTGAAAATATTGAAATATACCTAAGGCTGGAACAAATGCGTTTTGCGGGTAGGCTTCAGTACGAAATAAATATTGCAGAAAAGGTCGATATGGACCAATGGATGATTCCAACAATGATCCTTCAGCCTTTATTGGAAAATGCGCTGTTACATGGATTAATGCCTTCATCAATTAGCGGGAAGCTGACAGTAGAAATAAAGGAAATTAAAAATTTTTTAGAACTCTCTATTACAGATAATGGTATAGGCTTGAAGAGAAGTGCTGCCGCGAGAGAACTGTCGGGGCACAAAAGCAGGGGAACGGAACTTATTCAAAAAAGGATTGCTGCCTTAAGTCATTTTGCTGCGCAACCCGTTTCCATTGCTATGAGTCCGGCTTTTGATAATGTGCGCAATCCCGGAAATAAAGTGATCATTCTTATTCCCTGTGAACTGTACCCCACTTGGTATAAAGCTCATCAACGTGGAATGATCCCAGCTTAACTGTGATGCTTTTGAAACTTAACGGGACTAAAGCCCGTCCTGCCTTTTAAATGTTACTCCGCTACTTGTTATCCGCTACAGTTTTTTTGCAATAAGGGGGTATTTATGCCAGTAACTCGGCCTATAGAAAAAGGGAGCACGAGTCAAGTGGATACTAAAGTTGAAAAGTCGAACCGGTTGCTGGAAGATTTGCTCCTTTTATTGCGCATGTAGTATTGATCATCAATCAAATAACTAATCTTAAAGCATTATTCCCTGGGTCCTAAACAAGTTCCATTTTGCATTTTAAGGGAATATCTAAGGATAAAAACATACTAATTCCCATCCCCTTTTAGCTCAAGAAGCACTTAATACTTGTGATACCACAGGAGATCTTATCCTACCTACTATTAATATTTTTCGATCATCTCCAGGCGCTGTTGTTCTATATCCTCCCTCCTGGCCCTGTATTCTATCTTTTTATGCCCAATCAGTAGAATAACTAAACCGAGTAAACTACAACTTGCCATGATAGCTGCCATCGGTACCGCCGTGTCGTTAAAAAGCAAACCTACCAAGGCAGATGCAATTGCCCCTAAAGCCATTTGAATAGCACCCATCAATGCGGATGCACTTCCGGCACCTTTAGTAAAGGGCGCCATAGCTAAAGCTGCGGAATTAGGGAAGGTAAATCCCTGGCAGCTTAAGAATAAGAACATTAAGAAGATACTGCTGTAAAGTCCAAGAATTCCTGTCATTGTACCGATAAGGAGTACAAGACCGATTGCGGATTGGGTAAACAGCACTACCCTGATGATCTGGGCACTGCTATACTTTCTAAGCAGTACATTGTTTAATTGACTACACCCTATAAGTCCTGCTGCTATGGCACCGAAGATCCACCCGTACTCCCGCTCACTTACGTCATAGAGTTCCATAAAAACAAAAGGAGAACCCGCGAGATAAGCAAACAGACCTGCTGATGCGATGGCACCGGCAAACGCATAGGTTGCAAACTGTGGCTGCTTAATTACAGAGGCGTAGCTTCTTACTATCGGACCGGGCTTAAGCGATAAGGTGGGATCCGGTTTCTTGGTTTCCGGGAGCCAGAGAACAACGGCTAGCAGAACCAACAGGGTTACTATCGCCAACACAAAAAACACGACCTGCCAGCCAAAGGCTGCAATCACATAACTACCTACCGTTGGTGCCAATATGGGCGATACGCCCAGTATCAATATCAACATCGAAAACACCTTAGCGTTTTGGTCTACCGGAAAAACATCCCTTACAATGGCATTGGGAGCAACCATTCCCACACAGCCTCCGATTGCCTGCAGAAAACGGAAGGCGATCAGGGCTTCTACCGATTCAGAGAGTGCACAGCCAATCGAAGCCATTACATATAGAATGAGCCCTATACACAAAGGTTTCTTTCTTCCAAACCGGTCCAGCAGCGGTCCGCATAAGATCTGTCCCGCACAGATGCCAATAAAGAAGCTTGACAAGGAATAAGCAACCCGGTCAACCGTTGTATGAAGGTTTTGGGCAATTGCGGGAAAGCCAGGCAGATACATGTCAATAGAAAAGGGACCGATGGCAGAGAGCAGTCCCAATATCAGAATTAGTAGAGAACGTTTGCGTTTATCCATGAATAACATTGAAGATGGAGCGAAAATGAAAAAATGCTTAGCAGAGTTTGGAGTTCAGTTTGGTTAATTTTTTTCAACTATTTTCCTTCATTGATCTCCCTCATTATCTCTGAAAATAGCCGGGTAGATTTTATTCGGGCATTAATATCGTACATAGTGCTTACGGTGATGAGTTCGTTCACACCGGTTTGCTCCAGTAATGCTTTTACTTCTTTCTTTACGGTTGATTTACTGCCTACAAAAGAATACTTCAGCATTTGATGGATGGAAGGATGTTGCAATACTTCCTTCAGGTCTTCCGTTAGCGCTGTAGGAGGCTGCAAGGGCTCCCTGGCTCCGGTTAACACGCCGACAAACATTCTGATAAGGCTGGTAAACAGCTGTTCTGCTTCCTTGTCCGTATCTGCGACAAGCACATTGATTCCTGCTAAGGCATAGGGCCGTTGCAGAGCCTCCGAAGGCTGAAACTCCTGGCGATAAATCTTCAATGCCTGCAGTAAATAAGTTGATGCAAAGTGGCTAGCAAAAGCATATGGCAATCCCTTCTTAGCTGCTAAATGCGCACTATCCGTACTGGAGCCTAATATATACACCGGCACATCGGTGCCTTCTGCAATAGCTGCTCTGACATTTGACCTTTTGTTTTCCACCGAAAAGTACCGCTCAACCTTTTCTACTTCTTCTGGAAAGGCCTGTGCTGCCCCATAAAAATCGGAACGGATGGCGTATGCAGTTTGCTGGTCTGTTCCTGGCGCCCTGCCCAAACCCAGGTCTATTCGGCCCGGATAAAGATGTGCCAATGTTCCAAATTGTTCGGCTATGATCAGGGGCGAGTGATTAGGGAGCATGATACCGCCGGAACCTACTCTTATGGTAGCCGTATTCTCTGCCACATATCCAATGAGCAAAGACGTAGCACTGCTGCCAATATTATCCGAGTTGTGATGTTCAGCAAACCAAATGCGTTTGTAGTGGCATTCTTCCGCTGCTCTGGCTAATGCCAACGAATTGTGCAGGGTCTGTTGTATACTCTGCCCTTGCGATACAATGGCCAATTCTAAAATAGAATAGGCTATATTTTGCTGATCCATAAACAATATTTATCCGAGCTGTTCATTTATTGGTTGTCGTTAATTTTACTTCAATGTTATTTCGGGTAGCGTTTGAATAAGGGCATACCTGATGTGCTCGTTCAGTTAGGCGCTGCGCTTCTTCAATTGAAACTTCCGGAATATTTACTGCCAGTTCTACTGCAAGTCCAAATGCACCACCTTCGAGAGGTCCAATTGACACATTTGCAGTTACCGAAGTTACCCTCGTCTTTACCTTTTCTTGTCGGATTACGTGGTTCAAGGCACTGTCAAAACAAGCAGCATAACCGGCTGCAAATAGTTGTTCCGGGTTGGTGTAATCATCGTTAGCTCCGCCCATTGCTTTAGGTGCTCTTACTTGCAGATCCAAAACGCCATTATCACTTTTTACCTGACCATTTCTACCTCCTGTGGCGGTGGCTATTGCGGTATACAGAACTTTCATTATTTTCTATTTTAGTTATTGATTATTCTACTTTATTCCCAGCTGATGTAGACGATTCCCAGCCAAGATTTCTTCGTATAGAGGCCAGGTATCTGAATTTCACAGTTTATCCATGATCAAATCCCTGATGGCAGGTGCTTTTCCCTTTACAGCGTCAGCAAGTGCCTGTGTTAATTCTGCTTCATTCAATTCGGTACAATAAGCCGGCGTCCCGGGCTGTTGTCTCCACGATTCGGAAAGGCTTCCGCCATCAACGGTGTCAAAGCCGGTCTGGTCAACCACTTCAGCAACTATTTTTTTATGTTCCTCGTTATCGCCAGCTATAGAAATGGCTATTCTTCCTTCCGCACCGACTGCTTTGCCTTTGTATTTCAGGGTATGTTCCAGGATATTATTAAACACCTTGACAAGCGGACGATTCAATATTCCTGAAATATAAACGCTCTCAGGTACGTCCTCTAGCTCGGCAATCTCACCATCCCTGAAAGGATAATAGTTAGAAGTATCCATTACTACTACATCTTGAGCCACGTCTTTCAGTAAATCCTTCGGTAAGTTTTTGTAGGCATTGAAGGGCATAGAGAAGATGATAGCATCTACGTCTTTTGCCACATCCTGTATAGTGGCAGCGGTTGCGCCTAAGCGGGCAGCTATTTTCTCTAATTCAGGCATGGCCCTGGTGTTGGTTACTTTTATATGATGTCCGGCTTGAGATAATTTCTCTGCTAAAATGCTACCTATAGCACCCGTACCAATGATTCCTATTTTCATGTTACTTCCTTTTTAAGGTTATTAAATCTTTCTAAATGCAGGCCTGGGTAACTCCAAATTACCTCTAAGCGTATCGGCATCATACTCGGTCCGGAATATCCCGCGGTCTTGCAAAATGGGTACGACTAGCTCGATAAAATCCCATAATCCATGCGGATGGTCCTGGCGAAGTATCAACATATCTATTGCTTGCTCATACCATTGCTGCACCTGGTCTGCCACTTTTTCTGCGGAACCAAAAAATAGCGGACGCGGGAGACTGTTTCTTGGTGTGAATTGTAACAGTTCTATGTATTTTTCTTGGGCTTCCTTTTCAGTCCTGCCTACGATTGGATTTTGTGAGACAGATACAATAAAATCTTCCGGTCTTCTGCCTTTTAGCACTAATTGTCGCCTTAATTCGTCTGCAATGGCCTTTGTTTCCTCCAGTGTGTTGCCATGGGTAAATACGCCATCTGTATAGCTTGTGGCATGGTCAATAAATTTTTGCGACATACCCGCTGTGTATAGCACCGGTCGTCCCTGAACCGAACGACTAAGGTTTAGGGGTCCTTCTACAGAGAAGTATTCTCCGCGGTAATTCACCTTATGCATTTTTTGCGGAATCAGGAAAATCCCTCTTTCTTTATCTCTGATAAAAGCATCGTCTTCATAAGTGTCCCATAACCCCAATAGAATTTCCATAAACTCTTTATTCATCCCATATTGGTCAGACTTGCCGAGGTGTCCCCGGCTAAAGTTGACCATGCCCCCAGGGTTTGAGGTAATAGCATTCAAGGACGCACGTCCCTTGCTTATTTTATCTAACGAAAGAATTTGACGGGCAACATTATAGGGATCGGCATAAGAGGTAGAAACAGTGACTGAAAGCCCTATGGTTTTTGTATGCATGGCAAGGGCAGACATTACGGAAACGCCTTCAAACATGCTCAGGTAATGCGGAATGTTTCCCGGACCTACATGACTCACGTCAACCAGGAACAGCGTATCAAACTTCGCTGCTTCAGCCAGCTTCGCCTGTTGTATATAAAAATCGATATTTTCACTTGAATCCGCCGGGATATGGGGATGCTGCCAGCCTACAAAATTCCATCCAGGACCATCAATATTTGCTGCCAGCTTTAGCTTTTTTCTACTTTCCATTTCGTTTCTTACTGTTGCTTCCAATTGCAGATCTTGTACATGCCGCGAAAGACCAGTGATTAATTAGAGTTGCAAAATTACACGGTATTGCTTTCCTTTGTATAGTACTTTCCCAAAGGAAAGTGTTATAAAAAAGTATGGCAGTAAAAAAAGCACATAGCTCCTGTTTGGATACAGTAAAGCCGGTACGGGATGCACTGGATGTTTTAAACGGCAAGTGGAAATTGCCGATCATTATTTCAATTGGAGTTGGCAACGATCGATTTACAGATATTCAGGAGAGCATTCCCGGTATCTCGCCAAAAGTATTAGCCAAGGAATTGAAAGAGCTGGAGCAGCACCAATTAATCAACCGGATCATAACTGAAGGTTACCCGGTAAAAGTATCTTATCATACCACCAAACATTCCGAAACCTTGTGGCCGATCATTTATGCCTTAAAGGATTGGGGATTACATCATCGGAAGAAGATTTTCAACCAGGCGTAAAGCTGTGGCAACACGTTTGCTAAGGAAATCAATTTTAGCTGAGCTAGAACATCTTACTAAATACACCAAAAAATTAGGGCCTCTAACACGTATGTAATGTTCAATATGTAAAACACTAAGTAATCAATCAAATTCTTTATACCCAAAATAAAAAATTCGAACTCACGGCAGTTCTGTGCACAGTCTGAAAAGGCGATTCTTTATGGAATCGCTTTTTTTATTCGCTTGTATGTAAAGCAGTGAAGGGATACAAGTGAAGGAGGAACTCAGCCCTTTTCCCTACCCTGTATTTCATCAATCGTTTCTTCAAACGGTTTCGTGTGTTCTTCCGAGTTTTCCAGGCGGTGTTCTGCGCCTTTTTTGCGCGACATCTTATACACCTGGATAAAGGCCGTAAGTGCGAAGATGCCGCCGATGATCCAGTTAAGAACGCTTTGGTTGCCACTGATCTTTTCGCCGATCAGTTTCCCGCCAAACACAAAAACAAAGTTCCCAAACAGGGTGCCCAAGGCAATGCCACCGATATAAGTATTGTAATGGCTGTTCTTTGGCAGCAGCACTCCCTTGGTAAAAAGCACTGTGCTCCACCCGAACCAGAACGGTATCTGCACTGGACTCACGGCACTCATGAGCAACCCCAGGAGGAATTTGTTAAGCGTACTGCTAAGGATGATATTTTTACTGACACTTGGGTGCAGGGCGGCATAAAAACTGGAGATGACCAATACCACTACGATCGCCAGCGTCACCCATTCCAGCATACGAAACAGCTTTTGCTGCTTACGCACCCAATCCATAGCAATGAGAGACAACCGCACATAGATTACCTCCGTCACCAGGGAGCCCAGCGAGAACAAGAAGGCAGGCCGCACTCCCTCCGAAATGGCGATCTGCATGGCAGCCACATTCAGCGTTCCCAGCGGCAGGGAGCCAAGGAAAGAGATGAACATTCCCGTGAAAAATATGCGCAACAATTTCGGCATGTCGGTGTATTAACAATCGGTATTCGTTTTACTAAGGTCAGATATTCGCATCCAATTCGGATAGCATTTTAAAATGTTTGTTGGAAGCTTTCATGAAACGCATCCCTTTTCCGAATGACCAGAAGGGAATGCCTTTCTTCCTGTTATGCATTGAGATCTTATACAAGGCATCCCAGTGTTTCAATATTTCGGCATGAGCTTCCCGTAGGCTATAGCCTGAATTATAGACATGGTTCGGCTCCGCACCACTCCCGTTATACTCCAGCAGCTGAAAGTTTTTTCCTTTTTTCAGGTCAGCTAATGATGCGGCTTTCAGGTCGTATCGTCCGTAATAAAAATGCTTCGAGTAGTGATTGAGCTTATCAAAAACAGCATGCAGCTTTTCGTCAATCTCGCTGTTCAGGTTAATAAAGTTGCCACCGCGGTTAAGGTTGGCGGCATGGGAGAGAAAGTACTTCTCTCCCAAGGGCAATACAGTTGCCAATCGCTCTGCGTGCCATGCCAACAGTTCCTCCAGGCGGTGTTTTGCTTTCGGGTGCACTTCCATTAGTTGATGCAGGGAGTGAACACCATCACCAATCACGTTCATGGGTTCCTTCTCCAGAAACCCAGTGATCACACCTTTCTCCGCATCGGGATAGCGATAATAAAAAACACTGTACTCAATTGGGTATGTAATAAGGACCTGGATGATATAGTCCACCGGCATGCGTTCATGATAAGCCCGCAACTGCGCCTCTGTTTCGATCTTCCGGAACAGTATACCCGCCATGCCCACGTCAGGCTTTACAATAAACGGGTAAGCGAAACCTGCGCTTTCCATTGCCTGCAGCACTTTCGAGAAGGGTTTGCCAGGTTCTATGTAAATGGTCATTGGAAAAGAGCCAGGCGGCAATTGCTCATACATCTCCCGCTTACTCTCGCCTTCAAAACCGCCAAAAGTTAATGTAGGATTAGAGGGTGTGAAGAACCACAAGGAGCCTGCTCTTGCGCAATAGCTTAACCAGGTAGGTGTAATGTTCACATAACGCATCCAAAAAGGCCACAGCTCCCAGTTCTTCCATTTTTCGATGAATTGCTTCATGTGTTGTATAAGCTTACAAAAATAATGCGAAGGCACACTTCAACAATTCGAAAGATGCAGCACATGCAAAACATTAGTCCTTATTTTTAGGCCTACAAACAGACGACTATGCAGGTACGGACAATGGCAGATGTAATGGCAGCAGGCGAAACGCCGGAAGTGCTTTTTTGGGTAGGTTGTGCCGGCAGTTTCGATCAGCGGGCCCAGCGCATCACCAAAGCCTTTGCTTCCATATTAAATAAGGTGGGCATCAATTACGCCATCTTAGGTGCCGAAGAAACCTGCACCGGCGATCCCGCCCGTCGTGCCGGCAACGAGTTTCTCTTTCAGATGATGGCCTACCAGAACATCCAGACGCTGAATAATTACGGCATCAGGAAGATCATTACCACCTGCCCGCATTGCTTTAATATTTTCAAGAACGAATACCCCGAGTTAGGTGGCAATTACGAGGTGATCCACCACACCACTTTCCTGCAAGGACTGATTGATGAAGGAAAGATCACGCTCAAAGACGGCGGTATTTTCAAAGGGAAAAAGATCACCTACCACGATAGCTGCTACCTGGGCCGCGCAAATGATATTTACAAAGCGCCGCGTAAGGTGCTGGAAGCACTGGACGCCGACCTGGTAGAAATGAAACGCTGCCGTAAGAATGGCTTTTGCTGTGGCGCAGGTGGTGCACAAATGTTCAAGGAAGAAGAGCCGGGCAAGGTACGCATCAATTTTGACCGGGCTGCCGAAGCCATTGAAACCGGCTCCAGCATTATCGCTGCGGCTTGTCCGTTTTGCAATACGATGCTGACAGACGGGGTAAAAGGCGCCGAAAAAGAAGGTGATGTGAAAGTGCTGGATGTGGCGGAGTTGGTGGATGCGAGTATGGATTGAGTTGCTGTGCCTCAAGTGCTCTTTTGCCGAACAGGGCCCTTGCATAGCCACTTTTCAACTTATTCAACCAGTCAACTAACCCCCTCCTAACTTTGCAACATGAACTTTGAATACACCCATCTTCTTCCCGAATCCCTTCCCCCAGACAGCCGCGTATGGGTTTACCAATGCAACCGGCTGCTCCGCATGAGCGAAGCGTTAGACCTGGAAGAAGCCGTGAATGAATTTTGTGCCGGATGGAAATCACATGGCGCCGATGTAACGGCGTTTGGCAACCTGTTTTTCGGGCAATTCCTCGTACTGATGGCGGATGAAAGAAGTGCCGGTGTGAGTGGTTGCAGCACCGATAGTTCTGTACGGTTTGTAAAAGAGCTGGGTCAAAAGTTTGGTGTTGATTTCTTTGAGCGTACGACGCTGGCTTTCATTATAAAAGATAAGATAGAGGTGCTTCCCATGAACCAATTGGCCTATGCTTTCGAGAACGGCTTTATAAATGGCGAAACGCTATTCTTTAATAACACCATCACCACGAAAGCTGCATTAGAAACGGATTGGATTATTCCCGTAAAAGCTTCCTGGCTGGCCGGCCGTTTGAAAATCACTGCTTAGCCTTTGCCTGTTGCACCGCTTTTTGCAACTGCTGTTTGTTCTTATCCACGGCCTTTTTCTTCGGAGGTGGTTTTGTGAAGTTGTATGCCAGGGAAAGCCGCAGGTTTCTTGTTTGTGTAGCTGAATAATTCTCTACCGTAAAGAAGGGACCATAAGTAAACGTGCGGTTATTCTGCTGGCGGAACGGATCAATGATATTCAGGGTAACAGTAGCTCTCTTCTGTAACATTTTTGCCTGCACACCAAGATTCATGCTCATCGTGCTTCTTACCGTACCCTGCGGGTTGGCAAAACGGTTAAAGGTGAAGCTGCTGGTGGCGTTATAAAGCTCCCGCCAGGTATAATTCGCATTTACATTAGAGGTAAACGAACTACCATCACGGAAACGCCGAACCGTTTTATCGAAGCGGCTGTATTGATTGTGTGTGTAGCTAGCACTTAAATTAATTTTTGCTGCTTTACTGATCGTATAACCATTCCAGGTGCTTAATTCGTATTCCCGCTTGCTGCTGATGTTCTGGTAGGTAAGCTCGTTGGCAGTGACACGGATCTGGTTAAACACATTGATAACGCGGTTGAATCCCATTCCAATGTTTAGGAAATAAGCCTTTGTTGTTTTTCCCAGCACCAGATCAAAATTATGGGTAAGCGTTGGTTGCAGTTCGGGGTTGCCGTAGCGGATATTGTTAGAGTCAGAAACATCGACAGTTGGATTCAATTCATTTACGCCGGGGCGGCGGATAGAACGGCGATACGAAACCGTAAGATTCAGCTTTTCTCTCCAGTTGCGGTTAAGGTTGGCAAATGGCAGGAAGTTCCAGTAGCTGTTACCCCTTGCCATTCCGGCTTTTACCAGGTCAAAATGAATGTTGGTTCTTTCAGCGGACACGCCAGCTGTTGTGCTAAAATCTTTCATAATGACTTGCCGCGCCGAAGCCCTTAGGTTTGTAATCGTCTGGTCGAAGAAGAATTCATTGTTCAACACTTCTAAAGGCGTCCATTTGCCATCGGTCTTTTTCAGGTAATTCGCATCTGTTTCAATGTGAGAAGAAGCGATGTTGTGAAAGCCGCCCACGGATAGAAAGGTCTTTTTATTCTTCAAAGGCAGATCGTAATTTGCGCGGAAATTATAACCCTTGCTTCGATTGTCATTAAACACCTGTTGGGTACTATCATTGCCCGAGAAGGTGAAATCTGCCGGGTTCAGGAATTGCTCGTAAAAATCGCGGGTGTTGTTGTTGTTGGAATAATTGACACTGGCAATCAGCTTCAAGGTTTCGCCCGGCCGCTTGGTGCGCTTTGTATAGGAAACACTAAGGTTTGGATTGAAATTGCTCCCCTTGCTGTTTACCAGGCGCTCCCGCAAGTAGTATCGTGTGTCTCTTTTATTAAAGCGGTTGAATTGAGCTTCGCTCTGATTGTCAAAATCATTTCTATTGTAAGAGAAGGTGAGATTCAGCGCATTGAATTTATTGAAATCATAATCCGCATTCACCCGCAGGTTAGGGCGCAACGCTTTATTATCATTTCCATTGGTATTGTAATAGCGCAGCGAATCCGCGTTCAGGTTTTGCCGGTTCGAGTAGCCTTCGCCAATAAATTGATTATAACCCGCGCCGCCATTTACCGTAAGTGCAAAAGCGTTCTTGCGGTAAGAGAAGTTTCCATTCAGGCTTGCTTCACCCCTTGTGCCAAGTGATAAATTCAGGCGTCCCGTCTTTCCTACCCTCCCTTTCCGGGTAGTGATGTTTATCACCCCACCCTGCTCGTTGGCATACTGCGGTGGCGGGTTGGTCATTACTTCTATCTTTTCTATGGCGCTTCCGGGCATTGATTCCAGCAGGTCCTGCAGCTGTTGCTGGTTCAATTCCACCGGCTTGTCATCGATCAGTATCTTCGGTTCTTTGCCGCGTACCAGTAATTTTCCATCCGGGTCTTTGGTTACTAACGGAACATTGGTCAGGAGTTCGGAAGCATTGCTGCCGGCGCTTAAAGCTGATTCCGCTGCGTTAAATGTGATATTACCATCCTTGCTTTGGATCAAGGGCTTCTCAGCGTATATAATCACCTCCTGCAAATTGCTGCTGGTTTTGGATAGCAATACAAGATCCGCCAGGTTGAAATCTTTTCGATCTGCCCGGAAGTGAATACTGTCAATGACCTTGGGTTGAAACCCGACAAAGGAAATATGAATGCGATAATAGCCGTTGCCGATCCCGTCAAAGTTGAATTCGCCGCCGGCATCTGTAGTGGAAGTTTTACGAAAAGAAGAATCGGGAAGAAGGATCAATTGAACCGTGGCGCCTTCCAAAGCTTTGCTCTTTTCATCCATTATATTGCCGGTCATGATTCCTAGGGAGTCACGTTGCGCAAAAAGGGAATGAAAAAAGAGACTAAAAAGTAGACTAAGCAGGTATTTCATGGACGCCTCAAAATTATTCAATCCAGCTGAATAAAAACTTCTTAAAATCTGACAGTCTGTCACACCACAAAACGGATAGCTTATCTTTGCGCTCAATTGTGAGGAATTATGTTTGATGTAGCTACTACCAAAGTGCATGATGAGACGAGGCAGGGAGAAGCCTTTGCTCCTTTTGCCATAGACCCTACTCTCTATCAACGCCGGTTTTATATAGAAAGTTATGGCTGCGCTATGAATTTTAGCGACAGCGAGATCGTGGCTTCCATCCTGCAAGGCGAAGGCTTTGGCGCTACCCGCAATGTTGAAGATGCAGACCTGATCTTTGTTAATACCTGTTCTATTCGGGAAAAAGCCGAAATGACGGTGCGCAAGCGGCTGACTGAATTTCGCAAGCTGAAAAAGCGCAGACCCGGAATGCTCGTTGGGATATTGGGTTGTATGGCAGAACGCTTAAAGGCAAAATTATTAGAAGAAGAAAAGCTGGTGGATCTGGTGATCGGCCCCGACGCGTACCGCACCTTACCGGACTTGATCAAAGAAGCAGACGGGGGACAAAAAGGTGTGAATGTGCTGCTCAGCCGCGATGAAACTTATGCCGATATTTCACCGGTTAGATTGAACAGCAATGGCATCACTGCTTTTGTCAGCATCATGCGAGGCTGTAATAATATGTGTTCCTTCTGCGTAGTTCCGTTTACAAGAGGGCGTGAACGCAGCCGCGATGCCGCGAGTATTGTGCAGGAATGCCGGCAACTTTTTGATGATGGTTATAAGGAAGTAACCCTACTGGGTCAGAATGTGGACAGCTATTATTATCAAAGTACAGCCCCTCTAAATCTCCCCGGTGGGGAGACTTCGCTGCCGCACAAAGGCCAGCTTAATCGAGAAACTGCGAAGGAATCAAACACGTTGCAAAGCCCGCCAAGTGAGTTGGTTTCCTCCCACACCGGGGGAGGTCGGGAGGGTGCTATTACTTTTGCCCGGCTGCTCGAAATGGTTGCCCTCATATCCCCTGATCTGCGCATCCGTTTCTCCACCTCTCACCCGAAAGATATTACGGACGATGTGCTTCATACGATGAAAAAATATGAGAACATCTGCAAATACATTCACCTTCCGCTGCAAAGTGGCTCTACCCGAATGTTGCAGTTAATGAACCGCAGTTATACCCGCGAGTGGTATAAAGCAAAGGTGGATCGCATCAAAGAGATCATGCCGGACTGTGCCCTTAGCTCCGATGTGATCGCCGGTTTTTGTACGGAGACCGAAGAGGACCACCAGGAAACGCTCAGTATGATGGCTTATGTGAAATATGATTTCAGCTATATGTTCTTCTACAGCGAACGCCCGGGCACCCTGGCGCAGCGCTGCTATGAAGATGATATTCCTTTGGACGTGAAGAAAAGACGGTTGCAGGAGATCGTGGACCTACAAGGAAAGCTTTCCCATCAAAGCAACCGTGAGGACCTGGGCAAGACATTTAAGGTATTGATCGAAGGCGAATCAAAAAAAGATGAGCACTTCTGGAAAGGGCGAAACAGCCAGAATAAAGTGGTCATTTTTCCGAAAGGAGCTTTCTCTTATAAAGCTGGTGACTATGCCGAAGTGCATGTGACCAGCTGCACACAGGCGACATTGATTGGAGAAATCGTTAATTAAACATGATTCCAGAAGTAAAAAATAACTTGGATAAGATAATTGCTGCTTGCAAGCGTATGCAGTTAAAATCGCTTCATCTTTTTGGTTCTGGGGCTAGGGTTAAAGACTATACACAAAATAGCGACCTTGATTTTCTTTTTAGTATGGTAACGGGAAAAGATGGAATGCCTGTAAGCGGTTTCGATTACTTTGATGTGTTGTGGGAGCTGGAAAAAATAACAGGAAAAAAAGTAGACCTTGTTGCAGCTGAAAAGATTCGGAATAAGTATTTTTTGCAAAGTGTCTTAGAGGACCAAATCAAGTTATATGAAGCATAACTTGGAAAAATATCTGGAGGATATAAGGCTTTCTATCTCAGATATAGAAGCTTATGTCAAGAACACAAATTCTGCCATTGAATTAGAAGCGAATCCAATCTTATTTGATGCACTATGCAGACGGTTTGCCATTATTGGTGAAGCGCTTCACCAAGCTAATAAATTAGACCGAACCATTCCAATTTCCGAAAAGGGCAGGATAACGGGACTTCGGCATATAATCGTACATGATTATGATAAGGTACGGGCACCTGATTTATGGGCTATCATTACCACCAAGCTTACACTATTGAAAACAGAAGTAGAAGACCTACTTGATAAAACAAATTAAACGTGGATCAGCAAAGCATAAAAAACAGGTTTGGCATTATAGGAAATTCTCCGGCATTGAATTATGCGTTGCAAGTAGCGACGCAAGTGGCCAATACCGATCTTACGGTTTTGATCAACGGTGAAAGCGGTGTCGGTAAAGAAGCCTTTTCACAAATCATACACTCGCTTTCCGCACGAAAGCACAATCCTTTTATTGCCGTGAACTGTGGCGCCATTCCCGAAGGCACCATTGACTCCGAGCTCTTCGGGCATGAAAAAGGTTCGTTCACCGGTGCGGCCGACAGCCGGAAAGGCTATTTTGAAACAGTAAACAGTGGAACGATTTTCCTGGATGAAATCGGAGAAATGCCGTTAGGTACGCAAGCTCGTTTACTCCGGGTTTTAGAGAGTGGCGAATTCATACGTGTTGGTTCTTCAAAGGTGCAAAAAACGGATGTGCGCGTTGTGGCCGCTACTAATAAGGACCTGCTGGAATGGGTGCAGCAGAACCGCTTTCGGGAAGATCTATATTATCGCTTGAATACAGTGCCCATAAGGGTTCCGGCCTTGCGCGACCGTAAAGAAGACATTCCACTGCTCTTCCGAAAATTCGTGATCGATTTTGCGGAACGTTATAAAACTACGCCGGTTCAATTGGATGAAGGTGCCCGGCAACGCCTTGTTAACTATACCTGGCCGGGAAATATTCGGGAGTTAAAAAATATAGCTGAACAAATATCCGTGCTGGCTACCGATAAGCAAGTGAACGCTACCGAACTCACTCGCTTTCTTCCCGAGAACAATATGAATCGAATGCCGGTATTGGTTGGAGGCGGTCAACAGCAAAGCGGGCAATTCAATAACGAAAGAGAGATCTTATACAAGCTCTTTTTTGATATGAAGCGTGACGTAACCGAGCTAAAAAAGCTGTTTATGGAAGTGATGCAAAATCCTTCCGCTGCACAGAACCCGGCTTTCATGAACGAATTGAAAGATCTTCAGCATCATCATGAAACTTCTCAACCGGTTTTGGTTCCGCATAACGTTCCTGCCCAACCGGTGATCATGCACGACTCCATTCATGACCATGTGGAAGTGGATGAGAGCCTGAACATTATGGACAAGGAAAAGGAATTGATCATTAAAGCTTTGAAAAAGCACCGGGGCAAGCGGAAAGATGCGGCCATGGACCTGGGCATCAGCGAGCGGACGCTTTACAGAAAGTTAAAAGAATATGACATTGATGAATGAGATGGATAAAGTTGATAAGTTTAATAGTTGATTGGTTGAAAAGCACTGTGATGGTCACAAACTGACTATAGACTTATCAAATGCCAATTGGATTTTATTAATCAAATTCAATAAGCCCTCAACAAAAGCTTAATAGAATTAAAATGCCGGTTATAAAAAAAATATACTTCTTTGCGTTAACAGCAGCAATTGTTGGTTTAGCCAGCCTGAATTCTGGTTGTGGCGTTTATAGCTTCAAAGATGTTTCCATTCCTGATAGTATTAAAACAATCAAGATCAACATCATTGAGAACCGGGCGCCTTATGTAAACCCACAACTTGCCCCGCAATTGACAGAAAGGCTGCAACGCAAGATTGTAGGACAGACCAAGCTTTCCCGCACCAACTCAGACAATGCCCATTATGACCTGAAAGCCACCATTGTAGATTATTCGGTCACCACTTCCGGCGTTTCCAATCAGCAAACCACGCAAAACCGCCTTACTGTAACTGTAGAAGTAACCCTCACGAATCAGCTGGCTGAAAACGCCGAAAAGAAATATACCATCAGCCGTCCGTTTGATTTTTCAGCTAACCTTTCCCTACAGGCCGCCGAGTCCAGCCCGGCTTTTGCAGAACTAATAAAAGGTTTAAGCGATGATATTTTTAACCGCCTGTTTTCGGAGTGGTAAGTTTGGTTAATTTGCAGTATGGACGGGGATATCACTACTTTATCTGAAACGCTTGTACAAAAGTCGTTTGCCGATTGCAGCACAGAGGAGTTGCGAAAACTCACCGAGCAATATCCCTATTTCGCTCCTGCTCATTTTTTACTGCTTAAAAAGTTTGATCCTTCAACAGAAGCATACCGAAAGCAATATCAAAAAGCAATCCTTTATTTTCACGACCCCCTTTCCTTCGAAACATTGGTAAACCGTCAATCTTTCGAAATCCTTTTTGAAGAACCGGGGGATTCCGAGGACGAGCAAATTGCAGCCGAGATAATGGAAAGCCAGCCGGACGCCACTATCAAGCTTCCGGACCTGGATGCCCCGGTAATTGAAAGTGGTGAGCTTACATTCGAACCATTCCATACGGTCGATTACTTTGCCTCGCAAGGCATCAAGCTTTCGCAAACCGATGCATCGGGAGACAAATTCGGCAAGCAACTAAAAAGCTTTACCGATTGGCTAAAAATCATGAAGCGGCTGCCTGTTAATGAAGTGTCGAATGGAATGGCCAGCGCCGCAGAAAAAAAAGTAGAGAACATGGCGGACCATTCGGTGCAGGAAGCCGAGATTGTCACGGAATCCATGGCGGAAGTTTGGATCAAACAGGGAAATAAAGGGAAAGCGATCGAGGTTTACCAGAAATTAAGTTTGCTCAATCCCTCTAAAAACGCTTATTTTGCTGCCAAAATCCAAAACTTAAACGGATAAACAAACATGACGACTTTATTTATTATACTGATTATTCTGGCTAGTGTGATTTTGGCATTGATCGTATTGGTACAAAACCCGAAAGGCGGCGGATTGGCTGGCAACGTGGCTGGTTTTAGCAACCAGTTCATGGGCGTAAAGCAAACAACGGATGTTTTGGAAAAAGGCACCTGGATCTTCGCAGCTTTGATCGCTATTTTATGCATCACTTCTACTTTCTTTATTTCCGATGGCGAAAAAGTAAGGGATGATATCGATGCCATCGGCACCGGGCCCATCCAGGGAAATGCGCAAAAGAACAACACGACTACCGATTTCAATACCAACCCTCAAACAACTCCTGCAGGCACGCCCCTTCCTGACTCGGGCAGAAAATAAATTGATTTAAAATATTGAAAACCCTGTCCCCTGCGGCAGGGTTTTTTCATTTACTTTAGTCACCAATTATGAAACGAATTTTAGGGATCATCTTTCTGATACTTTTCTTGAGCGCTGCTGTCATTGCATGGACATTCTTAGGCTCCGGCACCGGCTTTTCCGGCAACAAAGAAGTGCTATACATCCGTACCGGCCATGCAACAAAAGAAGCCGTTATGGATTCATTACGAAAGCACAAGATCATTAGCAATGAATGGGGATTTAACCTGCTGGCAAATCGTTTGGGTTATTGGGAAAAGATACGACCTGGCAAATATGACTTCGAGAAAGGTACCAGTTTACTGACCATCGTCAGAACCTTGCGAAACGGAAAACAAACCCCGGTAAAATTTACGATTGCTAAAGTTCGCACAAAAGAAAGCCTGGCTAAAATGGTCGGCAGCCGCTTTGAGTGCGACTCTACGGACATGATTGCTTTTTTAAATAGCCCGGATTCCTTAAAAGACTTTAAAGTGAAACCTGAACAGGTTATGACCCTGGTGCTGCCGGACACCTACACCTATAATTGGAACACAAGCCCAAGAAAGATCTATAAGAAATGGGCGGATGTAGCGGAAGGTTTTTGGACGAAGGAACGCCAAGCAAAAGCCGCCGCCAAAGGTCTGACAACAGCGGAAGCTTACACGGTTGCTTCCATAGTAGAGGAAGAAACGAATGCCGATCCGGAGAAGGGTAATGTTGCCAGTGTGTATTTAAACCGAGTAAAAAAAGGAATGCCGCTGCAAGCCGATCCAACCATCAAATTTGCCTTGAACGACTTTACATTAAAGCGTATCTATGAAAAGCATTTGTACGTAGTATCCCCCTACAATACGTACCGCAATAGAGGATTGCCTCCCGGGCCTATTTGCACCCCATCCCGCAAAACCATTGATGCTGTGTTGAACGCACCGCAAACGAATTATTTATATTTTGTTGCCAGTCCCGATTTTGATGGCACCCATTCTTTCAGTGCCACTTACGAAGAGCATTTGCAAAAAGCAAAAGCGTACCAACAGGAACTGGATAAACAGCAAGCGATACGGGATTCAAAATCAGCCGGACAATAATGAATATCTCAAACGGCTTAAAGAAACGATTCTATGCCTCACGACCGGTTAAAGGAATGATCCGGCGAAGCAAAGGATATTCCGTACCCGGTACGGATGCTTTCTCTTTGCACGATGTTTGGGTAGCTTTTTTTCAACAACTGAAACGGACCAGTTTGGTAGAAAGAGCTGCCGCCATTTCCTTCAATGTTTTCATGGCCATCCCGCCAGTCCTGCTTTTCGTATTCACGCTTATCCCCTACCTGCCCATTTCCAAACAGTTCATCAACGAAATGTTTGGGCTTATTCGTGACCTGATTCCCGGCGAGGAAAACAACTCCGTCATCATTGGCTTTTTGCAGGATTTTTTAGATAAGCCTCGTGGCGAACTGCTTTCTTTTGGTCTTCTTTTAGCCTTATTCTTTTCAAGCAATGCCATGATGGGCCTCCTGCGGTCTTTTGATAAAAATTACGAAGGCTTCATAAAAAGAAGCGGCTTACGCAAAAGGCGCACCGCGCTGAAACTCACCTTCATTGTGTTCACCACCGTTTTCACTTCCATTCTCTTATTGATAGCCCAAAGCACCGTGCTGCAATATGTAGGAGTTGAAAACAAGTTTGTTCGCAACTTGATCAGCGAAACCCGTTGGATCGTTGTCTTGTTCTTAGTCTTCCTGTCGATATCATTTATTTATCGTTATGGACCCTCCCTGACCACTCGTTGGCGGTTTATAAACCCGGGTGCCGTGTTTGCCACCAGCCTGATGATTTTAGCGACAGCCTTGGTTACTTTCTGGGTGAATAACTTTAGTAATTATAATAAGTTGTATGGCTCCATCAGTGCTGTTTTTATTCTCATGTCTCTAATCTACATTAACTCATTGATTGTGTTGATTGGTTTTGAACTGAATGTCACCATCAATAATCTAAGGGTCAAGGCAGAGAAAGCAGTTAAAAATGTGACCAAAGGTTCTATTCCGGTTTAATACTTTCGGATTCTGCAAAATTTGTTGGAAATTAGTGCTCTCAAAACTTCATTATGAAAAAGATAATGCTTCTTCTGACCCTGGTTTCCATTTTTGGAACCGCTTTCAAAGCAGTCAATGAATTGCCTATTGGCGCTACGTTGCCTGTAGCCGATGTAAAAATGAAAGACATCAGCGGCAAAGACATCACGTTAAAAGGTGCTATGAAAAAAGGCGGCTTATTAGTGATGTTTAGCTGCAACACCTGCCCTTATGTAATTAAAAACCAGCAGCGCACCGTTGAATCTGGCAACTATGCAATGAATAAGAATGTCGGGGTGATCCTGATTAATTCCAACGAAGCGCAACGTGGTGATGCTGATTCCTATGACGCAATGAAGGCCTATGCAAAAGCGCAGGGCTATAAATGGTCGTATGTGATCGATGAAAGGTCGGCAGTGGCGGATGCTTTCGGCGCTAACAAAACACCGGAGTGTTTCTTATTTGATGGCACTGGCAAATTAGTATATCATGGTGCTATCGATGATAATCCAACCGATGAAAATGCCGTAGGACGCAAGCATTTAAAAGAAGCGATTGTTGAAATGCTCGGCGGAAAAGAAGTCTCTGTAAAAACTTCCAAGTCAGTTGGCTGCAGCATCAAAAGAATCTAATCGATACAGTTATATAAAAAACGCCGGATGAATTCCGGCGTTTTTTATTTTGGCAAAGCGACCAATCGCTCTAATTCTTTTATAAACTTTTCCCTGGACACACCGTCTTCATAAAACTGGCGGTAACCCGTGCTGTTATTGATAAATAAAGTGGCTGGAATGGCACCTGACCATTTCGGGTCAGCAACTGGGCAGAACAGGTCGGCATTGGTTTCATCCAGAAAAACCACCGGCTTCACATCAAAGCGAAACTTCTTTGCAAAAGCAGGGATCTTCGAATAGGTTTCCGACATATCAAGACTTACCAGGATCAGCTTTACGCCAACACTTTCATACTTCTTTGCTTCTTCCTGGAAATAAGGTATTTCGGCAACGCAAGGCTTGCAGAAAGATGCCCAGAAATTAATAACGGTCGCGCCTGTACTTTCCGTAACCGCTTTTTGCAAATCGGCGATCTTCCATTTTGGAATAGCCTGGGCTTTTACAGTGTGAGCAAATCCACTCAATAAAAGAATAAACAGCAGCTTACAAGTCATTTTCATAATTGATTCCCCAGTTTTTTGCTACTACTTGTATTTCTGTTTCGCTTAGTTGTGGTTGGTCATAATGTCCGGCGGCGCTCTTTTGCCGGTAGCCTTCATACAAACTAACCGCACACGCCACACTTACATTTAATGATTTTATGATCCCTACCTGCGGAATGATAAAATTTCCATCGGCCATCGCATTCAGTTCTTCACTCACGCCGGTTGCTTCATTTCCGAACACTAAAGCGACGTTCTTCGTAAAATCGATTCCATATAAACTTACAGCATCCGCACTCAAATGCGTTGTTAAAATCACAAACTCCCTTGCTCGCAAAGCAGCTACGCAGGCTTCGGTATTTTCAAATTGTTGAACAGTAAGCCATTTGTAAGCACTTCCGCTGCTGCGAAAACCCCAGCGTTCGTGGCGGGGCGCTTTTGTGTTCAGAACAAATAGTTCCTGTATGCCAACAGCATCACAACTTCGTAAAATAGCCGATACGTTATGTGCATCAAATACATTCTCCAGTACCACTGTTAGCCCTTTCTGCCGCTTGGAAAGCACTTCTTCCATCCGTTGCTGCCGCTCTTTTGTCATTACTATAAAATTAAAAAGAGCCTTCAGAAATCTGAAGGCTCGCTGTCAGTCGGGACGACAAGATTCGAACTTGCGACCCCAAGCACCCCATGCTTGTACGCTACCGGGCTGCGCTACGTCCCGACTGATGCACAAATGTAGGGATGAAAATGAATTCGGAAAACCAAATTGAAACGGAATCAAAATCCGGTTATCCAAAAAGCGCATTACTTTCCTCTGAAAGGAACTATCCTTTATCTTCGTCTCTTAATGGACATCTTAATAAGGCAAGCCCGCATCATTGATCCCTCTTCGCCTTTTCATTTGCAGCAAGCAGGTGTTTTTATTTCGGCTGGCATCATTAAAAAGATTGGTAGTGAGCTGCCTCAAACAGCCGATACCGTAATAGATCAACCGAACCTGCTTCTCTCTCCGGGTTGGGTAGATATTTTCGCTCACTTCTGCGATCCGGGACAGGAATTCAATGAAACTTTAGAGACCGGTGCTAGTGCAGCCGCTGCCGGTGGTTTCACAGATGTTTTTCTTTTACCGAACACTTCACCGGTAGTGCATTCAAAAGGCCCGGTTGAATATATAGTTCAAAGAAGCATTTCTCTCCCAATTAACCTCCATCCGATCGCGGCGGTTACAAAAGCTGCGGAAGGAAAGGAGCTATCCGAAATGTATGATATGCATGCGAGCGGCGCTGTCGCTTTCAGCGATGGTTTAAATAGCATTCAATCCCCGGGACTTTTACTGAAAGCATTACAATACCTGAAAGCCATTGACAAGACGATCATACAATTACCCGACGATAAATCCATCAATCCAAACGGCTTGATGCATGAAGGGATCATTTCTACGCAATTAGGTTTACCGGGGCGGCCGGCCATTGCGGAAGAATTGATGGTCGCAAGAGATATCGAGCTTTTAAAATACAGCGATTCGAAAATTCATTTTACCGGCGTTTCTACAGCAAAGTCGGTTGCACTAATCAGAGAAGCTAAAACCAGTGGCTTGCAGGTCTCTTGTTCCGTAACGCCTTACCATTTGTTTTTTACAGATGAAGACCTTAGCGACTATGACACGAATCTTAAGGTGAATCCACCACTTCGAACAGCGGCTGATAAAAAAGCTTTGCAGGAAGCTGTATTAGATGGAACGGTTGATTGTATCGCTTCGCATCACTTGCCGCACCATATTGATCATAAGGTTATTGAATTTGAATATGCAAAAGCGGGTATGATCGGGTTGCAGACTGCTTTTGCCGTAGTGCAAACTGCCATCCCACAACTTTCAATCGAACGATTGGTAGAACTCTTTGCAACCACTCCCCGAAAGCTGTTTGGTTTACCTGACGCAACGATTACAGAAGGAGCAGTAGCATCGGTTACACTCTTTCAGAACAATGCACCCTGGACTTTTTCTAAAGATGCCAATAGATCCCGCTCTCACAACTCCCCTTTCTTTGACAAACCTTTAACCGCTAATCCGGTGGGCATTATTAATAAAGGCGGCGTATTTTTGACCACTGATTAACTGATTATGAGTGAAATAAGCACAGGGGAATTCAATACTTCGCCATTAGACCTAAAGAAAGAGGGAATTAAGTACGGCGTACTGAATGGATTATTCGCCTTGCTTATTATGTATGGAAGCTATTTTGTAGGGTTTGAATTCTTCGTAACCGCGCAATTCACTGCCGGATTCATTCCTTATATGATGATCATCCTTGTGATCGCTGGCCTGCAATTGCGAAAGCGAAATGGAGGTTATCTCGCCTTTAAAGAGGCGATCAAATTTACGTTTCTTTCCTATGTTATTTCGGCGATCATCATAGCTATCGGTACCTATATCCTTTATAATATTATTGATAAGGATTTAACGCAAAAAACTTTTGAAGCGAGCCTGGAAAAAACCCGTAACATGATGGAAAGGTTGAACGCACCTGCAGATGAGATCGATAAAACATTGGAAAAGATGCATGGAACCAACCAGGTGACGGATGCCAAAACTATTTTCTTAGGGATGGGCATCGGGTTAATATTGGACTTTGTAAAAAGCATGGTCATCTCCATCATTATCCGAAAAGAAAAACCAGTATTCAACTAAACCGCATGGATCTTTCACTGATTGTCCCGCTTTATAATGAAGAAGAATCACTGCCAGAGCTATGTGCCTGGATAAAACGCGTTTGCGACAGCCATGCGATTTCTTACGAGATCATCCTGGTAGATGATGGCAGCAGCGATAACTCCTGGGAAGTGATCTTGCAACTGCAACAATTGAATTCTTCAATTAAAGGCATTAAGTTCCAACGAAATTATGGCAAATCCGCTGCCCTGAACGAAGGTTTCAAAGCCGCTCAAGGCGATGTGGTCATTACTATGGATGCGGATATGCAGGACAGTCCTGACGAGATACCGGAACTCCGGCGCATGATCGTTGAAGATGGCTTTGACATTGTAAGCGGCTGGAAGAAAAAACGTTTTGATAATACACTTACCAAGAATATTCCTTCTAAATTTTTTAATGCGGCTACTCGAAAGGTTTCGAAAATACAACTGCACGATTTCAATTGCGGACTGAAAGCCTACCGGAAAAAGGTAGTGAAAAGCATCGAGGTTTATGGCGAGATGCACCGGTATATTCCAGTGCTGGCCAAATGGGCAGGTTTTCGCAAGATCGGCGAAAAAGTAGTAGAGCACCGGGCTCGTAAATACGGTGTTACCAAGTTTGGCTGGGAACGTTTCGTAAACGGTTTTCTTGACTTGGCTTCTATCACCTTCGTTGGTAAGTTTTCTAAGCGCCCTATGCATTTTTTTGGACTTTGGGGAACGTTAGCAATGCTTTTGGGGTTTGCCATAACTTTCTACCTGATCCTTGCCAAAATCATTGACCCGAGCGGCTTTTCACTCACTAACCGTCCCGGTTTTTTTATGGCACTGGCTTGCATCATTATCGGGATGCAATTGTTTCTTGCCGGGTTTATTTCTGAATTGATTGCACGCAATGCGCCCAATAAAAACTCTTACCTGATCGAAGAAAAACTGGGGCTCTGATGCGTATTCTTATCATCGGACCCGCGCATCCGCTTCGTGGTGGTTTGGCGACTTTCAATCAACGCCTGGCGAAGGAGTTTTTAAACGAAGGGCATCAGTGCGAAATACTTTCTTTTTCCTTGCAATATCCTTCGATTCTTTTTCCGGGTAAGACGCAGTTTAGTGATGAGCCTGCCCCTAAGAATCTGATTATCCGGTCGCTGATAAATTCTATCAATCCTCTCAATTGGCTACAGGTAGGGCAAAAGCTGAAAGCCGAGCGCTGGGACATCATTGTAGTCCGTTTTTGGATTCCATTTATTGGGGGCAGCCTTGGCACGATCCTTCGATCAGCAAAAGGAAATCGACATACAAAAGTTATTTGCATTGCAGATAACGTTATCCCTCATGAAAAACGTAAGGGTGATAAACTATTAACCCGCTTTTTTCTGAAAAGCTGCGATGCCTTTATTACGATGAGCGATAAAGTTTTAGCTGACCTGCGGCAATTTGAAAAGACCAAACCCGCACAACTGGTGCAGCATCCGCTTTATGATACATTTGGTGAGCGGCTAAGCAAGGGCGAAGCGAGAAAACATTTAGGGATACCTCAAGAGGACAAGATCGTGCTCTTTTTTGGCTTTATCCGGAAATATAAAGGCCTCGATCTTCTGATCCAAGCCATGGCAGATAGCCGCATAAAATCGCAAAACATTAAACTGCTTATTGCCGGCGAGTTTTACGAAGAGGAGAAGCCTTATCTTGAAGCCATACAAGAATTAGGGTTAGAGGATCGTATCATACTTCATACCCATTTCATACCTGATTCTGAAGTAAAGTATTATCTCTGTTCAGGAGACTGCATCGCCCAAACCTACCGGAATGCCACTCAAAGCGGCGTGACGCCCCTCGCCTATCATTTTGAACGTCCGATGATCGTTACCAATGTTGGCGGGTTGCCGGATCTCGTGCCGGATAAAAAGTCAGGCCTGGTTTGTGAACCAAATCCGGAAAGCATTGCAGGCGCTATCCTGGATTTCTTTCAATTAGGCGAAGATTTTTTTATTCCGCATCTTCGCGAAGAGAAGCAAAAATACTCCTGGAGCCACCTGACAACTGCAATACTTGATTCGTTTAAACCAGTTTAGAATAGACGATTTAATAGTACAAGCTTAACTTATAAATTAGAGCTATGGAGCAAATTAAAAATATTATTCAGTCCTCGATAGATGTGAAGCAAGGAGTGTTAGAGAATGAAGAGCTTCTGCAAACAGTCAGTTCGATCGCAACAACCATTGTAAAGGCATTTAGAGCTGGTAACCGCATCTATTTCTGCGGCAATGGCGGCAGCGCAGCCGATGCCCAACACCTGGCAGCAGAATTCTCGGGACGATTCTATACTGACCGAAAAGCCTTGCCAGCAGAGGCTTTGCATTGTAATACCTCATACATGACGGCGGTAGCAAATGACTATAGCTATGATGTGGTCTATGCCAGGTTGATTGACGGCATTGGCAACAAAGGCGATGTCCTGATCGGTCTATCCACCTCCGGAAATTCGGGCAATATTGTAAAGGCTTTTGAAGTTGCCAAAGAAAAAGGCATGATTACGGTTGGGTTTACCGGTATGAGCGGGGGCGTTATGAAAGGAGTAAGCGATTACCTCGTTAATGTTCCCTCTACCGATACCCCACGGATACAGGAAAGTCATATTCTCCTGGGTCATATTGTATGCCAGCTGGTAGAAGAACAATATTTCAAAACAACTGTTTAGATGCCCGTTACAGAAGCAATTATATTAGCCGGGGGTTTAGGCACTCGTTTACGGGAAGCCGTTCCCAATCTTCCCAAATGCATGGCGCCGGTTGCGGGACGCCCTTTTATTTCCTATGTCATTGATGCCTTGCGAATGCAGGGAATTCAGCGTTTTATTTTTTCGTTAGGCTATAAATCAGAGGCGATAGAATCATACTTGTCAATTGAATATCCAACCTTGGATTATGTTTCTGTTATTGAAGAAGAACCCTTAGGCACAGGTGGTGGCATTCAACTTTGCTTAAAAGAAGTCCGTGGCGAAAATGTGCTTATCGCTAATGGTGATACGCTTTTCAAAATAAATCTTCAGGAGATGGAAACGCTCCACATGCAAAGCGGTTCAACATGCACGCTGGCATTAAAACCTATGCAAAATTTTGATCGGTATGGAGTTGTTTCTCTTTCAGAAAGCGGCAAAGTAAATGGTTTCCAGGAAAAGCAGTTTTATGCTGAAGGGATGATCAACGGAGGAATATATCTTTTAAACAAGGAGAACTTCTTAAGGCATGGCTTCCCGGAAAAATTCTCATTTGAGAAAGAATTCCTGGAACTTTCGGCAGGAAAGGGTACGCTTTCTGGAAGTGTGCAAAACGGGTATTTTATAGATATCGGAATACCGGAAGACTTTAATAAAGCACAAATTGATTTGCAAAGGCCAGCCTTGGATCTTAAGGTCATTGATAAAAGCTGGACATTATTCCTGGACCGTGATGGTGTGCTCAATAATGAACGGGTGGGTCATTATGTATTGCAATGGGACGAGTTTATTTTTAGTCCCGGCGTTCTCGAATCATTTCGCCTTTTGAGTGAAAAATTTGGCCGGATCATCATCGTTACCAACCAAAGAGGCGTCTCTAAAGAGTTGATGACGCTGGAAGATCTGCACCGGATTCATAATGAGATGCAAAAAGAAGTGAAAGCTGTCGGTGGGCACATTGACAGTATTTACTTCTGCACAGATAAAGAAAACACGTCATTTTACCGGAAACCAAATCCGGGAATGGCTTTGCAGGCGGTAACTGATTTTCCGGATATCGACCTTTCAAAGGCTATTATGGTAGGAAATAAGCCCAGCGATGCCCGTTTTGGAAGGGCTGCGGGTGTTTATACCGTCTTTGTTACGACGACGAATCCTGACCAAACCTTCCCTCATCCAGACATTGACCTCATCTATCCTACCCTCCGCGACTTTGCGAACAGCCTCTAATCTTAAGATACTATTTGAACTTAATTTCCGTTCTTAGTAGTGCATTTAAAGCGCTTGTCCGTGAAAAAAATCCTTTTACTCCTAATCACCATACTCTGCCTGCAGAACTTTGCTTCTGCACAAAAAATAGCTACTGCCGACTTGCGACAATTACGTCAAAAGGAAGATACCCTAAAACGTTTATCCGAAACTTTGACAATGGACAGCCTTACCGCAGGGCGTATGCGCAGTGATAGTCAGTTTGTACGTACACTTGTGCGCAGTCTTCAAACCAAAAACTCTTTCTATTACCCTTTCGATTCGGTACTGGGCGTTTCTAAATTATATGCTCCCGATAGCACATTCCGCATCTTCACGTGGCTGATGAATTTTGACGGGTATTATTCCCGCCAGCGTGGCGCTATTCAAATGCGGACGGCTGATGGTTCTTTAAAGTTGATTCCGCTCCGCGACTATTCCGAGTTTACTGACAATGCATTGGACTCGGTTCGCACAAAGGACAATTGGATCGGCGCTGTTTATTACAACATCATTAAGAACACTTGGAATGGAAAAAACTATTACACCCTTTTTGGGCTCGATGATCACAGTGTGCGAAGCAAGAAGAAATGGATCGAAGTGCTTTCTTTTGACAGCAAAGGGCAACCGCTTTTTGGTGAAGTGCCTTTTACATTTGAAAAGGACAGCATTAAGCGTGCGCCACAACATCGCTTTTCTATTGAGTACAAAAAAGAAGCTACTACCTTGGTCAACTTTGTGGAAGAACAAGGGATGATACTCGTTGATCACCTTATCTCTGAAACAGATGAACCCGAACTGGCCTATACATTAGTTCCTGATGGTGACTCTGAAGCCTTCAGATGGGAACGCGGCAAATGGGTGCATGTTGATAAGGCTTTTACGTATAAGATCGATATGACGGGTGCCGATCCGTATTTAGGAAGACCGCCGGTGGGCGATGAAATTCTGGACGCAAAAGGCAATCGTAATGAGGAGAAATTGAAGGTGAAGAGTGAGAATAATAAAGTGAAGGTGAAAAAGAAAGATTGATTGAAATGAGTATTTCTCTTAGCGCTATAAAATGTAATAGTTATTAGTTGATCTGACAGTTGAGGATTTTTCTTTTTTTAGTAATCAAAAGGGTTAGGATTAAAATTAGGCTGCAGATGAAGCTTGATTCAGCATTTTTTCTACAGCCAAGTTAAGCGATTCTATAAAGGTTTGCATCGGTGTTTTTCCATAACAATAACGCCCACTATGGGGACGCTCTTCGTTATAGTGATTCATCCATTCATCCAGATCTGCTTGAAGTGCCGGCAAGTCTTGATAAAGCTTTTTACGAAACGTAACAGCGTAGAACTCGTCTTGCATGGTGCGGTGCAGCCTTTCACAGATGCCGTTTGACTGAGGGTGGCGCACTTTTGTCTTACTGTGATCAATGCCTTCCAGTTGCAAATAGAGTTCATACTCATGATTCTCTGGTCTGCCGTTGAACTCTGATCCGCGGTCGGTAAGCATGCGTAGAATCGGTATCTGATGCTGGTCAAAGAAAGGTATAACCTTGTCATTGAGTACGTCAGCTGAAGTGATGGCATGTTTGGAAGTATAGAGCTTTGCAAAAGCCACACGGCTGTAGGTATCAATGACGGTTTGCTGATAGATGCGTCCTACGCCTTTGATAGTGCCCACATAGTAGGTATCCTGGGACACCAGATAACCCGGGTGCTCCGTTTCTATTTCTCCATGGGCTTCCAGCTTCTCCCGCTTACGCTCCAGGGCAATGACCTGGGCTTCTGTAAGAATGAGCCCTTCCCCGGCCACACGGGCCTCCAGTGCTTTTAAACGCTTTTCAAACACCTCCAGATCGTGGCGCTGCCACACGCACCTGACTCCGGCAGGAGAAAGGAAGATGCCTTGTTTGCGCAGTTCGTTACAGACCCTTGCCTGCCCGTATGCCGGATAGTCAAAAGCCATCTTTACGACCGCTTCCTCTACTTCGGGCTCCACCCTGTTTTTAGGAATGGGTTTGCGGCGGGAGATCTCACGAAGGGCTTCTTCTCCGCCAGTGTTATAAAGCTCTTTGATACGGTAAAAACTGTCACGGCTGGTGCCCATTAGCTTACAGGCACGCGTTACATTGCTTAACTGCTCCGCTAAATTGAGCAGCCCTACCCGGGATTTGATTAACTTAGTCTCTGAGTTCATGATCTGACATTTTGGGGTTATTAAATAAGTGTGGTTACTTAAATTTAATCCCAATTGTCAGATCAACTCTTAACTTCTACAAATAATGAAAATGCCTGTAGTGTACTACAGGCATTTTCATTATAATAATCAGTAAAGCTTAGTCAAGTTTCAAAACAGCCAAAAACGCTTCCTGCGGAACTTCTACGTTTCCAATCTGGCGCATCCGCTTCTTCCCTTCTTTTTGCTTTTCTAATAGTTTCCGTTTACGGCTAATATCACCACCATAACATTTCGCGGTAACATCTTTACGCATTGCCGAAATTGTTTCCCGGGAAATAACTTTAGCGCCTACAGCTGCTTGTATGGCGATCTGGAACTGTTGACGAGGTAATAACTCTTTCAATTTTTCACACAATTTGCGGCCAAAGTCTTGCGCCCTGCTTCGGTGGATCAACGCACTCAAGGCATCCACTTTTTCATTGTTCAACAAAATATCCATCTTTACGATGTCCGCCTGGCGGTAATCCAACGGGTGATAGTCGAAAGAGGCATAACCACGTGTCTGGCTTTTTAGTTTATCGTAGAAGTCGAATACGATTTCAGTCAATGGCATTTCAAAGGACAATTCAACCCGTGTAGGCGTCAAATAGCTTTGCGAAGTAAGAATGCCGCGCTTGCCCAAACAAAGCGTCATAATATTGCCAATATATTCCGGCTTAGTAATGATCTGCGCTTTGATGAATGGTTCTTCAATCCGATCGGTCTTTACCGGTTCCGGCATTTCCGAAGGGTTATTAATAATGATCTTTTCGCCTTTGGTTGTATAGCCGATAAAACTTACGTTAGGAACGGTTGTTATCACCGTTTGATTGAATTCGCGTTCCAATCGCTCCTGGATTATCTCCATGTGCAGCAAACCAAGGAAGCCGCAACGGAAACCGAACCCCAAAGCTTGCGAGGTTTCCAATTCGTAAATCAAAGAAGCATCATTCAGCTGCAATTTATCCATGCAGTCGCGCAGTTCTTCAAATTCGTCTGTATTAACCGGGAAGATGCCGGCAAATACCATTGGCTTCACTTCCTGGAAGCCTTTAATGATTTCTTGAGTAGGATTGACCGCATTAGTAATGGTATCACCAACTTTCACTTCTTTAGCGTTCTTGATGCCGGTGATGATATAACCCACATCACCAGTCTTTACTTCTGGACGTGATTCTAAGCCCAATTTTAATATACCTACTTCATCCGCTTCGTACACCTGGTCGGTTGATACGAACTTTACCTTATCCCCCTTTTTGATAACGCCATTTACTACGCGGTAATAAACGATGATACCGCGAAAGGAATTAAAAACCGAATCGAAGATGAGGGCTTGAAGTGGTGCATCCGTTTTACCTTTTGGAGCAGGGATCCGGTCAACGATTGCTTCTAAAATACCTTCAATACCAATACCGGTACGACCGCTTGCCAATAAAATATCGTCCGGTTTACAGCCGATAAGATCAATGATCTGGTCCCTCACTTCTTCGATCATGGCGCCATCCATATCAATTTTATTGATAACAGGAATGATCTCAAGGTCATTTTCAATAGCCAGGTACAGATTGGAAATGGTTTGCGCCTGAATCCCTTGCGTAGCATCAACCAGTAGCAGAACACCTTCACAAGCGGCTAAAGCCCTGCTCACCTCATAGCTAAAATCAACATGCCCTGGTGTATCAATAAGATTAAGTGTGTATTTTTCGCCTTTGTGTACATGATTGATCTGGATCGCATGACTCTTAATGGTAATCCCCTTCTCCCGCTCCAAATCCATGTCGTCAAGCACTTGGTCCATCATCTGCCGTTCAGAGATGGTATTGGTACTTTGCAATAACCGGTCGGCCAGAGTGCTTTTACCGTGATCAATATGTGCGATGATGCAGAAATTCCGGATATTTTTCATTCAGCGTACCTCAAAAATTTGAAGGGCAAAGGTAGCTAAATGTAGCCGCTAATCTTGAATTTGCTGTTAATTCCTATCTTGTAACTTAGTCACAATACTTTCAAAAATCATTATTCCTCGCAACGCAGCATGAAGCAAAAAATCAAGTGTTTAATTATTAAAAGCGGTTATTACGATTATTTAAAATACAGTCACCTTTTTAAGCTTTATGAAAAATTCTTTAAGCCGCAGGTGGCCAAAAATGCCCAGCGGGAAGACACCTTTTACCAATCTTTTTTAAGGAAGTGTCCCTTAATTTTTGATATTGGAGCAAACGATGGTCATAAAACAGAGGCCTTTTTAAAACTAGCTGACCAAGTGGTTTGTTGTGAGCCAGATGAAAGAAACTTTAGTATCTTAAAAACTCGCTTCCGGAATAGGCAAAAGAATATAAAATTAGAAAGAGTAGCATTAAGTAGCACCATTGGTCAGCAAGGTATGTATATCCATCAAACAGGGTCTGCTTTCAATACGCTTAACCCAAAATTCAAATCAATAACAGAGGCTGATGATTTAGAGCGTTGGACCGAAAAAATAAAATTCAATAGTGTCGTTAAAGTGTCAACCGTAACACTGGATATTTTGATTGAAAAATACGGTCTCCCTACTTCATAAAGATAGATGTGGAAGGCTATGAATTAGAAGTGATCAAAGGCCTTTCCCGGCCTGTGCCTTTTATTAGCCTGGAGTGTTTGTTTCCTGAGTTTCGTGATGAATTAGAAGAGATCATTCTGCTTTTACGAAATATAGATGACCGGATATTATTTAATGTCTCGTTGCATGAAAAGCTCTTAATGGAAAACTTTGTGACGATGGAGATACTCAAAGAATTCTTAAACCATTTTAAAGAACCACATTTTGAGTTGATCGTACAAATGGTCACTTAATAACCCCTAATTCTTTCAAAGCTCCTGTAAGACATCCACCAGACGTAATTTTGACAGCTAATGCCCTGCAATTCTGCTGCATTTGCACGTAGGCTTCTTCAGATATATTTTCAATCTTATTGCTTATTTCATCTAACGCGCCAACCGTGAAGCCTATATTGTATTTTTTTATTAATTCAGCTGCTGCGGCATCATGGTGACATATGATGGGAAGTGATGAAATAATGTATAGCGAAAGCTTGTGAGGACTATTATACTTATTATAAGCACCATGATACCCATACATTTTATCCATACTCATCCCATCCCAAACCAAACCAAAAGAGCCTTCGATTACAAAAGGCAAATTTTCAGGTTGATATACGCCTTTAAAAAGCACATTTCTAAATCCAACAAAAGCATTGGATTTAGAGTTGCCATAAAGTTTAAAAATAGTATTTGTTGAAACATTAGGTAGTTGCCAAATAAATTGAGCTTTATCAAAATTTCCGGCAAATGCTACTATATCTTTCTTCTTCCTTACTTCTTGAACTGTGGCTGCCAAAAAGTCAAAAAACTCACACATTACAATAGTCTTATTATATAACTCACTCTGAAGCCATTGCTTCATTGATGTGTTATGAACAATAAATTTTTCAAAATGTAACCAAAAGGCTTTTTCCTTCGTCAAAAGCTCTCTATCGCCATCTCTGAGACCCTCAATATCGCCGATAAAACATGCTACGGTAATAGACTTTCGGTACTGCGAAATACATTTTACGAGCCAGTTAGATAATTGTGAATGTAAAGGATGTATAAATACAATCACTGCATTGGTAGGTAACGTCGTTAACCATCGTAATAGAAATCCGAAACGAACCAACTTGGCATATATTGAATAAGAATTAGGTTGGGGGAAAACAAGGGGCTTAAAATTTAAAGAAACCAAGACTCTTTCCGCATCCTTAAAACCAACACCTCCGTGGGTGAATGTATCTGTCAAATGTTGTTGGATAAAAAAAAGTCTGTTTTTACTCATCACAATGACTTTTGAATTCTAATTAAAAATGATTCGTAAAGCGATCGTGCAATGGAATTTTTAAAAATCTTTAAAAGAGAAAAACAATAAACCAGCAGACATAGACTAACTGCCAAAACCACTTTAATAATACTATCATGAAATAAAGAATTAATCCAATAGATTATTGGTATAAAAGCTAAGGAAGAAAAGAAAGCTTGCCAAAAAGTTGATGCTTTAATAAGCTCAATATATCCTGTAATCCTCCTAACATAAACAAGGTTCAATGTAAGAACACTAATTTCCGAAAGCATTATAGCAATAGAAGCACCAGAACTTCCAACAAATGAATTGAAACTTATAGCAGCAATGATATATACTAACATTCCCAGCACCAAACTTTTTAAAATCTGACCATCCTTATTGTATGGCATTAATACTTGCTTATTCAAAAACAGGCTAAATGATTTAATAAACGGCAAAAAACAAAGAATCATTAAATTAGTAGCTACTATATGATGCCCTTCCCCCAAATAAAAAGTCGTAAAATCCTTTGCAATCAAAAGAAATCCAAATCCCATTGGAATTGTAATTAAGAAAATCAGCTCCGAAGAAAAGCTGAAAGTAAATTTTGATCTTTCAAACTTTTCCTCTTTAATTAAGTGCACGGCATTTGGGTAAAAAACTAAAAAAGAGTCTGTAATTAATGCAGTTGAAATACGCACAATCTTCATTGCAAATGCATAATAAGCTACAGCAGCGGTTGTGCTTAACAGGCCTAATAATACATTATCTAACAAAAGTGGAACACTATATGTCAAGCTAATGAGGTAAACTGTAAATACTTGTCGAACATGACCTTTTAAATCAATTCTGCGAAACCTCAATTTTACCTCTGAGAACATATTCTTAAAATTCCATAAAATATTTAGGATCGCCGAAACACAAATAATTCCGTAGTATATAATAAAATCATCAGGGGCATTTACTAAAAGAAATAATGAAATCAAACCCAGGACTCTTGTTATGAGGGTTCTTATAGTAATGTATTGAAACTTCTCCGTTCCCCAGAAGTACCATTCACAGGAAAAAGCATTCACCAATAAAAAAGAGAATGAAAAGAGCAACAAACGTGAATCGCCTATTTTATTATAAAGAAAAAATACTAAAACACTATATATTATTATCGAAATGAGGGAAGTAATCAGGTGTAAGGACAACAATTCAGACACTAACTTATCCAATGCCGCCTTATCATTGCGCTTTCGGGCAACTTCCCGTATGCCATAGGAAACGATACCGAATTCCGCAATTACGATAAAATAATAGGTCAGGGAATCAATGAAACTAACACTGCCGATTCCTGACGGATTTAAAACACGGGAAATATAAGGTATAGAAAGAAGCGGGAAAGCCATCTGGCTAATAGACAGTAAGAAATTATAAACCAGGTTCTTTTTCAGACTCACTCCAGATGATTTTAAACTCCCTTTAAAAGTTGTTACAAACATATATATATTAGCCTGCGTTATGGCGAAAGTATATTTTCAAGCAGCGGCATTTAAAACAAAAAATGATTGCAGGTTTATTGACCTGGATATTTAATTGCTGTGATGAAGAAAGAAAATTTATCTATACTTCGGTGCCCCGTTACAAGAGAAGTACTAACCCTGAAGGTAATAGAGTCTGCAATTGTATCTTACAGTAACAAGGATGAAAAAATCATCTCGCAAGGGATATTAACCGGTAAGAGCGGGTGGATATACCCCGTAATAGACGGCATTCCTAGGATGATCGTAGAGGCCTTTCTGGACTATGATGTTTTTTTTGCGAAACATCTTAAAGATTATTCACAAAAAAAAATGTATCTGCTCCAAGAATATGGGGATTTGGTAAAATATATTGTTACAAAAAACAAAAGGACTAAGGAAAGTTTTAAGCAGGAATGGAATCTTTATAATTATGAGGAAGACAAAACCTGGGATGAAGCACCAGAAGGCATGCTTAAGCGTTTTTTTATAGAAACAGATGAATCAGTTACTTCAATAAAGGGCAAAATTATTTTCGATGCTGGTTGCGGCAACGGCTTACTTGACTCCTTAATAGCCAATTGTGGGGCAACGGTAGTTGCTATGGATTTCAGTGAAAGCATCATTCCGGCTTTTAAAAGAAACAAGCAAGAGAACGCCTTTTTTATCCAGGGGGATGTTCAATTTCCACCTGTCGCCTTCCAATATTTTGATATTGTGCATTGCAGTGGTGTTTTGATTCATACAAATAACCCTGAACTATCCTTCTCTAAGTTAGTACCATGTATTAAGCCTATAGGAAAGTTCAGCGTATGGCTTTACCATCCACGAGAAAACCTCATTCATAATACCTTTAATAAAGTGCGGCGCGTTACGTCTAAGCTCCCATTGAAGCTTCAGTTTTATTTGTACTCCCTAACACTTTTACCCATGAGTTTTATTGTTAAGAAGCTTAAGGGAAATAAGCAAAACCCCAGAGAGATGATGATCGATCTTTTGGATTGGTTATCTCCGGAATTTCGTTGGGAGCTTACACATGAAGAAGTAACAGCTTGGTATATGAAATATGGCTTTCATTCTATAAAGGTCACAACCACTAATCTTTTCGGATTTAACATAATCGGAGTGAAAGATTCTCAACCTTTGGCCAATACTACCGGCAGGCAATTATGAAGATAGCGGTATATGATACAGAGCATTTTGAAACGACTTATACGGTTCTTAAGATCCTAAATACAGGGCATAATACTATTGTACTCTTTACCGATAAGAAAACATCATCTATATTAAAGAACATGTTAAGCGGAGAGGATACTCGCAATATCCACTGGGAGATTAAGTCAGGTTCTAGCCCAGGCTTTATCTTAAAAATGTACCGTATTTGTCGAAGGGAAGGTATTGAAATACTCTTGCTCAATACAGTATCGTACCATCATCTTTATTTTAGCTTGAGTTGTTTTTTTCTGAATAGCACCAAGTCAATACTGACTATACATGCAGTAAACAATTTCTTTACGCCAAAACCACGTTTTAACGTCAGAAGTATTATGCAATGGGTTGGAAAGAAACTTTTAGCAAGGTCTGTATTTGGCTATAGTGTCTTACTCAAATCAACAAGGACATTTATAGAAGCTAAGCAACTCACACAAAAGGCGGTACATGTTATTCCGGGTGCATTTTATCAGAATATTGATAGACCCATAAGTATAAAAAGATCTCCTGTCCTTGTAGTTCCCGGCTCCATAGAACAGTATAGAAGAAACTACGAAGATGTATTCAACCTTGCTAATGAAGCAGAAAAAAAAGAGTTCTATTTGAGAATTGTTTTGCTGGGTACTGCTGTCGGCGAATTTGGCGAAAGGGTTTTAAAACAGTGTAGGGATTTGCAACTAACTTTTGTAACATTCACCTACTATACCAGCCCTTTTGTTGAACAAGAAGAATATGATAGCCAGTTGAAAAACTGTGATTTTATATTTCTTCCTTTATCCAAAACTTGCCAGAAGCAGGATGAACAGGCGGAAGAATATGGCGTCAGTATATGCTCAGGCTCATTTTTCGACGCTGTTCGGTTTGCTAAGCCTATATTAATACCGGAATACATTTTCTTACCTGCCGAGATTACACACCAGTGTTTTTCCTATCATTCCATATATGAATTGATAGACTATTTATCTGGAGCTTCCATTAACGAGAAATACGATTTCCTATCTGAGGCAGCACTGGAAAATTCAAAAAATTTTACTTTGGAAAAAGTAAGGGCAGATGTATTTAGACAACTTGAAATTTCAGAAACTCCCGGCGATTAATATAATACAAGTACAGAAAATAAAGAATAGGAGCAAAGCTCAATACCTGAATAAACCGCACATCAGAGGTAAACCCCATTGCATAAACAATGGCTACGAAAATAGCTCCTGCAATCAACTGGTCATCTTCAACAATGCAACCTACCTTAAAATACAGGGTATTTTTCTTTTTAAAATTGACTTGCAGCGGCGCGCTATGATGAAAACCATCAGACGCTACCAGTTTCGACCCATTTTTAGCAATAGGAATTACTACCGGCGAACCTTCCTCCAAATAATAAATTTGTGCATCATTTACAATCACCCGAACCTTCAGCAGCCGTAGTAGCAACTGGTTTTTTTGAATCAGAACAACCCGGTATGATGCCGCTCCTGCTATCTTTTTAAAGCTTTAATGATCTCCACAAAATCAGTCGCCACTAAGGAGGCGCCACCCACCAATCCACCATCTACATCAGGCTTCGAAAACAATTCAGCCGCATTGCTGCCTTTTACGCTGCCTCCATAAAGAATAGAAATGTTATTCGCCACTTCATCACCATATTTTGCTGCAAATACGGAACGTATATGAGCATGCATTTCTTGTGCTTGCACCGAACTAGCTGTTTTCCCAGTACCAATTGCCCAGATGGGTTCATAAGCGATGATCACTTTCAGCATTTGATCTTCGGTCAAATGAAAAAGTGAAGCTTCCAACTGGGTTTGAACATAATTATTTTGCGCACCTTCTTCCCGAATGTTCAAAGCTTCACCGCAACAAAAAACAGGCTCAATTTCATGCTGTAAACAGAGATCAACTTTTTCCGCCAGCATCTCTGCAGACTCACCAAAATACTCCCGTCGCTCGCTATGCCCTATCACACAATATTTAATGCCTATTGATTGCAGCATCTCTGCTGATACCTCACCCGTGTAGGCGCCACTGGATTTAGAATAACAATTTTGAGCGGCTATGCTATAGCCTTGCTCTTCTTCAACCCCGCTTTTTGCCATAATGAGGTAAGGAAAAGGCACTGCGAAAATGACTTTCTGATCAGGTGCTAATGCCACTTGCTCTTTTAGAATATCATTCAATAAAGCTTCGGCGGCCCCGTAGGTCAGGTTCATTTTCCAGTTAGCCGCTGCAATCTGTTTACGCATATATATATTAATTGAAGATTTGGGATTTAAAATTTGAATTGTTGATCATTTGGTTGCAGTTTGCATTTCATTTATACATCTGCACATTTCAAATCCTTAATTGACTCAGTAATGGTCAAAGATATGTTTCAGAATGGTTGCTTCCACATCATTAAGCGTTTGTCCTTTTAAGCCCTTCCAATTGCCAATATGCTCCAACGCTTTATCAAACCGGTAGCGCTCAACACCGTCACTGCCCCACGAAAAAGAGGGAATATGTTTAGGGCTTAATCCAGAGCCGAATACGTTTGCACTTACACCGATCACGGTGCCGGTGTTAATGGATGTATTAATAGCCGTACGACTATAGTCGCCCATGAAAACGCCGCACTTTACTCCTACGTTATGCGGCCCATCCGGTGTATAAACAGCGATTTCTGAAGCGTTATTCTTTACATTGGAATTGGAGGTGCCAGCGCCTAAATTGCACCACTCTCCTATTACGGCATCCCCCAGGTAACCGTCGTGGGCTTTGTTAGAGTGCGCAAACAGCACTGAATTCTTGATCTCTCCTCCAACAGTGCAATACGGACCTATCGTTGTAGCGCCATATATTCTTGTTCCCATTTTTATCACGGCCCCCTCGCCAATAACTAATGGTCCACGTAATAGCGAGCCTTCCATCACTACCGCTCCATTACCTATGTAAATCGGACCTTCAGTTGCGTTTAGCACACAATGTTCCACCCTTGCCCCTTTTTCTACAAAAATGCGTTCGGTATTTATAAGGCTGTTTGACCGCGGCACACCTTGATTTTTTCTCTTGCGGGTCAGCAGTTCAAAATCAATTTCTATTGCCCAGGCATTCATCCGGGTAATATCCCAGGGATATTTTATTTCCTTAACCTCTTCTTTCAATTCCACAGCCCGGTCCATTTTAATGTTATTGGCATCAATGACCTGTTTTTGGGAGATGCAATACACACAGGCTTCTTTCTCAGGCAGGCTTAAAAACTCTCCCGGTTTCAGTTTTTGCATTTGCTGCACCAACTTTGGCGTAGGCAAAAGGTTGCCATGAATTAAATAAATGACATCCTTACCGATGCTTTTATCAATGCTGATGGGCTGAAAAATATCTTTATAATCACCTTCCTGCTTGTCAAAAGAAGGCATTTCAAGCATACGTTCCCACTTTTCCCGGATCGTTAATATCCCTATCCGAATATCTTGGATCTGGCGGGTGAGTGTAAAGGGAAACAGGTTCTCCGGGCTGCAAAACTCCTCTGTGAAAACGATCTTGTTCATAGCTGGATAAAGTGTAAAAATAAAAAATCCCGCCGGTTGGCGGGATTATATAAAATGTAAGAAAGATTAAGCTTCTTTCTTTGCGTATTTCTTCTTGAACTTATCAATACGACCAGCGGTGTCCACCAACATGCTTTTACCTGTATAGAACGGGTGCGAGGTACTGGAGATCTCCAGTTTGATCAGTGGATACTCGTTACCATCTTCCCACTTTACGGTTTCTTTCGTGTTAGCGGTAGAACGGCTTAAAAAGCTATGTCCGTTACTCATATCCTTAAAAACAACGTAACGGTAATTTGCTGGATGAAGCTCTTTTTTCATAATATATGTTTTAGCAGCAGCTATTTAATTTTGTATACGAAGGCGCAAAGCTAAGAATTTATAGCTTTTGGGCCAAATGAAAGGCTTGTTAATTTTTAATCCCTCATGTTTTCAAACTGCATCGGGATGCCCAGATCCCAGCTTTTAGCGGCCTGGATAACCGTTTGCAGGTCATCAATTTTCTTTCCCGTTACCCGCACCAGGTCATCCATAATAGCCGCCTGCACTTTCAGTCCGGCATCTTTAATTTGCTTTACTATTTTTTTTGCATCTTCCTGTTTCAGGCCGTTCTTAACCGAAACTTCGCGCTTCCAGGCTTTGCCACTTTGGGCGCCTTCTTTTGACCTGTCAAATGCTTCCGGCACAATACCTTGCTTATTGGCCCGGTTAATCAATACATCTATAAGCTGATCCATTTTCATGGAATCGTCTGTCTCAATATTGATCTTAAAATCTTTTTTATTAAGATCTATTACGACGTGAGCATTTTTAAAATCGAACCGGTTAGTGATTTCTTTCTTGGTGATGTTGACGGCGTTGTCCAATGCTTGTGCATCTACTTTACTAACAATATCGAATGAAGGCATGGGTAAAATTTAAAGTTCGAAGTTCGAGGTTTGAGAGTAATGCGACAAATAAAGAATGCGAATTAAATTAGCCCCAGTACTTCTAATAACTACTCCCTCAAAAAATGAAGCCGGTATTCACTAAAAATGCAGTGGTAAAATGTTTGTTCGTGGCGGGAAAGTAATAGTTAAGTCCAATCTGGGGCTGTAAGAAAAATTTACGAAAAGACAATTCCGTCTTCAAAAAAGCAGCGAGCGAAAGGGGTTGAAAATAAAGTTCATCATCCAGGTAATTATCCTCCGACTTAAAAAGAACCGGGTTATTTGTTCCGGGTGTTCTTCCATACGTATTGCTGGTCTCATTCATCCCAAACTTTTGTGTGCCGCTGGTAAAGGTTATTTGTGGCGTGAAACGCAACACGCTTCTTTCACCCAAAACATCCAGCCAATAAAAATCATGACGCAGGGAAGCGGCAACAGAAAAATCAGAAACGGTTTCTTTAGTGCTAACCCGGGTAAACCCGTTTGGACGTAAGCGCAATAATCGAATCCGCTCTTGCCGTTCTTCCACAGCCGTACGGGTGCCCCAGCCATACCGTGCAGTTATTGAAGGCTTTGCCCACCACTTTCGGTAAGTGAAATATGCGCCCACTTCGTTTTGAAGCGGGGAGGTATAAAAGGCTAAAGCTTCTTTTGTAAAAAATTTCGTAAAGCTAACCCCGGTGATAAAACGATCAGCTTTCAGGTAATCATAGGAGCCCGTAACAAGCCCCTGATAGGCAGTTAACCCCTGATCTTCTTTCAACACCATAGCTGCTACGTTTAATCCCAAACCTCCCTTATGGTAATACCCAACAGAAGGTGAGAAAGTAAGCCGCCGCTTTGTTTCTATCGTTCCGTTCGCAGAAGTATAATTAAAAAAATTGCTGGTGATGCCTGTATTGACCAAAAACAAGGTTCGTGGTGCAAGAATAGAATCGAGAAAAGAATCAAGTTCGGAAAAAAGGTCATCGTAATAAGCCAAGCTATCGGTAGTAGTCTTTTGGGCTGTTGTAGCTTTACCAAGCGATAAGACAACCAGGAGAGCAAGGATCCTTTTATACATGCGGGCGGTTATGGTTTAAAATGGATATTTCAATCGTTGACCAAAATAACAAGCTTATGTTTAATAGAACGTAAGCAGCAAGCAATTATTTTGGACCAGGTTTCATTACTATAAGCCCTACGAAAGTTCAAATAATGTGATCTCGGGCAGTATTCCCACCCGTCCCGGATAGCCCAAGAACCCAAAACCCCTGTTCACATAAAGTTTTTGAGCTCCGCTTTCATACAATCCCGCCCATTGCTTGTACACATATTGCACCGGGCTCCATTTCAACCAGGGAATTTCCACGCCAAACTGCATTCCGTGGGTGTGACCGGAAAGTGTGAGGTCCACATCCTTATATTTCGTTAGCACTTCTGCATCCCAATGCGAAGGATCATGGCTCATTAGTATTTTAAATGGAATACCTTCTGTTCCAGTATGAGCATCGGACATTCTGCCATATTTAGGAAACCGCGCTTTTGCGCCCCAGTTCTCTATTCCAAGCAAAGCTATCTTTTCCCCTTTCCTATCGAAGATCTTGTTTTCATTCATCATTAATTGCCAGCCCATGGAAGCATGTACGCCTTTCAATCTTTCCAGGTTGGCTACTTTTTCTGCCGGTGTAGCCCATTGCACATAGTCGCCATAATCATGATTGCCTAATACAGAGTACACGCCCATTGGGGCTTTCAACGCACCAAATATGTTTGTAAAATCCGTCATTTCCTCCACTGTATTATTCACCAGGTCACCGGTGAAAAGAATGAGGTCGGGTTGCAAAGCCATTACTTTCTGAATGCCGCGCTGTACGGCCGCTTTATCGGTAAGACTGCCGCTATGTATGTCGGAAAGCTGCACCACTTTTAATCCCCGGAAAGCCTGAGGCAAGTTCGGAAAATGGATAGGCACCCGCTTGATACGGTAAGCGTATTTGTTTGATAGCCCATAAACGAGCGAGGTTAATAAAGTACCCCCGGCAGCCAATCCCAGCCAGCTTAAAAAAACAGATCGCGAAATACCGCCTGTTTCCTGTATCTGCTCTCCCTCCGTTCTTGAGAAAAACACTTTTCCGGCAACCCATTGAAATAACCGGCGGAAATCATCAATCAGGAAAAAGACGCCGGCAATAAGTTTTGCAAAAAACACCGCCATCACAATGGCGAAAACCGTATTCCGAAAACCCTTTGGGAAATTATCGAAATTGATAAACGGGAGTATTACCAGCACGACTAAGGCAAGTATGGATAAAGCCCAGTAAGCGGTAAACAAAATCGACCTGGTCTTAGAACTAACTGATCCTGAAACCACTTTCAAAACCTGGAAAATATAAAAATCCAACAAGATCATCAGGGCTATAAATACAAACCAGAATGGAGAATTACGCATAAGAAAGAGAATTAGGTGCAAATAAGTAAAGTTTCCCGAAATGCGTCTCTTAAACTCAAAACCGACCCTTTTTTGCGGTCGCGATACCGTATTTTTGCCAACATCCAAACTGGCCGGTATGAAATTCACGTTTTACGGACACGCTACTTTTTCAACAGAATTAAATGGAAAGACGGTTCTTTTTGATCCGTTTATTACTCCCAACGAGGCTGCAAAGGATATTGATATTAATTCGATCAAGGCAGATTTCATTCTTTTATCGCATGGGCACGGTGATCATGTGGCGGATGCAGTAGCCATCGCTAAAAATACAGGCGCTACAGTCATAGCCGCACCCGAAGTAATTGGTTGGCTATCCAAACAAGGGATTGAAAATGTCTTCCCCATGAATCATGGTGGTAAAAGAGCGTTTGATTTTGGAACCCTAAAATGCGTGAACGCAGTGCATTCATCCGGCATGCCTGATGGCAGCTATGGCGGCAATCCGATGGGGTTTGTAATTACATTTGGCGAAAAGAGCTTTTATTACAGTGGCGATACGGCGCTCACGATGGATATGATGCTTATTCCGCGCTGGGCGTCGCTTGACTTTGCGGTTCTCTGTATTGGCGATAATTATACAATGGGTTATGAAGACGCGGTTGAAGCGGCTCGTATGGCGGGAGCACCTAAAGTGGTTGGCGTTCATTATGATACTTTCGGGCATATTGTGATTGATAAAGGCCTGGCAAGGAAGGCATTTGATGAAGCCGGAATTGAATTGCTTTTACCGGCTATTGGAGAAAGCATAGAATTGTAAGAATATTGTTGATTGTTCACAGATACTGTCACATTTGCAGTAACTACCAGCGGTCATCTGTCAGCTCTGCTCTCTTAAAAAGAGATTTACTTAGTTTTTAAAATGCTCCATTAAGAGCTTGGAATTTTATATGGCAAGAATTATTGGCGTAGCCAATCAAAAAGGCGGCGTAGGAAAAACCACTACGGCAATCAATCTGGCAGCCAGCTTAGGGGTTCTTGAATTTAAGACCCTGTTGATAGATGCGGATCCGCAGGCAAACAGTACTACCGGCGTGGGTTTCGACCTGCAGAATATAACGCAAAGCCTTTACGACTGCATGGTGAACAATGCCACGGCAAGAGATGTGATCTTAAAAACGGAAATCCCTAACCTCGACCTCATCCCTTCGCATATTGACCTGGTGGGCGCCGAGATAGAAATGATCAATTATCCAAACCGTGAAGGCGTACTGAAAGCATTGGTGCAATCCCTCAAAGAAGATTATGATTTTATTGTTATTGACTGCTCCCCTTCTTTAGGATTGATTACAGTAAATGCTCTAACGGCCGCCGACTCGGTTATCGTACCGGTACAATGCGAGTTCTTTGCGTTGGAGGGGTTGGGCAAATTGCTAAACACGATTAAGATCGTGCAAAGCCGGCTAAACACCGAACTGCAAATTGAAGGCATTCTCATGACCATGTATGATGGTCGCCTGCGGCTTTGTAACCAGGTTGTAGGTGAAGTGCGCCGCCATTTTGAAGACCTCGTGTTCAATACAATTGTACATCGCAATTCAAAGCTGAGCGAAGCGCCAAGTGTGGGCAAACCCGTAATTCTTTATGATGCCAACAGCAAAGGCTCCATGAATTACCTGAACCTGGCAAAAGAAATTCTCCAGAAAAATAATTTAACGAAACTATCCAGCGACCAGCGGACGATAGAATTGTAGATTTGCCTTTAGCATCTTAAGTATTTAAAATGGAAATGCCGGCTGCATTTCTAAACGCCAAATTGAATGAGTACTCCAAAACAAAGTAGTAAGGATGCATTAGGAAAAGGCATCCGTTCGCTGCTTCAAAGCATAGATTCCGATTTAAAAACAACTGCCGGGAACCTGAAGCCTGCAGCTGTACAAGAAGTGACTGGCATGATCCGCATACCGGTTGAACAAATCGAGGCGAACCCGAAACAGCCGCGCCGGGATTTTGATGAGGGAGCACTGCAGGAATTGTCCGCTTCCATCAAGCTCCATGATATTATCCAGCCGATCACTGTTTCAAGAATATCTGCTACTAAGTACAGGCTCATTGCAGGCGAAAGAAGGTGGCGTGCTTCTAAATTAGCTGGACTGAAAGATATCCCGGCTTATGTGCGCCAGGCGAACGACCAGGAATTGCTGGAACTGGCTTTGCTGGAAAATCTTCAGCGCGAAGATTTGAATGCGATGGAGATCGCATTGAGCTATAAGCGCATGATGGAAGAACTAAGTCATACGCAGGAGCAAGTGGCTGAGCGCATGGGCAAGGATCGCAGTACCGTTACCAACTATATCCGCCTGCTTAAATTGCCACCGGACATCCAGGTCGCAGTAAGAGCTGGAGAGATCAGTATGGGACATGCGAGGGCGTTAATAAATGTAGATACGATTGATAAGCAACTTTACATCTTTGACGAGATAAAAGCCAAGGGCTTGTCCGTTAGGCAAACAGAAAACCTTGTTCGTAATTTTTATAAAGAGCCCGAGGAAAAGAAAGCGGTCTCTACCCTTCCACCGGCTTTTCAAAAAGTAGAAGATAAACTGGCCTCCCACTTTAGCACACGCATCAAAATGCGCCACAGCAAAAACGGAAGTGGTCAAATAACCTTTGACTATTACTCGCTGGACGAGCTGAACAAATTGCTGGACCAAATGAATGTGACCATTGATTAAGCAGGTTTTATACATAGTGCTCCTGGTTTGCGTTGCAAATGCTACCTGGTCACAAGATTCAACGATACAGAAGGTCACTACCAAGTCCAAACCTTCGGTTGATGCTGCAAAAACAAATATCTCTCCTCGCAAGGCCGCAATCCGTTCTGCCATTATTCCCGGTTGGGGTCAGGTGTTGGTGCGTAGGGATTTAGATGCCTCTTTTTTTAGAAAATACTACAGCCTTCCGATAATTTACGGAGCCATAGGCGCCTCGGTTGGTGCATTTGCATATAACCTTACCTGGTACCGCCGCACAAGGTATGCTTACCGGGTTTTGGCCGGCCGCGATACGGCTGGTTTTGCTAAGGTTCATAAAAAGCTGCAATACTATATAACCACCAACAATGCCAGCAGCCTGCAATTCTACCGCAACGAATTCCGGCGCGACCTTGATTATTCAGCACTGTTTGTGGTGCTGTTCTGGGGATTAAATGTGGTTCATGCTTCCGTAGAGGCCCACCTGAAAGACTTTGATGTTTCGCCGGATCTGGGACTGCGTTTTAGAGCCGGCCATAGCGATATAGCGGGCACCGATGGCATTAGCCTAATTCTCACTTTCAAATAATTGCAACATGCGCATCGCTTTAATTGGTTATGGAAAGATGGGTCACATGATCGAGGAAGTGGCGTTCGAAAGAGGACATGAAGTCGTACTGCGTATATCGGTTGATAACCTGGAAGATTTTACAAAAGACAATTTATCAAAGGCCGATGTGGCTATTGAATTTACAGCCCCGGAAAGCGCCTATGAAAATGTGACCGCTTGCATGGACGCTGGTATTCCTGTTGTGAGCGGGTCGACCGGTTGGAATGATCAGTTAGTGGCAGCCAAGGAGTACTGTGAAAAGAATGGAGGAACCTTTTTACATGCCAGCAACTTCAGCGTAGGCGTTAATATCTTTTTTGAAGTAAACAAACTGTTAGCCCGTTTAATGGCTTCGCAACCGGAGTATGATGTTACACTAAAAGAGGTTCATCATACAGCAAAAAAAGACGCACCGAGTGGAACGGCTGTTACCCTGGCTGAACAAATTCTCGACGAGTCCATGCAAAAGAGGGCTTGGGTGAATGATATAGCTACCTCAAAAGATCAACTTTTTATTCAAAGCGAACGTATTGACCCCGCACCTGGCACGCACTTCGTAAAATACACATCGGATATTGATGATATTGAGATCATTCATACGGCGCACAGCCGCAAAGGTTTTGCTTTAGGAGCAGTGTTAGCCGCCGAATACATTAGTGATAAAAAAGGCATTTATTCTATGAGCGATGTTCTGTGTTTAGGATAAACCTTACCTATTTTCAGTCTGCAGATTTTCCAGCATATCGTTTGTCATCCCCGCCAAATTATACTCCGGTTTCCAGCCCCACTCCTCTCTCGCTACCGAATCATCAATACTTTGCGGCCAGCTATTGGCTATGGCTTGCCGGTAATCAGGTTGATACGAAATGGAAAACTGCGGTATATGCGTTTTTATCTCTGTTGCAATTTCTTCCGGTGAAAAACTCATTCCGGATAGGTTATAGGAAGTGCGTGTTTTAATAGATTCAGAAGGCGCTTCCATCAGCTCAATAGTAGCCCGAATAGCGTCCGGCATATACATCATGGGCAAGTAAGTGTCTTTTTCCAAAAAACAGTCGTAGTGCCCATCTTTTAAGGCTTCGTGATAGATCTCAACCGCATAGTCGGTAGTACCCCCGCCCGGCGCTGATTTATAAGAGATCAACCCGGGGTAGCGCAGGCTGCGTACATCCACGCCAAACTTCATAAAATAATAATTGCACCAGAACTCCCCGGCATACTTCGAAATGCCATATACGGTTGTAGGCTCGATGATTGTTTTTTGCGGGCACATTTGCCGCGGCGAGGTTGGACCAAAAACCGCAATGCTGCTTGGCCAATAAACCTTTGTCAGCTTTTCTTCACGGGCTATATCCAATACGTTAAGCAACCCCTGCATATTTAAATGCCACGCAAGATTTGGATTTTTTTCGCCCGTAGCGGAAAGTATGGCTGCCAGTAGATAGATCTGTGTAATGTTTTGGCGGATCACCTGCACATGCAGCATCTCTTTATTCATCACGTCCATGCTCACATACGGACCCGTACCTTCCAATAAAGCATTTTGCTCACGCAGGTCAGATGCCACCACGTTTGCGGCGCCGTAAATCTTACGCAGGGCCAAGGTTAGTTCCACGCCTATCTGCCCGGATGCACCGATCACTAAAATCTTTTCCTGTTTCATATATGGCAATCATTCGAGGTAAGGGTCAAAAGTAAAACGAAACCGTTAACGTTCATCAGCCTCTTTCACCAAACACCTACATGCTTACCTTTGCGCCATGCCACAATTTTTAGACGATCTTTTTAAAGATCAGACTTACGATAAGCAGAACTTTTTTTTGATTGCCGGACCTTGCGCGGTGGAAAGCGAAGAAATGGTTTTCAGGATCGGGGAAGCCGTTTCAAAGATTTGCAAAAAGCTGGAAATACCATTAATACTGAAAGCCTCCTACCGCAAAGCAAACCGCACCAGCGCTAATTCTTTCACCGGCATGGGCGACCAGTTTGGGTTGGATATTTTACAAAAAGCAGGTGCACATTATGGATTGCCCACCACCACCGATATTCATTCCGAAAAGGACGTCGAGATGGCAGCGCCGTTTGTTGATATATTACAAATACCTGCTTTTTTATGCCGGCAAACGGAACTTTTATTGGCTGCAGGCCAAACCGGAAAAATAGTGAACGTAAAAAAAGGGCAGTTTTTAAGTGGCGAATCCATGCGGTTTGCAGCCGATAAAGTAAGAAGCACCGGAAATGAAAAAATTTTATTAACAGAAAGAGGAACCACGTTCGGCTACCAGGACCTGGTTGTGGATTACCGTAATATCCCGTGGATGCAGGAAAGCGGCGCACCGGTGGTGATGGATTGTACACACAGTTTGCAGCAACCGAACCAGACCAGCGGCGTAACGGGCGGCAATCCGCAATTAATAGGAACAATAGCAAAGGCAGCCATTGCGGCAGGTGCCGATGGATTGTTTATTGAAACGCATCCCGATCCATCCTGTGCTTTAAGCGATGGCGCGAATATGCTTAAGCTTGGTCTGTTGGAAGCGCTTTTGGTCCAGCTTGTAAAGATCAGGAAAGCGATTGTCCATTAATTTACATAGCCTTTCGCAGGTCCTCCGATTGGACCATTGTACGGGTAATGCTTAACAACTTTGCATCAAACGCCTGCTGCGATAATTCAATTTCAGCATCGGACGCGGAAGCTACCAGGATGAAATCTTCACGGTTCATCGTGTAGTAATTCACCTTGGTGGTTACTGCAAAATCAAGAAGTTTAATAAGAGAGGGAAATTGTAGACTTACTTTCATAGCAGTATAGGTTTGGATATTTACGTTACAAAGTAAAAAATTGATTTCGTATTTCTACGGCAGCGCTTCCAGAAATTTACTCTGCTAATAAAAAACCCCTGCTTTGTAGCAGAGGTTTACTTATAGAACATTTCAATCACTTAAACTTGCTTTTAAGCTGTGCTAGTTTATCCTGGAATGAAACTTCAGGTTCCGCTTTTTTAATAGGAGCTGATCTGGTTGGTTTTTGCTCACTTGGAGCAACCGAAGTTTTCATCGTCAACCCGATCCGCTTACGGGCGACATCCACTTCTGTAACGGTTACCTGCACTTTCTGGTTAAGCTTTACTACCTGGTTCGGATCTGAAACAAACTTATTTGACAACTGCGATACATGTACGAGTCCATCCTGCTTCACACCAATATCTACAAAAGCGCCGAACGCTGTAATATTTGTGACAATGCCGGGAACCTGCATGCCTACTCTCACATCTGAAATGCTTTTGATGGTTTCATCAAACCGGAATTCTTCTATAGAACCACGCGGATCGCGACCAGGCTTTTCCAATTCCTTCAAGATATCTTCAATCGTGAATTCGCCTACCGTTTCATTGATATACGCTCTTTTATTGAGCCCCTTGCGCAGCTCACTTACACTGATCAATTCTTCTAGCGACGCCTGCATGTCTTTTGCCATTTGCTCCACCACATTATAACGCTCAGGGTGAACCGAAGAAGCATCCAATGGATTCTTTGCGCCGGGAATTCGTAAAAACCCAGCACATTGCTCAAAAGATTTTGGCCCCATCAGCGGTACTTTCTTTAGGTCATAGCGGCTTTTAAAAGGCCCATATTCATTGCGATACATAACGATATTGCCCGCTAGCGTGGAAGAAATTCCGGAAACATATTGCAGCAGGTGTTTAGAAGCCGTATTCACATCAACCCCCACATAGTTTACCGCACTCTCCACTACCCGATCTAAGGCCTGCTTCAACTTTACCGCATTCACATCGTGCTGGTATTGACCTACACCAATGGATTTTGGATCGATTTTCACCAGCTCGCTAAGCGGATCTAACAAACGCCTGCCAATGCTCACAGCACCCCGTACCGTTATATCCTGGTCCGGAAATTCCTCCCGTGCTACATCAGATGCGGAATAGATAGACGCACCGCTTTCATTGACCTGGAACACACTTACGGGCTTTTCAAAATCAATGCTGCGCACCAGGCTTTCCGTTTCGCGACCGGCTGTGCCGTTTCCTACTGCAATCGCATCTATATCATATTTTAAAACAAGAGCCTTTATGGTCGCCAGGCTTTCCTGCCAATTGTTCTGCGGAGGATGCGGGTAAATAGTGGTGTTATATAGAAAGCCTCCCTGCGCATCCAGACATACTACCTTGCAGCCGGTGCGGTAGCCGGGATCCAAAGCGAGCACCCGCTTTGTGCCTAATGGAGAAGCCAGCAGCAACTGCCGTAAATTTTCTGTGAACACCGTGATAGCTTCTTCATCCGCTTTGTTCTTGCTGATCAGCCGGAATTCATTTTCAATGGAAGATTTCAATAAGCGGTTATAAGCATCTTCGATGGCTTTCCTTACTTCCCCTGCCGCTTCATTAGAGGCTTTTATAAATAACTGATTCAGCGCATCCAGGGCGGCATCCTTCGAAATCGTAATGTCCATCATCAGGTAGCCTTCTTTCTCACCACGACGAATTGCCAAAATGCGATGGGATGGGCTTTTGGAAAGCAATTCATTAAACGCAAAATAATCGCGGAATTTCTGCGCCTCTTCTTCCTCCTTTTTTGCAGCTACTACTCGGGCAGAAAGCTGGGCGCCCTGCTCAAATAACTGACGTATAGAAGCTCTTGCCGGCTCCGCTTCCGAAATCCATTCCGCAATAATATCTCTTGCACCTTGAAGGGCTTCCCTGGCATCTTTTACATCATCATTTAAATATCCCCCAGCCGCTTCCTCTATGTTTACAGGTGATTGTTCAAAAAGAATTTTCGCAAGTGGCTCCAGTCCCTTTTCAATAGCCTGTGTGGCTCTCGTCTTCCTTTTTGGCTTAAATGGTAAATAAATATCTTCCAACTCCGTAGCGCTAAAGCAACCTTCAATACGCCTGGTAAGTTCTGGTGTTAGTTTGCCGCTTTCTTCAATGGTTTTAAGAACGGTCTCCTTACGCTTGGCTAAGTCTACAAAATAAGCGATCTCTTCCACTACATCTCCGATCACCACTTCATCAAGGTTGCCCGTTGCTTCTTTTCGATACCGCGCCATAAAGGGAATGGTAGCGCCTTCGCTTTGCATAGTGTGGATACTGGTTACTTGCTTCACTTGCAGCGATAACTTTTCAGCTATCTTTTGAATATACCTTTGCTCCATGTTCACTTTTTCTTTAGGTTAGTTTCGAAGGGTGGCAAATATAGGAAAGCCCTCTGTCTCCCGGTTGGAGAACTCAGGTTTATGAAACATCTTATAGCCAATATTCTTAAATTCAAAAGTTGGAAGATGATAGTTGGCAGTTTGCACAATGCTGAATAGTATAATTACAGTAAAAGAGTGCGACGCAACAGGTTATGATAGCAGCAATGCTGCTGATTACTAATCATGCAGTACTTTTCTTGAAATAAAAATGAAAACGAAAAGTTTGACAGTCTTAAGTTCCAACACCGGCGACAGTGGGGCTACAGCGCATAAAAAAAGGCCGGATAGAAATCCAGCCTCGTGTAAAATCCAATATCCTATGAAAAACCGTCGCAAAGATGCATAGAAATTCCGAAAAACAAAACTTTTACAGCGGTTTCTTAAAATATTTAAATAGCTGAAAATGAAAAAGTTGCGTACGATGTACACAACTCTTTATAGTCCTTCACGATTTGAGGAATTCACTCCTCAAAAGACCTGTTATTTACGCTGATACATCACTTCTTTAACCAACGCCACAGTTCGTCCAATGCTGGGAAGTGCTGCCTCTACTAAGTTGGGAGCATAATGCAGAGGAGCATCCGCGGCAGTAATTCGGCGTATAGGCGCATCCAGGTAATCGAATCCTTCCTTTTGAATGCGGTAAGCGATCTCTGATGAAACTGAAGCGTACGGCCATTCTTCATCTACAATTACCAGGCGGTTGGTCTTTTTCACGCTTTCCAAAATCGTCATCCAGTCCAGCGGGCGAATGGTGCGCAGGTCGATCACCTCTGCACTAATGCCCTCTTTTTCTAATTCAACAGCAGCACCTAAGGCTACTTTCATCATTTTATTAAAAGAAACGATTGTCACATCGCGACCTTGCCGCTTTACATCTGCTTTGCCTAATGGGATATAATATTCTTCATCAGGAATATCACTCTTGTCGCCATACATCACTTCGCTTTCCATAAAGATCACGGGATCTTCTTCATAGCGGATCGCTTGTTTAAGTAAACCCTTCGCATCATAACCATTACTAACTGATACGACCTTTAAACCTGGAATGTTTGCATAAAGGGCTTCAAAAGCGGTAGAATGCTGGGCGCCTAACTGCCCCGCGGAACCATTTGGCCCACGAAAAACAATGGGACAGGAAATTTGCCCACCGCTCATCGCCAGCATTTTGGAAGCCGTGTTCAGGATTTGATCCAGCGCCAGCACTGCAAAGTTCCAGGTCATGAATTCCACTACGGGACGTAACCCATTCTGTGCCGCGCCTACTGCAACGGCCGTAAAGCCCAATTCCGCAATCGGTGTATCAATCACCCGCTTGGCGCCAAACTCTGCCAGCATGCCCTGACTCACCTTATAGGCGCCATTGTATTCTGCAACTTCCTCTCCCATTAAAAATACGCGGTCGTCCCGGCGCATTTCTTCGCTCATAGCTTCACGGATGGCTTCACGAAAGGCAATTTGTCTCATGGTAATTATTCTTGTTAAGCGGGGCAAAATTAGCGGAGTCAGGGCATAAATCCTACGGCTAAAAGAGAATGGAAAAGAAGTCTCCAATTTGGAGTTGGAAGTTTTCAATTCTTAGCACTTAAGTTGCAATTAGTGACTGCTATGGAAGGAACACAGATTCTTGGATTGGCTGCAGGTATATGTACAGCCAGCTCATTGTTGCCACAGGTCATCAAAACATTAAAAGAAAAAAAAGCAGATGAAGTATCCCTGGTTATGCTTTTTGTGTTGCTGACGGGTGTATCGCTCTGGATCGTTTATGGTATCAAGAAAGACGATCTTCCCATCATTGCTACCAATTGCTTTTCGCTATTGGTGAACCTGGTGATGATCAGTTTGCGGATAAAATACAAAAATCGGTAAAGACCTTACCGCTTCCATCTGGCATATTTGCCCCTAGAGTCGATATGAATCATTTGGCGATTCCAAAATCCACTTTCCATTTTATATGTACCTATTCCACCTTGATCCTTGATGATTTTTTTGTCAAGAATCGCATAAACAATATCTACATCTTTTCCATTTGAAATACCATCTTCGTTAATATCGAAAACCAAGAAATCCAATGCATCTCCTTTTAAATGTCTGCTTTTAGAAGCGGCTCCTGCGAATTTAACTTGCAAATTATTATGCCATTTAAAGCGTTTTGTACTGACTACAAGTAAATTATCATCAAAGCCCTGATTGCGTAAAGAGTCTTTAAGCAACATGTAAAATGATTTCGATTTTGCAGAAACCAGTGAAGTGTTATTAAAATAAAAAAAGAAAACCCCTACAATTATAGCCATGCAAATGGCCAATATTTTGAGGAATTTTCTCATAAAAAAAGGTCGTTTATTACAATCGTTCGATCACCATGGCTGATGCGCCACCGCCGCCGTTGCAGATTCCGGCTGCCCCGTAGCGACCTCCATTCTGTTGCAGCACATTCACCAGCGTAACAATGATCCTGGCGCCGCTGCAACCCAACGGATGGCCCAACGAAACGGCACCACCATTAACATTCACTTTCGCAGGGTCAAGATTCATCTTGCGGGTATTTATTATGCCCACCACACTAAATGCTTCATTCAGCTCAACAAAATCCACATCCTTCATTTCAATACCGGCACGTTTTACAGCTGCCGGAACAGCAATGCTCGGAGTTGTGGTAAACCAGGTAGGTTCTTGTTCCGCATCTGCATAGCCACGCAATACAGCCAAAGGCTTTATGCCCAATTCTTCCGCTTTCTCGCGGCTCATTAAAACTACGGCTGCTGCACCATCGTTCATCGTACTGGCATTAGCCGCCGTTACCGTTCCTTCCTTACCAAACGCCGGACGCAAACCTGCGATCTTATCGAATTTTACATTCCATGGCTCTTCATCTTTTGACACAACAATAGGATCACCCTTCTTAGATGGGATCTCTACCGGTACCACTTCATCATTAAATTTTCCCGCTTCCCATGCTGCCTGACTGCGCTTATAGCTTTCAATGGCAAAGGCATCCTGCTCTTCGCGGCTAATAGTGTTTTCAGCAGCGCAAAAATCAGCGGCATTGCCCATAGCCGTATTACTATAGCAATCGGTCAAACCATCTTTTGCCAATCCGTCAATGATATTTGTATTGCCGTACTTATTCCCCCAACGCATATTTTCTACATAGAAAGGAACAGCACTCATATTCTCCATACCGCCCGCAACAACAATGTCCGCATCACCCAGTAAAATGCTTTGTGCTCCCTGTGCAATGGCTTTCATACCGCTCGCACAAACCTTATTAACCGTAGTACAAACCACGTTGTCAGGAAGGCCTGCGTACTTAGCGGCCTGCCGTGCCGGGGCTTGTCCAAGGTTGGCCTGGATAACAGAACCCATCAGCACTTCATTTACCTGGTCGGGACGAATGCCGGCTCTTTCAACAGCGGCTTTAATGGCAACGGCACCCAACTTGGTAGCAGGAACATCTTTTAAAACACCACCAAAAGAGCCGATGGGTGTACGTACGGCAGAGACAATATATACTTCTTTCATATAGCTTTATTTGCGGCGCAAAGATAGAAAGAGTTTGAGGTTTATGAATTGAAGTTTATAGTTTAGGCGGCCACTTTCACTTTACAAGCCTATCTTATTTTTGATAGTATGCAAACCCATTCTCTCATAATTATTGGTGGTGGTCCCATTGGGCTCGCTTGTGCATTAGAAGCAAAAAAACAGGGCATTGATCATCTTATTATTGAAAAGGGAACACTTACCAATTCTATTTACCACTACCCCGTCAATATGACTTTTTTTTCCACCTCTGAACGGCTTGAGATTGGCGGGGTTCCATTTGTTTCCACTAATCCGAAACCGACCCGGTCTGAGGCATTAGAATATTACCGGCGTGTCACTGCAGATGCAAAGGTGAACATCCATTTATTTGAGGAAGTGCTGGAAGTGAAAGGGCAAGAAAAAAAGAACAAGGCACAAGACTTTATCTATGCAGTGCGTACAAATAAAAGAATCTATTCAGCCCACCATATTATTATAGCTACTGGCTTCTATGATATTCCTTACAAGCTTAATATCCCGGGAGAAGAGTTACCGAAAGTGAAACATTATTACAACGATCCTCATTACTACGCATTTCAAAACGTGGCTGTTGTAGGCGCTATGAATTCCGCTGTGGACGCTGCATTGGAAACCTGGCGAAAGGGCGCAACGGTAACGATGATCATTCGCAGCACCGAAATCGGGCAGCGGGTAAAATATTGGGTGCGTCCGGATATCGAGAACCGAATCGAGGAAGGCTCGATTAAAGCCTACTTCAATTCTTCTGTAGTGGCTATAAAGGATGGCGAAATTGATATACAAACACCGGAAGGAATTGTGACGATAAAAAATGACTGGGTGATAGCTATGACGGGCTATCAACCCAATCTGCCCTTTCTTCGGAAAATTGGGATAGAGCTTTGCGAGGATGCAGTTTGCAAGCCCACCTATAGCGAAGAAACGCATGAAACGAACCTGCCCAACATCTACCTTGCCGGGGTGATCTGCGGCGGCATGAACACGCATCGCCTGTTCATTGAAAATTCAAGAGAGCATGCCGTTAAGATCATACAAGCCATTCTCGCTAAAAAGAAAAGCCAGGGCTAACCCCGGCTTCTTGTTCTATCTTTCATAAAACCAAACCAAACTATATATCCTGTCTTACTGTTTCACTAATTGAATCTCGCCTTGAATTTTAATTTCATCCCCAACTACTACCTGCCCGGCTTCTGTAACCGCGCTCCATGTCAATCCAAATTCTTTACGGCTGATCTTTCCGCTGATGGTAAAGCCCGCTTTTGTTTGTCCGTATGGATCAACAACGATGCCTCCAAATTCTACATGTACAGGCACCGGCTTGCTGATACCACGAATATTCAATTCGCCCCGGAGTTTGGCCTCGTCTCCATTGGTCTCATATTTTGTTGCTGTGTAAGTGATCTGGCCATGCTCTTCTGCATTAAAGAAATCGGCTGATTTCAGATGCGTATCGCGTTGTTGGTTGTTTGTATCAATCGAATCAACATCCGCGGTGAAATTGATTCGCGAAGCGGTGGAAAAGTCATCGCTTTCGGTCTCTACTTCAAGGTCGAATTTTTTAAAATAACCGGTCACGGTGGTGATCATAAGATGCTTCACCTTGAATTGAATTTCGCTGTGCGTTGGGTCTAATTTCCATGTAGTTGCCATAATGTTGATTTTAGAATGTTTTTACAAATATAGATATTCAATGTTACAACATCAAATGTTTTCCTTTCGTCTTTGTTAATTCCTACAAATCGAATACCGTAGGTGGGTTCACCAACTCGTAATGTTCGTTTAAGTTGCACACATTGTAAAACCGAGTGCCATCCTTAGTGCATTTCCCATAGGCCTCATGAATATGGCCAAAGACATGAACTTTGGGCTTCAGCTCCCCCACCCGTTTTAAAAGGTCGCGGTCTCCAACCGGTCGTTCATTCAGCACCTGGTCCAAAATACTGTAAGGGGGTCCATGCGTAATAAGAAGATCGGTATCAGAAGGAATGAGGTTCCAGTGCCTGGCAATATCCCTTCCTCTTTTTTTGTTGAAAGCCCAATCGAAATGCCAGGGGGTTATAGGCGAGCCCCAGATGTTGATGCCGTTAATATTGGTTCCGCTATCATTCAGATAAATAATATTAGATGGGATATAGCCTTCGATACTACGCTTGCCTTCTTTTTCAAAAAAGAAATCATGGTTCCCGGCAATGAAGATCTTGTGTGTATAATTCAGCCCCTTAAACCAGGAGAGAAAATCCAATACTTCTTCCTTTTTGCCTTTATAGGTGAGATCGCCGGAATGGATGATCGCATCTCCTTTAGGTAGCTTCAGGCTTTTGTGGCGGCAGTGTGTATCGGAAATGGCAACGAATCTCAAGAGTGGTATAATAAAAATATGAAAGCAGGCTGCGTACAGCCTGCCTGAAACATCATTACCGGGAGCTTGGTTTAGCCCGGTCTGTACTTTGGTTCTGGTCGCTTGACTGGTCGCGTTGCTTGCCTTGTTGCTCTGATGGCTGACCACCGGTTTGACTGCCACGGTTCACCTTTCCGACCTTTCTTTCTAACCCTTGTCCACTTTGGTTGCTGGCGCCTTGACCAGAGCTCCCATGATTATTGTTATCACCTCTTCCTGGCATGGTATAAAATTTTATTTGTGAATGAATTATACCTATACTCGCAGTTTCTATGCCACTTCATATTTCATCCTGCTTTCGTCCTTTACTGCTACTTGCTTTCTTATTTTTTTCCATTACGCTACACGCCCAGTTACCGGCATCAGATTCCATCATTCGTTTGGAAGAAGTAACTGTACGAGCCTTTGAGCAAACCCGTAAGCTGAAAGAAACGCCTGCTGCTATCAATTATATAAACCGCCAGGCTTTAGAAAGGTTCAGTCCAACTGCGGTTGTAGCTGCTGTAAACACCATGCCAGGCGTTCGAATGGAAGAGCGCTCACCGGGTAGTTATCGTATCAATATCCGCGGCAGCTCCTTGCGATCTCCGTTTGGCGTTCGCAACGTGAAGGTTTATTACAACGATCTGCCGTTTACCGATCCCGGAGGCGTTACTTATTTGAACAGCCTGGGCTATTATAATTTCAATTCTGTTTCCATCATTAAAGGGCCTGGCAGCAGTTTGTATGGTGCCGGTACGGGTGGCGTGATGCAGATTGAAAGCATAAGTGCGAATGAAACTCCGGGCATTGCTGCCGCCTACACAACCGGCAGCTACAACCTTCATAATGCATACGCATCCTTCGCAACCGTCTCTGATAAAGGCATTAGCAAGGGAAGTTTTCAACACCAACAAAATAGTGGTTATCGGGATCAATCGGCTCTGCGCCGCGATGTGCTGAGTTGGAATGGACAATTTACACTTGGAGAAAGCAAGCGCTTAAAGACCAGTTTTTTATACAGCGATCTGGAGTATGAAACGCCCGGTGCATTGACGGAAGCAGAAGCCAAAAACAATCCAAAAGCCTCACGGCCAGCGGGTGGTGGATTCCCTAGCGCTATCTATGCAAAAGCAGCTATCTATCAGAAAACATTTATGGCAGGCGCCAGCTATAGCCAGCCATTGATAAAAAACCTTTTAAGCAAAACGGCTTTGTATGGTGCTTACACGCAATTGCTCAACCCTGCCATCCGTAATTATGGCCGCAATTCCGAACCGCATGTAGGGGGAAGAACGGTCGTCCAATGGAAGCCTTCCAGGTTTAGTATAGATGCCGGCGCTGAATGGCAACAAGGCTTTGCGAACTACAGCATTCATAAAAACGTGGGAGGCGTGGCTGATTCACTGCAATCCTACGATGAAGTAACGAACCGGCAGTCGCTGGCTTTCGCACAAGCCACGCTGGATCTGGATAGCTGGACCTTCACAGCCGGAATGAGTCTCAATAATATCAAGTCATCCTTTCGCGGTTTTATACCTACTACAAAACCACAGATCAACTACCGTGTCCGGAACGAGTTCACGCCGCGGTTTGCCATTATGAAAAAGTTCAAGACGGTGAATATTTACAGCAGCGTATCGAAAGGATTTTCACCACCTACATCTGCTGAATTGTTACCAACAGGTGGCGTGTTGAATTTAAATCTGAACCCGGAGAGCGGAACGAATTACGATATAGGCTTGAAAGGGACACTGGTGCCGGGTTTATACTTGGATGTCAATGCCTTCTATTTTTCATTGCAAAATACCATCGTACGCAGGGTGGATGCTGGTGGCGGCGACTTTTACGTTAATGCAGGAAATACGGGTCAATATGGCGTGGAAACGCACCTGGAATATTCGCTTTCTAAACCTGCTTCATGGCAAAAGTCCAGCATTTGGCTGAGTCATACTTTGCACCAGTTTCGATATAAGCAGTTCAAACAAGGCAACACTGATTTTTCGGGCAACCGGCTGCCGGGCACAACGCCACACACGGTTGCAACCGGGATGGATTGGATGATCAGGTCGAATGTGCAGGTATCAATCTCCTATTTTTTTAGTGATAAGCTTCCCCTAAATGATGCAAACACAGCTTATGCCGATGCTTACCATTTGCTGGGAGCCAAATTGGGCTATAGTGTCAATTTTGCTAGATTGTTCACTTCCCGGTTTGCAGTTGGTGCAGACAACCTGCTAAATCAGCGCTACACGCTTGGTGCCGACGTGAATGGATTTGGAGGACGTTATTATAACCCGGCTCCGGGCCGCAACTTTTATGTAAGCGCTTCATTTCAGTTAGCTAAAAAGAAGGAACTACAAAACTAATCTTGCTTCCGGCACTGGCTTTTGTTTTTTCTTTTGAAGGAGTTTCATAGTTATACCCGCTGCAAGACCACCGAACGTATACAATGCCACAGTAAGAATCACGGTTGTTGTAGTGCGTTTGCTTGGCGCTTCACTCAGACCCAGTGTCTTAGGTAATGTGATGGCGCCGATACCTGCAGTAAAACCTAAGGCAATGCTTTTATACACTACATTCTTATGCGAGCTAATGCCTGCAATGCTGTAATAAAGGGCATTACTTGCCACATCTCCAGCCATGGCAATGCCAAATAAGGCATCTTCTTTTGGAACGTCCTGCCCGGTATTTTTCAGTAATTTAGAGATCGCCTGCATTCCTAAAAGGTCCATCCGCGGCGCATCTGGAATGAGTTTTCGGGTTACCTCATGAACCAGCGTAAGCACTGTTGCGCCTGCCAGTCCACCTAATAAAGCATCTGTTGTTTTCATACTTCCTTTTTGAAAACGGTGGCGAAAATGGTGCCGTTAACGAATGACCACGGTGCCGATGCTTTTTGTAAGCTCAATCTCCATTCCTTTTAAATGCTGATGGGTCAGCAATAGGGTCATTTGCTGTTCGGGAGCAGCTTTTTCAAGATCGGCCTGGTTTTGCAACATCAGCCGGCGCACCTTGCGCAGCTTCAGGTAATTAACCGCTGAAATAACCTCTTCGTGTGTTGTATCTTTTTGTGTTTTTAAAAAGCCGGACAGTTCATCTTTTCCTTCCTCATGGATCATGCGCATGAAGCTTTTATAATCTTGCTTGAAAAGGCTGGGCTGGTAGCCCGTAGCCGAGCTTTTGTCGGACTTCCAATGCGCACTTTCTTCGTAAGGAAATTGAAGTAGCGATACAGCCAATGTGCTCAATGTTGGATCGGTATGATAGATGAAAAAAGCTTTGTCCACACTTTTATGCTGCGCCATCAGCGCCTTGTATTCATGAATAAAAGAAAGAACCGTTTTGTTTTCCATGAGCTCTTCTTCCGGCAATTCCTTCATCATGTATTCGGCGATAAGCTGTCCGTTCCATTCTTTAGTGCCATGCTCTAATAAAACCCTGGCTATTTCACGTTCCTGTAATTCATCTTTGAATAGCAGGTTGAACGTTTGGTCGTCATAGCTTTGACCAGTCTCATTCGCAGCGTATTCCTCCAACGCCTTTGCTTCTTCAAAAGGGATCTTCGCTTCCTCTTTCGAAATACGGTTGCGGATAAACTTATTGACCAGGTTAGTGAAGCCTGCTTCATCAATATTTAATACCTGCGAACATTGCCGTATGTAATCCTGCTGTTTGGTAAAGTCTTCTGCCTTGTCAATCTTAGCAATGGTCTGCGCCACCTGGTTCACCACTTCCGACTTCTTTGCCGCATCGGTTCCGGCATCTTTCAGGGAAACCTCTAACTGGAAAAGAACAACATCTTTTTTATTATTGGCAACATATTCCCGGAAGGCATCGGCGCCCACTTTTTGGAGGTAGCTGTCCGGGTCTTCTTTGTCCGGAATGAGCACCAGCTTTACGTTGAGGCCTTCCTCCAATGCCATATCCAGCCCCCGAAGCGCCGCCTTCACTCCTGCCCCATCGCCATCATAAATAATAGTGAGGTTCTTTGTGTATTTTTTTATGAGCCGCAACTGGTCTTGCGTAAGAGATGTACCTCCACTAGCTACTACATTCTCAATACCTCCTTGCGATAGCGAAACAACGTCTGTGTAACCCTCCACTAATAAGCATTCATCTGCACGATCTACGGATTGGCGGGCAAAATAAAGTCCATATAAGATCTTGCTTTTTACATAGATATCATTCTCCGGCGTATTGATATACTTTGGCGCTTTGTCATTGCTTTTGATCAGCCGTGCACCAAATCCAATGACTTTTCCAGTTACATTATGGATGGGGAAAATGATCCGGTCGCGGTAATTGTCAACCAATTGTTCATTACGATTCGCAACCAACCCGGATTTTAACAGCAGGTCTTTATTGTACTGTTTACTGATTGCTGTCGTGGCGAATGCATCTCGCTTATCCGGCGAATACCCGATCCCGAATTTTTGAATGATCGCGTCCGTAAAACCCCTTTGGTGCAAATAGGAAAGGGCGATATCCTTTCCATCTTCTGTAAGGAGTTGTTCGGCAAAAAACTTCTGCGCAAAGGCATTTATTATTTGAAGGCTTTCCGCGGCTTGCTGCTGCAGCACCACCTCCGGTGAAACAGCCGTTTCTTCAATTTCGATATTGTACTTGTTTGCCAGCCAACGGAGTGCTTCCACATAGGTAAACTTCTCGTGCTCCATGAGAAAGGAGATGGAGTTACCGCTTTTGCCACACCCAAAACATTTAAAAATCTCTTTTGCCGGCGATACCGTAAAAGATGGCGTTCGCTCATTATGAAAAGGGCACAAGCCCAGATAATTAGTGCCCCGCTTTTTCAGCTTTACCCAACCGCCAATGATATCGAGAATATCAATGCGAGAAAGGATTTGCTGAACGGTAGCCTGTGCGATCATGGGGCGCAAATATAGTGGAGTGAAAATTTACGCATTAGCGCCCAAACAATAATTTCTTTTTGGTGAAAAAGAGTTTTACTTTTAAGAAACAAAAACCGGCCCTGCGAAAAGGAAGAGGACAAAGCATTTTTAAACCCTTAATACTTTCTTCCGATGGTTCAAACAGACATCTCCCAGCTAAGTGCCGAAACGGCTGAATGGCGCCAGATCCTACGCAATTACAGAGAAGAATTTACCGATTGCAAAAAGCTTCTCAGCGAAAACTGCAAACACACTCATACTAAAGACCAACTGCAGGAAGTGGAGCATTTTGACAACCAGTTTCACATCCAGTTGATCAACATCCACGATGTAAAAAAAGAGATCAAGCAGCACGAGAAGACAGTTGATTTTGAGCTTTCCCAAAATGAATATGTTTCCGGCGAAACGTTTGCAAACCACGAATGGCTGCTAGACAGCTTTCTCAGGCTCGAAAACAGGCTTCAGCAACTCCGCAGCGAGTTCCGGGATTTTATAAACGCTACGAACTGCTAACTACGGTTTGCTTAATCATTTACTTCCATGCCCTCCGCGTGATGCCATTGTATTGAGTTGATAATAAGAATATTATCATCAAGAAAGTGGCAAGCGAAATGCAAATACTTGGATTTCACCGACATATTATAACAGCTCATCCATTAAAAAAGCCTTTGAATCTATAATAAGAGAAGATTTAATTTTTATAAACTACTTTGTCGGGGACAAGCAAACCCACCAGTTACTAAGAATTAAAATCTACCTCCTATGCATTCCTATTATCGCAACCACCAGTTATACCTTGCTGAAAAATGCAATTGGCTGGATCGCCAGGTAAGCAAGACCAGCAAACGTTCCCTGATGAAGATTGAAAGCTACAAACTGATTTTACAAGCGAGCGAAGATTTTGAAGAGATACGGCTTGTAGAGAAATTGGTAAAGGATTCCTTGCTAACCGTCATTGAAACCGTTACTCTTTTAAAGAGAGAAGGCTTTCATAAGTATAATTTATCCAATTGATCTTTCGACCTTTTAAATAAAAAAACCATTGCAATTGCAATGGCTTTTTTATTGTCGCTAATAAGCCACCTTTTCTAAAAGCGGTTGTGAGGCTTTATTTTTTAAGAATTGCTGCAGGAACTCCACTTCTTCTTTCATATACGCTTCGCCATTTGAGCGAAAGATGTCATGAAACCAAAGCTCCGGTTCATTTTCATAGGTTTTTTCCCAGGAATCCCAGGGGCAATGTGTTTGGGATTTACCTGCTACAAAACCCCAGCTGTAAGCACCAATGCCAGCATCTTTAAAAAGCGGTAAGATATCCTCGAATGTGCTGCCGAAAGGTCTTGCCATATACTCTGTGCAGAACATGGGACGGCCGTATCTTTTTAATTGCTCTATGCGGATTTCCATACCGGCTTTGTCGGCATAGCAGTGAAAAGAGATCACATCCGAATGCGTGAACATATAATTATCAATAACGGAGATCTTTGCATCGCAGCTCCAGTCTTCCAGTTCTTGCCATGGAGCCATCGTTATCGGCTGATCAGGTCCGATGCCTCTCACCCACCGGATCGTTTTCTTCAATAGCTGCAAGGAAAGCTCGGCTTTTTGCTGCACATAGTCCTTATCCTTATAACTCCCGATATTCATATTATCGGGCTCATTATAAAGATCCCAGATAATCACCCGTTGATCGTGTTTGAAATGATTGACAACGCCATGCACATATTCATAAAGATCATCGTATCGGTCCGGGTTATTTAGAACGGCATAGCCAGGGCATTGCACCCATCCTGAATTATGAACATTATGTTTTGGTGCCGGCTGCTTTCCCAGTTTTGGATTTGGGTCCCAAACCGCGTCAAAAAGTACGAACATGGTCTTTATTCCGTGCTTATCGGCAATGGAAAGAAACAGGTCAATTCTTTCCAGAAAACCCTTGGAATCCTGTTCCCATAAAAGGTGATGCAGAAATACCCGGATGGTATTAAATCCTAACCCGGCAGCCCAGCTTAATTCTTTGTCAATAAGGAAAGGATCAAAGCTTTCTGCCTGCCACATTTCCAGTTGATTGATGGCGTTGTGCGGCACATAATTACAGCCTACCAGCCAGCCATGTTTTGCTGACCATGCCGCTACTTTTTCATTAGACCAGCGATAGCTTAATTCAGGATCGACAACCGTATTATTGTTTTTTGAAAGTTGAAATTGCATGAGAGAATTATTAAGGGTGTATGGCTTGAAGGCGATTTGAAATAAGACTCAAAATAAGGCTACAAGCATCTAAATAAAATGCTCATTTCGTGTTAAAAAGGGTTTTCATCGGTGAAGAAAGCTTTTTGTAGGATGAGACCGAGTGTTCTTATTTTTATAACGGCATTTATGGCCTTTTTCGTTTAACAAACCCTTAAAAATCAATCCGATGCTTCCATCTTTAATTGCCCGAAAAACCTTTAAAAAATACCAGGAGCTGTATAGTGTAAAACCATTAGTATCGCGTTCCCCGGGCAGAGTGAACATCATTGGTGAGCATACAGACTATAATGAAGGCTTTGTACTGCCAGCAGCAATTGACAAGGCTGTTTATGTAGCGGTAGGCAAGCGAGGTGATGATAGGATCGAACTACATTCCATTGAATTCAACAGTAGTTATAAAACGGCTCTTTCCGAAATTGCTCCCCGGGAAGGTCAATGGACAAACTATGTCTTGGGTGTAGTGGCTCAAATAGTAAAGCGCGGACATTCTATTTCAGGTTTTAACCTGGTGATTGACGGCGAAGTGCCTTTTGGTGCCGGGCTTTCTTCCTCTGCTGCTGTAGAATGCGCGACAGCTTTTGCCTTAAATGAATTATTCGGCTTACATATTCCGAAAGAGGAATTGATCTTCATTGCGCAAAAAGCGGAGCATGAATACGCCAAAGTAATGTGCGGCATCATGGATCAGTTTGCCAGCATGTTTGGGAAGAAGGACCATGTAGTGAAGCTTGACTGCAAAACCATGGACTATGAGTATGTGCCGTTGAAGTTGGAAGGTTACAAAATCCTGTTACTGAATACCAATGTGAAGCACTCCCTTTCCTCTACAGAATATAATGTGCGCCGGGAGCAATGCGAGAAGGGGGCAGCTATGGTCAAAAAGCATCATCCCGAAGTTAATAGCTTGCGTGATGCGACACTGGAAATGCTTGATAAATACGTGGCATCCAGCGAGCCACTAATCTACCAACGCTGCAAATACGTAGTGGAAGAAAAGCGCCGTCTGTTAGAAGGTTGTGAAGATCTGAAAGCCGGCAATATCGTGGCATTGGGACAGAAAATGTTCCAGACACACGATGGACTAAGTAAGCTTTATGAAGTAAGCTGCAAGGAACTGGATTTTTTGGTAGATGCTGTTAGGGATAACCCGGAAGTTTTAGGCTCCAGAATGATGGGTGGCGGCTTTGGCGGTTGCACTATCAATATTGTAAAGGAAGAGGCGATAGATAGTTTGATAACCAAACTAAGCACTTCCTATTCTCAAGCTATGGGTTTAGAGTTAACCCCCTACATCGCCATAATTGAGGATGGAACCAGCTTGGTGAATATGGAAGATTAGGCAATCGAAAAACGGAAGATCGTTTCGGTGCTATACTGTTCTCCAGGATTCAAAACAGTTGAAGGAAAGGCTTCCTGGTTAGGTGAATCCGGAAAATGCTGCGTTTCCAGGCAGAACGCATAATTCTTTTCATCTTTCAAATTATACTTAATGGTATGCTTACCCTTCAGGAAATTGCCGGAATAAAGTTGCAGGCCCGGTTCGGTTGTTAGTACCTCCAGCTTAATGCCGCTCCCGTCGCCGATGGCTGTAGCTGCAAGCGTCATATCATTTTCAGCAGGTTTATTCAATACAAAATTGTGGTCATAGCCCTGCCCAAATTGTAATTGCTCATCTTCTTTTTTTATATCGGCACCAATCGTTTTTAAGCTTCTGAAATCGAACGGCGTACCGGCTACTGGGGCTAACTCTCCGGTTGGGATCGAGGTAGCATCAACCGGCGTATAGCGATCTGCGTTGATCTGAAGCTGATGATCTAATATAGAACTTGTCCCTTGTCCATTCAAATTAAAATAGGCATGATTTGTCAGGTTTACAATGGTAGTCTTGTCGGTAGTGCCGCTAAAACGAATATGCAAATCCCCATTTTCCAGCGAATACATCACCGTTACATACAGGCTTCCAGGGTAGCCTTCTTCCCCATCCCCGGAAAAATAGGAAAGCTTTAGCTGCCGTTCAGAAGAATCTTCCACTTCCCAAACCACATTGCTGAATCCTTTTAATCCGCCATGTAAATGATTGGGGGCATTATTTGTGGCAACCGTATATTCATTGCCATTCAGATGAAACTTCCCTTTTGCAATACGATTGGCATACCTGCCCACAATAGCGCCCTGGTAGTCTTCATCAGCTTCCAGGTATTTCTGTAGCGAATCAAACCCAGTCACCACATCGGTTTCCTTACCCTCCTTATCTTTTAGAAGCAAGGCTACAATGCGGGCTCCATAATTGGTGATGGCAACAGAAAGGTGTTCATTTTTCAGCCAATACAAATCCGTGGCTTTATAATCAAGTTCCTCTTGGAAAGCCTGGCGGCTTACTATTTCGGTATTCGATATATCCTGTTGCATACGTTTTAGTTAGGCAGTTCAGCGAAGTGCTTTTTCTCTGCAAAGTAACGGGTAAATGCATTTTCTAGAGAAGGTAAAAGTGCACCTCGTTCACTTCCCAACACGCTATATTTTGGACGGGGAGCCGGATAATTAAATGCAGCAGCAGGTGTTGGTTTTATCAAAGATTTTTTTTGACGCAGGCGCCGAGCGGTTTCTTTTGCCAGGTCTGCCCACGAAATACTTCCCTCGTTTGCCAAATGCCATATCCCCTTTTCATCATCAATCAAAAGGTCCAAAGTAACATTGACAAGGTCGGGAACATAAGTCGGCGATATCAGGATGTCGCTTGCCACGGGAAACGGAATCCCGGTTTGCAAGCTGGTTTCCACCCAGCTTAAAAAATTGTAGCTATCCCATGGTCCAAAAAAAGCGCTGGTACGAATGATCAAAGCCGATGGATTTACCTGGAGAATTTCGCTTTCGGATTGGGCTTTGCTTTTGCCATAAATATTCAAAGGATTCACCGGATCGCTTTCTACATAAGGCGTATCCTTTTTGCCATCAAAAACCAGATCGGATGAGTAGGAAACCAGCTTCACACCTTTCTGCTGACAAGCCAAGGCCAGGTTGTAAGGTCCAAGCTGATTTTCACGAAAGCATTGCGAAACTTCCCTTTCAGCGTCATCCACCCGTACATACCCGGCCGCATTTATAATGGCCCATGGTTTATACAATTCCATGGCTTTTTGCACGGATCCCAAATCAGCAATATCGCAATCCTGCCGGCTCATTAACTGGTGAGGAATAGCGCGGTGTTCACATAGCCGCCCAAAAGCTTGTCCCAGAGTACCACGTTTCCCGATGATAAGTATCGGTCGCTTATTTTGCTGTGCGGCTACCTTCTCCTGTTGGACCAAATGTGGTGGATGAATAAACCGAATGCCTCGCTCCCACCATCCCTTAGCACCTGTGTAATAGGTATGATTATATCGCTTTTCAGCGGTAAGAGACTTAATATAGGAAGCCAGCGCAGTAGGACGACAGGTATTTCCCCGCAGGTCGAACACCCCTGGTTCATATTCGCCTTTAGGCTCCGTCAATAATTTGTTCCATCCATACGAACCTAACAATGCCCAGGCAGTAACACCCAAAATCTCCACACCCTCTGCAGCTAAAGATATGGTTGCTTCATGCACATATTTGAACCACCGGATCTGTTCTTCACGGTGGCAATGCAAATGCACTTCAGTTACTGCAATAGGGCGCTTATACCGCTCCCAGGCTTCTTTTAATAATACTTCTATCCCGTACGGCTCATCCATTTTTACCCTGGCTGCTTCTATGTCCACATACTTGTGCCGCTTATTACCACCATGTAAATGTTTCGGATATTTTCGATAGTCCTGGTCTAAAAAACGCTCCGATGTGACGTAATGGTTAAAGCCGAAAACATCAGGTTGGCAGGGGTTATCAATGAAGAACTGTAGCAAGTCGGCAGGAATATTTTTCTTGGTGAAATATTTCCAGAGCCTATGTTTTTCATTAAGCCTTCCGCATAAAATATCGTAGGTCAACCATCTCCGCTCATTTTCAAATTTCGCCTGGTACTTAAGCAAGGGGGTGCAATAGGTTTTTCCTAGATCTTCCGTTTGAACCAATTGCGCATCCGGGTTGACCTTTCGAATCTCCTTCATCGCTAAAACCACACCTTTTAGCTGGTAAAGCAATGCCAATTGAAAGCTGCGGTCATCTTTAGCATGAGGGTACCAAAAGCCATAAAGTCCACTAAAGCGTGCAGTGGTTAATGGTTCGTTTACAGGTGTGTAATAGTTGATCCAGGGAAACTTAGCAGCTACTTTCCCTGCATACTCAGCCAGCAGTTGCGGAAAGTTTTCATCCAGTAAATTGGTGAAGGCTGGTCCGCTGCCATGATGGACCAGTCCTGCAATAACATCAATGTTCTTTTTTTTTAAAACAGATAATTGTTGCTCCGTAAAATCCCAATTGATTTTAGTGTTCGCTTCTGGCTGATGCCTTTCCCATAAAATGGGAAAGCGAAGTTTTTTTATTCCGAGTTCGGCAATTGTATCTAACGGAGGATCTCTATAAAAGCCGTTATACTCCAGTTGGTCAAAAAAGGTTTCGCCCACCCGGTTTATGGTGCATTCGAGACCGCCCCATATTTCAATATTCGATACCGGTTTTACTGAACGCATTGACTATAATTAGGTTCGCATATAAAAAGTCCAACTGAACTTTATTGCTTTCTAAACAAAAAAGGACGCTCTAAAATCAGTATAAATACCAAAGTAGCAACGTCCTTACTTATATACTTCCGGAAGTTAAGCCATCACTTTCTGCTTTGTAACCGGTTGCTTATTAGCATTGTTGATAGATGTCTCAATATGCTTCGCCATCTGGCTCCAGGTTCTGTCCCATGAGTTTCCGTCCAGGAAAGCATCCACCTTATTCAACCAGGCTTTTGCATTTTTTCTTTTTAGAATCGCATCCCCGCATTTTACAAATTGCTTTGCATCCGCAGCAATATGCACTAATTTGTTATCGCCGTATGGAGACACAACATCTTTGATGGGAGTAGAAATGACAGGCTTTCCAGCTGCCAGGTACTCCGGCGTTTTTGTAGGGCTGATATACTTCGTAGACTCATTCATTGCAAACGGGATAATCGCTACATCCCAGCCAGCTAAGTATTGTGGCAATTCCTGGTATGTTTTTCCACCTAAATAATGAATGTTTTCAAACCGCGGTAGGGAAGCCGGGTCGATTTTAACGACAGGGCCAATTAAAACAAACTGCCAGTCCGGACGTGCTTTGGCTGCTTCAGCAATCATGTCAATATCAAACCGCTCATCTATAACACCATAAAAACCGAAACGAGGGTGCGGAATGTGTGCCTGATCCGCTGGATCGGCCTTAACAGTGCGGGCTGAAGCAAAATGATCTTTATCTATGCTGCTGGGAAATGGATAAATGTTTGGATGCACGTTTTTCTTTGCTTCGTAGATGCTATAGCCTCCCGTAAATACTACATCTGCTTTATTTAAAAGCACTCTTTCGTTTTCTTTTAAGGCAGGAGGTGCAAATTTGAACGCTGATAATTCATCCATACAATCATATATCACCATTTTCGGCTCTAAATGATCAGTAAAAGGCAGGGCCATTGGTGTATAATACCAAGACATATAATTATTGATCTCCATAACCGAGATCAGGTCATTCAGCATTTCGCGTTGCTTATTAATACTTTCTTCATGACTACACCCGTGTTGCAGGTGAGGTACCACTACATATACATGCCCTTCTTCATGAATATGCAGCTTATCCGGTGCATCATGATGAATGGGCTCTTCTACAAAAAACACCCGGGTTTGATTTGCAAAGCGACTCAACAAGTGTTGTGGTCTCTGATAAACAAAATTCCAACGCAGGTGAGAGAAACAGATCAAATCAGTTGTGCTGAGGTTTGGCCACGTGCCAGTTATTGGAGTAGTATTAATCATGCTCCTGTAAATGCTATTTACATGCCACCCCAATCTCCGCTGATGAAGTTGAAGAAGCAGAACAATTTAATTACAGCCTGTAGAAATTATTCCCTTTTTGATCGTGCCAAATACCTTGACTGCTAAAGAGTTAAGTTTTACACATCCATATAAATCAAATGAAAATAAACATCATATCACCACCGCCCTGTAAGTCTTTCAGGGCTAGGCATAAAAAAAGCTCCTGCTGTAACAGGAGCTTTCGAAGAAGAATATTTTATTAAGCCGTAGCCACTTTTCTTTTTTTAACAGGGGAAGCTGCAATGACCTCTTCCACCTCAATAGCCACCTCTTCATTTTTTTGGAAATGCACCGCATGCCATACATGATCTAATGGCACTTGTAAACCGCTTTCATAACCCGCATCTGTTAGTTTGCTCCAACTGCTTGTGCGGCTAAGATCAGTAGCAATCTTAGAAGCGACCTTTGGATACGCTACCCAAAGCTTGGTATCTTCTTTAAGAGCGGGCATAATATCCTGTAAAATGCCATTTAACTGGTTCTCACTAACCGCAAAAACCAATGCAAAATCAAGTTTGCGGGATCTTAGAAGTGGAGTGAGATTTTTAGCGAAAGATAATTTGGCAAACTGTTTTTCGATAGAGGAAGGAAGGCCTTGTATCAATATCGTTTTTTCGTTCGTTAACAGAAGCTTTTCAGAAATCGTTTGAGACATAGAATTTCAAGATTTTGTGAATAAGCAGTTTAGATGGCTAAGAACGGTCTTTCAGAGAATTAGATGTGCAAATATACGGTTTTTAGCTTGAAGTACAAAGAGTTGCAAAAGAAAAATCCCGTCAAATCTACATCTGGCGGGATTTTAAAATATAAAATTTGAGTTACTTTCCTGCTGGCTTATAGTATTTTAAAGCCTCTGGTAAATGCTTTTGAAGGTCAGCAATCCTACGCTCTTCCGCTGGGTGAGTACTTAAAATTTCGGGAGGTCGCTGACCATTTGAGGCTGCCGCCATCCGCTGCCATAATGCTACCGCTTCTCGTGGGTTATATCCCGCCATGGCTGCCCAACGCATTCCATATCGATCGGCTTCAGACTCCTGGTTACGTGAAAAAGGTAAAAGCACTCCCACCTGGGATCCAATACCATAAGCCTGCATAAAAAGGTTCTGTGTTTCGGCTGGGCGGTTGGCCACTGCTACAGAAAGCGCGGTACCACCTAATTGCTGGGCCAAGCCTTGACTCATCCTTTCATTTCCATGCTGAAAAATGGCATGTGAGATTTCATGACCCATTACATTGGCTAACGCAGCCTCGTTCTTGGTAATGCCTAATAAACCCGAGTAAACCACCACTTTACCACCCGGCATCGCCCAGGCATTGGCTTCCTTATTATTCACCAGGTTAAATTCCCATTTATACCCTGCAAGCGCATTGGCTTGACCCTGAGCTTTATAATATTGGGTCACGGCACTGGCAATCCTGTTACCAATACGGCGCACCATTTCAGCATCCCGGTCTGCTGATGGACTAACAGGTCTATTCTGGCTCAGAAAACTTTGGTACTCCTGAACAGCCATTTGCTGCAGTTCCTGTTCAGATACTAATTTAAGTTGCTTTCTACCGGTAATGGGATTTTGAGAACAGCCTATAAAGGCAATAATAATGAGAAGGCTTGAGGTTAATCTGTGTAGCATTTCTATTCTTTTTAGTGTAAACGACAATCATTGTACCAAAACAGGACAAGAAAATCACCTAAAAGATTAAAGTAAGGAGCTTATTTGCGATTTCGTTGGCGTTTACGGTCACGGTGTTTAAGGATAGGTACCTTACTTTCATTACCTCGAAGTATACGGGTAATATTTTTCTGATGCGTCAGCAGCACTAACATAGCCACTGTAACAGCGAAGACGCGGTAAAGATGCTCGGGTTCATTAAATATGACCAGAATAAAAACCGGGAAAGCAATGCTGGCCAGAATTGAGCTGAGGGAAACCCAACGGGTTAAAAAAAGCACCAATACAAAAATGCCTACACAGCAAAGCGCCACATTTGGCTGAATACCTAACACCATTCCGAAAAGAGAGGCAACGCCCTTTCCTCCACGGAAATTTGCCCAGATTGGAAAGATATGACCCACTATGGCCGCCAGCCCCAAGCCCAATTGCATATTCACCAAATAAAGATCACTTTCAAAAGCATAAGGAAGAAAAAATACCAACTTAACCGCAACAATGGCTTTGATCATGTCTACTGTCATTACAAAAGTGCCCATCTTAGGACCCAACACACGATATGTATTGGTGGCTCCCGAGTTTCCACTGCCGTAATCGCGGATATCAACTCCAAAAAAATACTGGCTTACCCAAACGGCAGTAGGGATGCTGCCTAAAAGATAGGCTACAATAATTAGTAGGGTTTCGTACATGTGCAAAAAAATCGTTAGAGACAAGGCAAATTTAGGGCAAAACTGGTCAGAATTTACGTTAAAGTAACAAAAGCGCTAAATGCTGTTAACAAACAAAATAGATATCCAACCTGATTTTTGAGTTTGTTTTACCAATTGTAATGCCTGTTGACTGCAAGCTTCCACAATGTCATTTTCATCTGCAATTAGTAACCCACTGAAAAGAATAAAACCGCCGGGCACTACCGCTTTCTTCAAATCGGAGATAAAATGTAAAATCACGTTACGGTTAATATTGGCAAGAATAATATCAAAAGCTTGGCCTGAGGGAACGACATCCTGCAAAACCATTTCAACCCTCTTGCAATTGTTGTTGGCTGCATTTTCATTACCATTTTCAATGCTCCATTTATCATTATCAATCGCCAGTACTGCAGCAGCGCCCAGCTTCTCTGCCAGAATCGCCAAAACTCCTGTGCCGGTGCCAAAATCAAAAACAGATTTACCCATAAAATCCAATTCCCGCATTTGTTGCATCATCATGTAAGTTGTGGCATGATGTCCAGTGCCGAAACTCATTTTAGGTGTAATGAGAATATCATGTTGCACACCTTTAATGGGTTGGTGAAAATGAGCCCGAACCGCGCAAAAATCATCTACAATTACTGGTTCGAAATTACTCTCCCATTCTGCATTCCAGTTCTTCTCCGCAATGGTAGTCGTATAAAAAGTATAGCCATCAAGCGCCGCAGACACATCATAGCTGGGAAAATTATTCTCGTCAAAATATGCGATCAGCGTATTTTCTGTCTGCTCAAAGCCTACTGCTTCCAATTCTGATAAAACAGCGATCAAGATTTCCTGCTGTTCCTCCGTTGCTTCAATGCTTACCTGCGTATGATTCATCGTATAAAAATAAAAAGGCTGCCCGAAGACAGCCTTGTATAAAGTTAGATTTAAAATTAACCTTCCGATTCTTGTGAACCTGCTTGCGGCTGGCCAGCTTGCTGCTCGTTAGAACCGCCGGTGTTGCGCTGGATCTTTGGGCGTTCGCTTTGCGGACGGTCATCACGACGCGGCGCTTCAAAGCGGCGATCATCACGACGTTCACCTCTATCCCCTCTGTCGCCACGATCTCCACCTTCTCTTCTTTCTTCACTCATACCTTCTGGTCTTGGCATCAGTGCTTTGCGGGAAAGTTTGAACTTGCCGGTCTTTTGATCGACGCCAACCAGTTTTACCTTGATCTTATCCCCTTCAGCTAAAACGCCATCCAATGACTCAAGGCGCTTCCAACTTACTTCGGAGATATGCAATAACCCCTGCTTGCCTGGCATAAATTCTACGAAAGCGCCGTAAGGCATCACAGATTTTACAATGGAATCGTACTCGCCACCTTCTTCAGGAACAGACACAATACCTTTTACCCAAGCTACCGCACGGTCTACATTCTCTTTAACCGTACCAAAAATGCTTACCTCACCGCGATCGTTCACTTCTTCCAAATTGATCGTTGTGCCGGTTTCGCGTTGGATCTCCTGGATGATCTTACCGCCTGGCCCGATCACGGCGCCAATGAACTCACGCTCGATAAAGATCTTTTCCATACGAGGCGCATGCGGCTTCACCTCTTCACGGGCTGCCGGTACGCATTCATACATCGCATCCAATATGTGCAGGCGACCACGACGGGCTTGCTCCAATGCTTGGCGCATCACTTCAATCGGCAAACCATCAACCTTGATATCCATCTGGATCCCGCAAATACCTTCACGGGTTCCGGTTACTTTAAAATCCATATCGCCCAAATGATCTTCATCACCAAGGATGTCGGTCAGGACCGCGAACTTTCCTTCCTTTGAGATCAAGCCCATGGCAACACCGGCCACATGCTTTGGAACCGGTATACCCGAATCCATCAAGGCCAGGGAACCGGCACAAACCGTCGCCATGGAAGATGAGCCGTTTGATTCCAGGATATCACTCACCACCCGAACGGTGTAAGGGAAATCACCAGCAGGCATCATTTGCTTGAGCGAACGCTCCGCCAATTTACCATGACCGATCTCGCGGCGGCTGGCGCCACGCAAAAATTTCACCTCGCCGGTAGAAAAAGGCGGGAAATTATAATGTAGATAAAACTTAGAATCAACAGATTTGGCAGCGCTTTCAATCAACAATTCATCTAAAGGCGTTCCCAACGTAACCGTTGTAAGTGATTGAGTTTCACCTCTTGTGAAAAGTGCTGAACCGTGCGGCGTTGGCAACACGTCAATCTCCATATCCAGCGGACGCACCTGGTCAAGGCTACGACCGTCAAGACGGATCTTATCGTTCAGAATCATGTCACGAACGACATCATATTGAAGATCGGATAAGTATTTTTTTACCAATTTAGTAGTGGCATCAGGTAGCTTCTCTCCTTCTGGGAGGTTGGCTTCCTGCGTCATAATCGAAATGATCTCTTCTTTGATCACATCGTATTGTTCCTTTCGGGCAGCCTTCTTAACATTAGCTCTTGCCAATACTTCCATCTTCGGCGTACCGATTTCGTAAACACGGTCGCGGATAGCATCGTTCGTATCGGGACGTGGATAATCCCGCTTTTCTGCGATTCCGACCATATCACGCAACTCTTGCTGCGCTCTGATCTGAACGCGGATCGCATCATGCGCCAATTGTAAAGCTTCCAGCAGGTCTTCTTCGCTGCATTCTTTCGCCTGTCCTTCCACCATCATGATATTCTTTTCGGTGGCGGCGATGATGAAATCAAGTTCTGAAATCTCCATTTCATCCCTTGTCGGGTTAATCTTAAATACACCGTTGATGCGGGAAACCCGTACTTCAGAGATCACTTCCTGGATAGGAATAGTAGAAACGGCTAATGCGGAAGAAGCTGCTAAACAAGCTAAGGCATCCGGCATGATCTGCGGATCGCTGGAAACCAGGGTAACGATCACCTGCACTTCGCAGAGGTAATCCTCAGGGAAAAGCGGACGCAGCGCCCGGTCAATAAGGCGGGAAGTAAGAATCTCGTAGTCGTTCAGGCGAGCTTCTCTCTTGAAGAAAGAACCCGGGATACGACCGGCGGAAGAAAACTTTTCCATATAATCCACTGAAAGCGGGAAAAAATCTTGTCCTTCTTTCGGCTTTTCGGTAGCGCAAACAGTAGCGAGGATGATACAATTGCCGCATTTAACGGTAACCGAACCATCCGCCTGGCGGGCCAAACGGCCGGTTTCGATGGTCACTTCGCGGCCATCACCAATATCGAATGTTTTAGAAAACTTTTGAGTCAACATAAAAAATGTAGTTGTGTAAGTGAATAGAAGGGCAGGCAAATAAGCGCCATAAAAAACCAAAACCCAACGGCCTTGCGGTGTTGGGAGGTGGTTATATAGGTTTAGATAGCTTCAAACTTATTTACGGATGCCTAATTTCTCGATCAGTTGGCGATACCCCTGCAGGTTGTGCTTAGCAAGGTAATTCAGCAAGCGGCGACGGCGACCTACCAGGTGCATCAGTCCGCGATGTGTAGAGAAATCTTTTTTGTTAGTAGAGAGGTGAGCAGAGATCTGCGCCATGCGCTCTGTAACCAGGGCGATCTGACCTTCAATTGAACCTGTATTGGTTTCACTTCCACCGTACTGGGCAAAAATGCCGGCTTTTTTTTCTTTCGTTAATGACATCGTTACGATTTTTTCTCGGTGCCCGAATTAGGAACCGTTTGGGTTTACTTATTTTGGCGCAAAGGTAAGCAATCGAATGTAAAATGTAAAATGTAAAATGGAGAATGTGTTAAGAAGTCGTTGCTTTTGAGCATGTTGGAAAAGAAATTCCTCTCAATGTCATCCCATTTCTATACAGTTGTGCGTCAAATCCCTTTTTTAGAAGCACACTTTAATCAGAAGAAGCTACACTGCTGGCTTGTCTGACTGTTAAGCAGGTAAACAAGCTTACACATTCGGGTAACCATTTTGCACATGGAGGTTGACATCTTACACTGCCAGGTAGTCACTTTACACGGCAGGGTAGTCATCTTACACTTCTGGATAACGGACCTGTACAGTTGGGTAGCCTTCTTGCAGCCCCGGGTAATGTGCTTACACAGCAGGTAGCCCTCTTACACAGAAGACAGGCACATTTGATGGTCCCGTCTGTCTATTTTTGCCCTATGGATGCTTCTCCTCCGCTTTCTGCTGATGCCCGGTCAATTTTAGGCTTGCAACTCCCTACTGATCCCCGCTGGGTGAACCTGGCGGCGCTTTCGCTGGAAGAGGTGCTTTCCGACCATGCGTATTGCGAACAAAAGGCGGCTATCACCTGCATTTCACTGATTCAGCGGTATAGCCGGAAAGAGAAGCTGGTGAATTCCTTAGCGCCTATTGTTACCGAAGAATGGGGTCATTTCCGCATGGTTTTAGCCGAACTGCAAAAACGAGGGCTGCCATTGGGTAACCAGCGGAAGGATGAATATGTAGCTGCCCTATTTGACTATACCCAAAAAGGCGGCGGCGAGGAAGGCCGCCTGCTGGATCAATTGCTGATGATGGCCATGATCGAAGCGCGGAGCTGCGAGCGGTTTAAAAGGTTAAGCGAAGGATTGGACGATGACTACCTGCGCAAATTCTACCGCCGGTTCATGGAAAGCGAGGCCGGGCATTATACCCTTTTCATTGAATTGGCGGAAACCTATATTGAAAAAGAAAAAGTGCAAAATCGGTGGAAAGAGTGGCTGGCGTATGAAGCGGAAGTGATGAAGAAGATGGAAGTTAGAGGGGATCGGATACATTAACCCCTGTCCCCCCAAGCTGGCTGAAATACTCTAACTCCTCGCTAAAATCCAGTTGCGGATACTGAGTTTGCAGAACGTTTGCTTTTTCGTAATGACTTTGCAGGAACCGCTGGTGGGCTTCTGTTTGCGGGTGCGAGGCTTTGTGCTTGCGGGCAATATTCAATTTTTTGATCTCCTTGATAGCGGCGCCGCTTTCTTCGGTAATAAAAGTATTGGTAAAATGCTCCAGCACAAATTCGGTGGCGAGGTAGTTCGGATGCACCATGTCTTCCGAATAAAAACGATAATCGCGGAGAACGTCGATAACCAGCTCGTAAGAAGGGAAATAATAGAGCTTGTCAAACTTGTTGACGAGGTGATGCACCGCTTCGAGAAGGCGGGCTTTGCTGCGGTTGTTCTCCATTACACCGTCGCGGATATGCCGCACCGGACTAATCGTAAATAGGATGCGCAGCGCCGGGTTGAACCGGAAAAGCTTGTGGATGGCATTATCGAGACTGGCAACCGTTTCGTCAATCGACAGTAAATGCTTTTGAAACCATTGCGCAGGAGCGCGGTGACAGTTGGCGACAGCCCCCTCCAAACCTCCGCCAACGGGGGAGGCTTTCGACGACTCCGATAGTTTGGAAGTTTCTTTCGTTAGGCGATATGAGAAAGACGAACCAAGGGTTATAATAAGCCAATCAGCTTCTTGCAAAAACCTATGGGCTTGTGTTTGCGAGCTGTTAATTCTTTGAATAACAGCGGCTTTATCCATGCCGGAAAAGCGGCTGTGGTGCTTCCAGCTATGCCATAATTCATTCAGCTCGAAAAGATCGGCTTCGCTGTATTGATCATTGGTGATATACGATGTGAGACTGGCGCAGACCGATGCCGGATCGAAAAGAATGCCGTTGGGATTTTGCAGTACGCTGAATTTCAAATCTTTTAACGCATTGCCGATATGCTCCGTAAAGCAGGAGCCCACCGACAATATCTTTTGCCCATGGCTGATCTGCGCATCGGGCTTCGGGATATTTATGTTGAGCATCAGGTTCATCTATGCAAATATTTCGTCGGCTAGTGTAAGGCATTTTTGTAAAGCGGCTTCGTTGATAGCCAGATCGATTCCTTTCTCTTTAAAGAAGCCCAGTAGCCATTCGGTATTCATATTTCCTACGAGATCGTCTTTTGCCATAGGGCAACCACCAATGCCTTTCAGGGCGCCATCAAAGCGGGTAGCGCCAGCCTCGTAAGCAGCAGCTACTTTCTCCCGCCAGCCATTGGAAGTAGAATGCAGGTGAACACCAATCTCTGTATTGGGCAGGGACTGTACAAGATACGAGGTGATGCGATTAATAGCATCCGGCGTGGCTACACCTACGGTATCGGCTAAAGAAATAATGCGGATACCCTCTTTTACGATCTTATCCACCCACTCAAAAACCACAGCTTCAGAAAATGGATCGCCGTAGGGATTGCCAAAGCCCATTGAAATATAAACCACGAGCTCTTTTCGGTTAGATGTACACAATTGTTGAATTTCTTTCACCCGCTGCAAGGCATCGGCTATGGAGGCATTGGTATTGCGTTGCTGAAAAGTTTCGGAAACAGAAAAAGGAAAGCCCAGGAATTTGATGGCATCGTATTGAACGGCTTCCTCTGCGCCGCGAGTATTGGCTACAATGGCAAGCAGGTTTGACTTGGTGCTTTGTACATTCAACCTCGTAATTACTTCCTTCGTATCCGCCATTTGCGGAATAGCTTTGGGCGAAACGAAAGAGCCAAAATCGAGGGTATCAAATCCTACCTCAGCTAAGGCATTGATATATTCAATTTTCTTGTCGGTTGGTATAAACGTCTTCCAGCCTTGCATCGCATCGCGGGGGCATTCAATTAATTTAAAAGTCCCTTGTCCCCCGGTGGGGGAACTTAGGTCAATGTTGCTTTTAATGTGTTGAGTCATGCGTCAGATTAAAGTTGCAAAAGAGGTGCGAATAATTCATCATAGTGAATAGCATTTCTAACCCATGTTAATCGATAAAAACGCTTAAGAGTCAATGTTCAATACGCAATGATCAATTAACAGAACAGCCAAATATCGAATAAGAAGGGTTGAAAAAGAAAACCAGCAAGCGCCTAGGTTCCCCCACCGGGGGACAGAGGGCTTCGCTGTTTCATCACTTCGTAAAGAATCATCCCCGTAGCTACGGAAACGTTCAACGATTCAAATTCACCCGTCATCGGTATTTTGATCTGCTCGTCGCATATCTTTAAAAGCGCCGGGTAAATACCTTTGTCCTCGCTACCCATCACGATAGCAACCGGTTCTGTAAAGTCTGTTTCGAAAGTGGTTTTAGTCGCGGTCATTTCACTGCCTAAAACTTTTATTCCATTAAGGCGTAGTTCATCCACAGCCTTCATCAGGCTATTAACACGGCAGATCGGTATTTTCTCCAACGCTCCTGCAGATGTCAGCATTGCATCTTCATTCAAAGCGCCCACGCCTTTATCAGGAATAATGATAGCCTGCACACCGGTGGAAAAAGCAGTGCGGGCTATTCCTCCTATATTTCGCACATCCGTGATGCCATCTAAAATAAGAAGGAGCGGCACCTTACCGCTTTCGACAACCAATGAAATAACTTGCTGTAAGTCCTGATATTGAATCGTAGAGATGATGGCAATAACGCCTCCGTGCTCACCGGCATTAAAGCTGTTTAACTTCTCCACCGGTACATAGTTAACTGGCACCGCATGTTGCGACCCAAGCTTTCGTATTTCTTCTTCCAGGTCGCGGTAAGCATTGCTTTGCAGGTAGATGCGATCCAGTTGCTGGCCGGCATCCAGTGCTTCTATGATGGCCCGTTTGCCAACCACCAGTGTATTTTTCTTAGGGCGATGCTGTGGTCTGAAATTTTTCAATAGCTATATTTTAATGCGTTTGTCTAATTGGAAAGGTTGTATATCTATAATCCTTACTGCCCCAAAGGTCTTTGCCAATGGGTTTAAAATAAAATTATATTCCGAAGGAATGATGGTAGAAGGAACCCGAAATGCTATAATGGAAGCATCCTGTAGTAAAGCACTGCCAAATAATTTTGTTTCTTCCGGTGAAGGCACCCCCTGCCAATTGGCCGGCAATAGATCAGGGTCAATCAATTTCCAACCTTTTTGCGGCATCTCATATACCGTAAAAGAAAGAGAAGCCGGCATTTCTTCGAGCCGCACATTCGCCGTGTATTCCAATACGCTCAGGGATTTTGATTCCGACGTATAAATGCAGGGGGTTCCGATCTTATTCCAACGGCCGCCATGCAGCTTTGCGCCCTCCCCGGTTAGTTGATCCGCAAAGCGGGTATGTCCCAAATGATAAACCAACATCAGCTGTAAACGCCATACTCTATGCGGCCAATTAAATGCTTGACTTCTTCCATGCCATAGAGTGTGTCCAGCATTTGCAGTGGCGACACACCGCCTAAAGAGGTATTGCTTACTTTCATCCAGCTATTAAAGCCATCTTTATTTCCAAAAACCTGGTAGCCGTAGGAGTAAATGTCTGCCAATAGCAAAATGCGTTCGCTGATAGACACATCGAACTTTTCTTTTCCTTTTTTATTATGAAGTGTTGCTTTAGCAACCGAAAGCACTTTTGCCAGGGTTTCATAATCCAGGCCGGTCTGCTCTTTGAGGTTTTCCAATTCTTCCTTAGAAATACCCTCCTTGATGGCATCTATCTTTTGATAGCTGCTCCACATATAAACCGGAATTACTTTGGTCTTCGTCTTTTCGGCAGTTACCTTTTTCAAGGGGTTTAACGACCGGTATTGAACTGCCGCCTCTTCTACCTTTGTCATAAATCTAATTTTACACTAAGGTAAGTAAATATTTATACTATTCAAAATAGAACATAAAAAAACCATCTTTCGATGGTTTAAAAAATTATAATCCAAAAGCCTTTTTTACTTTGGAAACGTAATCAAGTTTTTCCCAAGTGAATAGTTCCACTTTTTTGGTAATTGTCTTACCACCCGGCTGCGAAAACTCCTTGGTTACTATTTCCGGCTTACGACCCATATGCCCGTATGCAGCGGTTTCACTATAGATCGGGTTGCGCAATTTCAGGCGCTGTTCAATAAAGTAAGGACGCATATCAAACACTTCCTGCACGATATTGCCGATCTCACCGTCGGTTAAATCAACCTTGGCTGTACCATAAGTTACAACGTTGATGCTGGTAGGTTGCGCAACGCCGATCGCGTAAGAAACCTGCACCAAAACCTCATCGCAAACACCCGCGGCTACCAAGTTCTTGGCAATGTGACGCGTTGCATAAGCCGCGGAGCGATCCACCTTGGATGGGTCTTTACCACTAAAAGCACCACCACCATGAGCACCTTTACCGCCGTATGTATCAACAATGATCTTACGACCCGTCAACCCGGTGTCACCATGTGGTCCCCCAATTACGAATTTGCCAGTTGGGTTAATGTGATACTTGATATTATTATTGAAAAGCTTAGCATACTTTTTATACTTAGCCTTTACTCTTGGGATCAGAATATTGATAATGTCTTTCTGGATTTGCTCCAGCATTTTCTTCTCCGTATCAAAATCATCATGCTGTGTAGAAATAACAATCGCATCAATACGAATCGGTTGGTTGTTATCGTCATATTCCAACGTTACCTGACTCTTAGCATCTGGACGCAAATACTTGATTTGCTTATTCTCGCGACGTAAGGCAGCTAACTCTTGTAAAAGCTTATGCGCTAAGTCAAGCGCCAGCGGCATATAGTCTTCAGTTTCGTTGGTAGCATAGCCAAACATCATTCCCTGATCGCCAGCACCTTGCTCTTCTTTCTTTTGCCTGTCAACGCCTTGGTTAATGTCAGATGACTGTTCATGAATAGCGGATAGAATACCACAGGAGTTCGCTTCAAACATATACTCGCTCTTGGTATATCCAATACGGCGAATAACCCCACGGGCAATTTCCTGAACATCCAGGTAAGCTTTTGATTTAACCTCACCGGCAAGAACCACCTGACCTGTTGTTACTAAAGTTTCACAGGCAACTTTTGATTGTGGATCAAAAGCTAAAAAGTTATCAATTAGCGCATCAGAAATCTGGTCAGCAACTTTGTCTGGATGTCCTTCAGACACACTTTCGGAAGTAAATAAATAAGGCATGAAATGACTTGTTAGTGTTAGTAATTGAAAAACAGGGTGCAAATATAGGGCACTGGCTGTTTATCGTAAGTTTGAATAGATAATTCGAAGACGCAAACGCTTAGTTGGATCAGCGAAATTGCCACCGGCCAACACTACCCTTCCATAACCAACCTGCGGAATAACATTTACCTGACGGGATGCTGTAGTGGATTCCGGGAAAGGTTTGATAATAGTGTACACGGGAGCGTAAAGCCGTAATTGGTAATTAGTTTCTTTACGGGTAATCACACTTTGCACATGGCGGGTAATATTAAACCGGTAAGTACTATCGCTACGCAAGAGGCCACCAAAAGAGGTCAGGTTTTGCGTAGTACCAGATGCATTGGTAGAATTCAAATCATCTGAAAGTGAAGAGCCAACATCAAAAATGTCTGCCCGGTCAAGAAACAAAACAGGTGGCGGCGGAAAAGATTGCTCACCCGCCGAAGGAATTCTGGAAATAATTAATTCTGCATTATGAATAACCCGGTTAGATAAATTTTCTAACCCGGGGATTCTTAGTGTACCGATAGAGCCCGGTGACCCGGCTTGAATAAATAATTTATCATCCGTTAGGGTCGTATTATTTAGATAGGCGGCAAAATCTCCGCCCCGGTTTCTTCTAATAACATTTGCCCGTGAGCCAAATGAATAATGGAGGAAGTCTACCGACCTTTTTTCAATCACGTTATTATTACGAACGCGGTAGTAAAAGGTGAGTTTGGTTTTAGCCTGATCAGCTAAATTAAAATAAGCCAATGCCCTGCTGCTCCCTGTCGCCTTTACTTCCAGACCGCTAAATAAACTATGGAAAATGGTATCGTTCTTATAAGCGGTTAACGTATCATAATTGACGAAACGTGTACCAAAAGCAGGGTCCAGTTTAATACGTAATTCATTAGCTGTTTTAATAGTATCGCCTATCTTTCTAAAAATCCGAACCGAATCTTTAAATTGGTTAAATGCCATGGTCTTGCTGCCTAAAACACCACCAGCGGTTGCAAAGTCCGGATGATCAACTCTGTAAAAAGACGAGTCGTTAAATTTAGCGTTTTGCGCTATTTCCCGGACTTCCACAGAAAGAAATGACCCTGCAGAGGTATCGCCATAAGCGCCTCTATAGGAAAGCGACAATACAACTGAATCAATTACCGGAAGCGAATCCTTGTGAAAAAAAGGATAGAGTTTTAACGCCTGTGGAAGTACATCGAAATAAACAGCCCCGGTAGTTTGGCCGAAAACAGGATCCGAAGTAGATCCTAAAGCAACATCGTTTGTATAGCCAATCTTAGTGGAGTCATGCAGTAATAAACGATTATTCGTTTCTATATCTAAAATGGAATCAAAAGTATTGATATTATCTACTGCCGGAATAAGCCCGCTACCGAGTTCAGTGCCTTCATTAATTTTTTTGCAGGAATAAAATGCGACAGAAAAAAACAAAACAATAGCCGAAGGCAAAAGAATCCAACTGAATTTCTTCACAAGAATATATTAAGGCTGTTTAAAGGAAGCTTACTTGCTCGCAAGGTCGTTATACAACTGTAAATAGTCTGTTAAATCAGAATCTGCATTATAAAGCAAGGTCTTCTTTCCACGGACTTTAGAGAATTCATCCGCCAGGTTTTTATCAATCGTATCAGTGCCAAAAGTGATCGCATCCGCATAGGTGGCGGCTCCCCGAAACATGGCGGAATTCGTAACCTCTTTGTAGGGTTCAAGGTCCTTCTCTTTTATAGAAGGATGAATCAATGCCTTCTTAATAAAGTCGGTACCAAGTTTTTCCTCAAACGTGGTTTGTCCAATCGTGTATACCACTTTGCTGTGAGCAAATACCGGCTCCTTCTTATAAATGGTTTTCAAATAGGCCGGGATCAGTCCGGTCATCCAGCCGCTGCAATGAATGACATCCGGAGGCCATCCGAATTTTTTTACTGTTTCCAAAGCCCCTTTGCAGAAAAACACAGTACGCAAGCCATTATCATCGTACCACTTCTCCCCTTCATCTGCAAAAACATATTTCCGCTTGAACAGGTCCTCATTATCTAAAAAATAAACCTGCAGGCGGGCATTTGGTAAAGAAGCCACTTTGATCTGAAGTGGAAAATCCTCATTGTCCACGGAAACATTGATGCCTGACAAACGAACTACTTCATGAAGGCGGTGGCGGCGCTCGTTAATAGAGCCGAAACGCGGCATGATGCAGCGGACTTCGTAGTTATTATCATTTGCCTTGATCGCTAATTTGTTTACAATTTCTGAAAACTCTGTCAACTCCAGATAAGGTGACATTTCGTTCGCTATAAATAAAATTCTTTTCTTTGCTGACATTGTAAACCCGGTTTTAAACCCATCAAAAAGGTTTGCGAAGGTAACTATTTATTCAAAAGCAATCGCTATTATCCATTTCCAAGCCTTTCCATGATCATTTTCAAGACTGCTGCAGCACTAAATTCTTACATCCAAAAGGCTAAAGAACAAGGACAGTCCGTCGGGTTTGTTCCAACAATGGGTGCTTTACACCAGGGACATTTGTCGCTTATCCGGCAATCCAAAATCAATACCGCTCTTACTGTTTGCAGCATTTTTGTCAACCCCACTCAATTCAATAACCCTGAGGATTTCAAACACTATCCCATCAACAGGGAGAAAGATATCGAGCTATTGATCGGCCAGGATTGCGATGTGTTATTTCTTCCGGGCCTACAGGAAGTCTATCCCGTCAATCATCAAAAGACACAATATGACCTGGGGCAAATAGAAGTTTTATTAGAGGGTGAACATCGTCCCGGGCATTTTCAAGGTGTTTGTGAAGTAGTTGACCGGCTTCTTTCCATTGTATCTCCCGATCAACTTTTTATGGGCCAAAAGGATTTTCAGCAATGTATGGTCATTGAAAGGCTTTTATCATTTTCAGGCAGAAGCGGCAAGGTTCAACTCAACATCGGGCCTACGCTCCGGGAAGCAGACGGACTGGCAATGAGCAGCCGAAATACCCGGTTAAATGTTGACCAACGCAGGGCTGCCGTTATCATTTCAGAAAGTTTGTTTAAGATTAAAGATTTGTTTGGAACTACATCCATTGAGGAGTTGGAGGCAAGCGCCATGGCAGCCCTTATAAATGCGGGCTTTGCTGTTGACTATGTTTCCATTAGTAACCCGAAAACGCTAATGCCAGTTCATGACCATGAGCAGCCTGCTATAGCACTTATCGCCGCCTCTCTTGGTTCTATCCGCCTGATAGATAATATGCTTTTGGATTAGACAAATATTGCCATGCTGTTGCCCCTGCCACTTACAGGCTTTTTCTTAGCTCTTACCTAAAGAATAGGGCAAATCAGCGATTTTAGGTGTCAAGGGGAAACATCGTGTTTACCTTGTCCCTTTCAAACTGCACATGGATCACACTTCAACCATCACACAATCATTATTGGAAGAAAGGTTGGCTGATTTGGAGAATTTGTACGCCGATTACCTAACCGGAGATATGGATGCAAAAGTATTAACGCCCATTTGGGAAGAGATCAAGACCTTACGTAACCAATTGCAAATTCCCATTTATTCTTTTGTGACACCCTCGGATCTTAGATGCTGATAAGAAAGTTAAATAATTAAGGATATTTTTCCTTTAAACACATTTCATCTTATAGGATAGTAGGCGGATAAAAGTGGCTAATCCAGCGATGGCATAGTTTTGCGGCAAGAAATGGCTATGCAGGGGAAAAAGAAATTTTTGTGGATATTGATCCTGGGTTCGCTTTCTGCTATAGGTCCTCTTTCCACAGATATGTACCTGCCGGCCTTCCCCGCCATTGCGACTGACCTGTCAACCAACACCGCAAGGGTTTCACTTTCATTATCTTCTTTTTTCATTGGCATCTCTTTCGGGCAACTTTTGTATGGTCCGATATTAGACCGCTTTGGAAGAAAGAAGCCGATCTATTTTGGCCTGCTCATCTATATTCTTAGCTCGCTCGGCTGTGCCGTTTCAGGTTCTGTGGATATGCTGATCGGGTTACGATTGCTGCAAGCCATTGGCGGTTGTGCAGGCATGGTAGCTTCCAGGGCAATGGTGCGGGACCTGTTCCCTGTGGAAGAGAGTGCTCGCATCTTTTCTTTGCTGGTATTGGTGATAGGGGTCTCTCCTATTATTGCGCCTACCTTAGGCGGTTATATATCCACAGGCTATGGATGGCACACGGTATTTATTATATTGGCGGTTATTGCTGCATTAGTATTGATGGCGTTGCATTTTTTCTTACCGGAAAGCCGCAAACCAAACCCTGAAATTTCATTACGCCCTGCAGCCATATTGAGAAGCTATGCCAGTGTATTGAAAGTGCCGCAATTCTATACCTATGCCTTTACGGGAGCACTTGCGGGCTCCGGGCTTTACGCATATATCTCCGGTTCGCCCTTCGTATTTATGCAATACTTCAACGTCAGCGAAAAAGCGTATGGGCTTGTCTTTGCATCAATAGCTTTAGGATTGATTATTTCCAGCCAATTAAACAGCCTCTTGCTCCGCCGTTTCAAAAGCCGGCAGATTATACGGGTTGCCTTGTTTTGTCAAACCACAATCGGGTTACTTTTAGTAACGGGAACTTATCTGGATTTACTTGGATTAGAAGGAACAGTAATCCTGATTTTTTTGTTTTTAAGTTCGCAGGGCTTCACCTTTCCGAACTCTTCTGCTCTATCCCTGGCGCCTTTTACAACTAATGCTGGTAGCGCTTCCGCCTTAATGGGTGGAATACAAATGGGTATTGGCGCCTTAACATCAGCAGCGGTAAGTTTGTTTAGCAACGGCACACCTATGCCAATGGTGATTGTAATGGCTGGCTGCGCTTTGCTAAGCTTTTCCACCTTATTGTTAGGGGGCAGATCAATAGAGAAACAGTCCAATCATGCACAAGTTGAAGAAGAAGCGGTTGAATTCATTCCTTGATATTACTTTTTCTTCCGTTTGTAAGATACCCGTGCATTAGCCACCCCAGTGGAAATCAGGCCTATCTTTTTTGCGGCGGATTTGCTTACATCAATAATTCGCCCGGCAACAAAAGGACCGCGATCATTAATGCGCACTTTCACGGTTCGGCCGTTAATCAGGTTCTTCACTTTTACTTTAGTACCGAATGGCAGTGTTTTATGTGCTGCCGTTAGCCTACGCTGCCGGAAGACCTCGCCATTAGCCGTCCGGCGCCCTTCAAATTTATCAGCATAATAAGAAACTTTCCCTTGCTCTGTGATCTTTCTTCCACATGACAAAAGAAAAAGGAAAAGCACTAACCCGACAACTCTCTTCATTCCCCAAAACTACTACTGCCACCCATTGCAAAAAGACTCGCCTTTTTATTTGCCATTAAGAATATCAGATTGCGAAATCGCACTATTCTAATAAGCCGAACTTTATCAGGCATGGTTTTCGAGCCGATTATTTCCTTCAACACATACTAAAACCTCTTGTTATGGCACAATCGCATCGAAACCCGGGCGGCAGTCCTGCCCGGCAGAAAAGTCCCCCGTCAAGGGAGAGTACACAGGATGATACTCCCCGTTACCGTGACAGTTCAGAATACAGAGAAATAGAGCGGGCCCGTTACCGCAATAAAGCTTTCCGTGGGAAAATGGAAGAAGGCGATGAAGGACAGGGCGAATGGGAAAGCAGTGCCCGTAGTTGGTAAATTTTTAGGGAATTGATGAACTGATCCGGATGCGATAGCTTACCGGATTTTTTATTTTATAGCATCCGCAAGAGCTTTATTGTAGAATCGGCTGCACAGTTTTGAAAACGATACTCTTCTTACATGGAGGTATGAAATTAGCTTAGTATCATTCATGAAGATTTCTTTCCATGGTGCTGCCCAAACCGTAACCGGTTCCAAGCATTTACTTACGTTAGATAATGGTCGCAAAATTCTATTGGACTGCGGGTTGTTTCAGGGCTTAGGCTATGAAACCCATGACCTGAATGAATCCTTCGGATTTAGTCCTTCGGATATAGATGTGCTGATCCTTTCACATGCCCATATTGATCACTCCGGCCTAATACCTAAATTGGTGAAGGAAGGGTTTACTGGCAAGATATTCTGCACTCCGGCTACAAAAGAATTAGCCGAGATCTTGTTATTTGACAGCGCTGAAATTCAAACCTACGAGGTAGAGTATATTAACCGGCGCCGCGCAAAAAACAGGCTTTCTCCCTACGAACCACTTTATACATCCGAAGACGTGGAAGCCACCATGCAACTCTTTCAAACCGTTGATTACAATGAATGGTTTATTGCATTAGCTGGTGTTGAAGCTTATTTTACAAATGCCGGCCACCTGATTGGAAGTGCGGCTGTTAGCCTCAAAATAAAGGAAGGGGGAACTGAGACCTCGCTACTCTTTAGCGGAGATATTGGCAGGTATCGTTCCGTGCTTTTGCCACCGCCAGCAGAAACACCGCAGGCTGACTATATCATTATGGAAAGCACTTATGGTGATAAGCATCATGACGTTACTTTCAATACCATTGAGACCTTACAGAAATGGATAAAAAGGGTATGTGTTGAAAAAGGTGGCCAAATTATAATACCCGCATTCAGTGTAGGACGAACTCAAGAAGTGTTGTATTCCCTTAACCAATTAAGCCTTGAAAAGCGCCTCCCCGAAATCCCTGTTTTTATAGATAGCCCATTAAGTCTGAAGGCGACACAAACCATAAAAAAATTCTCCGAGCAATTCAATGAACGCTTGCAAAAGGTTTTGGCTATTGATGATGATCCATTTGAATTCCCGGGACTAAAATATGTTGAAAGTGTAGAGGACAGTAAGAAGCTGGTTGATTATAAAGAGCCTTGTGTGATCATTTCGGCTAGTGGAACCGCTGATGCAGGTAGGGTAAAGCATCATATTAATGGAATAATTGAAGATGAAAAAAGTGCGGTTCTATTTGCCGGTTATTGCGGCGCAAAATCATTAGGTGGTCAACTACTAAGCGGTTCAAAAGAAGTGGAAATATTTTCCGATCCCTGTGCCGTTGCAGCTGAAATTGGACAACTGCAAGGGCTTAGCGCTCACGGCGATTGTGATGACCTGTGCCGCTTCATTACGAACCAGGATATAGAAAAGGTGAAAGGCATATTTTTAGTGCATGGTGAGCATGATGTGCAGGAGACGTTTTCGAACCGCCTTGAACTCAGGGGTTATAAAAACATCATAGCGCCAACGCTTCACCAGGAAATTGTTCTATCAACAACTACTTCAACCGAAGCTAACGCAGCATAAATATGGAACTACAAGATTGCATCATCATCGGCGGGGGACCAGCGGGCTTAAATGCAGCCGTGGTATTAGGACGTTGCCAACGGAAAATCCTGATTTTTGATACGCAACAATACCGCAATCTTTATTCCCACGGGATGCATAATTATCTTACCCGCGATGATATTTTGCCCAGTGGTTTTTTAAATCTTTGTCATGCAGAAGTAGCAAAATACGGTGGCAAAATCATCAATAAAAAAGTTGTGAGTGGCCGCAAGAATGAGGAGGGACTTTTTGTGGTTTCGGATGAAGATGGCACGGCTTACCATGCAAAGAAGCTATTAGTCGCTACCGGGCTATCCGATAAAGTGCCAGATGTGCCGGGATTCAGGCAGATGTACGGCAAGTCGGTTCATCACTGCCCCTACTGCGATGGCTGGGAAGTGCGCAACAAAAAACTGGCAGTATATGCCAAGGATAAAGAAGGCTGGGAACTGGCATTGAACCTAAAGGCATGGAGTAATGATGTCATCTATCTGACAGACGGTGGCAATAAGATCAAGCCTTCTCAAAAAGCCTATTTAGAAGCCAACGCCATCACCATCAACAAGGAAAAACTAGTTCGTCTCGAAGGCGAGAATGGACAATTAAAAAACATCGTTTTTCAAAAAGGAAAGACAATAGCCTGCGAAGCATTGTTCTTTGTAAACGGCTTCACGCCACAATGCAATCTTGCAGAAACTTTTGGTTGCAATATGACACGTAAAGGAGTGGTCATTACTAATCTCGCCCAGCAAACGAATATCCCCGGGCTTTATGTGGCCGGAGATGCTGCACGGGATATGCACTTTGTAGTGGTAGCCGCTGCAGAGGGAGCCAAGGCAGGCGTTAGCATTAATAAGGAACTACAGAAAGAAATTAGTGAGCAACGATTAAAAGAAGCCGGTACAAATAAAAGCCATTAAGCTTCTGCATCATCACCAGCTTCGGTAACAGCCACAGGCGCTTCGTTAGCACTGGTTTGCTTAATCGTCAGCTGAAACTTTGTATTCATATTGATGGTGTAATCGTTCTGCAAAAACAATTCTTTTACAGAAGCATCGGCCAAAAGCGATTGCGCCAAAAAGGAAGCAATGGGAGAATCAATGATCACATTATCCACCCGTCCGTTACTGAACTTGATCTCGAACTTATAACCGGATTTACGGGCAATGCCGGCACGCTCAAAATCCGAAACGTTCAAAGCGAGGGACTGGTCTTCGGTCTTTGCTTTTTTTAATAAAATCCGGATGATAGGAACATACTTAAGCCAAACATTTGTCTGCATAAAAAGAAATTAAAATTGATACAGGAAAATAAAACCTGCCGGAGGTGGAGATACAAAGGTGCGGTTAAATGCCGGTTTAGCCTAACAAAATTCCCCAACCTTACCCTTTTCCCCTTAGAACCGAGATGTTAAACTTCCCGGTTCATTTTTAGTGAAGATTATACTTCGCCATTTCTGGTGTTCAGCACCACAACAATCCTTTAAACCTTTCTTATTTTTAGCCCATAGATTACGCTTCATGAAACAATCCTTATTTTTTCTTTCACTACTATTCTCGCATACCCTTATGGCACAGGTTTATAAAAAGACCGATCCTTTAGCTCACACCTACTCCATTGTGGCTTATGATTCTATTACGGGTGAAATGGGAGTTGCCGTACAAAGCCACTGGTTTTCCGTAGGCACAACAGTCAGTTGGGCGGAAGCTGGCGTAGGTGCCGTAGCGACACAATCATTTGTTAACAAGTCCTTTGGCATACGCGGATTGGAATTATTGAAATCTGGCCTGACAGCACAACAAGCCCTTGACAAATTACTTAGCGATGATGAAGGCCGTGAAATGAGGCAAGTGGCAATAGTAGATGCGAAAGGAACCATAGCGAACTTCACCGGTAAAAATTGTATTGACTATGCCGGACAAATAAAAGGCGCCAATTTTTCCGTGCAATCGAATATGATGCTTACGGATAAAGTACCGGCTGCAATGGCCGCTGCATTTAGAAAAAGCGTCGGGAAATCACTGGCAGAGCGACTTTTGCTTTCTTTGGAAGCAGCTCAAAGTGTTGGCGGCGATATTCGCGGTCAGCAATCGGCCGCCATTCTTATAGTCCCTGGCAAATCCGCTGGAAAACCATGGGATGAACGCACCGTTGATCTGCGGGTAGATGATAACCCGGCACCATTAAAAGAATTACGCCGGCTGTATAAAGTGCATACTGCCTACCAATACATGAATAACGGCGACTTGGCTGTTGAGAAAGGAGATATGGACGGCGCGATGAAGCAATATAATGCCGCTATGAAATTGTTCCCGGCAAACCTGGAGATGCAATATTGGACAGGCATCACTTTAGCCAATGGAAAGCAAATCGGCAAAGCGATGCCCATTCTAAAAAAAGTGTTTGCAAAAGATAAAAACTGGAAAGAACTTACCCGGCGTCTTCCAAAAGTTGGCTTGCTGACCGTAAGCGATGCGGAACTAAAACAAATATTAGCCTTGTAAAAACTATCGTAAGGCTTCAAAAGCATATTTGGCACTGCTCCAAAAAGCATCTAACGCAATAAGGCGCGGTTTGAAAAAGCTGATCAGTTTTGGCCAATCATTCCGGTCAAAGATGTTTACCCCATCAACTCGCGTGATTATTCGGCTGATCGTTCGGTTATGCTCATCGGCTACTTGTGGCTCCCAATCCCACTCTTCGGTTAATACTGATTGCAATAAGTTCCGGAGCTGCTGAAATTGATCAAAATAAATTTGTTGCAAGCCTAAATCCTTATGAGCCATCTCAATAGAGATGGAAGCGCTTTTGCTATCCGCAGCCATTTTAAAATACACCTCTTTTTCCCCGGTCTTATAATTTATCCAGTTAATCTTCTCTCCTTCCGCGCCTGCTATCGGTAGCATATACTGTCCAAAGGCCGTCCAGAACTGCTGGCGTAATTCGGAAGCTTCCTTTTTTGAATACATAATGTAAAATTATAAATACAGAACAACCCCAACCTCATTACGACTTCTGTAGTTGAGCTTCCACACTTTCAGTGCATTGGTTGTCTTTGGCAACGCATTTCTAAGCTAAAAGCAATTGGCACCATTTTCCTTTATATACCCACATTAAAAGAGTACTTATGAAAACAATGTGGAAACGATTAAGTGAGGGCGCCAACCAAACGCATGAAGGCTTCAACCTTCCGATGACGATTGCCATGATTTTTCTTTTTTTAACCTTTTGGGGGGTGAGCTTTTATATTTTATTGAATAGCTACGCTTAATTTATATGTGTGTATTTATCCAAGAAAGCCTTGCCATGCAAGGCTTTCTCGTTTGCTGTAAATTACCGGCTCAAATTAAGGGATGGCTACAATTGACATAAGGCCGGCAACAGCGCAGGATATACCCGCAATCGTATCGCTTGTGAACAGTGCTTACAGAGGTTCAGCAGCGCGACAAGGCTGGACACATGAAGCCGATCTTATTGAAGGTGAGGCTCGAACGGATGAAAAAGAGTTGGCAACACTTTTAATAGAACCGGAGGCAACGATCTTAAAGTGCACAGACGACAATACGCTTGTTGGAAGTGTCTATTTAAAGAGAGAAACCCATGGCTTATATCTTGGGATGCTTTCTGTATCGCCAAACCTGCAAGCGAAAGGAATAGGGAAGCAATTATTGAATGCAGCAGAAGAACATACCCGGCTGCTCCAATGTTCTTATATAGAGATTACAGTGATCTCAGTCGGACCGAATTACTGAACTGGTACATCCGGCATGGTTATGAGCCAACCGGCGAAACCGAACCATTTCCAGAGGATCAGCATTTTGGCGTCCCTAAGGAGTCGTTGGAATTTGTAGTATTACGCAAAACTTTGTAACCCTTTCGCCTGCTGCTACAAGCACCAACTCTGCCTACCTTTGCGTCATGACCGACGCCATTGAGAATATAGATTTTGCAAAATATGCTGATGGACTGGTACCCGCTGTAGTACAAGACTATAACACACAGAAGGTGCTGATGCTGGGTTTTATGAACGAAGAAGCATTGCATCATACTGAAGCAACGGGCTTGGTCACTTTTTACAGCCGCTCTAAAAAAAGACTTTGGACGAAAGGTGAAGAAAGCGGTAACCATCTGCAATTGCGGCAATTGTTGGTAGATTGCGATAAGGACTCTTTGCTCATAAAAGCGGAACCTACGGGGTCGGTTTGTCATACAGGCGCCGATACTTGCTGGACCGAAAAGAATGTAAAAGAAGATTTCCTTTATTACCTCGAACATATCATAGAACTCCGTCGCAACGGCACGGATGAAACCTCCTATGTCAAGAATTTATTTGCAAAAGGCATCAATAAGATTGCACAAAAAGTTGGTGAAGAAGCAGTGGAGTTAGTCATCGAATCAAAGGACGTTAACAGGTCGTTATTTTTGGGAGAAGCAGCCGACCTGCTGTTTCATTATTTGTTATTATTGCAAGCCAAGGATTGTTCGCTGTCGGATGTTGTTACCTTATTACAGCAACGCCATCAACCGAAATAATTATGAAAACCTTTATCCTCGCCCTGTTCCTTTTTCCTGTCACTCTTTTTGCACAGCAAGGTTTTGTTATTAAAGGAAACGTTGCTGGTCTGAAAGACAGTGCCCAAGCCTTTTTGGTGACTACCAATGACAACACCATTTTTGCTTCGGCGCCGATAAGAAAAGGGGTATTCACCCTAACCGGAACCGTAGCCGAACCTACCCTTTACTGGTTGATGATCGGCGATGCGCAAGCGCAACATATCTACCTTGAAAACAAGGCGATCTCCATTACCGGTTCAAAAGCCGACATCAAGAATTTGAATATTACCGGTTCTACCTCACATACCGATTTTAAAGCGTTCCAGGCAACGTTTGTCCCCCTAATGAACAAGCTTAGCCAAACAGTTACCAGGATCAATGAATCGGGAGATGAGCGACTAAAACAAACCTTAATGCCGGTCTATGATTCCGTTCGCCGGCAAATAAATACGGAAGTTGGCCGCTTTGTTGAAGCCCGTCGTTCTTCCTATATTTCCCCTTTCTTATTGCAGGTTACATCGCAGGTGATAGAAGATCCAATCTTGCTGGAACAGCGTTTTAACCTGTTGGACAGTACTATTAAAAAGACGCAGATCGCATCGGGACTAGCGCAATTTATCGCCGAAAGCAAAATTGGCGCTATTGGCTCGGATGCGATGGATTTTACCCAAGCTGACACGACGGGCACTCCGGTTGCACTTTCATCATTCAAGGGCAAATATGTGTTGATTGATTTTTGGGCCAGCTGGTGCCGCCCCTGCCGGATGGAGAATCCCAATGTGGTAAAAGCCTTTAAGAAATTCAGTCCAAAAAACTTCACTATTCTTAGCGTATCGCTTGATAAACAAAAAGAACCGTGGCTGCAAGCCATCAAAGCAGATGAACTGGCCTGGACCAATGTAAGCGACCTTCAGTTTTGGAATAATTCCGCTGCGCAATTATATAAGGTCACGGGCATTCCCCAAAATTTCCTCGTGGATCCGGCGGGAAAGATCGTAGGCAAAAACCTGCGCGGCGAAGAATTAGAAGCCAAGCTTTGTCAGCTTTTAGGTTGCAATTAGTCCTGTATATTTCCTGGGAGCCTGTCAAGCGACAGGCTTTGTTATGCCAGAGCTTTAGTGTGTGGTTGAGCCATGGTATGCTATTTGTGCCGTTAGGATAAAAAATACTATGAGCAGAGCATCAATATCTAACCGCACCGTTACTGCTACTGAAGAAAGGGAAATTGGCAAGAACAAATGGATGGTAGCCCCGGGCGTTTGGCGCTTGAAGGATGTGTTTGTCAATGCGTATATCATCCAGAACCCGGAGACCAATAATTGGATACTGGTGGATGCAGGATTGAAATCTTCGGCAACAAAAATCAAGGAGCTGGCAGCAGAAGCTTTAGGCGATAGTTCAAGCCGGCCTTCCTGCATCGTGTTAACGCATGGCCATTTCGATCACGTAGGCTCTTTGCAAACTTTGGCAGATGAATGGAATGTGCCTGTTTATTGCCATAAACTCGAAATGCCCTATCTCACGGGGCGTTCCAAATATCCACCCGCCGATGCAGGTGTGGGCGGTGGCTTAATGACGCTGATGTCCTGGACATTTCCACGCGGCCCCATTAATATGCAGGGAACGATTGAAGAATTGCCTATTGACCATACGCTACCCGGAATGGAAGAATGGCAATGGATTCACACCCCAGGTCATTCGCCCGGTCATGTAAGCCTGTATCGCGAAAGCGACGGTGTGCTAATAGCTGGAGATGCGTTTGTTACTACCGACCAGCAGTCCGTGATCTCGGTATTAAGCCAAAAGAAAGTTTTAAATGGCCCTCCTAAATACTTTACCATTGATTGGGGCGCAGCAGCGCGGTCCGTCAAAACATTAGCGGCGCTTCAGCCGCAGGTAGTGGCTAGTGGTCACGGACAATCTATGTATGGCGCGGATGTGCGGAAGCAATTGAACAAGCTCACCAAAGAATTTTGGGACCTGGCTATGCCGGAAGATGGCCGGTATGTGCATGAGCCTGCACTAGCGAATGAAGATGGCATCACGTACACCCCGCCTGCTCGTCCGAATTATTCGCTGATGGCAACCATTGGTTTATCCGCATTTGCCATTGCACTGGCGATCTACCACAGAAAGAAAAAGAAATCTGAAGCCGAAAAATGGATAGCGCATATTAAAAAAGGTTTCAATTGACACCCTTTTTAATGATATATCCTTTTATTGCAGCTGCCGTTTATATAGCTGTATCACATTTTCAAATCCAAGGTAAAGCGCATCGCAGATGATAGCATGACCAATACTTACTTCATCCAGTTGCGGAATGGATTGCTTAAAATATTTAAGATTATGCATATCCAGGTCGTGGCCGGCATTTAAGCCTAGTCCCAACGAAACAGCCCTTGCAGCCGCGGCTACATAAGGTGAAACCGCCGCCTCTTTACTTTCATGAAAATGTTTAGCGTATGACTCGGTATATAGTTCTATGCGATCCGTGCCTGTCTCTGCGGCGCCTTCTATCATTTCAATAACTGGATCAACGAAAATGGAAACCCGGATACCTGCTGACTGGAACGTTCCAATCATTTCCTTTAGAAAATCTTTATGCTTAATGGTATCCCATCCATGATCGGAAGTAAGTTGCCCTAACTCGTCAGGAACCAGTGTCACCTGGTGCGGAGCCGTTTCCAGGACCAGGTCTATAAATTTTTGTTCGCGACAATTGCCTTCAATATTAAATTCGGTTGTGATGATGGGTTTGATGTTCCGCACATCTGCATAACAGATATGGCGTTCATCGGGACGTGGGTGAACAGTGATGCCATCTGCACCAAACCGTTGGGCGGCAATCGCGGCCTTTACTACATCCGGGTTATTGCCACCGCGGCTATTGCGCAATGTGGCTATCTTATTTATATTGACAGAGAGTTTTGTCATAGAATGAGTTCAAATGCGAAATTATTGCATTAAGGCTTGGGGGAATTCTTTAAAACTACAATTCTTTCCATGTGTGATCAGCCAGTAATTGCACAGCAGCAACAAACTTTTTGAAAGGCATGGAAGCGCCCCATTCTTTCGGAGAAATAAGTGATATCATGTGGCTCTCATCCGCTTTCTCGTAGAGATAATACACCTGCCCGATCTCCGGTTTAAAGGAAAGCCTGGCGCCATAAATAAGCATGGACAATTCTTTGCGCTTATGAATTTCCTGCGCTTGAATCGCCAGCAACTCTATCTGTTTACGGATCTGATCAAGCTGCATATTGGTCTGCTCTTCCATTGCTGTCAAAGCCTTGTGACGAATAATGCCTTCTTCTGTAGCTTTTATCACTGCCCCGGAAACGGAGGTAGAATAAGGCATCACGCTCATCTGGCGATGATAAAATTCAGAATTCGTGTAGGCCGTCCCATCATCTCTAAACCCTTGCTGACTTAGTTTTAAATAACCATTGGGCTGCAATTCATGTATCACATGCATAATCACTTGCCCACCACGATAAAAGTGCAGTTCAAACGAGAGTGCATCCGTGAAGGCAACCTGCACACTATCCGCAAAAGACCTGTCAGGGAATGGATTTGTTTCTCCATCCGCTAAAACTGCATAGGAAGAGGCAAAAGCTTCATTTTTCAGGCTCACCCAGCTATGGCTAATACTGAGTTCCTTTTTGTTCTCGGTCGCTTCGATCTTGTAAATACCACTTTTGGGCCGGCTCCCCACCTCGTAAATGCCTTTCTCCGGGAACAACTGCCAACTGCCTAAAAAATTATATGCCTGAACCATATTGCTGCAAAATTGGGTCTTTGTAAACAAACAGGAGAAGCTAATGTTTACCAGCACTGTCCAATAAGGAGATTAGTTACCATTCAATATTCACCATTACCTTCGCAGCGCAAAATATTTTCTTATCCATAAATCATTAATCAATGAAGATTACGGTGGTAGGTGCAGGCGCGGTCGGCGCAACAGTCGCTGACAATATTGCCCGCAAAGAACTCTGCGAGGAACTGGTATTGCTTGACATCAAAGAAGGCTTGGCCGAAGGAAAAGCCCTGGACATGATGCAAACAGCGGCCTTGCTTGGCTTTGACACTAAAATTGTTGGCAGCACCAACGATTATAGCAAAACAGCGGGTTCTTCTGTAGTGGTCATTACATCCGGCATTCCACGCAAGCCCGGCATGACCCGTGAAGAGTTGATCGGCACTAATGCGGCTATTGTAAAAGGTGTTACACAAAATATCCTGCAGCATTCACCGGAGGCTATCATCATTGTAATCTCCAATCCGATGGATACGATGACCATGCTCGCATTACAGTCCAGCGGTATCCCTAAGAACCGTATCATCGGCATGGGTGGTATTTTGGACAGCGCCCGTTTCAAATGCTATTTAAGCCAGGCGCTGAATTGTTCACCAAACGATCTGAACGCGGTTGTGATCGGCGGTCATGGCGACACGACTATGATCCCGCTGATCCGCTATGCCACCTGGAATAGCTCACCGGTTAGCAACTTCCTGAGTGAAGAGCAACAACAAAAAATTGTAGCCGATACAATGGTTGGAGGCGCTACCCTTACTAAACTGATCGGCACTTCGGCCTGGTACGCACCGGGTGCTGCCGGCGCTGCGTTGGTAGAAAGCATTGTGCGGGATGAAAAGCGCCTGTTTGCTTGCTGCGTTTCTTTGGAAGGCGAATACGGACAGAATGATATTTGCCTGGGCGTTCCGGTTACCATCGGCAAGAATGGTTGGGAGCAGATCGTTGACTATAAATTGAATGAAGAAGAACAAGGGCTGTTCAACAAAAGCGCGGACGCCGTTCGCAGCATGAACGATGTTTTGAAAACGCTTTAGCATTATATAAGAAACAATAAAAAAGCGAAGCTCCCTGCTTCGCTTTTTTATTTAGTAGATCACTAACTTTTCACTTCCGATTGTACCCCTTTCGCTTATGATGCGGACCACATAAATCCCTTTGGCTAAACCGTTTGAAGGAATGACATTGGTTATATCCCGTAACTGGGTTGTTCGTAACAAGCGACCTGACATATCCAGGATCTGCACGGTATATCGTCTCGCTTCCCGGCTTAAAAAATTGACCGGCTTGTTTTGTGCAACAGGGTTTGGATAAACAATAACAGGCAATTTGGGATAATAGTAAACGGGAACCACCTCGCTGGTGATCACACTTCCATTCGCCAACTTTATCTGCAACCGGTAATAGTTGATGCCCTTTTGCAGCCCACTATCGTCAAATGTGAAATCAAGATTGGATGGGGCATTGATGGTCTTAATAGTTTGATATGTGCCCCCGATTTTCCGCTGAAATGCAATAGCAGCCACATTGTAAAGGCTTCCGATGGTTGCAGTAAGTGTTACTCTATCCTCTTCTTGCAACTGCACATAAAAGCTTTTGAAATAACACTCCACACCCTGTGCATCGTATTTAACCGTAAAACTCCGTAAACCGTTTTTGCCGTTTATTACCGGCGCCACTGCATAATACAGCGATGGGTGTTGGGCTTTACTTAAGATCACAAATGTATCGGCGACTGTGGCTATAGGTGCCAGGTATCGATTTCCGAGTTCATACACTTGGTAGCTACTTACAGTTTGTGCACTCCAGTGTACTAAGAAAGAATCCGGACAATTAAATCCAACCAAAACTTCTGGTGCGTTACTAATAATGAAACTCTCAGATAGCTTATCAGGCGTCGAACTGAATTTCATTCGCAACCTGGCAGTGGCAAAAGTTAGGGGCGCTATCCATTTAAAATAGTGCTGACGAAGGTCTATGGATGATGCGATAGTCTGCCAGTTGATGCCATCGGTAGAATATTCAAGCTGCCCGTTTCCTGCAATATTTGTTTCCCACCGGATGACATTAGATTTACCTCCGATAATCGCGTCATCAGATATTGGGAACGTCCATAAAAAGTGATTTATCGTATCGAATTGGTAAACTACAGCAAACGCCTGACTGCTATTGGTTACCCTCGTGCCTTTTATATCAATAGTATAAGATCCAGATACTGGATTGTCAAGCGTTATTTGCTCGATATTATTCAACGTATCTACTTTGCGTTGGGCAGGCTGCAATAAAGCAGTAGTAGTTGGCTGCGGATTTAATACCCAGGGCAACCAAATTGTATTACTGGATGGATGGTTTACCGTGATATCTAAATTATTGATCAATGCCTTTAGGCTATGGGCAGGTGCTGCTGGGTCTGTCCAAACCAATGTGAGTTTTACCTGTTTTATACCCGGTGGAATGGCTAACGGGAAAGAAGATGTTTGCCCATTGGAAACGGCGCCTTCTATAATTCGGTTTTGCATTACTGTTTGTAAGGCAGCGTGTGCATTGAGGCTACCAAATCCGGATGAATAATCCACATTCGGGTTTCCTATATCGTCGGCACTGTTGATTAATACTGCCTTAACTGTTGCAGATTTAGGAAAAGCTGCATGAAAGGATTTGTAAGCTTCCTGCACCAATGCAGCTGTGCCCGATGCCAAGGCCGCCGCACCCGAACTTCCATCTTCACCAAATGCCACCAGCTCAGGCTTTACCCTTCCATCATGTGCCGGGCCTTTTGAGCTAAGAGGTGCCACAACATAAAAGGAATCCGTGGCGCCAACCACCAGGTTGTTTTTAGCCATTTTGAAATTACCGGTAAGATTGGCAAATCCCCCTATGCCACTATACACACCGCTTGTTGCAGCAGCTGTTCCGGAATTACCGCTGGAGAATACATGCAATAGTGCCGGATTATTAACAGCACTGGCATCATAAGCCGAGGCTTCTGCTCCATAATAACTTTCGATCACCGTACCGTATGAATGATTCTGCGTAGAAACTTTATAACGCTGATAAATAGAGTCTGGCTGTGGAATGAGAGAGGTAAAGTTGGCGGAAGTTAGTATAGCTCCCGGTGCCGCCCCTTGTGCAAAAGGTGAGGTGTTACCTGCACCGCCAATAATAGTGGCCATTACAGAAGCATGCGTTGTTGAAACAGAAGAGGCTTGGCCTGAGTTGATCGCACGATTCTTATAATCAATATCGGCACTATCAAATTTTTGTTCCTTTATCGATACAACGATGCTATCTCCCCTAATACCTGAAAACTGGCGATGAGCGAGATTGATCTTATTGGTGCTGATATCTAAATTGCCTGTTGTCAGTTCCTCGCGGGCAATTTTTTGTAAGTCTGCAAAAAGTATCCCCGTATCCAATAAAAAGCCGGTGATGTCTTTTAGGCTTATCCGTATCGTATAAATGCTGGCAGCAGGATACGACTCAATGATCCGGGCCTTATTCATTTGCCTTGACACATCGCCTTGCACAATAACCGTCAGGCTATCAATGGCTGTCGCATTTTTTATCTTATTGGCAAGCGAAGGTGTCATCTTTTTTTCAGCCGATGACTGCGCTTTTAGAGATAAGGGAAGCAACCCCAGCAGGAGCAGATAAATTGTTTTCACAGAGCAGCAAATTAAGAATAAGTTCTCTTTTAGAACTTCAGAATAAAAGACTAAGCATATATACCTAAATTTCTTAAAGGGTTAAACGCAAATACAACATTGTTGCAATAATACTCATAAGAAAATGTTAATAAATAATTAGATTAGTTTTCACTTTTAACATTAAAACACACATGAAAAGAATTTTCGCTCCCTTCGCAATTGTGTGCCTGTCTGTTATGACATTTGCTTCCTGTAAGAAAGACATCAAAGAAACCGATGTAAGCACCGAAACATTAAACCAGATCAGAAGCTTAGGATTTAGCACTGATGTCTATTAAAAGAAACCACGCACTAAAATAAAAGCCGCTGAAAGTTTCAGCGGCTTTTATTTTAATCTATAATGATGTTGATTATCAGTAAAATTACTATGGCTGAGCGTATTTTTCCTAAGTACTTATGCTCAAATTTTTACATGCTTAAACTTGAGTGCAGCATCGTTGCATAAATACATTTGTTAACCTCTTTTAACATGTCCTAAATTCAGCATTCAACAATTTTTTACACCCTCATTCATCAAAACACACACATGAAAAAATTTTTAAGTTCATTGACACTGGCTGCATTTTTAGCCACCGCTCTTATTGCTTGTAAAAAAGATATTAAGGAGTCAGACCCTGACCAACTTTCTCAAAGCGAACTGGCTGAAATCAAAGCTGCGGGCTTCAATCCGCAAGGCGCCAAAAAAATAGCTGAAGGCTATTTGGTAGAAGGCGATATGATCGTTCGTCCAGAGGACCTCAGTTCTCCAGCAAATGGCCCGGAGATCATTTATGCCAACGAAGAGCACTATCGCACCACCAATACGGTTAGTGCTAGTTCTTATCCTACAATCAAAGTGCGTTTAAACAATAGCTCTGCTTCCCATGAAGCTGTCTTCTCTGCAGCTTTGAACGAAGCCATCCGCCGTTACAATGCAGAAAGCATGACTATCAAGTTTCAGCGCGTTACCTCTGGTGCAAACACTACCGTGGTGGCTTACTACGAGGTTAGCAACACCTTAGGTTCTGCAGGTTTTCCAACCAGTTCCCGTGCGCCCTATAGCACTGTGAACATGAACACTTACCATTACAGCACAAGTACGAGCACTACCAATGTTAATTACATCGCTACCATCATGGCGCATGAGTTAGGACATTGCATTGGCTTCCGTCACACCGACTATATGAACCGTGCTTATAGCTGCGGTGGTGCTGCTTCTAACGAAGGCACAGCTGGTGTAGGCGCCATTCACATTGCCGGTACCCCAACAGGGGCAAGCGCTGGCTCCTGGATGTTGGCTTGCGTAGGAAATGGTGCAAACCGTCCTTTCACAACTGCCGACAGAACAGCGTTAGTCACAGTCTATTAATCCTTGATAATAATTGTTGAATAAAAAGGCCGCTTTATAGCGGCTTTTTTATTTGCCTATCCGGAAGCAATAGCGCTGCAGCTTTCCTGCAAAATCAAAAGGCGTGGTTGCCTTAGTAATATCTTTTATTGTGCTCGCTTTTATGTGTCTTTCCGCCAATTTGAATTTGGTAAAATTCGTGCTGAAAAAAAGTACACCGCCTGGACTTAGTAAACGCATGCAATTATTGATCAATGTCACATGATCGCGCTGTATGTCTAAAAAATCATCCATGCGTTTACTATTGCTAAAAGTGGGCGGATCCAAAACAATAATATCGAAGGTCTCGGCCTTCTCTCCCTTCAGATAGGCGAGTACATCTGCATGAACGATGGTGTGATGACCGTATTCCGGGAAATTAAGTTTCACGTTCCGCTCTGCCCAATGCAGGTAGGTTTTCGAAAGGTCCACCGAAACAATTTTTGACGCTTCTGCAGCAGCAGCGTAAACTGAGAAGGAACCTGTATAACAAAATAGGTTTAACACCCGTTTGCCCTTCGCTACCTCTTTCACCATCTGGCGGGTGATTCTATGGTCCAGGAAAAGACCGGTATCCAAATAGTCTGTAAGGTTCACCAAAAATTTCAGCTCCCCTTCCTGGACTTCAAACTCGCTTTTAAGCGCATCCAGTTTTTGATATTGTCCCTGGCGGCTTTCCTTTCGTTGCCGCAGCTTCAGGTAGATGTTTTCATAGGCGACCCCTATTACTTCCGACATGATCACTTTGCTTTCATGAAGCCACTGTTCATAAGCTTCTTCATCCAAATGGTGCCGGCGTTTGTATTCCGAAACATAGAGCTTGTCCTCGTACACCTCGATAATGAAAGGCGCTTCCGGCAGATCATGGTCATATACCCGGTAACAAGTGATGCCTTGCCGCGCCGCTTGCTTGCTCAAGTGCCTGAATACTTTTTGCAGCCGGTTGCGAAATATTAAATATTTGTCAAAGGGTTGGTGCATTGCTAAATTTTTTAGACCTTCGGACTCTTTACAAGCTACCAAAAATACGGACTGTGCTTTACGCGATTGTAGATATTGAGACAACGGGAGGCTACGCGGCAAACAATGGCATCATTGAAATCTCCATACAAATTTTTGATGGCAAGGAAGTAATTGAGCGATTTGATTCGCTCATTAATCCTGGCAAGACGATTCCCCGGTACATACAGGGTTTTACAGGCATCAGCAATGAGATGGTCGAAGATGCTCCCTATTTTGAAGAGATCGCTTATACGGTTCACCAGCTTTTACAGGATAAGGTTTTTGTAGCGCACAATGTGAATTTTGACTACTCTTTCGTAAAGAATCATTTAGAACATTTCGGTTACACACTTAATACTAAAAAGCTTTGCACGGTTAGGCTTTCCCGCCAGATTTTTCCCGGCTTTCCTTCTTATAGCCTTGGCAATCTTTGCCATTCCGTTGGCATTGAGTTAAATGACCGGCACCGTGCCGGCGGCGATGCGGCTGCAACCGTTATCCTGTTTCAGAAGCTGTTGCAATACGACACTAAAGAAATTATTGCTACGAGCTTAAAAAAAACATCGAAAGAGCAAACCCTGCCACCCAATGTTTGTAAAGATGATTTTTTAAAACTCCCTTCGCTACCAGGTGTTTACTACTTCCATGATAATAAAGGGAAGGTGGTATATGTCGGCAAGGCCAAAAACATTAAAAGCCGCGTCAGCAGCCACTTCAGCAACAATTCGGACAGCCGGCAAAAGCAGAATTTTGTACGCCATATTCACTCGATAACCTTTCAAACTACGGCTACCGAACTGATGGCGGCCATACTGGAATCTACCGAGATCAAACGCTTATGGCCACCATTCAACAGTGCACAAAAAAAGCCGGAAGATGTTTTTGGCATTTATGTGTTTGAAGACCAGTTGGGGTATATGCGTATGGCTATTGAGAAAAAGAGACGCCACTCCAACCCTATCTACACGTTTCATTATAAGATAGATGGACATGGTGTGCTTCGAAAGTTAATGAAAGAACATACACTCTGTCCCAAACTCTGTTTTATGCAAACAGGTAGTGATGGCTGCCAGGGAATCGTGGATGAACATTGCCTGGGCGCCTGTAATAAAGAAGAAGCGCCGGAGGCATATAATAAGCGTGTGTTAAATGCCATCTCCTCTCTCACGCAACGTCCTTCGTACCTGGTTATAGATAAAGGGCTCCAAGCCGAGGAGCTTTCCTGCATCATGGTGATTAACGGCAGTTTTTTTGGAATGGGATACCTGCCGAAAGACATTACTATCACCAGCACCGAGTCCATCCAAGAATATATTCAACCTTACAAGGAAAACAGTTATATCACAACCCTTCTCAATAGCTATATCAGTAAATTCCCCCACCAGGTAAAGACATTTGACCTAAACCAATAGTCTTATTCTTCCCCGACTCATCCGTTATAATCTTTTATAATATCTTATCTACCGTGTGGTGGGGTGCTTTCGGCGATATTGGATGTACTCACCTCTTTTGGGAATCTATCTTCGAATTCTTAAAACACCCAAAAACACCCCAACCTATGTTATCGCGCTTAAACACTAAATCCCTCCGACTTTTCGCTGCCGCCTCTCTTGTTACCCTTTTGGCTACCTCTTGCCAG